>NZ_JAAEDI010000027.1 GCF_018129025.1 Neoroseomonas terrae | reverse complement strand
GCGGCGGCGGGGGTGGTGGCGGCGGTTCAGGCGGCGCGTTGCGCGGCGGCTCGGGCGCCGGCGGCTCGGGCGTCGTCGGCTCGGTGGGCGCGTCGGGGGTCGGCGGTGCCGCAATCGGCCGCGGCACATCCGCCTGGGCAAGCTGGGCCGGCCCAGGCGTCACCAGCTCGATGGCGATGCCCTGGTCCTCGGGTTCGGGGATGGTGCGGGCCAGCACGAACAGCACGCCGATCCCGAGAATCAGCGCGTGCAGCCCCGCAGAGACCCAGCCCCAGCGGTTCAGGTCCATCCGTGCAGTCCAGGCGGGCAGGCCCACCCCTCCGCTCCCTTTCGTCAGCGCGGCGCCGGAGGCGCGCCGGGCCGCGCGGCAGGCCGTGCCGGCGTGGTGGCCGGCGCACCGGCGGGCTGCTCCGCGAGAAGCGCCACGCGGGTGAAGCCGGCGGCGGCGATGGTGCCCATCACCTCCATCACCTTGCCGTAGGCGATGGCGCGATCGCCCCGCACGAAGATGCGGCGCTCGGGCTGGCCCTGCGGCTGGTTCGCCATGATGGCGCGCAGCTGCGGCACCAGGTTCTCCATCGGTACCTCGGTCTCCTGCAGGAAGACGCGGCCCTGCGGGTCGACCGAAATGGTCAGCGGCTCGGTTTCCTGGTTGAGCGGCGAGGCGGCGGTGCGCGGCAGGTCCACCGGCACGCCCACGGTCATCAGCGGCGCCGCCACCATGAAGATGATCAGCAGGACGAGCATGACGTCCACCAACGGGGTGACGTTGATCTCCGCCATGGGGCGGTAGCGCGAACGGCCGTTGCCGCGGCCGATCATGGACCCGGCCATGGCCCTACTCCGCCGCCGAGACGGCCGGGGTGGCCTTGTCGTTCGCCGCCGCCTCGGTCTGGCGGGACAGGATGGCCGCGAACTCCGTCGCGAAGGATTCCATCCGGCCCGCGAAGCGCGCGAGGTCCGTCGTGATCTTGTTGTAGGCCAGCACCGCCGGGATGGCGGCGACCAGGCCGATCGCGGTCGCGAACAGCGCCTCCGCAATACCCGGCGCCACGACGGCGAGGTTGGTGTTCTGCATGCCCGCGATGGCGGCGAAGGAATTCATGATGCCCCAGACGGTGCCGAACAGGCCGATGAAGGGCGCGACGGAGCCGACCGAGGCGAGAAAGACCATCCAGCGTTCCAGGCGCTCCATCTCGCGCCCGATGGTCACGGACATGGCGCGCTCCACGCGCTCCTTGGCGCCACCGAGCAGCGCCGCCGGCCCGGCCGAGCGGCGCCATTCGCGCATGGCCGATCCGAACACCGCAGCGAGCGGATGGGACGGGTCCTCGCCTTCCTTGGCATAGAGATCGTCGAGGCTGCCGCCGGACCAGAAGCGATCCTCGAAGGCATCGGCGGCCTTGTTGGCGCGGCGCAGGCTCGTCACCTTGTCGAAGACGATCGCCCAGACCCAGATGCTCGCGAGCAGCAGGCCGATCATTACCGTCTTCACGATCCAGTCGGCCTGGAGGAAGAGCCCCCAGAGCGACAGGTCGTGGGCAGCCTGCCCCAGCGCCTCAGCCGTCACACCGTTCACGCCAGATCTCCTTTCCCGCCCCGTTCGGAGCGTCTGCGGCCGGGGCCGCCTGCACCACCCATCGGAACCGTCAGCCGGCCGCCGCCGGCACGACCAGGTCCCGCAGAACACTTCGCCATGGCTCGGGCAGAGGCACGGGCTTCAACGACCTCTGACCGACGCAGACCAGGCCGACCTTCAGCCCCGCCAGCCGCTCGCCCGGCGCGCCATCCTCCCCTCCGGCCGCCGCGCGGACGGTCTGGCTGAGAAGGATCTGGGCGCCGGTCACCCGCAGGATTGCGGTCTCCACGACCACGGGGTCGTCGAGGCGGGCGGGCCGCCAATACTCCACTTCGATGCGACGCACCACCAGCATCGCATTGTGACGTTCGATCATAAATTGATGCGGCAAGCCTATGTCACGCAATGATTCCGTGCGCGCCCGTTCCGCCCAGTGGAGATATCGGGCGTGGTAGGCCATTCCCCCGGCATCGGTGTCCTCGAAATACACCCGGAGGTTGTATCGATGGACCCTATCGTCCGTTTTCGGCGCCAGATCGCTCACGCATCCGTGTCCCGCAACAGGTCGAGCTGCGCCACCATCGAGGCTGGCGGCGCCAGCCCGAGGTGACGCCATCCGGCTTCGCCCAGCATTCGCCCGCGGGGCGTGCGCAATACCAGCCCCTCCTGGATCAGGAAGGGCTCGACCACTTCCTCGAGCGTATCGCGGCCCTCGGCCAGCGCCGCGGACAGGGTCTCGATACCGACCGGACCCCCGCCATGATGCTCGGCGATGCGGCGGAGGTAGCGCCGGTCCATCGCATCGAGGCCGAGGGCGTCCACTTCCAGCCGCAGCAACGCGGCATCGACCATGGCCCGGTCGGCGTCCTGGCCCTGGACCATGGCGAAGTCGCGCACCCGGCGCAGCAGGCGGCCGGCGATGCGCGGCGTCCCGCGGGAGCGCTTCGCGATCTCCATCGCACCGTCTTCCGAAAGCGGGAATCCGAGCTTGCGCGCGCCGCGGCTGACGATGCCGTGCAGTTCCTCGGCGGTGTAGAAGATCAGCCGCAGGGGAATGCCGAAGCGGTCGCGCAGCGGCGTGGCCAGCAGCCCGGCGCGCGTCGTGGCCCCGATCAGCGTGAAGGGCGGGATGTCGATGCGCACCGTGCGCGCCGCCGGCCCCTCCCCGATGATCAGGTCGAGGCAGAAATCCTCCATCGCCGGGTACAGCGTCTCCTCGATCGCCGGCTGGAGTCGATGGATCTCGTCCACGAACAGCACGTCGCGCGGCTGCAGGTTCGTCAGGATCGCAGCGAGGTCGCCCGACCGCTGCAGCACCGGCCCCGACGTCGCGCGGAAGCCCACGCCCAGTTCCCGCGCGACGATCTGCGCGAGCGTCGTCTTGCCGAGCCCCGGCGGGCCGTGGAACAGGACATGGTCCATCGGCTCGGCCCGCGCCTTCGCCGCGGCGATGAAGACCGAGAGGTTCTCGCGCAACGACTGCTGCCCGGTGAAGTCGGCGATGGTCTGCGGGCGCAGCGCGTGCTCGCCGTAGTCGTCACCCTGGCGCTCGGGGTCGGTGATGCGGTCGCCGCTCACCGCGCCATCTCCTTGAGCCCGTCGCGGATCAGCGCGTCGAGCGTCGCCCCTTCACCCAGCCGCTTCGCGACACGGCCGATGGCCGCCGCCGCCTGCGGCTGCTTCCAGCCGAGATTGACCAGCGCCGACACCGCATCGGCTTCCGCGCCCGCTTCCGGCGCCGCAGCGGGCAGCACGCCTTCGCCATCCGCGTCCGGCGTCGCTCGGCCGACCGCCCATTTCTGCATCGCCGGCTCGTCGACGATGCGGTTCGCCGTAGCCGCGCCGAGGCCCTTCACCTCCGACAGCCGCTTGCGCTCCTTGCCCGCGATGGCGCGCGCAAGCCCGTCGGGCGACAGCGAGGACAGCACGATCAGCGCCTTCTGCGGGCCGACCGTCTTCACCTCGATCAGCGCGCGGAAGGCCTCGCGCTCCGCCGCGTCGGCGAAGCCGTAGAGCGTGATGGCGTCCTGGCTGACGCGGGTTTCCACCAACAGCCGCTGCACGCCGTCCCGCCCGGCCAGGGCATCGAGCGTCTTGCGCGAGCAGGACAGCAGGTAGCCGACACCGTTCACGTCGAAGACGCAGCCGCCCTCATGCGTAGAGTCCACGCGGCCCTTCAAGGCGCCGATCATGGCGCGCGATCGGAGGGGCTCTGCCCCTCCGAACCTCCCCGCCAGGATGCTGGGCATCCTGGACCGCAATCCTTTGGCGCCGCGCAGAACTGCCGCGCCATCACCTTCCAACGTCCGCCGCGCGCAAAGGCGGGTTTCGATGGTCGGGCCGACCCGGAAGCACGGCGCCAAATGGAGGTTTGCAAAGGCCTTTCGGCCTTTGCTGGGGTGGCTTGGAGGGGCAAAGCCCCTCCAATCTCCCGGCGCCCAATACCGCCCACACCCGCCCTCATGCCGGCTGATACCCACGCGCCAGCGCCTGCCGGGACTGCCGGTGATGCGCGTGGCAGATCGCGACCGCCAGCGCGTCGGCAGCGTCCGCGCGTTTGAACGTCACGCCGGGCAGCAGGTGCTTCACCATCGCCTGCACCTGTTCCTTCGCCGCGTGGCCGTTGCCGACCACGGCGCGCTTCACCTCCATCGCCCCGTATTGCGCGACGGCGAGGCCCGCGAGCGCCGGCGCCAGCACCACCACGCCACGCGCCTGGCCGAGCTTCAGCGCGGAATCCGGATTGCGGGCGACATAGGTGTTCTCGACGGCGGCTTCCTCCGGCGCGTGCAGGTCGATCATGGCGGCGAGGCCGCGGTGGAGGGCGAGAAGCCGGTCCGGCAGTTCCTCGGCCGGCGTGGTGGAGATCACGCCCTCGGCCAGGAAGCGCAGGCGGAAGCCGTCATGCTCGATCAGCCCCCAGCCGGTGTGCTGGAGGCCGGGGTCGAGTCCCAGGATGCGAATCGGCCGGCGCGACATGGCGGCGGAGACTACCAGAAGCGGCGCCCTGCCTCACGACGCCGCGGCCGGCGCCACCTTGTTCACATTGGCTCGCCCCCACCAGGCGATGCGCACACCAAGCGCTGCGCCCAGCCGGTCCGGCGCCGTCACATCCAGGTCGAGGAAGGCCGGATCGCCGCCAAACCGCGCGAGGACGGCCGCGTGGTGCCGTTCGATCCAGCCCACCAGTTCCTCCGGCCGGCGGCCGAAGCCGCGCGGCAGGCCTGGAATGTCGGATATCGCGAAACGGTCCCGCATATCGTACCAGCGGCCGATCGAATCGGCGATCGCGGCGGGCTCCCGCCGGTTCAGCACCATCAGGCACCGCGGATGGCGCGCGCGGATCGCCTCGAGCACCACGAAGTCGAGGTTCGGCCAGTAGTTCAGCTTCAGATGCGGTTGGCAGACATCCATCTGCGTGACGGCATCGAGGCCATGCAGCCGCGCGAAGGGATCGCCCTCGGCGAACAGCCCTTCATAGACCAACTGTCCGATCGGCCTGTCGTTCCACCGCCAATGGGCCGCAGTGAGGCCGCTGCGCGTCAGCGCCTCCTGGATCGTCGAGGTTCCGGACTTGGGAAAGCCGATCACCACCGCGCGCATGGCTTCGGGCCCGCGCGGCGTCAGGCAGCGGAAAGCCGGGCGGCGGCGGCCTCGTCCACCTCGAAGTTAGCATAGACCGTCTGGACGTCGTCGTGGTCGTCCAGCGCATCGACCAGCTTGAGAATGTCGCGCGCCTTCTCCTCGTCGAGGTCGATGGTGGTGGACGGCCACCATTCGAGCTTCGCCGCCTGCGCCTCGCCGAAGCTCGCCTCCAGGGCATCGCGCACCGCGGCGAAATCTTCGACGGAGCAGGAGACTTCATGCGTCTCCTCATCCGATTCGACATCCTCGGCGCCGGCCTCGATCGCCGCTTCCAGCATGGCGTCGGCGCTCGCCGCCGCCAGCGGGTATCGCAGCACGCCCTTGCGGTCGAACTGGAAGGCGACCGAGTTGCTCTCACCCAGCGCGCCGCCGTTCTTGTTGAAGATCGAGCGCAGGTCGCCGCCGGTGCGGTTGCGATTGTCGGTCAGGGCCTCGACGATGATCGCGATGCCGTAGGGGCCGTAGCCCTCGTAGCGGACCTCCTGCCAGTCCTCGCCCTGCCCCGCCGTGCTGGCGCGCTTGATGGCCCGGTCGATGGTGTCGCGCGTCATGTTCGCCACCAGCGCAGCCTTCACCGCGGCCCGCAGGCGCGGGTTCATCGCCGGATCCGGCATGCCCTGCTTGGCAGAGACGGTGATCTCGCGGATCAGCTTGCCAAAGGCCTGGGCGCGCTTGGCCCCCTGGGCGGCCTTGCGGTGCATGACGTTCTTGGCGTGCGAATGGCCGGCCATGGCCGCCTCTCTCTCAGGAAACCGGTGCGTGGGATGGGTGGGGCTTTTACCGGCCGGGGCCCGGGCGGGGCAAGCGCGGGCTGGTAAACCAGCCGCCCGCCGCGCCAGAATGGCCCGCCATGGACATGCAGCCCCCCGCCGACCCCTTCGCCATCACCACCGAGGCGCAGCTCCGCACCCTCTACGGCGAAACGTCCGAACTCGCCGCAAAGAAGGTCTCGCCGCGCGTCGAGGCGACGGCACGCGCCTGGATCGCCGCCTCCCCCTTCTGCGTGCTGTCCACCGTGGGCAGCCGGGGGGTGCATGCGACGCCGCGCGGGGACGCGCCCGGCTTCGTGGCGGTGGAGCCCGACGGCACGCTCATCATCCCGGACCGGCGCGGCAACAACCGGCTGGACGGGCTGCGCGACATCCTCGAGGACAACCGTGTCTCCGTGATCTTCTTCGTCCCCGGCGCCTCCGAGGTGCTGCGCGTGCACGGCACCGCGCGCATCACAGCGGACCCGGCGCTGACGGCCCGTTTCGTCGAACGCGGCAAGGCGCCCACCACCGTGCTGGTGGTGACGGTGAGCGACCTGTTCATGCAATGCGCGAAATCGGTGATGAGGTCGCGCCTCTGGGACGGGAAGGCGCGGCCGGCGGGGCTGCCCACCATGGGCAAGCTCATCGCCGCCCATAGCGGGCGCGACCTCGACACCGATGCGTATGACCAGGCCGCGCCGGCGCGCCTGGAGCAGACGATGTACTGATCAGAGCAGCCCGCGCGCGATCCCGCCATCGACGTTCACCGTCTGCCCGGTGACATAAGCGGCGCGGGGGCTCGACAGCCAGGCGACCATCGCGGCGATCTCCTCCGGCCGCCCGAAGCGGCCGAGCGGGATCTCATGGGCGAATTCGGCGATGACCTCGTCGAAGGGCACCCCGCGTTCGGCCGCCATCTTCTCCGCGCGGTCCGTCCAGAGCCGCGTCAGGGTCCGGCCGGGCGCGACGCAGTTCACGCGAATGCCCTCGGCCGCGTATTCCCCGGCGAGCGTCTTGGTCAGCCCGAGCAGTCCCGCCTTGTGCACGTTGGACACGATCTGGTTGGGATAGGGCATGCGCGAGGCCGCCGCGCCCAGCAGGACGATCGACGGGTCCGCACCCTTGCGCAGCAGCGGCAGCGCCGCGCGCACGACCCGCACGGCCGACAGCACGTTGAAGCCGTAATTGCCGAGCCAATCCTCGTCCGACAGCGCCTCGAAGCCCGACCGGATCGAGCCGCCCACGGCATCGACCAGCGCATCGAGCGCGCCCCAGCGCGAGGCGGCTTCCGCCAGCAGGGCATCGGCCGCCCCCGCCACGGTGATATCCGCCGTCGCGGTCGCCGGGCGACGGCCCGTCGCTGCCCCGATGCGGTCCGCCGCCGCGGCGATGCCCGCCGGGTCACGGGAAGCGATAAGCAGCTCCGCGCCTTCCGCCGCCAGCATGTCCGCCGCGGCGAAGCCGATGCCCGCCGACGCACCCACCACGAGCACGCGGCGCCCCGCATAGCCGAGATCCATCCCTGTCGTCCTTCTCTGCTTCAGTCCTGGAATTCGATGTGCAGTTCCTGGCCTTCGGCCGTGCTGCGCGTGCCGTGGCTCGTGGCTTCTCGCAGGGCGAGCCACAGCGAGACCGCCTCCATCGCGTCGCCGCCGGCTTCGATGGCGTCGAGGTTCGGCCGGCGCGCCGGCGTCGGCAGCGGCGCGCCACGGAAGGCAACGGTCAGGTGCACCGCCTCGTCCGCCTGCGTCGCCACCACCGTCATGCCGACCAGGCCGCGGCCGGCGAGCAGATCCCCGAATTCGGCGAGCGCGTGGTGCATCTTGCGTACGGTTTCCGGCCGCAGGCCCCATGCGCCGCCGATCGCATGCGCGCGGTCCTGCAGCATGTCGCCCATCCCGGCGCCGAAGGGCTGGTAGAAGCGCTGCACGCGCCGCACCAGCGGCAGGGTCACCAGGTTGGCGAGGAAGGCGACCAGCGCCCCCATCGCGAGTGGCGAGGCGAGCGCGGGCACGGCGGCCGCGAAGAAGCCCGGCGCGGTCAACACGGACAGGCCCGCCGTCAGCCCCAGCCCCGCCACCACGGTGCGCCTCGTGTCGAGCGTGCGCAGCACGACCATGGCGCAACCCTGCGCCATCATGAAGCCGGCGACGTAGAGCAGCATCGCCGCCTGCACCGGCGCCGGCACCAGGATGAACAGCGCCACGGCCTTGGGACAGAAGGCGATCAGGAACAGGATGCCTGAGCCGATCAGCGCGATGCCGCGGGCGAAGCTGCGCGTCGCGATCGACAGCGCCACGCAGGAGGCCGACGCCCCGCCCGTCAGTGCACCGAGCGAGCCGCCGAGCGCCACGGCCAGCCCGTGTCCGAGGATGCCGCGCCGGATCGGCCCCGGATCGGCCCGCGTCCAGCCGCCATCCGTCGCCCGCTGAAAGGCGACCAGCACGCCCACCATCGACGCGAGCGACGGCACCAGCGTGACGAGGAAGGCGACAAGCAGGGTCGGGTCGAAGGAGAAATCCGGCAGCGCCGCCGGGGTCGGCAGGGCGAACCAGGGTGCGGCCACGAGCAGGTCGTGCGCGCCCTCCGGCGTCATGCCGAGGACCATCGACACGGCGGTGCCGGCCGCCGCCCCGATCAGCACGGCATAGGCCGCGAAGCGCGTGCGCAGCACGGCGATGACGACCATCAGCGCGAAGCAGCCGAAGGCGACGGCGCTGCCCGGCACCGCCTCCCCCGGCGAGGCCGGGTCCACATGCAGCAATGTCATCATCGTCGGCAGCAGGGACGCACCGACCATGAACACGACCACGCCCGTCACCTCGGTCGGCAGCAACGCGGTCAGGCGGCGCGTCATCGGCGCGAAGAGCATCGCGGCGATGCCGGTGATGACCACCATGGCCGCAGCCTGGCCGAGCGTCTGCCCGGCACCCGCCGCCAGCAGCATCGGCGCCATCATGGTTGCGGAGGGCGCGGCGACGAGTGGATAGCCCGACCCGACCGGCCCCTTGGTCAACCCCTGCAGGACGGCGTAGAGCGCAAGGCCCAGAAGCGACAGGCAGAGCATGTTCGTCGCGTCGAGCGCCGAGCCGCCGAAGGCCGCGGCGACGATGCCGGGCAGCAGGAAGTAGATGGATTGCAGGCCGATCTGCTGGCTGGCGAGAGCCAGGCCCCGGACCGGTGCAACGCGGTCGTTCAGGCCGAGCTCGACATCCGGCACGTGGCTCGGGACACGGTCGTCACGCCGGCTGAACAGCGCCTGCCAGGCGCCATCGACCCGGCCGCTGCTTCGCGCCGTGCTCATGCCGCCGGCATGGCGGGGGAAAGCGATCCGCCGAGCCGCACGGGCTCCGCACGCACGGCAAGGCCCGTGGCATCGTCGGTCTCGACGAACAGGCCGCAGACCGTCGCCTCCGCCTCGGCCGGCGCGAGGCGTTCGGCCGGCACCTTGCGCCAGAAGCGCAGGGACGCGCCGCCCTTCTGCATGCCGATGACACTGTCGTAGTCGCCGCACATGCCGGCATCGGTCTGGAACGCTGTGCCGCCCGGCAGCACGCGATGATCGGCCGAGGGCACATGCGTATGCGTGCCGATGACGAGCGAGGCACGGCCATCGAAGGAATGCGCCATGGCCTGCTTCTCGGAAGTCGCCTCGGCATGGATGTCGATCACCACCGCCTGCACCGAGCCCTGCGGGCCGAGCGAGTGCTTCGCGAGTTCCCCCTGCACGGCGCGGAAGGGGTCGTCGAGCGGTTCCATGAACAGCCGGCCCATGACCTGGATCACCAGGGCGCGGCGGCCATCGTGGAGGGAGGCGACCGCCGCCCCCTGCCCCGGCGTGCCCGGCGCGTAATTCATCGGCCGGATCAGTCGGGGTTCCTCCGCGATGAAGGGAATGATCTCCTTGCGGTCCCAGGCGTGGTTGCCGAGGGTCAGCACATCCGCGCCGGCGGCGAACAGGGCGCGTGCCATCTCCGGCGCGAGGCCGAAGCCGTGGGAGGCGTTCTCGGCATTCACCACCACCAGGTTCAGGCGCAGGTCGCGGCGCAGCGCGGGCAGCGCCGCCGCCACCGCATCGCGCCCCGACCGCCCGACGATGTCACCGAGGAAAAGGAGCCTCACGAAGCCCCGCCGCAGATCACCACGCCATTCTCCGTCGCCACGCGCGCGAGCCGGACATCGGTCGGCCCGGCCGGCACGCCCGGCGGTTCGTGCATTTCCTGGACAGCATAGGCAACCCCGACCGCGATCGCGCGAGGCAGGGCGGCAAGGGTCCGGTCGAAATAGCCGCCGCCGTAGCCGAGCCGGCCGCCGGAGCGATCAAATGCGAGCAGTGGCACGAACAGCCAGTCCGGCTCGGCCTCATCTCCGCCGACCGGCTGGCGGGTGCCGAGCGGCCCGCGGCTGAGCGGATCGCCGGGCGCCCAGCGCCGGAAGCGCAGCGGCTGCCCGCGCTTCGGCGTAACCGGCAGGCAGAGCGGTTGCCCCCGCGCATGGAGCGCGGCGAGCAGCGGCCGGACGTCAATCTCGGGTCCCATGGGCCAGAAGGCGGAGACGAGGGCACCGGCCGGCGGTGGGCAATCGCGCAGGATGACGGCCGCCAGCGCCTCCCCCTTCCCCGCCGGATCAACGGTCGCGCGACGTTCGAGCGCCACCCGCCGCGCCTCCGCCTTCAGTTCGGCCAGCAGGACGTCGCAGTAAGGAGCGTCGGTGTTCATTCGGTCAGTCTAGCGCCGCCGCACCTCCACCAGGAACCGTAGCCGGACATCGGGGGGACGAACGAATCGGAGCTTGCCGCGAGCACGAAGCGCGACCGTCGGGCAGAGGGAGACCGCCCCAGACGGGGTCACCCGCCGCCCGGGCGGCGCAACAACCGGATCGCGGCCCCGCGATCCGCGAGCGCGAAGCGCGACCGCGCCCAGACCGCCCGCCGCCCCCAACGCCACATCACAGGGCGCGAAGGCAAGGCGCCGCCCGCCGTCTGAGGGCACAAAAAAAGCCAGCCAGCGGCCGGCACCCCAAGCGACTTCAGCAGATCAAACCGGAACGAAAAGTGCGGAGCCACCATAGGCCGCTGGCGTCTCACCCTCCCAAGGCCTGCTAATGCAGGTGGGCGCCAGGTACCTGGACCAGGGTCCAGACAGAGCCAGCTCCCGGAGGATGCTTATTGGCCCTGGGGATGAATTGCCTAGGCGCACCGGGCAGCCCCGCCCAGTAAAGCTAGGTGCGCTCCAGCCCCGCTGCAATGGCCTCGATGGTTTCAGCCAGACCGTTCAGGCGGGCGATCAGTTCCGGGTCGGGCTCGGCGGGCACGGGGGTCGCGGCGACCGCGCCGCCGGCCTTCAGCGCGGCGACCTCGGCCTGCAGATCGGCGGCCTCGTCGGCGAGCTGCAGGGCAGCAAGGAGCAGCATGCGGGTCTCCCCGAACTGCATGCCCATGGCCTTCAGCGTGCCGATGCGCTTGTCGACCTCGGTCGCCATGTTGGTCAGGTGGCGTTCCTGGCCGTCCTGGCAGGCGACGGGGTGGGAGTAGCCGCCGACGCGGACCGTGACCTGAGCCATCAGCCCTCCTCGCCCAGCACGCCGCGCAGGCGCCCGATGGTTTCGTCGAGGCGGGCGGCCAGGGCCGCCACCGCGGCCGGATCGACACCGGGCGAGTCGCCCTCGCCGCGCGGGGCGGCCGGGCGGGCGCTGGCGGCGCGGGACAGCCGCTCCACCGCCGCTTCCAGCCGAAGGGTGGCTTCGGCCACCGGGTCCACCGCTTCGCTCAATCCGCCCCCTTGAAGGTCCGTGATTCCCTTCCCCGCCAAACCGCGCGAGGGTACGGGAAAGGCTTGGCAGAGAGGGGCCTCGGGGTCAACGGTGACGTCATCTGTCAGCATGCCGGCAGTGGTGGTGCATGGGCTGGACCAGGCGGCGGCGGCGCTGGCCGCGGCCGGCGCGCGGGGGGTGCTGCTGCTCTCTGCCCCCGGGGCCGGCGGGTTTGCGGGGGCAGGCTGGTTCCTGGCCCTCGTCGCGGCGGCGCGCCGGCGGCACCCGCAGTCCCGCTGCGCGGCCGCCCTCGACTGCGCGGACGCGGCAGGCAGCGCGTTGACGGCGCTGCGCGCAGGGGTGGGCATCGTCATCCTGGACGGGGCCAGCCCGGCCTTCGGGGCGGTGGCGAAAGCGGCCGGCGAGACCGGGGCGCTGCTGCTGCCGGCGCGCCCGGCGGCGCTCGACCTCGCCGGCCTGGACCTGCGGCGGCGGGATGACTTGGCTAGCCTCGCCGGCTGGCTCGCCATGGAAGCGCCACAGGGATCGCCCACATCGCCTGCCCCGTGACAGGATCGGGCGCCTGCGCTATCGCGCCGGGGCCGAACGTGAAGCCGAAGAAGGACGCCGGACATGAAGCTGACCCGCCGCGTGAAGGAAATCCTCTCCTGGTATGAGAGCGACAACCCCGGGACCAAGGCGAACCTCGCCCGCATCCTGATGGAAGGGAAGCTCGGCGGCACCGGCCGCATGGTGATCCTGCCGGTCGACCAGGGCTTCGAGCACGGCCCGGCCCGCTCCTTCGCGCCGAACCCCGCGGCCTACGACCCGCACTATCACTTCGAGCTGGCGATCGAAGCGGGGCTGAACGCCTATGCCGCGCCGCTTGGCATGATCGAGGCCGGGGCGGCGACCTTCGCCGGCGCCATCCCGACGATCCTCAAGGTCAATTCCTCGAACAGCCTGTCCACCACGAAGGATCAGGCGGTGACCGGGTCGGTGGCGGATGCGCTGCGCCTCGGCTGCTCGGCGATCGGCTTCACGATCTACCCGTCCTCCGAATACCAGTTCGAGATGATGGAGGAGCTGCGCGAGCTCGCCGAGGAAGCGAAGTCGGCGGGTCTGGCGGTCGTCGTGTGGTCGTATCCGCGCGGACCGATGCTGGACAAGACCGGCGAGACGGCCTTCGACATCTGCGCCTATGCGGCGCACATGGCGGCCCTGCTCGGCGCGCACATCATCAAGGTGAAGCCGCCGATGGAGCCCGTCTCGCTCGAGGCGGCGAAGAAGACCTACACCGACCGCAAGATCGACGGGTCGGACCTGACGGCGCGCATCAGGCACGTCGTGCAGTCCTGCTTCAACGGCCGGCGCCTGGTGGTCTTCTCGGGCGGCGAGGCGAAGGGCGCGGAGGCGCTGCTCGACGAAGCGCGCGCCATCCATGCCGGCGGCGGCAACGGCTCCATCGTCGGCCGCAACGCCTTCCAGCGGCCGAAGGATGAGGCGCTGAAGCTGCTCGCCTCGATGATCGAGGTCTACAAGACCAAGGTGTGACGTCGCGCCCCAGGGCGTGATGGCGCCGCCGCGAGGGAAGCCTCGCGGCGGCGTTTTGTTTTGGCGGGTCAGCCCGCCGGCGCGATACTGTCCCGCCAATGGCGGTGTAGCGCCGCGACATTCCCGTCGGTCAGCAGCGGCATGGCGTCGCGGAGCTGGTCGTCGGTCCAGTCCCACCAGCGCATCTCCAGCAGCATCGTCCGCTCGGCCTCGTCGAAGCGCATGCGGATCACCTTCCCCGGATTGCCTGCGACGACGGCGTAGGGTTCCACGTCGCGCGTGACGACGGCTCGTGCCCCGATCAGCGCCCCGTGTCCGACGGTGACGCCCGGCATGATCATCGCCTCCGCGCCGATCCAGACGTCATGGCCGATGACGGTGTCGCCGGCGGGGCGGTACCCGTTCCGTGCACCGGCGAAGGATGGCTCGTCGGGCAGGAAGAAGAACGGAAAGGTGCTGATCCAGTCCAGGCGATGGCCCTGGTTGCCCGCCATCACGAAGCTGGCGCCGGTGCCGATCGAGCAGAAGCTGCCGATGATCAGCTTGTCGGCATCCGGCTGCGGCAACAGGTAGCGCGCACAATCGTCGAAGCCGTGGCCGTGATAGTAGCCGGAATAGTAGCTGTAGCGGCCGACCCGGATGTTCGGGTGAGTGACCTGCTCCGACAGCGGAATGCCCTTGAAAGGGCTCTCGAAGAAATTGGGCATGGGATACTCGCAGCCTGACCGCCGATGGCTGTCGTCAGGACATGAAGGTGGCCTTGCCGGCAGGCACGGATGGCCGGCCGGATCTCATGTTCCTCGCGCGCGTGGCGCGGGAACGCGGTTCAGGGGGTACTCGGCGCGGCCTTCATGCGGGCGGAGTATGCGAAGACGGCCGTCAGGCGACAAGCGGCGGCCGTCACGTCTTCCAGGGATCGTAGGTCCCGAAATCCCACAGATAGCCCCCGATATCGCGGGCGACATACTCCCGGGACCCATATTCCCGGTCGAGCGGGCCTTCGAGGATCTCCGCGCCCGCCGCCCGCGCCTTGGCACAATGCGCATCCGGGTCGGCGACGATGACATAGATGCAGTCCGTCACGCCGCCCGCCTCGCTCGGCAGACGCATGTCGAAGAACTGGCGGCCGGTGCCGCTGACCATCAGCATGCCGCGCCTCTCGCCCTCGCCATGGGTAAGCTCGGCATGGATGATGCCGCCATCCTCGCCGCGGGCCACCATCTTCTCGACGAAGCCGAAGGCGTCCTTCAGAAAGCGGAGCGCGGCCTCCGGGTCGGGATAGCGCAGGCAAGGAATGATCGATGGCGAATGCGGCATCTCACGGCGTCTCCTCGGCTGGATGCCGCTTGTACCTGATCACGCCGCCGCGGATCGATCCCGCCGCGTTTCGTGACCACCTGGCCGCGGCGCTGGACGCCGGCGACGTCGCCTGCCTGCAGCTCCGGCTGAAGGATGCTGCGGCCGACGACATCGAGCGCGCCGCCGAGGCCCTGATGCCGGTCTGCTACGCGCACGACGTCGCCTTCATTCTCAATGACGATGCGAAGCTCGCTCATGCGCTGGGCTGCGACGGCGCACATCTGGGCCAGACGGACGGCGACCACGAAGGCGCGCGGGCGCTGCTCAAGGACAGCATCCTCGGCATCACCTGCCATGCCTCGCGGCACCTGGCGATGGAGGCGGGCGAACTCGGCGCGGACTACGTCGCCTTCGGCGCCTTCTTTCCGACCGAGACGAAGGACACGGTGCACACCGCCGGGATCGACCTGTTGGAATGGTGGTCGGAGATGATGGAAATCCCCTGCGTCGCGATCGGCGGCATCACCGCGGCGAATTGCGGCCCGCTGGTGCGGGCGGGGGCGGATTTCCTCGCCGTGGTGGGGGCAGTGTGGAACCATCCGGACGGGCCGGCGGCCGGGGTGCGCGCGATGAACGCGGCGATCGCGGCCGCCTGACGCGGACGACGTCATGGACGAGACCACCTTCCACCGGCTGCTCCATCGACCCGGCACGCTGGTCGATGCCGGGGCGCATGACGGGCTGATCACCATTCCGCTGGCGCGTCTGCCCTCCTCCCGCGTGCTCGCCTTCGAGCCGCTGCCGGCCGCCGCCGCGCGCCTCCGCGCGGCACTGGCCGATGCCTTCGGCGCGCTGCCGCCCCATGTCGCGATCCATCAAGCCGCGCTGGGCGACCGAACGGGCGAGGCAATGCTCGCGATGCCGGTGCTCGACGGCGTGCGACAGGAACAATGGGCCAGCACGGCGAAGGACTATGCCGCGCATCGCTCCGGGCGCGTCGGCATCGAGCGGTTCACCGTCACGCTGATGCGGCTGGACGATTTCGGCATCACGGATCTCACGGCCATCAAGATCGACGCCGAGGGCGCGGAGTACGAGATCCTGCGGGGCGCTCGCGAGACGCTGCTGCGCTGCCGCCCTGTCCTGACGATCGAGATCGAGGAACGTCATCGGCAGGGCAGCACATGGTCGGTGCCGGCCTATCTCGACGCGCTCGGCTACGATGTGATGTTCGAACTGGGAGGGGACTGGTTTCCCGTGTGCGCGCTCGACCGTGCGACGATGCAGCGGGCCTCGCCCGACCCGGCGGTGTTCGAGGCCTCGGACCCCTATGTCTTCGTCTTCTACGCCCTGCCGCGGGAGAACGCGGCGGGTCTGCTGGCGCGGCTGCGGACAGCGGCGTAACTTCGACGCAAACGGAGAGAACCATGTCCATCACCGCACAGCGCCTGACCGTCACACGCGCTTCGGGCCTCGTCGGCGCCGAGGTTTCGGGGGTTGATTTCAGCACCCCGGCCGATGACGCCACCATCGCCGCGCTGCGCGCCACCTGGCTGGAACATGGCGTGCTGTTCCTGCGCGACGCGGCGGCGCTGGCGCCGCGGGATTTCCTCGCCTTCGCGGGGCGCTTCGGCACGCCGGTGGAATACCCCTTCGTCCGCGGCCTGGACGGCCTTCCGCAGATCACGCCGGTGATCAAGGAACCCGAGGAACGCATCAATTTCGGCGGCGTCTGGCATTCCGACACGGCGTATCTGGAGCGCCCGCCGATGGCGACGATGCTGATCGCGCGGGAGGTGCCGCCGGCCGGCGGCGACACGCTGTTTGCCGATTGCCGCGCTGCCTATGACGCGCTGTCGCCGGGGCTGCGCGCAACGCTGGATGGGCTGCGCGCGATCAATTCCTCGAAGAAGGCGGATGCATCGAAGACGCGGGAGGACCGCCAGAAGGAACGCGGCGCGGTGACGAATGCCGAGGTGCTGGAAGCCGCCCATCCCGTGGTGCGCACGCATCCGGAGACGGGTCGGAAGGCGCTGTATGTCAACCTCGGCCACACCACGCGCTTCGATGGCTGGACCGAGGCGGAATCGAAGCCGCTGCTCGACTTCCTGTTCGCCCATGTGACGAAGCCGGAATTCACCTGCCGCTTCAGCTGGAAGCCGGGATCGATCGCGCTGTGGGACAACCGGTCCGTGCAGCACTACCCGGTGAACGACTACCACGGCTTCCGGCGGGAGATGCACCGCGTCACGCTGCAGGGCGACGTGCCTGCTTAACGCCGGCGGCCGAATTCTTCGGCCGCCCGCTTTGACTTTTGTACGCCCTTAAACGGCGGGCGGCGGCCATCCGGCCACCTTGCCTTCGCACCAAGCACTGGCGCCCTTGCGGCCGCCCACGGTTGGGGCGCGGTCGCGCGCTGCGCTCCCGGATCAAGGCTTCGCCTCGATCCGCTGTTTCCGATGACGGCGTAGGTCGCTGCGCGGGGCCGCACCGGCCGCCCGGTACGCTCACCCCTACGCCAGCGCGCCCATCACCCGCTCGATGAACCCACCCATCGATGCGGGGTTGGTCCAGCGCAGCACCGCGACGATGCCACGGGACGGCTCGACCCAGGTCAGGTTGCCGCCCGCACCGCTCGCGAAGAACGCATCCCGCCCCGCCGCCGGATAGCGCGCGCCGTCCGAGTTCAGCCACCACAGAAAGCCGTAATGCGGGTTCAGTGGGCAGGGCGTGGTGGACAGGTCGAACCACGACGCCGGCACGATCTGCTTGCCCGCCCAGGCGCCACGGTTCAGCGCCAGCAGGCCGACACGCGCCTGGTCCTCGGCATGGATGGCGATGCCGCCGCCCCAATGCGTGCCGCCCGGTACGGATTGCACACGCTGGCCATCCGCCAGTTCCACCCAGGAGGTGCGGTAGCCGTCCCATCGCCAATCGGGCGAGCCGCCGATCGGGCCGAGGACACGCTCGCGGAACACCTCCGGCAGCGGTCGGCCGAAGCGGCGCAGCAGTGCCAGCGACAGGCGGTTCACCCGGATGTCGTTGTATTCCCAATGGGTGCCGGGCGCGGCGAGCTCGCGCTGCCCCTTCTTCCCCTGCCCCTCGACACCGAGATTGCGGCCTCGGTCGATGCTGTCCGCCTTGCCGAACAGCGTGCCTTCCCACTCGGACGTGTTGGTCAGCAGGTGCCGCCAGGTGACCGGCGCGTTCTGCGCCGAGTCGAAGCCGCCATCATCCACCGTCTCGCGCACCGGGCGGTCGATATCGGGGATCAGCCCGTCGGCGACGGCCAGGCCCGCGAGAAGCGAGAGATAGGATTTCGCGACGGAGAAGGTCTGGCTGACCTCTCGCGTGTCGCCCCAGCGCGCGACCAGCACGCCGTGGCGCGTCACCAGCCCACCCGGCTCGCCGCGCGGCCAGAGCGGGCCGAGCACCTCGTTGTTCGGCGGCGGCTCGAAGGCGCCGCGGCCGATATGGCCGGCGAGGTCGTGCGGCCAGGGCGTCTCGTTCGCGGCAGCGAAGGCGACGGCCTCGGCCAGCTTCGCGGCGTCGAAGCCGTGCGAGGCGGGCGCTGCCTCGGTCCAGGGGGCGGGATGGGCGGCGGGAAAGGTCATGCTCGTCATGGCGCGGGACCATGCGCGCAAGACGCCGCGGCTCCAAGGGGGGCAGCCTTGCGGCGCCGGGCCGGCGCACCCATCCTCGGCACGGAACAAACCGAGGAAGCCCGCCATGGACAACGCACCCACGCCTGCCGGCCGGCTCGAGATCGTTTCGGACGTCATCTGCCCCTGGTGCTGGATCGGCCGGGCCCATCTGAACCGCGCGCTGGCAATTCTCGCCGAGGAAGGTCTGACCTTCGAGATCGGCTGGCTGCCCTATCAGCTGAACCCCGACATGCCCGCGGAGGGCGTCGATCGCGCGACCTACCGGGCGCAGAAATTCGGCTCGGTCGAACGCGGGGCGGAGCTGGACGCGCAGGTGGCCGAGGCCGGCCGCGACGCCGGGCTGGCCTTCCGCCACGACCTGATGACGCGCACGCCGAACACGGTCGAGGCCCATCGCCTGATCCGCCTGGCCGCGGCGACCGGCCGCCAGCACGAACTGGTGGGGCGGGTGTTCCGCGCCTACTTCCAGGAAGGCGAGGACGTCGGCGACCGCGCCGTGCTGGCGCGGCTCGGCACAGAGGTCGGCCTGCCGGCCGCGGTCATCGCCGAGTTCGCGGGCGGTTCGGCGGCACGCGCGGAGGTGGAGCAGGAATCGCGCGCGCTGTCACAGGCCGGCATTCAGGGCGTCCCGTCCTTCCTGCTCGACCGCCATCTGCTGTTCTCCGGCGCGATGCCGGGGCAGCGCATGGCCGATGGCTTCCGCCAGGCGGTCGCCATCCTTCGCAGCCGAGCAGCCTGACGCGGCGCCAGATCCTCGTCAGGCGCCGACCCAGAGCGCCAGTTCAGCCACGGCCCAGGCCAGGGCCAGGAAGCCTGTGAAGTCGCGCATGGCGCGCCGCGTCGCCCTTGGCGGTGCCGCAGGGACGAAACGGTAGCGCGGATCGGGCCGCAGGGCGACCGGACAGGGCGGGATCGCCAGGGAAAGGTCGTGGGGTAACGTTCTCATGCGATGATAAGAACAAAAAGAGAACATCAACGCAAGCCCGAACCTTCGACCGACAGGTCGCTTGTGCCGGCAGCGAACCGGTGCCGAGAATGCCGGCTGGTGACGGAGAGCCCGCCGGATGACGAAGTCGAAGGAAGGCCGCCTGGCGCGGCGCGCGCTGATGATCCGCGCGGCCGCCGCCGGCGGCGGGGTCGGCGTTCCGGCGCTTGCCGGCGCGCAGGGTGTCAAGGGCGAAGGCGGTGGGACGCCGCCGGCTGCGCCCGGTCCCGGCGCGCCCCGTCAGCCGCCGCGCGCAGCACCGCCCGGCATCTCCGACGCTGATCCCGGCGACCCGCCCGGCCGAGGCCGCGGTGGCGGCCAACGCCCGGGCACCGGTGCCACCGACAACGACCCCAGCGACCCGCCCGGGCAGGGGCGGCGCGGCGGCGGGGGTCAGCCCCCGGGCACCGGCGCCACCGACACCGACCCGAACGATCCGCCCGGCCGCGGACGCGGTGGGCAGCGGCCCGATACGGGCGCAACGGACAACGACCCCAATGACCCACCGGGTCGGGGCCGCGGTGGGCAGCGCCCGGGCACGGGGGTGACGGATACCGACCCGAATGACCCGCCAAGTGCCGGGCGAGGCGGTGGCCCCCGCCGGCCCGGCGGCGGGATCAGCGACGCCGACCCGACTGACCCGGCGGGCCAGGGCCGCGGCGGTCGCAGCACGCCGTCAGGCCCGTCGGACAACGACCCGGCGGATCCGCCCGGCCGCGGGCGCGGCAGCAGCGGCCCAGTCAAGACATGACCGTTTTTGAACCAAGATATCTCCCTACGAGATTTATCTCATAAATTCGTCTCTTTTTTAGGGACAAACCGCACCCTGCCGGGATCTGGCGCCGCGCGCGCCGCCCCGAGCCGGAGGCGCTGCCCTTGTCCGTCGTCATCCTTCCGAACAACGCAGCGAACACCCTCGCCCTCGGCGCCTTTGACCGGCTCACCGGCGGTGCCTTCGCCGATACCGTCACGGTCACCGGCACCCTGACCGATGCCATCGTCGACCTCGGCGCCGGCGCCGATAGCCTGCAGCTCGCCGGGGGTGGCAATCGCGTCTACGTCCAGGGGACCGAGACGATCACCGGCGGAGCCGGCGCAGACACGATCGCCCTGCTCGCTCCGATCATCAGCGCGCGGATCGACCTGCGGGGCGGCAACGACCTGCTGATCCTTGCCGACGGGCCGAACGAGATCACCGTCGTCGGCATCGAGACCATCATCGGCGGCACCGGCGGCGATTCGATCATCAGCGGGGCACCCATGCTCGGGTACTACTCGCTCGGCGCGGGTGCCGACCTGCTGTCGATGATCTCGACGCGCGGCAACGCGGTCACGGTCGCCGCGGACATCGAAACCATCCTCGGCAACCGCGGCGTCGAGGAGGTGACGGTGGCCGGCGCCGCCATCGGCATGCGCATCGACCTGAAGGAAGGCGAGGATCGCGCCGTCCTGTCGGACGGCAGCGATTCGATCACCATCGCGGGCGTCGAAACGCTCTCCGCCGGCGGGGGCGACGACGTCATCCTCGTCGAAGGCCGCGCGGAAGGGCTTTACGACCTCGGTGCCGGTTCGGACCGGCTCGTACTCGGGAACGGCGGCAGCTTGCTGACCGTCGCGGGCGCCGAGACCATCGAGGGCGGCGCGGGCGATGACACCATCGTTCTCACCGATGTGATCCCTGGCCGCATCGTGGCACTGGGCGCCGGCACGGACAGCCTGAGCCTCGCCGATGGTGACAACACCCTGCGGCTGTCGGGCGTCGAATCCGTCATTGGCCGCGGCGGCAACGACTGGCTGGTGCTGGAGGGCGCGCTGCCCCATGGCGGCATGTACGATCTCGGTGCCGGGGCGGACATCATCGAACTGGGGGACGGCGGCAACGTCCTGTCGATCCGTGGCGTCGAGACGATCATCGGCGGCGCCGGCGCGGATCGTATCGTTCGCTTCGGCGGCGGGTCCCTGTTCGCCGGCGGCGTCGAGACGATCATCGGCGGCGTGCTCGGCGACCACGTGACGCTGCTGGCGCGGATGGAGGGCGGCCTCGTCAACCTCTCCTCCGGGGCCGATCGCCTGGTGCTCGCCGATGGCGGCAACACGCTTCGCGCGGTCGGCACCGAGACGCTGCTGGGCGGCAGCGGCGCCGACCTCGTCACCCTCTCCGGCGCGATCGACGACGGCATCATCGACCTGGGCGCGGGGCACGATCGGCTGGTGATCCGCGGCGGCCCCGTCCGCGCCCTGATCGTCAACGTGGAATCCCTGGAGGGCGGCGGCGGGGACGAGGATCTCACGCTCGCCGCCGGCATGATCGGCCGCATCCTGCTGCATGGCGGGCAGGACCGGCTGCGGTTGGCCGATGGCGGCAACACGCTCTCCGTCGGCGGGGTCGAGACGCTGATCGGCGGCAGCGGCGACGACCTGATCCTGTTCGAGCGGCGAGCCGTCGGCGCGATCGTCGATCTCGGCGCCGGCGCAGACCGGCTGACGCTGTCGGTCGGTGCCAACCGTGTCGCCGTCGCCGGCGTCGAGACGGTCGAGGCCGGTGGCGGCGCCGACGAGATCACCTTCCTGGATGCTGCGCTCGATGCGCTGGTCGCGCTTGGTGGGGGGCGCGACAGGCTGCTGCTGACCGACGCCGCCGACCGGCTCCTGCTGAGCAGCGTGGAGGTCCTGGAGGCCGGCGGCGGCGACGACACCGTCACGCTACTCGAACCGCTGCGAGGCGGGCGGTTCGATCTGGGCGCCGGTCAGGACCGGCTGATGCTCGCCGATGGCGGCAACGTGCTGACCGTCACCCATGCCGAAACCGTCATCGGCGGCAGCGGCGCGGATGTCGTGACGCTGGGCGTGGCGATGATGGGTGCCGTCATCGACCTCGGTGACGGCAACGACAGGCTGGTGCTGGCGTCCGGCGACAACCGCATCGCCGTCGCGGGAACCGAGCTGGTGATCGGCAGCGACGGCGCGGACACGATCGAGCTCGCGGACGGTGCCGATGGCGTGGTGCTGCGCCTCGGTGCCGGGATCGATCACGTGCTACTGGGCGCAGGCGGCAACAGCGTCGTGCTGTGGGATGTCGAGCGGGTGACGGGCGGCGCGGGGAACGACACCGTGACTTTCGCGCGCGCGGTCGCAGGGGCTGAGATCGACCTCGGCGCCGGCGCGGACCGGCTGGTGCTCGGCCCTGGCGCCAACACGGCCGTGCTGCGCAATGTGGAGACGGTGATGGGCGGCGCCGGCGCGGATCACGTGACGATCGCCGGAGCGACGGGGAGCATGACTGTTTCGCTCGGCGCCGGCGCGGACGTGCTGACGCTCGGCTCGGGCGGTATCTCGGTCGTGACGAACAATGTCGAGGTCGTGCACGGCGGCAGTGGTGACGACAGGATCACCGTCGCGGCCGGGCACGCACGGCTGTATGGCGGCGACGGCAACGACACGCTGACGGGCGGCAGCGGCAGCGACGAGATCACCGGCGGCCTCGGCGCCGACTGGCTGGTCGGCGGTGCCGGTGCCGATGTCTTCATCTTCACCGCGATATCGCACTCGCCGGTCTCCGCGCCGGATACGATCGTGAACTTCAATCCGCTGGAGGGGGATATCCTCGCTTTCGCCGGCATCGGCACGGGCGGGGACTTCCGCTGGCGCGGCGCCTTCGCCTTCACCGCCCAGGGCGGGGCGGAAGGCCGCTTCGAGGAAGCGACCGGGAGACTATTCATCGACATGGATGGCAACGGCACGGCCGACATGGCCTTCATCCTGCCAGGCTTCCCGCCCGCCGGCTTCGATGGCCATTCGGTGTTATGGGCGTGAGGTCGGCAACCCCGCGGCACCTCGCCTGTTTTCCTGTCTGATCCAGGCAGGGAGAATGGCGATGGATCGCGACAAGGAGATCGAGGCCAAGTTCTGGAAGGAGCTGCGGTCGGACATGACCGTGATGCTCGGCGTCCGAGGGACTGACCGGCCGGTGATGCGGCCGATGACCGCGCAGCTCGACGGCGATGACGATAAGGGTCCTCTCTGGTTCTTCACCGCGAAGGACAACGACATCGTGGAGAACGTCCGCGGCGGCACGGCGGATGGGGTGATCAGCTTCGCGTCCAAGGGACACGGCGTCTTCGCCCTGGTGCAGGGCAAGCTGAGCGTGCAGAAGGACCGCGCCGTCATCGACCGACTGTGGAACCGCTTCGTCGCCGCCTGGTATGAGGGTGGCAAGGACGATCCGAAGCTGACGATGCTCCGCTTCGATCCGGCCGACGCCGAGATCTGGCTCAACGAATCGAGCATCTTCGCCGGTATCAAGCTGCTGCTCGGCATGGACCCGAAGAAGGAGTATGGCGACAAGGTTGCGGAGGTGAAGCTGACCTAGAGCATTTCCGGCGAACCTGCGTTCACCTGCTCTGCTCTACCTTTTCGTGCATCTCGCCCTGTTCGGATGAACCCATCCGAACAGGATCTGCTTTAGGCAAGCATGCCGCGCGCCACGATCAGGCGCATGATCTCGTTGGTGCCTTCCAGGATACGGTGGACACGGAGGTCACGCACGATCTTCTCGATGCCGTAATCCGCGAGGTAGCCGTAGCCACCGAGAAGCTGGAGCGCGTCGTCCGCTACGCGCGAGCCGGTGTCGGTGACGAAACGCTTGGTCATGGCGCAGAAGGCCGTCGCGTCGGGTGCGCGCGCATCGAGCTTGGCGCAGGCGCGCCATAGCAGGGAGCGAGCGGCTTCGAGTTCGATGCGCATGTCCGCCAGCCGGAACTGCGTGTTCTGAAAGTCGCTGATCGCCTTGCCGAACGCGCGTCGCTCGCGCGTATAGGCCAGGGCGATGTCGAGCGCGGCCTGCGCCCCACCCAGCGAGCAGGCGGCAATGTTCAGCCGCCCGCCATCGAGCCCAGCCATCGCGAAGCGGAACCCCTGCCCTTCCTCCCCGAGCAGCGCCGAGGCGGCGACGCGCGCATCCTCGAAAATGACCTGGCGGGTGGGCTGGGCGTTCCAGCCCATCTTGCGTTCGTTGGCGCCGAAGCTGAGGCCCGCGGTTTCCTTCGGAACCAGCAGGGCGGAGACGCCGGAGGGGCCATCGCCACCGGTGCGCACCATGGTCAGGTACAGATCCGACACGCCGGCGCCCGAGATGAACTGCTTGGTGCCGTTCAGCACATAGCCTTCATTGTCACGCGCCGCGCGGGTGCGCAGCGCGGCGGCATCGGAACCCGCGCCCGGTTCCGTCAGCGCGTAGGAGGCGATGCGCTCCATCGTGACTAGCGACGGGAGGTGCTCGGTCCGCTGCATGTCGGAGCCGAAGCGGTCGATCATCCAGGCGACCATGTTGTGAATGGACAGGTAGGCAGCAACGGTAGGGCAGCCGGTCGCCAGCGCCTCGAACACGACGGCCGCATCGAGGCGGGTGAGGCCCGAGCCGCCTGATTCCTCGCGAACGTAGAGCGCGGCCATGCCGAGCTTCGCGGCCTCACGCATCTCATCGACGGGAAAATGGCGTTCCTCGTCCCAGCGCCGGGCGTTCGGGGCCAGCACCTCACGCGCGAAGTCGAGCGCGACGGATTGCAGTTCGCGCGTGGCCTCGGCCAGGTCAAAGGCGTGCGTCATGGTCGTTCGGTCTCCCCGGGCGTCACGATACAGCAGCGGGGGACGCTGAGAACGTCCCCGGCCGCCGCGGCCAACAATCGGAGGCTCGGGGAAGGTGCCCGTCCCCGACCTTCATTCGGCCGCGATGGCCGGCGCCTCGATCGTCGTCAGCCGCGCCCGCATCGCCACCAGGTTCCGCTCCTTGATGTGCCCGAAGCCCTTCATGCCTGCCCAGGCTTCCGCCCAGTCACAGGCCATCATGTGGTTGCCGGGCAGACCAGCCAGCAGGCGCTCGATGCCGGCGCGGAACTCGCCCGGCAGCGCACGCTCCATGCGGCGTTCCCCGGTGCGGCCGAAGGGGTCGAGCCCGGTGCCGCGCAGGACCTTGCCGTGGCGCAGCAGCCCCATCGCACGCAGCATCCATTGGCCGAAGCGGCGCTTGCCGGGAACGCCCGTCACCGGGTCGGGCTTCGCCAGCACGGGCGGGGCGAGGTGCATCTCGATCCGCTGCGTGCCGGTAAAGCCGTGGGCCAGCGCATCCTTCCATTCCGGCAGGCTGTGCAGGCGGGCGACCTCATACTCGTCCTTATAGGCCATCAGGCGATGGAGCTGCGTCGCGACCGCGCGGGTCAGGCGCTCCTCGCCGGGCAGGGCCACGTGCTCGGCCGCACGGATGCTGGCGACGAAAGCCTTGTAGCCATCGGCGTAGCGGGCGTTCTGATAGGCAGCGAGGTCGGCGGCGCGACGGGCGATCAGGCCATCGAGCGTCTCAGCGACGGGCGCCGGCGGCTGCAGGTCCTCCAGCGCCGCCGCTCGGCCGCGCGCGAAGGCTTCCTTGTTCAGCACGACCTGCGCGCCGTTGAGTTCCAGCGCGCGGAGGATCGCCTCCGAGGACAGCGGCACCAATCCGCGCTGATAGGCGATGCCGAGCAGGAAGACGTTCAGGTACACGGCGTCGCCGAGTTCCTCCGCGACGCGCGTCGTGCCCGGCAGCGCGGTGGTGGTGCGGCAGGCGGTGCGGATGCTCTCCAGCATCTCCGCACCGCGGTACTTCGTGCCGGTGTCCTTCACGAACTGCGCGGTGGGCGCGAGATCCGCATTCACAACCGCCGCCGTCCGGCCAGGGCCGAGCAAGGGCCGCGCGGTGCGGCCATGTGCCACCACCATGTCAGCCGCGATCAGCAGGTCGGTGCCGCCGGCAGCGATGCGCGCCCCGGCGATGCTGTCCGCCGCCGCGCCCGCCGCGCCGATGCGGAGCTGCGCATAGACGCCGCCGCCCTTCTGCGCGAGGCCAAGGAAATCCAGGCTGCGCACCGGCCGCCCTTCGAGATGCGCCGCCTGGGCGAGGATCGCGGCGAGCGACGACACGCCCTGCCCGCCCACCCCGGCCATCAGCAGGTTCCAGGCCTCACCCTGCACCTCCGGCCGCGTCGGTTCCGGCGGTGCGGCGCCGGATGCGACGACATGGTGCTCTGCCGGCTTCGCGCCGACCAGCGTGACGAAGGACGGGCAGAAGCCGTTGAGGCAGGAAAAGTCCTGGTTGCAGGCTGACTGGTCGATCTTGCGCTTGCGGCCGAAGGGCGTCTCCACCGGCTCGACTGCAAGGCAATTGGAGGCGCGGGAACAGTCCCCGCAATCCTCGCAGACGCGCGGATTGATCATCACCCGCCGCTCGGCCTTCGGCGCGAGGTCGCGCTTGCGCTTGCGGCGGCGCTCGGTCGCGCATTCCTGGTCGTAGATGATGGCGGTGACGCCCTTCACCTCGCGCAGGGACCGCTGCACCGCGTCCAGCTCAGAACGGTCGTGGAAGCCGGCGCCGGCCGGGATCAGCGGATTGCCGCGATGGCGATCCGGGTCGTCGGAGACGATCTCGATGCGCTCCACGCCCTCGGCGTGAAGTTGCGCGGCGATGTGCGGGACGTCGATCTCGCCTTCCGGCGTCTGGCCGCCGGTCATCGCGACCGCGCTGTTGACCAGGATCTTGAACGTCATGTTGGCGTCGGAGGCGACGGCGAAGCGCACGGTCAGGCTGCCGGAATGGCCCCAGGTGCCGTCGCCGATATTCGCGAAGACGTGCTTCTCGCTGGTGAACGGCGCCTGGCCGATCCAAGGCATGCCTTCCCCGCCCATCTGGGTGAACAGGTCCGAGTTGCGGTCCATGTTCTTCGCCAGATAGTGGCAGCCGATGCCGGCCAGCGCACGCGACCCGTCCGGCACGCGGGTCGAGGTGTTATGCGGGCAGCCTGGGCAGAAATACGGGTCGCGCAGATGTAAGGGGACCGTCTGCTGGCTGGCCAGCGCATCGATCTCCGCGATGCGTTCATGCAGGCGGTTGGTCCGCAGCGGCGCCGGCAGGCGGGCCGCGAGCGCGCGCAGGATCTGGCCGATGTCGAGCTCGGTGAGGTCCGACAACAGCGGCCTGCCGTTCTCGTCCTTCTTGCCGGTCACGCGCGGGCGCACCGGTGCGTGGAACAGCGCGTCGCGAAGCTGCGGCTCGATCACCGGGCGGCGATCCTCGATGACGAGGATTTCCTCCAGCCCGTCGGCGAAGGCGCGCGCTGCCTCGGGGTCCAGCGGCCAGGGGAGGCCCACCTTCCAGATGCGCAGCCCATGTTCGCGCGCGAAGCCCTCGGAGATGCCGGCTTCCTCCAGCGCCTGCCGGAACACGGCATAGGCCTTGCCGCGCACGGCGATACCGAAGCGGGCATTCGGCCCGTCCATCACCATGCGGTCGAAGCCGTTGGCGCGGGCGAAGGCGATGGCGGCCGGCAGCTTGAAGTGGCGCAGCCGTTCTTCCTGCGCGATCGGGGTGTCGTGCAGCCGGATGTGCAACCCGTCCGGCGGCATGGGCAGCCCGGCCGGATCGCGCGTCGCGTAACGCGCGGCGTCGAGCAGCACCGTCATCGACGCGTCCATGGTGTCGGCCACGCATTTCACCCCGGCCCAAAGGCCGGCGAAGCGCGACAGGGCGATACCCTTCAGGCCGAACTCCAGCACCTCTCCGACATCGGCCGGGTCCAGCACCGGGATCTCGGCATCCATGAAGCTGTATTCGCAGCCCGAGGTGATCGTGGAGGATTTGGACGACGGATCGTCGCCCGCCAGCGCGATGACGCCGCCCTTCGGCATCGTGCCGGCACTGTTCGCGTGGCGCAGCACGTCGCCCGACCGGTCGATACCCGGCCCCTTGCCGTACCAGATGCCGAAGACACCATCGACCGTCATCCCCGGCGTCAGCCCGACCTGCTGGCTACCCCACACGGCGGTGGCGGCAAGGTCCTCGTTAAGCCCTGGCTGGAAGGCGATGTGGTGGGTGCGTAGCCGCTTCTGCTGCCGCCCCAGTTCCTTGTCGAAGCCGCCGAGCGGCGAGCCCCGGTAGCCTGAAATGAACCCGCCGGTCTTCCATCCGAGGGCTGCGTCCATCTCCTGCCGTAGCATCGGCAGGCGAACCAGAGCCTGGGTGCCGGTCAGCAGCACCGGCCCGCCGGTCGAATCCCAGCGTTCCTCGAGAGTGGCGTCCGGTCGGATGATGCTGCCCATGGCGGTCATGTTGGGTGGTCCCGGGAGTTCTGCCAATGGCAGGATGATGGGGCATCGGGCGCAGGG
This sequence comes from Neoroseomonas terrae, assembly GCF_018129025.1. GTDB lineage: Bacteria > Pseudomonadota > Alphaproteobacteria > Acetobacterales > Acetobacteraceae > Neoroseomonas > Neoroseomonas terrae. The sequence continues at coordinate 58,149 of NZ_JAAEDI010000027.1, read as the reverse complement.
ATTTATTCCGATTTCTGTTGTGCGCCGCCGAAGAAGCGGAACATCCTTCCGTGATGGACGCCATTGACCGCCGAATTCTCCGTGCCCTCGCCCGCCGGGCGCGGCTGACCAACGCCGAGCTATCCGAGGAGGTGGGGCTTTCTCCCTCTCCCTGCTGGACACGCGTGAAGCGGCTGGAGCAATCCGGCGTGATCCAGGGCTATCACGCCGTGCTTGACCAGGCGGCGCTCGGCCTGCCGGACACGGTGTTCCTGGAGGTGATGATGGAGCGCCACGACGACACCCACCTCGAACGCTTCGAGGAAGCGGTGATGGCGATGCCCGAGGTACTGGAATGCTGGCTGGTGACGGGCGAGTACGACTATGTGCTGAAGGCGGCCGTCGGCGGCACCGCAGGGTACGAGAAGCTGCTGCGCGAGAAGATCTACCACCTGCCGGGCGTGCGCCACACGCGCACGGCCTTCACGCTGCGCTGCCTGAAGCGGGTGATCTCGCCCGTGCCATGAGGTCAGTCGCCGGCGGGCGGTCTGGCCACAGCGCACCCGTCACTATGGCAGAAGGTCAGTGGCGCTCCACCTCGTCGTAATGCGCCTTGATCGCGTGGAACGCGCTGAGCACGCCGAAGAACAGCATGCCCCAGCCGAAGATGGCGATGCCGGCATCGCGCGCGGCGGCGGCGGCGAACAGGCCGAGGACGGCGGTCGCGAGGTAGAACACGAGGAAGAAGGTGCGGACACCGGTCATTGCGGCGGCTCCTTGCGGGGGTTGTCGTCGAACAGGATGCGTGCGGCCGCACCGTCCAGGTCGTCGTACTGGCGCGACCGCAGCGCCCAGAGGAACCCCGCCAGCCCGATGCCGCCGAGCAGCAGCGAGACGGGGATGAGGAGGATCAGCGCATCCATCGGGTTCAGTCCTTCGCCGCGCGCAGCGCATTCAGCACCACGACCAGGGAGGAGGAGGCCATGACGAGCGCCGCGATCACCGGCGTGACCAGCCCGAGCACCGCCACCGGCACCGCGACCACGTTGTAGACCAGCGAAAAGCCGATGTTCTGCCGCGCGATGGATTGCGCCTGCCGCGCGATGCGGATGACGGCAGGCAGCGCCGACAGTCCTTCGCGCTGGAGCACGAGATCGGACGCCGTCTGCGCCAGGTCGGTCGCGCCGGCCGGGCTTGCCGAGACATGCGCCGCGGCAAGGGCCGCCGCGTCGTTGATGCCGTCGCCGACCATCAGCGGATGGCGGCCGGCCTTCATCAGCGCCGCGATGCGCGCCTGCTTGGCGAGCGGATCGGCCGCGGCGCGCCATTGGGCAATGCCGGCCTGCCGCGCCACGGCAGCGACAGCGCCCTCGCCATCGCCCGACAGCAGTTCGGCGGGCAGGCCCAGTTCCCCGAGGGCCGCGACCGAGGCCGCCGCATCCGCCCGCAGCCGGTCGGCGAAGCGGAAGGCGACCGGGGCGCCCTCGCCATCCCGGAACACCAGCGTCATGCCGTCCGCCGACGTGCCGAGGCCGCAGAAGGCAGAGGAACCAAGCCGCGCCGCGCCGGCCTCGAGCCCCTGGCCGGGGACCTCGCGAACGCCTGCTGCCAGCGGCGCCTCCGGGCACGCCCGCGCCAGTGCCTGGGCGAGAGGATGACGGGAGGCGCGGGCCATGCCGGCCGCACGCCGCAGGGTGGCGGGGTCCTGACCCTCCGGCAACAGCACGGGGCGGCCTTCGGTCAGCGTGCCGGTCTTGTCCAGCACGACATGGTCGGCGCCCGCCAGCCGTTCCAGCGCGGTGGCGGAGGTGACAAGCACGCCTCGCCGGAACAGCCCGCCCACCGCGACCACCTGCACCGCCGGCACCGCGAGCGCCAGCGCGCAGGGGCAGGTGATCAGCAGCACGCAGACGGCGTTGACCAGCGCGACCTGCCACGGCGCGTCGAGTACGCCCCACCAGGCGAGGAAGGTCGCTGCCGCCACCGCATGCACGATCGGCACGTAGAAGCGCGAGGCGCGGTCGGCGATGGCGACGAAGCGCCCCTTGGCCTGCTCGGCCCGTTCCAGCAGCCGCGCCATGGCGGCCAGCGAGCCATCCTTCGCCGACGCGCTGACCGTCATGGTGAAGGCGGCGCCCATGTTCACCGCGCCGGCCGGCAGCGGTTCGCCGGCGGCGTAGCGGCGCGGCACGCTTTCGCCCGTCGTCGCGGCAGCATCCAGCAACGCATCGACAGCGGCCTCGCCGTCCAGCCGCAACCGATCCCCGGCCGCGACCAGCACGCGGTCGCCGGCGGCGACGGCTTCCGCCGGCACCGCCTCCAGCCGGCCATCCGGCAGCAGGCGGTTGACCAGGCCCTCCTGCAACGCCAGCAGTTCCGCGACCGACTGCCGCGCGCGCCGCCGCGCCGCGCGGTCGAAGACGCGCCCGGCCAGCAGCAGCGCCAGCAGCATCGTCGCGCCGTCGAACCAGGTGTAGGGACCGTTGCGCAGCGTCTCCGACAGCGACATTCCTGCCGTCGCCAGCACGCCGAGCGAGATGGCGAGGTCCATCGAGGGCCGCCCCGCGCGCAGCGCCGCCCAGGCGGAACGGTAGAAGGGCATGCCGGCCACCAGCACGACCGGCAGCCCGATCAGTGCTGCGAGCCAATGCAGCCCGTGCCGCAGCGCCGGCCCCATGTCCCCGCCCACCCAGACGGCGACGGAGACGAGCATGACGTTCATCGACCCGAAGGCCGCGATGCCGAGCGCGCGCGTCAGCGCACGGCCTTCCGCATCCTCGGTCGCGCGCAGGCAGGCGGGGGACCATGGCGCGACGCGGAAGCCGAGTCGCGCGAGCAGCGCGCCAAGGTCGTTCGCGCGCGCCGCTGCCCCGCGCCAGGTGATGGTCAGCCGGCGCGCCGTCAGCGAGGCGCGGGCCGACAGCACATCCCGTTCAGCCGCCAATGCCTGTTCCACCAGCCACACGCAGGCGCCGCAGGTCAGACCGGCGACCATCAGGTCCAGCCGCTGAAGGTCGTCCTTCGGCGCTGCGGCGAAGGGCGCGAGGTCCAGCACGGGCGGGGCCTCCTCGGGCCGCAGCGCGCCGGCCTCGGTCTCGCGGCGGCCGTAAAAGGAAGCGAGGCCAAGCCCGGCCACCAGCGCATGCGCACCCGCGCAGCCATTGCAGCAGAAGCGGTCCTGCCCGGCAGCGAGCGCTGCGCCGCAATGCGTGCAGGCGCCGGTCGAGACGGCCTCCGACGCAACCGGCAGGGCGCGGCCGAGGATGCTCACGGAACGACCACCCGCTGACGGATGTCGAACGGCACGTCATCGGGCCCGAACAGCGTCAGCCGGGCTTCCCACTGGCCGGACTGCGGCGGCGCCACCTCCGCGGCCCAATGGCCGTCACCGCGCGGCGCAAAAGTCAGCGGCAGCTGCGCGCGCTCCAGCGGCCGTTGCAGCACGCCCTCCATCCGGCCGTGCAGCGGCCGGCCGTCGCGATCCGTCGCCGCGACGCTGACACGGCCGCCGGCGAGTGTGACAGTCGCATGCCAGCCGAGCAGGTCCTGCCGCGCCGCCTCGGCCAGCACGGCGTCGTAGCCGCGCCCGCGTTCGTAGGCATGCGTGACCGTCACGCCGGTGAAGGTCGAGATCGCGTAGTAGATCATCAGCATGTTGACCGTGAACACGGCGGCGAAGCCGCCGACGAAGACCCACGGAATCCAGCGGCTGCGCTTGGGGTCGTAACCGCGCTCAATGGTCGCACTCATGGCCTTGGTCCCAGGAAGGCGGTGGATTGGCTGACGGCCACGCGGCCGCTCGCATCCATCAGGCGGAACGTGACGGGCGTGCTCTCCGGCAGGCGCATGCCGGATGGCGCGGTCAGGAACACGCGATACTGCGCGATGCCATCGGCGCGGCGCGCCAGCAGCGGGCGGCCCTGATCGTCATGGCCGACATCCTGCACGGTCACGCGGGAGCCCTCGGGTGCCTGGAACGTCAACGCCAGCGGCGCATCGTCATGCCGCTTGTTGACGATCTTCACCGTGTAGCCGTTACGGATCGAACCGTCGGACAGGCGCACATACAGCGGTGCGCGATCCCGCAGCACCGTCACGTCCAGCGTCGAGCGCAGCAGGAAGGCACCGAGCATCACCAGCGCGACGGCTGACAGCGCGCCCGCATACATCAGCGTGCGCGCTCGCACGAAGCGCGGCACCTGTCGCGCCGCCATGCCCATGGCGAAGCGCACCTCGCCCGGCGCCATGCCCGCGGTGGCGGCGGCGGAGGCCGAGAGGTTCTTCAGCGTCTCGAAGGCGATCAGGCCCTTGGGCCGATGCAGCTTGCCCATCACGCTGTCGCAGGCATCCACACACAAGCCGCAGCCGATGCATTCCAGCTGCTGCCCGTCGCGAATGTCGATCCCCGTGGGGCAGACATGGACGCAGGCGTAGCAATCGACGCAATCGCCAGCATGCGCGTCCTTCGCCTTGCCCCGCGGTTCCCCGCGCCAGTCGCGATAGGTGACGACGAGCGAGTTCTCGTCGAGCATCGCCGCCTGGAAGCGCGGCCAGGGGCACATGTAGGTGCAGACCTGTTCCCGCGCCCAGCCAGCCAGCAGATAGGTGAAGCCGGCGAACAACGCGAAGAAGAAATAGACCTCGAGGCTAGCCCGGCCGGTGAGGATCTCGGCCGTCACGGTCGGCGCGTCCACGAAGTACATGATCCAGGCGCCGCCGGTTGCCGCGGCGATCACCAGCCACGCAGCGTGCGTCAGCGACTTGCGCGCCCAGTAGTTCGCGTTGCGCGGCCCCTGGTCCAGCTTCATCCGCGCGTTGCGGTCGCCCTGGATCCAGCGTTCCACCCACATGAACAGGTCGGTCCAGACCGTCTGCGGGCAGGCGAAGCCGCACCACAGCCGTCCGAACAGCGCCGAGACGGCGAACAGCGCGAAGGCGCCGAGGATCAGCGCGCCGGCCAGGAAGTAGATCTCCTGCGGCCAGAGCTCGATCCAGAAGAAGAACAGGCGGGCATTGCCGATATCCACCAGCACCGCCTGGTCCGGCATGCCCGGGCCGCGGTCCCAGCGCAGCCAGGGCACGATGTAGTACAGCGCGAGGCAGGCGATCAGCACCGCCCATTTCACCGAGCGGACCCGGCCGAAGACGCGCTTCGGATAGACCTTCTGCCGCGATGCGTAGAGCGGCGACGCGGCGGATGTCACCGCCGGTCGGTCGGCTTTCGCACGCTGCGGTGCCTCGACGGGGGTCATGGCGTTCATCCTGGCGGCCGGGGGCTACTCGCCCCCACCCAGCGCATGGACATAGACGGTCAGCATGTTGATCACGGCGGGGTCGAGACGGCCCTGCCAAGCCGGCATCACACCCATCCGCGGATTGCGGACCATCGCCATGACGTCCTGCTTGGTGCTGCCATAGAGCCAGACCTGATCCGACAGCCGCGGCACGCCGAGCTCGCGATTGCCCTCGCCGGTCGCGCCGTGGCAGGCCGCGCATTGCTCCGCATAGATCACCCGGCCGCGCTCGGTCTCCGCAGCATGGGTTGCCCGCCCGGTCATCCAGAGCACGAATTCGGCGACGTCGCCGATCTGATTGTTGGTCAGCATCCCGTCCAAGCCGAAGCGCGGCATGGCGCTGTTGCGCGCATCGGCATCCTCGGCGGTGCGGATGCCGTGGCGGATGGTCGCCTCGATGGCGTCCAGCGAACCGCCCCACAGCCAGTCGTCATCGACCAGCGCGGGGAAGCCGCCCACCGCCCCCTGCCCGCCCGCACCATGGCAGGCGGCGCAGTTGTTCGCGAAGGCGACGCGGCCGCCGGCGAGCGCGAAGGCGCGCAGTTCCGGGTCGGCCGCGATCTGCGCGGGGGTCGCCTCGCGCAGCCGCGCCATCATGGGTGCGTTGGCGGCCTGGGCGGCGGCAACATCGGCGACCACCGCCTCCCGCGCCACCCAGCCTGAGCTGCCCTTCCAGCCTGGCAGCGACGGGTAGATCACCATCCACGCCACGCCGAAGACGATGGTCGCGTAGAAGGTCCACAGCCACCACTTCGGCAGCGGGTTGTTCAGTTCCTTCACGCCGTCCCATTCATGGCCGGTGGTCTCCTGGCCAGTGACGGCGTCCTTCTCGATCTTGGTCGGCATCCTCGGATGCTCCTCAGCGCCCGCCGGGGGCGGAATCGGTGTCGCGGAACGGGATGTCGCCTTGGGCCTGGTAGTAGGTCTTCTTCGACGGGCGCAGGACGAACCACAGCATCCCGAGGAAAAGGACGAAGAACCACACGACCCAGAGGCTGCGCAGCAACGGCAGCAGATCGATCAGCGAGCCCATCGTTCTTCTCCTCAGGGCTGGCGCAGCTGCGCGGGCGTGACGTCGCGGAAGTCGACGAGCGTGCCGAGCATCTGCAGATAGGCGACGAGCGCATCCATCTCGGTGACGCGCACCGGATCACCGTCGAACGCACCCTGCCGGGCGCGGGCGTAGCGGGACTGGAAGCCGGTCGGGTCGGCATCCGGCCGGGCCTGCGCCTCGAGATCGGCGCGCGCATTGGCGATCATCTCGTCGGTGTAGGGCACGCCCACCGCGCGAAGCGCCCGCATGCGGTCCTGGATGTCGCGGTAGTCCAGCGGCCGATCGAGGAAGGCATAGGGCGGCATCACCGACCCCGGCACCAGCGCGCGCGGGGATCGCAGATGCGCCGCCTGCCAGTCATCCGAGTACCGCCCGCCGACACGGGCAAGGTCCGGCCCGGTACGCTTGCTGCCCCATTGGAAGGGGTGGTCGTACATGCTTTCGGCGGCGAGGCTGTAGTGGCCGTAGCGCTCCAGCTCGTCGCGGAAGGGGCGGATCATCTGCGAATGGCAGGTGTAGCAGCCCTCCCGCACATAGATGTCGCGCCCCACCTGTTCGAGCGGCGTGTAGGGACGCACGCCCGAGACGCGCTCGATGGTGGTCTCGACAGCGAACAGCGGCACGATCTGCACGAGCCCGCCGATCGAGACGGTGATCAGGGTGAGCACGCCCATCAGCACCAGGTTGCGTTCGATGATGCCGTGGTCGCGAAGCCAGCGGAACATGGTCGTGCCCTCCTTACTCGGCCGCGACGGCATGGGCGGGGACGGTGGCGTGCTCGGGCTCGATGGCCTCGCCCACGGTCACCGTCTTCCACAGGTTGAAGGCCATGAGCAGCGCACCGGTCAGGTACAGCACGCCGCCGAGGGTGCGGATCACGTAGTAGGGGTGCATCGCCTCCACGGTCTCGACGAAGGAGTACTGGAGGAAGCCGAGCTCATCGTAGGCGCGCCACATCAGGCCCTGCATGATGCCCGACACCCACATCGCGCTGATGTAGAGAACGATCCCGAGCGTCGCGAGCCAGAAGTGCCAGGCGACGAGCTTCTCGCTCCACAGCGCCTTCTTCTTCCACAGCACGGGGAACAGGTAGTACAGCGCGCCGAAGGTGATGAAGCCGTTCCAGCCGAGCGCACCGGAATGCACGTGCCCGATAGTCCAGTCGGTGTAATGCGACAGGCCGTTCACCGCCTTGATCGACATCAGCGGGCCTTCGAAGGTCGCCATGGCATAGAAGCCGACGGCGACGACCGAGAAGCGAAGTGCTGCGTTGGTGCGCAGCTTGTCCCACGCCCCCGACAGGGTCATCAGCCCGTTGATCATGCCGCCCCAGGACGGCATCCAGAGGATGACGCTGAACACCATGCCGAGGGTCTGCGCCCAATCCGGCAGCGCGGTGTAGTGCAGGTGGTGCGGACCCGCCCAGATGTAGAGGAAGATCAGCGTCCAGAAGTGCACGATGGACAGCCGGTAGGAGTAGATCGGCCGGTCCGCCTGCTTCGGGATGAAGTAGTACATCATCCCGAGGAAGCCGGCGGTCAGGAAGAAGCCGACGGCGTTGTGGCCGTACCACCACTGGATCATCGCCCCCTGCACGCCGGCCGGCGCCGAGTATGATGCGGAGGATCCGAGGCTGACGGGCACCGAGATGTTGTTCCCGATATGCAGCATGGCGATGGTGATGATGAAGGCGAGGTAGAACCAGTTCGCCACGTAGATGTGCGGTTCCTCGCGCCGGACGATCGTGCCGCCATAGACGATCAGGTAGGCAACCCAGACGACTGTCAGCCAGAGATCCACATACCATTCAGGCTCGGCGTATTCCTTCGACTGCGTGATGCCGAGCACGTAGCCGAGCGCCGCCATGACGATGAAGAACTGGTAGCCCCAGAACAGGAACCAGCCGGCGTCGTTGCCGCCGAACAGCCGCGCGCGGCAGGTGCGCTGCACGATGAACAGCGAGGTGCCGATCAGCGCATTGCCGCCGAAGGCGAAGATCACCGCGCTCGTATGCACCGGGCGGAGCCGACCGAAGGTCGTCCACTCCAGGTCGAGGTTCAGCAGCGGGAAGGCGAGCTGCAGGGCGATCACCACCCCCGCCAGGAAGCCGACGATGCCCCAGAACACGGTGGCGATGGCAAAGGCGCGGATCGGCGCCTCGACATAGCCGACCTCCTCCACCCTCGCGGCCTGGCCCGGAGCCAGGATGGCGGTTGCAGATACTGCTGCCACGACCAGATTCTCCCCAACCGGCGCCGCGGCGGAGTCGCCGCACGCGCCATCGCAGGGAAGCAACACCAGGCGGGCGGTCGCGTCCTTGATCCGAATCAAGTCTCCCGTGGCGCAGCAAGGATACTGTGCCGATGTTTGCGGGGCCGCGCTGCCTCGCGGGAGGACCAGCCATGCCGAGCGACGCGCCGCCGATCGCCCGCAGCCCCGTCGCCATCCGGCAGGTCCCGCCGGACCGGCCGTGGCTGTGGCTGACCGCAGGCTGGCGGGATCTCATGGCGAGTTCCCAGCTCGGCTTCTTCTATGGCGGCGCGCTGACGCTCGCCGGCTGGCTGCTTGCGCTGGCCCTGATCTGGGCGCGCAGCGCCTGGGCGATCCTGCCGGCCTCCGCCGGCTTCTTCCTGGTGGCGCCGCTGCTGGCGGCCGGGCTCTACGAGGCGTCCCGGCTGCGGGAAGCCGGGCAACCCGTGACCTTCGCCGCCTGCCTCGGCGGCTTCACGCGCAATGGCGGGCAGCTTGCCTTCCTCGGCATCGTGCTGCTGCTGCTGCACCTGTTCTGGATCCGCATCGCCGCGCTGATCTTCATGCTTATGTTCGGCGTCAACTTCGCCCCGGCGCTCGAGGACCTGCCGATGGCGATGCTGCGGTCCCCGATGCTGCTGCCCTTCCTTATCGTCGGCACGGCGGCCGGCGCCGCGCTCGCGGCGGTCGCCTTCGCCATCTCGGCGGTGTCCATTCCGATGCTGGTGGATCGGGCCGAGATGACGGCGATGGAGGCCATCATCACCTCGGTGCGGTCCGTGGTCGCGAACCCCGGCACCATGCTGTTCTGGGCGGGGCTGATCGTGGTCTTCACGGCGATGGCGATGGTGCCGTTCTTCCTCGGCCTCGCCCTGGTGATCCCGCTGATCGGGCACGCCACTTGGCATGCCTACCGGGATCTCGTGGGTTAGGCCTGCGCCGTCGCCCGCCGCTGTCGCAGCAGCAGGAACGCCACCAGGCCAAGCTGCACGAGGTTCACCGCGATCCCCGCCCACCACGCCGCGGCGTAGAAGCCGACACGGTCATAGATCGCCCCGGCCAGCCAGGCGCCGAAGGCCATGCCTGACAGGCTCACGAACAGCAGCGCCGGCACCCGCCAGGATGCCTCGATCGCCGGGAACAGTGCCCGGATCGCCAGCACATAGGCCGGGATGATGCCGCCGAAGCCAAGGCCATAGGCCGCGGCGACGAAGAACAGCCCGGCCTCGTCCTGCGTCGCGAGGAAGCCGAGCATCCCGACGACCTGCGCGCAGGACCCGGCGAACACGGTCCACAACCCGCCGATCCGGTCGGACAGCCAGCCCCAGAACTGCCGCGCGACGAAGGCGGACAGCAGCAGGACGGACAGCATCGCCGCGCCGCGCGACGCGGAGATGCCGAGGTCCCCGCAGAACGCCACGAGATGCGCGGCCGGCATCGCCATCGGCACGCAGCACAGGAAGGAGCACACCGAGATGAGCGCCATCGCAACGTTGGGCCGCATGCCGAGCACGCGCCGCCCCTTCACCGCCTGCATGGTGCCCAGCCCGCCCCGCGGCACCGGTGCCGGGGTCACGAACAACGCCGCCAGCGTCACCACCGCCGTCGCGGCGAAGGCGCCATAGGCGAGCATCGTCGCCTGCCATCCGAAGGCTGCGATCGAACGCTCGAACACGAAAGGCCAGAGGAACCCGGCGATGTACTGGCCGGAGGAGACGAGCGCCAGCGCCGTGCCACGCCGCCGGTCGAACCACAGCGAGACATAGGCGACCATCGGCGCGAACAGCGCCCCGTTGCCGAACAGCCCGACGCCGAGCCCGATCCCGGCCAGCAGCGACCACCCCTGCCCCAGCGACGCCAGCGCGAGGCCGCCAAAGATCGCCACGCCGCCGATGATCGCGACCAGCCGCTGTCCGACCCGTGCAGCCAGCAGCCCGCAGATCACGCCGCCCGCGCCGGACCCCAGATAGGCCAGCGAGGTGGCCAGCGACGGCACCGACCGCCCGGCGCCGAGCGTCTCGCTGATCGGCACCAGGCCGATCACCACCGTCAGCGGCCCGCCGGCGGCGAGCGCGAGCATCGCCACGGCGGTGACGGCGATGATCCAGGATTGTCGGGTTTCGATACTCTCGCCCGTGGCGCCGTCCGGCATGCGTTTCCTTCCCAGTGCGGGAAGTCTCGGCGCCTTGCGGGGTGGCGTCCAGTCAGGCCACGACGCGCACCGCCATCGCCGCGAGCATGGCCCCGTTCAGCGCGAACAGCGCCGCGCCGGCCATCCGCATCGCGGGCCCCGCGCGCCGCCCGAAGAAGCGGCCCAGCAACGCCACGCCCATCAGCGCCGGCACCGTCCCGGCGACGAAGGCCGCCATGACCAGCGCCCCGCCGAGCGCCGAGCCCGTCGCGGCTGCCCCCGCCAGCGCGCCATACAGCAGCCCGCACGGCAGCGCCGAGAGCATCAGCCCCAGCGCCACCCCACGCAGCCCGGTCGGCGCGCCCAGCAGCGCGCCGAGCCGTCGTTCCAGCGCTGCCGGCAGGCGCGGCGCCGGCATCCGCGGCAGCAGCGCCGCGATGCGCGCCGAGGCCTGCGCGAACATCAGCAGCGCCGCGACCGCCAACAGCGCCGCCAGCACGAGATGCAGCCCGGTGCCCAGCGCCACCACGCCCGCCAGCCCGCCCGCCCCCGCGCCCAGGGCCCCGTAGCCGAGCATCCGTCCCAGGTGGTACGGCAGCAGCGCCGCACCCGACAGCCGGGCGAGGGCGCCGCCGGCCTGCGCCCGGTCCGCCCCCGCCGCTGCCTGCGCGATGACGAAGGGGCCGCACATCCCCGCGCAATGCGTAGCGCCGCCGGCGAGCCCCGCGAGGAACAGCGCCGCCATCACCGCCGGCACGCCGCCGGGGCCGAGCGCCGTCAGACCGTGCAGGCAATTCGCCAGGAACTCCATGCGGCTGTCCTAGCACGGGCCGGGCGTGCCGGTTTGACGCGGCGCAAGACCTCGTCAGGATGGCCGCCACGGACTACACGCGAAGCATCATGCAGCCCCTCGCCCTCACCATGGGAGAACCCGCCGGCATCGGCGCGGAGATCGCCGCCGGCGCCTGGTCCGCGCTGCGCGCCGGCGGCCCCGCCTTCTTCCTGATCGACGACGCGACGCGCCCCTTCGGCGTCCCGATCCAGGCGATCGCGGCATCCGAGGACGCCACCGCGGTCTTCCCCCATGCGCTGCCGGTGCTGCATCGCAGGCTGCCGGCCGTGCCGGTCCCGGGGCGGCCCGACCCCGCCAATGCGGGCGCCGTCATCGCCGCCATCGCCGAGGCGGTGGAACTGACGAAATCCGGCCGCGCCGGCGCCGTGGTGACGAACCCCATCCAGAAATCCGTGCTGACCGCCGCCGGGTTCAAGCACCCTGGCCACACGGAGTATCTCGGCGAGATCGCCGGCACCGGCGTGCCGCCGGTGATGATGCTCGCCTCGGAGGAGCTCCGCGTCGTCCCCGTCACGGTGCACGAGGCCCTGGCGAGGGCCATCGCGCGGCTGACGCCGGAGATGATCGTCGAGACCGCGCGCATCACCGCCGCTGCGCTACGCGACCAGTTCGGCATCGCGCGGCCCCGGCTCGCCGTCGCCGGGTTGAACCCGCACGCCGGCGAGGCGGGCACCATGGGCCGCGAGGACATCGACATCGTCGCCCCCGCCGTCGCCGTCCTGCGCGCGGACGGCATCGACGCGCGCGGGCCACTGCCGCCGGACACGATGTTCACCGCCCTCGCACGACCGACCTACGATGCGGCGATCTGCCTCTATCACGACCAGGCGCTGATCCCGATCAAGACGCTCGACATGGCGGGCGGCGTGAACGTCACGCTCGGCCTGTCCATCGTGCGCACCAGCCCGGACCACGGCACCGCGCTCGACATCGCAGGCACGGGCCGCGCCGACCCGTCCTCCCTCATCGCCGCGATCCGCCTCGCGGCCACACTCGCCGCCGCTCGGGGAACCGCATGACGCATCTCGACTTCTCGGTGAACGTCGACCACGTCGCCACGCTGCGCAACGCGCGGGGCGGCACCTTCCCCTGCCCGGTCGAGGCCGCGCGCATCGCCGTCGCCGCCGGCGCGGACGGCGTGACGATGCATCTGCGCGAGGACCGCCGCCACATCCGCGACCGCGACGTTGAACGCGCGCGCGCCGAGATCGCCGCCCCCCTGAACTTCGAGATGGCCGCGACCGAGGAGATGGTCACCTTCGCCGAGCGCATCCGCCCGCCCTATTGCTGCCTCGTGCCGGAGAAGCGGCAGGAACTGACGACGGAAGGCGGGCTCGACGTGCTGCGCGCCGGCCCGTTCCTCAAGGAAGCGATCGACCGGCTGGCCGCCGCCGGCGTGCGCGTGTCGATCTTCATCGAGGCCGATCCGGCGCAGATCGAGGCCGCCGCGCGGCTCGGCGCGCAGGCGATCGAGCTGCACACCGGGACCTATGCCGAGGGGCCGGTGGAGAACCGCCCGGCACAGCTTGCCCGGCTGAAGGCCGGGGCCGCCGCCGCCAAGGCGGCCGGCCTGCTCTGCCACGCCGGACACGGCCTGTCCTATGACACGGTCGGGCCGGTGGCCGCCTTCCCGGAAGTGACCGAGGTCTCAATCGGCCACTTCCTGATCTCGCAATCCGTCTTCGAGGGGCTGGAGGCGACGGTGAAGCGCTTCCGCGCCATCATGGACGCCGCGCGCAACGGATAAGGAAACGCCATGCCCAGCCTGACCATCGACGGCTATCCCCTCTCCTACGCCGAAGCCGGGTCCGGCCCGCCGCTGCTGATGATCCACGGTACGCTCGGCGACCAGCGGTCATGGGGTGGCCAGATGGAAGCCTTCGGCGCCGGGCATCATGCGATGGCGGTCAGCCTGCGCCATTGCTGGCCCGGCACCTGGGAAGATGGCGGCAACTTCACCATCGACCGCCACACCGCCGACATCGCCGGCTTCATCACCGCCCTCGGCGAGGGCCCCGTGCGGCTGATCGGGCATTCGCGCGGCGGGCACATCGCCTTCCGCGTCGCCCAGCACCATCCCGAGCTGATCGAGAGCCTCGTGCTGCTGGAACCGGGCGGCGAGCTGGACGCGTCCTTCGGCGGCGCGCCGCCCGCCGGTAAGCAGGCCTCCGTTTTCGCGAAGGCGGCCGGCCTGATCGGCGAGGGCAAGGTCGAGGAGGGCCTGGCCGTCTTCGCCGAGCATACCGGCGGGCCCGGCGCCTGGGCCAAGCGCTCCGAGGCGCGCAAGGCGGTGAATCGCGCCAATGCCCGCACCCTGCTCGGCCAGCAGAACGAGCAGCGCAAGCCCTACAGCCGCACCGAGGCGGAGGGCATCCGCATCCGCACGCTCCTCGCCGGCGGCGACCAGTCCCAGCCGCAATTCGGCGTCATCCTGGATGCGCTGGAAGCTGCGATGCCGAACGCGACGCGCGTGACCATCCCGAAGGCGGCGCACAGCGTGCAGGCGGACAACCCGGCCGCCTTCAACGCCGCCGTGCTCGACTTCCTCGAAATGCGTTGACGGCAGGCACAGGGATCGCAACCATTCCGCCCATGATCGCGCGCAGCGCCAAGCCGACCACGCGACGCCGTCGTCCCACGACGACGCGGCGGCGCGCGCCCGATCCGAAGACGCGAGGATAGCGGGCCCACCCGCGACCTCTCCGTCTTTCCGGCGCCCCGCCCACCGCAAGGTCGGCGGGGTTTTTCATGTCCATCCCACAGGACCCATCCCATGGCAGCGCTTCCCCCCACGGCGTTCCGCCGCGCCACCCCCGCCGACGCCGCCGCGGTCCGCGACGTGACGCGCGCGGCCTACGCGCCATGGGTGCCGCTGATCGGCCGCGAGCCGATGCCGATGCGCGTGGACTACGACGCCGCCATCCGACAGCACCGCTTCGACCTGTTCCAGCGCGGACCCTCCATCCTCGCCCTCATCGAGACGGCGCTGCGCGACGACCACCTTTGGATCGAGAATGTCGCCGTGCGCCCCGACCAACAGGGGCACGGCCTGGGCAGCCGTCTGCTCGTACATGCGGAGACACTGGCGCGCGACGCTGGCCGCGCGGAACTGCGGCTACTGACCAACGAGGCCTTTGGTTCGAACATCGCGCTGTACCAACGGCGCGGCTACGTCGTCACCGACCGGCAGCCCTTCATGGACGGCGTGACCGTATTCATGACGAAGTCTCTGAAATGAACGCTTCGTCGTCTCGGTGCCTTGTTTATCAATCACAAATTGTTTTGCTGCCGCATATGATCCGGCAGGCGGATGATATGGCATCTGCAGCGCGGCGAGCCGCCCGGCCCCGGACGGGAGACGATCATGGCCACCTACGAAACCAGCTACTATACGATCGGCACCTACGATCCCGTCTCGGGCACCTTCACCGCCTCGGGGCCGAGCGTTGCCGGCGACGTGCTGGCGTCGGACAACTCGAACACTCCCGACCAGCCTGGATGGGATGTGTTCAACCAGGGTGACAACATGACCACCACCGGTGCCGTCGGCACCGGGGGCCAGTATGTCGGCCACTACACGGACGGCTGGCTCGGCGTTCAGGGCGATACCTACTATTACTTCTCCAATTCACCGCTTGCCGGCGGCGATGACATTCCGATCGACCCGGGCGACTTCGTTGTCTGCTTCCTCGAAGGCACGCTGATCACGACGGCGGCCGGCGAGGTTCCCGTCGAGACCCTCCGCGCCGGCGACCTGGTGTTGACGGCAGGTCAACCCGGCGGGCTGCGGCCCGTGGCCTGGATCGGCCACACCCGCATACGCCTCGACCGTCATCCGAATCCGCGAAGCGTTGCGCCGATCCTGATCCGCGCCGGCGCGCTGGGCGCAGGCATCCCGTATCGCGACATGGCGGTTTCGCCGGAGCACGGCATCTTTCTCGATGGCCACCTGGTGGCGGCGCGGCTGCTGGTGAACGGTCGCAGCATCCTCCAGGACTTCTCCCGCCGCGAGATCACCTACTGGCACGTCGAACTGGAGGCGCATGGGCTGCTCGTGTCCGAAGGCGCCTGGACCGAATCCTATCTCGACGACGGCAATCGCCGCTTCTTCGACAATCACCACCTGACTGCGCTGGTGAAGGACTACGGCAGCGAGCGGCGCAGCGGATTCTATGCGCGCACCGCCTGCGCGCCGGTATTGACGGCGGGTCGCGACCTCGATCGGATATGGGGACGGCTGGCCGCTCTGGCCGACGCGGCGCCACCATCACGGACTGCGCTGGCGAGCTAGTTCGCCCTGCGGCAGCCGAGGATCAGAGATCGGTGACGTGAAGCGCCGCCTTCGACAGGCGGCGCCCCGTGCGTTGCGGTCGCGACCATGCCTGTGTTCCATCGTCACGATGCGGTCCGCCGGCGCAGGATCGCGAGCCGAACGCACCGCTACCGCGGCGGCTTTCGCTACAACCGCCTGCATCGCGGCTCATGCCGCCGCCGGCGTCCAAGCATGCTAGACGTGTTGGCCGCCGTTAATGTGCAGCTCCGCGCCGTTCACGTAGGACGATGCTTCGGTACAGAGGAAATAGATCGCCTGCGCGACCTCCTCGGGCCGGCCGAGGCGGCCCATCGGAATCTGCTCCTGCACGATCTTGTCGGTGCCCGGCGACAGGATCGAGGTGTCGATCTCCCCCGGGCTGATGGCGTTCACGCGCACGCCCAGCGGTGCGAAGTCGCTCGCCATCTCCCGCGTCAGCCCCGCCAGGGCCGATTTCGACGTGGAGTAAGCGACGCCGGCGAAGGGATGCACGCGGCTACCGGCAATGGAGGTGACATTCACCACCGAGCCCTTGGCCTTCTGCAGCGGCTCGATCAGGCCACGCGCCAACAGCAGCGGTGCGAAGAAGTTGACGCGAAAGACGCGCAGCCAGCCTTCGATATCCATCTCCAGCGAGCCGAGCCGCGCCCCGCCGCTGCCCTTTGGGGAGATCGCCGCATTGTTCACCAGCGCATCCAGCCGGCCGCCCTCGGGCGCCAGCCGCTGCTTGATCTCCTCGGCTGCCGCAACCGTTGCGTCGGGATCCGTGAGGTCGAGCTGGATGTGATCCTCTGGCCCCATCTCCCACGGACATTGCTCGGGAAAAGGCTGGCGGGAGATGGTGATGACCCGCCACCCGGCGGCGGAGAAGCGCTTCACCGTGGCGTGGCCGATCCCGCGGGACGCGCCCGAGAGCAGCATCACCCGCCGCGGCGCGTTGCTATCCCTGGATCGACCCGCGCCGCTGATGGACATGCAACTGCTCCGCATTCTTCGCGGCGGCGGGTATAGCGCGGGATGGCAGCACGGCACAGCGGCCGCGCGCCGGGCTTATGTAAGGCAACAGCGGGACGGAGGGGCGATGCCCCTCAGCCCTCCCGCTTAGGCTGCGCGGCGAAACGGCGTGGCGGCGCTGAAGGCCGCGGCCCAGGCCGGCGCAGCGCGCAGCAGCCGTTCCAACGCAGCTTCCGGCAGCGTCTCGGCATATTCCAGCGCCGTGACCGCCGATGCGTCCCAATGCCGCGCGATCTCGGTCACGGCCTGCACGGCCGGATGGCCACTGCCCGGCAGGCGCAGAGCACCCACCGCGGCGAGGTCGGCGGCGCGGCGCGCCGCACCGACCACGCGGGCCGCCTGTTCCAGCCGGAGGCGCGCGGCCAGACCGCCATCAGCCATCTCGGCAAGAGTACGGGCCAGACGAGCCGTCTGCAGGCGGGTCGAATCGATCATGTCGGCATGTCCCCTTTCGGACGTAGCGCGCAGCCTCCCTCACCGCGCGTCTCGGTTCTGATAACGTGGCGTCACACCTCCGTAACGACAAGGTTGATGTTCAGGATACCGACATGATGCTTTTGCATGGGCACTGGCATGCACAAAACAAAAGCAACCAAGTGAACTGTCTCGTTACTCCGGTTCCAGACCGGCGGCGCGCGCCTGCTGTCCCCAGAACGTTACCTGCTCGCGGATGAACGAGCCGAACTCGGCCGGGGTGGAGGTGACCTTCTCAATGCCGAACTCGCCGAGCCGCCGAACCGTGTCGGGTTGGTCCCACACGCGGCGGATGGCGGCGTTCCAGCCGCCGACGACCTCTTCCGGCATGCGCGCCGGTCCGACGGCGCCCATGAAGGACAGCAGTTCGAAGCCCGGCAGCCCGACCTCGGACAACGTCGGCCATTCGGGGAACAGCGGCGTGCGCGCCGCGGAGGTGATGCCGAGCGGCCTGAGCTTGCCCTCGTTCAGGAAGGCGCGGGAGGCCGCAACATCCGCGAACATGGACGTCACGCGACCGGCGATCACGTCGGTCATCGCAGGCGGCGAGGAGCGATACGGGACATGCGTCACGTCGACGTTGCCGATCCGATTCAGCATCGCCGCCCCCACCACCCCGGTCGCGTTGCCCGAGGCACAGGTGAGCTGTCCCGGCCGGGCCCTGGCCAGGGCGAGGAACTCCGGCATGGACCGCACCGGCACCTGCTCATTCACCGCGAAGACGAAGATGTAGGTCCCAAGACGGCTAAGCGGCGTGAAATCGGCAATCGGATCGTAGGTCGGCTGCCGCATCAGCGCCGGCGTCGCGCCGTGCGGGCTGTTCGTGGTGATCATGACCGTCTGGCCGTCCGGCGCGGCGCGCGCAGTGGCGACGGCGGCGATGGCCCCGTTCGCGCCGGGGCGGTTGTCCACGACCACCTGCACCCCCCAATCCCGCTCCAGCAGCGCGGCCAGGGTGCGGGCCACCGTGTCAGTGCCGGAGCCGGCGGCGAAGGGCACGATCATCGTGACCGGACGGCCCGGCTTCCAGCCACCCTGCGCGCGCGCCAGGCCAACGGCGAGAAATGGGGCGGCGATGATGGCCCGTCGCGCGATTGTGACAGTCACGGCGAAATCCTCCCTAATCGTATCGTTGTGCCGAGGGTCGCAATCGGCCGGGGACTTGTCCATCCGCGGCCTCGACCCGGGCGCGCGATGCGTTGGACTTGACCCGGCGTGGCGGATCAGGCCATGACGGCCGCGCAATGCAGAAGCCCGGACCCCGCGCCTCGAGGCTGCTCGGCCTGATCCTGCCCTTCGCCGCCGTCTGCGCGGCCCTCTCCTCGACGCCGTCCCGTGCCAATACCGACCAGCGTGGAAGCGAGGCCCGCCGGCCCGCCGCTGCGCGCCCGGCGGCGCAGCCCCGCCAGCAGACCGCCGCGCGACGTGCGACAACGACCCCGGCGCCGGCGCCGGCCGCCGTGGTGGCATCCAACGACCCGTGGGACGCTTGCGGGCGCGCCATCGCCGCGGCGGATCAGGGGTCGGGCCTTCCGGCCGGGCTGCTCGCCGCCATCGCGCGCGTCGAAACCGGGCGCCGGTCACCGGGTGGGGGCGTCCAGTCCTGGCCGTGGTCCTTCAATGCTGCAGGCGAAGGCCGCTACATGGCCAGCCGCGCCGAGGCGGTGGCCGAAGTGCAGGCTCGCATCGCCGCCGGCACGCGCTCGATCGACATCGGCTGCATGCAGATCAACCTGCTGCACCACCCGGATGCCTTCCCCAGCGTCGATGCGGGCTTCGATCCGGAGACCAATGTCCGCTACGCGGTGCGCTTCCTGAAGTCGCTGTTCGCCCGCACGGGCGATTGGGCGACGGCGACCGGGCAGTACCATTCCTCGACGCCGGAGCGGGCGACGATCTACCACATGCGCGTGACGGCGGCGCTGACCGGCCGGGGCTTCTCGCCAGGGCCCGCGCCGGGCGTCATCCCGCTTCCGGGGCCGGCGATGGCGGGGCTCTGCGCTTCAGGTCGTGGGGCGGTGCTGCTGGTGGGGTCGCAGGCGCCGTCTCTGCGGCCCGTCGTGGCGGTGCCCTCCGTCGAGTTGCGGCTGCGGGGCCGGCAGGCGGCGGCTCCCGTGCGGCCGCGGGTGATGTGCCTGCGAACCTCCAGCCGGGCGACACCGGGCTAACCCACCGCCCTGCATCGCCATGCGGCGTCCCGCCGCCACGCCAGCGCCAGCAGCAGCATCCAGGCCAGCGGCATGACAAAGGGGCGCTGCATCAGGATCAGCACCGCCGGGGCCAAGCAAGCCAGAAGCAGCAGCGCCTTCTCCCCCGGCAGCCAGCCGTCGCGTAGCGCCGCCCGGGCGAGGAACAGCGCTGCGATCGCGGTTGCCGGCGTGTCGTAACCCCAGACATAGGGCGTCAGCAGGTAGCTGGCGGCGATGGCCGCCGCCGCACGGGCTTCCTCCGGCCCTTCCGGACGGCGCAGCCAGAGTCGCAGCACGATGGCCGCCGCGACAGCCGCCACGACCGCATGGCCCGCAGCCGCCACCACCCCGGGGCCCGTCAGCCGCGCCAGGACGGCGTAGACCGATTGGATCCGCGGCGAGACCTCCCCGCCCAGCATGCGATCGGCGTTGCCGGTCAGGGACGGCACGAATGCCAGCCAGGTCCCCGTGCCGAAGGCTGCCCAGGAGAGACCCATCGCTGCCAGCGCCACCCCCGCCGCGACACCGAAGACGCGCCAGCGGCCGGTCAGCGCCAGCAGCAGCGGCAGCAGCAGGCCGAATTGGGGCTTGATGGTCAGCAGCCCAAGCGCCAACCCGGCGAGCGCCGGCCGCCGGTCGAGCAGCGCGAACGTCCAGGCAAACAGCGCCGCAACAAGGAGCCCGTTCTGACCGACGGACGTGGTCAGCAGCGTCGAGGGCGCGGCGAGCACCGCTACCACGGCGGCGCCGCGCGGCACGACGGACCAGGCGGCGAGGGCAAGCAGAAGCGCGGTCGCCAGCACCCAGAGCAGCCAAGCCCAACCGTAGCTCAAAGGCGCCAAGGGAAGGACGGCGAAGAAGAAATGCGGCGGGTTCAGCCAGCCGAGGGCTCCGCCGATCGCGTCCGCCTCCGCGCCGAGGACCGCGGCCTGCGCCTGCGCGAAGGCATCCCAGTCATAGGCCGTGGCAGCCTGCCCGGCTGCCGCGACACGCGCAGCGGCAACAAAGGCCAGCATGTCCGCCGGCATCGGCCCCGTACTGCGGATCACCGTCCCCGTCAGCAGGAGCAGCCCGTAGATCGCGACCACGCCCGCGCCGATGACGAGGACGCTGCGCCCGTTGACCCAGCCGGGCCAGCCGCCCTTCGGCAATGACACGAAGCGAGATCAGCTACGGCGGTCGCTCGGCGTGACCTCGATGATCTGACGGTTGCCGCCGCGGAAGGCCTCACCGAGCGCGGCCACGTCGCCGCCTGCCTCGCCCAGCACGGTGCGCGCAGCCACGACATCGCCCGTTGCGGCCAGAGCGATCCCGTAATTCGCCGTCACGCGCTCGGTCGCATCGGGCCGGCGCGCCAGCGGTTCCAGCACCGCCCGCGCCTCGTCGGGCCGGTTGTCCAGCAGCAGCGAGAGGCCGAGGTTGTTGGCGACCGAAACCGAGTTCGGCGCCAGCACCTGGGCGCGGCGATAGGATTCCTGCGCTTCGGGATGACGGCCCATCAGGTCGAGGGCGACGCCACGGCCGTCCAGCGCCTCGACGCTACGCGAATCGCCGGCGAGCACGCGGTCGAACAACGTCAGCGCCTCTCCCGCCTGGCCGCTGCGCAGGCGCAGCCGCGCAAGCTGCACGACCATCGCCCGTTCATGCGGCCGGCGCTGTACGGCAGCGGCGAGAACCTGCTCGGCCTGCGCATGGTTGCCGGCCCGCGTCAGCGCGCCGGCAAGCCGCATCTGCGCCTGGGCATTGTCCGGCTCCTGCGCCGCGGCGGCGCCGTACATCGACAGGGCGACGTCCATCTGGCCGTGCGATTCGGCGACCGCGGCAACGCGCATGCGCGACGCGGCATCGGGTTCACGAACCCCATCCGTCGCGCATCCCGAGAGCAACAGTGCCGACAGGCCAGCAATGATCAGGCGACTCGTCATTGCCTCATCCCCGAGAACAGACCCTTGCCGAGTTCCAGCACGGACGGCCCGACAAGGGCAATGAAGACCGCCGGCATGATGAACAGGATCAATGGAATCACCAGCAGCGCAGGAAGGCGGATGGCCTTCTCCTCGATCCGCAGCATGCGGTCCTGCCGCATCTCGGCGGCGAGGACGCGCAGCGCCTGCGCGAGCGGCGTGCCGTATTTCAGCGTCTGCGACAGCGTGCCGCCGAGTCGCTTGAAGCCCTCGAAGTTCGAGCGTTCGGCGAAGCGCTCCAGCGCCTGGCGCCGGTCCGGCAGCATGCGCAGTTCCTGCACCAGGACGAGGAAGGAGATGGCGAGCGGACGGTTGTTCGGCTCGATCTCCCGCGCCACGCGGTCGAGCGCGGTCTCGATCCCAAGGCCGGCCTCGGCGGTGACGACCAGCAGGTCCAGCGCGTCCGGCAGGCCCTTGCGCAGCTTCTCCTCATGCTTGCGCTTGAGATAGGAGAGGAACAGGTTCGGCCCGAACACGCCGACGACAATGCCGCCGAAGGTCATCATGGCCGTTCGCGGGATGTCGAAGCCGCTGAGATACGCGTAGAGAAACCCGCAGACCGGCAGGCCGATCATCAGCACCGCCTTCACGCCGATGAAAGTCGGCACGGCAGCACGCGGGTTGAGCCCGGCGGCGGCAATCGCGATCTGGAAATCTGCGACATCCTTGTCGGAGACCAGCGTCGTGTTGCGGAGCCGCTCCCCGAGACGCCGGAACGGCGCGGCCGCCGCCACGCCAGTACTCGTCATCGTCGCCGTGGCGTCGAACCCCGCGGAGTTCACCACGCCGTCGACGCGGCTTGCCATGTCCTTGTCCTCGGCACCACGGGCCAGCAGGACGGCGGC
Source organism: Neoroseomonas terrae (assembly GCF_018129025.1). Classification (GTDB taxonomy): domain Bacteria; phylum Pseudomonadota; class Alphaproteobacteria; order Acetobacterales; family Acetobacteraceae; genus Neoroseomonas; species Neoroseomonas terrae. Next base: position 35,790 of record NZ_JAAEDI010000027.1, on the reverse strand, counting down.
GAGGATGGCGAGGCAGACGGCAGCGCCGGCAACCAGGAATGGCGCGACGCCGCCGTCGAGGAACTGGTCGAGCATGGCTCAGTCCGCTCCCGCCCGCTTGATCATCCAGCGGATCACCAGATAGCCGAAGACCGAGAAGCCGAGCCCGATCATGACCAGCTTCTGGCCCGTCGGATTGCGGAAGAAATTGTCGATGTAGAAGGGCTGGATCTGCGACATCGCCAAGGCGGCGATATAGGGCAGCGCCATCAGGATGCCGGCCTGCATGCGGGCTTCGGCGGCCAGCGCCTTGGCGCGCTTCGCCAGGGCGACGCGCTTGCGCACGAGGTCGGCAAGGTTCTCGAGCGTCTCGGCAAGGTTGCCGCCGGTCTGGGTCTGGAGCCCGAACACCACCGCCAGGAAGGAGAATTCCGGCAGATCCGTCCGGTCGTGCAGTCGCATCAGGGCCTGGTCCACCGGGCGGCCGATGGCGACATCACCAAGCATGCGCGCGAACTCGTCACGCAGCGGGTTGGGCAGTTCCACGGCCACGCTGCGCATCGCCTCCCCGACCGGAAGGCCGGCGCGGATGGCACGTACCATCATGCCGATCGCATCCGGAATCTGCTGGAAGATCGCGTCGATGTAACTGTTGTGCTGCCAGGCAAAGAGGCCGCGCACGGCGAACAAGGCAATCGCACACCCGGCTGCGATTGCCGGGTACACACCAGTCACGTATCGCAGATAGTACCCGGCGACGACGCCCAGGAGCACACCGATGACGATCGTGGCCCACCACGGGATCTTCTGCTCCTGCGGCGTATCCGGATTGAAGCGCAGGAAGCGCAGGAAACGCTCGAGCAGCGGGCGGCGGTTCGCGCTCTGCAGGCGAATGCTGGGCAGGCCGCCGGTGTCCACCTCCCGCAGAGCGTGGGCGCCGGCATTCGCTACCCTTTCCTTCATCCGTCGCGCCTGGCCGGACTTCGCCAGCGTTACCAGTCCCGTCACCAGCGCGACGGTCAGCAACGCGCCGATGGCGAGGAGATAGGAGCGTTCCACGATCAGGCTTCCTGGAGCGCCCGCATCCAGGAATCGAGCATGCCGAAATAATTGAGGCGATCGACGAAGGCCGGCCGCATGCCCGGCGATACCCAGGTACCGCGCAGGCGCCCGTCGGCGTTCTCGCCTTCATATTGGAAGGTGAAGATGTCGTTCATCGTGATGACTTCGCCTTCCTGGCCGCAGATCTCGGCAACCTGGGAGACGCGGCGCCCGCCATCGCGCATGCGCTCGATCTGGACGATCAGGTCCACCGCGGCGGCGATCTGTGTGCGAATGGCGCGGGACGGCAGCGTCGACTGCCCCATCATCACCATGTTCTCGATGCGGGTCAGCGCGTCGCGGGCGGTGTTGGCGTGGACGGTGCAGAACGACCCGTCATGGCCGGTGTTCATCGCCTGCAGCATGTCGAAGGCCTCGGCACCGCGGACCTCGCCGACGATGATGCGGTCGGGGCGCATGCGCAGCGCATTGCGCACCAGGTCGCGGGCGGTGACCTCGCCGCGGCCTTCGAGGTTGGCGTGGCGGGTTTCCAGCCGCACGACATGGGGCTGCTGCAGCTGCAGTTCCGCAGCGTCCTCGATGGTGACAATGCGCTCGCCATGGTCGATCAGCCGCGACATGGCGTTCAGCATGGTGGTCTTGCCGGACCCCGTGCCGCCGGAGATGACGACGTTCAGCCGGCAGCGCGACGCGATCTCGAGGATGCGCTGCACCTGGGAGGACATCGAACCGTTTGTCGCGAGCGAGCCCAAATCGTAGCGCCGCCGGGCGAACTTGCGGATCGAGATGCAGGGCCCGTCGAGCGCCAGCGGCGGGAAGACGATGTTGACGCGCGACCCGTCGAGCAGGCGGGCATCGCAGAGCGGGCTCGATTCATCGACGCGCCGGCCGACCGTCGCCGCGATCTTCTGCGCGATGGCCGCCACCTGGCTGTTCGAACGGAACCGCACATTGGTCCTAATGAGCTTGCCGCGCACCTCGACGAAGACGTTCTCGGCGCCGTTCACCATGATGTCGTTGATGCTGTCATCAGCGAGCAGCGGCTCCAGCGGGCCGTAGCCCACCATGTCGCGCGCGATCTCCTCGGCGATGCGCGACTGGTCGCGTGCCGAGATCTCCATGCGCTCGCGGCTGGCGAGCTCATGGACCAGCGCATCGAGCTGCTGGCGCAGCGCGGCCGGCGGCAGCTCGCCGGCGACCACCGGGTCGATTCGCTCCATCACCAGCGTGCGCAGCCGGGCGAGCTCGGCGCTGTCCGACAGCGCCAGGTCGGCGGCGCTGATGTTGACCGAGTGGATCTCCGTATTGTTGGAGATCGGCACCGGGAGGTGGTTGGCGCCCTCGCTGCGCCGCCCGAACACGCGCATTGTCAGCCCCTGCCCTTGAGCAGCCGGCCGAGGAGCGAGCGCGACCGCTCGGTCGAGCGAACCGCCGCGATCTCCTGCGACAGGGCGCCGAGGGCGCGGCGCAGTGGTGGGCTGTCGCGCAGCGCCGGCCGGCCGAGATTCGCCGCCCGCGGCAATTGGCGCGGCAGGTCCGGAATGACGACGTCGGGCATGGCCCCGATGCCTTCCGCGATCAGCTTCACCGGCAGATAGCCCTTGCGGCCCATGCCGTTCAGCACGGTGATCACGCGTCCCGCCGAACCCGTCATCGTCACGAGCTTCTTGATCGAGACCGTGTCACGGATGCTCGCGACGTCCGGCCCGAGCACCAGCACCACATGCCGCGCCCGCTGCAACACCAGCCGCTCCATCGGGCCGGGCGGCATCGGCAGGTCGATGACGACATGGTTGAAGCGCTGGCGCAGCATCTCGACGACGCGGCGGGCACCTTCCTCGGTCGGCCGGACGTCGGCCTCCATCGCCTCCTCGGCGGCGATCAGCCTCACCCGCTCGCCGAGCGGCACGCCGACGCGGTCGAGGAAGAGGCTGTCCACGCGCTCCGGTTCCTCGAGCGCCACGCGCAGGCCGGAGGTGACCCGGGCGCCGAGCATCATCGCCGCCGCCCCGCCGCGGAGATGCAGGTCCAGCAGCGCGACATGGCCGCGCGTCACGTCCTCGAGCTGCAAGGCGAGATTGACGGCGAGCGTCGTCGCGCCCACGCCGCCATGCACGCCGCAGACGACCGTCACCTGCCCGCCGCGATCCTGCATCCCATCGCCGCCGCCCTGCACATGCGGGGCGAACAGCCGGGCGACGTTGTCGCGCGTCAGCGGCTTGTGCAGGTACTCATGCACGCCGACATTGCGCGTGATGTCGCGATAGAATGCGATCTCGGTCCGCTCGCCCACCACCAGCACGCGGACATCGGGCGTGCAGACCGAAGCAAGGTCGTCGAGTGCGCCGAAGGGATCCTCGATGCCCGTGATGTCGACGATCAGGACGCGCGGGGTCGCCTCCTTCTCCAGCGCCTTGGCCGCGGTGCGCACCGTGCCCCGCCGGAGCTGAGCACCCAGCATGTCGCCAATGCCGCCGCGGATCGCCGCCTCGGTCGCTTCATCGGACACGAAGACCATGAGCGACGGGCGATCGGCGGAGATGATCGCGCCGCCACGCTGCGCGTCGGGCATCTCGTGCAGGGCGCCGCGGTCAGTTGCCACCGGAACCTCCGCGGCCGCCGCTCGTGACGCCCGTCGCACCGCCGCCGCTGTCCTGGCCCACCTCGCTGAGGGTCGTGCGTGGGAGCGCAGGCCGCCGGCCATCCTGCAGCGCCTGCGCCGCGGCGGCGCCCATCGCGCCGCGATCCGTCGCGGCACCGACGCCGCGCGTCAGATTGGAAGGATCCGCCACCATGGCCCGGAGGTTGCGGTCGTTGATCCCCTCCGCCTGCCAGGTGCCGGCCCGCTCGAAATCGGTCGGCGGGAAATAGGTGTCCGGGGCGCAGGCGCCGAGGCCGAGCGCCAGGGCGAGCGTCGCGACGGGTGCGTATCGCAGGGCCATGACGCTCACTCCACGATGAAGCCGGCCGCCGCCGGCGGGCGGATCTGGCGGTAGGGCGCGCCGGAGCCGGTCTGCCGCCGCAGCAGCACGCGCTCGAGGTCGGTCGCCGGGCGGAAGGTGTCGAGCGGCGTGGCGAGCGCCGTCGGATCGGAGGTCGGCCGGACGAGATAGGGCGTGATGATGATCACCAGCTCCGTCTCGTTCCGGCGATACCGGTCGGAGCGGAACAGCGCGCCGAGCACCGGAATATCACCGAGGCCACTGACACCGCTGTTGTTGATCGAGGCGTTGCGGCTCAGCAGCCCGGCGATCGCGAAACTCTGCCCGCTGCCGAGTTCGACGGTCGTCTCCGCCCGGCGCACCGTCAGGCCGGGAATGCTGACGACACCGCCGGCAACCGGGAAGGAGATCGACCCGGTCTCACTCAACTCGCTGACCTCGGGTCGCACGCGCATGTTCAAGCGTTCGGGCGAGAGCACCGTCGGCACGAAGGCCAGGCTGACGCCGTAAGGCTTGTATTCGACCGACAGCGTCGCGCTGTTGTTCGCCGCCGCCGCGGGCACCGGAAACTCGCCACCGGCGAGGAAGGACGCCACCTCGCCCGACTGTGCCGTCAGGTTCGGCTCGGCGAGGATCGTGACCAGCCGGTCCTGGGCGAGTGCATCGATCAGTCCGTTGATGTCCCAGCCGCCGCTCGAATAGCGCATGCCATAGGTGCCGCCGGTGCCGGTGCCGGCGCCGCCGATCAGCCCGCCGAGCACGCCACCCGGGCCGGCGCCGATCGCACTGCCGATGATGCTTCCCGTCCGGATGCCAAGCTGCCAGTTGCCGCCGGCAAAGACACCAAGCCAGTTGAAGCCGAGGTCGCGCGTCACCTCACGCGAAACTTCGACGACCCGCACCCGCAGGTTCACCTGGATGCCGGACAGCAGGGTGAGATCGTTGATCACCTCGCGCGCTTCGCCACCCAGCGACTTGGCGATGGCTTCCGCGCGCTGCGCGTCGGCCGCCGAGGGCACCATGCCGGAAAGCTGGATCGCGCCCGTGCGCCCAGCCACGGAGACGCGGACATTCTGCCCGCCGCGCACCATGCGGCGGATCATGCTCTGGATCTGCCCGGCCGAGACGGTCGGTGCCGCCGCGACCGGTGCCGCCTGGGCCGGGCCCGTCGCGCCGCTGCTCGTCACGGTGATGTCGAACTCGGCAACCAGCGAGCCATCCTCCCGCGTCGCGATCAAATTCGTCCGGCCGGCATTCACGCCCATGACGAACAGGCTGGTCGGCGAGGCCGGCTGCACGCGCGCGATGCGCGGGTCCGCGACCAGCACGGTCAGCGCCGGGGCGGGCAATTCGACAAGACGGCCGGACCCCTGCTCCAGCACGAGCGGCCGGGTCATCGTGGCGCCCGGCATGGGCGTCACCATCTGCGGTGCGCCAGGCACCTGAACCGGGACGCCCTGCGCCTGCACCGGAAGGGCCTGCGGCATCATGGCCAGTCCGGGCGTCGGCATCGGCGCGCCGAATGGCGGCGTGCTGCGCGGGCCGACGGGCGGCAGGGCCTGGGTCATCTGGGTGGTCGCCGGCGACGCGGCCGGCGCGGTCGGCAGGACATTCGGCGTCAGCGCCACCGGCCGCGTGGCCTCGACGCCCGGCGCGGTGCTGGCCAGGACGGCGCCACGCGCTGCCGGGCGTTCCGGCACCGCAATCCGCGTCGCCGAGGCGAGGTCGGCAAGCACGGCCTCCGTCGTCGCCGCGCCGGCGCCCGCCGCGCCTTCAGCGCCGGCCGCCGTAACGGCACGGGCGGGCCTGGGCGGCGGCGGTGCGGTCACCGCGGCAAGCGGGGCCTCCGGGTCCAGGATGTCCACGACCAGCTTGGGGCCGTGGTGAAAATGCCGGAACTGGGCGCCCGGGCGGACGGTGATGCGCACCGCGTCGCCCTCGGACGTCAGCGCCATGACGTTGCGCGGCCTGGCGGTGCCGCTCACCTGCGGCTGTCCGGGCGACGCGAAGCGCAGCACCAGGGCATCCCCGGCGGCAATCGCCTGATAGTCGGTGCGCACCGGCCAGTCGAAGACGACCCGGCCGTAGCCGGGATGGTTGCCGACCCGCACGCCGATCGACGGCTCGGCCGCGACGCTGTGCGCGACATCCTGCGCAGTCGCCATTCCCACGGGCAGCAGCGCCAGGACCGCCGCCGCAGCGAGCCACGTCGCCCGCCACGTTGGCCGCAGAGTCCCGGCCGCCATACGCCCTTGGTTCATCTGAACGTAACCTCCTGCTGCGAACCGCCCTGGATGATGCGCATGCGCGGTGCAGCCGGCGCCGGAGCCTGTGGCGCCGCCAGGGCCGAGGAGACATCCGAGCCGAACACCAGCGACGGCCGCGGCCCCCCGGCCTCGGGCACGCCCTCGATGGCGCGGACGACGAGCGAGATGCGGCCAAGCTGCATCGCCACTGCCACCCGTTCCGCCTGCTCGGGCGTGACCTCGAGCGTCACGGTGCGTGCGACCACCCGGCCGGCCGCCGTATCCGTTCCGCTGTGACTGATTTGCTGATCCACCGCGATCACCCGAACCGCGGACAGAATTGTCTCGCCAACGACACGGCGTCCAGGCGATTCGGAGCCCTGCTGCTGCAGATCCTGGGTCAGGATCAGGTCCACCTCGTCGCCCGGCCAGATGAGACCGGAGGCGCCGGTCACGACATCAACGCCGACTGAAATGGCGCGCGTACCGGGCCGCAGCACGGCGGCGAGGAAGCCGCGATCGCGGGGGCGCAGCACGTCCGTGCGGATGATGGGACTGTTCGGATCGACGAAGCGGCGCAGCAGCGCGCCACGGAGTTCCGCGAGGGATTCGGCGCCGCCAACGAAGGCGCCTTCGGGGATGGCGTCGCCGGCAATCTCGACCTCCCGCATGTCATCATCCTTCAGCAGCGTGCCGATGGACAGCGGGCGCGCCGCGACGAGCATGCGGATGCGCTGGGCGGGCGCGACGGTGGGCGGCGCTTCGACGCGAGCGACCTGCTGCGGTTGCGCAGGCGGCTGCATCAGTTGGAGCGCGAGGATGCCGAGGCCGGTGGCGCTCAGCACCAGGGACAGGACGACGAGCATCCGCATGAACATCGGGTCAGACCCCTGCCAGGGTGTAGAGGACGAAGATGCCGCCGATCGCGATGGCGACGGCGTAGGGAAGCGGGCCACGCCGTCGAACACGCCAGGCTTCGACGGCCAGCACACGGCGGACCAGGGAGCCGCCCGCTACGACACGCGTCTCGGGCACGACATATCGCGCCAGGATGTAAGCGACGCCGAGAATGCCGCCGGCAAAGACCGTGGTGACGACGAAAAGCCACGTCTCGGAAGGCGCAAGGCCGACCGCCATGGCGCTCACGAGCTTGACGTCACCGCCCCCGAGCCAGCCTCGCATGGCAACCGCAAACAGCGCGGCGAACAACAAGGCGGCGACTGCCAGGGACAGAGCAGCTTCCTGCCAGCCCACCATGGCGCGCGTCACAAGCCCGACCGCAGCGATCGCTATCGGAATTCCATCGGGTATCAACCGCGTCGCGATATCCCTCGCGGCAGCGACCAGCAGGAGCAGTCCCGCTGCGACTGGGAACAGCATGAGATTGGCCATGTAACGAGCGCCCCAGATGCTGAACCCGCACCGCGTACAGCCCGCCGGTCAACGCGCCGCAAGCGATGCCTGCGTACTCGTCACGGACTGGGCTGCGTACTCCATCGGGTTGTTCAGACTGAAGGCGGATACCGCCGCCCCAACCACAATGATGATGCCAACGGCCAGGATCGCGTACTCAGCGGAGCTAACGCCGCGCCGATCCCCTAGTAGCCCACTCTCTCGCGTCGCCCTTAGCGTGAATCCAACCACGGTTTACCCCCTCGGCTACCCAACGAGCCTTTCGGGCCATCTAGCCAAATCCACGCCCGGGCCTGATGGCACATGGGCTGCACGAGACGCGACTGCCGCTCTCAATCCCGCCGCCGATCGTCGGGCACCACAAAGCGGGGCGCCCAGACGACCGGCGAACCGAGGATCAGCGGCCCCCGCCGGCGGCAGGGCCCTGCAGCGAGTTCTGTGTCGACGTGACCTGCGTGCCGATGCCCGTGAAGGCTGTGGTCAAGGTGCCCTGGAATGCGGCAACGGCGCCGCCGACCACGATCACCACACCCACCGCCAGAATGGCGTATTCGGCCGCCGTCACGCCCTTGCGGTCGGAAACGGCGCCACGGAGCGAAGCCAGAAACTTGCGAATCATGTCGATCCCCTTCGATGCATCTCAAAAAAACGAGCCGTTTTGTGCATCACCGCCATCAAATCCGCTCGTCTGGACCTTTTGATGGAAGCGCGAAGCGGATCGCCACCTGAGGTAGTCAACCGCGTCGAGACAACCAAAACACTCTCGTTAATGAAAGGTCAACGCCAAAAATTGAGATTTATTTGATATTTCTCTAAACGTGCCCGTCAGTCGCACCGTATGGCATGAACCTCATCCATGAAGACGCTTAGAACGATGCGATACCGGGCGACTCACGAAGCGTGAGCCCCCGCCCGGGTTGCAAAATTCGTTGCGACACGCGAATTTCAGCGGAATATTTCAGGCCGTCCAAAAAATCGTCGGCGCCTCGTCCCGCCTGCGTCGATGCAACAAACTTCACTCACTTGTGAGCGACAAGGCCCTACGAACGCAAGCGCCGGCATACTCTTCTGGCCGCATCCTCGCTGGTCCTGACGCGCCGCGTGGCGCGAAAGCCACAGCTTTCCGAGGGTCCCGCCGCCGCCTAGGCTCCCCGGGGAAACATCCAGACCTCGGGAGCCTCTCATGCGCCTCGGCCAGGGCGATACCGCCCGCCCCACGACCCGTCTCCGTGCCCTCATCGACGCGAACCGCCCGCTCGTCGTGCCCGGCTGCTTCAACGCCATGTCGGCCCGCATCCTCGAACACGTCGGCTTTCCCGCGCTCTACATGACCGGCTACGGCACCTCGCTGAACCTGCTCGGCCTGCCGGATGCGGGTCTCGTGACGCTGACCGAGATGGCGATGAACGCCCGGCTGATCGCCGCCGCCGTCAAGGTCCCGCTGATCGCCGATGCGGATACCGGCTTCGGCAACGCCATCAACGTCGTCCGCACGGTCGAGGAGTACATCCGCGGCGGCGTCGCCGGCCTGCACATGGAAGACCAGGTCGCGCCCAAGCGCTGCGGCCATGTCGCGGGGCGGGAAGTGATCGCGCGCGACGAGGCGGTGCTGAAGATCCGCGCCGCCGCCCGCACGCGCGATGCGCTCGACCCGGACTTCGTCATCATCGCGCGCACCGATGCCCGCGGCGCCCATGGCGGCTCGCTGGATGAGGCGATCACCCGCGCCAATGCCTTCCTCGAGGCCGGCGCCGATCTCGCCTTCGTCGAAGGCCCGAAGGATGTCGAGGAAGTCGCGCGGATCGGGCGTGAGGTGAAGGGCCCGGTCTTCTACAACATGACCGGCATCTCCCCGCGCCTGTCCACCGACCAGATGGCCGAGCTCGGCATCCGCGTCTGCATCCTGCCCGGTGCCGCGATGCGCGCGACCATCATGGCGATCCACGACTTCGCCACCGCGCTGAAGCAGGAAGGGCCGATGGCCGAGGCCGCCTATGACGCGCGCTTCAAGCAGCACCCGATGGGCAACATGCACGGCTTCGCCGGCTTCGACCGGATCCGCGAGATGGAAGCGGAGTTCCTGCCCGAGGAAGCCGCGCAGAAATACGAAGGCGGCCTCGGCTACGCGCCGAAGGCGGCGGAGTAGGCGCGCGCCGCTACCCGACGCGCAGGCCTGTCGCCTCCACGATCCGTCGCGCCGTTTCCCGGTCGCGGCGGATCACGGCGGCGAAGGCTTCGGGGTTTGATTCCACCGGGTCGGCGCCCGCCGCTTCCAGCCGCTGCCGAACGTCGGCGTCGGCGAGAGCGGATCGGATCGCCGCGCTGAAGCGCTGCTGCGCCGCCGGCGGCGTGCCGGCCGGCGTGAAGACCCCGGTCCAGGACGCCATGTCGTAGCCGGGGAAGGTTTCCGCGACCACGGGGATCTGCGGCAAGGACGCCTGCCGCTGCCCGGCGGTGCTCGCGATCAGCGTCCCGCCGCGCTCCACGGCGGGCCGCAGGCTGGAATAGGAGATGATGCCCGCATCGATGCGCCCGGCCGCGAGTTCGCGCGCCACGTCGGCGCCGCCGCGGAAGGGCACGTGTTCCAGCCTGATGCCGGCCGCGATCTGCAGCGCCTCGCCCATGAAGTGGCCGATATGCGCGACGCCCGGCGTGCCGTAGGTAACCTCCCCCGGGCGGCGCTTCGCCTCGGCGACGAAGCCTGCGAGGTCATTGGCGGGGAATCCGGGGCGGATGCCGATGATGTAGGGCTGCGTCGTCACCTGCACGACCGGGATGAACAGCGCATGATCGAAGGGCAGGTCGCGCCGCACTTCCGGCAGCGTCGCGAAGGTCGCGCCCTCGAACAGCAGCGTGTAGCCGTCGGCCGGCGATTGCGCGACGGCAGCAGCGCCGATCGCACCCGATGCGCCGGTCCGGTTCTCGATGATGAAGGACTGGCCGAGATTCTCCGCCACGCGCGTCTGCAAGGTCCGTGCGATCGTATCGGCGACGCCGCCCGCGCTGTAGGGCACGATGAAGCGCACGGGCCGGTCCGGCCAGGTACCCTGCGCCCGAGCCAGCGTCGGCAGCGCCAGCATGGCCATGGTGATGTTGCGACGGCGGAATCGCCTCATGCCTGCGCCCTCTCCCTTGCCGCGGGCGCTTGACCGCGCCCGTCCCGCGCGGCGTGATGCCCGCCGCTGCCCGCCCACGCTCCCGCGCCGGCCGGGCAGCGTCAAGGCCGGGGAGGAACCGAAGCATGCCGACGCTGCTCGACAAGATCTGGGATCCACATGTCGTGGCCGATCTCGGCAATGGCTGGTCGCTGCTCTATTGCGACCGCGTGCTGGTGCACGACCTGTCCGGCGGGCGTGCCCTGCAGGAAGTCGGCGAGGCCGGCTATCCCGTTGCTCGGCCCGACCTGGTCTTCGCGACGCCGGACCATGCTGTGTCCTCGGCGCCTGGCCGCACCTCGGAAACCTTCCCGACGGGCGCGCGCCTGCTCGCCGGCTTGCGCAAGCGCGTCGCGGAAACCGGCGTGCGGATGTTCGACCTTGGTGAGGACGGTAACGGCATCGTGCATGTCATGGGGCCGGAGCTCGGCATCGTGCTGCCCGGCACGACGCTCGTCTGCGGCGACAGCCACACCTGCACGAATGGCGGTGTCGGCGCGCTCGCCTTCGGCATCGGCGCGTCGGAACTCAAGCACGTTCTCGCGACGCAGACGCTGCCGCAGCGCAAGCCGCGCAGCATGCGCATCCGCTTCGAAGGCGCGGCACCGGCGGGCGTCACGCCCAAGGACATGATCCTTGCCGCCATCGGTCGGTTCGGCGCGGCGGCCGGCACGGGATACGCCGTGGAGTATGCGGGTTCCGCGGTGCGCGCGTTGTCCGTCGAAGGCCGGCTGACGCTGTGCAACCTGTCCATCGAGATGGGTGCGAAGATGGGCATGGTCGCCGCGGACGACACGACCTTCCAGTGGCTGCACGGCCGCGACTTCGCGCCGAAGGGCGCCTCCTGGGATGCCGCCGTCGCCGCCTGGCGCAAGCTGCCGAGCGACGACGACGCCGTCTTCGATCGCGACCTACTGATCGACATGCGCGACATCGCGCCGCAGATCACCTGGGGCACCAGTCCCGAGCAGGTGCTGCCCGTCACCGGCATCGTCCCGAACCCGGCTGATGCCCCGGATGACGAGAAGCGCAACGCCTGGGAGGCCGCGCTGACCTATATGGGCCTGACGCCCGGCGCGCCGATCGCCGGCACGAAGGTCGATTGGGTCTTCATCGGATCCTGCACCAACTCCCGCATCGAGGATCTGCGCGCCGCGGCCGAGGTGCTGCGCGGCCGCAAGGTCGCGAACCATGTCACCGCCTGGGTCGTGCCGGGCTCCGAGCGCGTGAAGCACGAAGCGGAAGCCGAGGGCCTCGACGCCGCCTTCCGCGAAGCCGGCTTCGAATGGCGCGAACCCGGCTGCGCGCTGTGCGTCGCCGCCAATGGTGAATCCGTGCCGCCCGGTGCGCGCTGCGTCTCCACCTCCAACCGCAACTTCGTCGGCCGGCAGGGGACGGGCGCACGCACGCATCTCGCCTCTCCCGCCATGGCGGCGGCGGCGGCTGTCGCCGGCGCCATCGCCGATGTCCGGCACTACGCGGCGTAAGGGCGCAACGGTCATGGAAAAATTCACCACGGTCTCCGGCCCCGCCGCACCGCTGCTGCGCGCGAATGTCGATACCGACGTCATCATCCCGATCCAGCGTCTCGTCGGCACCGGCCGCACCGGCCTCGGCCCCTATGCCTTCGAGCGCCTGCGCTACGAGAAGGACGGCTCCGACAATCCCGATTTCGTGCTGAACCGCCCGCAATATCGCGGCAGCCCGATCCTGCTCGCCGGCCCGAATTTCGGCTGCGGCTCCTCGCGCGAAGGCGCCGTCTGGGCGCTGATGGGCATGGGATTCCGCGCGGTGATCGCACCCTCCTTCGGCGACATCTTCTTCAACAACTGCTCGCAGAACGGCATGCTGCCCATCGTGCTGCCGATGGACATCATCGACCGCATCGCCGCGGAGACCGAGGCGGCGCAGGGCGCGCGCCACACCACGGTGGACCTCGCGCGCCAGCTCGTCGTGACCCCCGACGGCACGGAGATTCCTTTCACCGTCGATGGCCGCAAGAAGGAAGCGCTGCTGCTCGGCCTCGACGACATCGCGCTGACCCTGCGTCTGAAGGACCGCATCGAGGGCTGGTATGCCGCCGATCGCGCGGCGCGCCCCTGGACCTGGGAAGGAGTGGAGCGTTGACCATCGACATCGTCGTCCTGCCCGGGGACGGCATCGGCCCCGAGGTCACCGACGAGGCCGTGCGCGTCCTCGACTGGTTCGTCCAGCACCGTGCCGTGCCGCTGCGCATGCAGCGCCGCCTGTTCGGTTCCGCCGCCTGGGCCGCCGAACGCAGCACGATGCCCGACGCGACATGGAACGCCATCATGGCCGCCGATGCGCTGCTGTTCGGCGCCACAGGCAGCCTCGACCAGACGCACATCCCGCCCGACGAACGCCGCAAGGGGTCGCTGCTGCGCATCCGCAAGGGGCTCGACGCCTTCGCCAATCTCCGTCCCGTCAAGGCGCAGCCGGCACTGGCGGAATCCTCGCCCTTCAAGGCGCGCACCGTCGCCGGCACGGATATGGTGATCGTGCGCGAACTGACGGCGGGCATGTATTTCGGCACGCCGCGCGGCGTCGAGACGCAACCGGATGGCACGCGCCGTGGCGTCAACACGCACAGCTACACCGAGGCCGAGATCGCACGCGCCGCGCGCTTCGCCTTCGAACTGGCGCGCACGCGCCGTGGCCACGTGACGTCAGTCGACAAGGCCAATGTGATGGAAGCCGGCCGGCTGTGGCGGGACGTCGTCACCGAGGTCCATGAGGCCGGCTACAAGGATGTCACGCTGGAGCATATGCTCGCCGATAATTGCGCGCTGCAGCTCGGCCGCGCGCCGACGCGCTTCGATGTCGTCGTCACCGACAATCTGTTCGGCGACCTGCTGTCGGACTGCGCCGGCGCCATCAACGGCAGCCTCGGCATGCTGCCCTCCGCCGCGCTCTCCGCGCCGCGCGAGGATGGCCGCCGCCGCGCGCTGTACGAGCCGGTGCATGGCTCGGCCCCCGACATCGCGGGCAAGGGCATCGCCAATCCGCTCGGCGCCATCCTCTCCGCCGCGATGCTGCTGCGCTGGACGGCCAACGCGCCGGCGGAAGCCGACGCGCTGGAAGCCGCGGTGCAGGCCGCGCTCGATGCCGGCGCGCGCACCGCGGACATCGCCATGCCGGGGGAGACGGTGCTGTCCACCCGCGCCATGGCCGATGCCGTGATCGCCGCGCTCGACGCCGGGCTCAGCGAAGCGGTCCCGGAAAAGCGCTTCGCAGGGTGAACAGGACCTGCCAGGCCTCGTTCGCGAGGCCTGGCGCGTCATGCGCGACGCCGCGCGCGACATAGACATCGCCCGTCACGCGCGACGCTAGCGTCGCCCGCAGCCCGGCACCCGTCGACACGGCGGAGACATATTCCGGCAATCCGCGCTGTGCCGCTTCCAGCGTCCACAACGCCCCGCCATCGACGAAGCCATAGGCTTCGACGCGGCTGATTGGCCCGACATCCAGCGCCTCGATGCGCACCGCCAGCTCTGCCGAACCGAGCAGGCCGGAATCTCCCTGCAGGCTTGCCTGCGGGAAGCCGCGGCCGAAGGGCCTGCCGCCGAACAGCAGGGATTCGCTGGCCGGCAGCGGACTGTTCGCAAGCTGCCCCAGCCCCGCCAGTCGCGCCACGAACGGCCCAGGCAGCTCCTGCTCGCGGAACAGCTGCAGCACGGATTTCAGGAAGTTCGGCCCGCCATAGAAGGGGCTCCCGGTCCGCGCACCGAAGATGTCGAGGCCGCGACTCACGACGAGGCGCAGCACGCTCGTCCCCTGCCCCGGCGTCTGCTCGGCGAAGGAAACGCCGCCGCGCAACGCACGCGTCCGCTCATTGGATAGCGTGAAGCCGAGCAGCGCGCTTTCGCTGTTGATGCCGTCGAAGCTGCCATCCACCGACAATTCCCGCCGTGGCGACAGGATCACCGGGTAGGACAAGGCGATGCCATAGGTGGTGGCATCGCCATCGGTCGTGGTGTCGCTCTCCTTCGTCCGCAGATACCCGGCGGACAGGCGCAAGGTCAGTCCGTTGTCACCGATCGGCCGCGCATGGGTCAGGCCGTAGTAGCGGAAACGCTGCGCATCCCACGGCATCGCGAAGATGAATTCCGTCCGGTCGCCTGCGCCACCGAGAAGGCCGTTCACGCCGAGCAACGCATCGAATTGCGTGCGCCCCAGCGGCACGGCGCCGAGATTATTCGCCCCGAGACCGAAATCGACCGGCCGCCAGGACAGATCGAGCTTCAGCTTCAGCGCGGCGAGATCGGTGGTTGGCTCCACCGTACTCCGCACCGTCAGGCCGGGAACGCGCGCGAGCAGCGCAAGGGCGCGGTCGAGCGTCTCCTGCCGCAGCGGCCGTTCGGCGGTAAGCCGAGCGATCTGCGCCTGCACGAAGGCGGAACCGGCCGGCGCGGCGTCGCCTCCGACCGTGACCTCCGACAGATGGCCGAGCACCACCTCGACCCGCAACACCCCGCCGGCGAAATCCTGCGACGGGATGCGCACTTGGCGCAGCGCGAAGCCCAGCGCCTCGATCCGGGCCTCGATCGCCTGCGCCAAAGCGAGCAGCCCCGCCGCGCCGACCTCCTGCCCGATCACCTGCCGCCAGGCCGGTTCGAGGGCGCCGGGCGGCGCGGCCTCGGCACCGGTCACCTGCACGGCCGTCAGCCGAAACGGCCGGACGGCGGCGATGAGCGGTGCCGCGGGTGCGGGCTCCGCCGGTGCCCGCGTCGGTGCGGTCTCGACCCGGGCGGGCACCTGGTCCAGCCGGCCGGTATCCACCATGCGCGGCCCGGTCTGGGCCATGGCGGCCGCTCCCCCGCCACACAGCAACAGCCCCGCCGTGCCGAGCCGGCGGACCAACAACCTGATGTTCATCGTCGCTTCCCCCCTGCCCGGGGCGGCCGAAGCCGCCCCGGAGACGCCTCACCGCCGGGTTACGCCCTGCAGCAGCGTCCCGGCCGCGCCCGCGGCCGGCGTGGTGACGGAGGTCAGCACTTGGCCCACCGCCCCGGTGGTGCGGTTCACCACCGGCGCCACGGGCGTCGCCACGGCCCCGACGACCGTCCCGACCCGCGCCGCGGCGGGCGCCAGCGACGGCCCGGCCAGCGGCACCGCCGCCACCGTCGCGCCGAGCGCCGGCGCGATGTTCGCCGGGGTGATCGTCGCGCTCGCCACCTGCCCGCCGGTAAGCACGCCGACGCCGACAGCATTCGGCGCCGGCACCTGCCGCGCCCCGACGCCAGCGCCGACCAGGACCGGCGTCTGCCCGCCGGTGCCGCCGATGCGGGTGCCGCCCAGGGCGACCTCCGCCAGCGGTGCGGCGACGCTGTCGACGCGCGCCTGCACCGTGCCCACGGTGCCGCCGACGAGCGGGAGCCCCGACAGCCCCTGCTGGCCGACCGCGGTGCCGCCATCGGTGAGCGTGTTGCCGACCGCCTGAACGAGCTCGGCACCCGGCAGCAGGACCGTACCGACCGGCCCACCCTGGGTGCCGGCACCGAGCAGCGTGTTGCCGACGACGCCCACGGTGTTGCCCGTGGTGACGAGGGCACCCGAAACGGCGGGACTCAGCAGGCCCGACGCAGCACCCGTCACGGTTGTGGTCCCGAGCCCGCCGGACCCGCCGCCCGAATTGCCGCCGCCGGAACTTCCGCCGCCCGACCCGCCACCACCGGCGCCGCCGCCATCGGCCATGCCGCCGCCACCGGAGCCCGAGCCGCCGCCGGTCCCGGACCCACCGCCGGAGCCCGCCGCGCCGCCGCCGCTGTCGCCGGGCACGCTGCCTTCAGCCAGCGTAAAGCCGCTGCCACCATTGGAGCAGGCCGCCGTCGCGCCCAGCAGCAGAGCCAGGGGCGCCGCCCGGCAAATGGTGGAAAACCGATTCCTGGACTGAAGAAGGATATCGCTCGTCATTGATCTTGTTCCTCTCCCTCCGCGCCGCCGCGGCCGCGTCGGCGATCGCCCGCCGGCACCGGAACCTCCTGCCCCCCAAGAGGTCCATGCACCCTCAGGCGATCCTTCATGACGCGCGACAACCCGCAGTGGCTGCGCAGGCGATATCATTCAATCCATCACATTCGCGTGCGGCACCACAACGATGCGCCGATATGGTGCGCGCCGTCCGCGCGCTCTAACCTCCCCGTAACGAACGAATGGGAGGATGTTTCATGCGCCGCATCATGCTGACCGCCCTGCTGGCGGTTGCACTCGCCGCGCCAGCACTTGCCCAGGAACGGACGGTCCGCGTCATCTCGGGTTATGCCGCGGGCGGCACCGGCGACCTGATGGCGCGGCTGATCGCCGAATACATCGTCCCCCATCTCGGCGCGCGTGGCGTGGTCGAGAACCGCACCGGCGCCAATGGCCTGATCGGCGCCGAGTTCGTCGCCCGGAGCGCGCCGGACGGCATGACCGTGCTGCAATGCCCGATGGGGACCATGACGATCACACCGAACCTGCCGGGCGTGTCGATGCCGATCGACCCGCGCACCGAGCTGATTGGCGTGACCAACGTGGCCCTGTCCACCTACGCCCTCGTCGTCGCCGCGCGCGGCCCGCACGCGGACGTTCCGGGGCTGCTGGCCGCCGCCCGCGCCCGTCCGGGCGGGATGACCTATGCCTCGGCGGGCGTCGGTTCCGCGCAGCACCTGTCGGGGGAGTTGCTGAAGGCGCGCGCCGGGCTCGACATCATCCATGCGCCCTATCGCGGCGGTACGCCGGCCGTCGTCGACATCCTCGGCGGCCGCGTCGACTTCATGATCACCAACCTCGGCGACGTCATGAGCCAGGTGCGCGGCGGGGAGCTGCGCGTGCTCGCCCTCGGCGACAGCGCCGGATCGCCGCTATTCGCCGAGATCCGGCCGATCGCCGCCTTCGTGCCGGGGCTCGAGATGGCCGGCTGGTTCGGTATCTGCGGCCCGCGCGGCATGTCCGAGGACATGCTGGCCCGATGGTCGGAAGCGACGCGCAAGGGCCTGGAGAACCAGGCTTTCCGAGAACGCCTGCTCGCCAACGGCCTGACGCCGAACTTCGAAGGCCCGCGCGAATTCAACGCGCGCATCGCCACCGACCTCCAATCCTGGGGCGAGGTCATCCGCAACGCCGGCATTCGTGCGGACTGACGGATGGCGCCCAGGCTGGCCGCCTTCATCAAGAACGGCGTGAACCCGAACTACCAGGCCTTCCTGCTCGGGGTGGAGCGCGCCGCGACGGCGGCCGGCGCCACCGCCACGCGGCACGTCCCGGCCACACCGGACAATGCTGCCGAGCAGACGGCGCTGCTCGCCGCCGTCGCGGCGGAGCGGCCGGACGCGATCATCTTCGCCCCGGCCGATGACCGGTTGCTGGAACGCCCGGTGGCGGCGGCGCGGGCGCGAGGCATCCCCTTCATCGGCTTCGTCAACCGCATGGCGGGCGACTTCGCCTCTTTCGTCGGCGCCGACGACGTGGCGATGGGCCATGCGGCGATCGGCGCCATGGCGACGGCACTGCCGCAAGGTGGCCCCATCGTGCTGATCGAAGGGCCGGACACCGCGCCGACCAGCCGCGACCGCGGACGCGGTTTCCGGGAGGCGCTGCTCGACCATCCCGGCCTGCACCTGCTGGACAGTGAAGCGGGGCACTATCTGCGCGGCCCCGGCCGCGTCGCCATGGCGTCGCTCCTCGCCCGCCATCCGCGCATAGACGGCGTCGTCTGCGCCAACGACTTGATGGCGCTCGGCGCGCTTGATGCGCTGGACGCAGCCGGGCGGCGCGCCCTCGTCACCGGCATCAACGGGACCGTCCCCGCAGCGCAGGCGATCGCCGAGGGACGCCTGCTCGCCAGCATCGACTATGACGGCTTCCGCATGGGGGCCGTGGCCGCCATGGCCGCGCTGCGGCATCTGCGCGGGCGGGCCATTCCGCGGGAGATCCTGCTGCCCACCCAGGTGATCGACCGCAGCAACCACCGGCCCTGGCTGGTTCCGGTCGAGCAGCGCCCGCTGCCCCGCTGGACCGAAATCGTTCCCAACGACGACGACAACAACCGGGAGTGACACGCATGGAGACGACCCGCCGCGCCCTCGGCGCCGGCCTGCTGGCCGGCCTTGGCGCGCCTGCCGCCGCGCAGGGCAGCACCTGGCCGACCCGCCCGGTCCGGCTGATCAGCCCCTTCGCACCGGGCGGCCCCCAGGACGTGCCGGCGCGCTACTTCGTCGAATACCTGACGCCGCGCCTCGGCCAACCGGTCGTCTATGACAGCCGTGCCGGCGCGGGCGGCCAGCTTGGCATGCAGCACGTCGCGACCGCGACGGACGGGCACAGCTTCCTCATCACCTCGAACTCGGTCGCGACGCTGCCGGCGCTGAAGCGCGACCTCGGCTTCGACCCCTTTACCGACCTGTTGCCCGTGACGATGGTGACCGAGGCGCCGCTGGTCTATTGCGTGCGCGCCAACGGCCCGGCCAACCTGCAGGCCTTCCTGTCGCGCGCGAAGGAAGCACCGGGGCGCGTCTCGGTCGGCAGTTCCGGCATCGGCTCGGCGACGCATCTGGCCTCGGCGTTCCTGATGCAGAAGGCGGGGATCGAGCTGCTGCACGTTCCCTATCGCGGCGCCGGACTGATCATGACGGCGCTGCTCGCCGGGGAGATCGACGCCTTCGTCGGCGACCTGTCGCTCGCGCTGGAACACATCCGCGCCGGCACGATCCGCCCGCTGGGCGTCACGACCGCGACCCGCGCCCCGCTGCTGCCGGAGGTTCCGGCGATCGGTGAGACGGTACCCGGCTATGCCGTGCCGTTCTGGTTCGGCCTGTTCGCGGCGAAGCAGACGGCGCCGGAAGCGATCACGCGGATGAACGCGGAACTGGCGCCGCTCGCCGCGCCCACCAGCGATCTGTCGCGCCGCATGGCCGACCGCGGGTCGCTGCTGATGCTTGCCGGACCCGACCCGCTGGCGCAGCGGCTCCGCAGCGAAATCCCGCAATGGCGGGACGTCGTGCGCGTGGCTGGAATCACGATGGATTAGACGGGGTCCCGATCAGGTCGGATGACCTGATCGGGCGGGACGCTCGCAGGAACAAAAAACCAGGGACGCCGCCGCGCGCCGAAGCGGCCCCGTATGCCGGCGCTTCCGGTCAGTTCAGCAGGCCGGCCGAGACCATCGCCTCGCGCACGCGGGCGCGCGTCGTCTCGCCCACCGGCGCCAGCGGCAGCCGGCAATGCTCCGTGGTCTTGCCCAGCAGGCTCGCCGCGAACTTCACGGGGCCGGGCGAGGTCTCGGAGAACAGCGCGTCGTGCAGCGGCGTCAGACGCTCCTGGATCTCCATCGCCGCGTTCAGCTTTCCGGCGCGCCAGGCCCGGTGCATGTCGGCGCACAGGCGCGGCGCGACGTTCGCGGTGACGCTGATGCAGCCATGGCCGCCAGCGGCGTTGAAGGCGAGCGCGGTGTGATCCTCGCCCGAAAGCTGGATGAAGTCGGCGCCGCAGGCGCGCTTCGTGTGCAGCGGGCGCGCGAGGTTCGCCGTCGCATCCTTCACGCCCACGATGTTCTTGTGCTTCGCGAGCCGCCCCATCGTCTCGGGCGTCATGTCGATCACGCTGCGCGGCGGGATGTTGTAGATGAACATCGGAATGTCGGCGGCATCCGCGATCGCCGTGAAGTGCAGGAACATCCCTTCCTGCGTCGGCTTGTTGTAGTATGGCGTGACGACCAGGATGCCGTCCGCGCCCGCCTTCTTCGCATGCTGCGCGAAGTCGATCGCTTCCGCGGTGGAATTGCTGCCCGCGCCCGCCATCACCGGCACGCGGCCCTTCGCGGCCTCGACGCACATCTCGACGACGCGCTTGTGCTCGGCATGGGACAGCGTCGGGCTCTCGCCGGTGGTGCCCACGGGCACCAGGCCCTCGGTGCCCTCGGCGATCTGCCATTCGACCAGGTCCTGGAACGCTTTCTCGTCCACGGATCCGTCGGCACGCATCGGCGTGATCAGCGCGACCATCGAACCCCTGAACATGACAGCGTCCTCCTACCTTCTTTCGGAAATAGTGCCGCAACCTAGGCGTGGCTCCCCGGCGGGACAAGCGCGGCGGGACAAGGCGGGATCGTTCAGGTAGGAAGGCTGCCATGCGCCGCCTGCTGATCCTGGCCGCCCTGGCCCTGCCCCTGCCCGCCGCCGCCCAGCCCTGGGCGCCCGAGGCCGCCCGCACAGCCGGGCGGATGGCGATCGCCACCGCCGGCTCGGGGCGATGGGCGGAATCGGAATCCTATGCCGCCGCGGCCGATCCGCTGGCCGCCAAGATCGCGTTGTGGATGCGCCTGTCGAGCCGCACGGCGCCGGCTTCCGCCAGCGAACTGGTCGCCTTCCTCGCGGAGAACCCGGACTGGCCGATGGCGTTCATGCTGAACCGCAAGGCGGAGGCAGCCCTGGCCGCCGAGGCGGATGACGCGCTGGCGCTGCAGCACTTCGCCCGCAACCCCGCGGTGACGCTGCAAGGCACGCTGCGACACGCCGAGGCGCTGGACCGCGCCGGCCGCGCCGCGGACGTCCAGGCGGTGGTGCGTCGCGGCTGGGCCGAAACGGCGGGCGACCCCCTGACCGAGGAAACGCTGCTGCTGCGCTTCGGCGGCCGGCTCACCGCCGCCGATCACTGGGCGCGCTTCGACCAGCTCGCCTTCGCGCGGGACATGGGGGGCGCGGGCCGGGCCGCCGCCCGCCTCACCGGCGCGCAGGCGACAGCCGCCGCGGCGCGGCTGGCGTTGGCGGGCGAGGATGACACCATGCTCGCCGCCACGCCGACCGACATCGGCTGGGCCTATGAGCAGGCCCGGCTGCTTCGCCGGCGGGAGCGCGACACCGAGGCCGCCGCAGCCTGGGTCGCCGCTGAACGGCTCCAGGCCGGGCTGGATGGCGCGGCCGCGCGTGCCGTCTGGGTGGAACGCCAGGTGCTGGCGCGCAAGCTGCTGCGCCTGGGGCACGTGCGGGAGGCCTATCGCACCGCCGCCGCGCACGGCCAGACCGAACTGGGCGAAGCGCGGCAGGATGGCGAGTTCCTCGCCGGCTTCATCGCCCTGCGGCGGTTGAACGATCCTGGCGCGGCCCAGCGGCATTTCGTCGCACTCGGCGAAGGCAGCCGCTCGGTCATCACCCGCGCCCGCGCTGCCTATTGGCAAGGGCGTGCGCTGGCCGCCGCGGGCGACACCGCGGGCGCGCGGGCGCGCTACGCCGCCGCGGCGGAACTGCCGGTCGCCTTCTACGGCCAGCTCGCCGCGCTCGCACTGGGGGAGAACGCGGCGCAGCTCTCCGCCCGCATCGCGCGCGCGCCGGCGCCGCCGCTGAGCCAGCAGCGCGCCGTGGACTTCACCGGGCGGGAACTGACGCGGGCCGTGCTGACCCTTGCCGACCTCGGCGACACGCGCCGCGCGCGCATCTTCCTGCTGCGCATCGAGGATCTCGCCGCCGACGGCACCGACCGGATGCTGGCGGCGCGGCTCGGCACCCATATCGGCCGGCCGGACCACGCGGTGTGGGTGGCGCGCCGCGCCGGCGCCGATGGCGACATGATCCTGCCCGATGGCTGGCCGCGCCCCTACGACCCGCCGGTGGCGAGCCCCGAGCCCGCCTACATCCATGCCATCACCCGGCAGGAGAGCAATTTCGACACCGAGGCCGTATCGGGTGCCAATGCGCGGGGGCTGATGCAGCTCCTGCCCTCGACGGCAACGCTTGTCGCGCGGCGCCTCGGCGTGCCCTACCAGGTGGGGCAGCTCACCGGCGACCCGCAGATGAACATGCGGCTGGGCGCGGGGTATCTCGACCAGATGCTGGATCGCTTCGGCGGCGCGCTGCCGCTGGCCGCCGCGGCCTACAATGCCGGGCCGGGCCGGGTGGACCAGTGGCTCGGCACCTATGGCGACCCGCGCGGCGGCGATGTCGACATGATCGACTGGATGGAACAGATCCCCTTCTCCGAGACGCGCAACTACGTCCAGCGCGTGATCGAGAACGTCATCGTCTATCGCGCGAGCGATGCCGGCGCGTCCGGCCGCGACCACCCGCTGACGCCGTATCTGCGGCAGGCGCCGTGACCGGACGGCGGATCGAGTTCAGCGCCTCCGACGGGCTGAGGCTGGCGGCCACCGAATGGCCGGGCGCGGCCGATCGCGCGCCGCTGCTCTGCCTGCCGGGGATCTGCCGCACCGCGCTCGACTACCATGCGCTGGCGGTGCGGCAGGCGGGGGCGCGGCGGGTGGTGGCGCTGGACTACGCCGGGCATGGCGAGAGCGCCCGCGCCGCCGATCCGCGGCGCTACCGGCCGGAGCCGCTGATCCGCGACGTGCTCGATGCGATGGCCGCGCTGCACCTGCATCGTGTCGTGCTGGTCGGCACCTCCTTCGGCGGCCTGACCGCCATGGCGATCGGGACGATGCGGCCGACCGCGCTCTCCGCCGTGGTGCTGAACGACATCGGGCCGCAGATCGAAACGCTGGGGCGGGAAGCGGTGATCAACCTGATCGGCACCGATCCGTCCTGCACCTCCCTCGATGCCGCGACGGCCTGGCTGCGGCAGCGGCATCCGCCCCTGCCCGCGCTCGACGACGCCGGCTGGCGCGCCTTCACCGCGCGCACCTTCGCCGAGGGCGAGGACCGGCTGTGGCATCCGCGCTGGGACGTCCGCATCGGCCAGCAGGCCGTGGGCGAGGAGGCGGGCGCGCCGCCCGACCTGTGGCCGTTCTTCGCCGGCCTCGCACGGCTGCCGCTGATGCTGGTGTGGGGACAGGAAAGCCGCCTGCTGAACGCCGACACCGTCGCCGCCATGCGGCGCACCGCACCCGACATGCGCGTCGTCTCCCTGCCCGGCACCGGCCATGCGCCGACGCTGGAGGAACCGGCCGTGGTAAGCGCGCTCGACCCGTTCCTCGCGGCGTTGCCATGAGCCGGTCGATGTTCGTCGCGACGCTCGGCGGCATCGGTCGGATGCCGGCCGCGCCGGGGACCTGGGGCTCGGCGGTCGTGTTGCCGGCCCTGTTGCTGGGCCGGGAAGGCGTGCTGGTCCTCGCCCTGTTCGTCGCAGCCCTCGGCTGGGTGGCGGTGCAGGAGTTGCTGCGCGATCAGCCCGCCGAAGACCCCGGCTGGATCGTGGTGGATGAGGCGGCGGGGATGCTGATCGCGCTCGCCGGCCTGCCCGCGGATGCCGGCTGGATCGGTGCAGCCGCCGCCTTCCTGCTGTTCCGCGCCTTCGACATCCTGAAGCCCTGGCCGGTGTCCTGGGCCGACCGGCAGCATGGCGCGACCGGCGTGATGCTGGACGACATCCTGGCCGGCGCGATCGCCGCAATCCTGCTGCTGCTGCTCGCCCGCCTCGTGCCCGGAGTGCTGTGACCATGCTGCCAGCCGAGACGCTCGATCAGGCCCGCGACCTGCTGGCGAGGCTCGAGGCGCGCGGGGAGACGCTGGCCACGGCGGAATCCTGCACCGGCGGGCTGATCGCCGCGGCGCTGACCGCGATCGCGGGATCATCGAGCGTCGTGATGGCGGGCTTCGTCACCTATTCCGACGAAGCCAAGGAGCGGCTGGTCGGGGTGCAAGCGACGACGCTCGCCGCCCACGGCGCCGTCAGCGAGCCGGTTGCGCGGGAGATGGCCGATGGCGCGCTCGCGCGCGGCGAGGTCGATGTCGCGCTGTCCTGCACCGGCATCGCGGGACCGGGCGGGGCGACGCCGGGCAAGCCGGTCGGCCTCGTCTTCATCGGCTGTGCGCGGCGCGGCGCGCCGACGGTCGTCGAACGCCACGTCTTCCCCGGTGACCGCGCCGCGGTGCGCGCGGCGACTGTGGTGGCGGCGCTGCGGCTTGCCATGCCGGCATGACCGCTCCACCGAATTGACACTGCCTTCCCCTTCCGGCTCTGTGGCCCGATCAACGCCGCGTCAGGCGGCGCAACAGATGCTGGAGGGAATTGCTTTCATGAATCGTCGCGGCTTGCTGCGCGTCCTCGGCGCCACGCCCCTGCTGCCCGCCTTGCCCGTCCTCGCGCAGACCACGCCGGCCTGGCGTCCCGACCGCCCCGTGCGCTTCGTCGTGGGCTTCGCCGCGGGCGGCAGCACCGACACCTCGGGGCGCCTGGTCGCCAACGCCATCAGCGGTCCGCTCGGCCAGCCGGTGGTCGTGGAGAACCGCGTCGGCGGCGCCGGCAACATCGGGTCGGAGAATGTCGCGCGCAGCGCGCCGGACGGGCTGACCTTCGTCGTCGCCTCCGTCGGCACCCATGCGACCAACCAGTTCCTCTACCGCAACCTGCCCTTCCATGTGGCCAACGACTTCACGCCGGTCTCGCTGGTGCTGGTCAGCGGCGCCGTCGTGGTGGTGAACCCCAACCTGCCCGTGCGCAGCGTTGCGGAGCTCGTGGCCCATGCGAAGGCCAACCCGGGCAAGCTCAACATCGGCACCAGCGGCGTCGGCGGCACGCAGCATTTCGCCGCCGCGCTGTTCGAGCAGAAGGCCGGCGTGCAGTTCACCCACATCCCCTATCGCGGCGGCGCGCCGGCGATGGCGGACCTCGTTGCCGGACGGCTCGACCTCGTCTTCTCGCCGCTCGCCGAGACGATGTCCTTCATCCAGTCCGGCCAGGTCCGCGCGCTCGGCGTCAGCCGCACCGAACGCATGCCGGCGCTGCCCGACGTCCCGCCCATCGCCGACACCGTGCCGGGCTACGAGTTCAACTCCTGGATCGGCATCTTTGGCCCGGCGCGGCTGCCGGCGCCGATCGTGCAGAGCATGTCCGAGGTCATCGCGGCCGCTGTCCGCACGCCGGAGGTAAGCCGCCGCATGACCGACCTCGGCTACCTGCCGGTCGGCGGTGGCCCCGAGGCGATGGCCGACATGCAGCGGCGCGACCTCGCCACCATGGAGGCGCTGGTGCGGCTGACGGGGGCGAGCGCCGACTGACGCCGACGCCGCCGTTGCGGGCTGCATCGGCAGGCTGGGCACGACCGTTGGATTGAAGGTCGCGCGCCTGCGCTGGGCCGCGAAGCGCGGACGGCGCGACGCGGCGCGCCGGCCACACCTCGGATCACATGCGCCGCGCGAATCCGCGGGCCCGTTGCTCACGCTCGTTTGGCGAGAGCAAAGTAAAGGAATGGTGATTCGCTCCGCCAATACGATGCTGCGTCGTCGCGCCCTGATTGCCGGGCTCGGCGCGGCGGCGATCGGCGGCGGCGCAGCGCGGGCCGACGTGCTGGGCTACGGAGACGTGCCGGCGCCGGCCTCGCAGGACCTCCGCCCGCGCGACCGCTGGCTGTGGCTGCAGAACAATGCCGGTGAGGAAGTCGCGGTCGCCTACCGCACCGGGCAGGACTACAACATCGCCGCCCTCGCCCGGCTGCAGGCGCTGTTCCGCGACCTGCGCGCGGATGCACCGGGCCCGATCCCCGGCCTGCTGCTCGACATGCTCTCGCTAGTGCAGGAACGCATTGGCTATACGCGCCCGCTGCGGCTGATCTCGGGCTACCGCACGCCGCAGACCAACGCGATGCTGCCCCATGCTGCGCCGAACAGCCTGCACATGCGCGGCATGGCCGCCGACATCGTGGTGCGCGGCATGTCGCAGGCCGATGTCTGCGCCCATGCGTCGCTGCTGTCGAACCACCTCGGCTTCATGGGCGTCGGCTGGTACGGGTCCTTCACCCATATCGACATCGGGCCCAAGGCATCCTGGACGCGGATGCTGAACTGAACGCGCCGCGGCGGAAAAGCGTTCCGATCCCTACTCCAGCGATAGGCTGCGGCCTGTGCTCCGGAAGGGACGCGCATGACACCTTTCCCCGCCACCGAGGCTGCCCATCGGGACTGGCTCAGGACCGGGCTCGACGACGAGTTCCAGGTCGAGACTACGAGCGCCGCCTTCCCCTTCCTGCGCGCGACCTACCGGCGATGGTGCGCATGCTCGGGTTCGAGCAATCCCTTCGCTCGCGGTCGGCGACATCCATGTCGAGAAGCTGCCGATCCACCCGCAGGTGCGCGAGGCCATCGGCCGCGACCTCGGTGCGATCCACGGCGTGCGGCGCGAGGATGCGGCGGCTATCCTCGACGAGCTCGCCGACATCACGCCGGGCCAGCTGGCAGCGAAGGCCGGCTCCCTCGCGGCGTTGATCAAAGCCGATCAGGCGGCGTGGAGGGCGGCGTTCAGGGCGCCGTTCAGGGCGCCGTAGCGTCGCCGGGCGTGCGGCCGGACGGCTCGATGCGCGGCTTTCCGTCCTGCGGCGGCAGGAACAGGTCCGGCCTGTCGCCGGGCAGTGTCTCGACATAGAGCGAGGTGGACGGAAAGGCGAAGCTCGACCCCGCGTCCCGCACGATGTCCATGACCTTGTAGGCCAGCGTTTCCTTCACCTGGAGCCAATGGCCCCAATTCACCGTCTCGACGAAGCAGTAGATGAGGATGTTGATCGACGATCCTCCGAAGGAATCGACCCTGATGAAGGTCGACGCCTTCTCGGGCCGGACGAATTCCGCCGTGGCGAGTACGTAAGCTTCGATATTGTCGCGGATCGTCTTCAGCTGCCCGGTCGTCGTCGAGTAGGGAACGCCGATCACCCATTTGATGCGCCAGCGGCGCTTCTGCGTGACGTTGACGACGGCCTTGTCGGACAGTTCGACATTCGGGACCTGCACGACGGAATCGTCGAACTGCCGGATGCGCGTGGTTCGGAAGCCGATGGTCTCGATATGGCCTTCCGCCACGTCGGCGACCTTGACCCAATCGCCATACTGGAAGCGCTGCCCGGCCAGGATGAGGATGCCCGCGATCAGGTTCTTGAAGAAAGACTGTGCGCCGAGCGCCACCGCCGCGCCGACGATGCCGAGGCTGGTCAGGATCGGACTGACCCTGACGCCCCATTGCTCCAGCACCGCCGCCAGGGCGAAGAACACGATGAAGCTCTTGAGGATCTTGTCGGCCCAATCGGCCATCGAGGCGGTCACGTAGCGCTTCGTCGGCTCGATCCGCGCAATCAGCGGCGAGACGAGGGCGAAGATCGCCCAGTAGGCGATCAGGATGGCAAGGGTGCCGATCAGCCGCTGAGACAGCTGCACCAGCGACCCGCCCTCGCTGTCGCGCACCAGTTCGAAGGCGATGAACAGGCCGAGGACGATCCACAGCGCGCCGATCGGCCGATGCAGCGCCGCCGATACCTCGGTGCCGACGCCCTTGTTCTCGGCGTCCAGAATTCGCCGCAGCACGCCGCCCACGATCGCCGAGGCGATCCGCTTCGTCAGCACGAAGACAAGCAGCACCACCGCCGCGAAGATCGCATCGTCGCTCGAAGCGAATTGCGCGACGGCGTGGGCCTTCTGTTCCAGCCGGTCGAGCAGCGTGTTCATCGGCCGCACCCCGCCGCCCCGGCTCGATCGAGGCGGCGGCCGGCAACCATCAGGCGGCCGCGAGCGCGGCTTTGATCTCGGTCACTGCCTCCTCGATCATCGGCGCCGTGACGTCGAGATGCGTGCACGCGCGCACGCGGCCGCCGAGGCCCGACACCGCGATGCCGCGCATCTGCAGCTTCGCCTGCAGCGTCGCGACATCCATGCCCGCGCCGCGGATGTCGAAGAACACCAGGTTAGTGTCCGGTTCCTCGACCTCCACACCCGGGATCTGGCGCAGGCCGCGCGCGAGCGCCTTGGCGTTCGCGTGGTCGTCCGCCAACCGGTCGATGTTGTTGTCGAGCGCATAGATGCAGGCGGCCGCGCAGACGCCGGCCTGGCGCATCGACCCGCCGAGCCGCTGCTTCCAGCGCCAGGCGCGGCCGATGAATTCCTCGTCGCCGCACAGCACCGCACCCAGCGGCGCGCCGAGGCCCTTGGTGAAATCGAGCCAGACGGAATCGTAGCCGGCGACCATGTCCTTCGCCGCAATCCCCGCGCCGACGCAGGCATTCATCAGCCGCGCGCCGTCCATATGCGTCGACCAGCCCTGTTCATGCGCGACATCCGCGACGGCGTTGAGCTGCGCCAGCGGCCAGATCGCGCCGCCGCCGATGTTGGCGGTCTGCTCCACCTCCAGCAGCCGCTGCGGCGGCGCGTAGCGCGTCTTGGGGCGGATCGCGGCGCGCACGTCGTCGGCCGTGAACATGCCGCGCGGGCCCTTCATCGGCATGATCTGCACGCCGGTCAGCGCGGCATGGGTGCCACCCTCGGAATGCAGGATGTGGCTCGTCTCGTGGGCGATAACCTCATCGCCCTTGCCGCAATGGGTCAGGATCGCGACGACGTTGCACATGGTGCCGGACGGCATGTACATCGCCGCCTCCTTGCCCATCAGCGCCGCCATGCGGTCGCACAGCTCATGCACCGTCGGGTCGTCGCCATGCTGCTCGTCGCCGACCTCGGCGCGGATCATCGCGTCCTTCATCGCCGGCGTCGGGCGCGTCTGCGTATCCGAGTAGAGGTTGATGCGCACGGGCGGCGCGCCGGCGGGCGGACGGTTCGGGGCATGCACCATGGATCGGACCCTGTATGGCTGGAGTTGCGCGAGCATGCCCCCGGCGCCACGATCCGACCAGAGGCAGGCGGGGGGATACCATGGGGCGGGTCGGCAAGCCGGAATGCGCGAGGGGCCGGCCCATCACCGACATCCGCGCCTGGCCGGATACCTCGGCGGATCGCATGGTGGCCGACGGGACTGCCGCGTGACCATTCTGCCGATGGCAGCACCCGACAGGAGGCGGCCGCCTACCATCGCCATCGTGCCTGCGAATCTGCGCGGATCGGTCCAGCACTTCTACCATTTCATGTTCGGTTACGTGCTCCCGTTCCTCGAGCACGCCTCCGCGCTGCGCGACACGCACCGGTTCCTGGTGCGCGACTGCGGGCCGCTCAACCACCTCTTGGCCGAGCTCGACGGCTTCCGCCTTCAGGTCATCTCCGCGCACACCCTTCTGTCGGGCCTCGTCGGCGTGAACGAGGAAGTCGGGAAGACGCCGAGGATGATCGTCCCCGGCTTTGATTCACCGCGGGCCTATGCGCGTGACCGGCTCCTGCGCATCCGCCGCGTGGTGCAGGATTTGTATGGAGAGCGCATTGCAGCCGCCGCCGCCTCGCATCCGGCCACGGCTTCCGACCGTCTGGTCCTGGTGGTCGATCGTGCCCCGCCGTCCCCGTTCTACCGATCCGCAGCATCCGAGGTCCGGACGGCCGGCGCGGAACGGCGCAGCGTCCCGAACATGGCGGAGGTGCATGCCGCGATCGCGGCGCGCCACGACACACTGCTGGTGCGGCTCGAGGGCTGTTCCCTGTTCGAGCAGATCCACCTGTTCTCGCGCGCCTGGCGCGTCGTCGGCCAGCACGGCGCCGGACTTGCTCATATGATCTGGGCGCGGCCGGATGCGGGACTGGTCGAGATCCTGCCGGCCGAGAATGGGCCGTCGGTCCTTCCCCCCGTCCGTCTTGTGCATTTCCAAAGGCTATGTGCGGTGCTCGGCCTGGCTTGGAACCCGGTAATGCAGGCGGGTCACCACGCGCCGGTGGACCCGACCGACATACTCGCCGCCCTCGGCTGACCGATCCGCATCAGGCGGGAGAATGCCGCGCCCAGACAGGCGCGATGCGGGGCCGCGCCGCAACGGCGCGACCGAGCACAGCCAGCTTCGGGCACGCCTCCGGCAGCCAAGTGACCCCACCCAGCCAACGCGGCAGCATCGCGAGATAAATATCGGCCACCGTGAACCGCTTGCCGAGCAGGAAGGGCGCCGTCGGGTCGCCGGTCAGCCCGGCCTCCGTCTCCACCAGGCGCCAGAGATCGCGATACATCTCCTTCGCACGGGCGCGGATCGCCTCCGCATGGGCGGGATCGGCGCTGAAGCGTTCCGGATAGTCGGACCGCGTGACGTGAGGATAGCCCTCCGTCCCGGCAAGCATCATCCAGCGCAGCACGCGCGCCCGGTCGGATGTATCGGCGGGCGGCAGCAGCCCGGCATCGGGATGGCGGTCGGCGAGGGTCGGCAGGATGGCGAGGGTCTCCGTCATCACCGTGCCGTCTGGCAGTATCAGCGTCGGCAGCCGCCCCATCGGGTTGATCCGGCGATAGGTCTCGCTCAATTGCGCGTGGTCCGACAGCGGGACCTCGCGCAGCTCGACCGGCGCGCCAATCTCGGCGAGCGCCATCTCGACGGTCGAGGAGCCTGAGCCGATGTCGCCGTACAGGATATAGGCCATGGGCACAGCCTGCCGCGCCGTGTCCCCTACCGCCACCATATTCGACCGGCGCGCGGCTTGCGGGGCTCGGCCCAACCCGGGGCGCGGCACGTGCCGCTCACGTGACGGACGCTTCCATCCATCTACCTGCCGCGGCCGCCTTTACTTCAATGGGCGGCAGCCACGGCGCCGGACAAGATCGCTGCCGCCGGCACGCTCAGCCGGTGACCGACGGTGCCGGCGAGCCCGGACTGACCGGCGCCGCCGTCCGCCCGTACAGCGCCATCGCGCGGCGTTCGAAGGCGCGCACCATGAGCCGCACGGCCTCGTTGAACACCACGCCGATAGCCATCTGCAGGAGGCGGGAGTGGAACTCGAAATCGACGAAGAAATCGACCTCGGTTCCCTGCGGCACCGGTTGGAAGCGCCAATGGTTGTTCAGGTAGCGGAAGGGGCCGTTCTCGTAGGTGACATGGACATGGTCCGGCCGCTCCAGGGTCACGCGTGATCGGAAGGTCTCGCGGAACATCTTGAAGCCGATCGTCAGGTCGGCGGTCAGTTCGGTATCGGACTGCGTGAGCACGCGGGCACCGACGCACCACGGCAGGAATTCCGGATAGCGGCGGACATCGGCAACCAGATCGAACATCTGCTCCGGCGAATAGCGGAGGATCTTCTTCTCGGCATGCGTCGGCATGTCAGGCCCGCGGCTCGCGCGCCGTCCGCAGCTTCTCCTCCCGCGCGGTGCGCAGCGCGGCGAAGTCACGGTCGGCGTGGTAGGAGGAGCGCGTCAGCGGCGTGCTGGAAACCAGCAGGAAGCCCTTGCCGCGGGCGGTACGGGCATAGTCCTCGAACTCGTCCGGCGTCACGAACCGGTCGACCGCGGCGTGCTTCACCGAAGGCTGCAGATACTGCCCGATGGTGAGGAAATCCACATCCGCGGACCGCAGGTCGTCCATCACCTGCAGCACCTCGATGCGCTTCTCCCCCAGGCCAGCCATCATCCCCGACTTGGTGAAGATGGACGGATCGAGCTGCTTCACGCGGTCGAGCAACCGGAGGGAATGGTAGTACCGCGCCCCAGGCCGGATCGTCGGATACAAGGCGGGCACGGTTTCGAGGTTGTGATTGAACACGTCAGGCCGCGCCTCGACGACCACTTCCAGTGCGCCGTCCTTGCGCAGGAAATCGGGCGTCAGGATCTCGATCGTCGTTTCCGGCGCCGATGCACGGATGGCGCGGATCGTCTGCGCGAAATGCTCCGCGCCGCCATCCTTTAGGTCGTCGCGGTCCACGCTGGTGATGACGACGTGACGCAGGCCGAGCGTCGCCACCGCCTCTCCAACCCGCCGCGGCTCATCCGTGTCGAGCGCCTTCGGAATGCCCGTCGCGACGTTGCAGAAGGAACAGGCCCGCGTGCACGTCTCCCCCATGATCATCATGGTGGCGTGACGCTGCGACCAGCATTCCCCGATATTCGGGCAGGCGGCTTCCTCGCACACCGTCACGAGCTTCTGTTCGCGCATCAGGTTGCGCGTCTCGTGATAAATCGGGTGCGTCGGCGCCTTCACCCGAATCCAGGACGGCTTGCGCTGGATGGGGTTGTCGGGGCGATGCGCCTTCTCCGGGTGCCGTTCGGCGCCCAGGCGAGGCTTGCGATGGTCTATTTCGATGCGGGTGGTCATGATGCGATCCGCCCCCGATATAGGCCGGCTGGCCTCATCCTGCGAGGTTCAACCTGCGATGGCCGTGCACTGCGCGGCCTGGACCCGCCAGGCGGCGCCCTGCCGCACCCAGACGCGCATGTAGCGGTAGGCACCGGCGAAAGGCTCGCCCGCATAGCGGCCGGCGATATCGGCCCGCACGCTGACGCAGGCACCGCCATCCGCCAGTGGCAGGATCCGTTGCTCGGAGAGGTCGATCCGCTCGAGAACCAGCCCGCCCGCGGCGTGCAAGGCCAGGTCCGCAGCCTTTCCATGCACGGCGCCGACCTGGTCCACGAAGACCAGGTCGTCCGCGATCAGGGCTTCGAGCCGCGCGACGTCCGAGGCCAGCATGGCCTCCCGCAGCGCCGCTTCCGCGTCAGATATGGAGAACCTGTCCGTAGGCATCGAGAACGGCCTCATGCATGGCTTCGGACAAGGTCGGGTGCGGGAAGACGGTGGCCATCAGCTCGGCCTCGGTCGTCTCCAACGTGCGGGCGATGCCGTAGCCCTGGATCATCTCCGTGACTTCCGGCCCGACCATGTGGGCGCCGAGCATGGCGCCCGTCTTGGCGTCGAACACCGTCTTGATGAAGCCCTCGGGCTCGCCGAGCGCAATCGCCTTGCCGTTGCCGATGAAGGGGAAGCGGCCGACCTTCACCTCATGGCCCTTGGCCTTGGCCGCGGCCTCCGTCAGCCCGACCGACGCCACCTGCGGGCGGCAATAGGTGCAGCCCGGGATATTCGTCACATCCATCTCATGCGGATGCTTACCGGCAATGGCCTCGACGACGATCACGCCCTCATGCATCGCCTTGTGGGCCAGCCATGGCGGGCCGGCGAGGTCGCCGATGGCATAGACGCCGGGCTCGCCCGTGCGGCCATAGCCATCGATCGTCACATGGGTGCGGTCCACCTGCACCTTCGTGCCTTCCAGGCCCAGATTCTCGACGTTGCCGACGATGCCGACCGCAGAGATCAGCCGGTCGGCCTTGATCTCCGTGACCTTGCCGTCGGCCTCGACGATCGCCGAGACGCCGCCGCCATCCTTGCGCACGCCCTGCACCTTGGCGCCGGTGATGACCTTCATCCCCTGCTTGGTGAAGGCCTTGGCCACGAAGGCGGAAATCTCCGCATCCTCGACCGGCAGGATGCGGTCCATCACCTCGATCAGCGTCACCTCGGCGCCCATGTTGAGGTAGAAGGACGCGAACTCGCTGCCGATGGCGCCCGAGCCGATCACGATCAGCTTCTTCGGCATCGCGTCGGGCACCAGCGCCTCGCGATACGACCAGATCAGCTTGCCGTCCGGCTCCATGCCCGGCAGGACGCGCGCCCGCGCGCCGGTCGCGAGGATGATGTGCTTCGCGGCGAGTTCCGCGACGCCCTTGCCATCCTTCGTCACCGCCACCTTGCCCGGGCCGGCGAGTGCGCCATGCCCGTCATAGACGGTGATCTTGTGCTTCTTCATCAGCCCCTTCACGCCGGAGGAGAGCTGGTTCGCGACATTGCGCGACCGCTTGATCACCTTCGCGAAGTCGAAGCGGACATTGTCGGCGGCGAAGCCGTAGTGATCCAGGCTGTGCAGCAGGTGGTTGATCTCGGACGCGCGCAGCAGCGCCTTGGTCGGGATGCAGCCCCAGTTGAGGCAGATGCCGCCCATATGCTCGCGCTCGACGACCGCGACCTTCATCTTGAGCTGCGCGGCGCGGATGGCGGCGACATAGCCGCCGGGACCGCCACCGATGATCACCAGGTCGAATTGTTCGGCCATCAGACTGCCTCCGCTGCCAGGGATCTCAGCGCCTGGCCCGACAGGCGGCGCGTGATCCATTCCTTGAGGGTATCCGCCCCCATCGCGTCATAAGTCGCGATGGCCGGCGTGTTCCAATCGAGCACGTTCCAGGCGAGCCGCCCGCCGCCTTCCGCCATGGTGTCGGCCGCGAGGCGCGCGAACAGCGCCTTCGCGACGCCCTGGCGGCGGAAGCGCGGCTCGACCCACAGATCCTCCAGCCACCGCCCCGGCTTCGCGAGGAAGGTGGAGAAGGTCCAGTGATACAGCGCGATCGCCGCGGCCTCGCCATCCACCTCCGCGATCAGGCACCCTGCGCGCTGCGGGGTGCCGAAGATCGCGGCGTGAAAGTCGGCGTCGGTGCCGACCGCTTCATGCGCCAGCTTCTCGAACTCGGCCAGCGCGCGCACGAAGCGCGCGATGGTCGGCACATCGGACGGCGTTGCCTCCCGGATGGTGAGCATCCGATTCATGCCTCCGGTACTCGGTGCCGCAGGCGGCACCTCCGCCCTGCGACGACCGGACGCATCACAGCATCAGGCTCAGCGGATCCTCGATGGTGCGCTTCAGCGCCTGCATGAACTCGGCGGCCAGCGCGCCATCGATGACGCGGTGATCGACCGACAACGTGCAGGTCATCACCGTCGCGATCGCCAGCGCGCCATCCTTCACCACCGGCTTCTGCAGCCCGGCGGAGACCGCCAGGATGCCGGCCTGCGGCGGGTTGATGATCGCGCTGAAGTCGGAAACGCCATACATCCCCATGTTGGAGATGGAGAAGCCGCCGCCCTGGAACTCCTCGGGCTTCAGCTTTCCGGTCTTGGCGCGCGCGGCGAGGTCCTTCATCTCATTGCTGATCGCGGCGAGGCCCTTCTTGTCGGCCCCCTTCACGATCGGCGTGATGAGCCCGTCCGGGATCGACACGGCCACCGAGATGTCGACGTCGTGGTACTGGATGATCGCATCCTCCGTCCAGGACGCGTTGCAGTTCGGGAAGCGACGCAGCGTGGCCGCCGTCGCCTTGATCACCAGGTCGTTGACCGAGAGCTTGTAGGCGCCCGGCCCATCCTTCGGCGACCGCGCATTGAGGTCGGCGCGCAGCTTCAGCAGCGCGTCGATCTCGATATCCATCGTCACGTAGAAATGCGGGATGGTCGCCTTCGATTCCGACAGGCGGCGGGCGATCACCTTGCGCATCGTGCTATTCGGCACGGCGGTGTGCGGCGCGGTGGTGGAGAACGGCGTCGCGGCGGGCTTCGGCGCGGGCGCCGCGGATCCCGCCCTGATGTCCGCCGAGACGCTGCTCGGCCTCTAT
>NZ_JAAEDI010000026.1 GCF_018129025.1 Neoroseomonas terrae | reverse complement strand
AAGCGCCCGCCGCCCCACCGCCCGCCGCCCCCGACGCCCCGGCCGGCGAGCCGCCGCGGCCGCAGTGACCGGCCGGGAGTATCCGGACCGCCCCTGGGTGGGCATCGGCTGCATCGTCTTCCGCGGCGATCAGGTTCTCCTCGTCCGTCGCGGCAAGCCGCCGCGGATCGGCACCTGGTCGCTGCCGGGTGGGGCGCAGCATGTCGGCGAGACCACCGAGGAAGCCGCGCGGCGCGAATTGCGCGAGGAAGCGGGCATCGAGGTCGGCCGTCTCACCTTGGCCGTCGTCGTCGATGCCATCACGCGGGATGATGAAGGCCGCGCGCTGTACCACTACACGATCGTCGACTTCGCCGGGGAATGGTCCGGCGGCGAGGCGCGCGCCGGCGACGATGTCAGCGAGGTGGCGTGGGCGACCCCCGCGCAGCTGGACGGCTACGACCTGACACCGGCAGCCCATCACGCCATCGCGGCTGCGCGGGACGCGCTGGCCCGACTGTGACCCGCCTCCTTGCGGGGTCGCACTGAACGTCACATCGTTGGCGGGCCATTCGAACAGGAGGCCCGCCCATGCTGAAGACCCTCGCCGCCGCCGCCCTCATCCTCGGCACCGTCGCCGCGCCTGCCGCCTTCGCGCAGAGCGCGCCGGCCACCGTCTACTGCGTCAACAACCGCATCATGGTCGAGCGCGCGACCATGTCCCAGATGCAGAGCGGCCGCGGCCATTCCGAGATCTGCATCATCGGCCCGTCCTTCGACTTCCAGCCCGATGGCGTCACCTGGGTCCGGCAGAACCTGCGGTCCGACGTCGGCGGTAGCTGCCGCTGCCGTTAGAGCAGATCCCGATCAGGCGGCATCACCAGATCGGGTGGTCACGAAAGACGGCCTGGCGGTGGTGCCGTGAGCCAGGGCCAACGGAAACGGCGCCGGAAGCTCATCACGATGCGCGGCAGCGGCGCTGTGTTCCGCCGCCCGTGGTCATCACTCGCCAGCGAGCGCCTTGAACGGGTCGCAGGCGAAGGCCCAACTGCCGGACGAAGCGTTCCGCCCCGATCACGACGCCGGAGACCACCATGGCCATCGCCCGATCCATCGACCGCCGCGCCCTGCTTGTCGCCGGTGCCACCGCCCTGGCCTGCGGGCCGGCGCCGATCCGCGCCCAGCCCGTTGCCGGCGGCCGTCCGGTGCGCGTCATCGTGCCTTTTCCCCCCGGCGGCGCGGTCGACATCACCTCCCGCCTGTTCGCCGAGAAGCTCGGCACGGCACTGGGCCAGACCGTGGTCGTCGAGAACCGGAGCGGCGCCGGTGGGCTGATCGGCGCTGATGTGATCGCCAAGGCGGACAAGGATGGCAGCGCGCTCGGCCTGATCAGCGCGACGACCCATTGCGCCGCACCCTTCATGCATGCACGCATGCCGTTCAACGTGCAGCAGGACCTGTTGCCGGTCACGCAACTCACCGACGGCGCACTGCTCTGCGTGGTGAATGCGGAGGCAGCGCAGCGCAACGGCTGGACCGATTTCCGCGCGCTGATTCTCTGGTCGCGCGCCAATCCCGAGCAGGTCCGGATGGGCTCCTCGGGCTCCGGCACGTCGTCGCACCTCAATATCTCGGCGGTGAACCGCTTCGCCGATGCGAAGATCCTTCATGTGCCCTATCGCGGCGGCGGGCCGGCCATCAACGATCTGGTCGCGGGCAACATCGACATGATGTTCGATGTCATGCCGGCGCTGATGCCGCATGTGGAAGCCGGCCGGTTCAAGGCCCTGGCGGTGTCCTCGGGCGACCCCATCCCGCTCCTGCCCAACATCCCGGGCATGAAGTCCTTCGCCGACCTCGGCCTCGGCGATCATTCGCTGGTGAACTGGAATGTCGTCACCACCGCCGGCGGCACCCCACCCGCGGTGGTGCAGCGGTTGTTCGAGGCGTCGCAGACCGTGGCGCGGCAGCGTGACTTCGTCGAAAGGCTGCGCCCGCTCGGCTATGGCGTCGTGCTGAGCGACAGCCCGGCCGCGGCTG
Source organism: Neoroseomonas terrae (assembly GCF_018129025.1). GTDB lineage: Bacteria > Pseudomonadota > Alphaproteobacteria > Acetobacterales > Acetobacteraceae > Neoroseomonas > Neoroseomonas terrae. The sequence goes on along the minus strand of NZ_JAAEDI010000026.1, from coordinate 87,412 downwards.
CCGAGATGATCCGCGGTGAAACCCCGCGATGGCAGCGGCTGGTCGAGATCTCCGGCGCGCGGATCGAGTAAGGCCGGCTTCAGCCGCGGCCGGGACGCATTGCCGCGGCCAGGAAGAACACCACCGCCAACAGCGCCGGCACGGCCCAGGCAGGCAGGCCGAGCATCGGCAGGGCCAGCGAGTCCCAGATGCCGGCCCAGTTGTTCCGGACCGTATCCTCCAGCGTCGCCATGCCCCTGGGGTTGATGCCCCCCAGCATGGCCCCGAAGGTCCAGTTCCAGCCGGCGCTCAGGCCGATCACCAGCGCCAGGGAGCCGAGCAGCAATCCGATCAGCCTCAGCAGCATGTCACGCCCAGAGTCGTTCGTTCTCCAGGCCAGTGTAGAGGGAACTCACGAATTCGGCATAGCCGTTGAAGAGCCGCGTCGGAATGCGCTGGTTCGTCCCGATCACGCGCTCATTCGCCTGGCTCCAGCGCGGATGCGGCACCTCGGGGTTCACATTGGCCCAGAAGCCGTATTCGGATGCCTGGATGGTCTCCCAGAAGGAAACCGGCCGACGGTCGGTCAGCGTGATCTTCACGACGCCCTTGCCCGCCTTGAAGCCGTACTTCCAGGGCTGGTGGAAGCGGATCGGCCCGCCATTCTGCGGCGGCAGCGGCTTGCCATAGGCGCCGACCACCATGAAGGATAGCTCGTTGCCGGCCTCCTCGACCGTGCAGCCCTCGATGTAGGGCCAGGGATACCAGGACTGTCGCAGCCCTGGCATGGCGGACGGCACCTGCGCGGTCTGGAACACCACGTACTTCGCCGAGGCCAGCGGCCGCACCTGCGACAGCAGTGCGGAGAGCGGGAAGCCCGTCCACGGAATCACCATCGACCACGCCTCGACGCAGCGCAGGCGATAGACGCGCTCCTCGATCGGCATGGTCCGCAGCAGGTCGTCGATGCCGAATTCGCGCGGGGCCTCGACCATGCCCTCGACCTTCACGGTCCACGGGCGCTGCGGCAGCCGCTGGGCGGCGCGGCTGATGCCCTTGTCCGAGCCGAACTCGTAGTAGTTGTTGTAGGTGGTGGCATCGCGCTCGCCGGTCAGGTCGCGCCCAGGCGGGTAACGCGTGTTGCGCATCGCCGGCGGCAAGGCGGGGTCGCCCTGCGCCAGTGCCGGGCCGGCGGCGACGAGACCGGCGCCGAGCGCCACGGCCTTGCGGCGCCCGAACACCAAGTGCTCAGGGCTCGCTTCGCGCTCGGGGATCTCCCAGCCACGCGGAATGCGGATCGGCATGCTCATCCCTCCGTTCTGCCCCCGAGATCGGTTGTCCCGACCCGGGGTCAAGCGTCGCGTCAGAAGCCGGGCCGCGGCAGCACCGCGGCCGGCGGCTGACCCGGCCCTGTCGTGACGCGATAGAGACGATACGCCTCCGCCTCTACCCCGTCCCGGCTGCGAACCAGGTGCCCCTCGCTCCCCGGCAGCGCCTCCGCGCCCGGCCAGAGAGGAGGCCACTCCCCCCGTCTTTCGCTCCGGACCAGTAGGCCGGTTACGCCCGGTACGGGCGCGGGCAGCGAAAAATATCGCCATCGCGAATCCATCGCGATCACGACGCGGCCCACCGGAAGGCGGAACGCGAGGACCGAGGCGAGGCCGTATTCCTCGGCCGCGACGAACGCCGCCCCTTCTCGAGCCATGGCGGCATCGGTCGCGGCGACGAAAGCGCCCCATCCGCCGAGGCGCGCCAGCGTCGGGTCGCTGCGGCGCGGCAGCGGCAGCGGCGCGGCGACGGCCTGGAGATACACCGCCCCCGTCATCCCCAACCCGAGGACGACCGCCGGCCGCCGCAGCCGCACCCAGCGCGGCCCGGCCAGCAGCGCCGCCGCGGCGATGCAGGCCGCGGGATACAGGATGGCCGGCCAGTTCCCCTGCACGCGGCTGCCGGTCGCCTGCCACAGGAAGATCGCCGTGGCCGGAATGGTCATGGCCGCAAGCAGCAGCGCCGCGCCGTCACGCCCGCGCCACCAGCCCCGCGCGGCCGCCGCAACCCCGGCGACGCAGAACACGAAGACCAGCGGCGTCGCCAGCCCGACCTGGCTGCCCAGCAACTCGCCAAGGTAGCGCAGCGCCTGTCCCGCCTGCCAGTCGCCGGCCCTGCCGCCCTGCTTGGCGAAGGATGCCCAGTCATGCCCCGCATTCCAGAGCACCACCGGCGCGAAGGCCACCACGGCAACCGCACCACCGGCCCAAAGCTGCCAGCGCAGCATCCAGCGCCGCATCGTCGGGTCCAGCACCAACCAGGCGACGATGCCGAGGCCGAGCAGCGTCGCGGTATACTTGCTGAGCAGCGCCGCCCCGGCGAAGGCGCCGACCGCGAGCCACCAACGCCCGTCGCCGGTCCGCCAGAGCCGCGCCAGCGCCCAGAGTGTTGCCGTCCAGAAGGCGATGAGCGGCGTGTCCGGCGTCATCGCCACGGCCCCGACGCCAGCCAGCAGAGTCGCGTTGAACAGTGCCGCCGCCCAGGGGCCGGCCTTGCGGCCGGGGAACAGGTCCTCCGTGGCGCGCGCCAGCAGGATCGATCCGATGGCGAGGCAGATCGGCCCCATCAGCCGCACGCCCAGCGCCGTTTCCCCGGCCAGCAGCGTGCCGGCGCGGATGAACAGCGCGACCATCGGCGGGTGATCGAGGTAGCTGCCCTGCAGGCTGCGCGACCAGACCCAGTAATAGGCCTCGTCCGGCGCCAGCGGCAGCACGGCGGCCAGCACAAGGCGCAGCAGCGTCAGCGCCGCCAGCGCGGCGAGCCAGCCACTCAACGCGGCCGCCAGACGAGGGTCGAGGACACGGCGTAGTTCCACACCACGGTCAGCAACGCCCCGGCCGCGCCGGCCAGGCCCCAGTTGAGCAGCCCGTCCCGCAGGAGCAGCCCCGCGATGCCGACATTGGCCGCCGCACCCATGCCGCAGACCAGGTAGAACAGCAGCAGCCCGCGCGCGAGCCCCGGCCCTCGCAGCCGCCGGTCGCGGTAGGTGATTCGGTTGTTCAGCAGGAAGTTCGCCGTCATCGCGACCAGCGTCGCCGCCCACTGCGCCGGCCAGAAGTCGAGCGGACCGATGCCATACAGCAGGGTGAGCGTCGCCACATGCACGACCACGCCGATCGCGCCCACTAGCGCGAAGGCCATGAAGCGCAGCGGCACAAGCCCGCCCAGCGCCTTGTCGGCGAGCAGCCCGCCGAATTCCAGCAACACGCCGGCGTCGAGCTTGCTCTCCCCGGCTTCCCGCGCGCGGAAGGCATAGGGGACCTCGGCGACGCGCAGCGGCCGCCCGGCGGAAAGCAGGACGTCGAGCAGGATCTTGAAGCCCGTCCCCGTCAGGCGTGGCGCGAGATCGTCGAAGATCGGCCGCGGCAGGGCAAAGAAGCCGCTCATCGGGTCGCCGACCTTCACCGGCAGGGCAGCGTTGGCGAGGGCCGCACCGCCATCCGAGACCATCCGGCGGACCGGCGACAGCCCCTCCCCCTTGGTGCCGCCCTCAATGTTCCGGCTTCCGATCACCACCTCGGCCCGATCGGCCTCCAGCAGCGCCAGCATTTGCGGCAGGATCGTCTCGTCATGCTGCAGGTCGCCGTCGATCACCGCGACGAAGGGTGCTGCGCTGGACAGGATGCCCTCGATGCAGGCGGAAGCGAGGCCGCGCCGCCCGACCCGCCGGATGCAGCGGATGCGCGGGTCACGGGCGGCGATTGCCTTGGCGCGCGCCGCCGTCCCGTCCGGGCTGTCGTCGTCGACGAAGATCGCTTCCCACGCGATGCCGGCCAGGGCGGCATCCAGCCGCTCGACCATCGGGGCGACATTGGCCGCCTCGTTGTAGCACGGGATCACGACGGAGAGCCGGGGCGTCATCGTCCGGGGGCAGTATGGCATCCGGCGGGATTGTGGAAGGGTTCGAGGGGGGAATTGGAGAGGGGCCCTGCCCCTCTCCAAACCTCCCCCCGCCAGGATGCTGGGCATCCTGGACCGCAATCTTCCGGCGACGGGCGCAACGGTCATGCTGCCTCCTCCACAGGCGATATGAGGGGGCGAGGCGATGGTGCCCGGCGGCAAATGGAGGTTTCCAAAGGCCCTTCGGCCTTTGATGGAGAGGGGTTCTGGGGAGAGGCAAAGCCCCTCCCCGCCGCTCCCCGGACTACTTCACTACCGAGAAGCTGGTCGGCCGCAGCCCCATCACGGTCTGCTGCTTCAGCGCGCCGAGCTCGCCGACCATCTTGCCGAATTCCTGCCACTGCTTGTCGTTCGCCATGGCGGTGCGGCGGGCGTCGCGGTCGCCGTAGCTCTCGTAAAGCCAGCAGAACACGATCTGGTTGATCGGGCCGATCTCAGTCACCGCGAAAACCAGCAACTGGCCGAGCAGGCGCTGCTGCACCGGCAGGCCGACCTCCTGATACGCCTTGATCCAGGCCGGCATCTTGCCGGGATGGAAGTCATAGGTGCGGTGATCGACCACCATGCCGGTGCCGCCGATCTTGCGCTCGAACTTGAAGTCCTTGGCCGACTGGATCGGCGAGAAGCCGGTCGGCTTCAGGAACTTCACTTCCTGCGCCATCAGTGCGCCGGCCGAGGCCTTCTTGAACTCGTCCCACTGCGGATCGGCTTCGCGCGCCGCGATCCCGGCGTCGCGGGTGTCGATGTCATCCCAGCCGCGCATAAAGACGAAGCGGTTGATCGGCCCGACATCGGCGACGAAAGTGCCGAGCGACGGCGCGCCCAGCGTGCGCTGGGAGGACGGGAAGCCGAACTTGTCGAAGGCGCCCACCCAAAGCGGCTGCTTGCCGGGGTGGAAGGTGTACTGGCGGTGTTCGATGTACATCGCGTTTCCTCGTGGAATCGGGGCCGGGCACATTCGGGCGCTCCGGCACGTCACGCAAGACGGCCCGATGGCCGCATCGGACCGGAACCGCGCCCAGACCGCGCGTGACCGGCCACGCGCCCGCCGTCTGGGGGCAAGCTCAATGCGGCAGAATGACGCCCTTGCCGTCGGTCTGCCGGTCGAACAGGCGATAGGCTTCCTCCACCTGGTCTAGCCGCCAGCGATGGGTGAACAGCGCATCCACGTCGATGCCGCGATCGGCGATGTAGCGCGCGCATTCCGCCTGGCCGACGGTTGAGAACGTCCAGGACCCGATCAGCGTCACCTGGCGGCGCAACAGGTCGGGCGAGACGTCAAGCGTGACCTCCCCGCCCTCCCCCACGAAGCAGGCCTTGCCCCAGCTCCGGACGCATTGCACCGCCTGCCGGCGCGCCAGCGGGTGGGACGACGCATCGAGCGAGGCGTGCGCCCCGAGCCCGTGCGTCGCCTGCTTGATGGCGCCGAGCACGTCATTCGTCTCGGTAGGGTTGATCAGCAGGTCGGCGCCGAACTGGGCGGCCCGCGCCAGCCGCTCCGGCGAGGTGTCGAGCGCGATTACCCGCGCCCCCATCCTCGCCGCGAGCAGAGTCGCCGACAGCCCGACCGGCCCCTGCCCGAAGATCGCGATGGTCTGGTCACCCGTCAGGCCCAGCCGCTGCAGCGCGCCCCAGGCGGTGCCCGTGCCGCAGGAAATCGCCGCGCCTGTCTCAAAGGACAGTTCTTCCGGCAGTTCCACCAGCGTCCGTGCCGGGCACTTCAGGTAACGCGCGTGCCCGCCATGCCCGGTCGCGCCGTAGACCTCCTTCACCCCCTCGTCGCACATCTGCATCCAGCCGGTGGAACAGCGCGGGCAGACGCCGCACCCGCGGTAGTGGTGCTGCATCGCCCGCATGCCCGTCCATGCCTGATTGGCCGCCACCCCCTGCCCGACCGCGACGACGACGCCGCAGGGCTCGTGCCCCGCAATCACCGGCCCGTCCACCGAACCCAGCCCCAGCGCCGCCGTTCGCCCCGGCCCGCCCGGCGCGCGATAGAATTTGAGGTCCGACCCGCATATGCCGGAGGCGCGGATCTCCAGCACCACCTCCCCCGGGCCCGGCGTCGGGTCGGGAAAATCCATCAGCGCGACCTGTCGGTCACCGGTGAAGACTGCGCCTTTCATGCGATGTTCCTCCTCGTTTTGCGGCAGCGAACCACCCGCGCTCGACACGGTCCAGACTCGAATGGTCGTTACGTTGCAGCAAAACCTTGATGAAGCAGCCGCAGAATTCTGCTCTAGGTCACTAACCGGCGAGGGCGCGACAGCGCGCTTCGCGAACGACGAGGCCAGGAGACCGCCGCATGGCGCAGGATCGCCGCCCCCCCGACCCGCTTCCCAGGATCTGGGATCCGGATGCGCGCATCGGCGACATGCTGAAGGGCAAGCGGGGGCTGGTGGTCGGCGTGGCGAATGCGGACTCCATCGCCTATGGCTGCGCCGCGAAGCTGCGCGCCTTCGGCGCGGACCTCGCCGTCACCTACTTGAACGACCGGGCGGAGAAGCACGTCCGCCCACTCGCCGAGGAACTCGGCGCGGCGATCATCGAGCCGCTCGACGTCGAGAGGCCCGGCGAGCTCGAGCGCGTCTTCGAACGCATCGAGACGGAATGGGGCGGGCTCGACTTCGTCATCCATTCCATCGCCTTCGCCCCGCGCGCCGACCTGCACGGCCGGGTGGTGGACTGCTCCGCGGAGGGCTTCGCCCAGGCGATGCACGTGTCCTGCTGGTCGTTCCTGCGCATGGCGAAGCTCGCCGAGCCGCTGATGGCCGAGGGCGGTGCGCTGGTGACCATGTCCTACTACGGCGCCGACAAGGTGGTCGGGAGCTACAACATGATGGGGCCGGTGAAGGCGGCGCTGGAAGCCAGCGTGCGCTACGCGGCGAACGAACTCGGCGAGAAGGGCATCCGCGTCTACGCCGTCTCGCCGGGACCCCTGCGGACGCGCGCCGCCTCCGGCATCGCGCAGTTCGACGAGCTGGTGCAAATGGCGACCGAGCGGGCGCCCGCCCATCGCCTCGTCGACATCGCCGAGGTGGGACGCCTCGTCTCCTTCCTGGTCAGCAACGCGGCATCCGGCATGACCGGCGACACGATCTATGTCGATGCCGGCCTGCACAACGTGGCGTGACGAACATGCGCGAGGCGATTTCTCCCGCTGCGGCGGCGGCGCTGGTCCGCGACGGGTCGACGGTGATGGTCGGCGGGTTCATGGGGGTGGGATCCCCCCATCGGGTGATTGCCGCGCTGGTCGAGCGCGGCGCACGCGACCTGACGATCATCGGCAATGATGCCGCCAGGCCGGGCCACGGCATCGGCGCGCTGATCGATGCCGGCTGCGTCAGCCGCTGCATCACCAGCCATATCGGGCTCAACCCGTCATTGCAGAAGAAGATGATCGCCGGCGAGGTGCAGGTGGATCTCGTGCCGCAGGGCACGCTGGCCGAGCGGATCCGCGCCGGCGGCGCCGGCCTCGGCGGCGTGCTGACGCCGACCGGCGTCGGCACGGTGGTGCAGGACGGCAAGCAGCTGGTGAAGGTCGATGGTCGCGACTTCCTGCTGGAGTTGCCGCTGCGCGCCGATGTCGCGCTCCTGCGCTGCTATGAGGCCGACTACTACGGCAACCTGACCTATCGGCTGACCGCGCGGAACTTCAACCCGATCATGGCGATGGCCGCGACGACCGTGATCGCCGAGCCCGACGAGATTGTCCCGATCGGCCTGATCCCGCCGGACCATGTCTGCACGCCAGGCATCATCGTCACGCATCTCGTCGAAAGGCCGCACTGAGATGGATCCGAAGGAGATCATCGCGCGTCGCGTGGCGCTCGAACTGCGCAACAACACGCTGGTCAACCTCGGCATCGGCCTGCCGACGCTGGTGTCGCGCTACGTGCCCGCTGGCATGCTCGTCGCCTTCCAGAGCGAGAACGGCATCATCGGCTTCGGCGCCTGCCCGCCGGAGGGCATGGAGGACCCCAACCTGACCGATGCGGGTGGCGGCTTCATCTCCGCCCTGCCGGGCGCCTATGCCTTCGACAGCGCGACGTCCTTCGCGCTGATCCGCGGCGGGCACCTCGACATGACGGTGCTCGGCGGGCTGCAGGTGGATGCGAAGGGGTTGCTCGCCAATTGGCTGGTGCCGGGCAGGATGGTCGCCGGCATGGGCGGCGCGATGGATCTCGTCGCCGGCGCGAAGCGCGTCATCGTCGCCATGCAGCATGCGGCGCGCGGCGAGGCGAAGATCGTGCCGGAACTCACCCTGCCGCCGACCGCGGCGCGTCCCGTCAGCCTGGTGGTGACGGACCTCGCGGTGATCGAACCCACGGAGGCCGGCCTCGTGCTGCGTGAACGCGCGCCGGATGTGCAGGTGGCCGACATCGTCGCGGCCACCGCCGCGCCCCTCATCATTCCCGACACCGTACCGGAGATGCGCCTGTGACGATCACCGCCCCTGCCCTGGTCGGGCGTGCCTGGAGCGACATCAAGGTTGGCGAGAGCGCGAGCGTCACCCGCGTCTGCACGCCGAACGACCTGATCGTCTTCGCCCATGCCTCGGGCAACTTCAACCCGGTGCACCTGCCGGGCGAAGCCGAGCAGGAGATCGGCCGCGCGCCGGTGGCGCCTGCCATGTGGTGCGGCTCGCTGTTCTCGGCGGTGCTCGGCAACAAGCTGCCAGGCCCCGGCGCCACCTATCAGTACCAGGACCTGCGTTTCCACAGACGGGTCGAAGCGGGCGAGGCGGTCATCGCGACCGTGACGGTGCGCGAGAAGCTGCCGGGCAACCTTCTCGTGATGGATTGCCGGCTGGAGAAGGATGGCGGCGTTCTCGTCTGCACTGGCACCGCTGAGGTCTGCGCGCCGGCAGAAAGGGTCGTCACGGATGGTATCAGCATTCCGGAACTGACCCTGATCCCGCGCGGCAAGTTCAATCGCCTGCTGGAAGCCTGCCGCGGCATCCCGCCCATGCCGACCGCGGTCGCCGCGCCGACCGACGAGAACTCGCTCGGCGGCACGTGGGAGGCGACGAAGGAAGGTCTGATCGATCCGATCCTTGTCGGCCCCGAGGCCGTCATTCGCGCCGAGGCGGCGAAGATCGGCTGGGACCTCGCCGGCGTGCGGATCGAGGCCGTCAGCACGGCCCATGACGCCCCGGCGCGCTGCGTCGCCCTGGTGCATGAAGGCCGCGCCGATGCGGTGATGAAGGGCAACATCCATTCGGATGAAGTGCTGCGCCACGTCACCAAGGGGGATGGCGGGCTGCGCGCCGGGCGGCGCGTCAGCCACGTCTTCGTGCTCGATATCCCCGGCCATGAGGGCCTGCTGCTGATCACCGACGCGGCGATCAACATCCTGCCCGACCTGATGACCAAGGCGGACATCGTCCAGAACGCCATCGACCTCGCCCAGGCGATCGGCCTGAAGCAGCCGCGCGTCGGCATCCTCTCCGCGGTCGAGACGATCAACCCGGCCATCCCCTCGACGCTCGATGCCGCGATCCTCGCCAAGATGGCCGATCGCGGACAGATCCGCGGCGCGCTCGTCGATGGGCCGCTGGCGATGGACAACGCGGTCGACCTCGAGGCGGCGCGGACCAAGGGCATTCATTCCTCGGTCGCCGGCCGCGCGGATGTGCTGGTCGCCCCGAACCTCGAGGCGGGGAACATGCTGGCGAAGCAGCTCGTCTTCCTCTCCCAGGCCGATACCGGCGGCCTCGTCACCGGCGCCAAGGTGCCGGTGATGCTGACGTCACGCGCCGATGACGAGCATGCGCGGCTGATGTCCGCGGCACTCGCCGTGCTCTATGGGCATTGGCGGCGCACCGGGCAGTGCCTGGTGCCGGAGCTAGGCTGATGGACGCCGTATCCGCCCCGAGCGACGCCATCCTCATCCTCAACGCCGGCTCCTCCTCCATCAAGTTCGAGTTGTTCAAGGTCGTGGAGGACCGGGCCGAAACCCGCCTCGACGGGCAGATGGAGGGGATCGGCGCCTCCCCGCACCTGATCGCCCGCGATGCGCGGCGCCAGGTGCTGGCGGACAAGCGCTGGGCCGGCCCGGACGTCGCCGACCACGTCAGCGCCCTCGCCCGCATCATGGAAGGCATCGAGCCCGCCATCGAGGGCCGCCGCATCATCGCCGTCGGCCATCGCGTGGTGCATGGCGGGCCGGACCTCGCGGCGCCGATGCTGGTGGACGACGCGGCGATGGAGACGCTGCGGGGCCTGATGCCGCTCGCGCCGCTGCACCAGCCGCACAACATCGCCGGCATCGTCGCGGCGTCGCAGCGCTTTCCCGGCGTGCCGCAGGTCGCCTGCTTCGACACCGCCTTCCATCGCGCCCATCCGTGGGAGGCCGATACCTTCGGCCTGCCGCCGGAGTATTACGCGCGCGGCATCCGCCGCTACGGCTTCCATGGGCTGTCCTACGAGTACATCTCGGACAGGCTGAGGCGGGAGGAACCGGCGCTCGCCGCCGGACGCGTGGTCGTGGCGCATCTCGGCAACGGCTCCTCGCTCTGCGCCATCCATGGCGGCCGCAGCATCGACAGCACGATGGGCTTCACGGCGCTGGACGGCGTGCCGATGGGCACCCGCTGCGGTCAGATCGATCCCGGCGTGCTGCTGCACCTGATGCTGACGGAGAAGATGGAGGCCGCGGAGCTGACCGGCCTGCTCTACGGCAACGCCGGGCTCAAGGGCATGTCGGGCATCAGCCAGGACGTGCGGGACCTGGAGAAGAGCGCGGACCCCCGCGCGGCGCAGGCGCTGTCCTATTACGCGTGGCGCGTGCGGCGGGAGATCGGCGCGCTGGCCGCCGCGATGGGCGGCATCGACGGCCTCGTCTTCACCGCCGGCATCGGGGAGAACGCCCGCAACCTCCGCGCCCGGATCTGCGAGGGGCTGGAGCATCTTGGCCTCGTCCTCGACCCGTCCGCGAACGAGGCGAACGCGCCGGAGATTTCCACCCCGTTCTCCCACACCCGAGTATTGGTCCGTGCCACCGACGAAGAAGCAATGATCGCCCGACACGTGCTTGATTTGCTGCATTGCAGCAAGTCTGCTTGAATCGCTGCCCCGGGCGGGCCGCCCCGACGCATCAAGGGAACGCTATCCATGCCGAACACGCCTCTGCTCCCGACAAGGGAGGTCCTGGACAAGGCCGCCGAGACGGCAACCCGCGTGCTGGACCAGGTTCGGGGTCTGACCGAGGTGGTGACACGCGACACCGCGGCGCTGATCCCCGGCGTCAACCAGGACAACGCCGCTGCCATGCGCGTGGCCCAGGCAGCCATGGCGCGCACCCCCGTCGGCCTGGCCCAGGATGCCCACACCTACGCCGTCGATGCCGCGCAGCGCTGGCTGATGTTCTGGGACGTGATGCGGGAGGCCGGCAACAACTTCGTCGAACATGAGAAGGCCGGCTGCCCGCCCGTGCTGGTGTTCGACTACGTCACGGTCGTTGATGGCCGGACCCTGGCCCGGCCGGTGAACTACGCGCTGGTGCGTATCACCCCGCCGGAGGGCTTTCCGGCGACCGACCCGAAGCTGCGTCCCTTCGTCATCATCGACCCGCGCGCCGGTCACGGTGCCGGCATCGGCGGCTTCAAGTCGGACAGCCAAGTCGGCGTGGCGCTGCGCCGGGGCCATCCGGTCTACTTCGTTATCTTCTATCGCGAGCCGGAGAAGGGGCAGACCATCCTCGACGTGACGGCGGCGGAGGCATTCTTCCTCAACCGTATCGTCACCGACCACCCCCAGGCGCCGAAGCCCGTCGTCATCGGCAACTGCCAGGGCGGCTGGGCGTCGATGATGCTGGGCGCCGCGGCGCCCGATGCCGTCGGCGCGCTGGTCCTGAACGGTGCCCCGCTATCGTACTGGGCGGGCGAGAAGGGCAAGAACCCGATGCGCTACTTCGGCGGCCTCGCCGGCGGCGGCTGGCCGGCCTCGCTGATGGCCGACCTCGGCAACGGGAAGTTCGACGGTGCGTCGCTGGTCAGCAACTTCGAGAGCCTGTCCCCGGGCAACACCTGGTTCCGCAAGTATTTCGACCTCTATGCCAAGGTCGATACCGAGGAGAAGCGCTTCCTCGAGTTCGAGCGCTGGTGGGGCGGCTACTTCCTGATGACCAGCGACGAGATCCGCTGGATCGTCGACAACCTGTTCATCGGCAACCGCTTCTCGACCGGGCAGATCAGCTCGGGCGGCGGCGAGACCTTCAACATGCGCGAAGTGAAGGCGCCGGTCATCGTCTTCGCCTCCTCGGGCGACAACATCACCCCGCCGGGCCAGGCCCTGCGCTGGATCGCTGACGTGTATCGTGATGAGCAGGAGATCAAGCAGCTCGGCCAGACCATCGTCTACCTCCTGCACGACCAGATCGGCCATCTCGGCATCTTCGTCTCCGGCGCCATCGCCAAGAAGGAGCACAGCGAGATCGCGACGACGCTCGAGATGATCGAGGCGGTCGCCCCCGGCCTCTATGAGATGAAGATCACCGGCCATGAAGGCACGGGTGCGAACGAGGAATGGCAGGTCGAGCTGGTCGAACGGAAGATCGCCGACGTCCGCACGCTTTCCGGCGAGGCGGGCAACGAGGCCTTCCCGGCGGTCGCCAAGATCTCGGAGATGAACCAGAACCTCTACGATGTGCTGGTTTCCCCCATCGTCCGGCAGTTCGCGACGGAAGCGGGGGCGGAGGCGCGCCGCCAGGCCTCGCCGATGCGCATGCGCCGCTACCTGTTCAGCGACATGAACCCCTTCATGATGCCGATCCGCGCCATGGCGGGGATGGCCCGGCAGAACCGCGCCCCCGCCGCGCCTGACAATCCCTTCATTGCCATGGAGAAGGTCTGGGCCGACCGCGTCGAGCACGCGTTCGACCGCTGGCGCGACGCCCGCGACGCAGCGAGCGAGATCGCCTTCCACGCCATCTACGGCAACCTCGCCGCCCTCGGCGTGATGGGGGACGACAGTGCCGAGGAAGCCGAGGCGGCACGGCGCTCCATCCCGATGGAGCCCGCGCAGCTCAACGACGCGCGCAGCCGCGTCGAGCTCGGCGGCTACGCCGAGGCGGTCATCCGCATGATGATCCTGCTGGCCGATGCGCGCGGCGGCGTCCGCCGCACCCGCCTCGCCCGCTCCAACGTGCTGTTGACCACCGAGCCGCCCTTTGCGGGAATGAGCCCGGCCGCGCGCCAAGCCATCATCCGCGACCAGACGGTGATCGTGACCTTGCTGCGGGAGGAAGCGCTCGCCGCCGTGCCGGGGCTGCTCAAGACGGCGGCGGAGCGGCGCAAGGCGCTTGCCGCCGTGGAGCATGTCGCGGGGCCGGACGAGGAACTCGGCGACAAGGCTCAGGAGATGCTCGGCCGCCTGCGCAGCCTGCTGAATGTCGGGCCGAAGGCGTCGGTGGCCTGACACCAACCTCGCGATCTCGCGATGGCCGGGCTTCCCTTCCCCGGTATCCGGCAGGCTAGGATACCGGGGGAACGTCAGCGACGGGGACCATGGCGACAACCGCCGTGCCGAGCCTTGCAGTCCTCGACCTCGTGGCCGCGCATCGGCCCCGGCGCGAGATCGCCTCGGCCGCGCAGCGCGTGCTGAGCGCACGTCGCGACGGGCCGGCCGACCTTGCCTCGGCTTGTGAACAGGCGCTCGCCGCCGCCACCGGCGCAGCCGCCGATGCGAGCCCCGCGGCGCGCGCCGCGCGCGCCATCGCCGCCGCGGTCGAACGGCATGGTGAGAGCTTCCCGCCCGGCGGCGAGCCCGCCTATCACGACCGCCATCACCAGGCGGAGACGATCCTCGCCATGGGCTGGCTCGCCGGCCTGGCACGGCAGCTCGGACGGATGGACGCACATGAGGCGGCCACCGCAGTCGCCGCCATGGCCGGCCACGACCTGCTGCATGACGGTTCGGTGGCTGGCCCGCGCGGTGTCCTCGAACAGCGCTCGGCCGATGCCTCGGCGGCCATCGCGGCGGCGGAGGGTCTCGACGCCGACGGCATTGCCATGATCCGTCGCATGATCGCAGCAACCACCTGGCCCTGGCGGGATTCGGAGGCGTCCGACCTGCCCTGCCGGCTGGCGCGCGAGGCCGATCTCTTTGCCAGCGCCCTGCCCGATCTCGGACCGCGCCTCGCCCGGCGGCTCCTGACCGAACTCGCCGCCGCCGGGCAGCAGGATGCCGGCATGGTGGCCAGCCACGCCTCCCGCCTCGGCCTGCTGCGCATGCTGCCGACGCCCAGCCCACCAGCAACGCTGCTCGGCCTGGATGTGACCCGCCATGACCAGCTCGAGGCCTATGGCGGCGTCGCTCGCAGCCTCGGCCTCGCGCCCGCGACGGCCGATGCCGCCGCGGCCGCGCTGGACGAGCTGGACCGCGCCGATGCGGAGGCGCTGCTGGCCGCGGCGGCCCCGGCATCATGAGGCTGCAGCCGCGGCTCAACTTCACCGTCACCATCCTGACCGCCTTCAGCCTGGTCTTCATCGCCGCCATCGCGGCGGTCGTGGCGGGCTTCCGGGAGGCCGGGGACCGCGCGGCACGCGAGGCAGCCGAGCACCACCTCGGAACCGCGGCGGCGGCGGCGGCGGCCAATGGACGCGGGCTGATCCATCCGCTGCTCGGCCATGCGGCGGTGCTGGCCCGCATGCCGCCAGGGCAAGCCGCGGTGCCCGGGCCGGCCCTCGCCGCGCTCATGGCGGAAGCGCCGCTCAGTGCTGTCAGCATCGTCCTGCCAGATGGCGCATTGGATCAGGTGCTGCGGCTCGCCGCCCTGCCGGACGGCGCAGCGCCCGTCCCGCGCCCCGCGGGCGCGACCTTCGCCGCGCGCCGCATCTCTGCCGCCACGGGCGAAGCCGAGCGATGGACCTATCTCGACGCCCAGGGCCGGGCACTCGGCGAAGCGCAGCGCCGCCGTCTCCCCGGCGATCCGCGCCGGATGAGCTGGGTGTTGCAGGCCGCCGAGCCCGGCGTACACGTCTCCACCCTGTATGACCTGCCGGTAACCGGTCGGCCGGGGCTGACCGTCGCGCACGGCCTGCCGGGCGGCGGCGCGGTCGGACTGGATGTGCCGCTCGACGAGCTCGGGCGTTTCCTGGCCGGAAGCCGCGTCAGCCCCGGCGGCCTCACGGTCCTGTTCACCGAGGATGGCATCCTCCTCGCCGACCAGGACCCGGGCCGGGTCACGCAGGCCGGCCCTACCGCGTGGACGACGCTTGCGGCCAGTGGCGACGCCGCCCTGACTGCGCTGTGGCGCGCCTTCGCCGAGGGCCGGCTCGCCGAAGGGGGCACGGGCGTGCTGGAGATCGGTGGCGACGAGTACCTCGCACATCTCGCCGGCGTGCAGGAGTTCGTCGCGCCGCGCGTGCTGGTCGGCGTGCTCGCGCCGCTCGACGACTTCACCGGTGGTATCGAGAGCGGCATCCGCATCGGTACGCTCTTCGGCCTCGGCGCGCTTCTGCTGGGGCTCGGTGGGCTGGGGATCGTCGCCTGGCGCGTCGCCCGACCGCTCGGCACCCTGACACGGGAGGCCGAGGCGATCCGTCGGCTCGATCTCACCCAGCCGCTGAAGCTGACGACGCACATCTCGGAGGTCGAGCGCCTGGCGGATGCGATGGCGGGCATGAAGAACGCGCTGCGGCTGTTCAGCGTCTATGTGCCGCGCGATCTGGTGCGCAAGCTGATGGCTGAGGGCGCGGAGGCCGAGCTAGGAGGCGAACGACGCCGCATTACCGTGATGTTCAGTGACGTGGCGGGCTTCACCAGCATCGCCGAACGCATGGACCCCGAGACGCTGATGCAGGTCACCTCGACCTATTTCCAGGCGCTGACCGACGACCTGCTGCGCAACCAGGCGACGATCGACAAATACATTGGCGATGCCGTCATGGCGATCTGGAACGCGCCGAAGCGCGACCTCGCCCACGCCATGCATGGCTGCCGCGCCGCGCTGCGGGCGCGCCACCTGACGCAGCAACTTGAGGACGCGTTCGAGGCGCGCGGCTGGCCGCGGCTGCACACCCGCTACGGCCTGCACACGGGCGACGCCGTGGTGGGCAATGTCGGGTCATCCGATCGCATGGCCTATACGGCGATCGGGTCGATGGTGAACCTCGCCTCCCGGCTCGAGGGCATGAACAAGGTCTACGGCACGCAGATTCTTGTCTCGGAGCAGACGCGCCTTGCCGCCGGGAACGCCTTCGTCTTCCGCCCGGTCGATCTGGTGCTCGCAAAAGGCGCATCCGAGCCGATCGAGATCCACGAATTGCTTGGCGTCGCCCTGCCCGCTGAGGGCGGGGATGAGCCGATCCTCGCCGGCCGCGCCCAGGTGGCGCGGCTGCCGGCCTGGAACGAGGCGGTGCGCTATTGGCGCGCCGGCCAGTTCCGCGAAGCTTTGGCGGCCCTGCGCGAGGCCGGCGATCCGGCGACGGACCCGCTGCTCGCCACCTACGCGACGCGGCTTGCGCGACACCCGGATGGGCCGCCAGCCGGCTGGTCGCCGGTCACGCGGCTGGAGAGCAAGTAGGACCCCATGGCCGAGAAGAAACGCATCAAGCTGGCGCTGCAGGGCGGTGGCTCACATGGGGCCTTCACCTGGGGCGTGCTGGACCGGTTGCTCGCCGATGAGCGGATCGAGGTGGATGCGGTCGTCGGCACCAGCGCCGGCGCGATGAACGCTGCGGTGCTGACCGACGGGCTGATCGCCGGCGGGGCAGCCGAGGCCAGGCGGCGGCTCGACACCTTCTGGGAGGGGATCGGCGGCTTGTCCGCCAACACCTTCATCCAGCCGACGCCGATGGACCGGATGCTGAGTGCTGGCAACATGGATTTCTCGCCGCTGTGGCGGTTCACCGAAGTGCTGATGCGGCAGTTCTCGCCCTATGAGCTGAACCCGACCAATTCCAACCCGCTGCGGGACCACCTGGAAGCATCGGTGGACTTCGCGCGGCTGCGCAGCGCACCAGGCCCGGCGCTGTTCGTCTGCGCGACCAATGTGCTGACGGGCAGGCTACGGGTGTTCGAACGCGCGGAGATGGGCGTCGAGGCCGTGCTCGCCTCCGCCTGCCTGCCGCTGCTGCACCACGCGGTGGAGGTCGACGGCCAGCATTACTGGGACGGCGGCTATTGCGGCAATCCGCCGATCTTCCCGCTGATCTACATGGGAGGTGCGCCGGACATCCTCATCGTGCAACTGAACCCGGTGAACATTCCCGAGGTGCCACGCGACATCCGCGCGATCGTGGACCGGATGAACACGCTGTCCTTCAATTCCTCCCTGATGCGGGAGATGCGGATGATCCACTTCGTGACGGGGCTGATCGACAAGGGCGATCTGCCGAAGGACCGCTACATGCGCTGCTTCATTCACACGATCGATGCCGAGGAGGAGCTCGCGGCGTTCAATGCAAGCTCCAAGCTGAATGGCAGCATCGAGTTCCTGAAGCATCTGCGCGCGCTGGGCGCGGCACGGGCTGGGGCGTTCCTCGACGCGCATTTCGACGAGATCGGGCAGAAATCGTCGGCGGATGTGGTGGGGAAGTTCCTATGATCTGCCGCGATGGTAAGGACCGTCTCTCCGCGGATCGCCCGCTTCGTTGACCGGCTGCCATTGGGCGCCGGCCTGCACGTGCTGGAGGTCGGCTGCGGACCGGGCGTGGCCGCGCGGGCCGTGGCAGCGCGGATCGGTGGCGGCCGTGTCGTCGCCATCGACCGTTCCGCACGTGCGATCGCGTTGGCGATGACCGGCTCGGCTGCCGAGATAGCGACCGGGCGGCTGTCGTTCCGCCATGTCGCCGTCGAGGACTTCGTCCTTACCGCCGAAGACCGGCCTTTCGATATCGCCTTCGCCATCCGCGTCGGCGCGCTGGACGGGCGGTATCCGGACCTCGGCGGCCGCGCGCTGATGAGGCTGAGGGCCGCGCTGAGGCCGGGCGGGTTGCTGTTCGTGGACGACGCCGAGCCGGTGCCGCGCGACCGTATCGCGCGAGATCAGTAGGTCCGTTCGTTCGCGCCGATCCGCGCCGTCGTCCCACTCCGCGCGGCGGCGACGGCACGGGAGACGGCTTCGACATACTCCTCCGCAACCTCGCGATGGATCGGGTTAAGATGCAGGTGGATGCCGTCCGGTTCCTGCTGCCGGCCCATCAGCCAGCCCTCGGCATCCATCGCCGCCGCCACCTTCCCGATGTCGAGCGTCGGATCGACGGAGCGCCAGACGAAGATGCCAAGATCGGAGGGCGTGAGGATCTCAAGTCCCGGAATGGCGGCGATGCCACCGGTCATGATGGCCTTGGCCTCCATGATCAGGCGGGCGCAGCGCATGTATCCCTCATCGCCGAGGTGCTGCATGGAGGCCCAGGCTGCGGCGACGGACCCGCCCGGCC
Source organism: Neoroseomonas terrae (assembly GCF_018129025.1). Lineage (GTDB taxonomy): Bacteria > Pseudomonadota > Alphaproteobacteria > Acetobacterales > Acetobacteraceae > Neoroseomonas > Neoroseomonas terrae. The sequence goes on along the minus strand of NZ_JAAEDI010000026.1, from coordinate 69,099 downwards.
GCGTGCCCTGCGTCGTGTACGCGGCGTAGGGGCCGCGCTGCCAGGCGCGGCTTTCGAATTTGTGCCACTCGCGGTCAGCAGCGTCGGAGACGAGCAGCAGCGATGCGCCCTTCGGCGCCATGCCGTGCTTGTGGATGTCGGCGGACATCGAGGTGACGCCGGGGACGGACAGTTCGAAGGGCGTCACGTCATGGCCGAGCCGCCGCACATAGGGCGCGAGGAAGCCGCCGACGCACGCATCCACATGCATCCACACGCCGCGTTCCACCGCCAAGGCGGCCAGGCGTTCGATCGGATCGAAGGTGCCGAAGGGATAGTTCGGCGCGGAGCCGACGATGGCGACGGTGTCGGCGTCCATCCGCGCGGTCATGGCGGCCACATCCGCGCGCAGATCGGCGCCGACCGACACGCGCCGCGCTTCGATCCCGAGTGCCTCCGCCGCGCGATCGAAAGTCAGATGGGCGCTGTTCGGCAGCACGATGTTCGGTCGCCTCACGCCGCGCTGCGCGCGCGCCTTGTTCCGTGCCGCCATCATGGCGAGGAAGATGCTTTCCGACCCGCCCGAGGTGAACGTCCCCCCTGCCCGCCCGCCGCCACCGAGCAGCGACAGGGACATGGCGATCACCTCGTCTTCGATCGCCTTCAGCGAGGGGTAGGCGCGCTGGCCGAGATTGTTCTCGGTCCAGAAGGCGAGGTAGGCCTCCTGCTGGACGCGCTCCAGTTCCTCATCCAGCCAGTAGAAATAGACGGCGAGCCGGCCACGCCGCCAATCGCGGTCGCCGTGCTTGCGCGCGGTCAGGTCGGCCAGGATGGAAGCGCGGTCGCGGCCCTTGGCGGGGATGCCCGTCACGACCGGAGCGAGGCGTTGATCTTGTCCAGCGCCGCCACCCCCGGGCAAAGATCGTCGTCGCCAAGACCGTTCAGCGGCGCCGCGACGGTACCGAGGCTCTCGTGCAGCGCGCCAGGCTCCGGATCGACATAGATCAGGCCGGTGACGATCTCCCCCGCCGCCTTGCCCGCCATCAGCGCGTGCAGTGCCGATGCCTGGTCGGTCGGGTCGTGGCCATCATGCAGCTTGCGAAGGCGCAGGATCGAGCCGTCATGCTGCACGACCTCCGTCAGCGAACCGGGCGCGTAGGAGGCGATGATCTCCTGCCGCGGCACCATCACGTCTAGGCGGTTCAGCGCGTCATTGTGCTCACGGACATAGTCGTAGGATTTCGTGCTGCCGGGATGGTTGTTGAAGGCGACGCAGGGGCTGAGGACGTCGATGAACGCCGCGCCCTGATGCATCAGCGCGGCCTCGATCAGCGGCACGAGCTGGTCCTTGTCGCCGGAGAAGGACCGCGCGACGAAGGTCGCACCCAGTTGCACCGCGATGGCGGCGAGGTCGATCGGCTGGTCGGTGTTGACCGCACCCTTCTTCGCGACCGACCCCTTGTCCGAGGTCGCGGAGAACTGCCCCTTGGTCAGCCCGTACACCCCGTTGTTCTCGACGATGTAGGTCATGTTCACGCCGCGCCGGATGGAATGCGCGAATTGCCCGAAGCCGATCGAGGCGCTGTCGCCATCCCCCGACACGCCGAGATAGATCAGGTCGCGATTGGCCAGATACGCCCCGGTCAGCACAGAGGGCATACGCCCATGCACCGAGTTGAACCCATGTGCGGCGCCTAGGAAGTAGGTCGGCGTCTTGGACGAGCAGCCGATGCCCGACAGCTTGGCGATGCGGTGCGGCGGGATCGCCAGGTTGAAGCAGGCCTGGATGATCGCGGCGCTGATCGAATCATGACCGCAGCCGGCGCAGAGCGTGCTGATCGACCCCTCATAGTCGCGCCGCGTCAGCCCGACTGAATTGGTCGGCAGCTTCGGGTGATGCAGCTTCGGCTTCGGCAGGAAGGTCATGGCGTGGCCTTGCGGAACGGCAGGACATTGGCCGACGACGCGCGATCGGCGACGGCGGATTGGATGAAGCGCGCCGTGATCGGCGTGCCGTCATAGTGCAACACGGGAATCAGCTTCGCCGGGTCGATGGATTCCTCGTTGATCAGCAGCGTGCGAAGCTGGGCATCGCGGTTCTGCTCGACGACGAAGACGCGGTCATGCGCAGCGACGAAGGCCGCGACATCGTCGTGGAACGGGAAGGCGCGGATGCGCATGGCGTCGAGATGTACGCCCTGCGCCTCCAGAGCGGCCAGCGCCTCCGACATCGCGGCGGAGGTCGAGCCATAGTAGATGACGCCGTCGCGCGCCTTCTCCTTTGCCATGCGCGTCACGGGGCGCGGCACGACGGATCGCGCGGTATGGAACTTCTTCAGCAGCCGCTGCATGTTGTCGACGTAAGGCGCGCCTTCCTCGGTGTAGCGCGCGTAGCGGTCGCGGGACGTGCCGCGCGTGAAGAACGCCCCTTTCTCCGGATGCGTGCCCGGCCAGGTGCGGTACGGAATGCCGTCCCCATCCACATCCAGGTAGCGACCGAAATTCTTCGCCGCATCCAGCCCAGCCTCGTCCAGCACCTTGCCACGGTCCATCTTTCGCGCCGGGTCCCACGCGAACGGCTCACACAGCCAGTCATTCATGCCGATGTCGAGGTCGAGCATGACGAAGATCGGCGTCTGCAGCCGGTCCGCGAGGTCGAAGGCATCCGCGCCAAACTCGAAGCACTCATTCGGGTCCTGCGGCAGAAGCATGACGTGCTTGGTGTCGCCATGGCTGGCATAGGCGGCCGAGAGCAGGTCCGATTGCTGCGTGCGCGTCGGCATGCCTGTCGACGGTCCTGCACGCTGCACATCGAACAACACCGCCGGGATTTCGGCGAAATACGCCAGCCCGAGGAATTCCTGCATCAGCGACACGCCGGGGCCGGAGGTCGCGGTGAAAGCCCGCGCGCCGTTCCAGGCCGCGCCGATCACCATGCCGATTGAGGCGAGTTCATCCTCGGCCTGCACGATGGCGTAGCGTTTCGCCCCGGTCTCCGGGTCCTTGCGCAGCCGCGTGCAATACTTCTCGAAGGCCTCCGCCAGCGACGTGGATGGCGTGATCGGATACCAGGCGCAGACCGTCGCCCCGCCATAGACCGCGCCGAGCCCCGCCGCCCCGTTGCCGTCGATGAAGATGCGATCGCCCACCTTGTCGGCGGCCTTCAACCGCAGCCCGATCGGGCAGGCTAGGTTCGCCTGTGCCCACTCGCGCCCCATCTCCAGCGCGGCGAAATTCGCCGGGACCAGCTTCTCCTTCCCCTTGAACTGGGCGGCGATGGACGCCTTCACCGCCTCCACATCCATGTCGAGCAGTGCCGATAGCGCGCCGAGATAGACGATGTTCTTGAACAGCTGCCGCTGCCGCGGATCGGAATAGGCGTTGTTGGTGATCTCCGTCAGCGGCACGCCGATGACGTTGATGTCGTCGCGGAACTTCGACTTCGGCATCGGCCGCGTCGAATCATAGAACAGGTAGCCACCGGGTTCGATCTCGGCGACGTCGCGGTCCCAGGTCTGCGGGTTCATCGCAACCATCATGTCCACGCCACCGCGACGGCCCATATGGCCGGCCTCGGAGACGCGCACCTCGAACCAGGTCGGCAGGCCCTGGATGTTGGAGGGGAAGATATTGCGCGATGCTATGGGCACGCCCATCCGCAGGATGGATTTCGCGAACAGGCCGTTGGCGGAGGCGGAGCCCGAGCCGTTGACGTTCGCGAATTTGACGACGAAGTCGTTCGTCGCGGTCAGACCCTGTGGCATGCGTGCGCCTTCGGCTTCGCGGTCTCGAGCAGGAACTTCTGCATGTCCCAGGCGCCGGTCGGGCAGCGCTCGGCGCACATGCCGCAATGCAGGCAGACATCCTCGTCCTTGACCATGACGCGGCCGGTCTTCAACCCATCCTGCACATAGAGTTCCTGATAGGTGTTCACCGCCGGCGCCTTGAGGCGCGTGCGGAGATCCTCCTCCTCGCCATTCTCGGTGAAGGTGATGCAGTCGGTCGGGCAGATATCGACGCACGCATCGCATTCGATGCAGAGCTTCGCGGAGAACACCGTCTGCACGTCGCAGTTCAGGCAGCGCTGCGTTTCGAGATAGGCCATCTCCCGGTCGAAGCCGAGCTCGACCTCGGCCGTGATGTCGCGTAGCGACTTCTCCGGCGGCAGATGCGGCACCTTGAAGCGCAGGTCGAGCGAGACCTCGTTGTCATAGGCCCATTCGTGGATGCCCATCTTTTGGCTGGCGATCAGCGTCTCGGGGGCGGGGCGCTGAGTCACATCCTCGCCGCGGCAGAACAGGTCAATCGAGACCGCCGCGTCATGCCCGTGCGCCACGGCCCAGATGATGTTCTTCGGGCCGAAGGCCGCATCGCCGCCGAAGAACACCTGCGGCAGCGTCGATTGCAGCGACGCCTCATGCAGCTTCGGCAGACCCCAGCGATCGAATTCGACGCCGGCGTCGCGCTCAATCCAGGGAAAGGCGTTCTCCTGCCCGATCGCGACAAGCACGTCGTCGCATTCAATGGTGACGTCGGGCTCCCCGGTCGGCTTCAGCGAACGACGGCCCTTCTCGTCGTATTGCGCGGCGACCTTCTCGAAGACCATGCCCGTCAGGCGACCGCCCTCATGCAGGACTTCCTTCGGGACCAGGAAGTTGAGGATCGGGATGCCTTCATGCATCGCGTCCTCCTTCTCCCATGGCGAGGCCTTCATCTCCTCGAAACCGGAGCGGACGACGACCTTCACATCCTCGCCGCCCAGCCGCCTCGCGGAGCGACAGCAATCCATCGCCGTATTGCCGCCACCCAGCACGATCACGCGCTTGCCGATCGACGTCACATGCCCGAAGGACACGGAGGCCAGCCAGTCGATGCCGAGATGGATGTTCCCCGCGGCCTCGGCGCGTCCCGGCACGTCCAGTTCACGCCCGCGTGGTGCGCCCGACCCGACGAAGACCGCGTCGTAGCCTTCCGCGAGCAGCCCCTTCAGGCTGTCCACCCGCCGGTTCATGTGGCTGACGACGCCGCCGCGATCGAGGATGTAGCCGCATTCCTCGTCGATTACTTCCTCCGGCAGGCGGAAGCGCGGGATCTGCTGGCGGATGAAGCCGCCGGCCTTCGCGGCGCCGTCGAAGACATGGATTTCATAGCCGAGCGGCGCGAGGTCCCGCGCGACGGTCAGGCTCGCCGGCCCGGCGCCGATGCAGGCGACGCGCTTGCCATTGCGCTGATCGGGAATGACCGGCATCCGCGCCGAGACATCGCCCTTGTTGTCGGCGGCGACGCGCTTCAGGCGGCAGATCGCGACGGGCTGTTCCTCGACTCGTCCGCGACGGCAGGCGGGTTCGCAGGGCCGGTCGCAGGTGCGGCCGAGAATGCCGGGAAAGACGTTCGACTGCCAATTGACCATGTACGCATCCGCGTAACGGCCCGCCGCGATCATCCGGATGTATTCCGGCACGGGCGTATGGGCCGGGCAGGCCCATTGGCAGTCGACGACCTTGTGAAAGTAGTCGGGGTCTTTGATGTCGGTCGATTTCATCCGCGCTGCCTCCGTCCGGACGGTTGCGCGACGGCATCATGCCGATGGATCAGGCTGCGACGGCGCGATGGCTGCCGCGCGAGCGCGATGGACATTCCTGTTCGTCACTCCCTGCCGTTGAACGGCTTGGCAGCGACCTTGCCCCAAGGCGAAGTCCTCGGCAATCTGTTGATTCGTGCTGCGTTGCAGCGCGTTCAGGCCGCCAGGAAGACGGTCTCGCCCTCACCCTGCAGGCGGATATCGAGCCGCCAGATGCCACCGGCCTCGGCCCGCGCGACCATCGTGCCGCGCCGTGCGGCGGGCACGAGGGCCAGGATCGGATCCTCCTCAAGCAGCGCATCGCCGGCGAAATAGGCGCGCGTTGTCACACCCGCCATCAATCCCCGGGCGAAGATCGCGATCACGACATGCGGCGCCTGGGTACTGTTGCCCGGCCCTGCCACCGCGCCGGGCTTCAGGGTGACGAAGCGATAGACGCCATCGCCATCGGTCGCGCAGCGGCCGAAGCCGTGAAAGTCGGAATCGTAGCGGCCCTCCGGATCGGCCTGCCAGATCTCGACCATCGCATCGGGCACCACCGCCCCCTCCCCGTCGGTGATGCGCCCGGTCAGGGTGATGCGCTCACCGGCCGCGCCAGCATTCGGCCCATCCGCGCGCAGCAGATCCGCCCATGCCGGGAAGTCGATCATGTGCCAGTAGGGGCCGGCGGTCTGGCTCGCGGTCGCGTCGGTCATCTCAGGCATTCTCGAAGGGCGTGGCGGCGCGGCCGCGCAGCACGATGTCGAAGCGGTAGCCAAGGGCCCAATCCGGCTCCATCAGATCGGGGTCCAGCACGGCGACCAGGCGATCGCGCGCCGCCGGATCGCCACCGCCCTGGAACACGGCATCGAAGCCAAGCAGCGGGTCGCCCGGAAAATACATCTGCGTGATCAGCCGCTGCGCGAAGCCGTTGCCGTGCAGCCCGAAATGAATGTGCTGCGGCCGCCAGCCCGGCCCGGGATTGCGCCACGGATAGGCGCCCGGCCGGATGGTGGTGAAGCGATACCGCCCCCCATCATCGGTGAAAACGCGGCCACGGCCGAGGAAGTTCGGATCGAGCGGCGCGTCGTGCTGATCCCGCGCATGGTGGTAGCGGCCCGAGGCATTGGCCTGCCAGACCTCGACCATGGCGCGGCGCACCGGACGGCCATTCTCGTCGGTGACGCGGCCGGCGACGATGATCCGCTCACCCATCGCGGTCTTGCCGTCCACCACCGACAGATCCGCATGCGGCGCGTACCAGGGCGTGGCGAAGCGCGGCGCGGTCGCTTCCGTCAGCGTGGTCGGAATGCGGATCGGCGCGGCATCGGGGTGCCGCTTCGCCGTGCTGCGATAGCTCGGCAGGTCGAGCGGCGGCTGCGAGCCCGCCGCGACCGGCCGGAACGGAACCGGGTCCGCCATGGTCTGTTCCTCCCTTGCGAGGGGAACGGTGGAAGCGGCGGCCCCGGCGCGTCAATCCTCTTCGCGCAGGATGCGCACGGCGGCGAGCAGCGCGCGTTCATACCGCGCCCGCTCCCTGGCCGTCACCTCGGGTGGCCAGTCGCGAAAGCCGCGGCCGGTCTTGGGGCCAAGCCGGTTCTCCGCCACCAGCCGCGCAAGGGTCGGGCTCGGATCGGGGCTGTTGCAGAGCGACGGATAAATGGTCCGCCCCGCCTCGAGCTGCGTCTCCAGCCCCGCCAGCTCCTTCTGCGTGATCGGCCCGGCCGCCAGGTAGCGGAAGCCGAAGCAGTAGCGCACGGCGCGATCCACATCCTCGGCGCTCGCCAGCCCCTGGTCGATGACAGAGAACGCTTCCCGCATCAGCGCATGTTGGATGCGGTTGGCGAGAAAGCCCGGCACATCGCGCGCGACCCGGATCGTCTTTCGCCCAAGCCCGTCCATGATCGATGCGACGGCATCGCAGATGGCGGGGTCGGTATGCTCGCCCTGAACGACCTCCACACCGGGCACGAGATGCGCCGGCAGGAAGAAGTGCAGATTGGCGCAGCGGGCCCGCGTCGCGATGTGGCCGGCAATGTCCGTGATGCGATAGCCCGAGGCGTTCGACACCACCGGCACGCCGGCCGGGACCACCGTGTCGAGTTGCGCGAACAACGCCTGCTTCAGCGCGAGCTTTTCCGGGATCGCCTCGACCACGATCTCGGCCGAACCGTAGTCCGGCGCATCGGCCGCTGCCATCAGTGCCAGATGCGCGGCGAGAGCCGGGTCACCATCCAACTGGCCGATGGACGATTGCACCCGCGCGGTCGCAGCCGGCCAATGCGCCTCGTTCGGCTCGACCGCCGTGACGCGCCATCCGCCGGCCAGGAAGATCGCCGCGATATCGCAGCCCATCAGGCCCATGCCGATGATCACGGCATGGCGGTGCATCGTACTCATGCCGCGTTCGGCCGCAGCATCTGGCGCAGCACCGCGCCATCCGAGAGCAGGTCGAAGCCCTCATTGATCTGGTCGAAGGTGATGTGGCTGGTCTTCAGCTTGTCCACCGGCAGCTTGCCGCGTCGATACAGGCCGAGCAGCCGCGGCAGGTCGCGCTCCGGCACGCAGGACCCCATGTAGGAACCGCGGATCGACCGTTCCTCGCTGACCAGCGCGGCATGGAAATACGACACCTGCCCCTTCACATTCGGCAGGCCGGCGCTGATCGTCTCGCCCCCGCGCGCGGTGATGGCGATGGCAAGCTGCATCGCCGGGATCGAGCCCGCCGTCTCCACCACGGTGTCGACGCCGCCATCCGTCGCCTCCCGCACCTGCGCCGCGCAATCATCGTTGCCGGCGAGGAAGACGTCCGTCGCGCCCCATTGCCTCGCGAGTTCCAGCTTCTGCGGATTGGTGTCGATGGCGATGATACGCTCCGCCCCCGCCGCAACGGCACCGAACAGCGCATTCATCCCGACGCCGCCGAGGCCGACCACGGCGACGGCCTCGCCCGCCTGGATGCCGGCGGTGTTCAGCACGGCCCCTGCCCCGGTCATCACCGCGCAGCCGAAGATCGCGGCGTCGTCCAGCGGAATGTCCTTCTCGATCTTCACGGCCGAACGCCGTGCCACGGCGGCAAACTGCGCGTAGAGCGACAGGCCCGAATTGTGGTTGATCGGCGTGCCGTCCAGCCGCTTCAGCCGGCGCGTGCCGGTCGGGAGCTGACCCGCCGCGCGAAAGGAGTTCCCGGTCGGGCAGATGTTCGGCCGCCCGCGTACGCAGTACCGGCAATTGCCGCAGGACGGTGCGAAGACCGTGACGACGTGGTCGCCCGGCTTGAGATCCGTGATCCCAGGGCCGACCTCGCGCACGATCCCCGCGCCTTCATGGCCGATGACGATCGGCAGCGGCCGCGGCCGCTGGTTCTCGATGGTCGACAGATCGGAATGGCAGAGGCCCGCCGCCGCGACCTCGATCAGCAACTCGCCCGGCCCGGGCGGGTCGAGCTCCACCTCCTCCACCACCATCGGGCGGGAGTCGCTGTAGGGGCGCGGAAGCCCCTGCTCGAACAGGATCGCGGCCTTCATGCGCATGGTGTCGTTGTCCTCCTATGTCGTTGCGGCGCGCCATTCGTCGATCAGCGCATCGGATGCGCGCGCCATGTCGGCGCTGCCATTGTACCCATGGAAGGACACGCGCACCCGGCCGCGCCCATTCCAGGCGAGCACGCCCCGCCGCTCCATCCCGGCGACGATCGCCGCGGCGTGCGGCGACGCCACGCAGACACTCGCGCCATGCCGGCGCGGGTCGGCCGGCGTGGTCGAGGCAATGCCCGCCTCCGCCAGCCGCCCGAGCATCGCGACGGTCAACGCCTGCACATGCTGCTGGATCGCCGGCGCGCCGAAGCGGTCGAGGTAGTCCAGCGCGCCATCCAGCACATACAGCCCTGGATGCGACGGGTTGCCGCGCGTGAACCGCCCCGCATCCGCCAGCAGCGCGGGCCGCTGCGACCAGTCCGGCCGTCCCATCGAGGCGATGGAATGCCACCCGGCCGTGCCCGGCGCCCAGTCCGGCTGCCGCGCGCGGTTCCAGAAACCGATGGCGACGCCCGTGCAGCCCAGCACCCATTTGTAGGTGGAGGAGAAGGCGAAGTCGGCGACATCCGCCCGGATCGGCATCCACCCCGCCCCTTGGGTGAAGTCCACCACGAGCAGCGCACCCACCTGGTCCGCCGCCTGCCGCAACGCCGGCAGGTCGTACCGCACCGCCGTCAGGAACGACACGGCGCTGACCGCGATCATCCTCGTCCGGGGCGTGACCGCCGCCATGACGGCCGCCGGGTCGAGCATCGGCGCGAAGCGCAGCGTCACGCCGCGCTGCGCGAGCGGCGCCGCGACCGAAGGGTACTCGTCCGGATCGACCAGCACCTCGTCGCCCGCCCGCCAGTCGATGCTTTCCACCACCATCGACACGCCCTCGGCGACCGAGGAGACGAAGCCGATATCGCCCGGCGCCACGCCGAACAGCCGCGCAGCGCGGTCCCGGGCCGAGGCCAGCCTCGCCTCCTGCCGCGTGCGTCCCGGCGAGCCGCCGGACTTGTCTTCGGCATAGGCGATGAACGCCGCATCATGGCGGCGCAGGAACGGCGTCTCGCCCGCCGCGCAGACATGCGCGACGCCGGACGGAATACGAAAATCGGCGGGGTCGAACAGCGGATCCATCAGATCACCGGTGCGTCTTCGGGGTCGATCGCACGTTGCACGAAGCCGTCGGCAAGCGGGGCATACTCCTCCCACAGTGCGCGCAGCTTCGGGATCGGCCCGTCCGCCTTGTCGATCCGCAGATCGACATAGGGAAAGACCTCCCGATCCAGGACGAGGAGGCTGGCCGACGTCACTTCCCCATGCTCGCCGCCTGCCGCCTCTCCGGCCTCCAGCGCGCGCAGGAGCCGTTCGGCGAGCGGCTGATCCCCCGCCGCCAGGAACGCCTCCATCATCGCCGGCGCCACCTGCTCATTCGCCAGGATGTTGCCGAGCGCCACCACGTCCTTGCCATGGGCCACGCTGCGGCAGGGCTTCACCCTCTCCCCGTCGAAATGCGCCGTGCGTCCCTGCCGGTCCATGACCGCGACCTGCCGCCAGCGATGATCGGGCGTGGAGGCGATGATCGCCGCCAGCGCGGCCTCCGCAGAACACCCCGACCGCAGCAGATCGAGCCCGCGCGGCCCGAGCCGCGGATCGGTCCGATGCTGCGTCAGCACACCACCCAGCCCGGCCGCCAGGAACGGCACCCGCGTGCCCACCGCGATGGAGGAGGTCGTCACCGCCGCGCCGAACTGGCCCGTCCGCGCGCAGCGCCCCAGCAGCGAAAAGGTCATCCGGTTCCCTCCGACGTCGCGGACATTGAAGGCCCGGCGGCGCGCGCCGTCCAGGCGGGCCGTGCTTGGACTTGCCCCGCCGCGCTGCCATGATGCCGGCGTCACGGCTTCACGGAGGCGACGATGGCCAGGCGCGGTTTCCTCATGCTCGCGGCGGCGCTGGCGCTGCTCGGCACCCCCCGCCCCGCCCCGGCGCAGACGACGCCGACCGGCACGCTGCGCGTCGTGCTGATCAACCCGTTGTCGAGCCTCGACCCGGTCGTCTCGACCGCGGCCTTCGTCCGCAACCACGGCTTCTTCGTCTACGACCAGCTCTTCGGCCTCGACAGCCAGGGCAATGCACGGCCGCAGATGGTGGACCGGCACGAGGTCTCGGCCGATGGCATGACGCACCGCTTCACGCTGCGGGATGGCCTCGCCTTCCATGACGGCCAGCCAGTGCGCGCCGCCGATGCCGTCGCCTCCATCCGCCGCTGGGGTGAACGCGACATCGCCGGCCGTGCGCTGATGGCCGCCACCGCTTCGCTGGAGGTGGTGGACGACAAGACCTTCAGCCTTGTGCTCAGCCGCCCCTTCGGCCTGGTGCCGGAAGCCCTGGCGCGCTCCACGGCCTCCGCGCTGTTCGTCATGCCGGAACGCATCGCGCGCACGCCCGCGAATACGGCCATCACCGACCCGACGGGCTCCGGCCCCTTCATCTTCCGCCAGCAGGAATACCTGCCGGGCGAACGCGCCGTGTATGTCCGCAACCCCGCGTATCGCCCGCGCAGTGAGCCGGCCGATGGGCTTGCAGGCGGCAAGGTCGTGCAGCTCGAACGCGTCGAATGGCTTGGCATCAGCGACCCCGCCACCGCCGCGGCTGCGCTGCAGTCGGGCGAGATCGACTTCGTCGAGCAACCGACGCCCGACGTCCTGCCGGTGCTCCAACGCAACCGCAACATCCGCACCTTCGCGCTGAACCCGGTCGGCTTCATGGCCTGGCTGCGGCCGAACTCGACCGTGCCGCCCTTCAACGACGCCCGCGCACGGCAGGCGCTGCTGTTCCTGATCAATCAGCAGGAGAACCTCCAGGCGATCGGCGTCGCGCCGTCCGAGCAGGTGCCCTACTGCCCCGCCTTCTTCTTCTGCGGCACGCCTTTGGAATCGGATGCCGGCGCGCAGGGTCTGCGCGACATCAACGTCGCCCGCGCCCGGGAGCTGCTGCGTGAGGCAGGCTACAACGGCCAGCGCGTGGTGTTCCTGAACGCGACGGATTCGCCGATCAACAACGCGGTGACGCTGACCATGTCCGAGAATATGCGTCGGGCCGGTCTCAACATGGATGTCGTCGCCATGGACTGGGCGACGCTGACCCAGCGCCGCAATCGCCGGGAGCCGTCGGACCAAGGGGGCTGGAACCTGTTCGTCACCGTGGCGAACGTGCTGGACGGGCAGAATCCGCTGGTGAATCTCTACCTGGCCGCGACCTGCGATGCCGCGCCCGCCGGCTGGCCCTGCGACGAGGAACTGGAACGCCTCCGCACCGCCTGGTGGTCGGAATCCGACCCGGGGAAGCGCCAGCAGATCCTGGTACAGGTCCAGGCCCGCGCCGCACAGGTTCTGCCCTACATCAATGCCGGCCAGTTCCGGACGCTGGCCGCCTACCGCAGCAATGTCGAAGGGCTGCGGCAGACCACGGTGCCCGTCTTCTGGGGCGTGACGAAGCGCTGAATGAGCGCCGCGCGATCTGGTCAGACCGGGTCGCGCACCAGCGGCGAGGTGGAGCAGTGAATCCCACCGCCGCCGAGATAGACCTTGTCATAGGTCACGAGCCGGACGCTGATCCCGGCCTTGTCCAGTGCCTCTTGCGTGCGCGGGCCGACCTGGTCGCTCATCAGCACGCGGCCCGGCGCGACGGCCAGGCAGTTGATCGCCCAGGACGGGTCCTGATGGTTCAGCGGGATCATGCGGATGCCGAGCCGCTTCAGTTCCTCCATGAAGACGAAGGGCAACGTCGAGGGATTCACCAGTGCGACGTCGTGGTCGATCATCACGAAGGCGCCATCGATATGCAGGCGGTAGCCGGGGATCTGCACGCGGATCAGACGCGTCCCCTGCAGCGCCAACACTTCCTCCACCTGCCGTGCGCCTTCCTCATTGACGCGGGAGGAAACGCCGACGACCGCCACATCCGGGCGGATATAGGCGAATGAGCCGCCCTCCATCAGCCCGGTGCCGGCGACCGTGCGCAGGATCGGCATGCCGAGCGCGGCGAGCGTCTCCGTTACCGGCCGTTCCTCGCCGCGCCGGATGCGCGGGCCCATGCGGGTGACGATGGCGCCGCCATCGACGGCGATGCAGGAATCCCGCGTGTAGATCGACTTGTGGCGGCCGGTCGCGGCGCGGTTCAGCATCACCACCTCGACGCCTTCCTCGCGCAGCGCGGCGGCGAGCGCATCGTGCTGCGCCTGCTGCTCGGCGAGCGAGGGGATCACCTCCCCACGCCAATAGGCGCCGGTCGCCGGGTCGCCGTGGGCGCCGAGTTCCGGGATCAGCGGCAGGGTCTCGAGAACCTTCATCTCCTCGCCCGGACGATGCATCAGCACCGCGCGCAAGCGGCCGATGTCGGAATTGCAGCCCCAGCGGCGACCCCAACCGAAGACCTGTTCCTCCTCGCTATTGAAGCCGGGCTCCGGCTCGCTGGCGAAGCGCTCGATCAGCATGTTGTAGCGGTGGTCGAACTCGCTCATCGCGCTCGACATGGCGCGTTCCTCCGTCTTGTTGGTGTCAGCCTTCGCTGCGCCGCCGCAGGGCCCGGTCGGCCATGAGCAGCAACAGCGTGAACAGGATCAGCAGCACCGCGACCGCCGCCATCGCCGGGTCCAGGTTCTCGTTTATTCCGTCCCAGATGCGGCGCGGTAGGGTGAAGACGTCGCGGGACGCGATGAACAGCACCATCACCAGTTCATCCCAGGAATGGATGAAGGCGAAGATGGCGCCCGAGAAGATGCCCGGCGCGATGCGCGGCAGAATCACCCAGCGCAGCGTCTGCGACAGGGACGCCCCCATGCCGCGCGCCGCCTGCTCCAGCCGCGGATCGAAGGTGGCGAGCGCGGTGGAGACCGTGATCACCACATAGGGGATCCCCGTTACCCCATGCGCGATCACCACCCCCAGGAAGCGGTCAAGCAACCCGAGCGGCCCGAAATACCGGTACAGCCCGATGGCATAGACGATGGACGGAATAATCAGCGGCAGCAGCATCAGCACGCGGATGAGTTCCGTTGCCCGGCGCGAGATCCGCCAGCAGCCTATGGCGCAGAGCGTCCCTGCCGTCACAGACAGCACCGTCGCCGCCACCGCGATGGTGAAGGACTGCCAGATCGACCCCAGCCATTCCGGGGAGGTCAGCACGGTGCGGAAGTGCTGGAAGCTGATCCCATCCTCCGGCAGCGACAGATACCGCTGGTCGGTCAGCGCGACCGGCAGGATGATCAGGATCGGCAGCACCAGATAGGCCGCCGTGGCCCAGGCCAGGCCGCGTCCGACGGTGCCGGGGCGATAGGTTCCGTCCATCGCCTCAGCCCCCCGCCCCGAAGATGCGTCGCAGATCGACCACGCGGGAGAACACCGCGAGCGTCACCAGGATCGCCACGACCAGCATCGTCGCCATCATGGTCCCGAGCCCCCAGCGGATCAGGTCCAGGATCTGCAGGCTGATCCATTCTGCGACCATCAGAGTCTTGCCGCCGCCGAGGATTGCCGGGGTGATGTAGAAGCCGAGCGAGAAGATGAAGACCAGCACGCCGGCAGCGATGATGCCCGGCATGGACAGTGGAAGGAAGACGCGGCGGAACACCTCGAACCGCGTTGCCCCCAACCCACGCGCGGCGGCAAGCAGCCGCGGGTCGATCTCCCGCATCGAGGCCAGCATCGGCAACACCGCGAAGGGCACCATGTAGTGGACCATGCCCACGATGATGCCGAACTCGTTCCAAACCAGCGGCAGCGGTTCGCTTATCATGCCGGCATTCATGAGGGTGTTGTTCACCAGCCCCTGGCGGCGCAGCAGCGTGACCCAGGCGAAGGCGCGCACCAGCACGGAAATCCACAGCGGCACCAGCACGGCTAGCACCCACCAGCCGCGCGCCCGCGGCGAGGCGAGCGTGATGGCATAGGCGATGGCGTAGCCGAGCAGCAACGCCAGCACCGTGGTGATGGCGCAGATGCGCAGGGTAGTGAGGATTACCCGCTGCACCGCGCCCGAGGTGAAGATGCGCTCATAGTTGCCTAGGCCGGGCTCCGGATCGGTCACGCTGATCGCCAGCACCTGCACGATGGGCGCGATGTAGAAGGCCAGCAGCAGCGCGAACGCCGGCAGGATCAGCAGCCACCAGCCGACCCCGGCGCGTCCGGTGCCCGTCACGGTGCATCCTCTGCGACCGGCACCGCCGCCCTAGCATCCCAGCCGAGACGGACGGGCAGGCCCTCCGTTGGCGCGAATGCCGAACGCCAGGCGGGCAGGTTGGCGCGGATCTCGCCGAGGGCCTCCGTTGCGATGCGCAGGGAAAAGCCCGTGCCGAGATAGGCCCAGGACACCACGCGGCCCTCGAGCACATTGTCGGCGGATTGCCCCTCGGGCAGCAGGTCGATCTTCTCCGGTCGCAGCGACAGCAGGCTGCGCGTTCCGTCCGCTGGCGGCGCCTCGCCGTCCGGCAGCGCAACCGCCAGCCGCGACGCCCCGTTTTCAAGGGCAAAGCCACCTGGCCGGGAATCGCGCACCGTGCCGTCCAGGAAGTTCGACTTGCCAAGGAAATCAGCGACGAAGCGTGTACGCGGCCGCTCATACAGCGCCCCGGGCGCGCCGTGCTGGATCAGCTTGCCATGGTTGAGGATGGCGATGCGGTCGGACATCGACAGCGCCTCCTCCTGGTCATGAGTGACGTTGATGAAGGTGCGGCCGACACGGCGGTGCAGCGCCTTCAGCTCCTCCTGCAACTCCGCCCGCAGCTTCTTGTCGAGTGCTGAGAGCGGTTCATCCAGCAGCAGCAGGTTCGGGTCGAAGACCAGCGCGCGGGCGAGCGCGACACGCTGCTGCTGTCCGCCCGAGAGCTGCTTCGGCAGCCGGTCCGCGAACTGGCCGAGCTGCACCAGATCCAGCGCCGCGCGAACCTTCGCATCCCGGTCGGCGCGCGACAGGCCGCGCACGCGCAGCGGGAAGGCGACGTTCTCCACCACCGTCATGTGCGGAAACAGCGCGTAGCCCTGGAAGACCATGCCGAAGTTACGCTTCTCCGGCGGCAGCGGCGTGATGTCCGCACCATCCAGCAGGATGCTGCCGGCGGTCGGCGTCACGAAACCCGCCACCGCCATCAGGATCGTTGTCTTCCCCGATCCGGACGGGCCGAGCAGCGTCAGGAACTCGCCCTGCCCTACTTCCAGCGAAACACGCTCCACCGCGGCGAAGGACCCATAGTGCTTGCTGACCTCCCGCAGCGACAGCGCGTGACCGCGCGCATCGCTCACGAGATGTAGTCCGGCTGCTCGCGGTCCAGCTTCCGGCGCAGCGCCTGCCACGGCAGCCACCCCTTGGTCGGGCCGGTGCCGAACTGCGCGGCCGTGCGGGTCACCACCTGCGCCGGCGGAATGGCGAGCGGCACGCCTGAGGACTGTGCGGCAAGCTGAATACGGCACGCCTGCTCCAGATAGTACATCCAGTAGAAAGCCGCCGCGACGGTCGGCCCCACCGTCAGCAGCCCATGATGGCGCAGGATCATGCAGGGCTTGTCGCCAAGGTCGCGCACCAGCCGCTCGCGCTCGGACAGGTTGTCATCCGCCGCGACGCCTTCGTAGTCGTGCAGCGCGACCTTGCCGTCGAACTCGATGCTCATCTGGTTCAGCGGCAGCAGCCCGCCGGTCTGCGCCGCCACCGCCATGCCGGCCAGCGTATGCGTGTGCATGACGCACATCGCCTGCGGACATTCGCGGTGAACGGCCGAATGAATCACGAAGCCCGCCGGGTTCACCGGCCAGGATGTGTCCTGCAAAGGCTCACCTTCGGCATCCACGACGACGAGGCTGCTTGCCGTGATCTCCTCGAACAGCAGGCCGTATGGGTTCACCAGGAAGCGATGCCCCTCGCCCGGCAGCCGCGCGGACAGGTGCGTGAAGACGAGGTCGGTCATGCCGAACAGGGCGATCAACCGATAGGCGGCTGCGAGGTCCTCGCGCACCTCCTGCTCGGTCTGGATGCGGTTGGGGTCCGGCTTCACCGGCGGCGGCGGAAGGGCCATCAGTAGCCTCGCTCGGGACTGTAGAGGTTTGGTAGCGCCTCGCCGCGCTCGAGCCCGGCGATGCAGCCGGCGACGTAGCGCGCGCGTTCCTGCCGGCTCGGCGTGCTCGCGGCATGCGGCGTCACGATGATCTTCGGATGCGACCAGATGGGGCTGTCGCCGGGCGGTGGCTCCTGCTCGAACACGTCGAGCACCGCGCCCGAAAGCTGTCCGCTATCCAGCGCCGCCACGATGTCACGCGTGGATTGCTGCATCCCGCGGCCAAGCTGCACCAGCCCTGCGCCGCGCGGCAGTTTCGCGAACAGCGGCGCCGCCAGGATGCCGGCCGTCTCCGGTGTCGCCGGCAGCAGGCAGACCAGCACGCCGCAGCGCGCCAGGAAGGCATCGCGTTCCCCGTCGCCGGAAAATGTCTCGATCCCCGGCAGCATCTTCCGCGTGCGTGACCAGCCAACCACCGGAATGCCGAGGCCGGCGATCATCTGGGCCGCGCGCATCCCCATCGCGCCGAGGCCCATCACGCCGACGGTGCGCTCGGCCGCCGCGAAGGGCGGATCAAAGGCATCCCAGCGCGCCCCTGCCTGCGCGATCGCCATGCGCCGCGCATCCTTGTTGAGCGACAGCACGGCCCAGACGGCGAACTCGCCCATGCGCTGCGTCGCTTCGGGCGGGACGCAGCGAACGAGGGGCACGGCCGCCGGCAGCAGCGGGTCACGCAGGATGTAGTCCACCCCCGCACCGGCGCCAAAGATTGCCCGCAGCTTGGGCAGCGCGGCGAGCCGCCCGGGCTCCGGGTCCCAGACCAGCGCGAAATCCACCGTCGCCGGGTCGACATCCCGATCGTCCCACCAGCGCACGTCGAGATGCGGCGCGATCCCGGCGAAGGCGGCGCGCCATTCCGGCACCGCCTCCTCGCCACCTGACTTGATCAGCAGTCTCACGGGCCAGCGTCAGCCCGTGATGGCGTCGATGAAGTCGGCATTGGCCTGCTGGTAGTTCCGGCCCCACCACTCGCCATTCAGCACCACCTGCACCCGCGCATTCTCCGGATCGGTCGGGTTGTTCTTGCGCAGATCGGCGGGCACCAGCGCGGCCGCGCGCGGATTGCACGGCCCGTTGCCGAGCAGCTTCAGCAATTCCACCTGCGGTTCCGCATTGGCGAGCATGGAGGCGAGCAGCCGCTGCGCACCCTCCCCGCCCGGATTGCCGCGGGGGATGACGAAGATGCCCGCCTGGAGCAGCGCCTGTGGCCAGATGAACTTGATGCGGCCGTTCGTTTCGCGTTCCAGCACCGTTGCCCGGGTGTGCCAGATCTGGCCCATCACCGCCTCGCCGGTCCGGAGGAACTGCTCGCTCTCGCTCCCGCTGTTCCAGTACACGGCGTTGCGGCGCAGCTCGGCCGCCTTGCGCACCGTCGCCCGGACGTCGAGCGGGTAGAGATTCGCCGGATCCTTCCCGAGCGCCATCTGCGCGGCATCGAGCGTCGCCATCGCATCCCGCCGCATCAGCCGCGTGCCGGGGAAGCGGCGAAGGTCCCAGAAATCCGCCCAGGACGTCGGCCCGCCCTGCGGGAACTTCGCGCTGTCGTAGCAGAGCACCGAGCTGAAGGAGTATGGCGCCGCCCCGTATTCCAGCGCGAAGCCGGTCGGCAGCGTGTCCTCCTTCTTGACGATGTCGTAGTTGATCTTCGTCACAAGGTTCTGCCGGCCCAGCAGCACCGAGGAGGACGCTGAGGAATCGCACAGATCCCAGGTCACCCGCCCGCTTTCCACCATGGACCGGATGCGGCCGGCGGAAGGTCCGGTGCTGTCCTGCTCCACCGTCCAGCCCGGATTGGCTGCCATGAAGGGGGCACCGTAGAAGTTCCCGAAGCCCTGATTGGCGATGCCGCCCCAATTCACCATGACCAACCTGCGGGCGGCCTGCGCCTGCGCCTGCCCGTCCGCCAGGCTGGCCACGCCGAGCGCGGCAAGGCCGGCGAACAGCGTGCGCCGGTCGACCTCTCCGCGGCGGAACCTGCGGAAGGCCAGTTCGACACAATCCTGCTGGAAGCTCTGCATCACCGTCTCTCCTCGCTGGGCCCGCGCCACCGCGACCCCGTTGGCGCCATCAGCGCAAAATTGGCGCCGTCTGCGCAAAGCACGACGCATGCCAAAGGCGTTCGCGACCACTTGCGGTTGTCGCTGCGCCGGCGTGAACTCTCCCGTGCAGACATCACCATGAGCAGGCTCATCGGGCAATGATCCCAGCACATCCCGCCTTCGCGCCCGGCTTCAAGACCACCCCCTGGTGGTGGGAAGCCGCCGAGCCACCCGCCCGCGACAGCGTCCTGCCGGACCGGGCAGGTGTAGCCGTCGTCGGTGGCGGCTATGCCGGGCTGTCGGCGGCGCTGACGCTACGGCGCCTGGGGCATGACGTCACGGTACTGGACGCGGAACGCATCGGCTGGGGCGCCTCCTCGCGCAATGGCGGCATGGTGTCGGGCGGGCTGAAGGTCGCGTCGGGCGCGCTGACCAAGACCTACGGGGCCGACAAGGCGCGGTCGATCGCGCTGGCCGCCGCCGCCTCATTCCCCTTCATCGAGGAGACGATCACCCGCGAGGGCATTGAGTGCGACTACGTCCGCTGCGGCCGTTTCGTGCCGGCCTGGACGCCGAAGCATTATGATGGCCTCGCCGCCCGCGCCGATTTCATCGCGGAGGTCACAGGCCTGCCCACGCACCTCCTGCCGCGCGAGCGCCAGCATGAGGCGCTGGGCAGCGACCACTACCACGGCGGCATGATCGCCGAAGCATCGGGCAGCCTGCATCCCGGCAAGTATGCGCGCGGCCTTGCCGCCGCCGCCGACCGCGCCGGCGCCAGGCTGGTGGACGGCGTGCGCGTCACCGGCATCCGCCGCGAGGCGGAGGGCTTCCGCCTGACGACCGATCGCGGCCAGATGCGCGCCGATGCCGTGCTCGTCGCCACCAACGGATACTCGCGCGACGGCAATGGGCAATCCGCGATGCCTTGGCTGGCGAAGCGGATGATCCCGGTCGGTTCCTACATCATCGCGACCGAGGAACTGCCGGCCGAGACCATGGATCGTCTTTTCCCCGGTCGCCGGATGATCAGCGACACGCGGCGCGTGCTGAACTACTTCCGCCCCTCCCCCTACGGCAATCGCGTGTTGTGGGGCGGGCGCGCCAGCTTCGGCCCGACCGAGCCGGCGACAGCCGCGCCCGTGCTGCGGGACTTCATGCTCGCCGTCTTTCCCGAGCTAAAGGACGTGAGGCTGACCCATGCCTGGACCGGCAATGTCGCCTTCACCTTCGATTTCCTGCCGCATATCGGCGTGCAGGACGGCATTCACTACGCGGCGGGCTGCCAGGGGTCGGGCGTCGCGATGGCGACCTGGCTCGGCCATCGCGCCGCGCTGAAGATCGCCGGCGCGGACAATGAAGGCTTCGCGCTGGACGGGCTGAACTTCCCCACCATGCCGCTCTACAACGGCAATCCGAACTGGTTTCTGCCGATCGTCGGCGGCTGGTACCGGCTGCGCGACCACATGGACAGGGCTGCCGCATGAACGCCGATCTCGTCCTGCTCGGCGGCCGCATCGCCACCATGGATGCGGCGGGCAGCGAGGCCGAGGCGCTCGCCGCCATCGGCGGACGCATCGTCGCGATCGGCAGCAGCGATGCGATGCGCGACCATATCGGCCCGGGCACGCGCGTGCTCCAGGCCGAAGGCCGCCGCGTCATTCCCGGGATCGTCGACAGCCACGCGCATCCGGATTCCTACGCCGTTCGCCTGCGGAGCTGGACGCTGCTCTCGCCCGACCGGGTGACGACGCGCGACCAGGTCCTCGCCACCATCAACCGCGTCTGCGCCGGCCTGCCATCCGGCCGCTGGGGCGCCTTCTATCGGCTGAATGAGCGAGCTTCCGGCGGCTATCCGACGCTCGACGAGTTGGACGCCGCCTCTGCCGGCCACCCGGTCTTCATCCTGCGCACCGACGGCCATCTCGGCCTCGCCAACCGCGCTGCCTTCGCCGCTTGCGGCGTCGCGCCCGACGCTGCGGACCCTCCCTTCGGCGCCTTCGACCGCCATCCGCAAACCGGCGCCTTCACCGGCCTGGTGCGGGAGACGGCGGCGCATGTCTTCCTCAACGCCATCCATGACGCCGACAGTGAATCCGACATCGCCGAGGGCATGGAGTTGGTGCAGGACGAATGCCTGCGCCACGGCATCACCTCCGTCGCCAATTCGCTCACGCCATCCAAGGCCATTCGCGCCTATCAGCGGATGCACCGCGAAGGCCGCTGGCGGATGCGCATGGGCATCATCGCCTCCGGCCGCGACGAACCGCTGATCCCGCATCTCATCGGTGCCGGCATCCAATCCGGCTTCGGCGACGAATGGCTGCGGCTGATCGGCGTCGAATGGTGCCCGGATTGCTCCACCTCCGGCCGCACCGCCGCCTATTGGGACCCGTATGTCGGCGCCGCCATCCCCGGCGAGCCCGTGCCCAACACCGGCATGCTGCTGTATGACCGCGAGGACCTCACGCAGCGCGCCACGGCCGCGCACAAGGCCGGGCTCCAGGTGATGATCGAGGGCGTCGGCGACCGCGGCATCGACTTCGCGCTCGACGTGATGGAAGCCGCCCTCGCCGCCCATCCCGTCGCCGACCATCGCATGCGGGTCGAGCACTGCTGCTACGTCACGCCACCCATCCTCGATCGCCTGAAACGCGGCGGCTTCGTCGATTCCTCGGCGACCGGCTTCATGGACGAGCTCGGCGAGGCCTATGTCGCCAATCGCGGCCAGGCCGCGCTGCGCCACATGTGGCCGCATCGCAGCCTGATCGCCGCGGGCATCCCGGCCCCCGGCCACTCCGACTTCGCCGTTTGCCGCGTGAACCCCTTCACCGCGCTCGGCGCGATGGTCACGCGGCGGAGCCAGACCGGCGCGGACCTCGACGCTTCGGAAGCGATCACGCCGATGCAGGCGCTCGCCGCCTACACCACCCTCGGCGCCTGGGCGCAGCGGGAGGAAGGGGAGAAGGGCAGCCTGGAACCCGGCAAGCTCGCGGATCTCGCGGTGTTGGATACCGACATCCTCGCCTGCGATCCGGCAGCGATCCGCGACACGCGCGTCGTCGCGACGGTCGTCGGCGGCGCGCTGCGCCACGGCGGCTGACACCCTTTTCCGCCCTGCCCGGCGCATGCCAGCATCCGCCCACCGATTCGCGCCGAAAGGGTGCCGCATGCGCCGCCTGTTCCTGCTCACCGCCCTCATGTCAGCGCCCCTGCCGGGCCTGGCCCAAGGCCTGGTCACGGAACGCAGCGTGGGGGTCGGCCTCGCCGCAGAAGCCGTTGCCGCGGCGGTCGAGGCCTGTGCCGCGCGGGGCCATCGCGTCACCGCCGCCGTCGTGGATCGCGCCGGCGTGCTGAAGGCGCTGCTGCGCTCCGACGGCGCCGGTCCGCACAGCGTCGCCTCGGCGCGCGCCAAGGCCTACACGGCCGCGACCATGCGCGCCAATACGAGCCAACTCCTGGAGGGCGTCCGCACGAATCCCGGCGCTTCCCGGCTGATGGACATCGACGGGCTGCTGATCATCGGCGGCGGCATGCCCATCCGCATCGGTGACGAGGTCGTCGGCGCCATCGGCGTCGACGGCTCGCCAGGCGGGAACCTCGACGACCAATGTGCCGAGGCCGGCATCGCCCGCATCCGCGATCGCCTGAACTGAGGCAGATGCCGATCAGGTTGAATCACCTGCTCGGACCACGACGCTCGCTAAAGTCGCAAGCCCGGCGCCGCTTCCGTGCCGGGGCGATCGGAAACGAGTCTAGGCTGCGCGGTTCTGCTCACGAGACCGCAACGTCAGAACCGACACGCCGGAGGCCGTCACGGCGACCGTGTGCTCGAACTGCGCGGAAAGGGAGCCATCACTGGTGACGACCGTCCAGCCATCCGCCTCCGTCCTGACGTTGCGCCGCCCCCGGTTCAGCATCGGCTCAATGGTGAGGACCATTCCCTCGCGCAGCGCCATGCCGGTGCCGGGCCTTCCGAAATGGAGGATCTGCGGCGCCTCGTGCATCTCGCGCCCGATGCCGTGGCCGCAATATTCGCGCACGACGGAATAGCCCTGGCGCCGCGCATGGCGCTCCACCGCCCAGCCGATGTCGCCAAGACGGGCGCCCGGACGCACCGCGCGGATGCCCATCCACATCGCGTCGTAGGTCGCCTGGACCAGCCGCCGCGCGGCCACGTCCACCGCGCCGACCAGATAGGTCTTGCTGGAATCCGCGATGTAGCCGTTCTTCTCCAGCGTGATGTCGAAGTTCACGATGTCGCCGTCGCGCAGCACCTGCGATGCGGAGGGCACGCCATGGCAAACGACGTCGTTCACCGACGCGTTCAGCACGAAGCCATAGCCGTACTGGCCCTTGCTCGCGGGCCGTGCCCGGAGTTCGTCGACGATGAACCGCTCCACCATCTCGTCGACCTGCAGCGTCGTCAGGCCCGCGAGCGGCGTGCGGTCCAGCATGTCGAACACGGAGGCGAGCAGCCGGCCAGATTCCGCCAGCAGCGCCACCTCCCGCGGCTGCTTCGTCATTCGGCCGCTGCCGGTGCCTGGGCCGGGACGCCTGCCGCGCTCAGCTCGCGCTCCATGATCTCGGTGAAGCTGAGCGTGGGGTTGCGCTCGCACAGCATGCCGACCTTGATCCAGAAGGCGGCCTGCGCGTTGATCGAGCGGTAGGCCACCTTGCTCGCCCGGCGCAATTGGTCGTGCAGATCGTCGTCGATGTTCACGATGCCCATGGAAGTGCCCTGCATATGAAATATATGCCTCGTATATACTTCATATACTAAGCCGCCAAGGCTCCCCGCTGCGTCCTTACCCTGGCGATGCCCGCTTCAGGGCAAGCCGCTTCGCCGCCCCGCCCGAGGCATGGGCAGCGAAGCGCGCGAGGACGCTGTCCGGCCACTGTCCGACCCGCCGGACGCCGAGGTCGATGCAGAGGTACAGCACCTCATTCTCTGCGGCCTGCCAGCCCTCGGCAGCGTGGAACATGGTGTGGCGGCAGAGCAGGCGCTTGGCATCGTAGTCCAGCACTTCGCTGTCGAAAGCGAGCGGCGCGCCTTCCGTCACCTCGCGCGTATAGGCCTGCCAGGATTCGGCCGCGAAGGTGCCGAGCCCGCGCGCGCGTGCATCAGGCCCGAGCCCCAGCGACGGCCACAGCGCATCCGTCGCGATGTCGAAGGCCACCAGGTAGTAGGCTAGGTTCATGTGCCCGTAGTGATCGACCCACCCGGGCAGCACGGAACAGAGCGGCGCGCGCATGCCCCTCAGTGGATATCCTCGGCCTTCACCAGCGCTTCCTTGAGCTTGCCGATGTTGAAGCCCTGCGACTTCACCATGTCGAGGATCACCTTCTCCTTCCGCGCGCCGAGGTCGATCGCGGCAGGGATCTTGGTGACCACGTCATGCGGGATGACGACGGCGCCGTGACGGTCGGCATGGATGACGTCGTCATGCCGCACCTGCATGCCATGGATCGTCACGTCGAGGTTCAGCGCCACGATGTGCACATAGGCGTGGGACGGGTTCACCACCCCGGCGATGCCCTGGAAGCCGGGCGCAAACATGTCGAGGTCGCGCACCGAGCCGTTCGTGACCACGCCCTGCGCGCCGAGCCCCT
Source organism: Neoroseomonas terrae (assembly GCF_018129025.1). Classification (GTDB taxonomy): domain Bacteria; phylum Pseudomonadota; class Alphaproteobacteria; order Acetobacterales; family Acetobacteraceae; genus Neoroseomonas; species Neoroseomonas terrae. Next base: position 44,280 of record NZ_JAAEDI010000026.1, on the reverse strand, counting down.
GGTGCACGGCCGAATTCACCTCACCCCAGAAGGCGCCGACGCCGGGCGTGTCATCGAGGTCCTGCAGGCAGACGATGGTCGGCAGCGAAGCGTCGGCGACGTACTCGTACCAGCCCACCCGCATTGCCTTGTCGGCTTCCTTGCTGCGGCCGGACGGGAAGGCCGCGCGCTGGGTGCCGGTACGCGCCAGGCCGCAGATCGGCGGCAGCTTTGGATCGACCGCGGTCATCGGGCGCACGGTGAAGCCGTACCCGCGGCGATGCGGCGCGACGATCTCGAGCGCGTTGCAGATGGTGGGCGTGTCCCACTGGCGCAGCGTCTCAAGGTCGGCGGCGGTGAAAGGATAATTGGCCATGCTACGGTCTCCTCCGTCGCCACAGGATCGGTCAGGCGGCGGCTTCGGTCAAACCCGCTACGCCGCTCCCAGCACCCGATAGGCCTGGCGTTCGAGGAACTCGAGGCGCGCCAGCAGGTCATCAGCCCGGCACAGCATCACCGACGTGACACCGAGGCCGATGGCGCGGCCCACGTCGTTCTCGGTCACGTCGATCAGGACGCCGGCGCCGCTGTCGATCTCGACGATGACCTCACCGCCCACGGCATCGCATTCGAGCACGCAGGCAAAGGCCCCACCGGCCTCTGCCCCCGCGCCAATCTGCAGGAACGGACCGGGTGCCGAATCGATGCCGAAGGCGCGCAGCCGAATGCCCTTCGCCCCCGCCGTTGCCACGCAGCCGAGATAAAGCCGCAACCTGCCCTCCGTCGCCGCTGGATCGACGGGTAGCCGCAGCTTGGCGAGGCCCGCCCGCGTCCAGCACCCCCAGGCTTCGAGCGGATACCAGGCCAGCCCGTCACGCAGCAGGTCCGCCATCGCCTTGCTGCGCGCGGCATCGCTTCCGCCGGTCAGTCGCAGAGGATAGACGACCGCGGGTTCCACCAGTACCGCCGCGCGCGGTGCGTCGCGCGCCTCGGCGGCGCGGGCAGCGACTTCCCGCATCACCTGGTCGGCGATGTCGCCCCAGCTGCGAAGGGTCACTGTGTCTCGGATCGCCGCTTCGCGGCGTTCCCGTTCGTCCGCGTTGAAGATCAGCCCTTCGAGCTTCGCCACCAGGTCAGGCAGGTTCTCCGGCTCGAAGTAAACCGCCACCTCGCCACCCGCCTCGGTCAGGGAGGTGTTGCGCGCGACCAGCGGCACGCGCCCGAAGGACAGGCTCTCCGTTACCGGCAGGCCCCAGCCTTCGTAGAAGCTGTTCGTCACCGTGAACATGGCGCGGCTGTAGAGCGCCGCGAGCGCCACATCCGGCACCCCATGCGCGATCGAAACACGCTCCCGCAGCGCCTCGGAATTGCGCCACAGTGTCATTGCGCCGTCCGCGAGCCATCCCGGCTTGCCGATGCAGACCAGCCGCGGCACGCGCGCCGCCCCGTGGCGGCGGATCAGCGCCAGCCAGGCGTGGAACAGCATCAGGTGGTTCTTGCGGCTTTCGATCGTGCCGACGCAGAGCACGAAGGACTCGTTCGGCTCTGGCAGGTCAGGTCGCGGCGGCCAGCCTTCCGAGGCTGCCGCGCCGAGTTCCCGCCGCAGATCGGCATCAAGCCGGACGACGGTGACGGGTAGCGTGCGTTCGGGCAGCACCTCTGCCGCGATCCGCCGCGCATCGGCGGCCGACCATTCGGAGATGGCGAGTGCCGAATCCGCCTGCGCCGCCATGGAGGAGAACCACTGGGCGAATTCCTCCACCAGCAGGGGCTGGCAATGCTCCGGCGTCATCAGCGGGATGCAGTCGTAGACCAATGGCACGTAGCGCACGCCGTAACGCCGCATGATGTGGCGCACCCGGAGGAAGTAGTCCCTGATCCACCACGAGGTGCCCAGATTGACGAGGCTCGCCCCCGGCGCGAAGGCAAAGTCGGGCCCGTCGCGCAGCGTAGCGCGCAGTTCGCTCACCACCTCGATCCAGGCCGGGGCGTCGACCTCGCCGCCGGTGCGTGACAGCCGCCACAGCCGCAGGAACAGGTCGCGCCCGATCTCCCGCCAGAATCCCGACACCTCATCGAAGGCGACGGCCGACGTCGCCGCACCCTCGATCGGATCGAGCAGCGCACGCGCCGTGACGTTCAATTGCACGCGCTGGATGCCCGTCGGCGTCCGGTTGTGCATGACGTAGGCGACGAGATCGGAACTGTCGAAGACGATCTGCTGCGCCTGCCCCGGTGCCCGCGCACGCACCGCGACGGCGGATGCGAGCGAGGAGAGCGACCTCGCGCCGCGCGCGGCGTCGGCGTTGTCCGGTTCGAGCTCGAGCGCGCGGGCATAGGCGCGCCAGGCACCCTCCCCCTCGCCCAGCATCGTCAGCGCGTGGCCGACATGCAGATGCGCATCCGCGCTGTTCGGCGCGGCCGTTGCGGCTTCGCGATAGGCGGCCAGCGCGGCGGCGAGGTCCCCGCTTTCCTTCAGGCAGTGGCCGAGCTGGACGCGCGCGCGCCAATCCTCCGGGCGGCGTTCGAGGTAGCCGCGATAGGCCAGTACGGCAGCGTCCCACATGCGCTCGTCACGCAGGGAGTCGGCCTGGCGCAGCGCCTCGCCCGGTGTCGTGCTGCCGTCGCCGCCCGGCTGGTCCATCGCAATCCCCACTCGGTCAAATCAGTGGACGATATGCCACAGCCGGCCTCACTCGCCCACAGCGACCCCGACCCGCGCGTAGGCTTCGCGCAGCCGGAACCGGTAGCGTTCCGGTGAGAAGAGCGATGCCTGACGCGGCCCGGCATCCGACAGTCGTCCGCGCAATGCAGCGTCCGAATCGAGCGTGCGGATCGCATCCACCATCGCCCGAATGTCGTAGGGATCGATCTTCAGCGCCGCATCGCCCACCACCTCGGGCATGGAGGAGGTGTTCGACGTCATAACCGGCGTGCCGAGCAGCATGGCCTCCAACGCCGGCAGGCCGAAGCCTTCGTAAAGCGACGGGAACAGCACCGCCTTCGCCCCGCGGATCAGGCTGACCAGGAGGGGAAACGGCGCGTAGTCAACAAGCTTCACCCGATGATGCGTCTGCGTCAGGCCGTCCCGCGTCAGCAGGTAACGGAGATGATCGTTCTCGAACAACAAGCGCAGCTCGTCCTCCGACTTCCACGCCTTCTTGCCGACGATGACGAGCGGGTCGGTGACGCCGGAGGCGAGGTAGGCCTCGATCATCCGTCCGACATTCTTCTTCGGCTCGATGGCACCGAAGAACAGGAAGTAGCGTTGATGGCCGAGGCCGAAGGTGCCCTCGATCTCCGCCTTCACGTCGGCGAGAGGCTTCTGCGCGTAGCGCGCCGGGATATCCACCGACTGGTAGGTGTTGGTAACCTTTTCTTCCGGAATGCCGAGCAGGTTGACGATATCGCGCTTGGACGCCTCGCTGACCGTAACGATGTGGCTGCTGCGCCGCGCGAGCCGGCGCACGAGCCGGAAGTAGTTCCGCTTGTTGTCGAGCGTGGTGTAGGGCAGTCGCAGCGGCACTAGGTCGTGCATGGTGTAGATGTTCTTCGCACCGCGCACCTGCAGCGCCAGCGGGTAGGTCCAGTGCATCAGTGCGGGCGGTTCCCGGAAATGCACGGCCATGCGCCAGAAATAGAGCTTGGAGTGCAAGCGCTGGAGATCGAACAGGTCCTGCACGTTCCAGACATGATCGAAATGCGGCAGGCGAGAGCGGAAGCTCTCCCGCACGACACGGCCGGTGATCGGCACCTGGGTCGCGATCTCACCGAGCGGCGTCGTCGCCGCACGGCGGACAGCGCGCGCCACCTCGACCACGCGTGAGGGCCGGCCGACGGGCGGATCGAAGAAGGAGATCTCCCGCATCAGCGGGTTCATGGAGACGGTTGAGGAGCGGGTGCCATAGAGCACGCCCACCTCGGCGCCCAGATCGCGGAGACAGAACGACAGGTTGCGGGCATAGGTCGCGACCCCGGTCCCCTGCGTGAGCGACAGATTATACCCGTCGATGAAGATCCGCGGCGGGCGCTGGTCGGGCATAGGGGGGCAGTCCGTCGGTAGTCGGAATGGTTCGGGCAGGGGCCGCCCCGCCGGAGCAGCCCCTGTTGCCGAAATGGACCGCAAGGCTGAGGCGGCGGCCTGCCGAGGTCAAGCGAAGCCAGCCGCACGCCCGCTTCAGTCGAGGAAGTCCGGCGAGACCAGCCGGGGCAGGAACAGGACCACACTGGGCCAGAGGATGACGAGCACCAGCACCCCCAACATGGGCAGCAGCATGATCATCGTGTCCTTCAACGCATCCCGCATGCGCATGCCGGCGACATGGCACGCGATCATCAGGCACAGGCCATAGGGCGGGGTCACCAAGCCGAAGGCCAGGCTGACGATGCCGATCATGGCGAAGTGAACCGGATCGAGCCCCGCCCCCGCGGCCAGCGGCTGCAGGATGGCGCCGACGATGATGATGGCCGGGATCGCGTCGAGAAAGCAGCCGACCACCAGGAAGACCGCCGCGATGAAGAACCCCGTCGCGATCGGCCCCATGCCCCAGGCGGAGACGCCGGCGAGAATCGCCTTCGGGATTTCATAATAGGCGAGCAGCCAGCCGAAGGCGGATGCGGTGCCGACGCAGAACAGCGCCACCGCGGCGAGGCGACCGGTCTCGCCCAGCGCCTCCCACAGCTGCTTCAGCCCCATTTCCCGGTAATAGAACAGCGACAGCGCGCCGGCGTAGAGCACCGCGATGCAGGCGCTTTCCGTCGCGGTGAACCAGCCGAACACCTTGCCGCCGATGATGATCGCGGGCGTCAACAGCGCCGGAATGGAGACTGCCAGCGAACAGAGGAACTCGCGGAATGTCGCGCGTTCGTAGGTCGGGTAGCCCCGCGCCTTCGCGTAGGCGTGCACGGTTGCCATCTGCACCAACCCGATCAGCAACCCGGGAATGATGCCGGCGAGGAACAGCGCGCCGATCGAGACCGTCAGCACACCGCCCCAGACGATCATCAGGATCGACGGCGGGATGATGACCGCAAGCACCGCCGATACCGCGGTGATCGCGACGGAGAAGCCGTCGTCGTATCCCTCCTTCCGCTGAGCATCGATGAAGATCTTCGACTGCGACGCGGCATCCGCGGTGGATGATCCGGAGATGCCCGCGAAGAAGATCGACAGCACCACGTTGATCTGCGCGAGGCTGCCGGGCAGATGCCCCACCATCGCCCGCGACAGCCGCATCAGCCGATCCGTGATGCCGCCCACATTCATCAGGTTTGCCGTCAGCAGGAAGAACGGCACGGCGAGCAGGATGAAGGAGTTGTAGGCGTTGAACGTCTCCTGCATCAGCACCATCGGGCCCAGCCGGTCCTCGATCACGAGGATCGGCAGGCAGGCGAGGCCGAGCGCCACCGCCACCGGCACCCGCAGTGCCAGCAGCGTGAAGAACACGCCGAACAGGATCCAGGCCGCCTGGGAGGCGACCAGCACATTGCCGCCCATCAGGCCTGCTCCCCATGGATGAGCGTGGTGACGTCGTCGGCGAACTTCTCGCCGCCGAACAGCAGCCAGGAGAAGCCGAGGATCGGCCAGGGCAGGTGGATCAGCCAAAGCGGCAATTCCGCGAGCTCGCTGATGCGGAACCAGGCGAAGTCCACGAACTCGATACCGAACCACAGGAACACGGCGCCGAACAGCAGGACGAAGACACCGGACACGATGTCCATGAAGGCGCGCATGCGGCCCCTCAGTTCCGGCCAGAGGTCCACGATGAAATGGATGCCCTCCTTCTGCCCGACGATGGCGCCGATCATCACGGTCCAGACGAGGAGGAAGCGGGCCATTTCCTCCGTCCAGATGTAGTGCGGCAGCAGATGCGTCTGGCGCGAGACGACCTGCAGGGTGACGGGGACGACGAGGATGAGGACGGAGATCGCAAGCAGTGCCGAGAGCAGCCGGCCGTAGAGCTCGGCTGCCCGCCGCACCAGGCCGCGCAGGCCGGGCTGGGGCATGGGTAGGCTCCGGGAATGTCGGGAATGCGGGCCTGCCGACGGCATCCGCGCCGCCGGCAGGCCAGAAGGATCACGAGGTGACGGCGTTGATGCGGGCGTAGATCGCTTCCGCATCCACTTCGCGGGCATAGGCGACCATCACCGGATCGACCGCGCGCTTCAGCGCGTCACGGTCGGTGAACTCGACGCGGCGCAGCCGGCCTGCCTGTTCGAGCTCGGTGATCTTCTGCCCGTCCTCGGTGCTCTCGGCGTGGCGGCCGAAGGTACCGGCTTCCTTGCCCGCGCGGCGGATCGCTTCCTGCAGCGGCGCCGGCAGCCGCGCCAGGGTCTGGCTGGCGAAGCAGATCGGCCGGATGGTGATGGCGTGCTGCGTCAGGATCAGGTTCGGCGCGACCTCGTAGAAGCGCATCGCCTCGACGCCCGCCGCCTCGTTCTCGCCGGCCTCGATGACGTTGTTCTGGATGCCGTTGTAGATCTCGTTATAGGCGATGACCGAGGGCGACATCCCGGCCGCCTGGAAGGTGCGCGACCAGATCGGCGCGCCCTGCACGCGCACCTTCAACCCGCGCAGCCCGGCCATGTCGGTAATGCGCTTGTTGGCGAAGATGTTGCGCACGCCGCCGCCGGCATAGCCGATCAGCCCGACGCGCGACCGCCGCTCGATCTCCGTCGCGACGGGCGCGAACAGGTCCTGGTCCAGCACCTTGTTCCATTGCGCGAGGTCGCGGAACAGGAAGGGCGCATCCACGAAGGGCGCGGCCCGGCTGAAGGTGGACATATGCGCCGGGGAGACGATGCCGTAATCCACCGCGCCGCGCCCGGCCGACATGTACTCGAAATACTGCTTCTCCAGCCCCAGGCTGGAATTCTTGTGGAGGATGAAGTTGATCGGCTGGGCGGTGTAGTACTGCTTCACCAGCTCCTCGAACCGCACCAGGGCGCGGGTGAAGACGTGGTCGTCGTTGAACTGCACCGCGCCGTTCAGGGTGATCGCCTGCTGCGCGTGGGCCACCCAGGGAAGCGCAAGCGCAGGTGCGCCGACCAACAACTGCCTACGGTTCATGAACGGTCACTCCCTATGTTTGCCGCCGGCTTCGTACCGGCTGTGGTTCGACTATAGAGGTGGAACCGCACCGCTGGGAACCACATGGTTACCCCCCTTCCCGTCTCGCCGGCCCTGTCAGACACTGCGCCGATCATCGGGGGAAGCACCATGAACCGACTGGACCTGGCCGGCCGCGTCGCGATCGTGACCGGCGGCGCGCGCGGCATCGGCCTCGCCATCGCCCGCCGCGCGGTGGAATCCGGCGCCCGCGTCGCGATCTGGGACATGGACGCCGCGATCGGCACTGCCGCCGCCGCGGCCCTCGGCAACGCCACCGCCCATGCGCTCGACCTCACTGACGAGGCCGCCATCGCCGCCGCACGGGACGCGACGCTCGCCGCCCATGGCCGCGTCGATATCCTGGTGAACAACGCCGGCATCACCGGCGGCAACGCACCATCCTGGGAATTGCCGCCCGCCGAATGGCGCCGCGTGATCGAGGTGAACCTGGTCGCGCCCTATCTCGTCGCGCGCGCCATCGTGCCCACCATGATCGCCGCCGAATACGGCCGCATCGTCAACATCGCCTCCATCGCCGGCAAGGAAGGCAACCCGAACGCCTCCCACTACAGCGCCTCCAAGGCCGGGCTGATCGGCTTCACCAAGTCGCTCGGCAAGGAACTCGCCAAGACCGGCGTACTCGCCAACTGCATCACCCCCGCCGCCGCCGCGACCGACATCTTCAAGCAGATGACCGAGCAGCAGATCGCCTGGATGCGCTCCAAAATCCCGATGGACCGCTTCGTCGAGGTCGAGGAGATCGCCGCCCTCGCCTGCTGGCTCGCCTCCGAGGATTGCTCCTTCTCGACCGGCGCGGTCTTCGACGTCTCCGGCGGTCGCGCGGTTTACTGACGCGCCGCTGCCCCGCACATTGCCGCCATCGCAAGCCATGAGGAATTGTCCATGAGCCAACCCAAGATCGCCGTCGTCACCGGCGCCGGCACCGGCGTCGGGCGCGCTGCTGCCCTCGCCCTGCTCGGCGGCGGCTGGACGGTCGTGCTGACCGGCCGCCGCAAGGAACCGCTCGAGGAAAGCATCGCCATGGCCGGCGACGCCGCCGCCCGCGCCCTTGCCGTTCCCACCGACGTCGCGGACCCCGCCTCGGTCGACGCCCTGTTCGCCACGGTGAAGTCGAACTACGGCCGGCTCGACCTGCTGTTCAACAACGCCGGCCAGAACGTTCCCGGCATGCCCTTCGAGGATCTGACCTACGCCGACTGGACCCGCGTCGTCGCGGTGAACCTCACCGGCTGCTTCCTCTGCGCCCAGGCCGCCTTCCGCATCATGAAGGACCAGTCGCCCCAGGGCGGGCGCATCATCAACAACGGCTCGATCAGCGCCCACACGCCGCGGCCGGACAGCGCCCCCTACACGGCGACCAAGCACTCCATCACCGGTTTGACCAAGTCGCTGATGCTCGATGGCCGGAAGTACGACATCTGCGCCGGCCAGATCGACATCGGCAACGCCGCTACGCCAATGACGGCCCGCATGTCGAAAGGCGTGAAGCAGGCGGACGGGACCACGGCGGTTGAGCCGACGATGGATGTCAACCATGTCGGCCAGGCCATCCTGCACATGGCGAACCTGCCGCTGGAATCGAACATCTTCACGCTCACCATCAAGGCGACGAAGATGCCGTTCGAAGGGCGCGGCTGAAGAAAAAGGTCGGGGGAGGAAGACCTTCCCCGAATCCCCCTCCGTTTTCTGTCTATTGGCGCCCGGCGTCGCGGCCGGCCAGGAGCCGCTTCACCTCGTTCTTCGGCACCTTGCCGTATCCGGATCGCGGCAGCGCATCCCACACCACGATGCGCGAGGGCCATTTATACCGGCCCAGCCGGCCATCGAGATGCGCCATCACCGCATCCGCGTCGATCGCCGCGCCGTCCCGCGGCACCAGCACCGCCACTCCGGCCTCCCCCCACTTCTCATGCGGCACGCCGACAACGCAGGCCTCTGCGACGGCCGGATGCGTCAGCAGCGCCTCCTCCACCTCCCGCGGATACACGTTCGACCCGCCCGAGATGTACATGTCCGACTGCCGGCCGGTGATATAGAGGAAGCCACGCGCATCGAGATATCCGAGGTCGCCGGTATGGAACCATCCGCCGGCGAACGCCTTCTCATCCGCCGCCGCATTCCCGAAATACCCCGCCATCACCGCCGGCCCGCGCACGCAGATCTCGCCGGTCTCACCAGCGCCCAACCGTCGATGGTCCGCATCGAGGATCCCCACATCCATCCCCGTCCGTGGATAGCCACAGGAGCCGATCGGCATGGCCGGATCATCGGCCAGGCTATGCCACTCCGGCGGCAGCACGGTGATGTTGCCCGTCACCTCGCCGAGGCCGAAATACTGCACGAGGCAGGGGCCAAGCTTCCGCAGCGCGTTCTTCTGGTCCTCCCGGTACATCGGCGCGCCGGCATAGATGACGTGACGCAGCGATGCGTGGTCCACCGCATCGACGCTCGCATCATTGCACAGCGCATTCAGGATGGTCGGCACGGTGAACATGTTGGTCACGCGATGGTGCGCCACCAGCCGCCACGCTTCCGCCACGTCCAGCCGCTCGCCGGGCATCAGCACCGACACTGCACCCCGCGCCACCTGCGCGAGCGCATGGATGCCGGCCCCGTGCGAGAGAGGCGCCACCACCAGCGAGGCATCCTTCGCCGACAGCCCCGGCATCAGATCCGCGATGTGGTTCACCACCACAAAGACCATCTGACCATGCGTCAGTGTCCCGCCCTTCGGCCGCCCGGTGGTGCCCGAGGTGTAGAACAGCCAAGCCGGATGATCGCGATCGACGGCCTCGGCCTCCGTCGCAGGAGCCCCACGACCGGCCTCGACCAAACCATCCCAGGAAAGGCCGCCATGATCTCCGATCGCGACCTCCAGCACGCAGGCCGCATTCTCCGCTGCCGCCGCGGCGCGATGCTCCGGAAAGGCCAAGTCGAACACATGCGCGCGGCACTCCGCATTGGCGGCGAGGAAGGCCACTTCCGGCGGGCTCAGGCGGAAATTCGTCGGCACCCAGACCGCGCCGATCAGCCAGCAGGCCCAACAGGATTCGAATAGCGCATTGCTGTTGCGGGCATGCACGAGCACCCGGTCCCCCCTGCGGACCCCCTGCGCGCGCAGTGCCGAGGCCGCGGCCGAGGCGCGGGCTGCAAGCTCCGCCCAGTTCCAGATGCGGTCGCGCCAGACCAGACCCGGCGCGTCCGGCAAGCGCCGCGCCGTTTGCAGCAGCAGGTTCGCGAGATTCGATGTCGGGATCATGCGTCGTCCCCCTCCCGGCCCCAGGCTTGCCCGCCCGCGCCGCCCGGGCAAGCGGCTTGCCGTCACTAGCCTGGCCGGTCCAGTCTCACGCCCAAGCGCCGGCCAACCCGGGCAGCCCTTGGGAGACAACGCCAGATGACGACCCCCGCCTCGCGCCGCACGCTGCTGCTCGGCGCCGCCGGCGCCGGCCTTGCCCTGCCGCGGATCGCCGGCGCGCAGCAGTACCGCCCCGAATACAAGATGACCGTCGTCGGCAACCGCCCGATCCCCTTCGCCGAGGGCGCCTTCATCTGGGCCGACCTCGTCACCCAACGCTCCGGCGGCCGCATCAACGTGAAGGTTTATCCCGGCAGCCAACTGGTCGGCGGCGACCAGACGCGAGAACTCGTCGCGATGCGCCAGGGCGTCATCGACTTCGCCGTGTTCTCCACCATCAACATCGCACCGCAGGTGCGCGAAGTCGGGCTCTTCCAGCTCCCGTTCCTCATGCCCGACCACAAGGCCTTCGACGCCCTGATCCGCGGGGAGGTCGGCCGCGACATCTTCGCCGTTATGGAGCGGCGGGAGGTCGTCCCCCTCGCCTGGGGCGAGAACGGCTTCCGCGAAATCTCCAACTCCAAGCACGCCATCCGCACCCCGGCCGACATGCGCGGCCTCAAGATCCGCTTCGCCGCCGGCGCCATCTTCACCGAGATCTTCCAGGCCATGGGCGCGAACCCTGTCCAGATGTCCTTCGCGGACCTCCAGCCCGCGCTGTCGACCGGCGCGGTGGACGGGCAGGAGAACCCGATCAACCTGTTCCTCGCCTTCCGCATGGACACGCTGGCGCAGAAGCACCTGACCATCTGGAACTACGTGAACGACCCGCTGATCTTCGGCCTGTCGCGCAACGTCTGGAACAGCTTCAACGACGCCGACAAGCAGCTGGTGCGCGACTGCGCCGAGGAAGCCGGCCGCCAGCAGATCGCCCTAACCCGCCGCGGCCTCGGCCTCGATGGCGGCGACGATGCCGCGATCCAGGACCTCCGCACCCGTGGCGTCGAGGTCACGGCGCTGACGGTGCCGCAGAAGGCCGAATTCGCCCGCGTCACCCGCCCCGTCTACGACAAATGGGCGCAGACGGTCGGCGCCGACCTCGTTCGCAAGGCCGAAGCCGCCATCCGTGCCGCGACCGCCTGAGGTGGCGGCCGAACCCGACCCCACCGTCTCCCGCGTCAACCCGCCGACGCGCATCCCGCTGCGCGTCGAGGAAGTGCTGATCGCGCTCGCCATGGGCGCGATGGTGGTCATCACCTCGGCGAACGTCGTGACGCGCTACCTGACCAACGTCTCCCTCGCCTTCACCGAGGAGTATTCGGTCGCCCTGATGGTGATCGTGGCGTTGCTCGGCACCGCCCTCGCCACGGCGTCCGGCCGGCACATCCGCATCGGCGTGCTGGTCGACAACCGCTCCCCGCCCGTCCGCCGGGGCGCGGAGATGGCCGCCATGCTGCTGACCATGGCCTGCTTCGGTATCCTCGTCTGGTACGGCGCCCGCCTTGCCTATGACGAGTACGATTTCGAGGTGCTGTCCCCCGGCCTCGGCCATCCGAACTGGATCTATACCGGGTGGTTGCCGCTGCTCTCCCTGGTCGTCGTGCTGCGGGCGGCCGGCCGCTTCATCCGGCTGATGCGCGGACAGGACGGCTGAGCGCGCATGATCGGCGTCGTCCTCTTCGGCCTGTTCACCATCCTGCTGCTCGCCGGCGTGCCGATCGCGGTGGCGCTCGGCCTCGCGGGCGCGACGGCCATCGCCCTTGCCGACCAGTCGATGTTCGCCATGCCGACCAACGTCTACGCTGGCATCGCGAAATACCCGCTGATGGCGATCCCGATGTTCGTCCTCGTCGGCAGCGTCTTCGACCGCACCGGCGTCGCGCTGCGGCTGGTGCGCTTCGCGACCGCCGTGGTCGGCGCGGGGCGTGGTGCGCTCGCCTCGGTCGCCGTGCTGGTCGCGATGGTGATCGGCGGCATCTCCGGCTCCGGCCCCGCGACCTCGGCTGCCGTCGGGCAGGTGGTCACGCGCTCCATGGTGAAGGATGGCTACCCCCGCCCCTTCATTGCCGCGACAGTTGGCGCGGCGGCAGCGACGGACATCCTGATCCCGCCCTCCATCGCCTTCATCATCTATGCGGTGCTGGTCCCAGGCGTCTCGGTGCCGGCGATCTTCATGGCCGGCATGTTCCCCGGCATCCTGGCGGGCATCGCCATCATCGTGCCCATCGTCATCATCTCGATCACCAAGGATTTCGGCGGCAAGGCCCGCGCCGAGGAGCGCCTCCGCGTCTGGCAGACCTTCAAGGAAGCGATCTGGGGCCTGATGGCGCCCGTCGTCATCCTCGGTGCCATGCGTACCGGCCTCGTCACGCCGACCGAGGCCGCCGTGCTTGCCGTCGCCTACGGTCTTTTCGTCGGCTTCGTCATCTACCGCAGCCTGACACTGCGCGACCTTTACGAGATGCTGGTGGAGGCGGGCGAGCTTTCCGCCGTCATCCTCATCGTCGTGGCCCTCGCCTCGGTCTTCGCCTGGTCCACCGCGACGCTCGGCATCGTGCAGCCCATCGCCACCTGGATCGTCGGTCTCAACCTCGGCGAGTACGGCACCATCGCCCTGCTGATGCTGGTGCTGATCGTGATCGGGATGTTCCTCGACGGTGTTTCGACCTTCCTGATCCTGCTGCCGGTGCTGATCCCGATCGCCAACAACTTCCACTGGGACCTGACCTGGTTCGGTGTGATCCTGACGATGAAAATCGCGATCGGTCAGTTCACCCCGCCGATGGCGGTGAACCTGATGGTGTCCTGCCGCATCGCCGGCGTGGGGATGGAAAGCACCATCCCCTGGGTGGTGTGGATGATCCTCGCGATGTTCGTCGCCCTCGCCCTGGTCGTCGGTTTCCCCGGCATCGCGCTGTGGCTGCCGCACGCCATGGGGCTGCGTTAGTCACGCTCTGCTGCTCCCGGAACTTACGCCGCCGGATAGGGTCGCGATGGTGGCGTCGCCAGGGTAATCAGGTTGCCGTCAGGATCGCGCAGCTGCGCCAGCGTCGAGTAATCGCCCTCGATGTCATCGCCGAGCACGATCCCCAGGCCCTGAAGCCTGCGGCGTTCGGCAGCAACATCATCAACGATCAGGAACATGACTCCGCTGCCGGCGATGAGATCGTCAGTCGAAAGCGCCACCCCGCCCTCGGCGGAGAGTTCCCACTGCACCATTGTCTCCATCGGCCGATAGTCCGGTCCGCGGCCGAGCAGCTTCGTGTACCAGCCCTCTGCTGCAAGGAGATCTGCGGTAAACAACGCCGTGTAGCTCTTCTGGATGTTCATTTGTTGTCCTCTGGCCAGACGTCGGAAGAACGCCTTCCGGTCAGCAGGGTTCCTAGGCATCCACACGACAAGGTCGGATCACAGCGGCGCTGGCAGCCCGTAAACCATCGCCTTCCAATGGCCGGGCGGACGGGCGGTTGCCTCCGCCTTACATATGGCGAGAGCCGCGCGGCATCATCGTTCAAGCGGGCCGATTCACACGACCCTGCTGTTCCACCGCGACTAGAGCATTTTCCGTTCGCCCTGGCTCACTGCGAATGCTCCAGTCCTTTGTTTTTGCGAGCATCTTCACCCTCCACCTAATCGGCATCTGCTCTAATCTGTGCTCTACGATGCCCGCAGCCCCAGCTCCTGCACCGTGCGCTTCTCCTCCTCGTTCTGCATCATCGCTGCCGTCGCGTAGTCCTCCGTGCCGAGATAGCGCACCGGCATGTCGAACCGCGCGATGGTCGCGAGATGTGCCGGGTCGTACAGCGCCTCCTTGAAGGCATCATGCAGGATGCGGACGACCTCCGGCTCCATGCCGCGCGGGCCGGCAATGCCGTAGGTGCTCTCCCCCAGCACGTCGAAACCCTGCTCGCGGAAGGTCGGCACGTCCGGGAAGCGTGGCGCGCGCTCCGTCATCCATACGCCGAGCACTCGCACCCGGCCTTCGAGCGCCATGTCAGCCCAGGCGCTGGTCTCGGCAGAGAAATGGATGTCGCCCGACAGCAGCGCCTGGAGGTTCGGCGCCGCGCCGCGGAACGGCACCGCGACCCATTCGACGCCAGCCAGCCGCGCGAAGCGCGTCATCTGCACTTCCGTGGTGTTCGCCCCCGGCGTGCCGTAGCTGATCACGCCCGGGTTTGCGCGCGCGAAGTCCACCACGTCCTGCATGTTCCGCCAGGGCGAGTCCGGCCGGACCACCACCCCGCCCATGTAGCCGACCAGCCGGATGATCCAAGAGAAGTCCCGCATCGGGTCCCATAGCGGCCGCTCCATCATGGCCGGCATGCGGAACACGCCGTTCGGCATCTGGCCGAGCGTATAGCCGTCGGGCCGCGCCTCTCGCGCCATCAGCTGCGCGCCGAGCGTGCCGGATGCCCCGGGCTTGTTCTCGACGACGACCGGCTGGCCGAGCCGTCGGGATGCCTGCTCGCTGACCGAGCGCATCTGGATGTCGGTGGCCCCGCCCGGCGTCCAGGGCACCAGCATCCGGATCGGCCGGTCCGGATAGCGCGCCTGTGCCAGCGCGGGCCGCGCCAGCAGCGCGGCGGATGAGATGGCCAGCATCGAACGCCGGCCAGCGAAGCCGATCATGCCGTTTCCTCCCAACTGTCATTGGGAGGAAACATGCACCGACCGATCGGTCGGTTGCGAGGACTTAATGCCCCGCCGCGATCACGGCTGCGGCACGATGCGGATGTAGGGCTTCGGCTCCTTCCAGCCGTTCGGGAACAGCTTCTTGGCGTCGTCGTTGTTGACGGATCCCGCGATGATCACGTCCTCGCCGTGCTTCCAGTTCGCAGGCGTCGCCACCTTGTGCTTCGCCGTCAGCTGCAGGCTGTCGAGCAGGCGCAGGATCTCGTCGAAGTTGCGCCCCGCCGTCATCGGATAGGCGAGATACGCCTTCACCTGCTTGTCCGGCCCGATGAACACCACGACGCGCACCGTCGCGTTCGTCGCCGCGGTACGTCCTTCGGAGGTCGTGCCTGCATCGGCCGGCAGCATGCCGTACAGCTTGGACACTTCCAGGGACGGGTCGCCGATCATCGGATAGGTCACGGCATGACCCGTCACCTCGCGGATGTCGTCCGCCCAGCGGCTGTGGCTGTCCACCGGGTCTACCGACAGGCCGATGATCTTGGTGTTGCGCTTGTCGAATTCCGGCTTCAGCCCGGCCATGGTGCCAAGTTCCGTGGTGCAGACCGGCGTGAAGTCCTTCGGGTGGCTGAACAGGATGGCCCAGCCATCGCCGATCCAGTCATGGAAGCGGATGCGGCCTTCCGTCGTTTCGGCTTCGAAATTCGGCGCGATTTGACCGATCGAGATGCTCATGGCGAGTGCCTCCTCAGGGGTTTGGTGGCGCGGAGGCCAGCACGGGCTCGCCTCGTCGGCAAGCAGGAGCAGATGCTTCCACGGCAGCCGTCGGCACTGGGCGGAGGATGCACCCGGCCGTCCTCCTGTGGGAAGCCATTGCATCGCGGGCACCGCCCCTGTTGCCAGCGCCATGCCCCACGCTCTACTCCCGAACCAGGGAGAAGGAACGCCGTCATGCTCGACCGGCTTATCGTCGTGGACAGCGTAACCCGGCTGGGGCCGGAAGCGCAGGGCCGGGTCGTGATCGGCGGCTCGCATGGCGGGGTCTATGCCGCCTATCTTTCAGCCAAGGCCCGCGTTGCCGGCGTGCTGCTGAACGATGCCGGCCTCGGCCTCGATGCAGCAGGCATCGCCGGCCTCGACTATCTCCAGCCGCTCGGCATCCCGGCTGCCTGCTGCTCCCATCGTTCCGCCCGCATCGGGGATGGCTTCGACCTGCTCGGCCGGGGCGTGGTCAGCCACGTCAACGGCGCAGCCGCGAGGCTCGGCATCGAACCGGGCATGTGGTGCCGCGAGGCCGCCCGCCGCCTCGCCGCTGCCCCCGTACCGGGAGTGGACGCGCCTGACAGCGTCGAATCCCGCTTTCCCATCGTCGTGCCTGGCCGTGCCCGCGCCTCGGCCATGGATTCCAACTCGCTGATGACGCCTGACGATGACGGCACGGTTGTCGTCACCGGCAGCCATGGTGGGCTGCTCGGCCGCCGGCCGGAGACCGCCGCGCGCGCCGCCGTCTTCGCCGCGCTGTATAATGACGCCGATGGCGGCATCGACGGCGCCGGCTTCACTCGGCTGCCCGCCCTCGATGCGCGCGGCATCGCTGCCGCGACCTACTCCGCCTGGACGGCGCGGATCGGCGACGGACGTTCCGCCGTCGCGACCGGCATCGTCTCCGCGGTCAATGCGCGCGCCGCCGCCCTGGGCCTGCGGCCGGGCGGCACGGTGCGCGACGCCGTAACCCTGCTTGCCGAGGCCAGTACGACGTGAACCAATCCAACGCGACCCTGACCATCACCGGCGGCGAGGCGCTCGCTCGCATGCTGCAGGCCCATCATGTCGGCCCGATGTTCGGCATGGGCGGCTTCCAGCTCCTGCCCTTCTACGAAGCGGTGCGCGCCCTCGGCCTGAAGCATTACCTGATCAATGATGAACGCTGCGGCACCTTCGCCGCGGACGCCTGGGCGCGCGTGACCAACCGCCCGGGCGTCGTGGATGCGACGCTCGGACCGGGGGCGACGAACCTCGTCACGGGCCTGGTGGAATCGCTCAACGCCGGCATCCCACTGGTCGCGATCGCCGGCGATGCGAACCGCGACCACGCGTGGAAGAACATGACGCAGGAAGCGCGACAGGTGGAGATCCTCCGCCCCGCCTGCAAGGAACTGCTTCGCGTCGAGAGCACGAAGCGCATCCCCGAATTCGTCCGCCGTGCCTTCGCGATCGCGACTTCCGGCCGCCCCGGCCCGGTCGTGCTGGATGTGCCGGAGGATGTCTGCCATGGCGAGCACAGCTTCGCCGCCGACGAGATCTGGGCCGATCCGGGCACGCTGATGGCCCAGGCGCGCCGCACCCGCCCCGACCCATTGGAACTCGACCGCGCGGCCGCGCTGCTGGCCAGGGCGAAGCGGCCCCTGCTACTGGTCGGCGGCGGCATCCATCTCAGCGCGGCCTACGACGCGCTGCTGGCGCTTGCCGAGGCGCAGCAGATCCCGGTCGCCCACACCATGTCAGGCAAGGGCGCGATCGCCTGCACCCACCCGCTCTCGCTCGGACTGTTCGGCCGCTACTCCCGTATCGCCAATGACTTCGTCGCCGAGGCCGACCTCCTCATCGTTGTCGGCTGCAAGCTTGGCGAGATCGCGACCAAGCGCTTTGCCCTGATGCCCACCGGGGTGCCCGTCGTGCATGTCGAGATCGTGCCGGAGGAGATCGGCCGCACCACCCGCGCCGATGTCGCCCTCGCCGCGGATGCGAAGCTCGCCCTGCAGGACCTGCTGGCCGCCCTCCCCGCCGCATCTCTGCCCGAGGGCCGTGCGGAATTCGCCGCCGCCGTCGTCCCGCGGATGGCCGCCTGGCGCGTCGGCGCCGCGGATCGCCTGGAATCCAACGAGACCCCCATCAATGTCGGTCGCCTGATCAACGAGCTGAACCTCGCCATGGCCGATGACGACGTCCTCGTCGCCGATGGCGGCTTCGCCGGCCATTGGGGCGGATTGCTGTTCGACACGAAGAAGCCTGGCCGCCACTTCATCGCGGATCGCGGCTTCGCCTCCATCGGCTACGGCGCGCCGGGCGCGATGGGCGCGCAGATGGCCGCCGGCCCGAAGCGCCGCGTCGTCGGGCTGACCGGCGACGGCGGCTTCAACATGACGATCGGCGAGATCGAGACCGCGCGCCGCGTCGGCGCGAACTATGTGCTTTGCGTCTTCAACAATGGCGCCTCGGGCTATGTGAAGGCGCTGCAGCACGCCGTTTATGGGGCGGGGAACTACCAATCCTCCGACCTGGCCGAGACCGATTACGCAGCCGCCGCCCGCGCCTTCGGCTGCCACGGCATCCGCGTCGAGGACCCCAACACGCTCGCCGGCGCGATCCGCGAGGGCCTGGACAATACCGACAGCCCGACCGTCCTGGACGTGGTCGTCACCCGCGATCCCGCGCGGATGCTGCCCGGCGTGGACAACCGGGCGCTGCGCGTCGAGAAGGGCGACCGGCCGGTCTAAGCCGTTCCTGCCGAACAGTGGGGTCGGCGTGCCTGTATGGCGGTCGTGGCCGATGTCTCGCGTCGCCATCCCACCGCCGGCCCGCGGGCACCGGCCGCATCCTTGCCCGTCCTGCGGCGTTCACCCCCTGCGATCGACCCTGCCACGGAGCCGCCACACGCCCGCCACCGTGCCGGATCAGAATCGCTGTCACTCAGACGTTGACGCAGAAGGATGGCGCCATGGCGCGGTCGGCTCGGATCATCCCACTGGGGCTTCTGGCGCTGCTGGCAGCCTGCACGAACCCCTACGACCCAGGCCAGCGAGCCGCCGGCGGGGCGCTGATCGGTGCTGGCACCGGTGCCGCGATCGGCGGCCTCGCGGGCGGGCCGCGCGGCGTCGGGGTCGGAGCGCTGGCCGGGGGGCTCGGCGGCGCTGCGCTCGGCGCCATCACCACGCCGCAGCCGCCACCATACCAGGGCGGCTATGCGCAGGGCTACGGCCAGTCCTACGCCCCACCGCCGCCCACCTACGCGCCATCGCCGGTCGGCGGGCAAGTGTACTATCCGCCGCCCGCCCCGGCGTATCAGCCGCCCCCGCCAACCTATCAGGCGCCGCCGGGTTCGTACTGGCAGCCGCAACCCTACTACGCGCCGCCGGATCCCTACGCCTACCGGTATTGAGCCAGGGCAGAGTCGATCGCCGCGCGGCTTGGCAAGGACGGTACGGCACCCGCGCAGCGGCAGGCCAGCGCGCCGGCCACGGCGCCATACCGCAGCGCGTCCCCCAGGGCCGCACCCCGCGCCAGCGCCGCGGCGAAGGCGCCGATAAAGGCGTCGCCGGCGCCGGTACTGTCCACCACCTTGGTCGGCAGTGCCGGGGCGAAAAGCACGGACCCATCGCGACCGGCCCACCAGGCACCCGCACCACCTGCGGTGACCACCACCCCCTCCGCATGCCGCGGCGCAAGGGCCCTCGCCAGCGCCTCCGGCCCGCCGGCACGGCCCAAAAGCAGCGCGGCCTCACTCTCATTCACCACCAGCATATCGGTCAGTTCGAGCAGAGCGGCCGGCAGCATCTGTGCCGGCGCGGCGTTGAGCAGCGTCGGAATGGCTCGCATCCGCGCGGCACGGAAAGCGGCCTCGGTCGCCGCGACCGGCGTCTCGAGCTGGGCTAAGACGAGCCCGGCACCGGGCACTGCCGCCGAGGCTGCTTCCCCCGACAGCGCCCCATTCGCGCCGGCCAGGATGACGATCTCGTTCTCGCCGGCGTCATCGACGAGGATCAGCGCCTCCCCCGTCGGCAGCGCGTCGAGCGTCGCGACGCCGCTGGCGTCGATGCCTTCTGTAGCCCAAAGCCCACGCGCCGCCTCGCCCGCAGCATCGTTCCCGACGGCTGCGACCATCGCCACTGCTGCCCCGGCACGCGCTGCCGCCACCGCCTGGTTGCTGCCCTTGCCGCCGTGGAAGCGGTCGATGCGGGTGGCGGCCAGCGTCTCGCCCGGCTGTGGGAAACGCGGCACGGCCAGCACGGAATCGCGATTGTAGGAACCGATGACGACGATGCGGCGCATCGCGCCACACTCCGCACGGGTCCTCGGGGGGTCAAGCGCAACGCCGCCGGCCGACAGGCGTTCCATCGCAGGAGAATCGCCGTGACCGACCCGCTTCAGATCGTCTGCCCCCATTGCGACGCGGTGAATCGTGTGCCGGCCGCGCGGCTTGCGGAGCGGCCCTCCTGCGGGGCGTGTCACCGCCCGCTGTTCACCGGCGAGCCGGTCGCGTTGGACGAGACCCGCTTCCGCCGGCACCTAAACGCGTCCTCCATCCCCGTGCTGGTGGATTTCTGGGCATCCTGGTGCGGTCCTTGCCACGCGATGTCCCCCGCCTTCGCGACGGCGGCGCGCGACCTCGAGCCCCAGGTCAGGCTGGCCAAGGTCTCCACCGAGGAAGCGCCGGCGCTCGCGCAGGCCCTCCGCATCCAAAGCATCCCGACCCTCGCCCTGTTCCGTGATGGGCAGGAGGTCGCGCGCCAAGCCGGCGCCATGCCGGCGAGCCGCATCCTCGACTGGACACGCGCTGCGATGCGCCTGACGCCGGCGCGGCATGTCTGACGCCGGGTTGCGGTGCAGCAAACTGCGCCTAACCTAGCAGGACATACCAAATCAGCTTTCGAGGACCTTTCATGCTCGACGCATCCCTGGCCGAAGCGACGAAGCAGAAATTCGGCATCGGGCAGCCCGTGCCGCGGCAGGAGGACCCGACCCTGCTGCAGGGCCGTGGCCGCTACACCGATGACCTCGCTTTGCCCGGGCAGGCCTGGTGCGTGATCGTGCGCAGCCCCTATGCGCACGGCGTCATTAACGGCATCGGCACCGAGGCGGCGAAGGCCATGCCCGGCGTGCTCGGCGTCTACACCGCCGCGGACATGGCCGAGTACGGCGCGATGCGCGCAACGCTGCCGCTCAAGAACCGGGACGGCACGCCGCTGACGAACATCCAGCGCGGCCCGCTCGCCGCCGACAAGGTCCGCTTCGTCGGCGATCCGGTCGCCTTCGTGGTCGCAGAGACGAAGTCCCAGGCGAAGGACGCCGCCGAGATGGTCGAGATGGACATCGATGCCCTCGATGCCGTCACCGAGGCCTCGGCCGCCGCCGCGCCCGGCGCGCCGCAGCTCTACGATCACGTTCCGGGCAATCTGGTGCTCGACTTCCAGTTCGGCGACGCCGCGGCGGTCGAGGCGGCCTTCGCGACGGCCGCCCATGTCACGACGCTGTCGATCCGCAGCAACCGCATCGTGGTCTGCGCCATGGAACCGCGATCCGCGATCGGCGAATGGGATGCCGTCGAGGAACGCTACGTGCTGCGCGTCGGCTGCCAGGGCGTGTTCGGCCTGCGCGCGCAGCTGTCGAAGGACATTCTGAAAGTCCCGGCCGACAAGCTGCGCATCCTGACCGGCAATGTCGGCGGGTCATTCGGCATGAAGGCCAGCGCCTACCCGGAATACACCTGCGTGCTGCACGCGGCGAAGATGCTCGGTCGGCCGGTGAAGTGGACGGATGAGCGCACCGGCTCCTTCCTGTCCGACTGCCACGGCCGCGACCATGAGACGGAAGCATCCCTCGCACTCGATGCCGCGGGCCGCTTCCTGGCCGTGAAGCTCGTCTCCTACGGCAATATGGGCGGGTACCTGTCCACGGTTGGCAACAACATGGGGACGGGCAACTTCATGAAGAACATCCAGTCGAACTACGCGACGCCCCTGCTGCTGGTGGAGACGAAGAACTACGTCACCAACACCACGCCGATCACCGCCTATCGCGGCGCCGGCCGGCCCGAGGCCAACTACTTCATGGAGCGGCTGGTTGAGACCGCGGCGCGCGAGATGGAGTTGGACCCCATCGCCATGCGCAAGCTGAACCATATCCGCCCTGACCAGTTCCCGTTCAACTCGACGAACGGCTCCGCCTATGATTCCGGCGATTTTTCCGTCGTGCTCGACCGCGCCATCGCCGCCTCAGACTGGGACGGCTTCGCCGCTCGCAAGGCCGAGAGCGAATCACGCGGCAAGCTGCGCGGCCGCGGCGTCGGCAACTTCCTGGAATGCACCGCGCCGCCCATGAAGGAACAGGGCGAGCTGGTCTTCGAGGAGGATGGCTCCGTCACCATCGTCACCGGCACGCTCGACTACGGCCAGGGCCATTGGACACCCTTCGCCCAGGTGCTGCACGCGAAGCTCGGCGTGCCGTTCGAGAAGATCAAGCTGGTCCAGGGTGACTCAGACCGTCTGATCGCTGGCGGCGGCACCGGCGGATCGAAGTCGCTGATGGCGTCCGGCGCTGCCATCCTGGAAGCCGCCGACCTCGTCATCGACAAGGGCCGCAAGGCCGCCGGCTTCGTGCTGGAAGCCGCCATCGAGGATATCGACTTCGCCGAGGGCCGCTTCACCATCGTCGGCACCGACCGCGGCATCGGCATCATGGAACTGGCCGCCCGCATCCGCGAGATCGGCCCCCTGCCCCAGGACGTGCCGAACAGCCTCGACAGCCGCACCGTCTACCAGGAAGCGCCCATGGCCTTCCCGAATGGCTGCCACATCTGCGAGGTCGAGATCGACCGCGATACCGGCCACGTCACCATCGATCGCTACGTCACGGTCAACGACTTCGGCGTGATCGTGAACCCGCTGCTGGTGCAGGGCCAGGCGCATGGCGGCATCGCCCAGGGCATTGGCCAGGCGCTGATCGAGCGCGTGGCGTATTCCGAGGACGGCCAGATCCTCACCGCCTCCTACATGGATTACGGTATTCCGCGCGCGGACGACCTGCCGAGCATCGGCTTCGAAAGCGCGCCGTCACCCTGCACGACCAATCCCCTGGGCGCGAAGGGCTGCGGCGAGGCGGGGTGCGCGGGGTCGCTGCCGGCGGTGATGAATGCGCTGTCGGACGCGCTGGGCGGGCGGCACATCGACATGCCGGCGACGCCGGAGCGGATTTGGGCGGCGCTGCAGGGGTAAGAAAGAACGGGGGAGGAACACCTCCCCCGAATCCCCCTCCGTTTTCTATCTGTTTGGAGACTGACAGCGGCGGCCGGCGCCAATAGATAGAAAAAGGAGGGGGTTTGGGGGAGTTCATCTCCCCCAACCTTTCTTCTTCTACGCTGCTACGAACACCCCACCTTCCTCGCTCAACGCCGCGAGGTGGTGGTCCACATCCCCGAACATGTTCTCGATGACGGTCAGCCGCTTCAGGTAGTGGCCGCCGACATATTCCATCGTCATGGCGATGCCGCCATGCATCTGCACGGTCTGCTGCCCGACGAAGCGGGCGTTGCGGCCGATCTCGATCTTCACCGCGCGCATCTGGCGGCGACGTTCGGCGGGGTCTTCCTCGCTCGCCATCATCGCGGCGAGCATCGCCATGGAGCGCGCCTGCTCCAGGCACACCATCATTTCCGCCGCGCGGTGTTGGAGCGACTGGAACGACCCGATCGGCCGCCCGAACTGCTTGCGCGTCTTCAGGTACTCGATGGTCAGGTCCTTCGACGCCTCCATGCAGCCGATCGCCTCGGCGCCGAGGGCGGCGATGGCCTCATCTACCACGCGCTCGGCGAGGGCCAGCCCGCCATTCAGCTTCGCGTCTGCACTGACCTTCACGTTGTCGAAGGTGATGTCCGCGGCGCGCTGCCCGTCGGATGTCTTGAAGCCGCGCCGCGTCACGCCCTGCGTGTCGGCCGGAATGAGGAACACCTCGATCCCGTCGCGATCGCGCCGCCCGCCGGAGACGCGGGCGGTGACGATGATCTGGTCCGCGGTGTCGCCATGGACGACGACGCCCTTGCGGCCCTCGATCACCCAGCCCGCGCCGTCCTTCTTCGCCGTGGTTGCGACGTCGTTCAGGTCGAAGCGGGACTGCGTCTCGGTATGCGCGAAGGCGAGCAGCAGCTTGCCCTCCGCGATCTGCGGCACCAGCGCGGCGCGCTGCTCGGCCGTCGCGCCGTGGCGCAGGAAGGCGCCTCCGATCACGACCGTCGGGATGAAGGGCTCCAACGCCAGCGCGCGACCGAACTGCTCGGCGACGATCATGGTCTCGACGGCGCCGTAGCCGAGGCCGCCATCATCCTCGGCGAAGGGCATCGCCAGCAGGCCGAGATCGGCATAGGCCGCCCAGACATCACGCGACCAGCCGGTCTCGGACGCCATGTACCCCTTGCGCTGTTCGAAGGCGTATTTGTCCTTCAGCAGCTTCGCTAGGCTGTCCTGCAGAAGCCGCTGGTCTTCGGAAAGATCGAAATCCATCTGTCTCTCAGAGCCCCAAAAACGCTTTGGCCATGATGTTCTTCTGGATCTCGGTGGATCCGCCGTAGATCGACTGCTTGCGCCAGTTGAAATAGGTCGCCTGTGCGAGCGTCTGCCAGTCCTGCGCCACCTCGGGCTCGTTCCAGCGATCGGCCTCCGGGTCCGACGCAACAAGTCCATAAGGGCCGGCGGCCATCACGTAGAGCTCGGAGATCGCCTGCTGCAGCTCCGTCCCGCGGATCTTCAGCACCGAGGATGCCGGGTTCGGCTTGCGCTGGCTGAGCTGCCGGTTCTCATCGGCCAGCACGCGCAGCGTCGTCATCTCCAGCGCCTTGAGCTGCACCTCGACCTCGGTCAGGCGCGAGCGGAAGCGCGGGTCTTCCATGACGGGCCGCGCCCCGCCGGGCGCTTCCTTCGCGATCAGCTTCAGCCGCCGGATGCGCTCCTTCGATGCACCCACGCGGGCCTGGCCGGTGCGTTCGTTCGACAGCAGGAACTTCGCGCAATCCCAGCCGCGGTTCTCCGTGCCGATCAGGTTCTCGACCGGCACCTTCACGTCGTCGAGGAAGACCTCGTTCACCTCATGCGCGCCGTCGATCGTGATGATCGGCCGCACGGTGATGCCCGGCGTCTTCATGTCGGCGATCAGGAAGGAGATGCCCTCCTGCTGCTTCGCCGCACCCGGATCGGTCCGCACCAGCAGGAAGATCCAATCGGCATGCTGGGCCAGCGTCGTCCAGGTCTTCTGCCCGTTGACGATGTAGTGGTCGCCCTCCCGCACGGCGCGCGTCTTGAGGCTGGCGAGGTCCGACCCCGCGCCGGGCTCCGAGAAGCCCTGGCAGAACCACAGGTCCAGGCTCGCGATCTTCGGCAGGAAGTGCTTCTTCTGCTCCTCCGTGCCGAAGGCGATCATCACCGGCCCGAGCATGTTGGCGTTGAAGCCGAGCGGCGACGGCGCCGGCGTCGACTGCATCTCCTCGCTCAGGATGAAGCGCTGGATCGCGCTCCACTTCTGGCCGCCCCATTCGACCGGCCAATGCGGCACCGCCCAACCCTTGGCATAGAGCCGCTTCTGCCAGTCGATCTGCATCGCCTTGGTGGGCGTGCGGCCTGACGCCATGCGCTCGCGCGTCTCGGCCGGCAGGTTCTCGTCGATCCAGGCACGCACTTCCTGGCGGAAGGCGCGTTCCTCATCGGTGAAGCGCAGTTCCATGGCGTCTTCTCCCTTACGCGTTCGCTTTGGCGGACATGCCGGCGAAGCTGCCGCCCTCGGCCGCCAGCTTCTCGATCAGCGCCGCGGGCTTCAGATTGGCATCATTCGTCAGCTCGGCGTAGTGCGCCAGCTTGTCGCGCACCGCCTTCAGCCCGATGGAATCCGCCCAGAACATCGGCCCGCCGCGGAAGGCCGGCCAGCCGAAGCCGTTGATGAAGATCACGTCGATGTCGATCGGGCGATAGGCGACGCCTTCCTCGAGGATGCGCGCGCCCTCATTCACCATGGGCAGCAGCAGCCGCTCCAGGATCTCCTCGTCGGAGATCTTCCGCCGCCGCACCTGCATCTTCTCCGCGACGTCGAGGATGATCTTCTCGACTTCGGGATCGACGAGCCGCGTGCGCTTCTCGTCATACATGTACCAGCCCTTGCCGGTCTTCTGCCCGAAGCGGCCCTGCGCGACGATGGCATCCGCGACAGGTGCGACGGTCCCGCGCGCCTTGCGGACGGCGGCACCGATGTCGAGCCCGGCGAGGTCGCCCGTCGCGAGCGGCCCCATCGCCATGCCGTAGCCTTCCATCACCTTGTCGATGTCCTGCGGTAGGCAGCCTTCCAGCAGCAGCTTCTCGACCTGCGGCGTGCGTTTGCCGGTCATGCGGTTGCCGACGAAGCCGTCGCAATTGCCGACCAGCACCGGCAGCTTACCGATGCGCTTGCCGAACTCCGTGGCGGTCGCGATCGTCGCCCAGGACGACTTCGCGCCGCGCACATTCTCCAGCAGCCGCATCACATTGGCCGGCGAGAAGAAGTGCATGCCGACGACCAGTTCCGGCCGCTGGGTCGCGGAGGCGATCTCGTCGATCGACAGCGTCGAGGTGTTGGAGGCCAGCGGCACCCCCGGCCGCGCCGCCTTGTCGAGCCGCGCGAAGACTTCCTTCTTCACGTCCATATTCTCGAACACGGCCTCGATCACCAGATCCGCCTTCGCGACCGTGCCCTCGAAATCGGTGCTGCCGGTCAGCAGCGCCTTGCGCTTCTCGTATTCCTCCTGCGACAGCCGGCCGGTCGAGACCGTCCGTTCCCAATTCGCATGGCAGCGCGCGAGGCCCTTCTTCAGCGCCTCCTCGCTCGTCTCGACGATCGTCACCGGCACGCCGTTGTTGGCCGCCGACATCGCGATGCCGCCGCCCATCGTGCCGCCGCCGATCACCACCAGTCTCTCGACCGGCAGGGACTTAGCATCGGCCGGCTGGCCCGGGATGCGCAGCACCTCGCGCTCGCCGAAGAAGATGTGACGCAGCGCCTTGGACTGTTCGCCCGACACCAGCGACTGGAACAGTTCGCGTTCCTTCGCGAGCCCTTCCTCGAACGGCATGGTGAAGGCGGCGCGCACGGCCTCGGCGCAGCCCTTCGGGCTCTCCTGCCCGCGCGTGCGCCGCAGCAGCCCGGCGATCACCGCGTCATAGGCTGCGGGGTCCTGCCCTTCGATCTTGTCCGTGCGGTTGCGCGCCAGGGTGAAGGTCTTGCTGAGATTGGCCTTGGCCCAGGCGACGGCGCCTTCCTCGAGATCGCCATCGATCACCGCATCGATGATGCCGAGCTTCTGCGCCTTCACCGCCGGCACCGGATCACCGGAGACGATGATCTTCGCCGCTTCCTCCGCCCCGATCATGCGCGGCAGGCGCTGCGTGCCGCCGGCGCCCGGCACGAAGCCGCGCTTCACCTCCGGCAACCCGACCTGCGCACCGGCACCCGCCACGCGCGCGTGGCACGCCAGCGCCAGTTCCAGGCCGCCACCCAGCGCCGACCCATGGATCGCGGCGACGACGATGCCCGGATACCCCTCGATGGCATCGAACACCTCGGTCAAGGAGGGCGGCTGCCGCGGCTTGCCGAACTCGGTCATCTCGGCGCCGGCCGAGAACATCCGCCCCGACCCGATCAGCACCACCGCCTTCGCCCCGGCGGCCTTCGCCTTGTTCAAGCCGTTCATCAGGCCGGCGCGGATCTCGGTCCGCAGCGTGTTCACCGGCGGATTGGCCAGGCGCAGCACATGCACCTCGCCCTTCGCCTCATGCTGGACGAAGTCGGCGTCCTGGGCCACTGGCGTTTCTCCCTCAAAGCTGATGGTCGCGGTCCGACCGATCGGTCGGGGCGGAGTGTCGTTCAGGATCCGCCGGCCGGCAAGCGCCGCCCTACCCCGGTTGCCGAGCCGCCCCGGCCATGCTGCGCTGCGCAGCATCAACCCTGCGGGAGCGAAACGCCATGTCCCTGTTTGACCTGACCGGAAAGGTCGCCATCGTCACCGGCGGCAGCCGCGGCATCGGCCGCGCCATCTGCGAACGCATGGCGGAACAGGGGGCCAAGGTCGTCGTCTCCTCCCGCAAGGTCGAGGCCTGCCAGGAAGTGGTGGACGCCATCACGGCGAAGGGCGGCACCGCTATGGCCGTTGCCTGCAACATCGGCCGCAAGAACGAATGCCAGGCGCTGGTGGACGCGACGATCGCCAAATGGGGCCAGGTAGACATCATGGTCTGCAACGCCGCGATCAATCCGCACTTCGGCCCCGCCGTGACGATGCCGGACGAGATCTTCGACAAGATCATGGCATCCAACATCAAGTCGAACCTCTGGCTCGCGCACATGACCGCGCCGGGCATGGCCGAGCGCGGCGGCGGCTCGATCATCATCGTCTCCTCCATCGGCGGCTTCCGCGGCTCGCCCGTCCTTGGCGCCTACGCCATCTCGAAGGCCGCCGACATGCAGCTCGTGCGAAACCTCGCCGTGGAATGGGGCCCGAAGAACGTCCGC
The DNA here is from genome assembly GCF_018129025.1 of Neoroseomonas terrae. Taxonomy (GTDB): domain Bacteria; phylum Pseudomonadota; class Alphaproteobacteria; order Acetobacterales; family Acetobacteraceae; genus Neoroseomonas; species Neoroseomonas terrae. The sequence goes on along the minus strand of NZ_JAAEDI010000026.1, from coordinate 15,946 downwards.
GCCAACGCGATCGCGCCGGGCCTGATCCGCACCGACTTCGCCCGCGCCCTGTGGGAAGACCCGGGCATCTACAAGAAGCGCACCAAGGACACGCCGCTGAAGCGCATCGGCGAGCCGGACGAGATCGCCGGCGCCGCGGTGTTCCTCGCCTCGGCCGGTGGTTCGTTCATGACCGGGCAGACCATCACGATCGACGGCGGCGTACTCGCCGGCCCGCCGAGCCGATCGGACGACGAGGAATAAGATAGCCCGGCAGGGAGGCGTCGGGAGAGCGGCGTAGCCCGCTCTCCAACCCGGTCACCACCCTCGACGTATCGGTGGCTTGACGCTGATCCCGGGCGCCTGTCCCGGCACACCCTGCGGCGCCGCCGGCGGCCGCTGCGGCGGTGGCGAGGGCCGCGCCGCGGAGGAGGATGACGACGCCGAATCCTGCGGTGGCGGTTCCGGTGGCGGAGGCGGCGGCAGGACAGCAACGGGCGGCGGGGCCGGTGCCGGCTGCGGCTGCGGCTGCGGGACCGCAACCGGCCGCGGCGGATCAGGCTGCGGTGCCGGCGCATTCGGCAGCCCGGCCGCGGCCCGCGCTGCGGCCAGCACGTCCTCCCGCATCCGGTCGCGTTCCGGCAGGCTGCGATCGCGCGAATCGGCCGCATGCGCAGCCGCGATGTCCAGGTACGGCCGCAACTCCGGCAAGCCCCGCGCCTCGGCCTCCCGCGCCACCACGCCCGCCTCGGTCGTCAGCGTCGCCCGATCGGCCGAGCGGCCCAGATCGGCCACGATCCGGGCATAGCCATCCAGCGCCAACTCGCGTTCCACGCGAAGCTGTTCCAGCGCCGTCGCCCATTGCCGCCGCATCTCGGGGCTTGCCTGGACGACATCGGCGCCCGACAGCAGCGGCTGGATGCCATCCATCCGCCGCTGCGACTGCCCTGCCGCGCGCGCCAGCACCGCGGCACCTTCAAGCTGCGCCCGGATGCCGGCGCGTTCCTGTTCCAGCCGCTGCCGCTCCGCCGCCATCAACCCCGCCTCCAGGCGGTCGAGGTTCTGCCGCATCCGCGGATCGGCGCCCTCGCGCATCGCCGCGATCTGGCGGCGGGCGTTCTCGGCCTCAGTGCCGGTCGCGCGGCTTTCAGCCTCGAAGGCACGGTTCAGCGCCTCGGCACGGCGCAGGCTCGTCGTCACATGCGCCGCCAGCGCCACGCGGAAGCCGACCGAGGCCAGCCGCGTCGGCTGCCCATCCGTCGCGTCATAAGGAGGCATCTCGATGCGCAGGGAGGATCGCAGCGCTGCCTCCGGCGTGCGGAAATCCCCGCCCTTCACCACCACGCCGCCCGCTTGGCCATGCAGCCGGCCGACGCGCACGGCGCGAAACGGTTCCAGCACCAGTTCCCCGACATTGCCGAGGATGTCGTGTAGCCCCAGCGGATTGGGCTCCAGCATGCCGACCGGCTGTGCCCGCCCCGCGGCTGATCGCGGCCCCTGGAACCAGGCGTAGCGCGAAGTGCCTTCCGGCATGGGAAAGACGCGCCCGAGGAAGTCGAGTTCGCTGACCGCTGCACCACCGCGCGCGGCGTATTCCCACTCCTCCTCCGTGGGCAGGCGCACGAAGGCGCGGGTGCCGTCGGCTTCCGGCAGGCGCTGCGCCGCGTTGCGCAGCAGCCAAGTGGTGTAGCGCTGGGTGAACGCGACCGCATCGAACCAGGACAGCGTCGCCGCCGGCAGTCGGCCCTCCGCGGAGGGTGCCGGGCAGCGTTCCTGCATCACCGCCGCATACTGGTCGCGCGTCACCTCATACTTGCCGAGCCAATAGAGCGGGACATCGCGGCCTTCGGCCGTGAAGGGCCCCGCCACCGCATCGCGCCGAGCGAACTCCGCGACACCCCCGGCCGGGTCTGTGGTGCCGATGGTGACCGGTCGGTCGTCCAGAGCGCCCGGCCCGCTTGGCGTCTCGATGGGCCGAAACACCATGGACCCACCGCAGGGCATCGGCAGCGTCAGATCCCCATCGAGCGGCCGCGGATTGGTGAAATCCGCCGACCAGGGCGCCTGCGCCGCCGCGGTCGTGCCGACAGCCAACGCGACAGCGAGACCCAGCGCCACGTATCGGTTTCCAAAGGCCCTTCGGCCTTTGGCGGGGTGGCCTGGAGGGGCAGAGCCCCTCCAACCGCGACCTGCGCCGTCCATCACCCCTCCGCCAACCCTTCCGCCGGCGTCACCGCCGCCGCCCGCAGCCCCGCGAGCACCGCGGCGACCAACGCGCCCACGATCGTCACCCCGGCTGCGGCCGCGCCCATGCCCAGCGTCAGCAGGCAAACCGGCCGATCGCCTGTCACGGTTCCTGCGAAAACCCGGTTCAGCACCCCGGCCACCATGGCGGCAATCCCGAATGCCAGAACCGCGCCGGCCAGCGCCACCGCCGCTGCCTGCACCAGCGGCACCATGAGCAGCGCACGGCGCCGCACACCGAGCAGCGACAGCAGCGCGAGATCCCGCCGCTTGCGTTCGACCTGTGCCCAAAGCCCGACGCCGAGGCTTACCAGGTACCCTGCCCCACCCGCCCCCGCGATGGCGAGGAATAGCAGCGCGAGGTTCCGATCGAGCCGTAGTAGCCCTGCGACCGCCTCGGCGCGGGACGCGACCTCGATGCCGGCCAGCCGCATCTCGCGGTCAAGCGCCGGAACATCTTCCAGCCGCGCGGCGTAGAAGCGGAAGCCCGCGAAGGGCCGCTGTCGCGCTTCCGTTTCCGTCACCGGCCGCGCATCGGCATCCACCGTACCGTCGAGGAAATCCTCCGTCAGCAGTAGCACGGGAAGGATCGCGAAAGCGGCATCGCGTGTCGCGGCGGATAACGGCGCCGTACCCCCGACCCGCATGGGCAGGGTCAGGACCTCGCGCGAGCTGCCGCGACTGCGCGCGACGGAGGCGAGTACCGGATCGCCCGCGTTCAGCCCCAGCCGCTGCATCGCCGTGCCGGACAGAATCAGCTCATCGCCGTCGATCGCACTGTACCCGGGCAGCAGCGGATCGCCGACGGCCGTCGGCAGCAGTTCCACCCGCAACCCGTTGCCCGGCCGCGCCGGGTTCTCGAGCACGATGGTCGCCGACAGCGCACGGGTACGCGGCACCAGAAAGGCGATGCGCGGATCGGCGCCCAGCCGCTCGAACATCGTTGGTTCCAGCGTGCGGTTGACGATCGAGACGACTTCCCGCGCGCGCGGGTCCTCCAGCAACTCCGCCCGCAGCCCCGCCACCACGCCCTGTCGCAGCCCAAACAGCACGATCAGCGGCGCCAACACCGCCGCGCACCCCAGGGCCGAGCACAGGAACAGCACCTTCTCGTGCCAGATATCGGCCAGCGCCAGGCGCAGCATGGTCAGGCCGCCTTCGCCAACGACGCGCGCGCGAAGACCGATCGCGCCAGACCATCCGCCCCCGGCGCATGGGTCTCGCAGGCCAGTACCGGGTAGCCGGCGCGCGCCGCCCGATCGGGATCATGCGTCGCCACCAGCAGCGCCGCGCCCGCCGCCGCACATTCCCGCTTCAGCAGCGCCAGCACCGCATCCGCCAGTTCCGGATGTACGGACGCCGTCGGCTCATCCGCCAGTACAAGCGCAGGCCGGTGCGCAAGCGCGCGCGCGATCGCCACCCGCTGCCGCTGCCCGACCGACAGTGCCGCCGGACGCTTACGCAGCTGCGCGCTGATGCCGAGTTCCTCCGCCAACCCCAGCACCCGCGCCGGGTCCGCGCAGCCTGCGATCCGCTGGGTCAGCGCGATGTTCCCCGCCACGGTCAAATAGGGCAGCAACCCCCCCGTCTGCGGCACGACCCCGATTTTCCGCGCCCGCAGCGCCGCCAGTGCATCGCGCCGTCCCTTGCGCCACAGCCCTGCGACGTCCGAGCCGGCAAAGACGTACTCCCCGTCATCCGGCGGAGACGCCAGCGCCAGCATCATCAGCAGCGTCGACTTGCCGCTGCCAGACGGCCCAGCCAGCGCCAGGGCCTCACCTGCAAGCAAGTCGAACTCGGGCACCTCCAGCGCGAAGGCCGCAGCATCGCCGCGATAGGCCTTGGCGACGCCGCGCAGCGCCAGGAGTGGCGTCATACGGATGGCCCTTCGGCCCCATACCCCGCACTGGACCACGAGTGCGAAACACGGTGGCATGCAAACCGCGTATGGTCGCCAGGGCGGCACCGCACAGCGCGAAGGCCAACGGCGCGGATGGACCGCGATCGCCGCCGGAAGGCATGCAGCGACTGATCCCGGTGGTCGAATAATTCGACCGCCGACATCACGGCAGCGCGTCGAAGGGCACGGGGAAGAAGGCCTCACCACCCGGCCGCCCATCCAGCGTTACCCACAGATCCGGCCGCGCCGCGAACTCCTGGTACAGCCGCAGCTTGCGCTCGATGCTGTTGATGATCTCGCGCTGTCCGGCGGCGCCGGAGGCGATCCAATCCTGCTCCGACAGATCCATCACCTGGCTCTGATACGGCAGCCCATCCAGGTACTCACCCAGCGCCTGCCCCACCCGCGACAGATTGCCCAGCCGCGCCGGATCGCGCGCCGTCGCCGCGAATGCTGCGCGCAACTGACCGAAGAAAGATCGCGGATCGGTCCGCCCCGCGAGCCCCGCATCCAGGATGCGCGTCAGCGCCTGCGACAGGTCCGACAACTGGTTGCGCGTCAGCAGGACGCGGATATCCAGCGCCGTTACCGTCGGGTCGCGCAGGTCGCGATCCGTGGTGAAGGACCGCACCACATCCGGTGCCGTGGTCCCGCCTTCCCGCCCCATATAGGCGAGGCGCATCGCTGTCGCGACGATCTCCACCTGTTGGGCCATGCGCTCGGCTTCGGGCGTGCGCGCGGGCTCGATGCCGCCGATCGGTCGACCGACGGTATCCGCCACCTGACGGAACAGCGCGTTGGTCAGCCCGTTGACCACGCGGTCGAAAGCCTGCGGGCTGCCGCCGGCCACCGGGAAGTACAGCGACCCCGCCGCGCCATACCGCGTCAGCTCGGTATACTGCGCACGAGCATGGGCATGGTTCGACTGCCCTTCCGGCGTGAGCAAATGGATCGCGAACAGCGCGATACCCCTCGCCTCTGCCAGCGCCTTGATCTCCGCGATGCCAAGCCGCGTCTGCGACTTCGGGTCGGTAGCGTCGAGCGCGCCAGCATCGGTGATCAGTACCACGTAGCGCCCACCGAACGCCTGCCAATCCACCTGGTCGATCGCCACGCGCAGCCCGGCGATCGCATCCTCGTCGAAGCGTTCGGTCGCGACGGTCGCAGCGCGCACCTGTTCCAGCGCCGGCAGGATCGCCTCCGGCGGTTGCGAGAGGTCCGGCGCCGCGACCAGGCGGGTCACATATTCAAGCTGCGGCCGCGTCGAGATGTCGGCGCGATAGGCCACCATCCCGAAGCGGAAATTGTCGCGCACCGCCGTGTCGCCGATGCGCCCGACGATGCGCCGGATCGCCTCCCGCGTGCGGTCGATGGACGCCTGCATCGAGATCGTCGTGTCGATCACGAACACGACGCCGCCACGGAAGTCCCGCAGCCGTGCGGGATCGGCCTGCTGTGGCGCCTGGCGCAGCTCGGCGGGGGCGGAGATCACCTCCAAGGCGCGCATCTGCGTGCCGTCCCGCCGCTGCACCGTCTCGGCCTCGAGGATCGGCAGCAGGTAGAAGTTGCGCTGGATATCGATGAAGGTCTCGGGCTCCAGCGCCACCACGGGACTGCCCGGCTGCCCCGCCGCCGCCCGCAGCGCCACCGCCTCCTGCGCCATGTCCGGCGCCGACAGTAGCCCCCGCAGCGACGCCGCATCGCGCAAGAACATCGTGCGCTCGCGACCGGCCGGATTGGTGAAGGCCCCGACCATGGTGTGGCGCCAGTCGATCGCGCGGTCCTCCCGCACCCAGCCATCGGTGCGGCCATCCGCCTCGCGCCCGATTTCTACCCAGCCGTCGCGGCGGGCATAGACATGCGCGACGGTAAATCCGGCGATCGGCTGCCCCTGCGCCGCGCCCGGCTGCGCGTGCAGCGTCGCGCCGGGTCGCAAGATCACGCGCTGGAACAGCGTCGTCTTGCCGGGAATCAGCAGCGGCTGCCGAGCCTGCGCCGGGCGGATGGCCCGCTGCTGCGCTTGCACGGTCTGAACGTTCGACAGGATGGCGGCCGAGGCCAGCAGCAGGATGCGGCGCGGGGTCATGGCCAGAAATCCCTGATGGTCAGCGGCGCGTTGAAGTCGCCTTCCCGCACCCGGTCCTCGAGCCACTGCCGCAACCGCGCGCGTGGTTCGGCGGCGGTGGTGTCGCCGGCGGCGGCGGCGTCGCGATACAGCCGCGCCGCCTGGCGCGGATCGGGGCCACGGAACGGCCGGCCCGGCTGGAACCCGACCGGATCATACAGCCGCGCGAGCCGTGCGAGCGACGCGGCATTCCCCGCCCGCGCCGCGGCTTCCCACAGCAGCAGCGCATCGTCGTAGCGGCCGGTCGCGTAGCGCCGCGCGGCCTCGTCGGCGATCGCGGCGGGCGATGTCGCGCGCTCAATCACCTCGGCGACCGTCAGTCCGTCCATGCTGGGCGGCGCGCCTGTCTCCACGCCAGGCCGCACGGGCGGCAACTCGGGCTGCGGCTGCGCCGGCGGTTCGGGCGCTGGCGTGATCGGGGCGAGGTTGCGCGGCAGCGGCTCCGGGGCGATCTCGATCGGATCTTCCGGTGGTGGTGGCGCCACTACCGGCCGCTCCCGCAGCACGAACCACCAGTAAGCGCCCCCGCCCGCCGCCAGCACCAACAGCAACACCAGCAACAGCCACGGCCAGATCGGCCTTCCAGGCGGCGCGACCGGCGCCGCCTGCGGCACCGACAGCGGCGGCGGCACCTGCCGAGGCGCCATCGCGATCGTGGCGTCCGGATCGTCGATCGGCAGGCTGGGCAACGGCGCAGCGGCCAGCGACGGCGCAGGCCGCGCGGCAGCCGGTGGAGGCACAGCAATCGTGTGCCCCGACCCGCCATGCAGCGGCGGCACGTCGGGCCAGAAGAGCGGCGCCTCGATCCGCGCGCCCGGCAGGCGGAACTGCACCGGCCCGGCTTCCAGCCAGTCAACGATATGCGGCCCGAGATAGAGCCGCACGCCCTGCGGCGAACTCTCCACGCGATCGGGCGCGATCATCGCGTCGCTAACCTGCCAGCCCTCGGCGCCGAGCGTCCCCTTGGCCCAGCCCTCGCGCAGAATGCGAAAGCGCGGATCGGCCGGCGGGTCCGTCACCCCCTGCAGCAGGATGATGGCGTGCCCGCCTTCCGGATGGGCGGGATCGGCGGCGGCGAGGACCGCACTCATGCAGCCTGGCCGAGCGCGCCCAGGATCTTCCCGAGCCGCGCATTCTCAGCGACGTCGATCTCGAGCCCGCCCGGTGCCGTGACGTTCTCCTCCGCGAGCCGGGAGAAGGCGCTGATCCAGTCCACGTGGAACTGCTTGTCATAGGCCTCGGGCTGCGCGCCCAGATGCGGCATGCCGTTCACCGGCGGCCGCGGCGCGAAGACCGGGCGTTCGGTGCGCCCCGCGCGTGGCCGCTGGTCCGGCGGCAGGTCGGTGTAGCCGAGTGTATGGACGTAACGGTTGACCACGCCCTCCGCGACCATCACCGGCTTCGACGCGCTCTCAGACAGCTTCTGGCGATAGGACGCGGCCTCCCGCAGCCGCTGCGCGATGCGCGCCGACAGCCCCGTGCGGCGCGCCCCAGCGCCGATCTGCGCGACCAGCGCGGCGGCGGCATCGCGCGGCAGCTTCAGCTGCTCCGCCGTCTCCGGCTCGGCGGCGGCGCGGTGCATCTTGTCCACCCATTCGGCGACGGCGAGGTCCGCGTAGCGCTCGAAGGCATCGCGCGCGCGGTGCTCGCCCTGCGCGGCCGGTGCGACGAGGTCGCCGAGCGCGGCAAGGTAGTCCTCCTCCCCCGCCCGCACGCCGACCGGGGAATTGTCCTCCTCCGGCTCCGTCTGCATCCGCCACCAGGCGGAGGTCAGCTCCTCCGGCGTCACCTGCAGGCTTCGGATCATCCGCCCGAAGGCTTGGGCCGAGGCGCAGGCGACGAGCGCACGGCTGACGACGCGCGCCTCCTCGCGCCGCTTGTTCAGCTCCGCCGTCAGATCGCCCGAATGCCAGTAGGGCGAGAGCCGTCCGGCCATGTCCCCGCGCAGCACTTCCAGCCGCGCCGCGATCTGCCCGCGCTTGATCGCCGGATCGCAGACCGGCCGCAAGCTGTCCGCCAGATGCGAGATGCCGCCATCGTTCAGCGTCATCGCCGCATCCCAGGCGCGCTCGGGATCGGCAAAGTGGCGGCGGGCATCGTCGTTGGTGACGAATTCCTCGCGCAGCCGGGCGATGCGCGCGGCTTCGGAGGCACGCGGCGCGGCCTCCCTGCCCTGCTCGTCATAGTCGAGGATATGCTTCGCCGCGACGTTCGGGTTCCGCATCCAATAGGTGTTGGCGAAGGCCTTGCCCGCCGCCCAGTTGCGCGGCCAGTCATATTCCTTGCCGAAGAAATCGAGCAGCGAGGCGTTCAGCCGGATGCTCCACCGGCTGCCGGTGCCCTCCGCCGCGCCCTTCTTCTCCTCGAACTCCGTGTCGAACTTGGTCAACACCAGGAACAGCGCGTTGCGATGCCGCGCGCGTTCCTCGGGCGTCACGCCCAGCGTGCCATCGACCCAATCCTTGATCATCCGCGGCAGGGTGCGGACTTCCTGGTTGGATGGCCCGATGCAGAGCAGCATCGAGGTGATTTCCTGCTCCGCGCAATACCGCTGGTACAGGTAGGCGACCTTGCCGCGGAGGAAGAGGCTGGGGAACTTGGTCCGGTCCGCGAGGAAGCGTTCGGGCTGCGTCAGCTTCTCGCGCGACCGTGCGCCGGGGAAGTCGAGCAGGTCGGTTACCTCGAAGAAATCCCACGGCTTGTCACGCAGCGCGATGGTCAGCTCCGCGACCAGCGCGGCGAGCGCCGCCCGCGGCAGCGAGGCCTGGCGCCCCGACCGCGTCCGCACCGCGAGCTTGCCATCCGTGGGATCGCCAAGCGCCGCGAGCGTCCGCACATCGATGATGGACGTCTCGCGCGGCGACAGCGCATCGAGCGACGCGAAGGCCTCATCGGCATAGTCGAGCGCGGCGAGCGCCATCAGCAATTCGCGCGCCGCGGCGGTGAAGGCCTCGTGCCCGTTCCACAGGATGGAGAAGAACGCCGCGCGTTCCCCCACTGGCAGCCTCGGCGCGATCGACGCCGCCAGCACCCAGAAGGCCGAACCCAGACCCGGCACCAGCGGATGGCCGCGGAACAGCCCTTCGAAATACTCGCGCAGATCGTCGACATCATCCTCGGTCAAATGATCGACCGGCCCGCTGCCCGCCTTCCCCGCGAAGCGCGCGCAATGCGACTGCACGAGTTCCGGCGAGGGGATATCCACCTCCGCCGGATCGAAATCCTCCAGGAAGGTATTGCCGAAGATCTTGATGACATCGGTCTGCGACAGCAGCCGCAGCGCCACCGGATACCCCGGAATCGTCACCGGCGGCCGCATGGTGAACCGCGTGACGAGCCCCGTCGCCTCCTGCCCACCTTCCGGGTTGATGTCGCGCACGAAATCCAGCGCCGCGCCGTCGAACAGCGCCGTCACCGGTTCCTGCCCGCGCCGCGCCAGCGCCGAGATCAGGTACGACTTGCCGGATTGCGACGGCCCGAACACCGCAACACACATCGGCCGTTCGGCGGCGACTTCCAGCTTGCGCGCGCGCCGCGCGAACTTCCGGAAGTCGCGCGCGACGGCCTGCGCTTCCTCCCGCACCTTGGCGCGGTTGTCGGTCAGCCAGGTGACCGCCTCGGACGCCGCCTCGGCCGTACCACGGGCGGCGGCGGCAAGCGCCGCGTCGGACGTCGTATCCAGCCTCATGCCATCCCCACCACGCCGGTATCGCGCCAGTAACCGGCCTCGGATTTCATCGTCTGCAGCCTGATTTCCACATCGGTGCGGCGCAGCGCGGTGCCTTCCGCATCCTCGATCTCCTCGACGCAGAAATCCTCGCGCTTCTCCTCCTGGCCCGGCGCGTCGGGGTCCATGTCCGCGCGGCGGATCTTCACCCGCAGCGGCAGCGCCATGCGAGGAACGCTTTCAGGGTTCGCGAATTCCAGCGCATAGAGCGGCGTCGCCGGCCAGCGTTCGATCGGCAGTTGCCGGAAGCCGAGGAAGGTCGGCGCCGCGAAGGTCATGGTGAACTCCACCCCGTCGCCGGCATTCGGCCGCTTCTCCAGATCGACCTCCGACAGCAGCACGCCCTGCTCGCGAATCTGCCCCGAGATTTCCATCCGCCCGATGAATCGCGCCGTCGATTTCATCGCGAGCTGCGAGGTCCGCATCAGGAAGGATTCCAGCCGCCCTTCCGCCAGCGCGCACAGCATCGCGCCGACCGCAGCACTGGTCTTCGGGTCCTCGATGCGCGCATTGGCGTCGCGGAACGGATACCAGCCACCCACGGCATAGCGATGCATGCCGATCATTCGATGCGGCGGCACCGGCGACTTCGCCAGCACGATATCCGTCACGGCCCGAAGGCGAGACGGCCGGCCGGACAGCAGCAGCACGTCGCAGTCATAATGCCAGACGACCTCGCACAGATCGGCCAGCACCGGCCCCAGCGTCGCCTGCACCACGGCCTCGACGCGCCGTGCATCGGCGGCGATCTCGACATCCTGGATCGCGAAGCTGCGCGCGCCGGCCTGCCGCGCCGCCGTCTCGAAGAAGGCGACGGCGCGCGGATTCGCCGGCTGCGCGCCGGCATCGATCACGGCGCGGACGGTGGCGCGGAACACCTCGCCCATCTCGCGCCCCTCGATGCGCTCATAGGCATGCAGCACCGCAAGTCCGACCGGTTCCAGCACCTGGCTCACGAATTGCCGGCGCAGATGCCGGTCAACCTCCGACTGCCCGCCACGATCGCCGCCGAGCGTCTGCCGCAGGAAGGCGTTCGGGTCCGACATGCCGGCCGTCCGCAGCGCATCCGCCACCTGCGGCAGCACGATGTGCGTGATCAGCCCTTCCAGCACCTCGTCGCCCGCGATCTTGAAGCCTTCGCGGAATTCCTGGCGCGGCACGATGGTGTCGCGGTTCTCCACCGACCACGTCACCACCATCAAATCGGTGGTGCCGCCGCCGATATCGATCGACGCCACGCGCAGGCAGGGGTTCGGCCCGCGTTCCGGCCGCACCCGCCCGGCAAGTTCGAACATCCCCTGCGCATCGCCCTGCAGCCGCTGCGTGATCTCCGTGTAGAGCCAAACCACCTGCGTCGCCGTCGCCTCGTCGAGGTTCAGCAGCACGCGCGGTTCCGGCGGCGCCGCCTGCCCCGCCTCGGTCCAGCCGAGCAGGTCCCAGGCGAGCTTGATCGCCCCCTCGGCGCGTTCCCGCAGGATCTTCTGCTCCGCCAGCGGCATCGCTGGCGGCAGCGTCAGGATCACGCGCCGCAGCCTGCGCGGCACATCGGCGAAGCGCCGTGCCGCGCGCGTCGCCGGCGCGTTGATCTGGCTGACCGCCTGCATCAACAGTTCCGCCAGCAGGAAGGTGTACATCGACGAGCGCGAGAATCGCGCCCGCACCGCCGGCTGCCCGCGCCCGCGCAGCATCCGCAGCGCCTCGCCGGTCTCGGTCACATGCGCCATGAACGGCCCAGACACCGGCGGTTCTGTCGTGACGCCATCCGACGCGCGTCCGTTGAACCGCCAGCCCTGCACATTCGGCCGCCGGTCCCACAGATACCGCTTCGGACTGCTGATGCCGGTCGCACCCTCATTCCCCTGCGTCGCCGCCGCCAGCCGCATCGCTTCGGGTCCGACGCGCACCGGCGACGGCCAGCGGAACGCATTCGCCCGCCCCGACCGGCGCGAGATCGCATCCCGCCCGAAGGACCCGACCGCGAACTCCACCCGGCTTTCGAAGGGCCGCGCATAGACCTGTTCCGGCCGCGACAGGTCCCGCAGCGCCAGCACCGACGAATTGTTCAGCGACGGCGCATCCTGGCTTTCCTCGACCAGCAGCCCGCAGGTGCGCGCATTGCCGACATCGATCACCAGATCGACATTGATCGGCGCATAGCCGCGATTGTCGGAGACGACATCGACCAGCCGCAGCCGCGGCAGGATGCCGATGCCATCCAGCAGCCCAAGGAAGCTCAGATACCGCGCCCAATGCTCCGCCGCGTGCGGGAAATCCTCCGGCCGCAGCGGCCGGCCGCCGCGCTGCGCCTGCCGCAGCTCGCGGAACCCTTCCTCGAGCCACTGCCCGACCCAGGATTCGTTCAGGAACCACGCATTCTCCGGATGGTTGAACACCGGCGCGAATTCCTGCTGCCGCGCGCTATCCTCCGGCGCCGGCGCCACATAGGGGCGTTCCGGCACGCGCGGCATCAGCGCCGTGTCGAAGGCCAGCACCAGCCGGTGCGACCGCCCTTCCGCATCCCGCTGCGGAAACTCCGCGACATAGGCCCGCGCCCAGTTGGACGGCCCGCGGTCATACACTTCCTTGCCATCCGCCCCGCGCGCATGGACGCGGAAATACGGCAGCGGCAGCCATTTGTTCAGGAACGGCTCCAGCGCTTGTGCGCGGGAGATCGCATAGGTCTCCTCCGCATGCGGTACCTGCCGCGTCACCGGATCGACAAGGTTGCCGTCTTCGTCCGGTTCCAGCACGCGCAGGATGGTCGGCGACTTGCCCTCGTGATCCACCTGCTCGCGCAGCGCTTCCTCCCAGAAGGAACGCGACCCGCGCGGCAGCCGGTCGATATCGAAATCGATATCGACGAACTGGATGCCGGAAGACGGCACCAGGCTGATCAGGCCGGCCGTGGTCGAACTGCTCATGAACCCCCCAACTCGCGCCGACGAGTGTGCCGCAGTGCGGCGCCCTGCGCCAACGTGGCCATGTCCTCTCGTGCCCGCATCAGTTCGGGCAGTTCAGGCGGTACCGCCACCGCGTATTCGCGAAGGGGCCGATCACCACGACCTCGACCACATTGTCCCCGCCCTGCGGCCGCCAGTCGAAACCGATCCGCCCGCGCCCGCTGACCATGCCCGGCGTGCGCGCAATGACCCGGCCGCGATACCGGACCTCGATGCTGTCAGGCACCGTCTGCGCATCGTAGTCGAGCGTCACCGGCCCCGGCGTGGGGCCAAGGAAATGCCGCGTCCGCGTCTCCCCAGCACCGCCGGACTGCAGGTCCACGTTGCAGGGCTGCGTCCCGGGCGGCGGACCGGTCTGCTGCTGCGGCGGCGGTTCCGGTTCGGGCGGCGGCGGGGGTGGTTCGGGCGGCGGCATCGGAAGCGGTTGCTCGGGCGCCGGTTCGGGCTGCGGCTGCGGCGGCGGCTGGGGTTCAGGCTGCGGCGTCGGTTGCGGCGGCGGCGGTTCCGGCGCGCGCGGGATTGGGCAGGCCAGCCGCCGCCGCCCCAGATCCTCCTCCAGCCGCGCCAGTTCCCGCCGCAGATCGCGCTCCCCACGCTCGGCCTCGACAAGCCGCGCCAGCGCCTCCAGGTCGCCCGGCGCGGCCACGCATTGCGATTGCGGCGGCGTCAGGAACCGCCATGCCAGCAGCGGCCCGACCAGACCCGCCAGCAGCGCGAGCACAGCCAACGCGCCGAGCGTCACCGCCCAGACCCCCCAGGGCCGCCGCGCCGGCGCCTGCCAGTGCCGGCCATCGTCGAACCGCGCAAGCAGCCCGAGCGGCCCCGGCGCCGCCGCGCCCACATGCCCCCAGCCCGCCAGCACCGGCCGTCCATCAACGGCGAAGACGAGGTCGAAGGAGGGAACCTCCGCGATCGACGGCCACAGCTGCGCGAGCGCGCCACCGCCCTCGGCGACCTGCCGCTCCGCCTCCCGACGCAGATCGGAGAGAATGCGCCCGGCCTCGGCCGTCAGCGCCGCACGCGACGCGGCATCGAGGTCCGCATAGCGCATCATCCGGGCCCCGGGCGCACCCCAGGCGATGCCGGAATCTTCCATCACCGGCACCGCGAACAGCGCGGCGTGGGCGGGCGAAAGACGCCCGGCCTCGGCCTGCACGGCGGCGAAAGCCTCGGCCGGCGGCATCGGCAGCAGCAGGCGCAGGTCCTGCGGGCGGGTGGCGGCCAGCCGGATCATGCGCGGCACCCGCCGGAGGGGCGACGCCCCTTCGGACCACCCCGGCAAAGGTCGAAGGGCCTTTGCAAACCTTCATCCGCCAAGCTCACCGGCCCGCCCACGCGCCCCGAGGCGCCCGCCTCGCGCCCAGGCTGATCACTGTGCCCGGCGCCGAATCTAGGTCTCGAAAGGCCCTTCGGCCTATGCGGGCTCCCGTTCCCGTTGCCGAGCAACGCGAATGGGGCCCCGTGGTGGGGAGGGTTCGGGAGGGTCAAGACCCCTCCTGATCCACCATGGCCCATCATGGCACCGTGAACTCCCCGACCACCTGGTCCCGCATCCCCTGCCGCGCCGTGCCGGTGATCACCCGGTCCGGCTGGCCCTGCTGCCGCACCGTCACGCGGTACGGCGTGCTCGGCCCATCCACACGGTCGAAATAGTCCACAACGATCCGATACCGGCCCGGCGCCGGGTTCTGGTCGAACACCACATTCTCGACCGGCGTGCGCGTCGTCGGCCCGCCCGCCGCGTTGCGGTCGATGTCGAGCGAGCCGCCGCATGCCGAACGGTTGCGGTAGTCGATCCGCTGCCCATTCGGGCAGATCACCGCGAGATCGAGGTCGTTCCGGTCATCCCACCCCAGGATCACCTGCGTCCGCCCGCGCCGCGCGCCCTGCCGGTCAGCCCGGTCCAGGTCGTTGTTGCGCGGCTGCTCCGGCGGCGGCTGAGGGGGCTGCTGCGGAGGCGGTTGCTGCGGCGGCTGGGCGGGCGGCTGCGGCGGCGGCGGATCTGGCGGCCGTGGCGGCTCGGGCGGGCGTGGCGGCGGTTCCGGGGGGCGGCACAGCAGCCGCCGCTCGCCCGCCTCGGCAACGATGCGCGCCAGTTCGGCCCGCAGGGCGCCCTCTCTCGCCTCTTCCTCCCGCAGCACGTCCAGCCGGCCGATTTCCTGCTCCGGCGCCACGCATTGCGCCTGCGGTGTCGCGAACCAGCCGAAGGGATCGCGCCACAACAGCCAGAGCGCCAGCAACAAGATCAGCAGCGCGGCGAGAAAGGCCAGCAGCCACGGCCATATCCGCGCCCGCGCCGCGGCAGCCGCCGCTGGCGGTCCCACAATGGTCATCGGCGCCACCGGCACCGGCATCATCTTGACCAGCAGCTCGCGCACGCCACCCGGCCCAGCGAGCGCATGCCCCCAGGGGGCGAGCACCGGCACGCCGTCCCGCACGCGGATCGCGGACGGATCAGGTATCTCCAGCGCCAGCCGCAGCAACTCGCCGAGGAAGCGATCCCCTTCGCTGGCCGAGCCGCGCAGCGCCTCCGCGGCGGCCTGGATCTCGCCCACCATCGGCATCAGGCGACCGCGCACCGCCTCCTGCGTGGCGGGGTCGAGGTCGGTCATCGCCACCGCCGGGCCGCTGCCGGGGGAGTACCAGTCGATGCTGCCCTTCTCCGGGTCCGGATTGGGCTCGGCGAACAGGGCGGCATGCTCGGGCGTGAGTGCGCGCCGCAGATACTGGGTCAGTTGCTCCCAGTGCTGCAGCGCAAGCTGCCCGCCGACGCCCTGCGCCAGCAGGTCCCGGTTGAGGGTGGTGGCGATCAGGCTCGAATCCACGGTCGCGTTCCGTCCTGGCCGATCAGTTCAGCGTGCCCGGCGGGAACCTCGGCGCCGAGCCGTCCGGTGACGCCCCCGGCGCGGTCGGCGCGGGTGGCGCTTGGGGAGCGGGCCCGCCGGGTTGCGGCGCAGGCGAACCAGCCCCCGGTGCCGGGGGCACGGATGGCGGCGCTGCGGGCGGGTTGG
>NZ_JAAEDI010000025.1 GCF_018129025.1 Neoroseomonas terrae | reverse complement strand
TCAGCGACGTCTTGCCATGATCCACATGCCCGATCGTGCCAATGTTGCAGTGCGGCTTGTTCCGCTCAAACTTTGCCTTCGCCATCGTCGTCGTTCCCGATCGGGGGTTTCGTTACCAGCGGTAGTGGCTGAAAGCCTTGTTGGCTTCGGCCATCCGGTGCGTGTCTTCGCGCTTCTTGACGGCCGAGCCGCGGTTGTTCGCCGCGTCCATCAGCTCGCCAGAGAGGCGTTCTTCCATCGTGTGCTCGCCGCGCTTGCGGGCGGACTCGATCAGCCAGCGGATCGCCAGCGCCTGACGGCGCTCCGGGCGAACCTCCACCGGCACCTGGTAGGTCGCACCACCAACGCGGCGGCTGCGGACCTCGACGGCCGGCTTCACATTGTCCATCGCCTCATGGAACACGCGCAGCGGGTCGCTGTTCGGCCCACCACGCTTCTTCAGCGTGTCCATGGCGGCATAGACGATCCGCTCGGCGGTGCTCTTCTTGCCATCATACATGAGCACGTTCATGAAACGGCTCAGCACAAGGTCACCGAACTTCGGATCCGGCAGGACTTCGCGCTTCTCGGCGCTGTGGCGACGGGACATCTCTCAGTGCCTCACTTCGGCCGCTTCGCGCCATAGAGCGAACGGCGCTGGCGGCGCTTGGCGATGCCCTGGGTGTCGAGCACGCCGCGCAGGATGTGGTAGCGAACGCCCGGAAGGTCCTTCACGCGGCCACCGCGGATCAGCACGACCGAGTGTTCCTGCAGGTTGTGGCCTTCGCCGGGGATGTAGCTCACGACTTCGAAGCCGTTCGTCAGGCGCACCTTGGCGACCTTACGCAGAGCCGAGTTCGGCTTCTTCGGCGTGGTCGTATAGACGCGCGTGCAGACGCCACGCTTCTGCGGGCTGCCCTTCAGTGCCGGAACCTTGTTCCGGGCCGGCTTGGTCTCACGCCCCTGGGCGATGAGCTGGTTGATCGTCGGCATGACGCCCCTTCAAAACCTTCAAGTCCCCAGCCCTGCCCTTGCAAAGAGCGACCGCCCGGCGAGCATGCTTCCGCATGCCTTCCAGGCTTACGTTTCGCTGCCGGCCTCAGCCCCGGTGGTTGGGGCGGCGCCGGCGGCGCAGCGTTGTGGACCAAAACCTGACAGGGCACCGTTGCCGGGGCCCTGCCGAGGGGGGGCTTCTACGCGCCACCCCCCTGTGAGTCAAGCGTGTGAAGGGCCTGATTCGCGCCGGTGACAAAGAACGCCATGCCGCGATCGCGAAGCCCGGACATGATAAGGGCCGGCCCCTTGCGAAGGCCGGCCCTCAATCGTCTGACGCGCCTCGGCTTTACTCCGCGGCGTGCGGTTCCGGCAGCGCCGGCGCGTTGGACGGCAGGCGCCCCTTGTCGCGCTGGGCGGCCAGGGCCCGCAGCCGGTTCATCACGGAGCCGGTGCCCGCCGGGATAAGGCGCCCGACGATCACGTTCTCCTTCAGGCCGGCCAGGTAGTCGACCTTGCCCGCCGTGGCGGCCTCGGTCAGCACCCGCGTCGTCTCCTGGAACGATGCGGCCGAGATGAAGGATGTGGTCTGCAGCGAGGCCTTGGTGATGCCCTGCAGGACCGGCTCGGCCACGGCGGGGCGTTCCTTGGCGGCGACTCGCGTCTCGTTCTCGATCTCGAACTCGATGCGGTCGATCTGCTCGCCGATCAGATAGGTGGTGTCGCCCGGATCGGTGACCTCCACCTTCTGCAGCATCTGCCGGACGATGACCTCGATGTGCTTGTCGTTGATCTTCACGCCCTGCAGCCGATAGACCTCCTGGATCTGCTCCACGAGGTAATCGGCCAGCTTCTCGACGCCCAGCACGCGCAGGATGTCGTGCGGCACGCGAGGCCCGTCGACCAGCGGGTCGCCGCGCTTCACGTAGTCGCCTTCCTGCACCGAGACGTGCTTGCCCTTCGGCACCAGGTATTCGCGCGCGACCGGTGTCTCGTCGCCCACCTGCTCCGGCACCACCAGGATGCGGCGCTTCGCCTTGTAGTCCTTGCCGAACTCCACGCGCCCGTCGATCTCGCTGATGATCGCGTGGTCCTTCGGACGCCGCGCCTCGAACAGCTCCGCGACTCGCGGCAGACCGCCAGTGATGTCGCGGGTCTTGGACGATTCGCGCGGCAGGCGGGCGAGCACGTCGCCGGCGGCCACCACCGCCCCGTTGTCGATCGAGAGAATCGTGCCGGGGGTGAGGAAGTAGATCGCCTCCGTTCCGTTCTCGCGCTTGACGACGTTGTTCTTCTCGTCGCGCAGGATCAGGCGCGGCCGCAGATCGGCGGCCTTGCCCGGGGCCTTGTACTCGACGACCTCCTTGAAGGAGAGACCGGTCACGTCGTCCTGGCGATCGACCAGGGTGACGTTCTCGATCAGGTCGGCGAATTCGACCTTGCCCGCGCGCTCGGTGATGATCGGCAGGGTGAACGGATCCCATTCGGCCAGCTTCTGGCCGCGGGTGACCGTCATGCCTTCCTCGCCGATCAGGCGCGCGCCGTAGGGCACGCGCTGACGGGCGCGCTCACGCCCCTGCGCGTCGATCAGCACGATCTCGCAGTTACGCGACATGACGATCGGCTGATTCTGGCTGTTCGTGACCACCACGCGGTTCAGCACCTTGATGGTGCCGTCGCCCGAGGCCTCGACCGCCGACTGCTCCGCACCGCGCTGTGCCGCGCCACCGATGTGGAAGGTGCGCATCGTCAGCTGGGTGCCCGGCTCGCCGATCGACTGCGCCGCGATGACGCCGACCGCCTCGCCGATGTTCACCGGCGTGCCGCGCGCGAGGTCACGGCCGTAGCAGCGGCCGCAGACGCCCTGGCGCGCATCGCAGGTCAGTACGGAGCGGATCTTCATCTGCTCCACGCCCGACTTCTCGATACGCTCCGCGGCGACCTCGTCGATCAGGTCGTTGCGCGCGACGATGAGCTCGCCCGTCGCCGGATCAGCCACGTCTTCCTGCGCCGTCCGGCCCAGGATGCGTTCGGAGAGCGAGGAGACAACCTCCGCGCCATCCATCGCCGCACCCACGGTCAGGCCGCGCTCGGTGCCGCAATCCTGCTCGACGATGATGCAGTCCTGCGCCACGTCGACCAGACGCCGCGTGAGGTAGCCCGAGTTCGCGGTCTTCAGCGCCGTATCCGCGAGGCCCTTCCGGGCGCCGTGGGTGGAGTTGAAGTACTCAAGGACGGACAGGCCTTCCTTGAAGTTCGCGATGATCGGCTGCTCGATGATCTCGCCCGAAGGCTTGGCCATCAGGCCGCGCATGCCGGCAAGCTGGCGCATCTGCGCGGGCGAACCACGCGCACCGGAATGCGACATCATCCAGACGGAGTTGGTCGGCGTGCCGATCTCCTGCTTCTGGATCTCCTTCATCATCGCGCCGGCAACCTCGTCCGTGCAGCGCGACCAGGCGTCGACCACCTTGTTGTAGCGTTCGCCGGCGGTGATGAGGCCGTCGAGATACTGCTGCTCGAACTCCTTCACCTCGTCCTTGGTCTTGGCGATCAGGGCGACCTTGGTGTCGGGCACCACCATGTCGTTCTTGCCGAAGGAGATGCCGGCCTTCGCCGCCTGACGGAAGCCGAGCGCCATCATCCGGTCGGCGAAGATCACCGATTCCTTCTGGCCGCAGTGGCGATACACCGCGTCGATGACGTCCGAGACGTTCTTCTTCGTCAGCATCCGATTGACGAGGCTGTACTGCAGCTGCGGGTGCAGCGGCAGCAGCGCGCCGATCATCATGCGGCCGGCCGTCGTCACCACGCGCTCCGTGACGACCTCGCCATCGGCCTTCATCGTCTTCCGGCGCGCGCGGATCTTGCTGTGCAGCGTGATGGTGCCGGCTTCGAGGGCCAGCTCCGTCTCGTTGACCGAAGCGAAGGATGGGGCGTCCTTCTCCTCGGTCGCCAGGAACTCCGGCGTCTCCAGCGACAGGTAGTACAGGCCGAGCACGATGTCCTGCGACGGCACGATGATCGGCTTGCCGTTCGCGGGGCTGAGGATGTTGTTCGTCGACATCATCAGCACGCGCGCTTCCAGCTGCGCTTCGAGCGACAGCGGGACGTGCACGGCCATCTGGTCGCCGTCGAAGTCGGCGTTGAAGGCGGTGCAGACCAGCGGATGCAGCTGGATCGCCTTGCCTTCAACCAGCGTCGGCTCGAAGGCCTGGATGCCCAGGCGGTGCAGCGTCGGCGCCCGGTTCAGCATGACCGGGTGCTCGCGGATCACCTCCTCGAGGATGTCCCACACCTCGGGACGCTCCTTCTCCACCATCCGCTTCGCGGCCTTGATGGTGGTGGCGTGGCCGTACTTCTCGAGCTTCGAGTAGATGAACGGCTTGAACAGCTCGAGCGCCATCTTCTTCGGCAGGCCGCACTGGTGCAGCTTCAGCTCGGGACCGACGACGATCACCGAACGGCCGGAATAGTCGACGCGCTTGCCGAGCAGGTTCTGGCGGAACCGGCCCTGCTTGCCCTTCAGCATGTCGGACAGCGACTTCAGCGGGCGCTTGTTCGCACCCGTGATGGCGCGGCCACGACGACCGTTGTCGAACAGCGCGTCCACCGATTCCTGCAGCATGCGCTTCTCGTTGCGCACGATGATGTCCGGCGCGCGCAGCTCGATAAGCCGCTTCAGGCGGTTGTTGCGGTTGATGACGCGGCGATAAAGGTCGTTCAGGTCGGATGTCGCGAAACGACCGCCATCCAGCGGCACCAGCGGGCGCAGCTCGGGCGGGATGACCGGCACGACGTCGAGAATCATCCACTGCGGATGCGCGCCGGACTCAGCGAAGGACTCGATAAGCTTCAGCCGCTTCACGAGCTTCTTGCGCTTCGCCTCGGAGGTCGTCTCCTTCAGCTCGCCGCGCAGCTTCACGCCCTCGGAGCCGAGGTCGATGCCACCGAGCATCTGCTTCACGGCTTCCGCGCCGATGCCGACGCTGAACGCGTCCTCACCGAACTCGTCCATCTTCTGCTGATACTGGTCCTCGTTCAGCAGCTGGTGCAGCTTGAGGTCAGTCAGGCCGGGTTCGAGCACCACATAGGACTCGAAATACAGGACCTTCTCCAGCTCCTTCAGCGTCATATCGACCATCAGGCCGACGCGGCTCGGCAGCGACTTCAGGAACCAGATGTGAGCGACCGGGGAGGCCAGCTCGATATGGCCCATCCGCTCACGACGTACCTTCGCGAGGGTGACCTCGACGCCGCACTTCTCGCAGATGATGCCGCGGAACTTCATCCGCTTGTACTTGCCGCACAGGCACTCGTAGTCCTTGATCGGACCGAAGATGCGCGCGCAGAACAACCCATCCCGCTCCGGCTTGAAGGTGCGGTAGTTGATGGTCTCGGGCTTCTTGATCTCGCCATACGACCAGGACCGGATCTGCTCGGGGGAAGCGATCGTGATCTTGATCTGGTCGAAGGTCATCGCCTGGCCGGTCTGGCCCAGGATCTTCATCAGCTCGTTCATGCGGTCCTCGCAATTGAGGCCGCCGCCGTGGACGACCCACGGCGGCTGAGCGTTTCGAAAAGGATGGAGCGCCGGCGGATCACGCCGGGCGGTTCTCCAGGTCGACGTTGAGGCCGAGGGACTTCAGCTCCTTCACCAGCACGTTGAAGGATTCCGGAATACCCGCTTCGAAATTGTCCTGGTCGCGGACGATCGCCTCATAGACCTTGGTCCGGCCCGACACGTCGTCCGACTTCACCGTCAGCATCTCCTGCAGCGTATAGGCGGCGCCATAGGCTTCGAGGGCCCACACCTCCATTTCGCCGAAGCGCTGGCCGCCGAACTGCGCCTTGCCGCCCAGCGGCTGCTGGGTGACGAGGCTGTACGGCCCGATCGAACGCGCGTGGATCTTGTCATCCACCAGGTGGTGCAGCTTCAGCATGTAGATGTAGCCGACCGTCACCTTGCGCTCGAACTTCTCGCCCGTCCGCCCGTCATGCAGCCACACCTGGCCCGACGTATCGAGGCCCGCCTTGGTCAGCATGCCCTCGATATCCGCCATGCGGGCGCCGTCGAAGACCGGCGTCGCGATGGGGATGCCCTTGCGCAGGTTCTCGCCCAGTTCGACCAACTGCTCGTCGCTCATCGGCGCGATGTCGCGGGCGAAGATCTCCTCGCCATAGACATCCTGCAGCTTCGCCTCGAGCTCGGAGCGCCGGGCTCCGCGATGGCGGTATTCCTCCACCATCTCGCCGATCTGACGGCCGAGCGACGCGCAGGCCCAGCCGAGATGCGTCTCGAGGATCTGCCCGACATTCATGCGCGACGGCACGCCAAGCGGGTTCAGCACCAGGTCGACATGGCTGCCGTCCTCTAGGAACGGCATGTCCTCGATCGGCACGACGCGGGACACGACGCCCTTGTTGCCATGGCGGCCGGCCATCTTGTCGCCCGGCTGCAGCTTCCGCTTCACCGCGACGAAGACCTTGACCATCTTCATCACGCCGGGCGGCAGCTCGTCACCGCGCTGCAGCTTCTCGACCTTGGATTCGAAGCGCTTCTGCAGCTTCTCCACCGCGGCGTCGAATTCGCGCTTCAGCGCCTCGATCTCGGCCATCGCCGCATCGTCGGCCACGCCGATCTGGCGCCAGGTCGCCTTGGCGAACTGCTCCAGCAGCGCGTCGTCGATCACCGTACCGGACTTCACGCCCTTGAAGCCGCCGGAGGCCTTCTTGTTCAGCATCCGCTCGCGCAGACGGGAATAGAAGGAGCGCTCCTGGATCGCCTTCTCGTCGTCGCGGTCCTTCGCGAGCCGCTCGATCTCGGCGCGATCGATCGCCATCGCGCGCTCGTCCTTGTCCACGCCGCGGCGGGAGAAGACGCGAACGTCGACGATGGTGCCGGACACGCCGGGCGGCAGTTTCAGCGAGGTGTCGCGAACATCAGACGCCTTCTCGCCGAAGATGGCGCGGAGCAGCTTCTCCTCGGGCGTCATCGGGCTCTCGCCCTTCGGCGTCACCTTACCGACGAGAATGTCGCCCGGATTCACCTCAGCACCGACATAGACGATGCCGGCCTCGTCGAGGTTGCGCAGCGCCTCCTCACCCACATTCGGGATGTCGCGGGTGATTTCCTCCTGACCCAGCTTCGTGTCGCGGGCCATCACCTCGAACTCCTCGATATGGATCGAGGTGAAGACGTCGTCCTTCGCGATGCGCTCGCTGATCAGGATCGAGTCCTCGAAGTTGTAGCCGTTCCACGGCATGAACGCGACGAGCACGTTCCGCCCCAGCGCCAGTTCACCCAGTTCCGTGGAAGGACCATCGGCGATGATGTCGCCCGCCAACACCCTGTCCCCCACCTTCACCAGCGGGCGCTGGTTGATGCAGGTGGACTGGTTGGAACGCATGAACTTGCGCAGGCGATAGATGTCGACGCCACGGGTCGTGCCGTCATCGCCCGAGGCGCGCACGACGATACGCGCGCCGTCGATGCTGTCGATCACGCCATCGCGCTTCGCCACGATCGTCGCGCCGGAGTCGCGCGCGACTGCCGCTTCCATGCCGGTGCCGACCAGCGGCGCATCGGCGCGGATCAGCGGCACCGCCTGGCGCTGCATGTTCGAACCCATCAGCGCGCGGTTCGCGTCGTCGTTCTCGAGGAACGGGATCAGCGCCGCGGCGACCGAGACGAGCTGCTTCGGCGAGACGTCGATCGCCGTGACTTCCTCCGGCTTCACCAGCCGGAAGTCGCCGCCCTGACGCACCGAAACCAGCTCGCTCTTGAACTCGCCGGTATCGGCATCGACCTCGGCATCGGCCTGGGCGACGACAAGACGCTCCTCCTCCATCGCGGAGAGGTAGCGCGGGCTGCCGACGATCTTGCCGTCCTTCACGAGGCGGTACGGCGTCTCGATGAAGCCGTACTTGTTCACCTTGGCGAAGGTCGCGAGGGAGTTGATCAGGCCGATATTCGGCCCTTCCGGCGTCTCGATCGGGCAGATGCGGCCGTAATGCGTCGGGTGCACGTCGCGCACCTCGAAGCCGGCGCGCTCACGCGTCAGACCACCCGGGCCAAGCGCCGAAAGGCGGCGCTTATGCGTCACTTCCGACAGCGGGTTGGTCTGGTCCATGAACTGCGAGAGCTGCGAGGAACCGAAGAACTCGCGCACCGCGGCGGCGGCCGGCTTCGCGTTGATCAGGTCGTGCGGCATGACGGTGTCGATATCGACCGACCCCATGCGCTCCTTGATCGCGCGCTCCATGCGCAGCAGGCCGACGCGGTACTGGTTCTCCATCAGCTCGCCGACCGACCGCACGCGGCGATTGCCGAGATTGTCGATGTCGTCGATCTGGCCGCGCCCGTCCTTCAGGTCGAGCAGCACGCGCAGCGTGGAGACGATGTCCTGCTTGCGCAGCGTGCGGATATGGTCCGGCACTTCCTCGGCCGAGAAGCCGAGGCGCATGTTCATCTTCACCCGGCCGACGGCCGAGAGGTCATAGCGCTCGCCGTCGAAGAACAGGCCCTTGAACAGGGTCTCGGCGGTCTCCGGCGTCGGCGGCTCGCCCGGGCGCATCACCCGGTAGATGTCCATCAGCGCTTCTTCGCGGTTGGTGTTCTTGTCCACCGCCAGCGTGTTGCGGATCCACGGCCCCACCGACTGGTCGATCGCGAGCGTCGGCAGACGATCAAGACCAGCGCTCTCGATGGAAGCAAGTTTCGGCTCGGTCAGCTCGTCGCCCGCCTCGGCCCAGATCTCGCCGGTCTGCAGGTCGACCAGGTCCTCAGCGACGAAACGGCCAAGCAGATCGGCGCGGCCGACCAGCACTTCCGTCGTACCGGCTTCGGCGATCTTGCGGGCCGTGCGCGGGGTCAGCTTGGCGTCCTTGTCAGCCACCACCAGCCCGGTCTTCGCGTCGATCAGCGGCTCGATCAGCTTCACGCCGCGGAAGGCCTCGGGGTCGAAGGCGCGCGACCAGCCCTTCGGGCCGCGGCTGAACACCACCTGGCCGTAAAACAGGTTCAGGATTTCCTCGGCATCCATGCCGCGGATCTCGCTCGGCTCCAGCTCGCGGCCGGCCGCCGCCGCCTCGGCGCGCAGCCCCTCGGTCCGCGTGCTGTCCAGCGCCAGCAGCAGGGTCGTGGTCGGCAGCTTCCGCTTGCGGTCGATACGGACGTAGCAGATGTCCTTGGCATCGAATTCGAAGTCGAGCCAGGAGCCGCGATAGGGAATCACGCGCGCGGCGAACAGGTACTTGCCCGACGAATGGGTCTTGCCCTTGTCGTGGTCGAAGAACACGCCCGGGGAGCGATGCATCTGGGAGACGATGACGCGCTCGGTGCCGTTGATGATGAAGGTGCCGTTGTCCGTCATCAGGGGCATGTCGCCCATGTAGACGTCCTGCTCCTTGATATCGCGGACGGAGCGAGACCCGGTGTCCTCATCCACGTCCCAAACGATCAGGCGCAGGCGCACCTTCAGCGGCGCAGCGAAGGTCAGCCCGCGCTGAATGCATTCCTCGACATCGTACTTCGGCTCCTCGAGCTCGTACTGAACGAACTCAAGGCGACCGCGCCCGGCGAAATCGTCGATCGGGAAGACGGACTTGAACACCTCCTGCAGCCCGGCATGGAACCGGCTGTCCGGGCTCACCTCCATCTGCAGGAAGGCTTCGTAGGAAGCCCGCTGCACGTCGATGAGGTTCGGCATCGGTGCCACTTCGGGCAGCCGCCCGAAGCTCTTGCGGATCCGCTTGCGCCCCGTGAACGACTTCGTGATAGCGTTCATGCCTGTCCTGCTTCCCTTCTTCCCCGGCCTCAACACCCCGCCGGTGGGGATACCCCACACCCCGGGGGCCGACGGGAAATCTCGCGCTACCGGTCCCCGGCAACGCAGGAACGGGCGGCGTTACCGGACCCTTCCGGCAACCCCACCCGCACCCGATCGTACTGGTCCCCCACCCCCGCCCGCTGCCGGACGGGGACGGAGGGCGAGATCACTTGACCTCGACCTTGGCGCCGTTCTCTTCCAGCACCTTCTTGATCTTATCCGCCTCGTCCTTGGACACGCCTTCCTTGACGGTCTTCGGGGCGCCCTCGACCAGGTCCTTGGCTTCCTTCAGGCCCAGGCCGGTGATGGTGCGGATCTCCTTGATCACGTTGATCTTCTTGTCGCCGGCGGCGGCAAGGATCACGGTGAACTCGGTCTGGGCCTCGGCAGCCGGGGCGGCAGCCGCGCCGGCAGCCGGCGCCGCAGCCACGGCGACCGGCGCCGCGGCGGAAACGCCCCACTTCTCCTCAAGCAGCTTGGAGAGCTCGGCGGCTTCCAGAACGGTCAGGGCGGACAGCTCGTCCACCAGCTTCGCGAGATCGGCCATGTTTGAATGCTCCTCGATCTAATGGCTTGACATCGGTTGTGCAACCCCCGTGACAGCGATCCCGGGATTGGGATCGGCCGGCGCCGGGGGCGGTTCCTGCGGCCCTCAGGCCGCCTGGGCCTCGTCCTTCTTGGCGTATGCCGCCAGGACCCGCGCCACCTGCCCGCCAGGGGCCTGGAGGATGCCCGCGATACGCGTCGCCGGGGTCTGGATGAGACCAACCAGCTGCGCACGCAGCGTCTCCAGGGACGGCAGCTCGGCCAGAGCCTTCACGCCATCGGCGTTCAGGGTCTGCGTACCGAGCGCACCGCCCAGGACAACGAACTTGTCGTTCGTCTTGGCGAACTCGACCGCGGTCTTCGCCACCGCCACCGGATCCGTCGACCATGCAATGGCCGTCGGACCCTTCAGCAGCGGCTTGACGCCGTCGAAACGGGTGCCGTCGAGGGCGAGGGTGGCCAGGCGGTTCTTCGCGACCTTGTACGTCGCACCCGCCGCGCGCATCCGGCGACGCAGTTCGCTCACATCCGCGACCGTGAGACCCTTGTTCTGGGCCACGAGCACGAAGGAGGTCTCTGCGAAGACGGCGGCGAGGGAAGCGACGAACTCGTGCTTCTCCGTACGGTCCACTCTACGTCTCCGTCGGTGGCCGAAACCTTTTGGAAGGGCTCCGGCCGGTTCACTCGGGGGCTCCGGGCACCCGCCCTTCGCCCCGGTTCGCCTGTCAGGCCGGAACACCACGTCAAGCCACCCGGGGGCGCACCCCCAGGGGACAATCACTGTGGCACCCCGTCTCTCCCCTGCCCGGCTCGCGCCGGCTTAAGGCCCGAGGGCCACAGGAGGTCTCCGACAGGTTTCGGGCGGGGGCGAACCCCCGCCCTGCCCGCCCGCCCAGAAGGGCGGGCGTATCTCGTCAGCCGCCGGCCGAAAGGCTGGCGACGTCGACCTTCACGCCCGGGCCCATCGAGGAGGACACCGCGGCCTTCTTCAGGTAGGTGCCCTTCGCCCCGGTCGGCTTGGCGCGCTGGATCGCCTCAACGAAGGCGCGCGCATTCTCGACCAGCGCATCCTCGCCGAACGACGCCTTGCCGATGCCGGCATGCACGATACCGGCCTTCTCGGCGCGGAACTCGACCTGGCCGGCCTTCGCCGCGGTCACAGCACCCTTCACGTCCATGGTGACCGTGCCGAGCTTCGGGTTCGGCATCAGGCCGCGCGGGCCGAGCACCTTACCGAGGCGGCCGACCAGGCCCATCATGTCCGGCGTCGCGATGCAGCGGTCGAACTCGATCTTGCCTTCCTGCACCAGCGCGGCGAGGTCGTCGGCGCCCACCACGTCGGCGCCGGCGGCCTTGGCTTCCTCGGCCTTCGGGCCGCGGGCGAAGACGCCCACGCGAACCGTCTTGCCGGTGCCGTGCGGCAGGCCGACCACGCCGCGGACCATCTGGTCGGCGTGGCGCGGGTCGATGCCCAGGTTCATCGAAATCTCGATCGTCTCATCGAACTTCGCCTTGGCGTTCGACTTCGCGATCTTCACCGCTTCCGTGAGTGCATAGGCCTGCTCGCGGTCGAAACCGGCGTAGATGGCCTTCAGACGCTTGCCCTGCTTGGCCATCGGATCAGCCCTCCACCACGGTGAGGCCCATGGAACGGGCGGAACCAGCCAGCATGCGCACCGCCGCGTCGACGTCGTTCGCGTTCATGTGCTGCATCTTGGTCTTGGCGATCTCGGCGAGCTGCGACTTCGTCACGCGGCCGACCGGCGCCCCCTTGCCCGGCGCGGTGGAGCCCTTCTCGAGCTTCGCGGCCTTGAGCAGGAAGTAGGTGTTCGGCGGCGTCTTGGTGATGAACGAGAAGGTGCGGTCGGTGTAAGCCGTGATGACGACCGGCGTCGGGGTGCCGGGCTCCATCTGCTGCGTCGCCGCGTTGAATTCCTTCACGAACTGCATGATGTTCAGGCCGCGCTGACCGAGCGCGGGCCCGACGGGCGGCGACGGATTCGCCTTGCCGGCCGGGATCTGCAGCTTGATGTAGCCTGCGATCTTCTTCGCCACTGTGGCAGTCCTCTGTTGCTAGTCCAGAGGCCCGCGGTCCATGCGACCCCGAAGGGTCTC
This sequence comes from Neoroseomonas terrae, assembly GCF_018129025.1. Classification (GTDB taxonomy): domain Bacteria; phylum Pseudomonadota; class Alphaproteobacteria; order Acetobacterales; family Acetobacteraceae; genus Neoroseomonas; species Neoroseomonas terrae. The sequence continues at coordinate 77,504 of NZ_JAAEDI010000025.1, read as the reverse complement.
CCGCGTTCCCTGAAACGCCGAAGGCCGGGGAAGGACCCCCGGCCGGTCGGCGAGGGGCGGCGTTTACCGGGTGGGCGGGGTGATGTCCAGGGCGAATCGCGCTAGGCGCGACGCTCCGGTCCCGCGCGCCCGGCGGTGAATCCGGGTCATTGCTGCTCCGCCACCCTGCCGCTACTGATCCTCCATGGATTTCGCCTGGGTGTCCGACCCGACGGCCCTGCTGGGCCTCGGCACGTTGATTCTGCTCGAGCTCGTCCTCGGCATCGACAACCTCATCTTCATCGCGATCCTGGCGGACAAGCTGCCGCCGGAACAGCGGGCGCGGGCGCGCACCATCGGCCTGTCCCTCGCCCTCATCATGCGGCTCGGCCTGCTGGTCACCATCTCCTGGATCGCCGGGCTGACGGAGCCGATCTTCACCATCATCGGCCTCGCCATCTCCGGGCGCGACCTGATCCTGATCGGCGGCGGCCTGTTCCTGCTGACCAAGGCGACGATGGAGCTGCACGAGCGGCTGGAGGGCGGGCACGGCAAGACCGGCAGCACCACGAACTACGCCGTGTTCTGGCAGGTCATCGCCCAGATCATCGTGCTCGACGCGGTGTTCTCGCTGGATTCCGTGATCACCGCCGTCGGCATGGTGCAGGAACTGACGGTGATGATGATCGCGATGATCGTCGCCGTACTCGTCATGCTCGCGGCCGCGCGGCCACTGATGGAGTTCGTCACCCGGCACCCCACTGTCGTCGTGCTGTGCCTCGGGTTCCTGCTGATGATCGGCTTCACGCTCATTGCCGAGGGCTTCGACGTCAAGATCCCCAAGGGCTACCTGTACGCGGCCATCGGCTTCTCGGTGCTGATCGAGTTCTTCAACCAGTTGGCGCGGCGGAACAGGCTGCGCGTCATGGCGGCCGGCGCCCTGCGGAACCGCACGGCGGAAGCGGTGCTGCGGCTGCTGGGGGGCGGCGGCCGGGGCGCGACTGCGGAGCCGGCCGAGGGCACGTCCGCTCAGCACGGCCCCGAGGCGGCCTCGGTCTTCGCTCCCGAGGAACGGAGCATGGTGCGAGGGGTGATGGCGTTGGGGGAACGCAACGTCCGCTCGATCATGACGCCGCGCACCGAGGTCACCTGGCTCGACCTCGATGCCCCGCAGGACGAAGCACGGCATCTGGTGGTTGGCAGCGGGCGGTCCCGCTTCCCGGTCGCCCGCGGGCGGCTGGATGAGCTGGCGGGCGTGGCGCTGACGCGCGACCTGCTGCAGGACCTGCTGCGCGGGGGCGCGATCGACGTGGCGCGGTCCGTGCACCCCCCGGTGATCGTGCCGGAGAACCTGCCGGTGCTGGTCGCCATGGAGCGGCTGCGGCAATCGCCCGTGCAGATGCTCATCGTCGTGGACGAATATGGCTCGGTCGAAGGCGTGGTGACCCCGACCGACATCCTCGAGGCCATCGCCGGCGAGTTTCCCGAGGGCGCCGACGAGCCGATCCGCATTGAGGCCCAGTCCGACGGATCGTGGCTGGTGGATGCGCAGATCGACATCCATCGCTTGGGGCATCTGCTGGAGGCCGATCTGGTGGACCAGGCGGGCCGCTATACGACGCTGGCAGGGCTGATGATGTGGCGCCTCGGCCGCCTGCCTGCCATCGGTGACACCGTACGGCAGGACGACCTGTCCTTCGAGGTCACGTCGCTGGACCGGCGCCGGCCCGGCCTGGTGCTTGTCCGGACGAAGGCCGCCAGCGCCGCGGAGAGGTAACGCCTACCCGAGCCACGCTAACCGCCGGGCATCCCCATGCGTATATGTCGGTGTTCCATAGGAAGGCCCGCTCCGCATGCCATGGCGCGACCGCACCGGTGCCTTCGCACCGCTCAAGGCCCTGACCTTCGCCCTGCTGTTCGTCCCGGCGCTGCTGCTCGCCTGGGATGCCTGGCAGGGGAACCTGTTCCCCAAGCCCTGGCAGGCCGCGACCCATGATACCGGCACATGGGCCATCCGGCTGCTGCTGATCTCGCTCGCCGTGACGCCGGCGCGCCAGATCCTCCGGCAGCCGCGCATCGCCGAGGTAAGGCGGATGATCGGCGTCGCCGTCTTCGCCTATGCGGTGCTGCACCTGCTGCTCTATGCCGGCGACGAGCGCTTCGACTGGGTGAAGGTCGCGACCGAGATCGTGCTGCGCTTCTACCTCACCATCGGCTTCGTCGCGCTGCTCGGGCTGGCGGCGCTCGCCGCGACCTCGACGGACGGAATGCTGCGCCGCATGGGCGGGCGGGCGTGGCGACGGCTGCACTGGCTGGTTCACCCGATCGCCGCGCTCGCACTGTTCCACTTCACCCTGCAATCCAAGGCGGACGTCACCGAGCCCATGCTGATGGCCGGTCTCTATGCCTGGCTGTCGGGCTATCGCCTGATCGCGCCCGAGGGCGGCGCACCCGGTCTGCCGGCGTTGCTGGGCCTGGCGGTTGGCGCCATGCTCGCCACGGCCGGAATCGAATTCGCCTGGTATGCGCTGGGCACGGGATTGAATCCCTGGCGCGTGCTGGAAGCGAATCTCGACGTGACCTTCGGCCTGCGGCCGGCGCTGTGGGTCGGCATCGCCGGCCTGGGCGCGGCGGCGCTGCGGCTCGTGCCCATGGTGCGCAAGCGCCGCGTCCCTCGCCGGGCCCCGGCGTAGCGACGCGCTACAGGAAGTCCCGCAGCAGGGCGACCAGGGGCTTGTCGGCCGGCGGCATGGCGTAGTCCGCCAGTCGCTGCGGCCGCACCCAGGCCAGGGCCTGCCCCTCCCGCGCCGTCACCTGCCCTTCCCAGCGCCGGCACAAATACAGCGGCATCAGCAGGTGAAATGCGTCATAGCCATGGGATGCGAAGGCGAAGGGCGCGAGGCAGGCCTCGGTCACGTCGATGCCGAGTTCTTCCTTCAACTCGCGAATCAGCGCCTGCTCCGGCGTCTCGCCGGCATGGACCTTGCCGCCGGGAAACTCCCACAGCCCGGCCAGCGGCTTGCCTTCCGGCCGGCGGGCGAGCAGCACCCGGTTGTCCGGGTCGATCAGCCCGACGGCGGCCACCAGCAGGATGCGCTTGCCGCCGCCCTCGGGCAGGGCAGGTTCGGCGGTGGCCAGGGTCGCCGGCGCCGGCACCACCATGTCCGCCCGTCCGGCCTCGAACAGCCGCACCGGCATCGCGCCGCCGCGCGAGAGGAAATCCTGCGCCCCGGTGCCGACCTCGCGAAACCCGATGCGCTTCAGCACCGCGGCCGAGCGCGCATTGTCCATCAGCGCGCTGGCGACGATGCTGTCGAGGTCGACATTGGCGAGCGCCCAGCGCGCGAGCCGCCCCGCGGCCTCGGGCGCGATCCCCTGGCCCCAGTGGCGCCGGCCGATCCAGTAGCCGAGTTCCGCCGTCCGCTCCTCGCGGTCACGCGTCAGGCCGACGCAGCCGACCAGCACGTCGTCCTCCCGCCGCGTGATGGCGAGGTGCCAGGCCTCCTGCTCCGCGATGCGTTCGACGGTGGACGCGATCCACTCGCCGGCGAGGTCGCGCGGATAGGGAAACGGCACGCGGGCGAGCGTCTTCGCCACCTCCCAGTCGTTGACCAGGCGATGCAGCTCGGCGGCATCCGTCGCGCGCAGCGGGCGCAGCAGGAAGCGCTCGGTCTCAAGCGGCTGGAAGGCAGTGACGGAGTCGGGCATCCGGCCCCCAGAAACGGCGAGCCCGCCGCCGCCGTCAAGGCTTCCGCGCGACCAGGAACACGAACATGGGCGCGGCGTTGCGGGGAAGCGGCAGCAGCGCGGAGGCGATGCGCCCCAGCGCGAAGGACGCCGCCAGGGCCGCATACCAGGACCGCCGTGCCGCCAACCAAGGCCCCTCCGGCCGCGTCTTCAGCGGGGAGAGGCGCCCCATCCAGTGGATCAGCGGCTGTGCCGCGACCGGCGCGAGGGGCCGGACCTCCTCCACCGCCAGGCCGAGGTTGCCTGCCAGCGCGACCATCGCGCCCTCATTCCACCAGGACAGATGGTGCGGGGGCGCGTTGAAGACGAAGTCCGGAATGGCCGTCATCGCGGAGGGCCAGATCGGCGCGCCGAGCATCAACAGGCCACCCGGCTTCAGGCAGCGCACCATCGCGGCGGCCAGGCCGAGCGGATCGGCCACATGCTCGATCACCTGGAAGGCGCAGGCGGCGTCATACACGCCTTCGTGCCGGGTGGCGTGGTCAGCGAGGCTTTCGGCCCGAACGGCTGCTTCCGCCGCCGCGTAGGCGCCGGGGTTGGGGTCCAGGCCGACATAACGGGCTTCCGGGATCAGCCGCGCGAAGGCGCCCGCCCCCGCCCCGACCTCCAGCACCGTGTCGCCGGGCAGGATCCGGGCGGCGGCGTGCGGGTATTCCGCCCGGTCCCGCCCGGCGGCGCGCACCCGCCCGCCGGCATCGAGCTTCCGATACAGGGCCTCATAGAACGCCGCGTCGCCCTCCGCCGCCGGCGCGAAGAACACCAGGCCGCAGGGCGCGCGATAGATCCCGACGCGCCCGGCCGGCAACGGCGATGGCTCCACGCCGAAGGCCCGGCGCCACAACCCGCGCAGCAGCCCGGCCGACACGTCCTGCACCAGCACCGCCGGCGCCCCGGTGATCGGGCAGATGCCCGGCGTCACGCCGCCGTGCCGGGCAGGTGGCGGCGCAGCACGCGCACATCTTCGGGCCCTCGCACTTCGTATTCGACGTGGCGCCAGCGGATGACCCGCGTCCGCGCGCTGGTCCAGAACAGCGCCACGACGGCCGGCGCCGTCACCGGCGCCAGCGCGCCGACGGCGAGCTGCACCGCCCGCGCCAGCGCGCCCTCCCGGATACCGACCGCCCGCGTCACGCGGTCATGCAGTACCGCCCTCAGCAGCCCGACCCCCGACACCGCCGCGAGGAAGCCCAGCGCCACCGCATCACCCGCCAATCCCAGCAACGCGACAGGCAATGCCAGCGCCTCGGCATGCAGGGCGAGGCCCAGCCACACCCACAGCGACGGCACATAGACATGCACGATCTGCAACTGCCGCGTCTTGAAGGCGATCGCCTCCCGGTCCCCGCCCTCCGGCGGCGTCGGCAGCAGGACGGCGCGCCGCGTCAGGACGCGCAGGCCAAGCGCCCGCGCCCGCCGGCTGATCGCCCCATCGGTCGAGAAGGTGTTCGCCAGTGCGCCCGCCAGATCCATTCGCGCCAGCGCATCCCGCGAGATCGCCACCGACCCGCCCCAGACCAGCCCCGACGCGAGAAACCGCGGCCCGAGCGCCAGTGACCGGTCGAGCCAGGCGACGACATGCCGCGCCAGTCCCGCGCCATCCAGCGCGTGCCAGCGATATCCCGTGACGACATCGGCTGCGCCGTTCATCGCCGGCGTCGCCAGCCAGGACAGCCAGTGATCCTGTGGCAGGATATCCGCGTCCAGCAGCACCAGCGCATCATCCCGCGCATCCACCCGCGCCAGCGCCGCGATCATGTTCGTCGCCTTCTGGCTGCGCGTGTCATCCAGTCCCGCCACGACGATTTCGACCGGAAACGGCAGCAGGTGTTCCAACGCCCGCACCTGGGCATAGGCCGGGTCAGCTTCCGCCTCCACCGCCACCAGCATCCGGCGCGGCCGCAAGGTCTGGCGCGCCAGCGCGGCGAACAGCGGCGGCAGGCCCTCCGTCCGGCCGGTGACGGCCAGCAAGAGCGTGACGCTGCCGGGAACCTCGTGGGCGGGCGGACGGAAGAAGCGCAGGAACCAGGCGACGCCGGCCAGCCAGGCGAGCGACGCCAGCAACGCGACGCTGCCGAGCAGCAACGTCATGCCGGCGCATCCGTCGAAATCATGCCCGATACCCCCGCTCGGCCAGGCCCGCCCCGGCGCCGGTGGGGGACTTATACCAATGGCACGAGTCTTTGCCTGGTCCGAGACCGCGCATGCCGGCCGCCCGGCCATCCCGTTGACAGCACTGGCGTGGCGCGCCTTGAGTGCGCTGCACAATTCAAAGCAGGCAAAGTCATGACGCGCGCCCCTGGCGACTACCCGCCACTCCACACCCGACTGCAGCGCCGATCGCTGATCGGCGGCGTCGTCGCGAGCGCCGCCGTCATCTCCAGCGCCCGCGCCCAGGGCCGCGGCGATGTCGTCAAGATGATCGTGCCCTACGGCGCGGGCAACATCACCGACCAGGTGGCGCGCGTCTTCCTCGACCGCCACACGGCGCGCACCGGCCAGCAATTCGTCGTCGAGAACCAGCCGGCGGCCGGTGGCACGCTCGGCGCCTTCAACATCACGCAAAGCCCGGCCGACGGCTCGGTGATGGGCATGATCGCAGCGGCCGCGCTGACCATCGCACCGCACGCCAACAAGCAGGCCGTGCGCTACGACCCGGTCACGGATTTCATGCCGGTCGGCGGCGCCTATCTCTCCAGCACCTACCTCGCGGTCAACGCCACCCTGCCGGTGCGCACGCTGGCCGAGCTGGTCGCCTATGCGAAGGCGCGTCCGGCCGACAACCCGATCTTCTACTGCTCGCCCGGCAACGCGACGGTGCCGCATCTGAACATCGAGACGATCTGCCGCGCCTTCGGCTTCACCATGCAGCACGTGCCGTACCGCACCAGTGCCGCGGCCAATACCGATCTGCTGGCGAACCGCGTGCAGGTCACGATGGATTCCGCCTCCATCACCGTGCCGCACATGCAGACCGGCAAGTTGCGGCCGCTGGCCTACAGCGGCCCGGCGCGCAGCGCCGAGTTTCCCGACGTGCCCACCTTCCGCGAGGCGGCACCGGACGCGCAGATGCTGAACGCCTGGGCGGCCTTCTTCTTCCCCAGGGGCACGCCGCCGGCGATCGTCGCGCGCGCGGCCGATCCCTTCCGGGCGACGGCGAGCGATCCCGCCTTCGTCGAGAAGCTGCCGCTCGGCGCTACGCCGCTGCCGCTCACGCCCGCCGGCCTGACCGACCGGATCAGGTCGGAGAATGCACGGCTCGGCGCCCTGATCGCGACGCTCGGCCTGACACAGGACTAGGATGACCATGGACAGACAGATCATCACCTCCCCCCGCGTAACGCCGATGCGTTCGGGGGTGAACCACGCGGTGAAGGCGGGCGGCTTCGTCTTCGTGACCGGCGTGACGCCGTTCCGCGGCGCGGAGCGCATGGCCGCGACGATCGACAAGGGCGACCTGATCGCGCAGGTCCGTCAGGTCATGACGAATATGCAGGCGATCCTGGAGGAAGCTGGCACGTCGCTGGAGAACGCCGTGAAGATGAACGTCGCGCTGACGGACATGGGCCGCTACGCGGAGTTCGATGCGACCTTCAAGACCTTCTTCAAGGACGGCAACTACCCGGCGCGGCAGACGACGGAGTCGGTCCGGCTCGCGCATCCGGACTTCCTGGTGTCGATCGACTGCATCGCGGTGGCGTAGCGGCGCCGGATCGCGGCGGTTGCCGCGATCCGAAGCATGCCAAGAGCTTCTACAGATATGGAATTGGACTGCCGACTGCAGAGTAATGCGCCACGGCGCGGTGGCATCGGCGACACTCTTCCCGGCGGGCCGAATGATCAGGCCCGCCTCAGTTGCTCTCGCATGCGCTTCCCGGTGCGAGAGTAACTGAACGACCGCCGTCGCAGGCTCAGCGACAACTTGGCCCATAGAGGACCAAAGGGCCTATGACCGGTACGATCCATTGATGTCGATGTAGCCATGCGTCAGGTCGCAGGTCCACACCGTGGCCTTGCCCTTGCCCAGCCCGATATCGACCGTGATCTCAACCTCGCGCCCCTTCATGTGCGCGACGACCGGCGTCTCGTCATAGCCATCGACCACGCCGCCATCCTTCGCCATCCAGACGCCGCCCACGGCGATGGACAGCAGGTCGCGATCGGCCGGCTCGCCGGACTTGCCGACGGCCATGACGATGCGGCCCCAATTCGCGTCCTCGCCGGCGATCGCAGTCTTCACCAGCGGCGAATTGGCGATGCACATCGCGATCCTGTGCGCCGATCGGGCGGTCGTGGCCCCGGTCACGTCGATCTGGATCAGCTTCTGCGCACCCTCGCCGTCGCGCGCGACCATCAGCGCCAGGTCCATCAGCACGGCGTTCAGGGCGCGAGCGAAGTCCTTCAGGATCGGTCCGCCTTCCGCCGGCACGCGGGGGTGCTTCGCCGCACCCGTCGCGAACAGCAGAACCGTATCCGAGGTCGAGGTGTCGGAATCGACCGTGACGCAGTTGAAGGACTTGTCGCAGCCCTTCTTCAGCAACGCCTGCAGCGCCGCGGCCGGGATCTTCGCGTCGGTCGCCAGGAAGGACAGCATCGTCGCCATGTCCGGCGCGATCATGCCCGATCCCTTGGCGATGCCGGCGATGGTCACCGTCGTGTCGCCGATCGTGGCGGTGTGGACCGACGCCTTGGGGAAGGTGTCGGTGGTCATGATCGCCTTGGCGGCATGGGCAAAGCCGGCCTCGGCCACCGCATCGAACACCTTTGGCAGGGCGCCGACCAGCTTCTCGGTCGGCAGGCGCTCGCCGATCACGCCGGTGGAGGCCAGGAAGATCTCCTTCGGCTTGCAGCCGAGGATCTGCGCGGCGGCGGCGGCGGTCTGCTCGCAGGTCTCGCGGCCGGCCTTGCCGGTGAAGACGTTGGAATTGCCCGAGGTGACGACCAGTCCGCGCGCCTTGCCCGACTTCAGGGCGGCGCGCGACCATTCCACCGGCGCGCCGGGGCACCGGTTCTTGGTGAACACGCCGGCCACGGTCGTCCCGGCCGGGAAGGCCATGGCCATCACATCCTCCCGCGCACGGTAGCGGATCTCGGCCACGCCGGTAGCGACACGCACGCCGGCGATCGGCGGCAGTTCGGGCATCGGCAAGGCGAGCGGGGAAACAGGATGAGCCATGGTCGTCCTCGGCGGGTCTTCGTTGTCCGGAAGGGTTTTGCTCAGCGGCGCGCCGGGGCGCCGGGGCGCGACGCCGGCGCCGGCGGCTCGGCGGAATCCGTGGGGCGCGGGGTCGATCCATCGAGGTTGAAGCGTTCGACCTGCGCCGCGTTGCGGGCGCGCTCGACGGCCGCCTGCACTTCAGCTTCCAGCAATTGCTGGCGGATCGCCTGAGCCACTTCCTCGAAGGCCGGCGGGGTGGCGGGGCGGCGGGCCTCGACCTTGATCACGTGCCAGCCGAAGGGGGAACGCACCGGGTTCTCGCTGACCTGGCCGGGCTGGAGCGCGAAGGCGGCCTCGGCGAATTCCGGGACCATGTCGCCTCGCCGGAAGAAGCCGAGATCCCCGCCTTCCCGGGTGCCCGGGCCGGTCGAGCGCCGCCGGGCGACCTCGGCGAAGTCGGCGCCGCCGCGTACCTCGGCCAGTGCGGCCCGCGCTTCGGCCTCGGCCGGCACCAGGATGTGGCGGGCGTGCACCTCCTCCTCGGCCGGGCGGTTCGCCGTCTGCTGCTCGTAGCGGGCGCGCACCGCGGCGTCGGTGACCCGGGTGGCGATCTCGGCGGTCAGCCAAGCCTGTTGCAGTTCCTGTTCCTCGGCCCGGCGGATGCGGGCGCGCACCGCCTCGTCCCGGTCGAGCCCGGCCCGGCGCGCGGCGGCGGTCACGGCGCGGCCGGCGATGAGCTGATCGAGCAGGAGAGGATAAAGCACGTTCGGCGGGGCGCCGCGCAGTTCCTCCGGCAGTTCGCGGGCGGCCGCGGCGAGGTCCGCAAGGGTGATCGTGTCGCCATCCACCCGCGCGACGACCGTGTCGCCCGGGGCAGAGGGAGCAGGAGCCTCCGCGGGGACGGGCGCCTGTGCCGGCGCCGGAGCCGGCGCAGGGACCGGCGGCTGCTGCGCGCCAAGCGGCGTCGCGCCTAGCACGGCCGCGAGGGCGAGGCCCATGCGAAGGGAATGGGCGGGGCGAAGGCGGAGGGTCATGGGGCCTCGGGGGCGGGAGACCGGCGGAACATGGCCGATGCGCCCGGAGCCGACAAGCGAGCCGCGGGAGTCGGCCTCGCAGGAACCGCCAGCCGCACGCACATCTTACCCGTCGTCTACCTTCCTACGTGCCCCGATCCGCCTATCCTCCTCGATTCCCGCGCGCCCAGTCCGGAAGTAAGTGTCGGTTTCCAAAGGTTTTTCGGCCTGTGGCGAGGTGGTTCGTACGTGCGGATCCGCTCCGGCCGGGCGCCGGGGCATCCAGTAAAACCCCTGCCGCTTCGTTGACCCGCCCCCCTGCCCCGCCTATCTCTCCCGCGGCTGCGTCGACCCGCTCCCGGGCGGCGTACTGCGTGTTGCCTCACGGCGCGCGCGACCGGGCATGCCCCGCCCGACGGAGACTGACGCCCCCGATGTTCTCTCGCCTCGCCGCCGCCATCTTCGGCACCTCGAACGACCGTGCGATCAAGCGCTTCCAGTCGCGCGTGCCCGCCATCAACGCGCTCGAACCAACGATGGAAGCCCTGTCGGACGAGGCGCTGGCCAACCAGACCGTCCTGTTCCGCGAGCGGCTCGACAAGGGCGAGACGCTCGACGACATCCTGCCCGAGGCCTTCGCGACGGTTCGCGAGGCCGCACGCCGCGTGTTCGGCATGCGCCATTTCGACGTGCAGATGATCGGCGGCATGGTGCTGCACGACGGCAAGATCGCCGAGATGAAGACCGGCGAGGGCAAGACGCTGGTCGCGACCCTGCCCGTCTACCTGAATGCCCTGGTCGGCAAGGGCGTGCATGTCGTCACGGTGAACGACTACCTCGCGACCCGCGACGCGGAGTGGATGGGCAAGCTGTACGGCTTCCTCGGCCTGACCACGGGCATCATCGTCCATGGGCTGACGGATGATGAGCGGCGCGACGCCTATGGCTGCGACATCACCTACGGCACCAACAACGAGTACGGCTTCGACTACCTGCGCGACAACATGAAGTACCGGCTGGAGGACATGGTCCAGCGCGACTTCGCCTATGCCATCGTCGACGAGGTGGACAGCATCCTGGTGGATGAGGCGCGCACGCCGCTGATCATCTCCGGTCCCTCGGACGATTCCTCCGACCTGTATCGGCAGGCGGACGACGTGGTGAAGGAACTCGTCAAGGATCCCGAGACCTACGAGAAGGATGAGAAGCAGCGCACCGTCACGCTGACCGAGGCCGGCGGCGAGCGCATCGAGCAGATGCTCAAGGATGCCGGGCTGCTCACCGAGGGCGACCTCTACGACATCCACAACGTCTCGCTGGTGCACCACGTCAACCAGTCGGTGCGTGCACACACGCTGTTCAAGAAGGACGTCGAGTACGTCGTCCGCCAGGACAAGATCGTCATCATCGACGAGTTCACTGGCCGCATGATGGAAGGCCGCCGCTACTCCGACGGTCTGCACCAGGCGCTGGAGGCGAAGGAACACGTCACGGTCCAGCCCGAGAACCAGACGCTGGCCTCCATCACCTTCCAGAACTACTTCCGCCTTTATCCCAAGCTCGCCGGGATGACCGGCACGGCGGCGACCGAGGCCGACGAGTTCGCCGAGATCTACAAGCTCGAAGTCGTCGAGATTCCGACCAACGTGCCCGTGGCGCGCGAGGACGGCGACGACGAGGTCTATCGCACCTCGATGGAGAAGTACGAGGCCGTCGCGGTGCTGATCGCCGAAGCGCGGGACCGCGGCCAGCCCTGCCTCGTCGGCACGACCAGCATCGAGAAGTCGGAGCTGATCTCCGATCTGCTGAAGAAGAAGAACGTACCGCACCAGGTGCTGAACGCCCGCTACCATGAGCAGGAAGCCGGCATCGTCGCCCAGGCCGGCCGGCCGGGTGCGGTGACCATCGCGACGAACATGGCGGGCCGCGGCACCGACATCCAGCTCGGTGGCAACTTCGAAATGCTGGCGCGCCAGGAAGCCGGCACCAATGAAGGCGAGGCCTACGAGGCGGCCGTCGTGAAGCACAAGGCCGAGGTCGAGGCGGTGCGCCCGGCCGTGAAGGCCTCGGGCGGCCTGTTCGTCATCGGCACCGAGCGCCACGAATCGCGGCGCATCGACAACCAGCTCCGCGGCCGGTCGGGCCGCCAGGGCGACCCAGGCGCGTCGCGCTTCTTCCTTTCCCTGGAAGACGACCTGATGCGCATCTTCGGGTCGGACCGCATGGGCGGCATGCTGACGAAGCTCGGCCTGAAGGAAGGCGAGGCGATCGTCCATCCCTGGATCAACAAGGCGCTGGAGAAGGCGCAGAAGAAGGTCGAGGCGCGGAACTTCGACATGCGCAAGAACCTTCTGAAGTACGACGACGTCATGAACGACCAGCGCAAGGAGGTGTACTCCCAGCGCCGTGCCTTCATGCTGGCGGACGAGGTCTCCGAGACCATCCAGGAGATGCGCCACGAGTCGATCGCCGAGCTCGTCGCCCGCTGCATCCCCGAGAACGCCTATCCCGAGCAGTGGGACCTCGAGACCCTGCAGCGCCAGGTCCAGGACACGCTGAACCTCGACGTCCCGGTCGCCGACTGGGCGAAGGAGGAAGGCATCGACGACGACGCGGTGCGCGAGCGGCTGGAGGAAGCGGCAAGCCGGTCCTACGCCGCGCGGGCCGCCAATGTCGGCCCCGAGATCATGCGCCAGATCGAGAAGTCCCTGTTGCTGCAGGTCTTCGACCAGGTGTGGAAGGAACACCTGCTGGCGCTCGACCATCTGCGCCAGGGCATCGGCCTCCGCGCCTATGGCCAGCGCGACCCGCTGAACGAGTACAAGTCGGAAGCCTTCTCGCTGTTCAACGGGATGCTGCACGACCTGCGGCAGCGCGTGACCTCCCTGCTGCTGCGCATCGAGCTTCGCCCCGAAGCGCCACCGCCTTCGCCGGAGGGTATCGGCTTCCTCGACATGCGCCATCCCGACCCCGCGATGGCCTCGGCGGAGCTGGAGATGGCCAATGGCAGCGGCACGACCTATGAGGCCGTGCCGATGGCGATCGGCACCGCGGCGCCGCGACCAATCGCGGAAGGCGTGGACCCGAACGATCCCGCCACTTGGCACCGCACGCCCCGCAACGCGCCCTGCCCCTGCGGGTCGGGGAAGAAGTACAAGGCGTGCCACGGGCGAGGCTGATCATGCGCGCGGCGTTCGCGGCGGGCTTCCTGGCGCTGGCGGCGACGCCGGCGCACGCGCACTGGGAAAACACCCGCTGGGGTATGTCCGAGACGCAGGTTATCGCCGCTCTGCGCGGCCAGGCCCGCACCCTGGCGGCCGGCGACCGCCGACCGATCCCCTCCGCTCGCATGGAGTATCGCGTCGGCGGCGAGTTCAGCAGTGGCACCCTGCGCCTACGCGTTGCCTTCGCCTTCGATGGGCGGACCGGCGGGCTGGTCTGCATTTCCGCTCAGGCGGATGAGATCCAGGGGCCGATCCTGCGCGCCCGGCTGGAACGGCTATTCGGCCCCCCGACGGAACGCGGGCTGGACCCGCCGACCGGGGGTGGGATCGAAACCCTGGGCTGGACCACGCCGGACGAAATCGACCTTCAGATCGCTCCCGGCCGACCGGTGACACTGCTGCAATGCGCGCGGGGGGTGTGAGGAGCGATTCGCACGGGTAGGAACCGGTTGGGAGCGTGCGGGGTCTGGAGATGGCCCCCCCCTCCAGCTTCCCCGCTGTTCCAGCTAAGCGCCCCTTGCGACACGGCCAAGGCGGCCCGTTTCAGGAGGGAAGCGGGACGTCCTGCCGAGAGGCCGGAGCCGACTGGCCGTGTAGGCGGCCTCGCGCCACCCACCGGCGTCGCCCCGTCCAACGGGAACGATCCGCTGTCGCCGCTCGCCAATATCCGTAATCAGCATGCGTGGCGGGGCGGTGTGGCCACCCCGGCGCGCGGCGATCAGGCCTCCCCGACGCAGTCGAGCATGGACGCCGCCAGCGCCTCGGCTGGCGCCTTGCCGCCCCACAGCACGAACTGGAAGGCCGGGAAGAAGCGCTCGCATTCCGTGATCGCTATGTCGACCATGTCCTCGAGGCTCTCGGCCGACGCGCCCTGCGCGCCGCGCAGCAGCACGGAATGGCGGAACACCGGCACGCCGTCCTCCGCCTCGATGCCGAAATGCCCGATCCACAGCCGGTCATTCGCCAGCGCCAGCAATTCGTAGAGCTTCTCCCGGCGATCCGCCGGGACCTTCATATCGAAGGCGCAGGTGAAGGCCATGGCGCTGATCTCATGCGACCATGAGAAGTGCAGACCGTAGTCGCACCACTTGCCGGGTGCCTCGGCCGCCATCTCACCATCCGAGCGGCGTTCGAAGGCCCATTCGTTGGAGGCGATAATCTGTTCGAGGATGTCCAGCGGGTTGGAAGACCGGTCACGGTCCAACTGGAGAGAGGCGGACATGCGGCACCTCCTTGGCCTGACGGGCCACCGAGCCACCCCCAAGATCTTGGGGACGAATCCGGTGGCCGACAACTAGGGGCAGACTACGCAGACGCGGAATCACGCTGCAAGCCCACGATGGTTGCAAACTCTTCCTCAGCTTTCGGATGAGGATGCCGCGCCAGGCTTCAGCGCCGCAAGCCGAGCCTCCAGCGCGGCCAGGCGGGTCTCAAGCGACTCCGCCTGTTCGCGGGCGCGCCGCGCGACCTCCATGGCCGCGTCCAGCTCCTCCCGCTTCACCAGGTCTAGCTTTCGGATCATCGCCTCGGTTTGGGATCGGGCCATCTGCTCGGCCTCGGTACGGATGCCCTGAAGGACCGAGAAGGCGCCGCCGGCCATGCCGGCCAGGTCATCCATGAATTTTGCGCGACCATCATCGCCGGCCATGGCGTGCTCTCCTGTGATAGTTGCCCGCTTGCTTGCGGGGCCGTCCCACCGGGGCCTATACCGCGCGCGCCCCTGTCTCAAGGGCGGCGACGGAACCAGCGGATCATGCATATCGTCACCGGCGGGGCCGGATTCATCGGCTCCAATCTCGTCGCCGCGCTGTGCGGGCTGGGGGAAGAGGTGGTGGTCGTGGACCGCCTCCGCCAGGGCCTCAAGTGGCGCAACCTCGCCAGGCACCCGATCGCCGGGATCGTTGCGCCGGACGACCTCCCCGAATTCCTGGCCAAGGCGCCGCCTGTGAAGGCCCTGTTCCACATGGGCGCGATCAGCGCGACCACGGAAACCGACGGCGACCTGGTGGCCCGCACCAATATCGCCCTGCCGCAGATGCTGTGGGACTGGTGCGCCGGGGCCGGCGTTCCTTTCATCTACGCCTCCTCGGCTGCGACATACGGCGACGGCAGCCAGGGGTTCGACGACGACCTCCGCGCCGAGGCGCTGGCGAAGCTGCGGCCGCTCAACCTCTACGGCTGGTCGAAGCTCGCCTTCGACCGGCGCGTCGCGCAGATGCTCGCCCGCGGCCACAAACGCCCGCCGCACTGGGCGGGCTTGCGCTTCTTCAACGTCTACGGCCCGAACGAGCATCACAAGGGCCGCATGGCCTCGGTCGTCCTGCACAAGTACAACCAGATCATGCAGGGCGAGCCGGCGACGCTTTTCGCCTCCGACCGCGAAGGCATCGCGGACGGCGATCAGAAGCGCGACTTCGTCCATGTACGGGACTGCGTCGCAGCGATGCTCTGGCTGGCGCGCAACCCCCAGGCCTCGGGCCTCTATAACATCGGCTCGGGCCAGGCGCGCAGCTTCCTCGACCTGACGCACGCCATCTACGCCGCCCTCGGCCGCAACGCCGACATACGCTTCATCCCGATGCCGGACGACCTGCGCGGCAAATACCAGTACTTCACCGAGGCGCGCATGGACCGCCTGCGCGCCGTGGGCTTCGATCACCCGCCGACATCGCTCGAGGACGGGGTGCGGTCCTATGTCCAGGACGTGCTCGCCAACGCCGAGGACCCCTTCGCCTGATGCTCTTCGCCATCCCTTTCCCCATGATCGACCCCGTTCTGATCGAGATCGGGCCGATCGCCATCCGCTGGTATGCGCTCGCCTACATTGCCGGCATCGTCCTCGGCTGGCGGGTGGCCCGCTGGATGGTGCAGCGCACGCCGCCGGTCGCCACCGCCGAGCAGGTCGACGACTACGTCACCTGGGTGACGCTCGGCATCATCCTCGGCGGACGGCTCGGCTACGTGCTGTTCTACCGGCCGGGCTACTACGTCACCGCCCCTTGGGAAGCGCTGGCCGTCTGGCATGGCGGCATGTCCTTCCATGGCGGCGCGCTCGGCGTGATCATCGCCACCTGGCTGTATTGCCGGCGCCTGTCGATCGACTGGGTCGCCTTCGCCGACCGCATCGTCTGCGTGGTGCCGATCGGGCTGTTTTTCGGGCGGCTCGCCAACTTCATCAACGGCGAACTCTGGGGCCGGGTCGCGCCGGACGTGCCTTGGGCCATGGTCTTCCCGACCGGCGGGCCGGAACCGCGCCACCCGTCGCAGCTCTACCAGGCCGGACTTGAAGGCATCGCGCTGTTTACGGTGCTGATGATCCTAGCAAACCGGGAAAGCATCCGCGCCCGACCCGGCTTCCTCTCCGGCGCCTTCCTCGCCGGGTACGGCGTGGCGCGCATCATCGGCGAGTTCTTCCGCCAGCCGGACGCGCATCTCGGCTTCCTGTTCGCGGGGGCGACCATGGGGCAGTTGCTGTCGATCCCGATGCTGCTGGTCGGGGGGTGGCTGATGCTGCGGGCGAAGGCTCGTGATGCGGCGTAAGGGCGTGTTGGAGAGGGGCGCTGCCCCTCTCCAAACCTCACCCCGCCAAAGGCCGAAGGGCCTTTGGAAACCTCAACCTGGCTCCGGGCACGTGGTGTCAGACGCCGTTTGCGCACCGCGCCAGGACACCGTTTCGTCGCCGGGCCCGACGCACCCCGCATCGTGGCCGAAGCCACACACTGCCCAACACCAAATCAAGGTTTCCAAAGGCCCTTCGGCCTTTGGTGGGGTGGGGTTCGGGGAGGGGCAAGGCCCCTCCCCGGTCTGACCGCCGTGCCGGAACGCCTCGACCACTTCATGGCCCGCGCCGCGAGCGCCTACTACGCCGCCCGCGAGCCCTTTGGCGCGACCGGTGACTTCGTCACCGCCCCGGAACTGACCCAGGCTTTCGGGGAATGCCTCGGCCTCTGGGCCGCCGTCACCTGGGAGATCATGGGCCGCCCCGACCCCGTATTGCTGGTCGAGCTCGGCCCCGGCCGCGGGACGCTGA
The DNA here is from genome assembly GCF_018129025.1 of Neoroseomonas terrae. Lineage (GTDB taxonomy): Bacteria > Pseudomonadota > Alphaproteobacteria > Acetobacterales > Acetobacteraceae > Neoroseomonas > Neoroseomonas terrae. The sequence continues at coordinate 60,356 of NZ_JAAEDI010000025.1, read as the reverse complement.
TGGCCGATGCCCTGCGCGCGGCGGGGGACATGGCCCCGGCCTTCCGCGCTGCCCTGCGGGTCCATCTGATCGAGACATCCCCGCGCCTGCGGGATGTCCAGGCGGCGCGGCTCGGCGCGGGAACGGCGACCTGGCATGACGGCATCGCGACCCTGCCGTCCGGCGCGGCGATCATCATCGGCAACGAGTTTCTCGATGCCCTGCCGATCCGCCAGTTCATTCGCCGCGGAGCAGCCTGGATGGAACGCTTCGTCGAGGCCGGCGCCTATGTCGAGAGCCCGGCAACCGACCACCCGCTCCTGCCCGCCGCCGCCGAGGGCGATATCCAGGAAGTGAACGAGCCGGCCCGCGGCATCGCCGCGGCGCTCGGCGTCCGGCTGGCCTCCCAGGGCGGCGCGGCGCTGTTCATCGACTACGGCCCGGCCGAATCCGGCTTTGGCGACAGTCTCCAGGCCATGAGCGCCCATGGCGTCGCAGATCCGCTCGGTCCGCCGGGACAGGCGGACGTCACCGCGCATGTCGACTTCGCGGCCATTGCCGCCGCCGCGCGCGCAGCGGGGGCCACCGCCCAGGGCCCGCTGCCGCAGGGCCTCTTCCTCGGGCGGCTGGGGCTGTCCTCCCGCGCGGCCATCCTTGCCCGGCTCGACCCACGCAGCGCGACACGGCACCTTGCCGCCGCGCAGCGCCTGACCGCCCCCGAACATATGGGCCGGCTGTTCAAGGCGCTTTGCCTCTGCCATCCCGGGCTGCCGACCCTTCCCGGATTCGAGGACGCCTGACATGGCCGAGTTCGTCACCGCCGAGAGTCTCACCATCCACAGCGGCCTGTCCCACGGGTTCTTCACCCGCCGGGGTGGCGTATCCGTCGGACCTTATGCCTCTCTGAACTGCTCGGTGAGCGGCAAGGACGACCCGGCCGCGGTGCGCGAGAACCGGCGCCGCGTGGCAGCCGCGCTTGGCCTGCCCGGGACAGTCCCCGCGGGGCTGACGCAGGTCCACGGCACAGAAGTCGCCGTGCTCGACACGCAATGGGCGGACACCGACCGGCCGAGCGCCGATGCGCTGGTCACGAAGCGGCCGGGCGTCGTCCTCGGCGTGCTAACCGCCGACTGCGCGCCGGTGCTCTTCGCCGACCCGGGCGCGGGCGTTATCGGCGCCGCCCATGCCGGGTGGCGCGGGGCGGTCGCCGGCGTGCTGGAGGCGACGATCGACGCCATGGTCGCACTCGGCGCCCGGCGGGAAGCCATCCTCGCCGCCGTCGGCCCCTGCATCCGCCAGCCCTCCTATGAGGTCGCGGCCGACCTGCGGGACGCGGTTCTGGCGCGCGACGCGGCCGATGCGCGCTTCTTCGCCGACGGCGTCCAGCCGGACCGCTGGCAGTTCGACCTCGCGGGCTACTGCGCCGCGCGCCTCGCCGCGGCGGGTACTGCCGTGGAGGTCACGCCACATGACACCCTGGCGCTGGACGACAGCTTCTTCAGCCACCGTCGCCGCACGCTGGCGGGCGGCGGGCTGATCGGGCATCAACTCTCCGCCATCGCGATCGGTGGATGACGCCCACCCTGGTGGACCCATGCCATGCCCTATCTCTACATGCTCGGCCTGTTGACCCTGCTGACGATGCTCGCGACCTGCGCGGCGATGCTCTGAAGCATTTTTCGCTGACGCTGGAGCGGCGCCGGCCCCCACCCGGCCCCCCAACGTCAGTATTCTGGAAGGGTGGCGGGTTGGGGGTGCGGGCCGGTGCCGTCTGTTCGAAAAATGCTCTAGAGACCCCGCGCGCTTCCCCTGGCTTGCATCGGCGACCCGAAGTCGTCGCACCGGCGAGCGCCTGCCCCGATCCGATCAAACCGGAGTGCCGCGCCTCATGATCCTTTCTCTCCGCGCCCTGCGCGGCGCGGCACTCGCGCTGACCCTGGCCCTGCCGGCCTGCGGCGACCTGCCCCAGCCCTTCCGCGGCAATCCGGGTGGCCAGGCGGGCGCGCTGGCGGCTCCGCCGGCTTACCGCCTGGCGGTGCCTGCCCCCTCGGGCGCGCTGCTGTCGGGCGCCCAGGCCGTCAGCTTCGCCGAGACGCTCTCGACCGCGCTGCTGACCGCCGAGGTGCCTGCCTCCGCGACCGAACCCCTGCCGCTCGATTGGCGCCTGACCATCGAGGCCTCGCTTCAGGGCAATGCCGTCATCCCCCGCTACGTGCTGACCGACCCGGACGGCCGGGAGCAGGGGGCGACGCTCGGCACCCGGATCCCGGCGCGGGACTGGCAGGATGCGCGGCCGGAGGTGCTGCGGCGCGTCGCGCGGGAAGCCGCGCCACGCATCGCCGACCTGTTGCTGCGTGCGGAGGCGGCCCGGAAGGGCAACGCACCGGCGGCGCTCCAGACCCAGGGCCCGCCGCGCATCTACGTGCCGATGGTCCGCGGCGCGCCCGGCGACGGCAACCAGGCGCTGACGGCGCGCCTGCGAGAGGCGCTGGCCACGCAGGGCCTGCAGGTACAGGAAACCGCCACCGGCGCGCGTTTCGCGGTGACCGGCCAGGTGGCCGTGGTCGACCAGCCGGGCACGCGAACCCAGCGCGTCGAGCTGCTCTGGACCATCTCCCGCCAGGATGGCGAGGATCTCGGCCGCGTCCTGCAGTTGAACGAAGTACCGACGGGCGTGCTCAACCGCTTCTGGGGCGACGTCGCCTTCGCCGCGGCGACAGAGGCTGCGGGCGGCGTCCGCACGGTGGTGCAGAATGCCGGCGGCTTCCCGCAGGAGCCCGGCGCCGCGCCGGCGGCCCGGACGGCGCCGCAGCCGGGCCAGGGCCTCGCCCTGCCGCGCGACACGACCCTGCGACCCCCGCAACCGCAGGCGGCCGCCGCGAACTGAACCGGAGCGGCGAGACGGCTCGCCGCGCGGACAAAGTCAAGAAAAGGGGGAACGATCATGCGTGTCCTGGTGCTCGGCGCGGGTGCGCTCGGCGGCTATTTCGGCGGGCGGCTGGTGGAAGCCGGCTCCGCGGAGGTCGCCTTCCTGGTCCGCGATGCGCGGCGGGCGGCGCTCGCCCGCGAGGGCCTCGCGATCGAGAGCCCCTTCGGCGCCTGGCGCGGGCCCGTCGCGACCATCGCGGCCGACGCGGTCGGGCCGGGCTGGGATGTCGTGCTGCTGTCGTGCAAGGCGTATGACCTGGACGACGCCATGGCCGCCATCCGGCCGGCGGTGGATGGACGCACGGCCATCCTGCCGGTGCTGAACGGCCTGTCGCATGTGGATCGGCTGGCGGAGGCCTTCGGCGCGGCGCATGTGCTTGGCGGTCTCGCGAAGATCCAGGCGACGCTCGCGGCCGACGGCACGGTGCGGCAACTCAATGACTGGCGCTGGATCACCTTCGGCGAGCGCGACGGCAGGATGAGCGACCGGGTGGCGGCGATCGCGGCAGCCTTTGCCCGCGCCCGCGGCGTGGTCGCCAGCGCGGTGCCGGATATCACCGCGCGTATGTGGGAGAAGCTCGTGCATCTTGGCACCAGTGCGATCGGCACGGTGCTGATGCGCGCCAGCGTCGGTGAGATCGTGAGGGGTGGCGGCAGCGCCTTCCTGCACCGGCTGCTGGACCGCAACGCTGCGATCGCGGCCGCCCATGGCGCGCCGATGCGCGACGAATTCATGGCCGAGTACCGCGCGCTGTTCGCCGATGCGGGGAGCGCCTACGGCACCTCCATGCTGCGCGACATCGAAGCCGGCAGTCGGACGGAGGCCGAACATATCCTCGGCTTCCTGCTGGAGGCGGCACGGCGGGCCGGCGTGCCCGAGGACGCGCACGAGGCAGCCCTGCTGCATGCACGCGCCTATGAGCAGCGGCGCCTGGCCGGTCGCCTGCCACGGGGCTGAGGCACCACGCGCGCATGCGCAGGTTGAGGCGAGCGGCTCGATTCTCATCTATAACGATATAGTCTCAGACAAAAGAACATGAGATCATTATGTTTCGAAAAAGGTATGATTTGGGTTGACGGCAGGCTAAGGTCGAATCCGTCAAAGTTCATGCCTGACTCGGGTGAACGGCCATGGAAACACCGCAGACAGAGCCTCGCTTCGTGGATGATTATCTGCTTTCCCTCCTCGCGCGCGCGTCGCATGTCGTGTCGGCCGAATTCCATGAGAGGCTGCGAAGTCGCGGCGTGTCGGTACCCGTCTGGCGTGTGCTTGCCACGCTGTCAGGTGGGCCCGAGACGGTCACGGTCCTCGCGGAGGCCTGCCTGCTGCAGCAGCCGACCATGACCAAGGTGCTGGATCGCATGGAACGTGCGGGGCTCGTCACGCGCCTGCAGGATGCCAGGGACCGGCGCCTCGTCAGGGTCCACCTCGCCCCGAAGGGTGAGGCGATGCTGGGCGACCTTCTCTCCGCCGCGCGTGCGCATGAGGCCGAGGTCGTCGCCCGCCATCCCGATGCCGCCGCGATCAAGGACCTGCTGCGGTCGCTGATCTCGCGGCAAGCGCGGCGGCAGCGGATGCGCGCCTGATCCGTCGCCCGCGTTGACCGCGAGGCGGCGGCCCGCCAGCCTGCGGCCAGCACGCGGGGGGAATGGGCATGAGGGTCGGCGTCATCGGTCTGGGCAGCATGGGCATGGGCGCGGCGCTGAGCCTGCTGCGGGCCGGCCACGACGTGACCGGCTGTGACATGCGCGAAGCAGCACGGGCCGAGTTCGCCGCCGCCGGCGGTGCCGTCGCCGCCAGCACCGCCGAGCTGCCCCAGGGCCTGGAGGCGCTGGTCGTGCTGGTGGTGAACGCCGCGCAGACCGAAACCGCGCTGTTCGGCGCCGATGGCGCGCTGGACCGCCTCGTCCCGGGCGCGGTGATCGTCAGCTCCGCCACCATGGGGCCGGACGCCGCCCGCGCCCTGGCGGCAAGGGCCGCGGAACGCCAGTTCCTCTACCTCGACGCGCCGGTCTCGGGCGGCGCCGTGAAGGCGCGCGCGGGGGAGATGACGGTGATGGCTTCCGGCTCCGCAGCCGCCTTCGCCGCGGCGGAACCGGTGCTTGGCGCGGTCGCCGCCAAGGTGTGGAACCTCGGCGAGGAACCCGGCATCGGCGCCACGGTGAAGGTGGTGCACCAGCTCCTCGCCGGCGTGCACATCGCGGTGGCGGCCGAGGCGTTGGCGCTCGGCATCCGCGCCGGCGCCGATCCGCGCCAGCTCTATGAGGTGGTGACGAGCGCCGCCGGCAATTCCTGGATGTTCGAGAACCGCATGGCCCGCGTGCTGGACGGGGACGACGCGCCGCGCAGCGCGGTGGACATCTTCGTGAAGGATCTCGGCCTGGTGGCCGACATGGCGCGCGGGCTTGATTTCCCGGTACCGCTCGCAAGCCAGGCGCAGCAGCTCTTCACCGCAGCGCGCGCGATCGGCCAGGGTGGCAAGGACGACGGCTTCGTCATCCGCGTCTGGCAGGCGATGACCGGGATCAAGCTGCCGGGCGACTGAACGGCATCAGGGCAGGTGGACGGCCAGCCAGATCGTCTCCGCGCCCGGATCGGTCCAGGCGACGCGGTGGCGGCAGCCGGCCGGCAGATGCGCCCAATCGCCCGGGCCCAGCGCCTGTTCCGTCCCATCGGCGAAGGCGAGCCGCCCCGCGCCGGCGACGAGCAGCACGAATTCCGGCCAAGGCTGCTCGTACCACGCCCCGTCGCGCACAGCGCGGGAGGCGATGCGTTCCACCCGCGCACCGCCGGCATGCAGCAGTTCCGTGAACGTCTCGGCCCCCGGCGCCTGGGGCGCCGGGCCGTCGCGCAGGTTGCCGAAGCGCGGCACCGTCACGCCGCGAGCGCGGCCTCCACCGCCGTCGCCACCTGGAACAGCCGGGCATCGCCCATATGCTCGCCGGTCAGCATCAGCCCGACCGGCGCCTCGCCTTCCGCGTGGCAGGGGATGCTGATCGAGCAGCGGTCGAGGAAGTTGCCGACGGCCGTGTTGCGCAACAGCAGCATGTTGATGCGGTTGTATTCCGGCTCCGCCTCCACCTCGGCCAGGCGCGGGGGCACGATCGGGCAGGTCGGGCCGATCACCGCATCGAAGCAGGCCGTGCGAGGGGCGATGGCAGCGATGATGCGAGCACGGGCCTCGACCAGTTCCACGTAGTCTGCCGCCGACATCCGTTCTCCACGGCGGATGCGCTTCAGGATGCGCGGGTCGTAGGCCTCGGCCTTCTCGGCGATCAGGCTGTGGTGCCAAGCCCAGGCTTCGCTCGCGGCGAAGCCCCCTGCCCCGTTGACGGCGGCGATCTGCTCGAGCTCGGGCAGGTCGAATTCGATCACCTGCGCCCCGGCGGCCGATAGGCGCGTGAGGGTCCGCCCGAACACCGCGGCGACGGTGCCGTCCATGCTGTCAGTCAGGAAGGTGCCGCGCGGCAGGCCCAGCCGAAGCCCTTTCATCGGCAGCGCCCGCGGCGGCACCGCGTCCTCGGCGCCGGCCATGATCGCGTCCACCACCGCGCAGTCGCCGACGCTGCGCGCCAGCGGCCCGGCGGAATCGAGCGAGGTCGCAAGCGGCAGGATGCCCCTGATCGGCACGCGCTTCGCCGTCGGCTTCCACCCCACCACGCCGCACAGCGCGGCCGGGATGCGGCAGGAACCGCCGGTATCGGTGCCAAGCGCGGCGAAGCCCATGCCATCGGCCACCGCGACACCGGCGCCAGAGGACGATCCGCCCGGCAGCCGACCGGCCCCGCGATCCCACGGACTTTTCGGCGTGCCGTAATGCGGGTTCACGCCGAGGCCCGAAAACGCGAACTCCACCATGTTGGTCCGGCCGAGGATGACGAAACCCGCGCGGATCAGCCGCTGCACCGTGGGCGCCGTGGCCTTCGCCGCAGGTGCTCCCTTCAGCGCGACGGAGCCTGAGCGCGTCGTCATGCCTGCCTCGTCGTACAGGTCCTTGATGCTGATCGGGATGCCGGCATAGGCCGACGGCGCACGCCCCGCCGCGCGCAGCGCATCCATCGCTGCCGCCGAGGCACGCGCGCTGTCGGCATGGACCGTGATGAAGGTCCGCGCGCCCTCGCCTTCCGGCGCCGCGATCCGCGCGAGCGCGGCATCCGTGAGCGCCGCGGCGGTTGTGCGGCCGGCCGCGAGCGCGGCAGCGGCCTCGGCGATGGTCTTCATGCGGGCGCGGCTCCTTGTTCAGCGCCGCATTGTTCCGCTGCTCCCGGAGATCGACAAGGGCATGGGTGAGCGCGAGAATTTGGCGTGCAGTCAGGCTTGCAGAGGTACATATTCTCGCGCAGGCTCCACGCAGGGATTGCAGTATCCCGCCACCTGGGAGGCTCCCGATGTTCGACCTCGACCGCTTCATCGCCGATTGCCGCGGCGCGATCGCGCAGGACAGCAGCCACAAATCGGTGCGGGAGATCGTCGCCCGCGCGGTGTCCGACCACGCGGGCGTGACGCGCGCCCTCGGCGAGCCGACGCGCGCCGGGCTGACGCCGATCTACCGGTCGGAGAACCTGACCATCCTGAACCTGGTCTGGGGCCCGATGATGACGCTGCAGCCGCACGACCATCACATGTGGGCCTGCATCGGCATCTATGGCGGCCGCGAGGACAACATCTTCTGGCGCCGCATCGCAGAGGGCAGCGGCCACCGCATCGAGGCGGCCGGCGCCAAGGCCATCGGCACCGGCGATTGCACGGTGCTCGGCAAGGACATCATCCATTCGGTGACGAACCCGATCCCGCGCCTGACCGGTGCGCTGCACGTCTATGGCGGTGATTTCTTCGCCGCTCATCGCAGCGAGTGGGACCCGGAGACGCTGGAGGAAGGCCCCTATGATTCGGCCAAGGTGATCCAGCGCTTCGAGGCGGCGAACGAGATGCTGGCGCGACACTGACGCCGATCGCGGCCGGTTATTCAGCCCTTTTCCAGCACCCGGACGGCAAGCGTGGCCCGTCCGGTCTGCTTGCCATCACGCCGGGAACGGCAGTCGGTCCGAGCGTGATCGCGCTCTGCGCGCGCTCTGCGCTGCCGGCCCGATGCTCGGCACCGGGGCCGGCAGCGCCGCCTGCGGCTGATCAATAGATGTCCGGTTCCGGCGTCGGCATCGTGCCTTCCAGGAACCGCATGTCGCAGCCCTCGTCAGCCTGGGTCACGCTGTCGAGGTACAGCGATGTCCACCCGCGCGTGTAGCGCCGCGGCGGTGGCGTCCAGGCGGCGCGGCGCTTCTCCATCTCCGCCTCGTCCACCAGCAGGTCGAGCCGCCGGTTCGCGACATCCAGCCGAATCAGGTCGCCATCCTTCACGAAGGCCAACGGCCCGCCGACATGGCTTTCCGGTGCGACATGCAGCACGCAGGTGCCATAGGAGGTGCCGGACATGCGCGCATCGGACAGTCGCACCATGTCGCGCACGCCCTGCTTCAGCAGCTTCTGCGGCAGCGGCAGCATGCCCCATTCGGGCATGCCGGGCCCGCCCTGCGGCCCGGCCTGCTTCAGCACCAGGATCGAATCCGCGGTGACGTCGAGATCGGGGTCGTCCAGCCGCTTCTTGAGGTCGGCGTAATCCTCGAACACGACGGCGGGGCCGGTGTGCTGCAACAGCCGCGGCTCCGCGGCGCTGGTCTTGATGACCGCGCCGTTCGGCGCCAGCGAACCCTTCAGCACCGCGAGCCCGCCTTCCGCCTGCAACGGCTTGTCGAGCGGCAGGATGACGCTGTCGTCGAACACCTCGGCGCTGGCGATGTTCTCGCCGATCGTCCTACCGGTGACGGTGCGTGCAGAGAGATCGAGATATTCCGCGATGCGCTTCATGAAGGCGCGCGCGCCGCCCGCGTAGAAGAAATCCTCCATCAGCTTGTCGCCGGCATTTGGGCGGAGATTCGCGATCAGCGGCACGCGTGCCGACAGCCGGTCGAAGCGTTCGAGGTCCAGCATCACCCCCGCCCGCCGCGCCATCGCGATCAGATGCGGGATGGCGTTGGTCGATCCGCCGAAGGCCATTGTCGTCGTCACGGCATTGTCCACGCTGGCCTCGGTGATGATGGCCTGCGGCGTCAGATCCTCCCAAACCATCTCGACGATGCGCTTGCCGGCATCGGTCGCCATGCGCGGATGCGCCGAATCGCTCGCCGGGATCGAGGATGCGCCGGGCAGCGTGAAGCCGAGCGCTTCCACCGCCAGCATCATCGTCGCGGCAGTGCCCGCGGTCATGCAGGTGCCGAAGGACCGGGCGATGCCGCCTTCCATGTCCTTCCACTGTTCCTGGGTGATGTTCCCCGCGCGCAGCTCCGCGTGGTACTTCCACACGTCGGAACCGGAGCCCAGCGTCTTGCCCCGCCAATTGCCGCGCAGCATCGGGCCAGCAGGCACGAAGATGCTCGGCAGGCCGCTGCTGATCGCCCCCATCATCAGCCCCGGCGGCGTCTTGTCGCAGCCACCCAGCAGCACGAGACCGTCGCAGGGATGTGACCGCGCGAGTTCCTCCGTCTCCATCGCCAGCATGTTGCGGTACAGCATGGAGGTCGGCTTCTGGTACTGCTCGGTCACCGGATGCGCGGGCAGTTCCACCGGGAAGCCGCCGGCCTGCCACACGCCGCGCTTCACTTCCTCGGCGCGCGTGCGGAAGTGGAAATGGCAGGGGCTCATTTCCGACCAGGTGTTGATGATGCCGATCACCGGCTTGCCGCGGAAATCATCCTCGCCATAGCCCGCTTGCAACATGCGGGAGCGATGGCCGAAGGCGCGAAGGTCGTCCACGCCGAACCAGCGATGGCTGCGCAGATCCTCGGGGCGCTTGCGGGTCATTGGATGGTTCCTCCTGGCGACGGCTCGGCTTCCGCGGGAAGCTGCCAACTGCTATGGCAGTTGTCCATGGCCGCTGCGAAGACAGCCCGTGGGAGGATCGCGCCGCTGCCCGAGGAGGATAGCCTCTCCCTCGGTGAGCGCGCCTACCGGCAGCTCCGCGACGCCATCGTCGAGGGCCTTCTCCCCGCCGGGCGCAAGATCTCCGAGCGCAGCCTCGCCATCGACCTCGGCATTTCCGCCCAGCCGGTGCGGGAAGCGCTGCGCCGCCTCGAACAGGATGGCATGGTCATCACGCTGCCCCGCCGCGGCACGATGGTTGCCGAGGTCAGCCCCGTCCGGCTCGCCGAACTCGGCCGCATCCGTGCGGCGCTGGAAGGCGTCGCAACAGCGCTGGCGGCGGAGCGGATGGATGACGCCGCATTGGCCGTCCTTGCCGCCATCCTGAAGCGGATGCAGGCCGGTACCGAGGCGCATGACGTCGATGCGCTGGCGGAGGCGAATGCCGAATTCCACGCGCTGATCCACCAGGCGACCGGCAACCCCTTCCTCATTCGCTCGCTCGGCTCGCTGCAGGCGTACGACCACCTCGGCCGCCGCCGCGCCGTGGGCAGCACGCCCCGCGACTTCCCGAAGGCGCTCGCCGAGCACCGGGGCATCGTCGCCGCCCTGAAGAAGCGCGATCCTGCGCTGGCCGAGGCGCGCATGCGCCAGCACATCCTGCGCTCGCTCGTCACCAACGGCGTGCTGCCGCCACAATCGCCACGAAAGGGCCACGCCCCATGAGTCTCGGCCAGGCCCTGACGGGCATCTCCGGCATCCTCGTCACGCCCTTCGACAGCCACGACGCCATCGCGCCGGCGCGCCTCGAACCGATCGTCGCGCGCTGCGCCGCCGCCGGGGTCGACGCGCTGACGGTCAACGGCAACACCTCGGAGTTCTACGGCCTGACCTTCGCCGAAGCCGAACGCATGCAGGCCGAGGTCCCGGCCATCGTCGCCGGCCGCGCCACGGTAGTCGCCGGCATCGGCCGCAGCGTGAACGAGGCGGTGCGCCTCGCCGCACGCGCCAAGGCCGATGGCGCGGATGCAGTCATGATCCACCAGCCACCGGATCCTTTCGTCAGCCCGCGCGGCATTGCCGACTATATCCGCCGCGTCGGCGACGCCGCCGGCCTGCCGATCGTGCTCTACCTCCGCAACGCCGCGATCGGCGATGCCGCCATCACCGCCATGACAACGATCCCGGGCGTCGTCGCGGTGAAATGGGCGAGCACCGACCTGATGACCCTGGCCCGCGCCATCCGCGCCGCGCCGCAGGTGCAGTTCGTCTGCGGCCTTGCCGAGCCCTGGGCACCGCCGATGACGGCCCTCGGCGCGCAGGGGTTCACCTCGGGGCTGATCAACGTCGCGCCGGAACGCTCCGTCGCCATCCTCGCTGCGTTGCGCGCGGCGGACTTCACCCGCGCCAACGCCCTGATCGCCGAGATCGGCGCTTTCGAAGCCCTGCGCGCGGAGGAACAGAACGGCGCGAACGTGTCCGTGGTGAAAGCGGCACTGGCGCTATCCGGCAACGACGTCGGCGCGGCGCGCCCGCCGGCAGCCTGGCCGATTGCGGCGGAGTCACTCGCGCGCCTGCGGACGCTGTTGGCGTCGTGGTGATGATGGGCGACCGGAGAGGGGCTTTGCCCCTCTCCGGACCTCACCCCACCAAAGGCCGGAAGGCCTTTGGAAACCTCGACCTGGCGCCGGGCAAGGCTGACACTTCAGTACGACGCCGGTTGTGCCCTGCCCGATGCTGGGATCGTTCCGGGCCTTGGGCATGCGTAGCGCGTCCGACATCGCCGGAACGTGCAGGGCCTCAGGGGTCGCACCGGCTCCATCGCCCATACGGTCTCGGCAATGCCGGTTTGCGAGAGCCGTCAACGGTTTCCAAAGGCCTTTCGGCCTTTGGCGGGGAGGGTCCGGGAGGGGCGGAGCCCCTCTCGGTCTCGTCCGCCGCCAGACCAAAGCGCCCGACCCGCGAACCGACGTTCCCGACACCCCCCACCATTCCTGGGGTAGCTGACCTGCACCCTCCCTCCCACTGGAGCCACCCACTCGCATGAAACCCGTCCTGCTGACCGGCGCCTCCGGCAATCTAGGCCGCCACCTCGCGAAGACCCTGGCCGAGAAGGGCTGGACCCTGCGGCTTACCGACATCGCGCCCTTCCCTGATCCGCTGCCCGCCGGCGCCACCTTCGTAAAGGCCGACATCAACGACGGCGTCGCGCTGCTGCGCCAGGCGGAAGGCTGCGGCGCCATCCTGCACTTCGGCGGCGTCTCGGTGGAGAAGCCCTTCGAGGAAGTCTTCGGTCCGAACCTCCGCGGCCCCTACCACGTCTATGAGGCCGCGCGGCGCGAAGGGGCGCGCGTCGTCTTCGCGAGTTCCAACCATTCGATCGGCTTCCACGAGCGCCCGACCGGCAACCAGGCGAAGCTCGACTACGACTGCGACTTCCGCCCGGACGGCTACTACGGCCTGTCCAAGGCCTATTGCGAGCTGATGGGCCGGATGTACTGGGACAAGCACGGGGTCGAGAACGTCAATCTCCGCATCGGCTCCTGCTTCCCGAAGCCGATCGATCGCCGGATGCTCTCCACCTGGCTGTCCTATGCCGACCTGACGCGACTGGTCGAACGCTGCGTCGTCGCGGAACGCACCGGCCATGCGGTGATCTGGGCGTGTTCCGACAACCCCGCCTCCTACTGGGGCAAGGACCATCGCGACCGCATCGGCTGGGCGCCGCAGGATTCCGCCGAGCCCTATCGCGGCGAGGTCGAGCACATCACCGCCGACCCGGTCACCGAGCGCTACCAGGGCGGCGGCTTCACAGCGATGGAGTATTCGCGGCAGAAGCCCTCCCCGCGCGACGCCTTCAGCCTGGAAGATTGAGACCGATGCTGCGGTTGCATGCCGGCGACTGGATGGCCGACCTCGCACCGGAGGATGGCGGCGGCATGACGCTGCTGCGCTTCGCCGGCCGCGACATCCTGGTGCCGGCGCCGGCGGGCAGCCGCCTCGGCGGCCCTTTCGGCGCCTTCTGGATGATCCCCTGGGCAAACCGGCTGGATGCCGGCCGGCTCGGGGACCACCGCCTGCCGGTGAACCGCGCCTCGGACAACACCGCCATCCACGGGCTGTCACGCGACCGGGCGTGGCAGGTCGAGGCTGCCGCGCCGGATCGCGCCGTGCTGACCCAGGCGGTCGATGCCACGCCCTATGTCTACGCCGCGCGGCTCGACGTCGCGCTCGGGCCGAACGGTCTGTCACTGGCCCTCGCCGTAACCAATACGGGCAGCGCGCCGATGCCCGTCGGCTTCGGCTGGCATCCCTGGTTCGTGCGCACCGTAGGCACGCGCCTCGCCTTTCGCGCGACGCATCGCTGCACGCATGACGCGCGCGGCCTGCCCATCGCCATCGAGCCCACCGAAGGGTTGGATGGCGGGGACGACGCCTTCCTGGGCCTCGACACCCATTTCGCGGGCTGGGACGGCACGGCACGCCTCGCCTGGCCGGGGCTGGCGGTGACCATGGCGGCGACTGGTGCCCTGGCGACCAACCTCCAGATCTATGCCCCGCCCGACAAGGCGGTGCTCTGCGTCGAACCGTCCTCTCACATGACCGACGTCGCGAACCGGGCGGATCTCGCGCCGTTCGGCCCGATGCGGGTGCTGGCCCCGGGCGAGACGCTGACCGGCACCATCACGCTGACCGCCGAGAGTTCACACCTGCCCTAAGGCGCGGCATAGGATGGGGGGATGGGAACGCCACGCACCGCCCTCATCCTCGGCGCCGGGATCATGGGCCTGTCCGCCGCCTGGGCGCTGTCCCGCCAGGGCGTCGCGGTCCGCATCGTCGAGCAGGACCCGGTCCCCAACCCCCGCGGCGCCTCGGTCGACCACCACCGGCTGATCCGCCACGCCTATGGTGCGCAGGCGGGCTACATGCGGATGGTCGATCCGGCCTATGCGGCCTGGGACATCGTGTGGCGCGATCTCGGAGAGGTATTGCACATCCCGACGGGGGTGCTTGCCGTCTCCGGCTCCGCGCGGGGCTGGCTCGGCGAAAGCCGCGCCGCGCTCGCCGCGGATGGCCTGCGCTTCGACGACCTGACGGCGCAGCAGGTCGCCGCCCACTTCCCGATCTTCACCGAGGCGGGCATCGGCGCCGCCTTCCACATGGATGCCGGCGGCGTGCTGCTGGCCGAGCGCATCGTCGCCGGGCTGGCCCGTGCCTGCGCGGCCCGCGGCGTGGTGATCGAACGTGCCCGCGCCACGGATGTGGACCCGGCCCGCGCGACGCTGCGCCTCGACGACGGCAGCGAGCGTAGCGCAGACCTGTTGATCGTCGCCGCCGGCCCCTGGGCGCCGCGTCTGCTGCCGGCAGCGCTCGCGCCACGCGTGGTCGCCTCCCGCCAAATCCTCGTCCTGCTCGACCCGCCGGCGCAGCATCGGGAGGCCTGGACACGTGCGCCGATGCTGCTCGACCTCGCCGAGGATGGCGGCTTCTACGCCGTGCCGCCGGTCGCCGGCACGCCGCTCAAGATCGGCGACCACCGTTTCTCCCGCAGCGGCGACGCCGAAGCCGACAGCCGCGACGCAACTCCCGCGGAGGCTGAGGAGATCCTCGCCTTCGCACGCCCGCGCCTGCGCGACATGGCGGGCTACCGGATCGTCGGCGCCCGCGCCTGCTACTACGACGTCGAGGATGGCGAGCGCTTCGTCGTCGAACCGCTCTCGTCGCGCTGCCTCGTCATGTCCGGCTTCACCGGCCATGGCTTCAAGTTCGGCCCGGTGCTCGGCCTTGCCGTGGCGGCGGCCGTCACTGACGCTGCCCTGCTGCCCGCGCTGTCCTCCTGGGCCGCCGGACAGGCGCCGCCCGCACCCGGCCTGCTCGCGGCCCTGCAAGGTGTCCCCGCATGACCTCGACCGCCGCCACCGACCTGATCTTCGGCCTGACCCGCGTGGTGGGCCTGCCGGCGCTGCCCGGCGCGGCGCTCGGCCCCGACGACATCGCCCAGATCGTCACGGAAGCCGACCGCTTCTGCACCGAGGTCCTGCTGCCTGACGCGCTCGCCGCCGACCGCGCCGGCGCCACCTATGCCAATGGCGTGGTGAAGACGCCGCCGACCTATCCGCCCGCCTACGCGAAATGGGTGGAAGGCGGCTGGCAATCGCTCTCGGCGCCGGAAGCGCATGGCGGCCAGGGCCTGCCCGCGGCGCTCTGGACCGCGATGGTCGAGCTCGGCATGGCCGCCGACACCTCCTTCATGCTCGGCCCGCTGCTGACGGCCGGCGCGATCGAATGCCTGGTGCATTACGCGACGCCCGACCAGGCCGTGCGGTGGCTGCCGAAGATGGTCAGCGGCGAGTGGACCGGCGCGATGTGCCTGACCGAGCCGAACGCCGGCAGCGACCTCGGCGTGCTGCGCACCCGCGCGGAACCGCTTCCCAATGGCAGGTATGCGCTGCACGGCCAGAAGATCTTCATCACCTGGGGCGAGCACGACTGCACCGACAACATCGTCTACCTCGTCCTCGCGCGCCTGCCGGATGCGCCGCCGGGCTCGCGCGGCATCAGCCTGTTCGTCGCGACGAAGCTGAAGGATGACGGCAGCCGCAACGACCTCCGCTGCGGCGGCATCGAGCACAAGCTCGGCATCCACGGCTCCCCCACCTGCGTCATGCTGTTCGAGGGCGCGGAGGCCGAGCTGGTCGGCGAACCGCATCGCGGCCTGAATGCGATGTTCGCGATGATGAACAATGCCCGCCTCGGCGTCGGCACCCAGGGCGTCGCGCATGGCGCCGCCGCGCTGCGCCTCGCGGAGGCCTACGCGGCAGAGCGCGTGCAGAGCGGCCGCATCATCGCCGAGCACCCCGACGTCGCGCGCATGCTGACGGAGATGCGCGCCATCACTCTCGCGGGCCGTCTGCTGGCGCTGGAGACGGCAATCTGCGTGGATCGGGGCGACGCCGCCCAGGCGCGGCTTGCCCTGCTGACGCCGATCACCAAGGCCTGGTGCACCGATCGCGGCGTCGAGACGGCCTCCACCGGCGTACAGGTCCATGGCGGCATGGGCTTCATCGAGGAAACGGGTGCCGCGCGCATCCTGCGCGATGCGCGAATCGCGCCGATCTACGAAGGCACCAACGGCATCCAGGCGATCGACCTGCTGGTGCGCAAACTTGCGAAGGATGGCGGCGCGGAGATGCGTGCCCTGCTCTCGGAGGTGAGGCGCAGCGCCGATGCGCGCCTGCACGCTGCAGCCGACCGGCTGGCGACCGCGACGGCGCTGGTGCTCGACGCCCAGGGCCGTGATGCGGATGCCGCGCAATCCGTGGCCGTCGCCTATCTCGACGCCGCGGGCTGGCTGCTCGGCGGCTGGATGCTCGCGCGCGCGGCAGCCGAGGATGAGGCCGCCTATGGCGCACTCTCGGAATTCTACCTCCGCCGCCTGCTGCCGCGCTGCGCCGGGCGCGTCGCGGAAATCGAAGGAGCCCTCGCCGCCTGACGCCGAATGCCGGGGCAACGTTCCGCGCGCCCCCGCGTTCACCCACATCGACGCCGCGCACCACCCACGCCAACGAAGCCGGATGAACGCCCCTTTCATTGTCCGCACCCGCCCGCACATCGCGGTCATCGGCGCCGGCCCGGGTGGGCTGGCCGCAGCCATGCTGCTTGCCGCGCGCGGGTTGCGTGTCACGATCTTCGAGCGTGACAGCGTCGTCGGCGGCCGCACGCGCACGCTGCAAGCCGAAGGCGGCTATCGCTTCGATCTCGGCCCGACCTTCTTCCTCTACCCGCGCGTGCTGCGCGAGATCTTCGCGAGCTGCGGCGCCGATCTGGATGACGAGGTCGAGCTGATCCGGCTCGACCCGCTCTACCGCCTCATCTTCGCCGGAACCGATCCGCTGACGATCGACGCCACGCCCGATCTCGACCGCATGGAAGCCGAGATCGCGAAGATCAACCCTGCCGATGCGCAGGGGCTGCGGCGCTTCATGGCCGACAACCGTGCCAAGCTCGCCGCCTTCCGCCCGGTGCTGGAACGGCCCTTCGACGGGCTCGCCGATTACCTCTCACCGGCAATGGCCAAGGGGCTCCGCCACCTGCGGCCCTGGGCCTCGGTGAATGACGACTTGGCGCGGCATTTCTGCGACCCGCGCACCCGCCTCGCCTTCACCTTCCAGGCGAAGTACCTCGGCATGTCGCCGTTCCGCTGCCCGAGCCTGTTCTCGATCCTGTCCTTCCTGGAATACGAGCATGGCATCTTCCACCCGCGCGGCGGCTGCGGCGCGGTCTCCGCGGCGATGGCGCGCGTAGCCGAACGGCTGGGTGTGGAAATCCGCCTGAACGCCGCCGTCGAGCGCATCGTCTTCGAGGGCAACCGCGCCGCCGGCGTCGACGTCGCCGGCACGCGCCACGCCATCGATGCGGTGGTGGTGAACGCCGACTTTGCCCATGCCATCCCGGGCCTGATCCCACCCGTGCAGCGGCCGCAATGGCCGGACGGGAAGATCGCCGCGGCGCGCTACTCCTGTTCCACCTTCATGCTGTACCTCGGCATCGAAGGCGCACTGCCGGGCCTTGCCCACCACACCATCCTTCTCGCCGAGGATTACCGTCGCAACCTCGCCCAGATCGAAGCCGGCGAGATTCCCGACGACCCGTCGATCTACGTCCAGGCCGCGACGCAAACGGACCCGTCGCTCGCACCTGACGGTCATTCCGCGCTGTATATACTGGTGCCGGTCCCGAACCTGCGCAACGGTCTGGACTGGGCCGCGACGACGCAGCATTGCCGCCGCCTCGCGCTGGACCGCCTCAAGGCAATCGGCCTGCACGACATCGAGCCACGCATCCGCAGCGAACGCATCGTGACGCCGCAAGGCTGGCGCGACGACTTCGCCGTGGGCTATGGGGCAACCTTCAATCTGGCGCACGACATGCGCCAGATGCTGCATCTGCGCCCGCGCAACCGCTTCGGCCGCGGGCGCGGCGTCTATCTGGTCGGCGGCGGCACGCATCCCGGCAGCGGCCTACCGGTGATCTATGAAGGCGCGCGCATCAGCACGCGGCTGCTGATGGAAGACCTCGGCGTGGCGGCTGCGGCCACGCCAGGCGATTGAAGGGAAGGGGCTGCGTCATGGGTGCGAATGTCGTCATCATCGGCGGAGGGCTGGGCGGCCTCGCCGCCGCCGTGGTGGCACAGGCGCGCGGCCACCAGGTGACGCTGCTGGAACGCAACGCCTGGCTCGGCGGCAAGGCGGCCGTCCTGCACCTGGACAACCCCGACGGACCGGGCCGCTTCCGCTTCGACATGGGGCCGACCATCCTGACCGTGCCGCGCGTCCTGCGCCGCATCTGCGCCGAAGCCCGGCGCGATCAGGCCGAAGCGATCCCGCTGATCCGCCTCGATCCGCAATGGCGCTGCTTCTTCGACGACAACACCCGCATCGACCTGATGGCGGATGTCGATACCATGGCGCGGGCGATGGACGCCTTCGCGCCCGGCAATGGCGCCGGCTATCGCAGCTTCCAGCAGGCGTCGCGCCATCTGCACGAGGTCAGCGAGAAGTTCTTCTTCTGGAAGCCGGTCGAGGGCATCGGGGACACGCTGAACTTCACCGACAATTTCAAGCCCGAGGTGCTGCGGGACGTGCTCGCGCTGCGCATGGGTCGTACGGTCGCCAAGGTCATCCGCGGCCATGTGCCCGATGCACGTCTCGCGCAGATGCTCGACCACTACACGCAGTATGTCGGCTCGAGCCCCTACCTCGCCCCCGCCGTGCTGTGCAGCATCGGCGACATGCAGGCGTCGGAGGGCATCTGGTATCCGGTCGGCGGCACGCGCGCCGTTGCCGAAGGTCTGGCGGCGCTGGCCCGCGATCTCGGCGCCGATCTGCTCACCGACAGCGAGGTGACCGCGATCGAGATCGACCGCGGCGCAGTGCGCAGCGTCACCGCGAATGGCGAGCGCATTCCCTGCGATGCGCTGATCTCCAACATGGATGCGGTGCGCACCTATACCGAGCTGGTGCGTGGCGAGCCCGCGCGCCGCATCGCGAAGAAGGGTTACGAGCCCGCCTGCTCGGGCGTCGTGCTCTATCTTGGTCTCAACCGGCGCTACGACCACCTCGCCCATCACGACTTCGTCTTCTCCCGCAATGCGGAGGAAGAGTTCGACGCCATCTATCGCCGCGGCGTCCCCGCCCCCGACCCGACCGCCTATCTCTGCGCCCCCTCGGTCAGCGACCCGAGCGTCGCGCCGGAAGGCGGCGAGGCGCTCTACGTCCTGGTCCACACGCCGCATCTGCGCCCGGGCCAGGACTGGTCGGCGATGTTCGCGCCCTATCGCCAGGTGATCCTCGACAAGCTGAAGCGTACGGCGGGGCTCGAGGACATCGAGGACCGCATCGTCGTCGAGCGCGCCCTGACGCCGCAGGACATCCACGACCGGTACAAGGTGCTGGACGGGGCGATCTACGGGCTTGCCTCGCACGGTGCGTGGCTCGGTGCCTTCAAGCCGTCGAACCGCTCGAAGACCGTGAAGGGCCTGTATCTCTGCGGTGGCGCTTCGCATCCCGGCCCTGGCATGCCGATGGTCATGATGTCCGGCTGGATCGCCGCCGACGCGCTGGACCGCGACCATGGCGGGCGTGGCATGTCGGCCGCCGCCGACCGCGCGGGCCAGCGGGACGCGCTGCGCGCCGCCGAATGACCCCGCCGCGCGACCCGGTGGCGCTGCGCTCGGCGCGGCACATCGCCTTCTTCGATGTCGCCTTCACGCGCTTCTTCCGCCGCCACATGCGTGCGCTGCGTATTCCGGCCTGGGGCATGCCCGCCATCCCGCCCGGCGCGCCGGCAGTGGTGTTCGCGAACCATCCTTCCTGGTGGGACGGCATGGCGGTGATGCTGATCGGCCGGCGCCTGCTGGGGGACCGGCAGGTCTTCACGCCGATGGATGCCGCGGCGCTGGAGAAATACGCCTTCATGCGCCGCATCGGCGTGTTCGGTATCGAGCCGGGCACTCCCCGCGGAGCAGCCGCCTTCCTGCAGACGGCGCGGCGCGTGCTGGGCGAGCCGTCACATCTGCTCTGGATCAACGCTCCTGGCCGCTTCGCCGACCCCCGCGAGCGCCCCGTTCCCATCGCCCCTGGCCTAGCGCGGCTGCCGGAACTGGCGCAGACCGCGCATTTCGTGCCGCTGGCCCTCGACTATCCGTTCTGGTCCGAGCGCAAGCCGGAGATGCTGGCCGCCTTCGGTCAGCCCGTGCCAGCGGCGTCGTTGCTTGCACTCGACCGCGACGCGCGGATCGCGTCGTTCGCGACTGCCCTTGCCGACACCTGCGACCGTCTGACGCAGGACGCCATCACCCGCGACCCCTCACGCTTCGAGACGATCCTTCAAGGGCGCGAGGGCATGGGCGGCGTGTACCAGCTTTGGCGCCGCGCCGGCGCGATGCTGCGCGGCCAACGCTTCGACCCGCGCCATACGCCGGATGGCCCGACATGATCGCGGACGCCGCCTGGATCGCGCTGGGCCTCGCCGCGCTGCCCGCAGCGATCGGGCTCGTCAATCTGCTGCTGCTTCGCGCGCCGCGCGGCGGTGGCTCGCCGGACACCGTCGTCTCGATCCTCGTGCCTGCACGCGACGAGGCTGCCTCCATCGCGACTTGCGTCGAAGCGGCGCTCGCGCAGCAAGGCGTCGCGATCGAGGTCATTGTCATGGACGACGCCTCGACCGACGGCACGCCCGCCATCGTAACCGCGATCGCGACGCGCGACGACCGGCTGCGGCTCCTGACCGCACCAGCCCTGCCCCTCGGCTGGTCCGGCAAGATGCACGCCTGCGCCCGCCTCGCCGAAGCCGCGCGCGGCACGCATCTGCTGTTCATCGACGCCGACGTCACGCTCGCGCAGGGCACCGCCGCCGCGCTGTCGGGCCACGCACAGGCACATCGCCTCGGCCTTGTCAGCGGCGTACCGCGGCAGCGCATCGGCACACTGGGCGAGGGCCTGACGGTCCCCATCATCAGCCTGCTGATGGTCGGCTACCTGCCCGGCGGCGGCCGCGCCTTCACACGCTTCCGGAGCCTCGCCGCGGGCTGCGGCCAGATGATGCTGGTGGAACGCCGCGCCTACGATGCCGCCGGCGGCCATGCCGCGATCCGGGCGACGCTGCATGACGGCCTGATGCTGCCGCGCCGCTTCCGTGCCACCGGGCACCGCACGGAACTCGTCGCCGGCGCCGGCCTTGCCACCTGCCGCATGTATCGCGGCATCGCCGAAGCCTGGCGCGGCTTCCTCAAGAACGCACGGGAAGGCATGGCGACGCCGTTCGGCTTGCCGGTCTGGACGATGCTGCTGGCGGGCGGCCACCTGTGGCCCTTCCTGCTGCTGCCGGATGCGCGGGCGATCGCGGCGTTGGCGTTGATCTTCGGCCTGCGTCTCGCGGTCACGCTGCGCGCGCGCGAACCTCTCTGGACCGTGCCGCTGCATCCGTTCGCGGTCGTCGTCGCGCTGGGCATCCAATGGACGGCGCTGGTGCGCGCCCTGCTCGGCCGCCATGAGGGCTGGAAGGGCCGCGCCTATGCGGCACCCGAGGCACCATGACGCTCGCGGCCGGCCCGCCCACCCGTGACGCGGGCAGCGAGAACTTTCCTGTCGCCTCGCGGCTGATCGCGCCGGCGCTGCGGCCGAAGGTGCTGGCCTTCTACAGCTTCGTGCGTACCGCCGACGACATCGCCGACAGCGCGACGCTGACGCCGGCCGAGAAGCTGGCACGCCTCGATTCGCTGGAATGCGCGCTCGATGATCCGGCAACGACCGACCCCGTCACGCGCCCGCTGCATGACAACGCCGTCGGCACGGGGGAGGCGCGATGCATGCTCGCCGCCTTCCGCCAGGATGCGACGCAGCGGCGCTACCCGGACTGGGCCGCGCTGGAAGCCTATTGCAACGTTTCGGCAAACCCCGTGGGGCGGCTGCTGCTGCGCCTGCATGGCGAGACATCGCCCGACGCCGAGGCGGCGGCAGACGCCCTCAGCACCGCGCTGCAGGTACTGAACCATCTGCAGGACCTGGTGCCGGACCGCGACGCGCTGGACCGCATCTACCTGCCGGAATCATGGATGGCGCTGGCAGGCGGCGAAGCCGCCTTCTTCGACCCCGCCAACCTCGTGCGACGCCGTGCCGTGCTCGATACGGCGCTGGACCGCGTGGCCGAACGCCTCGACGCCGCAGCGGCATTGCCGCGCCTCCTCGCCTCCCGCCGCCTCGCCATGGAAGCCGGGGTCACGCTCGCCATGGCGCGCCGCCTGCTCGCCAGGCTGCGCGGGGCTGATCCGATCGCCGGACGCATCGCGCTCACCAAGGCCGATGCGCTGACCGCGCTCGTGTCGCTCCGCACCCCATCGGACGCCGCGCTGGTCCGCGCGCACGTTACCGCGTCACGTTCCTCCTTCAGCCGCGGGATGGCGGCGCTGCGCGGCGACCGTCGCCGCGCGCTCTGGGCCGTCTATGCCTTCTGCCGGGCCGTGGACGACATCGCCGACGGCGCCATGCCCGTCGCGGAGAAGCGGCGCCTCCTCGCCCGCTGGCGAGACAAGCTGCGGCGCCCCGACTGTGCCGTTTCCCGCGAACTCGCGCGCGCGCGCGACCGCTACGAGCTGCCGGTCGTGGAGTGCGAGGCGATGATCGACGGCATGGAGACCGATGCCGCGCCCGCCGTCCGTATGGCCGATGCCGACGCTCTCGATCTCTATTGCCGCCGCGTGGCGGGCAGCGTCGGCGCCATGGCCGTGCGCATCTTCGGCGCGCCGGACGCGACCGCCTTCGGCCTCGCCCTCGGCCGCACGCTGCAACTGGTGAACATCCTGCGCGACATCGACGAGGACGCCACGCGCGAGCGAGTGTACCTGCCGCTCGATATGCTTGCCGCTCACGGCGTCGAGGACGCAGCGGCTGCGCGCCTCCTCGCCGCCCCGGGTACATCCCTCGTCGCCCATGCCATCGCCGCGCAGGCAGAGGCCGGGTTCGTGGAGGCCGACATGGCCCTGCGGGGCCTCGACACCACCGCGCTGCTGCCGGCCCGCATCATGATGTGGGGATATCGGCGCCTGCTCGCGCGGCTGCTGGCCCGCGGCTTCGCGCCACCGCGCACCCGCATGCGCCTCAGCCGCGGCGACAAGGCGCGCATGGCGGCCTTCGCGCTGCGCCTTGCACCGGTCAGCGCGCGATGACCGTCCATGTCGTCGGCGCAGGCGTCGCCGGGCTGGTCGCGGCGCTGGGGCTCGCGGAGGCCGGCCGCGCCGTGACGCTGCACGAAGCCACGTCCGTCGCCGGCGGCCGCTGCCGCGCCCTGCCCGACGGCACCGACAACGGCACCCACGCGCTGATGGGCGCGAACCACGCCGCGCTGCGCTTCCTCGACGCTATCGGCGCTCGCGACCGCTGGGTGGAACCGGAGCCCGAAGGCTTGCCGCTGTTCGACCTCGCCGACGGTTCGGCGCGTCGCGTCGCCGCTTCGCCGCTCGCGTGGCGTGACCCGTCGAAACGCCCGCCCGGCCTGACGATCGGCGGGGTGGTCACCCTGCTTCGCATCGCCTCCGGCATCACCGACCAACCCGTCGCCGAGGCCCTCGCGAAGCATCCGGCGCTGCTGCGCAGCTTCATCGGGCCTCTCACCGTCGCCGCACTCAACACCCCGCTTGCCGAAGCCTCCTCCGCCCGCCTCGGCCAGGTGCTCCGACGCATCCGCGGAACCGGGGCCGCGCGGCTTCTGGTGGCGCGGGACGGGCTGGGACCGGACCTCGTCGCCCCCGCGCTGACCGCGCTAGAGCGCGCCGGCGCCACGATCCGCTTCGGCGCCCGCCTGCGGGCGATGACAATGGCCGAGAGTCGCGTCATCGCGCTGCACCTCGGCGAGGACACGCTGCCGATGGGCCAGGACGACGCGGTCATCCTCGCGCTGCCTCCCTGGGAAACCGCGCGCCTGATCCCCGGTCTGCGCGTGCCCGACCGCCATGCCCCGATCCTGAACCTGCACTTCGCCCATCCCGGCGCCGACCGCGTCCGCTTCCTCGGGGTGCTCGGCGGCCTCGTCCAATGGGTGCTGGTTCGCCCCGCCGGCATCAGCGTGACCGTCAGCGCCGCCGACGCGGAAGCCGACGAACCCGTCGACGCGCTTGCCCCTCAAGCCTGGCGGGAGATCATCGCCACCGCCCGCGCCTTCGCCCTGCCAGGTGACTGGCCCGACGCGCCGCCCCCCTGCCGCGGCGTGAAGGAACGCCGCGCCACACCCCGCCACGGCGTCGGCATACCGCCCGTCGCACCTCGCCAGCCGATGCGGAACCTCGCGCTGGCTGGCGACTGGACCTGGCCCGGCCTGCCGGCAACCATCGAAGCCGCGGCACTGTCAGGCGAGGCGGCAGCGGGAACGGTGCTCAGGACATGACGGCGTTGGTCGAGCATCACGGGGCGCTGCCGGCCGAGGCGGGTCTCGGAGAGGGGCTTTGCCCCTCTCCGAACCTCACCCCACCAAGGGCCGAAGGGCCTTTGGAAACCTCGATTTGGTGCTGGGCAGACGCTTTGCCTGCGGCAGACGGGACCGCATCGGGCACCGCGCATCGGATTCGATCCTGGGCGCCGGGCCCACCGTTCGTCCCCCGTCGGAACTGTCGCGCCCGACACCAAATCGAGGTTTCCAAAGGCCCTTCGGCCTTTGGCGGGGAGGGTCCGGGAGGGGCGGCGCCCCTCCCGGTTCCGCCCCGGTCCGCCCCTCACGCCGCAACGGCGGCGCGCCGCTCATGACCCCCGCCGCCGCCCTCGCCGCCCTGCGCGCGGCCGAAGCCCGGGATGGCGCGCCGGACCTCACTCGCCGCCGGGCCCTGCTGGCACGCCTGGCTGACGAGATGAAGCGCCGCGCCGAGGACATCGCCGCCGCAGCTGATGCCGACTTCGGCGGCCGCTCCCGCACCGAGACGATTCTCGCCGATGCCATCCTCGTCGCTGATGCGGCGCTCCATGCACGGCGCCGTCTGCGAGGCTGGGCACGCCCGCGCCGCGCGGGGGTCCCGATCCACTTCCAGCCCGCGCGGGCGTGGATAGAACCCGTGCCGAAGGGGATCGTCGGCATCATGGGACCGTGGAACTACCCCTTCCAGCTCACGCTGGTGCCGGCGGTCGATGCCATCGCCGCGGGCAACCGGGTGGTTCTGAAGCCGTCGGAACACGCGCCGCGCTGTGCCTCTCTGATCGCCGAGATCGTGGATGCGGCGCTCGGCCCCGAGATGGCGCGCTGCGTCACCGGAGATGCGACGGTCGCGGAGGCCTTCGCCGCGCAGCCCTGGGACCATCTGGTCTTCACCGGCGGCACGGCCACCGGGCGGGCCGTGGCTCGGGCGGCGGCGGAGAACCTCGTGCCGGTCACCCTGGAACTCGGCGGCAAGTGCCCGGCCGTGGTGCTGCCCGGCACCGACCTCACAACGGCGGCACGAGCGATCATGGTGGCCAAGGCGCTGAACGGCGGCCAGACCTGCGTCGCCCCCGACACCGTCCTGCTGGTTGGCCACGACCGCGCCGCCTTCGAGACAGCATGCCGCGCCACCGGCGTCGCCATGCCGGAGACGGCTATCGTCAGCGATCGCCAGGCCGGGCGTCTCGACCGCCTCGCCGCCGGCGCCGCGTTGACGCCTCTCGCCCCCGATGGGCCTGGCCGCCGCCGCGCCATCGCCCTGGCCGAAGCAGCGGACGACCATCCGCTGATGTGGGAGGAGGTCTTCGGCCCCATCCTGCCCGTCCGCGCTTGCTCCGACCTGCCCGAGGCGATTCGCTGGATCGCCGCGCGGCCGGCGCCGCTCGCCGTGTACCTGTTCGGCGGGACCGCGGCACAGGAAGCCGCCATCGCGGGCGCCACGCGCTCCGGCGCCGTCGTCAGGGACCGCTGCGTGGAACATGCCGGCATGCCGGGCCTGCCGTTCGGCGGCATCGGCGCTTCCGGCCATGGCCGCACGCATGGGGAGGAAGGCTTCCGGGCCCTGTCGAACCTCCGGGCGCGGGTTCGGCATGGGCGGTTCTCGCTCGCGCGTCTTCTCGACCCGCCGCGTTCCGCGATGGCGGAACGCATCCTCAGGATGCTGATGCGGCGGCATCGAAAGTAGGGCATACTGCCGTAATGGTTGTGCAAACGCAGAATCTTCCGCCTGTGGATACCCTGCGACTGCGGCTGCGTCCCGCGGAAGCCGACGATGCCGAAGCGCTGGCCGGCCTGATGAGCGAGGCGGTCAGCCGCCGCCTCGCCTCCTGGCCCGTGCCGTATACGCCGGTCATGGCGCTCGACCGCATCGCCGGCGTGCGCATGGCGGCAGCCGAGCGACGGTCGCTGCCGCTGGTCGTCGAGCGGCGGTCGGACGGCCAGGTGATGGGCTGGATCAGCATCTCACGCGCGCCGGGCGACCCGACCACGGCGCTGATCACCTATTGGCTCGGCGAGCATTATCAGGGCCTCGGCTACATGCGTGAGGCGATGCCCGCAGCGGTGCGCGAAGCCTTCACGCTGATGGACGTGGCGCGGCTGCGCGCCGCCGTCCAGGCGGACAACGCACCGTCACTCGCGGTGATCCGGCGGCTCGGCCTGGCGCCGATGGGCGAGGGCCGCATCTGGTGCCCCGCGCGCGGCCGGGACGAACCCTGCCTGTGGTTCGAAGTGCCGCGCGAGGAGGTACGGCTGGAACAGCCGACGCACGCTGCTGCGGCATCCTGACGCGGCGCTACCGCCGAAGCGTTTCATGGTGTTCGCCAGTCCCGCGCGCGCAGTCGTTCCCGCGGGTTCGGACACCGGCTATCGTCGGCACCGATAGATACCGCCCGGGGTCCCATGGTCGGCTTCCCTGCCTCCCGCCTGCTCGACCTTCATGTGTGCCCGATGTTCACGGGCCCGGTGCCCCATGTCGGCGGTCCCGTGCTGCCGCCCTGCATGGTCACGGTGCTGACGGGCAAGCGCCCGCAGGCGCGAATCTCTGACATGGCCGTCTGCGTCGGACCGCCCGACGTCATCGTCGCCGGTGCCGCGACGGTGCTCGTCGGCGGTTTGCCGGCGGCTCGCATCCTGGACAGCACCGCCCATGGCGGCATCCTGGTGCTCGGCGAGTTCACCGTGCTGATCGGGGGGCCGGCCTTCAAGCTGCCGCCGAACATCAAGCTCGAGGGCTCGCCCAGCTTCCAGCAGAAGACGATCCGTGACCTCTACATGCTGTCCACGACCCCCACCGGGAAACAGCTCATCGACGACCTCGGCGCCTCCGGGCAGCCGGTGACCATCGTCGAGCACAGCGGCACCAACGGCTTCTGCACGCCGAATGACGGCACGAAGGCGGCCAACGGGACGGGCACGGGCTCGGTGATCCAGTACAACCCCGACTATCGCTCGAACGCCTATGACAGTTCGGGCAACCTGATCGCGCAGCCGTCGCAGGTCATCCTGGCGCATGAGATGGCGCATGCCCGGGCGAATGCGAATGGCAACCAGGCGCAGGGCACAGATACCGCCCCGCCGACATCCGAGCCCAACATCGATGCGGAGGAGGCCCAGGCCATCGGTACCGGCAGCTACAACGGCACGTCGCCGTCGGAGAACAGCCTCCGCCAGGATCTCGGCCTGCCGCGCCGCGACAACCATTTCGGCACGGGCGGCCCCACTGCCGGCGAACCGCCGCCGGTCAATCTCCGCCCCGGGAGCCCGCCGCTGTGACCGCCGTTGCATTTGGCGCGCGCCTGGATATCGAGGCGGCCTCGGGGCCCGGAGAGAATCCGCCGCTGCGCATCCGCTGGCGGCTGCGCAATGTGGGCGGCGTGGATCTCGGCGTGTTCGCGCGCCTGCCGGATGCCGACCCGGCGCGATCCTACGCGCCTGAGCTGTTCTACATCGATGTCGTCGCGGACGTGCTGCACCTGCGCAAGATGGTGCTGCCGGTGCCGCCCGGCCTGCAGATGGCCGAGCGGCAACCGCCCGGCGTCGTCATCCTGCGGGTCGGTGCCGAGGAGCAAGGCAGCCTCACGCTGGCCCAGCCGGTGCCGGTCTGGAACCCCTACCGCCACGCCGTGATGGTGGGTGAGGCCAGGGGCAAGCCGGTCGCGCCGACCCTGCCCCGCCGCGTTACCGAACTCGCCGTTTCTTTCGGCCTGTTCAACCTCCTGCCGGAGGAGAAGGTCTTTCCGCTTTCGCCCGACCGGCCCGAAGTGGTGCGGCTGTGGCCACCGGGAGCGTCGATGCAGCGGCAGGTGGTCCTGACCGACCATATCGCGCTGCCCCAGCCCGTCGTGGCGTTCGACTACGAGACGCAGCCACCGCCGCGGCGGCGGTAGTTTCCCTCAGGCGCCGGCGCAGGTGTCCGCGTAGCCGGCTTTCGCACCATGCAGCGGCAGGCCGACGGTCAGGGCACGGTCGCGCCGTGCGCATCGCGCCGCAGGTCAATCGACAGCGCTGCTCACGTGTAGCTTCGCGAAAAGGGAATGCCCGCCGCCGGACTCGAACCGGCACATCCTTGCGGACTGCGGATTTTAAGTCCGCTGCGTCTACCATTCCGCCAGGCGGGCACCTGTTTGTCGGCCGTCCAGGTAGCCGCCACACGAGCCCTACCTGCACCGTCGAACGGGCCAAGTATCTCCCCTAATGCCCCTCGTCGATAGGGGCGTGGCCGGGCACCTCGATCCGCTTCGGCGCCAGCAGCGCCAACCCGCCATCGGGCGCTGCACCGAAGGCGTGCAGCCAGAAGTACCGCGCCTCCGCATCCAGCGCGCCCATCACCGGCGACGGTGCGGACAGGATGCGCAGGCCACCGCTGCCGCCCATCCAGTCGACGTGTCGATGCCCGTGCATCACGACGATTCGCAGCGCGTGCCGGCGCAGCCGGCGCAGCACCCAATGCCCGTTCACCAGCGCCGTGCCGATGCGGTCCGCCAGCGCAGCGCCCGGTCGTGGATACTCGACCGGATGATGATGCAGAGCGACCACCCAGCGGGCCCGCGGCCATTCCCGCATCGCGATCTCCGCCGCGCGGAGCTGCGACAGGCCCAGGATGCCGAGCGCGTTGGTGAAGGAGAAATGCGTCTCGGCGTTGGAATCGAGCAGCACCACGCCGAGCCCGTCCGGCGTCGCCGGCGGCGCGATAAGCGGAAAGGCCTCGTCCCACGCGCCACGCGCGTCGAACCCCGCCCGCAGCCCGCCCTCATCCATGAAGCGCGCCAGCCGAGCCGCGCGCCCATCCTGCGCCAGCCAAGCGTCGAGCGTCGGCCCGACACGCCCGGTGCCGTGGTCCACCACGCGCACCCGCCGCCCCTGCACCCGCGCCATCGATGACAGGAAGCGCAAACGCCGCAGCTTTCCCCCCGGCGCGGTCGGCAGTTCCAGCCGCGACGGGTTGGCGCGATCGACGATGTTCACGTCGTGATTGCCGGGGATGATCAGGAGCCGGTCGCGCAGCGACGGATGCCGCGCCACGGCCTCCTCGAAGGCGATGAACTCGGCGTTGCGCGCCGCATCGGTGATGTCGCCGGTGATCAGCACCCATGCCAGCTTGTCGTCGCGATCTTCAGCTTCGATTAACGCCAGCGCGCGGTCGAAGCGCGCGTTGCCACGCGGCCCGTCACGGCCGCATTCCAGCCGGAAGCCATAGGCGTCGCCGACGATGTGGATGTCCGACAGATGCGCGACGCGCCAGCGCGCCTCCCCTTCATCGGGCGCGCCGATATCCTCCGGCGTGCCGGCCAGCGCCTCGGCGATGCTCCAGGCCGGCGCGCCGACCATCAGATAGACGGCGACGACCCAGACGCCATTGCGGATGGCGTCGAGCACGATGCCGACCAGCTCGCCCGCGCCGATGCCCGCCACGCGCAGCGTCGGCAGCGGCCCCGCCCACCAGGCGACCGCCGCGCCGAGCAGCGCGATCGCCGCGCCCGCCGCCAGCCCCGCATCCCGCCGCGTCGCCGCCAGGTTCCGGCCCGGCGCCGCGGTTTCCAGCGCCAGCCGCATCGCCTCCCGCACCGCGGTGTAGAGCGGCTGGACCAGACCGGCATTCAGCGCCCAGAAATTGCTCTCGACGACGCGGAACAGCGGACGGCCCCAGCGCCAGGCGACGACGGTCGCGATCGCCGCGAAGCTGACCAGCGCAGCGACGAGGCCAAGGCGCGCGACACCGTGCCAGGCCGTCTCGGTCAGCCACAGCACCGCCTTGGGCGCAGCACCGATCAGCAGCGCCGGCACCACCAGCAGCATCGTCGCAGCCAGCGCCAGCTTGGGCAGGCTGATCTCGAGCAGCATGCGCGTGGCGTGGCTGAACAGCGAGTGGCGCGAGGTGGAGGAGGCGTCGTCCTCGAGGTCCCCGTCGCGGGGGTCGGCGAAGGTCATCGGGCGGTGTGGGTGCGGGTGTGGCGCACCGTGGCGTCGCTGGTGATGCGGCGGCTGTGGACGTCAGAGGGGCTTTGCCCCTCCGACACCTCCTCACCAAAGGCCGAAAGGCCTTTGGAAACCTCCACCTGGCGCCGGGCGCCGATGCCGGTATGCGCGCCGAAATCTGTTTTTGCGCCCGAAGCAAGCTCGCAAGGACAACAGGACGGCAGCATTGCAGGACACCAAGAGATTGCGGTCCAGGATGCCCAGCATCCTGGCGGGTGGAGGCTTGGAGGAGGGCAGAGCCCTCCTTCGATCTTCCGCTTTCGGCCTTTGGCGGGGCTGGATTTGGGGAAGGCCCCGGTCCACTGAGCCGTCACGCACCCTCCCGCACGATCCGGCGGCAATGTACCAGCGCGGCTTCCAACAGGTTGTCCGTCGCCTCCGGCGTGCGGAACGCCGAATGTGAGGTCATCGTGACATTCGGCAGCGACGCGATCGGATGACCTGCCGGCAGCGGCTCCTCAACGAACACGTCGAGACCCGCCGCGCCGATCCGTCCGCTACGCAGCGCCTTGATCAGCGCCGGCTCGTCCACGATGGCGCCGCGCGCTGTGTTCACGAAGATCGCGCCCGGCCGCATCTTCGCCAGCCGCTCCGCACCGAGGAAGCCGCGCGTCTCGTCGTTCAGCAGCAGGTGCAGCGAGACGACGTGGCTCTCTGCCAGCAGCGTGTCGATGTCGGTGAAGGTCACGCCGGGATGCGACTTCGTCGACCGGTTCCAGGCCAGCACCTTCATGCCGACGCCGGCGCAAAGCCGCGCCATCTCCGCGCCGATCCCTCCGAAGCCGATGATGCCGACCGTCTTGCCGGTGATCTGCATGCCCTCGTCGCGCGGCCAGCCGCCGCCGGTCATGGCGTGGTGCGTCGGACCGATGCCGCGCGCAGCGGCCCACATCAGCGCGAAGGCCATCTCGGCAACGGCGGTGTCGCCATAGCCTTTGATGATGTGCACCTTCACGCCGCATTCGGCCTCCAGCGCCTCAGGGTCCATGTAGGACCGCGCGCCGGTGCCGAGGAAGACGATGTGCTTCAGGTCGGGGCAGCGCTTCACCACCTCGACCGGGAATTGCGTGTGGTCGTCGATCGCGATCTCGACGCCCTTCAGCAGCGCCGGCAGCGCCTCGGGGGAGATGTCGGGGTCCTCGTGAATCGCGACCGGCAGGTCATCGGCGCGGTGAAGCCGCCGCATGATGGCCGCGAGGGGGGCATTGGCATCGACGAAGGCGGCTTGCATCGCTCGATCTCCTGTTCAGACATCCGCGGCATGCTGCGCCAGCGCCGCCTCATCCCACACAATGCCCATCCCCGGCCGGTCCGGCACCAGCGCCATGCCGTCCTTCACCTGGAAGGGCTCGGCCACCAGCGGCGCCGCGACGTCCAGATGTTCCAGCAGATGCGCCGTCGGCGTCACATTCATCAGATGCACGCTGGCCTCGACGAAGATGTGGGACGACATCGGCACGCGATGCGCCGCGGCGATCGACGCCGCGCGCATCCACCCGGTCACGCCGCCGATCTTCATCGCATCCGGCATGCACAGATCGACCGCGCCGGCGGCCAGCGCCCGCTGCATCGCGGCCGGCCCCCACCAGTTCTCCCCGCCCTGCACCGGCACCGTCAGCCGCCGTGCGAGTTCCGCCAGCCCGGCATCGTCCTGCACCGGCAGCGGTTCCTCGAGCCACCGCACGCCGAGGTCCTGCAGCGCGCGGCCCCGCCGCTCGGCTTCCGGGAGGTCCAGCGCCTGGTTGTAGTCGACCAGGATGCCGACCTCGTCGCCCACCGCCTCGCGTACACCGCGCACCGTGTCGAGGTCGTCCTCGAGCCGCGCATGACCGATCTTGAACTTCACCCACCGGGCGCCGAGGGTCGCGACAGCCCGCCCGGCCTCCTCCGCCAGCATCGCCGGCCCCCACCCGCGCAGGGAGGCATAGATCGGCACCGGCCGGGCCTCGCCGCCCAGCAGCCCGCACAGCGGCAGCCCGGCGCGCACCGCCAGCGCATCCCACATCGCCATGTCGAGCCCGGACAGCGCGATCTGCACCAACCCCTCAGTGCCGAGGATGCGCCCGGCATCATGCAGCTCCCGCCAGATCGTCGCGGGCGCCAGCGATCGTCCGACCAACCCCGCGCCCAGGCTGCGCGCCAGCGCCGCCGTCGGTCCCAGTGCGGCCGGCGTGTACGGGAACACATAGGCCGTTCCCGCCGCCCCGCATGCGGTGTGCAGATCGACAATCACCAGCGGCGCCCGCCGGATGACGTTCAGGCTGTTGCGCAGCGGCGGCTCGAAGGGCGCATCGACCGCGCGCACACGGACCTCGGCGATGACGGGCAGGTTCATGGGCGGGTTCCTCCGCCGCCGATCCTGCCCGCGCCTCACGCCTCCGTCGAGGCGTGCTGCTCCATCAAGGCGACGTTCAGCTCCGCCCCCAGCAGCACGACATAGACCGACACCCAGAACCACATCAGCAGCACGACGACGGCGCCGAGCGGCCCGTACATCAGGTCATAGGTCGCGAAGTTCGAGACATAGAGCGTGAATCCGAAGGAGGCCGCCGCCCAGATCAGCGTCGCCACCACCGCGCCCGGCAGCGTCCAGAGAACCCCGGGATGCGACCCCGACGGCCCGAGCCGATAGACCACGATCAGTCCGAGGAACACCAGCAGCAGCAGCGTTCCCATGGACATGCCCCGCAGCGCCCAGGCCTGCGGCGCCGGCAGGCCCAGCAGCGCCGCTACGCCCGGCAGCGCGACCAGGGATGCGATGGCCAGCGTGGCCGCCAGCGTCACCGCCAGCGTAATGCCGATGGCGAGCGAGTGGTACCGCAGGAACCCCCGCGTCTCCGTCACGTCATGCAGCATGTTCAGGGCACCGAGCATCGCTCGCGTGCCCGCCGAGGCCGACCAGATCGCGACGCCGCCCGACACGATCGCGCCCCAGTTCATCGCCGGCCGCGGCTGCGCGACCAGTGAATGCAGCCGGTCCGCGATCAGCGAGAAGGTCTCGGCCGGCAGTAGTTCCCGCAGGATGTCGAGCTGCGGTTCTACCGTCGTGCTGTCGAAGGCCAGGCCATAGATCAGCACCAGCAGGAAAATCCCTGGGAACAGCGCCAGCATCGCGTAGAACGCGCATCCGGCCGCGGTCAGCGAGATCCGGTCCGACGATGCCTCCCGCATTACGCGAACGCCGATGGCGATCGCGCCCCGGCGGCGCGATCTTCGCCGGCGAAGGGGCGGCATGACATCCATGTCGCCACAGCTAGAACAGATCGCGTCCGAGTGGAATCACACAGCCGCGCGCTATCTCCGCGCGGCCTCCAGGGCCGCATTGGCCGGCGGTTCGAGCTGCCGCTCGGTCCTCGCCCGCAACTCCAGCGACGTGATCCGTCCATCCTGGTCGGTGTCGAGTCGCTGGAGCAGGGCGGCGAGCGCAGTGCCCGTCGGTGTACCTGGCCCCGCCATGTTGGCGGGACGTTGCTGCACTCCTTGCAGCGTGGCGGCGAATTCCTGTCGGCCGCCGGCAGCCTGAAGCCGAGCCGCATCCTGCTGGCTCTGCATGCGGAATGCCCGGATCGCCTGTGGCGCGGTGGGCGAACGCTCCGGGGTGATCTGCATGGCCGCGAACTCCTTCGTGGTCAGTCGCCCGTCCTTCTGTCGGGCCACGCCGTCCTGGCGCGGACGACAGCATTGCAGGCGGCGTGCCAGAAGCTGCTGGAGAGGGGCGCCGCCCCTCTCCAGACCTCTCCCCGCCAGGATGCTGGGCATCCTGGACCGCAATCCGTTGGTGGCGGGCGCGGCGGGCCAGCGGACCCTCGCAACGCTTCGGGCGCAGGAGAGCGGCTCGGCGAGCATCCTGACAGCGATGCCGGGCGCCAAGTGGAGGTTTGCAAAGGCCTTTCGGCCTTTGCTGGGGTGGTGTCGGAGGGGCAACGCCCCTCTGACGTCCGCAGCGGAGGTATCGCCGTCATCAGCCCCCAACGCCGCGGCCAAGCTGCGCGAATGGGTCAGCCGAGCCGCGCGAAGGTCAGCTCGTGCTTGTTGTGAAACCCATGGAAGAGCTGGGCTCCGGGGATCGCCGCGAAGGCCGCCGCGGCGTCGTGGTCCGTCTCGCCCTGGAACTTCAGCGTGCACACGAAATTCCGCGCGGCCCCCGCCTCCATCCAACGCCGGACAAGCCCCAGCAGGCGCTCCGGGTAGCAGATGATGTCCGAGAACAGCCAGTCGACCGGCACTTCCTGCCGGGGGTCGAGGCCGAAGGCGCTTTCCTGCCGGCAGGAAACGCCGGGCATGGCGGCGATGGCGGGGTCGAGCGGCGCCTTGTCCACCGCCGTCACGCGCGCGCCGAGCTTCGCCATGACCCATGTCCAGCCGCCGGGCGATGCGCCGAGGTCGAGGCAGGTCTCGCCCGGAACCGGGTGCCGGCCAAGCCGGGTCAGCGCCTCCCACAGCTTGAGGTAGGCGCGGGACGGTGGCCCCTCGCGATCCTCGGCGAAGTGGACTTCGCCGTTGACGAAGGGGCTGGTCTTGTTCGGGCTCGCCAGCATCCGGTCGGGGGCCAACAGCGTCCAGGCGCCGAGATGGCCGCTGGGCGCGGGTTCCGGAAACACCAGCGCCCGCGCCTTCACCGGCGGCAGGCGCTCGGCCAGCAGGGCCGACCGGCGGTGATGCAGCAGCGGGTAATGCGCCCAGTTCCGTTGGATCGCCCGCAGCGCATCGGCGCCGGCCTTAACGGAGGGCACCGCGATCTCCCGCGGATCCGTCCAGACATCGAGCGCCCAAGGTGCGGCCACCGGCATGTCGGCGGACAGCGCGAGGCGGCCGTGCCAGGCGTCGAGACGCGCGCCGGCGCGTCGAAGGTCCTCGGCAAGGTCGTTCTCGAAACCCTCGGCCGCCAGATAGGCGCTGCGGATCACCGCTTCAGCGCCGCCAGCGCCAGCAGCGCCCAACCGGCCATCAGCACCATGCCGCCAGTGGGCGCGAGCGGCAGCGCGATGCGCGGATAACCCAGCGCCCCCCACCACACGGCGCCGCAGAACAGCACCGTGCCGACGGCGAAGGCAAGGCCCGCGAGATGCGCGATCCGGCTGCCGCGCTCGGCCAGCAGCCCGGCCGCGATCAGGGCGAAGGCGTGCCAGCCCTGGATCATCAGCGCATTGTCCACCGCGCGGCGCGGCCCCGGCGCGAAGCCGGCGGGCGCGCCATGGGCGGCCCAGGCGGACAGGCCGACCGCCGCGAGCCCAGTCAGGGCACCAAGGAAAAGCCAGACCCGATTCATGGCCGCGCTTTAGCAGCCCGGCCGGGTTCTGTCGCGCCGACCCTATGCTGATCGGCACCGCGGCGGGGCCGCGATTGCCGTCGCGAGCCGTGCTGCGA
This sequence comes from Neoroseomonas terrae, assembly GCF_018129025.1. GTDB lineage: Bacteria > Pseudomonadota > Alphaproteobacteria > Acetobacterales > Acetobacteraceae > Neoroseomonas > Neoroseomonas terrae. The sequence goes on along the minus strand of NZ_JAAEDI010000025.1, from coordinate 24,733 downwards.
TCGGGCGAGGATGCCCGTCCGATCTGGACCAGACGCGCCCCACGCCCTGGGGCGGGACGCGCGGCAGCATCGCTAGACCCGCGCGTCCAGCACCACCTGCCCGAGCTTGACCATGTCCGAACCCGACACCGACGGCAGGTCTCCGAGATCGACGCCGGCGTTCCGCTTCATCGCGCGCTCATCGCTGATCGCCCGGCGATGCACCATCACCAGGTCCAGCGCCGGCAGGCCGAGGATGAACTGCCCGTAGTGCCCCGACGCCAGAAAGGCGCCACGCCATTCCGGCGCCTCGGACTGCATCGGCACCCACCAGTAGTACCCGTAGCCCATGGCGCGCCCGGCGAAGGTGCCGTGCATGCCTGCCGGTGTCACATGCGGCATCGTGCTTTCATGCACCCAGGCTTCCGGCACGATCTGCCGGCCATTCCATCGCCCGCCGCGGAGCGCCAGCAACCCGACCCGCGCCATGTCCCGGCCAGAAAGAAACATGTGATAGGCGAGGAACCGCGAACGATCGGGATATCCCAGCATCCGCTGCCGATCGCGATCGAAATCCTCGAAGCCAAGCGGCACGGCAAGCTGGTCGCGCAGTGCGTCATGCACGGCGATGCCGGTCAGCTGCTCGAAGATCGCGCCGGCGACGTTGAAGTCCCAGTTGTTGTAGTGGAAGCGCGTGCCGGGCGCGTGCGCCCCACGCTCCGGCGTGCCGGCATCATCCCCGCCCGGACTGCCCGCCGGGTAGTAAACGCCGGAGCGGCTGGTCAGGATGTCGCGGATCGTCGCGCGCCTCTCCGCCGGCAGCAGCCCCTTCACATCGTCGATGCCGAGCTGTTCCAGCGTCAGCGACAGGTCGATCGTCCCCGACGCCACATGCGGCCCATACAGCAGCGACAGGATGCTCTTGCGGGTCGAGGCGAGATAGCTCGCCTCCGACACGTCGCCGTAGCGATAGATCGAGCGCCCGCCGGCGACGATCATGAAGGAGGTCGTCGTCAGCCCGCGCAGCCGCTCGGTGAAGCGGTCGAGCGCGGCCGCGTCTAAGCCGGCCGATCCCGGATCGGCTTCCTCCCAGGATGCGGCGGGAAAAACGTCAGTGGTGGTGATGCTCATCTCGGTCACGGCTCCGCCCGGCGGACGTCCTTGGCAAGGCTCCGTTCATCCAGCCGGGGTTGATAGGTCAGGCGACGCTGCATCGCCCAGGTGTTGGTCTGGTGATAGAGCGGGATGATCGCGGCATCCTCCATGGCCATGCGCGTGGCCTGGCGCAGCATCTCCTCGCGCGCCGCATCCTCGAACGTCGCGCCCGCGCGCGCGACCAGCGTGTCCAGCGCAGGATTGCTGTAGTTCGTCGTATTGCTCGCGCCGGTGTTGCGCGTGCGGTCGGGCGTGCCGAGCACGTTCACGAGCATCGAGGTCGCATCGAAGGTCGCGCTGCCCAGTCCAAGAACGCCGATCGCGAAATTCGCGCGCTGCGCGGCATAGGCGCTCCAGGGCAGCGAGGCGACGGAGGTCCGCACGCCGATCCGCGTCCACATCTGCGCGATCGCCTGCGCCACGGCCGGCGCGCCGGGATAGCGATCGGTCGGCACATGCAGCGTCAGCCGGAAGCCGTTCGGATAGCCCGCGCTCGCCAACAGCGCGCGCGCCCGTTCGGGGTCCGCGGCGCCGACCGTCAGGTCCGGCACGGCCGAGAAGGTCCCACGCGGCACGATCTGCACGGTCGGCGTGGCGGTGCCTTCCAGCACGCGCTCCGTCAGGCCGCTGCGGTTGATGGCGATCGACAGCGCCTGCCGCACCTCGCGCCGGGCGAGCGGGTTGCTCGGCAGCGGGCTGCCATCCGCCGCGCTGACCGACGCTGCCGGCACCGCGGTGCCGACTTCCGGCGACAGGTAGATCACGCGCAGCCCCGGCGCGCTGACCACGCGCAGTTCCGGTGTCGCAGTCAGCCGCGGCAGGTCCGAGGCCGAGGGCATCTCGATGATGTCGACATCGCCGGTCAGCAGCGCCGCGGTTCGCGCGGCGGCGTTCGGCATCATGCGATAGGTCGCGACGTCCCACGCCACCTGCCCGCCCTGCCAGGCCGGGTTGCGCTCCAGCTCGACCCGCTCACCGGGCCGGAAGGCGCGCAGGCGGAAGGCGCCACTGCCGATCGCCGCGCGGCCGGCATTGTAGTCGGCAGTCGTCGCATCCTCCCCGACATGGCGGGAGATGACGGCGACATTCGCGAGGTCGCCCGGCAGGCCCGGCGCCGGCCCCGGCGTCTCGATGCGCAGCGTCGTCGCGTCCACGGCGCTGACGGAAGCCACGCTGCGCAGGAAGCCGCCGAAGCCGCCCGGGCTGTTCGGGACGTTGCGCGCGCGGGTGTAGCTGAAGGCGATGTCGTCCGGCGTGACCGGCTTTCCGTCATGCCACGTCAGCCCCGGCCGCAGCTTGAACTCCCAGACCGTCTCCGAAACCGGTCGCCAGGATTCCGCAAGACCCGGAATCAGCCGCCCCTCCGGATCGCGCTCCACCAGCCTGTCGAAGATCTGCATCGCCAGGCTGTTGTTGGGCGAGGCGTTGTGAAAATGCGGATCGACCGAGGTGACGGCGCCGGCCATGCCCATGGTCAGCGAGTCGGCCTCCGCGACAGCCGTCGCGAACAGCGCGAGGCACGCGGCCGAGCACAGCGTCCAACCCTTCGACATCGCACGCCTCCTCTCGCCGACACCCATGACGGCGGGAAGGTCATCGCAGCGCCGCAGGCGGTCAAGCCGTCAGCCGCGGTTGAACAGCCGCCGCATCCGTTCCGCCGCGCCCGCACAGCGGCGGCCGAATGAAGCTTCCATCGCCTCGATGCGCGAGACGTGGTGCGGCCAGCGCCCTTCCACCCAGCCCCAGCGCCGCGCCGCCCAGATATGCTGGTCGCGCAGCACGAAGACGCCGAGTGCCAGGAACAGGAAGCCCTGCAGAAAGGGAAGGACGAGGCCCGCCGCACCCAGGCCGAGGCAGCACCAGCCCGTCAGCTTGCGGGACCGTGAGGGACGCAGGATGACCATGCCGACCGACATGGCCCGCCGCCGACGCGGCCGCAACGGCGGTTACACGCCGTTGCTCGGCGAGGTGACGTTTCCTTCCGGTTCCGTCACGGCATGTTCCCCGGTGCCGCGCCAACGACGTCGCCCGCCCGAGGGCGGGGCACGTCACGCCGCGCGCTCAAGCCCGCCGGCTTCAAGCGCCGCCAGATGGATGCACAGCGCGATGCCTTCCGCCGCGGTGCGGACGTCGTCCACGGACGGATAGGTCGGTGCCAGCCGCAGAACGGAGTCGGTGGGGTCCCGGCCGTAGGGCGAGGTCGCCCCCGCCGGCGTCAGGGCGATGCCGAGCCCCCGTGCGAGTTCCACCACCCGCTTCGCCGATCCCTGGATCATCTCGACCGTGATGAAGTACCCGCCCTCCGGCTTCGTCCAGCGCGCGAGATTCAGGCCACCGAGCCGCACGTCGAGCGCCTCGAGCACAGCTTCGAACTTCGGCGCGATCAGCCGGCGATGCCCCGTCATGTGGCGGTGGATGCCATCCAGATCGCGCAGGAAGCGCGTATGGCGAAGCTGGTTCAGCTTGTCCGGCCCGATCGTCCGCCGACCCGCCTGCTCCAGGTACCATGCGACATTCGCCTTGGACCCCGCGAAGAAGGCGAGGCCCGCGCCGGCCAGCGTGATCTTCGAGGTCGAGGCGAAGATGAAGGCGCGGTCCTCATGCCCCGCCGCCGCGGTCAGGCCAAGGATGTCATGCGGCGCCGGACGGTTCTCGGTCAGGTGGTGCACGCCATAGGCATTGTCCCAGAACAGCCGGAAATCCGGCGCGGCCGTCTTCAGCCCTGCGAGGCGCTGCACCGTTGCATCCGAATAGGTCACGCCCGACGGGTTGGAGTAGGACGGCACGCACCACATGCCCTTCACCGCCGGGTCCGCGGCCAGGCGCTCGGCCTCCGTCACCACCGGCCCGTCCTCATCCATCGGCACCGGGATCAGGCGGATGCCGAACCCTTCGCACAGCCCGAAATGCCGATCGTAGCCCGGCACCGGGCAGAGGAACGCGATCTCCTGCCGCACCCAGGGCGCACCACCCGGCACGCCCTTCAGCAGCGCCCAGACGATGCAGTCATGCATGACGGCAAGCGAGGAGTTCTCGTTCACCACCACCGCCTCGGCCGGCACGCCCAGCATGGCGCCGAACAGCCGGCGCGCCTCGGCCAACCCCTGTAGGCCGCCATAGTTCCGGGCATCCTCGCCGGCCTCGGTCACGAAATCCCGGTTGCCCGGCAGCGCCAGCATGCCTTCCGCGAGGTCGAGCTGCTCCGGCGACGGCTTGCCCCGCGTCATGTCGAGCTTCAGCCCCTTGGCGGCCAGGCGCGCATACGTCGCGCCCGCCTCCGCACCCTGGGCGGCGAGCACATCGGGGGAAAGAACGGTCACGGGAGATCTCCGCATCACGACAGGCGACAACGGCGCGCACGGTGTGCGACACATTGCCTCGGATCAATCGCGATATTGTCCTGAGATCAATATGCCCGAAGCCGACTATCGCCGCCTCGCCGACGCCATGGCCGCCGAGATCGCCGCCGGACGATTGCGCCCCGGCGCACGGCTGGAACCGGTGCGACGCTACGCCTATGGCCGCGGCATCGCGGTTTCCACGGCGAACCGGGTCTATGCGGAGCTCGCCCGGCGCGGGCTGGTCGCCGGCGAGGTCGGCCGCGGCACCTTCGTCCGTGCCGGCCTCACGCAGCCACCGCTGGCCGAGCCCGGCCGGCCCGATGTCATCGACTTCGAGTTCAATTTCCCCGCCATTCCCGGCCAGGCCGAAGCGCTCGCCGAGGCGCTGCGCGACGCGCTCGCGCCCGACCGCGCCGCCGAAGCGATGCGTCCGGTCGGCGCCACGGGCCATGCCGCGGCGCGCCGCGCGGCAGCGCGACACCTCGCCCGCGGCGGCTGGGCTCCGATGCCGGAGGAGATGCTGTTCACCGGCGGCGGGCGGCAGGCGATCGCCGCCGCGCTCGCCGCCTGCGGCACCGCCGGGGACCGCATCGGCATCGAGGCCATGACCTACCCGGCCGTGAAGGCCGCCGTGACGCGGCTCGGCCTCGTGCCGGTCCCGCTCGCGATGGATGCGGAAGGCGTAACGCCGGCAGCGATTGAGGCCGCCGGGGCGCTGAAGGCCATCTACCTCCAACCGGTGATCCACAACCCGACCGGCGCCAGCATGAGCATGGCCCGGCGCCGCGCGCTGGCCGACCTCGCCCTGCGCGAGGACATCATCCTCATCGAGGATGCCGTCTTCGGCTTCCTTGACGAGACGGACGCGCCGCCGCTGATCGCCCTCGCACCCGACCGTGTGCTGCTGGTGGACGGCATGTCGAAGCGCGCCTCGCCGGGGCTCAGCAGCGGCTTCGTCGCCGCGCCCGCCGCCGCGCTGCGGCGGCGCGTCGCTGCCGCGATCCGTGCAGGGGCGTGGCACGCCTCCCCCATCGGCCTCACCGCCGCCACGGCGTGGATGGAATCGGGGCTGCTGCGGTCTCTCGAAGCGCGCAAGCGGGTGGATGCGATGGAACGCCAGGCGGTGCTGCGGCAGGGGCTCCCCGGCCACGCCCTGCATGGCGACCCGCGCGCCTATCACCTGTGGCTGGAACTGCCGGAGCCCTGGCGGTCGGACGCGTTCACCACCGCGGCCGCCCGGCGTGGCGTGGCGGTGACGCCATCCAGCGCCTTCGCCACGCAGCCCGGCCATGCGCCGAACGGCGTGCGGATCGCGTTCTCCTCGCCCTCCCCGTCAGCGATGGCAGAGGGCGTGCGCATCCTCGCCGCGCTGTTGGCCGAAGGGCCAGAGAACCTGTCGGAGTAGTGGCCCGGTTCAGCTTCCCAGGCGGCGCATCAGGAAGCGGGTGCCGGCGATCGGCGTTACGTAGTACGGCGCGGTCTCGACGAAGCCGAGGCGGGCATAGAGCGCCTGCGCCTCCGTCATGCTCGGCAGGGTATCGAGGCAGATTTCGCGATAGCCAAGGCGCGCGGCCTCGGCGCAGATCGCTTCCGCCATCGCCTGGCCCAGGCCAAGCCCGCGGCCAGGCGGCGCGACGTAGAGGCGCTTCATCTCGCAGCGCCCGGCTTCCGCCATGGCGCGCAGCGCGACGCAGGCGAGCGGCTCGCCAAGGTCGCTTTCCGCGATCAGCAGCGCACCCCGCGGCGCAGCATAGTTGCCCGGCAGCCCCGCGAGTTCCGCCGCGAAGTCCTGATAGGCGAGATCGACGGGCAGCGCTGCCGCATAGTCCCGGAACAAGCGCGCCACCTGCGCGATCTGCGCCGCGGTTTCAGCCCGAACGATACGGGTGCCTTCGTCGCGCATCGCGCGACTATGATTACCCCTCTCCACCCTTGCAACGCGAACGCCGCCAGCGGGCGGGTTGACGGGCTAGGCATCGGGACGAAGATGCCGGCTCTCCCCTGCACGAAATCGGATACTCACGATGCGATCGGTACTTCTCGGACTCGCGATGCTCGCCATGGGCGCATCGCACGCGGCGCTGGCACAGACCTTTCCCGACCGCCCAGTCCGCCTCGTCATTCCCTACGCCGCCGGAGGCGCGCTCGACGTCATCGGGCGCCCGGTCGCGGAGCAGTTCCAGCGCATCACCGGCCAGCCGCTCGTCCTCGAGAACCGTGCCGGCGCCAACGGCACCATCGCGGCCGACCACGTCGCGAAGTCGCGGCCCGACGGCTACACACTGTTCATGGCGACGAGCGGCCCGATCACCGTCGCGCCGTCCCTGATGCCGTCCCTGCCCTATGATCCGCGCACCGACCTGATGCCGGTTACGTACCTGGTGAACATGCCGAACGCGCTGTTCGCCGCCGGCGATGTCGGCAACGATCTTCCGGCCGTCCTCGCGGCCGGTCGCGCCGCGCCAGGGCGGATCAGCTTCGGCTATCCCGGCAGCGGATCGCAGGGGCATCTCGCTTTGGCGCTGATGTCGCAGGCGACCGGGACGGAATGGCTGGGCGTGTCGTATCGCGGCGCGTCCCTCGTGCTGAACGACATGGTCGCCGGCACGGTGTCGCTCACCTTCACGACCTTCGCGACCGCGCGCGGTCTGATCGCGGGCGGGCAGGTGCGGCCGATCGCGGTGGCTGCCGCGACGCGCACCGCCTCCATGCCGAACGTGCCGACCTTCGCGGAGCTGGGCTTCCCCGCCGTGGAAGTCCCGCTCTGGGCCGGCGTGATGGCACCGCGCGGCACACCGGATGCGATCGTCACACGGCTCAACGAGGCGCTGGTCGCGGCCGTGACCTCACCGCCCGTGCGCAGCCTGATGGAGACGGTGGGCGCCGACATCACCGCACAGGGACCCGCCGAGTTCCGCACGATGGTCGAAGCCGACTATGCCCGCTGGGCCGACGTGATCCGACGCGGCAACATCCGCATCGACTGAGATGGAACGGAAGAACACGATGTCCCGCAGAGCCTTTGGCGGAAAGACGATCTACGGCGCGCGCGTCGGCATCCTGATGCTCGACACCGCCTTCCCCCGCGCGCCGGGTGATACCGGCAACGCCGACACCTGGCCCTTCCCCGTTCTCTACAAGGTCGTGAAGGGCGCAACAGCGCGCGAGGTGGTGCATGAGAAAGGCGGCACGCTGCGCCAAGCCTTCCTCGATGCAGCCGCCGATCTCGTGAGGGAAGGCGCCGACGGCATCACCACCACCGGCGGCTTCCTCTCCGTCTTCCAGAAGGATCTCGCCGACCATGTCGGCGTGCCCGTCGCGAGTTCATCCCTGATGCAGATTCCGCTGGCGCAGAGCCTACTGCCCCGGGGCAAGCGCGTCGGCATCCTGACGGTACAGGGCGAACGCCTCGGCCCCGACCATCTGAAGGCGATCGACGTGGACCCCACCACGCCGATCGTCGGCACGGAGAAGGGCACGGAACTCACCCGGGTGCTCATCGGCAACGAACGCGAGATGGACTACGAGGCCGCCGAGCAGGACATGCTCCAGGCCGGCGAGGAACTGATGCGGCGCCACCCGGACACCGGCGCGATCGTCCTGGAATGCCACAATATGGCGCCGTTCTCGCGCATCCTGGCGCGGACCTTCCGCGTGCCGGTGTACGACGTCTACACGCTGGTCACGTGGTTCCACGCCGGGCTGTCGCCGCGGGACTTCGGCCCGCCGGGGTCGCGGCCCGGATATGGGGATTGGCGGGAACGGTGACGCGTCAGGGGACCGAGAGGGGCGCCGCCCCTCTCGGGCTCACCCCGCCAAAGGCCGAAGGGCCTTTGGAAACCTCAAGCCGACCTTGCACACGGTTCGCGCCGGATGGTCGGGGGTTCCGTTTGGGGTGCTGAGAGCGCCGGCCGGCGCTCCGCGATGCCAGGAAAATCGGCAAGCCAGACGGGCAAGCCGCTCACACCAACGACCCCTACTCGGGACCGTTGGCAAGCTTTCTCATGCCCACAGGCGCCGGGCGAAAACCTCCGGTTTGCTTGGCTTTCGCCGGACTACCGGCGGGCCGCATTCGCGGCCTCGGACCGGTCAGCAGACCGGCCCGTTGGTATCAGAAGCAAAATAAGGCGCTGACGCCGCGGCCGGTCCCCGTGAACAACCAGGCAGCGCGCGCAGCACGCCCCCTACCTTCACGGCAAACCCCCCCTCCACCCAGCACCCAGTCGAGGTTTCCAAAGGCCTTTCGGCCTTTGGTGGGGAGAGGTCCGGAGAGGGGCAAAGCCCCTCTCTGGTCCCCCTCGATCAGATATGGATCGGCTTCGTCCAGGCCGCCAACGCCGCTTCCTTCACCGCCTCGTTCAGCGACGGATGCGCGTGGCTGACCCGCCCGATGTCTTCCGCGCTCGCGCCGAACTCGATTGCGATCGCCATTTCCGCGATCAGCGTGCCCGCATCCGGCCCGATGATATGCGCGCCGAGCACTTTGTCGGTCTTCTTGTCGGCCAGCACCTTCACGAAGCCGTCCGTCGCGCCCATCGCGCGGGCGCGGCCATTCGCCATGAAGGGGAACTTGCCGACCTTGTATTCGGTGCCGGCGGCCTTCAGCGTCTCCTCGGTCGCGCCGACCGACGCGACTTCCGGCCACGTGTAGACCACGCCCGGGATGGCATCGTAGTTCACATGCGGCTTCTGGCCGACGAGCAGCTCGGCGAGCGCGTAGCCTTCGTCCTCCGCCTTGTGGGCAAGCATCGCGCCGGCGATGGCGTCGCCGATGGCGTAGATGCCCGGCACGTTCGTCGCGAAATGCGCGTCCGTCTTCACGCGGCCGCGCTCGTCCAGCGCGACGCCGACCGCCTCCAGTCCGAGGCCGGCAACATACGGCCGGCGGCCGATCGCGAGCAGCACGACGTCGGCGCGCATCTCCTCCGCATCGCCGCCGGCGGCGGGCTCGACCTTCAGCGTCACGCCGCTGGCGTCCGCGACGGCGCTCGTCACCTTCGACTTCAGGCGGATCTTCATGCCCTGCTTGGTCAGGATGCGCTCGAACTGCTTGCGCACCTCGCCGTCATTGCCGGGCAGCAGGCCGTCGAGGAATTCGATCACCGTCACCTCGGCGCCGAGGCGGCGCCACACCGAGCCCAGCTCCAGCCCGATCACGCCGCCGCCGATGACGACGAGGTGCTTCGGCACCTCCGCCAGCTCCAGCCCACCGGTCGAGGTGACGATGCGCTTCTCGTCGACCTCGACGCCCTTGAGCGGCGTGGACTCCGACCCCGTCGCGATGACGATGTTCTTCGTCTCATAGGTGGTGCCGGCGACCTCGACCTTGCCGGGGGCGGCGATCTTTCCCTCGCCCTTCAGCCAGGTGATCTTGTTCTTCTTGAACAGGAACTCGACGCCGCTGACGTTGGCCTTCACCACGTCGGCCTTGCGCGCCTGCATCTTCGCGAGGTCGAGCCCGACCTTCTCGATGACGATGCCCTGCTCCGCGAAGTGATGCCCGGCTTCCTCGAAGGATTCCGACGAATGCAGCAGTGCCTTCGAGGGGATGCAGCCGATGTTGAGGCAGGTCCCGCCCAGCGTCTCCCGCTTCTCGACGCAGGCGACCTTCAGCCCGAGCTGCGCGGCGCGGATCGCGCAGACATAGCCGCCGGGGCCGGCGCCGATGACGATGAGGTCGAAAGTGTCGGGCATGAACAGTGTCCTGCGCTCGGTGTCTCTGGGATCGTCCGGCGTCGGGCCACGGCCCTGGACCAGGGCGCGCCGATGCCGGCTTCAAGATGGGCCGGAAACTGCCCCTCCGGCGGGGCGGGATCAAGGCTCGGAAATCTTGTGAACGGCGCCGGGCCCCGCCTATCCTGCCCGCCATATGGGCAGGCGCCGCCAGATGCGCCGCCCTGGAGGAGGAATGTTCATGATCGACCGGGACATGGGTGCCCCGCGCCCGACGCGCCGCCTGCTGATCCTGTCCGGCGCCGCAACGCTTGCCGCGCCTAGCCTTGCACGCGCGCAGGGACGCTATCCGGACCGCCCGATCCAGCTCGTCGTGCCCTGGCCGGCGGGCGGGTCGGCGGATGTGCAGCTCCGCTCGATCGGGGATATCGCCTCGCGCACGCTCGGCCAGCCGGTGGTCATCCAGAACCGGCCGGGCGCGGGCGGCACGCTCGGGCCGATGCAGGTGGCGCAGCAATCGCGGCCGGATGGCTACACGCTGACGCAGATGCACCTGTCGGTGCTTCGCCGCCCCTGGATGATGCGCACGCCGCAATGGGACCCGATCGCGGACTTCACCCACATCATCGGCATGACGGGCTGGCTGTTCGGCTGCGCCGTCAAGGCCGACAGCCCGTTCCAGACCTGGCAGCAGATGATCGCCTATGCACGGGCCAATCCGGGCAAGCTGAACTACACCACCTCGGGCATCGGCACGACCAACCACCTGGCGATGGAAACGATCCAGGAGAAGGAGAACGTCCAGCTCACCCACGTTCCCTTCCGCGGATCGAACGAGGCCGTCACCGCCGTCCTCGGCGGCCAGGTGGAGATGGTCTGCGACAGCTCGACCTGGGCGCCCTTTGTCGAGAACGGTCAGATGCGCTGCCTGTCGGTATGGACCGCCGAGCGCGTGCCGCGCTTCCCCAACGTGCCCACGTTGAAGGAACTCGGCTACGACCTGACCGTCACCTCGCCCTATGGCGTGTCCGGTCCGAAGGGCATGGATGAAGGCGTGGTGCGCGTGCTGCACGACGTGATGAAGACCGCGCTGATGAGCCCCGAGAATACCGAGGTCCGCAGCCGCTTCGACATGCCGCTCGTCTACCAGGACACGCAGACCTACCGCGCCTTCATCGCCGAGCGCGTGGAATACGAGAAGGCGATGGTGCGCCGCCTGAACCTCAGCCTCGATAGCTGAGGGGCACCGCCATGATCGCGCGTCGCATCCTCCTTGCGGGCGCGGCGCTGCCGCTGCTCGCGCGGCCTTCGCTCGGCCAGGGCCGCTTTCCGAACCGCCCGGTGCGCTTCCTGATCCCCTGGGCGCCGGGCGGCACGCTGGATGGCTTCATGCGCATCCAGGCCGAGATCTTCCAGCAGGAATTCGGCCAGCCGCTGATCATCGAGAACCGCCCGGGCGCGCGGGGCACCCTCGCCGCCATCCAGCTGACGACGCAGGCGCGGCCGGATGGCTACACCGTCGCGCATCATCATCTCTCGGTCATCCGACACCCCTTCCTGACCCGGCGGCCGAGCTGGGACCCGGTCAACGACTTCACCTACATCATGCAACAGACGGGCTTCGTGTTCGGCCATGTCGTGCTGCCGAGTTCCGGCTGGAACACGCTCGGTGACATGTGGAACGCGGCGCGCGCGCGGCCGGGCCAGCTCTCCTACGGTACCTCCGGCATCGCGACCTCGAATCACCTGGCGCAGGAGGATCTGTGCGAGCGCGAGAACGCGCCGATGCTGCACGTGCCGTTCCGCGGCACCAGCGAGAACATCACCGCGCTGCTCGGCAAGCAGATCGACGTCATCGCCAATTCCAACGCCTGGCAGGGCGCTGTCGAATCCGGCCAGCTCAAGCTGCTCGCGGTCTGGACCCGCGACCGCCTGCGCGCCTTCCCCGACGTGCCGACGCTGCTCGACCTGGGCTACGGCATGTCGGTCACCTCGCCCTACGGCATCGCCGGCCCGAAAGGCATGGACCCGGAGATCGTCGAGTTCCTGCACCAGGCCTTCAAGCGCATGCAGTTCAGCGACCAGATCCAGGCCTACATGGCGCGCAACGACCTGCCCGACGAATATCTCGGCCCGGCCGACTACCTCGCCTTCGCGCGCGAGCGGGCGGTCTATGAGGAACGGATGGTGAAGCGGCTGAACCTCAGCATCGACTGACGCGCCGGCGGCAAGGCGCGCGGGGAAGGAGAGAGGACCATGACGTCACGCATCTCACGCCGCGCCGCCCTCACTGCCGGCGCGGCGCTTCTCGCCCGGCCGGCGCTCGGCCAGGCGCGCTATCCCAACCGGCCCATCCGCATCATCACGCCCTGGCCGCCCGGCGGCTCGCTCGACGCCCTCCAGCGAACGATGTTCGACATCGTCGGCCGCGACCTCGGCGTCACCGTGATCTCCGAGAACATGCCCGGCGCGCGCGGCACCCGCGCCGCAATCCTGCTGACGACGCAGGCGCAGCCCGATGGCTACACCCTCGCCCACCATCACCTGTCGATCATCCGCCACCCGTTCCTCACGAAGACGCAGACGTGGAACCCGGTGACGGATTTCACCTACATCATGCAGCTCTCCGGCTTCGTCTTCGGCACGGCGGTGCGCGCCGACAGCCCCTGGCAGACGCTGGCGCAGCTGTTCGAGGATGCGCGCCGGCGGCCGGGTGCCCTCACCTACTCCACCTCCGGCATCGCGACGACGAACCACCTCGCGATGGAAGACCTGTGCGCGCGCGAACGCTGCGAGATGACGCATGTTCCCTTCCGCGGCGCGCAGGAAGGCGTCACCGCACTGCTCGGCCGGCAGATCCATGTGGTGGCGGATGCGCAATCCTGGCGGCCGCAGGTGGAGACGGGCGAGTTCCGCCTGCTCTCCGCCTGGACCCGCACGCGCCTGCCTTCCTTCCCGGACGTCCCGACGCTGAACGACCTCGGCTACAACATGGCCGTCACCTCGCCCTACGGTTTCGCCGGCCCGAAGGGCATGCCGCCGGAGGTGGTCGACATCCTCCACCGGGCCCTGCGCAAGGCGATGCAGGATGAGGCCAGCCAGGCGATCATGCGGCGGTGGGAGATGCCGGACGAGTATCTCGGCCCGCGCGAGTATCTCGCCTTCGCCGTGGAGCGGACGGCGTATGAGCGGGAGACGGTGGCGCGAATGGGGCTGTCGATCGATTGATCCCGGCGCGTGCGGGAAAGGGGCGGCGCCCCTCCCCGCCAGGCGGCCACGGACGGCCCGGCGGACGATGCCGACCGCGATTCGTCAGACACCGCCGGCCGCCGCGCCACCGCCATACCGACCAAGCACCCATCCAGCCCAAGGCCGGGTCGACGGGTCCGAACGCCCATGGGCCTTGGCAGGGGAGGGACAAAGCCCCTCCCGCGTTTATCCCACTTCGATCCGCGCTTCCCGCACGATCCGCCCCATCAGCGCCCGCTGCTCCGCCACGAACCGCGCGAAGGTCTCCGGGTCCGTCCCCACCGGCAGCGCGCCGAGCGCATCCAGCCGCTGCCGCACCGTCGCATCCGCCAGCGCGTGCTTCGCGGCCTCGTACAGCCGCTGCACGATCGGCGCCGGCGTGCCGGCGGGCGCGTACAGCCCGTTCCACTCGTTCAGCTCGTAGCCCTCGAAACCCTGCTCCGCGATGGTTGGCACGTCCGGCAGCGGCGCGATGCGCTGCGCCGTCGTCACGCCGAGCGCCACCAACCGCCCGTCGCGCACGAGCTGCAGAGTCGAGGAGACGGTGCCGAAGACGAAAGCGATCGACCCGCCGAGCAAATCCTGCAGCGCCGGCGTGCCGCCGCGATACGGCACATGCGTGACGTCGAACCCGGCCCGGTTGAGGAACAGCGCCGCGGCCAGATGCGCCGCCGTCGCGTTGCCCGAGGAACCGTAGGACAGCGTCGCCGCGCGCGGTCGCGCCCAGGCGATGAACTCCTGCACGGTCCTGGCCGGGCAGTATTGCGGGTTCACCGCCAGGATCTGCGGCAACACCACGACTTCACTGATCGGCGCGAAGGCCGTCGCGTAGTCGAAACCCAGGCCGCGGATCACGTGCGGGTTCACCGTGTGGGCCAGCGCATCGATCATGATGGTCTGTCCATCCGGCGCGCTGCGGGCGAGTTCCTGTGCGCCGATTGACCCGCCGGCACCGCCGCGGTTCTCGACCACCACGGGCTGGCCGAGGAAGGCCCCCATCGGGCCAGCCAGCAGGCGGGACGTCGTGTCGACCCCGCCACCCGGCGGATAGGGAGCGATCAGGCGGATCGGGCGCGACGGAAACGCCTGCGCCCGCGCACCGATCGGTAGCAGGAGCCCGGCGGCGCCCAGGGCAGCCCGTCGCGCGAAGGGGAAGGTCATGGCGTCGTCTCTCTCCGGATCGGTCTCGACGCTTCTACAGCCTCCATCCCTTCCTGGTCACGACGGGCGATGGCGTCGGTGATGGCCGTCAGCAGCGCCGCCACCGATGCCGCGTCAAGGCAGCGCTTCGGCACGATGTTGGCGTATTGCGGCCCGATCAGGATGAAGACGTGTTCGGGCGTCTGCTCGACACCATCGATCGCGCTCCAGAAGTACAGGCTGCGCGCGCCGGTCGCCGTCACCTCGATGCCGTCCGGCAGGATCGCCATCGTCATCGGGCCCGTCATCACCGTGCTCGCCCGGCCGGCGAGCTGGAACGCCGTGCTGCTGCGGGCGGAGGCGCGGCGCATCCTGCCGAAGAAGGGCAGCAGGCACAGGCCGAGCAGCGATGGCAGCAGCGCCGTGAGCAGCGCGCCGGTATCAGGCTGCAGCCTGCGGAACCCTCCCATGACCCAGGCAAAGAGCATCACCAGCACGGGCAGGCACAGCAGCAGCAACAGATAACGCTGCGTCATCGCCCGACGCAGGGCGGGCCGGGTCGCGACGTGGCACTTGAAGGCGTCGATGTCCGCGGGCAGCAATTCGTAGTCGAGGCGCAGCATCCTGTCCCTTTCGCTCTGCCCGCGATGGCTGCCACAGGCCGGAACCCAGGGCCATTCAACTGTCGAGGCGGATGCCTTCCTCGCGGATCAGCGTTTCCATCTGCGCGCGTTCTTCCGCCAGGAACCGCGCGAAGGCCGCGGGTCCATCGGCTGCCGGCAGCAGGCCGAGGTCATTGAGGCGCGGCCGCAGCGACGCCTGGGCCATCGCCTCCGCCGCCGCGGCGGCGATGCGCGCCACCACCGGCGCCGGCGTCCCGGCCGGCGCCAGCAGCCCCAGCCAATCGCCCATCGCGAAGCCTGCGAAGCCCTGCTCGGCGACTGTCGGTACATCAGGATATTGCGGGCTGCGCTGCGCCGACGACACCGCCACGGCGCGAAGCCGCCCATCCCGCAGCAGCGGCGCCGCCAGCGCGACCGAGGTGAACCCCATCGGCACATCGCCCCGCAGCAACCCGGCGATCTGGTCCGCGCCGCCGCGATAGGGGATGTGCTCGCCGCGGATGCCGGCGCGGCGCAGCAACTGCGCCATGGCAAGCTGCGTGCGCGCACCCACGCCGACGCTGCCGTAGCGCGCCTGCGCAGGCTCGGCACGCAGCTTCGTCAGCAGGTCGGGCAGTGTCGAGACGCCGAACTCCGCCCGCACCACCAGCAGCAGCGGCAGGGTCGCGAGCAGCGTCACCGGCGCGAGGTCCCGCACATAGTCGAAGGACAGCCCGCGCATCAGGAAGGGATTCACCGTCTGCCCGCCGGAATCGAGCAGCAGCGTGGTCCCATCCGGCGCCGATTGCGCGACATGGCCGGCGCCCACGGCGCCCGAAGCGCCGGACCGGTTCTCCGGCGTCACCAGCGCGCCGAGCGCCTCGCTCATGCGCGGCGCGATCAGCCGGCCGAGGATGTCCGTGCTGCCGCCCGGCGGGTAGGCGATGACCAGGCGCACGGGCCGGTCCTGGGCCAGAGCGGGGGTCGCGAACGGCAGGGCAAGCAGGGCGCGGCGCAGCATGGCCGTCCCGGTGGGCCTGCCCCGCCGGCCGGTCAAGTTACGATCCGGTTGCGGCGAGACGGGCGTCGAACGCCGCGCGGATGGCCGCGACATCCGCCGGTGCGAAGCCGGCCTTCGCCATGATGAAGGGCGGCAGCGTTCCGAAATGGACGAGGATGAAGTCGCGCGTCTCGTCGATGCGCGTCAGCGTGCTCCAGGGCCTCGGCTCGCCGTCCTCGCCGAACCGCAGTTCCACCGTATCCGGGTGCATCGACAGGGTGACCGGCACCGGCAGGTCCGCGGGCCAGCCGCGCTGCTCGCCATCGCGACGCAGGACTTCGACCTCGCCGCGCATCCGCCGCCAGCCCCAGAACCACAGTGCGGCGATGGCGATGAGGCCGACGCCGCCGATTGCCGCGATCGTCCTGCCGGGCCAGGCCAAGGCGAAGCCGGCCAGCGGCCAGATGACCAGCGACCACACCAGCAGGATCGGCAACCCGTGCCGCCATGCCATCCGCCGGCTCGCCTGCGGGAACGCCTGGCCGATGCCGGCCTCGAGCTGTGCCCGCGTGATCGTTCCGCTGAAGGATGGCATCCCGCTGGCCCTACTCCAGGCGGATGTTCTCCGCCCGGATCAGTTCCACCAGCCGCGCGCGCTGTTCCGCGGCGAAGGCCGCAAGCTGCGCCGGCGTGCTGCCGACCGGCAGGATGCCGATCTCGGTATAGCGGCGCTGCACGGCGGGCTCGGCCAGCGCCGCGGCCGCCGCCTCATGCAGCCGGGCGATGATGGCGGGCGGCGTCGCCGCCGGCACCCACAGCGCCACCCACTCGTTCAGCTCGAACCCCGGAAAACGCTGCTCGGCCACGGTCGGGACGTCGGGAAAGGCGGCCAGCCTTTCGCGCGTGGACACGGCCAGCGCCCGCAGCCGCCCCTCCTGCACCAGCGGCGACGCCGCGGGAACGGTCGAGAAGGTGAAGGACA
The DNA here is from genome assembly GCF_018129025.1 of Neoroseomonas terrae. Taxonomy (GTDB): domain Bacteria; phylum Pseudomonadota; class Alphaproteobacteria; order Acetobacterales; family Acetobacteraceae; genus Neoroseomonas; species Neoroseomonas terrae. The sequence continues at coordinate 7,612 of NZ_JAAEDI010000025.1, read as the reverse complement.
CCGTCCCCGCCAGCACATCGGCCAGCGCCGCGGCGCTGCCGCGATAGGGCACATGCACCACCTCGATGCCCGCCAGCCGCGACAGCAGCGCCGAGGCGAGATGCGGCCCCGCCGCGATGCCCGAGGAGGAATAGGTGAGCTGCCCCGGCCGCTGCTTCGCCTGCGCGACCAGCTCTGCCAGGGTCCGCGCCGGGAAATCCGGCTTCACCACCAGCACATGCGGCAGCACGGACACCTGCGTCACCGGGGCGAAGGCCGTGGCGTAGTCGAAGGTCAGGCCACGCATCAGCGTATCGTTGCTGACATGCGCCGCGGCGTCGGCGAGCACCGTGTACCCGTCAGCCGGTTGCTGCGCGACATGGGCCGCACCGATCGAACCCGAGGCGCCGCCGCGATTCTCGACGACGATCGGCTGGCCCAATACCTCCTGCATCTTCGGCAGCAGCAGCCGGATCGGCACGTCGACGCCGCCGCCCGGCGTCCACGCGACCAGGATGCGCACCGGCCGGGTCGGCCACGGCGCCGCCTGCGCCCGCGCCACGGCGGGGGCGACGAGCAGGGCAAGCGCCGCGCGGCGCGCCAGGGCTGGTCGGAACGGCATGTTTCTCTCCCGGGGGATCGACGGTGTATCCTGGCTCCATGGCTGCTCGCCGCCCACAGGGCAATCCCTCCCCCGCCAGCGACCTTTTCGGTTCCCAGGAAGAAGCGGTCGCGGAGCCGCATGACGCCGCCCGCCCCCTCGCTGACCGGCTGCGTCCGTGCATCCTCGCCGAGGTGGTCGGACAGGACCATCTGCTCGGACCGGAAGGCGCGATCGCGCGGATGCTCGACCGCGGATCGCTCGCCTCGCTGATCCTCTGGGGACCGCCCGGCGTCGGGAAGACCACCATTGCGCGGCTGCTGGCGGAAGCCGCCGGGCTGCGCTTCACGGCGCTCTCGGCGGTGTTCTCGGGCGTCGCCGACCTGAAGCGCGCCTTCGACGAAGCTCGCGCGCGCAAGACCAACGGCCAGGGCACGCTGCTGTTCATCGACGAGATCCACCGCTTCAACCGCGCGCAGCAGGATGGCTTCCTGCCGGTGGTCGAGGACGGCACCGTCACCCTGGTCGGCGCCACGACCGAGAACCCGTCCTTTGCGCTGAACGGCGCGCTACTGTCGCGCTGCCAGGTCATGGTGCTGAAGCGGCTGGACGATGCGGCGCTCGACCTGCTGCTCGCGCGCGCGGAGACCGAAATCGGCCGCGCGCTGCCGCTGGATGAGGAAGCGCGCGGCACGCTACGCGCCATGGCCGATGGCGATGGGCGCTACCTGCTGAACATGGCTGAGCAACTCGCCGCGCTGCCGGCGCGGACGAAGCCGCTCGACACCGCCGCGCTGTCGACGCTGCTCGCGAAACGCGCCGCGCTCTACGACAAGGATCGGGAGGAGCACTACAACCTGATCTCCGCGCTGCATAAGTCGATGCGCGGTTCCGACCCCGACGCGGCGCTCTACTGGTACGCGCGCATGCTCACGGGCGGCGAGGATCCGCGCTACATCGCCCGCCGCCTGACACGCTTCGCCGCCGAGGATATCGGCATGGCCGATCCACGGGCGCTGCCGCTCGCCATCGCTGCCTGGGAAACCTACGAACGTCTCGGTTCGCCGGAGGGCGAGCTCGCCCTCGCGCAGCTCGTCGTGCATCTCGCGACCGCGCCGAAGTCGAACGCAGTCTATGCCGGGTTCAACGCGGCGATGCGCGCGGCGCGCGAGACGGGCAGCCTGATGCCGCCGAAGCACATCATCAACGCGCCGACGAAGCTGATGAAGGAGATCGGCTACGGCTCGGGCTATGAATACGACCACGATGCCGAGGAAGCCTTTTCGGGGCAGGACTACTTCCCCGAGGAAATGCAGCGGCAGAATTTCTACCAGCCGACCGATCGCGGCGCGGAGGCCGCGATCGCCGAGCGCATGGCGCGGTGGGAGGAGATGCGGCGGACGCGGCGCCGCTGACACCCCGCCCCGATCCGGCCGTCAGCGAACCACTTCGAACGCGTAGATGTAGCGCACGCCGAGGAACTGGCTGGCGTAGGCCTCGAACAGATTCCAGGTGAAGTCGTAGGAATCCTTGGCGTTGATCCGATACTCGCCGAGGTTCGGATCAAAGAGGTAGAAGTGCTTTCCGCCGATGAGCGACCCTTGCGAGGAGTAGCTCGCGACCATGTGCCCGGCATTGCCGTTGGCGGTCGACAGGCCGATGCTCCAGAGCGTGTAGGTCCCGGGCGGGTCGGCCACATCGGTCGCCACGTCCGCGAGCTTCCGGAAGTCGCTGGTGAACTCCTTCTTGCAGTTCGTTCCCGATACCCGCAGGGCATAGGCCTTCAGCGGATCACCGTACAATTCGTTCATCGCCGTGTACGCGTCACCGGTGGTGGCGCTCAGGGCGGCGTGAATGTCCTGCGTCTTGCCGCCCCAGATGAAGGCGGCGTTCGTGTAGATCGCCTTCGCCCGCTGCTCGGCGCTTTCGCTGTGGAACATCATCCGCCGCGCTGCCCAGATCATGGACAGGCCGCTGCAGATGCCGTTGCGCTTACCGTCCGACAGCGGCGTGTTGTACAGCGCCTGGAACAACTGGTCGTTGCCCAGGATCTGCCCCTGGTCCAGCGCCCAGGTCGGCGTATAGCCTTTCACCCTCATTCAATTTCCCTTCCCGTTTGGCGCGATCCACGTAAGCCGGCGCGGGTGCCATGGAGCGGTCGCGCACCGCCCCTGCTTCAGGCGCGCCGCAACTCCACTGAACAGACGTGCCGCACACCCGTGAAGGTATCCAGGTAGGCTTGCACCCAGCCCTTCAGGTACGTCTCGCCGTCACCGGTACCGACGCGGTACTCACCCATGTTCGGGTCGAAGTGATAGAAGTGCCTGTTGTGTCCCAGCGTGCCGTGGGATGCGTAGGACGCCGTCCAGTGCCCGCACGATGCGCCGGCATTGTCGAGCCAGATGTAGTGCAGCACGTATGAACCGGCCGGCCGCGCCGGCGCCCACATGACGGCGGCATCGCCACCCGCATCGGTATGCGCGGCGGTCGAGATGGTGGACGGCACGACGCGCAGCGCATAGGCCCGCAGCGCCTCGCCGAGCATGGTCTCGAGGTACTCGCCCCAGCTGCTGCCCGACGCCGGGTTTGCATTGTGGATGTCCTGCGTCTTGCCGCTCCACTGGAAGCCGGGCGTGCTGATCAGCGACGCAGCGCGCTGCTTGGCAGACTCGTCGTGGAACATCATGCGCCGGGCGAGCCAGACGAGCGACAGGCCGCAGCAGATGCCGCCGCGCTTACCATCGCTCAGCGGCGCGTTGTACAGCGCCTGGAACACCTGGTCGTTTCCTAGAATCTGGCCCTGGTCGAGTGAGAAGGTCTTTGTGAATCCCGCTACTTCCATCGGTCGCCGCCTTCTCTTTTGTGTGTCGGACGGGACGCTAACGGGCCGCGTAGAATGCGGCAATTCCGTGATCGGGCATGATCCATCTCACTGTGCAATACTTCACGGCCCGCCCGACGGAACCCTGCCCATGGCCGCTGTCAGCCTGACCACCATCGCCCTCGTCGCGCTCGGCGGCGCGGCCGGGTCGGTGCTCCGCTACCTCACCTCGGTGCTGGCGCTCGACTGGCTCGGCCCGGCCTTTCCGTGGGGGACGCTCGCGGTGAATGCGATCGGCAGCTTCGTCATCGGCGCCGTGGCAGGGGCGGATGTGGAAGGTCAGGCGCGGCTGCTGCTGGTTGCGGGATTCCTTGGCGGCTTCACGACCTTCTCGGCGTTCTCGCTGGAGGCGACGATGCTGTGGGACCGCGCACCGGCGCTCTCCATCGCCTATGTCGCCGCCTCGGTGCTGCTCGGCGCGACGCTGTGCCTCGCCGGCTTCTGGCTGTTCAGGCGGTAGGCCGGCCAGCCCAGATGCGCGCGGGGATGAACACCTCGCCCGCCATCAGCTTGCGCGCGGTGCGCAGCGTCCCGCCACCCAACACCTCCACGCTCTCATTGCCGGCGCGCCTGGTGCTGATCACCGCCTCCATGTGCCCGGTCGGGTGTTCCAGCACGATGGTTTCGCGTTCGTTCGGCCCGATGCGCGCCAGGCTCTCCGCCACCGTCCCCGGCAGCATGCAGGCGGTCGCGATGCAGATGCCGCCGGTCACCGCCATCGCCTCATGGCAGGCGAGCGGCGTGAAATAGCGCGCGGCGATCCCGGTGCCGCCGGCCGCCTCCGCCACCATCGCGAATTTCGGCATCACCTTGCCCGTCGCGTCGCCCATCCCCATCGCGACGCTCGCCGCACGACGGATGCGCTCGATGCGCTCCATGAAGTCGCGATCGGCGTCGAGTTCCTTCGCACTCTCTCGCGCCGTCTTTCCCAGGTCCTTCGCCCGCGCGATCACCACGGGCATGGCGACGTCGAGGCAGGTGACCTCCACCCCTTCGATCGCATCTTTCGCGTTGCCGGTCGGCATCAGGCGGCCGGTCGCGCCGCCGACGGCATCGGCGAAGTTCAGCACGATGGGTGCGGCGGTGCCGGGCACGCCGGCGATTGCCGCATCGCCGTCATAGGTCACGCGCCCGCCCGGCGTCTGCACGACGGATTCGATCAGCGCGCCGGTGTTCACCGCGCGGATCATCACGGACGTCTCGCCGTCCTTCGCCGGCACCAGCCCCTTCTCGATCGCGAAGGGACCGATCCCCGCCAGCATGTTCCCGCAGGTCGGCCCGAAGTCGACGAAGGCCTTGTCCACCGATACCTGCGCGAACAGGTAGTCGACCTGCTGCTTTTCCCCGGACGCCGCCGGAGAGACGATGCAGACCTTGCTGGTCAGCGTCGTCGCGCCGCCCAGCCCGTCGATCTGACGCGCATCGGGGCTGCCCATGGCGGCAAGCAGCACCTCGGCGATGCCTTCCCGGCTGTCCGGCAGGTCGGCCGCGAGGAAATACGGGCCGCGGCTGGTGCCGCCACGCATCAGGGTGCAGGGGATCGCGGTCTGGGTCATGCGCGCATTGAAGCGCGAAAGCGGGGTTCTGTGCAGCGGGGTCGGGTGCGGTCGCGGCTGTGGAGCTCGTACCCACCATATCAACCACTCGTTTTACTCTTTCGCATGCAGGCGGCCTGAGTCCGGCCGCCGCATGTGCTAAGCTGCCGCCATGCCCGTCACGCTTCGTACCGTTCGCCCTGCCGACGGCGAGATCCGCCTCGACCGCTGGTTTCATCGCCACTTCCCCTTGCTCACCCAGGGCGCGCTGCAGAAGATGCTGCGCAGCGGCCAGATCCGCGTGGACGGCAAGCGCGCCGAGGCGAACACCCGTCTCCTCCCCGGCCAGGCGATCCGCGTCCCCCCCATGCCCGAGGGCCAGGCGCCGCTCGCCGAACCGAAGCCGGTTGACCCGCGGGAGGCCGCCGCACTCGAACGCCTGGTGATCTACCGCGACGAATCGGTCATCGCGCTCGACAAGCCGCAGGGCATGCCGGTGCAGGGCGGCCCCGGCATCGCGAAGCACCTGGACGGCATGCTGGACGCGCTGCGCTTCGGCAATGAGGACCGGCCGCGGCTGGTGCATCGCCTCGATCGCGACACCACCGGCGTGCTGCTCCTCGCCCGCACCCCGGCGGCCGCCTCGAAGCTCGCCGCCGCCTTCCGCGGGCGGGATGCGCAGAAGACCTACTGGGCCATTGTGGTCGGCCGGCCGCATCCCCTGGACGGTCGCATCGACATGGCGCTCGCGAAGCACGCCGGGGGCCATGGGGAACGCGTCATCCCCTCCGACGGCAAGGATTCCGCGCGCGCCGTCACGCTCTATCGCACCATCGATTCCGCGCAGAAGCGCGCCGCGCTGCTGGAGATGACGCCGCTCACCGGCCGCACCCACCAGCTCCGCGTCCATTGCGCCTCGGCACTGGAGACGCCGATCCTCGGCGACGGGAAGTATGGCGGCGCGGCGGCGCATCCGGACGGCTTCGGCGACCGCACGCTGCACCTGCACGCCCGCGCCCTGCGCCTGCCGCATCCCGAAGGCGGCTTCCTCGAACTCGCCGCCCCGCTGCCGTCGCATATGAAGGACACCTTCACCTTTCTGGGCTTCGACAAGCCGAGGACGCCGCCCTGCCGGCGGGTGCGCTGACCATGCGCGCGGTGAAATGGATCGGCGGCCTGCTCGGCGGGTTGGTGCTGCTTCTCGGCATCGGCCTCATCGGGCTGACCTACGCCCTCGACGCCGGCGTGCTGACGCCGCGCATCCTCGCTGCGATCGAGGCCTCGACAGGGCGCACGGCGACGCTGGGGCGCGTATCGATCGGCCTCGGCCTGACGCCGCGCGTCGTCATCCGGGATGCGACGCTCGCCAACCTGCCCGGCGGCTCGCGCCCCGACATGGCGCGCATCCGCCGGGCTGAGGCGAGCCTCGCCATCCTGCCGCTGCTCGGCGGCGACATCGCCTTCCGTCAGGTCGCCATCGAGGGCGCCGACATCCTGCTGGAACAACTGCCGGACGGCACGCCGAACTGGGTGTTCCAGGCCCCGCCGCGCGACGCGGCGCCAGCCCCCGCCCCTGCCGGCGTGCCGCCGGCCGAGCGCCCCGAACGGCAGCTCACCATTGACGCCATCACCCTCGCCGACAGCCGCGTCACCCTGCCGGACCCGCGGATCGGCACGGTCGAGGTGCAGACGGCCCGCGTGCAGGGCTTCGGCAGCGGCGCGGAGAGCTTTACCGCCCGCTTCCTGCTGCATGGCGTCACCCTGTCCCTGATCGGGGAGGTGCCGCCGGCACCCGCGCCGATCCGCGCCACGCTGGCGACGGGTGGCAACCGCCTCGCCGCGCAGGGTCGTCCCGGCGCCGGCCTCGCCTTCGAGGCCACCTTGCCGGACTACGCGGCGCTCCGGCCGCTGCTCGTCGCCCTCGCGCCTCAGGCGCCGCTGCCAGCGGTGCTGCCCCCACTCAGCGGCACGCTGCGCCTCGGCGCCGACCTGCTGCCGCTGGCGGCGACGCTGCAGGCCGGCGCGGCGGACCTCGCGGCTCTGCGGCCAGGGTTGCGGCTGACACGGCTCGACGTCGCCGCACCCGGCCTCGACCAGCCCGCCGAGGTGACGATCGCGGCGACCCAGGGCGAGTTGCCCATCACGGCCACGCTCACCCTCGACCGTCCGGGCGTCCTGCTGCCCTGGATGCCCGAAGCGCCGCTCGGCTTCCGGCTGCGCAGCGCCGCCGGCGGCGCTGAAGCCGAGGCGACCGGTCGCATCGAACGCCCCCGCGCCCTGGAGGCCGCGACCGCCGAATTGCGCGTGACCGTGCCGGACATGCAGGCCCTCGCGCCCATCCTGCCGGACCCTGTGCCGCTGCGCGATGCGACCGTCACGGCCCGCGTCATCGCCGAGGGCCCGCTGCGTGGCCCGTTGCGCATCGAGGCGCTGCGCATCACGGCTGACGCACTCGCCGCCGAGGGCGAGATGCGCCTCACCCCCGGCCGCCCCTTCGGCGTCGACGGCAGGCTGGCGGCCGAGCGGATCGACCTCGACGCCCTGACACGCCGCGCGCCACGGGCTTCGCCGGATGCGTCGCCGGCGCCCCCCGCGCCCGCGGCGCCGCCCGCCACC
>NZ_JAAEDI010000024.1 GCF_018129025.1 Neoroseomonas terrae | reverse complement strand
GGGGCCCCGGGCTGGCGGGGCGCGTGGCGTTGCCGGCGGCGCTGCCGGCGTTGGCCGCCGAGTAGCCGGCCACCTTGTTCCGCGCCTCGCGGTGCACGCCGTATTTGTCGGGACCTGCCGGCTCGACCTTCAACGTTACGATCAGCGGCTTGAAGTGCAGCTGCTCGCTGTCGCTGACATGCACCTGGCCCACCGCGTGGCAGATGGCCGACAGCGTGCGCTGCGCGATCTCGACCGTCTGCTCGTTGCGGTTCACCAGATTGAGCTGGTCGAAGATCTTCCGGCGCGCGGAGGGGCCCTCCAGCACCTCGAACACCAGCTTGAGGAGCTGCCCATCGCCCGCCTTCGTCGGCAGCATCTCGCTCTCGATCAGATGCGCGAGGTACTTGCCGGGCGGCAGCACCTCGAGCGGGACGGCGGGGGCGACCTCGGTCGCGTCAAAGGTTCCATTGAGGGATGCCATGGGTCAGCTCCGGGCTTCGGTGGTGGAGGCGGGGGCGCCGCTCGGCGGCGTCGCGTAGAAGGGGATGCCGGCGGCGAGGTCGGGCCAGGACAGCGGCAGCGTCTCGGCCAGGCCGAAGCGGTTCTTCGCCAGGAAAGCCGGGCGCTCGGCGGTGTGCAGCAGGCGGTCGCCGCCGCTGACGCCGCGGACCACCTTCTTGTTGAAGCCGACGTCGGACTTCAGCGTGCTGACGCGGTAGTTCGCGAAGAGCACGGCATCGACATGCTCCTGCACCAGGGCCGATGCGCTGCGGTGCAGCTTGGGCTGGTAGCGGTCGTAGGGTTCCGTCTCGGGGCTGTCGAAGCGCCGGATCTCGGCGTGGGCAATCAGGATGACGCCCATGCCGCGCTCGTCGCGCAGCGCATTCACGCCATCGAGGAAGCTGCGCCAGTTATCCAGCGCGGCGAGATACCCCTTGCCGTATCCGAAGGATTCGATGTCCGGCTGGTTATGGGTCTGCGCGGTGTGCTGCCAGACCAGCGGCTCCAGCCAGTCGAGGCTATCCACCACCAGCGTCTCGAAGTCGTGCACCTCGGTGTAGAGGCTGCCGAGCGCCTCCATCACCGCGTCGAAGCTGCGCAGCACGCCGAAGGTGGCCGCGCTGATCGTGCCGAGCCCGTCCTCGGTCTGCACGACAACCGGCCGCGGCGCGGATGTCGCGAAAAGCGTCTTGCCGACGCCGGCCACACCATAGGTGAGCAGCCGCGGCGGGCGCGCGTCGCCACCGCGCCGCAGGGATGCGAGGGAGATCGCCATCAGTGCGCCTCCTGCTTTACCGCACGAGGCTTGGCCTTGATGACGTCGACCTTGATGTCGCCGCCGGCGCGCGCGACGACCTCGGTGAAGCTGTCGAGCGTTGGTTCGAAGGCAGCGACGTCCTTCGCCCGGGCGACGGCATCGCCCTGCAGCGGGATGACGACCTGGATGCGGAGCTCGTGCGCCATCACGCGGCGTCCTTCTGTTCGAGGGTGTAGGAGGGGCGGCCGGTGGCGACGGTGCGCGCCGGCTCGAACACCGCACGGATGCGCGGCGGCCAGGCCGTGAAGCGGCTCTCCGGCACTCGGATCTCGGTGGTGACGTAGTCCGCGGGGTCCTCGCCCCAGGACACGATGGTGGCGACCGCCGCGGCCAGCTTCGGCTGGTCCCACGCCGCTTTCTTCGGCAGGTCGGCTACGACTTCGAAGGCGTCATCCGCGATGCGGACACGACCGGTGTCCTTGCCCTCGGCGCGACGGGCCGCCGCCGCGTGGGCGCCATACCGGGCATGCAGCGCGTCGTGCAGCAGGTCGGCGAGGTGCTTGGCGTCGGCCTTCAGCGCCCCGACCTCTTCCAGCAGCAGCGCCAGATGATCGGCGGGCAGGCGTGCGGCCTGCGCGGCGTCCATCTCGCGCAGCTGCGCCAGAGTCGTTCGATTGGTCATAGTGGTCCTGTTGGTTGAGGGGGTGGTGCTCATCGGATGGTCACCAAGCCGGCGAACCAGCAGAGCGCGATGAAGCCGCCGGCCAGCAGCGCGCCACTGGTCAGGTCGCGGAGGGCTTCGCCGACGGCGCGCGGGCGGAGGGTGTTGCCTGGGCTCACGGCGTCACCTCTGCGATCGCGTCGGCCGGCGCCCGCGGGCCTTGCTCGGCCAGGCGCGCGCGGCGGGCACGATCGCGATCGGCATCTGGGTTCGCCTGCACGGCGCTGAGGCGGATGATCTCCATCCAGACATGCAGAGGCACAACCACCAGGGGCGTCGCGCGATCGCGAATGAGAAACAGCACGTCGTTACTGCCGAGCCAGCGCTCCAGTGTGCGGAAGCCGCTGCCTTCGCCGCGCGCCTTGACCTCCGCCTTGAGCGGCTCGGGTCCGCGGACGTAGAGATCCACGTCGGCGCCGTTGCCGCGATAGCGCAGGGCGCCGGAGAGCGGCACGCGCTCGGCCCGGATGCCGCACTTGACGTGCAGCTCGACGATGGCGCGCTCGCGGCGCAATCCCTTATCGCGGGAGGGTTTGCCCACTACGCGGCCTCCCGGCCAAGCAGGTCGGCCAGCACGTAGCCGGCGGCGCTGCGGGCACTCAGCGGCCGAGGCCGGACGACCAGCAGATAGGCGCAGCGCCCCTCAGCCATGCGACGCTGCAGAAGGTGACCGAGGCCAGCCTCCGCCATCGCCCAGACGCGCCGCGCCACCGCTTCGAGATCCTCGCGCCGCTCGGGCGACAGTTCGGACGCGGCTTTGTCGCGATCACGTGCCAGCAGGCCAATGTGGTAGACGATGGCATCGCCGGGCGACGCATCGGCAAAGCGATCGCACAGGCCGTTCTCGGTCATCACGACATCGAGCAGATCCTCGATGCTCGACATGAGTGCGGTCGACAGCAGTTCAGGGGATGTGAAGCGCATCGTGTGGGGCTCCCTTCGACGCGTGGTGCTCACTTTGTTATTTACGGATCTGCGCGAAATCCTTCTCACGGCCCCGATCGCATCGGCGCCGTCGCACGCATGGGTGCTGCCGCCGCAGGACGCACGCCGAGCGCGCGAAGCCAGCAGCGCAGGTCGTGGAGCTCGCGATAGAAGGTGGCGGGAGAGACAGCGCCGGCGTCGCGCGCCGCTGCGACATCACGGTGCAGGATGATCCGCCGCAACAGCGCTCGCGGTGCCGGCGGCAGATCCTCGCCGACGCGCCCGAATGCGATGCCGATGTCGGGATCTGCGTGCGGCACCACGAGGGAACTGCGGATGTCAGCAGCAAACTCGCCATCGAGGGACACGCACGCCGGCGGCGATGGCTGCCGCGCCCGATCGATGACCGCACGCCGCGCGAGCACGGCGACGAAGGTGGTCCAGGACGCCCGCGTGACGTCGTAGCGCTGGCCCGCCTCAAGGATGACCAGCAGGATGTCCTGGGTCAGGTCCTCCCGGTCCTCCCGGGGCAGGCGACGCTGCCGGGCGAAACGCGCGGCGTGGCAGCGAGCCGCCGCCAGAGCCACGCGGACCTGACGTTCGTCCCATTTTTCAGGAAGATTCGCCTGCGACTTCTGTTTCTCTCTCATCCCACGGCCCTTCCGGCTCGGTTGATTGCGATGAGCCGAGATCAGCGCCGCGGTAGGGGGTGCGGCTAGGGCAAGGGGGTGCGCAGGGGTGCGCTGAACACTTCCACTGATCCCCGCACCCCATAACGAATCAATGCACTAGCACTCACCGTCAATCACTTACGCACCAGGGGGTGCAGGGTGCCCGCGACCACCGCACCCCCTCCCGCCGAGAGCGCTGGACTCTCCTGCGGGCAGGAACATACAGTGAACTTACCGTTGCCCAATCATCTCTAAACCAGGGACCTGGTTCCTATGTCCATCGCGATCGCCTATCCCGCAGCCGCTGCGCTCAGCCCGCGCCAGGACGCAGCTGCCCCAGCCATTCGTACTGTCGCCGCCCAGGTCCGGCGCCAGATCCCGCGCGAGCCTGACAGCCTTGCGCTCACCCTTCCGGCACTGATCGATGCCTGTCGCGCGGTCGAGGTGAACGAGCAGCGCCTGTCCGTGTCCTGGGAACTGGGCCGCGCGCTGCGCGACGAGTTCGGCCACACGGTGCTCGGCCTCTGCGACATCGATGCGCACGAACCGGGCTGGGCCTACATCGCGGTCAATGGACCGATGACAGCCAATCGCCCTGACCTGGCGCTGAGCACGGCGGCGCATGAGCTTGGCCATCTGCTGTTCGACGTGCCGGCCGCGCTGGCCAGGGGAGACCAGCGCTATCACGCGGTGGCCAGTTCCCCGCGGGCGCTCGAACGCCAGGGTCGTGGCGCTGAAGCGCGCGCCAATGAATTCATGGGCGCCCTGCTGGTGCCGCCAGTGCCGCTGCACACGCGGTTGCTGGCCTATGCGCGCAGCGAAGGGCTGCGGCTTTGCCGCGGGCCGCACCAGGGCCGGCCGGCCAGTCCGATCGTCGCAGCCGGCAATCCGCCCGATGTTCTCGCCGGCGTGCTGGCGGCGCTGGCCGGCGATTTCGGTGTGTCGGAGCGGTTCATCGCCGTGCGCCTGTCTCGCTACGGCCTGGTGGAAGGAGACGCGTGATGGCGTTCGGCGATGTGGTGCGCGCCCGGCGCACGGAACTCGCGATAGGGCTCAACGATCTGGCCGAGCGGATGGGGATCTCCCCCGGCTACTGGTCTCGGATCGAGCGCAATCTCGACAAGCCACCGAGCGACGAGGTGGTCCAGCGCGCCGCGGCGATCCTTGGCATTCCGCTCGACGCGTTGTTTGTCGAGGCAGAGCGCCTGCCGCCCGACATGCGCAAGGACATGGGTCGCGTCGTGCTGGCCTATCGGCGCCTGCGCAGCATGCGTGCGGGCTGACGGAGGTCGCGATGGCAAATCCGCCGAAGAAGAAGGTCTTCTATCAGATCGACGAAGTGTGCCAGCGGCTCGGGCTGTCGCTGCTCGACATGTCGGTGTTGGTATCCGAGAGAAAGATCCAGCTCTGCACCGCGGTGGCTGGCTTGCTGGTTGAGGACGGGTACCACGAGGTCGAGCTCGATGGCGATGCCGCGCCGATCCCTGATGACCGCCGTCGTGTTCAGGGCCTCGTCGACCTGAAGCCGGACGATGCGTGGTTCGTTCTGCGGCATGGATCGCAGACGATTTTCTGGCTGGCCGCCGAGCCGGGTTTCTATCGGCGCCTGGTCAGCACGAGCGAAGAGGATCGCGGCTACACGGTCATCCGTGACGAGGTCGGTGTGCGCCACGAGGAGCTCGCGCGCTACGCGGCCACCGAGGAAGCGCTGGACAACATCGCGCTTGGCCCGAAGGCCGTAGGACGCGGCTCGCAGCCGACTTACGATTGGGATGCAGCTCGGCTCGAGGCATGCCGGCTGATCTACTTCGAGGGCGTGCCCGACTCCTTCGGCGCTCTGATCCGGCACGTGCAGGGCTGGTTTGCTGAGAAGGGCGGACGGGTGCCCGACGAGAGCACGATGAAGCGTCGGCTGCGCGATGTCTGGGCCATCTTCGGGTCGGAGGCGAAGCGGAAGGCGGCGTGATCGGGGTGCTTCGCGTGATGCCGTGAGAACGGCACCACCCCAAATCCGTACATAACAGGCAGGACCATGCGTGTTGGATCGCGATGCCCCTGCCGAACCCGACCAATCACTACCTCCCGCCCCACATACGCGAGGTCTGCGACCTTCTCGCCCGCGGCCTGCTGCGGCTGCACAGCCGCGCTGCCGAGGAAGCCGCGCGCCACGCCGCGGACCGCGGAGAGCGGTTGCTACACTTCCCGGCCGCTCAGCGCCGTCATGCGAACCGGATCACCCGGAGAGACGCATGACGCGCACCACCAAGCCCAAGCCAGGCACCCCGCCGGCGTTCACCGCTCCCGCCATCCCGCCCGCCGACGTCCTGGGCCGGCTCGCCGCCTTGAAGACCGCGGCGACGCCTCTTCTGAAGCAGCAGTGGCGGGAGCTCTTCGGCACCGAGCCGCCGCCCTACAATCGGCGGTTCCTGGAGAGCCGTCTCGCCTATCGGATCCAGGAGCTTGCCTATGGTGGCCTGAAGCCCGAGACGCTCGCGCGCCTTGAGGTCCTGGGCGAGCAGTTCGATGGGGGCAAGATCGCCGTCCGCCGGAAGCGCGGCGAAGACAAGCCGATCGCTGGGACGCAGCTGATTCGCGAGTACCAGGGCGTCGAGCACATGGTGACCGTGACGCGCGCCGGCTACGAGTATCAAGGCCGGCCCTACCAGTCGCTCTCCGCGATTGCCCGCGCCATCACCGGCACGCGCTGGAACGGGCGTGTGTTCTTCGGGCTGCGCCCGAGCCGGAGCGCGGCATGAAGCGCGATGCGAAGCCAGCCGGCGTGATGCCGGCGCCCGTGCGGAAGCTGCGCTGCGCGGTCTACACTCGAAAATCGAGCGAGGAAGGGCTCGACATGGAGTTCAACTCCCTCGACGCCCAGCGGGAGGCCTGTGAGGCGTTCATTGCCAGCCAGCGCGCCGAGGGATGGGTGCTGGTGCGCGACCGCTACGATGATGGCGGGATCTCCGGCGGTACCCTCGAACGCCCTGCGCTGAAGCGCCTCGTCGCCGACATCCAGGAGGGGCTGGTCGACGTCGTGGTTGTGTACAAGATCGACCGTCTCTCCCGCTCGCTGGTCGACTTCACCAAGCTGGTCGAGGTGTTCGACGCGAACAGCGTGACCTTCGTGTCCGTAACGCAAAGCTTCAACACCACGACCAGCATGGGGCGGCTGACGCTGAACATCCTGCTCAGCTTTGCCCAGTTCGAAAGAGAGGTCATTGGCGAGCGCATCCGCGACAAGGTGGCGGCATCGCGCAAGCGCGGCATGTGGATGGGCGGCTATGTGCCGCTCGGCTACGACGTCCGCGAGCGGAAGCTTGTCGTAAACGATGCCGAACCGGCGCTGGTGCGGCGGATCTTCCAGGGCTTCGTCGAGACGGAGTCCTGCACCAAGCTGGTCCAGGCGCTGCGCGCCGAGGGAGCCACCACGAAGCGGGGCCGCCCGCTCACGAAGAGCGACGTCTACCGGATCCTCAGCAACCGCGTGTATCTCGGCGAGGCGGTACACAAGGGCACGGCCTATCCCGGCGAGCACGACGCCATCGTCGACCAGGCGCAGTGGGATGCGGTGCACGCCGTCCTGCAGGTCAGCCCGAGGGTGCGGATCAACCGGACGCGGAACACGACCGCGCCGCTGCTGCGCGGGCTGATCTTCGACAGCGACGGCCGCGCCATGTCGCCGAGCCACAGCCGCGGCAGGGGCGGGCAGATGTACCGCTACTATGTGAGCCAGGCCGTGCTGAAGGGCGGCGCGACGGAGCGGCCGGCGATCCCGCGGCTTCCGGCCGGCGAGATCGAGGCGGCGGTTGTCGCCCAGGTGCGGGCGCTGCTGCGGCAGCCCGAGATGGTGGTCGGCACGTGGCGGGCGGCGCGCACGACATCGCCGGACGTCACCGAGCAGGAGGTGCTGCTGGCGCTGGAGCGGATCGAACCCCTCTGGGACGAGCTCTTCCCTGCCGAACGGGCGCGCATCGTGCGGCTGCTGGTGGACCGGGTCGACGTTCAGGCCGAGGGCGCAGCGGTGCGGCTGCGGCTGGACGGGCTCGGCAGCCTGGTGCGCGACCTCGCCGCCCAGGCCCCCGACGCCGGGAGGGCGGCGGCATGAGCGACGCGGCGCAGACCCTGACGGTGGTCATCCCCCTCCGGGTGAAGCCGCGCGGCGGGCGGAAGGCGATGGTCGCGCCGGGCGTACTGGCGCTGGAACGCCGGCAGGACATCACGCTCATCAAGGCGGTGGCGCGGGCGTTCCGGTGGCGGCGGATGCTGGAGTCGGGGCGCTTTGCGACCATTAACGAGCTCGCCGCGGCCGAGAAGATCAACTCGTCCTATGTCTCGCGCGTGCTGCGGCTGACGCTGCTGGCGCCGGACATCGTGGAGGCCATCCTCGATGGGCGCCAGCCAGAAGGGATGACGCTGCCGGGGCTGCTGGAGCCGTCCCCTCCGGAATGGGAACAGCAGCGAGCGCAATGGCCGCTTCCCGTTGGTGGTGATCCAGTGCCGCGCCGCCCGAGCGCTCCCACGCTTGCGTAACGCCGGGAGTGTGCCACCGGTTATCAGATACGTTTCATCCACGAAGTGATCGCCGTCACACCTGCTTGCACCAATGGGCTTCACGAAGCACACAAAGTTGATAATCTTGCCGGAAATTTAGCCGGCAGGTGATCCAGCGATGGGCTCCGCATCCTTCATGCGCCTAATACTCGGCTCTCCCTTCGCTATTCCGTATCAGCGCTGGCAGCTCGATCCCGACGGGCAGCCGAAGACCAAGGTAATTGGCGGCCTGCGGTATGCCGACCTAATTGCGCTAGCCTCCAAGCCGAAGAAGCGGCGCCTTGCCCTTCCCGGCATCCGCACGCTCCCTGAGCGGATGATCGATGTGCAGCTCGAGGTGCTACAGCGCGGCTTTTCCGTCACAGAACGCTTCGAGGACATCCGGAAGGACTACCCAGCCGCGAGGCAGTCGTGACGGTCGTCGCGCGACTGCCAGACAGCCTTGATCTGCCTTCCCCTATCTATCTCGACCACAACGCCACGACGCGCCCATTGCCGCAGGTGATTGAACGCGTCGCCCGGACGATGGCCGAGACGTGGGCCAACCCGTCGAGCGCGCATTGGTTAGGTGGCGAGGCTCGAGTTGAGCTGGAGGTGGCGCGCGACGGCGTATGCGAACTGGTAGCTGGGGCGGTTCCAGACGGGGTTTTCTTTACGTCTGGAGGAACCGAGGCGAATAACATCATCCTGCTAGGGGGCGATCCTGCCCCTGCTTGGCGGTGCGTGATCACGTCGCGGGTCGAGCATGCGTCCGTGCTTCGTCCGGCCGAGGCACTCGGAAGGCGCGGTTGCCAAGTCGTGTATCTCGACGTTTCCGCCGACGGTCTTCTTGACCCCGAGGCGCTCCGGCTCGCCGCCGTCGCAGCGTCACCCGGCCCTCTCCTTGTCAGCATTCAGTGGGCGAACAGCGAAACTGGGGTCGTTCAGCCAGTGCACGCGCTCGCTGCCGCCGTACGATCGGTCCGTCCCGACGCATTCTTCCACTGCGACGCTGCCCAAGCAATTGGCCGGATCCCGGTCGATGTTGCGGCAAGCGGGATCGATGCGCTGACATTTTCAGGCCACAAGGTGCATGGTCCCCAAGGGACTGGCGCGCTCATCTTGGCTGATCCGGACGAACGTCGCGTGGCCGCGCTCGTCCGCGGCGGTGGACAGGAGCGGGGTCTCCGCTCCGGCACCCACAACCTACCGGGCGCGGTTGGTCTCGGGTTGGCGGCTGCCATCAGAGCGCGATCGCTGGAGGATGCGGCGGCGCGCATGCGGGCGGCTCGGAACACATTTGAGGACAGCTTGGCTGAGCTTGTGCCTGACGCCCGGATCAACGGTGCCGCATCGCCGCGCCTTCCGAATACTTCCAACGTCCGCTTCCCCGGGAGCGATGGGACGGAGATCATGGCTCGGCTGGACGCTCAGGGAATCGCTTGCTCGCAGGGATCTGCCTGCTCGAGCGGCAAGCCCGAACCGTCGCACGTCTTGCGCGCGATGGGTCTCTCCGAGGGGGATGCCTTTTCCAGCGTCAGGTTCTCCTTTTCGGCGCTCAACACGATCGAAGAGGCACGGCGAGCAGCGCGCGCCGTCGCTCAGGCATTGGGGAAGTACGTATGACGGCGGCAGCCGCGACCAATGAGCGCCGGAAATTCGAGTTCGGGCGGCACGAGACCTTCGCCGTCCGGCATGGCTGGCTCGGGAAGGGCATCAGCCACATGACCGGCGCGGATGAGGGCTTCCACGACGAAGAGACCGCCGTCGTGAAACTCGGTCTGGGCAGCCGGATGGTGAAGTCCCTTCGCTACTGGATGGAGGCGACCGGACTCGCCGAGCGCGACGATGGCGAGGGAGAGGCGCGCCGGTCGCGCGACCTCCGGCTGACCAGGCTTGCGCGCGTGATTCAGGACCACGACCCTTACCTCGAGTATCCGGCCACCTGGTGGTTCGTGCATTTGCACCTGGCCCGTCGCGTGAACAGCGTCTGGGGCTGGTTCTTCTCCGACTTCCGTGAGCGTAATTTCGACCGTGCGGTCTGCGTGGAGGCATACGTCCGGCACCTCAGACTCAACGCCACCAAGGAGCCCTCCCAGCAGGTCGCGCAGCGCGACGTTGCCTGCGCGCTGATCGCCTACGCCGCGCCAGCCGCCGCCGAGCCGCAGGATCCGGAGGACGGCACGTCCTCGCCCCTGCGAGACCTCGGACTCGTGGTGAAGCATGCCGACACCGGCCGCTTCGAAAAGACGCGCCCACTTGACGGCGTGCCGCTTGAGGCGTTCGCGGCTTGCGTCGCGCTCGCGGCGGCTGACGTGGGCCAGGAGGCCATGTCGGTCGGCGAGATGCTCGGGCGCCGCGGCGGCCCGGGCACGGTCTTCAATCTCGACGCCGAGACCATCGAAGACATGGCGATTCGGGCCGCCGCGGAGTTCAAGGGGCGCGGGGTCGCTCTCGACCTGCTCGGCGCGGAGCGTCGGCTGCGTGTCCCGACGACGGACGCGGCGGACTGGCTCGACCGGCACTTCCAGCGCATCGGGGCTGCGGCATGAGCGGCGTGGTCCGGTTCCGCTCGGTCAACCTTCGCGAAGATCTGCTCGATCCGCGCAGGCTAGCCCACTATCAGCCGACTCGGCGCTCAGCGCCGGTCGTTCGCGCCGTCCTCGAGAGCGGGGCGCGCATGGTGATCGCCGCCTACGGCAGCGGGAAGTCGCTGGCGGCGGGGGTGGGATGCCTCCTCGTCTCCAACGGCGACAAGACTGTCCTGCGGGACGTCGTGGCGAAGATGGGGTCGGTGGACCCTGACTTGGCCATCGCGGCCGAGCGCCGCACGAAGCAGCGCGACCGCGGTCGGATCATCGTGCTCAGCGGTCACGTCCGCGATCTTCCAGGCGCGCTGTGCGAGGCAGTCGGCGCGAAGAAGGGCCGCGGAATCGAGGCCGCCCTCGACGCGCTAGAAGCCTTGGACGGCGCGGACCGCATCGCCATCGTGTGGGACGAGTTCGGCCGCCACCTGGAAGGCATCGTCAACGAGGGGCGATCGCGAGAGCTCGACGCGGTGCAGCGGCTGGCGGAGTGGGCCGTCCGCGCGCGCGAGCCGTCGGCGAGCCTCACGCTCCTACTGCACCAGAACCTGCTCGCCTACGCCACCGTCCTGAACCAGACCTCGCGGAACGAGTGGCGGAAGATCGAGGGGCGCTTCGAGCAGATCCGCTTCGTCGAGGACAGCCAAGAGCTATACGGGCTTGCCGCGACAGTCATCTCCGAGCGCCGACCGGACGGGGTCCGGCCCCCTAAGGAGGCGGTCCTCCGCCGCGCCGCGCGCGGCGCCATCGCCGCTGGCTGGTTCGACGGCATGTCCGACGAGGGCCACGTCGCCGCCCTGCTCGGGCGCGCCTATCCTGTCTCGGCGGCGGCACTGCACGTGCTTCCGCGCCTCGTTGCGCGGATCGGCCAGAACGAGCGCAGCCTTTTCGGCTTCATCGACAGCGCCAACCTGTCCCGGTCGATCGGGATGGAGGAGGTGTACCAGGGCATCTCAGACTCCATGCGGTCGGACGTCGGCATCGGCGGCTCTCACCGTCGCTGGGTCGAGACCGAGACCGCACGCAGCCGGGCGGCCGACGACGTGGAGCGCGAGGCGCTCGCGGCGGCTTGCCTTCTCCAGATGGGCGTGGATGGCGAGCGGCGCAGGCTGGCACGCGCAACCCTCGAGACGGCGGTCTCGAGCCACGGCGGCGTTTCCGCCGATCGCGCCGCCCAGGCCGTCGAGGCGCTCATCGCGCGGAAGCTCCTCCTGCACCGTAAGCTGAACGACGACGTCTCCATCTGGCATGGCGCCGACGTGGACCTCGCGAGCCGCGTCCGGGACGAGCGCGCGCGGCGGATGGAGGGGTTCGACCTCCTGTCCTTCCTGGAGGCTCAGCATCCCGCGCCGTTCGTGCGCCCGACAGGTCACAACCTGAAGTTCGGCACGGCGCGATACGTGACGGGTAGATACGTCCGCGCCAGCGACGTGGGAGCGGGCGCTTCTCCGCCCGCGGCCGACCATGGCAGGTCGGAATGGGGACAGGTCTACTACGTGCTGGCCGACTCGGCCGAGGAGCTCGACCGCGCCCGCAGGCGCGTCGAGGCAGGATGGCCGGGTTCCGACTGTGCGCTCGTGGTCCTGCCCTCCGAGCCGATCTCCGTGCTCGAGGCGGCGCTCGAGATCGACGCCCTCGTCGCGCTGCAGGCCGACAGCTCTCTCGAAGCAGAAGACCCGCTCGTCCGCCAGGAGCTGACCGAACTCCTGGCCGTCGCGCGGAGGCAGCTCGCGGTGCTGTTGCACAGGCTGACCACGGACCGACCGACCGCGGCCGAATGGTGGCGTGCCGGGGAGCGCTTGCGGGTGAACCGCGACTACCCTGGGGGCGTGGCCGCCAGCTCGCTGTTGGACGCGCTGTATCCGCGGACGCCTCGGATCGTGAACGACCAGCTGATGCGAAACCGCCTGTCGCGCCAGATGGAGACGGCCCGCATCCGCGTCCTGACCCGGATCCTCGAGCGTGGCGGGAGTCCGCGGTTTGGTTACCGCGAGGAGGAGCTGACCTCCGCCGAAGGCTCGGTCCTCAAGACCGTGCTGGAGGAGACGGGCCTCTACTCCTCGGAGAGTGACGCTGGCCGCTTCGCGGCTCCGGAAGACCTGCGAGACCCGGGCCTCCGCGCCGCCTGGGCCATTGTCGCCGAATTCTTCCGGTCACCGGGCCGGAAGTCCCTCGCCGACATTGTGTCCACCCTGTCGGCTCCCCCGATCGGCCTTCCGGCGGGCGTGCTGCCGCTCTTGGTCGTCGCAGGCTTCAAGGCGTTCGGCCGCGCCGTGAGTCTTCGCGTCGATGGCGCCTACCCGAGCGACGTGCTGGGCTTCGACGCGAGCCGCATGTTCCTCGACCCGCAGCGCGTCGAGGTCGAGGTCCATCCATCGGACGAAGAGACCCGCCGCTACCTTTCGGAATTGGCCTACATCTTCAGCCATCGGACGCCCGGTCCGATGGACGACGCCGTCCGCTTCGCGGCCGACGCGCTGTCCGCGTGGCGGCGTTCCCTGTCGGACGGCGTCCGGCGCTCCAGGCGGCACACGGACGACGGCCGAAAACTGCTGAGCCTGCTGGCCGACATCGACGACCCCCCGCGGCTGATCCTGTCGGCGCTCCCCGAGGCGTTCGGCAACCTGCACAAGGGCGGACGCTTCGCCTCGGCGCTCCGGGTGGCCGAGAAGGCCCGTGCGGACGTGGACCGCCTCGTCGAGGGCTACACGCGCGAGGCCGTGGAGGTCGTTGCCGACGTGCTGAGCCTGCGGCGGAGCGACGACCCGGTCGCCGGCGTCCAGACCTGGGTCCGCTGCTTCGACGTGCCGTCGCTCCTTCGCCGCGAGGACCTGACGATGATCGACAAGGCGGTCTTGCGCACGGCGCTCGATACGACGAACGGGCGATACACCGCCGAGAGCCTGGCGCGCGCGGTGAGCTCGGTCCTGCTCCAAAGAGGAATCGATCGCTGGGAGGACGGCACAGCGTCACAGCTTCGCAAGGCGCTGCGCGAGTGCCGCGTGCGCATAGAGGATGCGGCGCTGTCCGATCTGACGCCGGGCGGCGACCTCGAGGAGGTCATCAACGCCCGAATCGAGGCACTACAGGCGCAGCTCAGGAAGATCCGGGAGAACGCGGCGCCAATGCAGCTGGCCGCAGGGGGGACGAGATGACTACGGTTGCGAAGACGGAGGATGCAGTCCGTGACGCCTCGGCGCGCCACATCGTGCCGCTGTCGGGCGGTAAGGACAGCACGGCGTTGTCGATTTACCTTGCGCAAAGATATCCGCACGTCGCGTTCGAGTATGTCTTCTCCGACACGGGTGCGGAGCTGCCGGAGACCTACGACTACTTCGAGCGGCTTGAGCACGTCCTCGGGCAGAAGGTCACCCGGATCACCGCGCTCGAGATGCTCGGCGTCGGGGAGAAGCCGGGCCGGAACCCGTTCGACGTGGTGCTCTACGACCACTTCTCCGGGTTTCTCCCGAGCCCCCGTTCCCGCTGGTGTACGCGGATGCTGAAGATCCACCCGTTCGAGCGGTACATCGGGCCCGATAGGGCGTACTCCTACATCGCGATCCGCGCAGACGAGAACCGCTCGGGCTATCTGGGCAACGGGAAGCCGGTGCTGCTCTCCGAGCAGCCGAACATCACCCCGGTCTACCCGTTCAAGGACGAAGGTATCACCCTGGCGGACGTGCAGCGCACGCTCGATGAGAGCGGCCTCGGCGCGCCGGGTTACTACGATTGGCGGTCCCGTTCCGGCTGCTACTTCTGCTTCTACCAGCAGATCGGTGAATGGCAGGGACTGCGCGAGCGACACCCCGAGCTGTTCGAGAAGGCAAAGACGTACGAGGGCGGCCGGAACGGACGCCGCTACACTTGGGTGGACGGACGCTCCCTGTCCGACATCGAACGCATGCCGAGGCGCGACATGAAGCCGAAGTCGGACGACGACGGCTGCGCGATCTGCCACCTTTGAGCGGGGGCGCCGTGATGAAGGACAACCCTCTCGTAGCGTTCCTCGCGAGCTACGGCCCATCCGCCGCGTCGGACTCCCTTGCAGACGAGCACGTACAGACGGCGGTCGCACGTCATGGCGTCGCCGCCATCGAGGCGCCCGCGCCGAAGTTCGACGCCATGAAGGAGGCGCTGCTCGGGGTCGACCCATGCAGCGTCATCCTCACCGGGACCGCGGGGGACGGAAAGACCTATCACATCCGCCGCTTCTACATCGACGCGGCGTCGGGCGATCCGAAGCAGTGGCCGGGCAAGGAGGGCGTCCTCCGGACCTCGGTCCATGGACGGCCGCTCCGCATAATTCGGGATCTCAGCCAACTCACCGACGCGGCGAAGGCCGAAGAGATCGAGGGTGTCACCCGTAGCCTCCTAGGTGAGGACCGCGAGACTCTCTACCTGGTCGCGGCGAACGACGGCCAGCTGCTCAAGTTCTGGCGCGACGCCTATGAGAGGGAGGAACAAGCGGCGCCTCGGAAGGCGCGCTACGAGGCTGTGCTCCGGACGCTCACCGACATGCTGCATCGGGATCGGGAAGCCCCCGAGGAGGGCAAGCTGCGCGTCCGCCTTCTGAACCTCAGCCGGACTGTCACCGGCGAGACGCTCGACGCCGTCCTCGACAGCATCCTGAAGCACGAGGCGTGGGACAGCGGCTGCGCGCGGTGCCCCCAGGCGAAGTCGACCACCAATCCGTGCCCGATCCACCTGAACCGTGCGCTCCTGATGGGCTCCGGGCCGGATGGGGCGGACGCGTTCCGGCGCCGCCTCAAGCAGGCTATCCGCATCGCCGCGCTGAACGACCAGCACGTGCCGATCCGCCAGATCCTAATCCTCGTCGTCAACATCCTGCTCGGGGATTCGAAGAAGCGCGACCACCCCATGCTGACCTGCGGGGAGGCGCGGAAGCGGGCGAAGGATCTCGACTACGCGCGCACGAACCCGTTCGGGAACGCCGTCGGCCTCAATGTCCGGCCCGAGAGGCGGCGCGCGCTGACGGTCTTCTCCGCGCTGGAGACTTTCGGTGTTGGGAGCGAGACCAACACGGCGCTCGACAATTTGCTTATGGATTGCACGCCTGCCGATACGGCGGCGAAGCTGGAGACTAGAGACCCGATATACGGGAACGCCCTCTTCCGCCAGCGGCTCCGCCACTACCGCGATGGCACGGAGGCCGCGGCCGGCGTCAACGGCTTCGCCGCGGCCCTCGAGGCGCAGAGGCGCAGACTCTTCTTCCTCATGGACGCGCCCGACGGTGCGGGACAGATCTCGCCCTGGCGGCTCACCATCTATCACCACGCCGGGGAATACTTGGCGTTCGCGCAAGCATTGACCGCGACGCCTCCGGCCGACCCGGCTCTCGTGGACACGATCACGGGCAAGCTCGTGAAGGGGATCAACCGCACCCTGACGGGCATGATGGTCGAGGACACGCAGCGCATCTGGCTCGCCCGGTCGATCGGCAGGTCCGACGGCTCGAGTGGAAGGTTCACTTCGCTCGACCCGGTTCCTCGGCGGGCCGCGACCCCGCAGCGGCTGACGGCCGCCCTCGACCCGGCCACGGGTCGTCCGCGCCTGCATGTGGTGCTGCGGACGCCGGGGCAACCGGACCTGGCCTCGGCGCCGCTGGAGCTGCGGCCGCTCCTGTTCGAGTACCTCATGCGGGTCGCCGACGGCAGCCTTCCCTCGAGTTTCTCGCGTCAGTGCCAACAGGAGGTCCGGCATTTTGCACTGGCAGCCTCCTCGTTCATCGAGAACCACTTCACGCGGGACGAGACGGAGTACCTGCCGATCCAAATTCTCTCGGTCGGCCAGGACGGCCAGATCCAGAGCCGCGACATCGGAGTCTGACCATGCCGTCCAGCAACGCAAACTCCGAACTGTGGCTGTCCAAGGGGGCGCTGGCGGTCCCGGACCACCAAAAAATCCACGCTCTCACCGTCTGGTGTGACCCGGCCATCTGGGGCCTCGCCCTCTACGACGATCAGGCGCCCTGGTTCACGCTTATAGAGTGTCTCCAGCTCCTCACGTTCAGGCACCGAGAGGACAAGGCGTTGTTCCCCGGCCTCGACGGCAAGCCCGACGCGCCCTCGCATGAACGCCAGTCCTACCGCATCAAGCTCAACACCAACCTTCGTCACCTGCTCTTCCGCGACCAGGAGGTCGGGCGCGTCGCCTCCCGCGGCGGCGCGAACGACGAGGTGCGCTGGCATCAGTGGCTCAAGCGAACCGCTGAGGATTTTCCAGACCTCGACTTCTCGTACCTGAAGCCAGCGTTCTCGGACGGCTTCACGCACTTCGCCGAGGCGCTCGAACTCATGCGGTCGGCCGAGGTCGAGCAATTCGGCCAAAAGCGCTGGACGTCGCGTCACCTGCAGCCCGTCGGGGAGGCGATGCTGTTCCCTGACGTGAAAATGAAGGACGACGGCTTCGCGCTGGACCGTCGTTTCTTCCAGCGGACGGGCGAGATCCTCTACTTGATGCTGAACCGCTCCGCCGAGCGCGAACGGCTTGGCCAGCTCGTCGCCAGTCGGATCCTCAAGTCCGATGGACCGTGGAATCGCATCGCGAGGCGGCTCCAGGGGCCGGAGGCGGACGCCACCACCGACCAGCCGAAGTGGGTCGAGGCTCCCACGATCGGCTACCTCCCGCTGGCCCACCTCGCCCGGTACGATGAGTTGGCCCGTGACTGGGTCTCGATCCTGTCGCAGTCGGCGATCCCGCTCGAGGACGCCCTCGAATTCCTCGCGCGCCTCAGCGGCCTGCATCAGGTGATCTACATCGCGGAGCGCGCGGTGGACGTCGCCGGGCGGGCTAGTCTGATGCCATTCGTCCTTGAGATGACCGGGTCGGCCCGCAACAACCCGGTCCAGGTCCTCTCCGCCGAACGCTACAAGGCGCACAAGATGCTGCCGTCGCAGGCAGTCGAGGCGTTCGTCGAGTCCTTCACCGACATGCCCGAATGGCGCGAGATCGGGACCGGGCCGATGGACTGCTCGCACGCCAAGACGCTTCTGTCGAAACGGTTTGCGTGGGCCCCGAAGAAGACAGCCAGCGCCGCAGGGCTGCCGCCTCCTGCGGAGCAGCTCCAGGCCATGCTCGACGCGGCGAAGGCTCGCAACCACGACATCGGCTCGACCTTCACCGCCCACGCCAAGAAGGTGGGCCTGCTCACCGCGCGACAGCGCGCTGGGACGTGGTACTCGCCGTCGGATGGCCTCCTGGAGGCGCTCGTGCTGGCCAACGTGGACGGCGCCATGGAGCTGGGCCAGTTCCTCTCCGTCCTCCGCCGCCGCTACCACGTCGTAGTCGGACCCGAGGAGGCGCGGACGCGCAGCGGTGAACTTCCAGTGCCACTGGAAGACCTGCGCGAGAACGAGCGCAGGCTGGAGGAACGCCTCCGAGTCTTAGGCTTCATCAACAGGAAATCGGACGACTGCGCCTTCGTGGTGAACCCATTCTCCGCTGGACGCGCCATGGCAGGGAGGCCCGCCCATGCAACCGCATGATCTTATCGGGAAGGTCGCGGCCCATCGGCTGCACGGCCTTCTCATGGCCGAGCCCGCAGGGCGCCTGCTCTATGGCATCTTGGGGCTCCCACCCGACGTCACCTGCTCCATCGCTCGCGAGGTCGCCGCCCTCCCCGTGACCGGCGGGCGGATCGACGCCTGCGTGCATCCCGAGCTCGCCGCGGGAGGGAACATTGGCGCGGCGCGGGTGTCCGACGACACGGCGACGCACCACCGGAACCATGCCGATCCGGACGTCGTGCTGACTCTCTTCTCCGTCCCCGCGCGCGAAGTGAAGTCCGTCGAGCAGAGCCTCTCGCACGTCGAGCACCTCGACGATCAATGGCTGCTGGAGGACACCCAGACCTGGGCAGCCAAGACGCTACCCCCGGACGCCGACGAGGAGACGCGCACGCAGCTCGCCGCGATCCTAGCCGGTCTGGTGCGCTCCGGGGTCGGCTTCGATGCCCGGCGCGTGGCCGATTTCGCGGTCAGGCTCGTGCGTCACCACCTCGCCGACGGACTCAAGCTGGCCAACGCGGCGCGCCGCGCGCTGCCCGCGATCCGGCTGTCAGCGGATGCCGGGGACACGCGGGCGAAGCTCGCCGACGCGGCCGAGGCGGAGCAATTCTTCAGACGCCTCCAGGACGAGGTGAAGCCCGCGCTCCACCTGCAGGCGCGGGACGGCGAGCCGCTGTCCAGGTCGGAGCTCCGCAAGCGTCTGGCCGAGCTGAGGGCGGCGGGAGAGGTGTCGGACTCGGCCGCGGACGCCTTCGAAGCCCTGCTGGCCGACGCGAACGTCGGCGACGGGGGGTGGACCAAGGCGCAGGCTGACGCCGCAGAGGTGACCTGGGGCGAAACGGAGAAACTTTTCGCGGACGGCCGCAAGAAGACGAAGGAGACCTTCGGCGACGAGACGCGGAAGTTCTTCGAGCGAAAGTTCCCTTCGGCCCTGACGCAGGTCGATCTCGACCTGCTCGACGACCTGAGGTCCGACACCGCGCGACCGAAGGAGGCGTACGACCGCTTCTTCGGCGAGCACCGCGAGCGGCTGCGGGCTGACCCCAAGCTGTACCGGCGCTGGGAGAAGCTGGTCTTCCGCAAACCGATCGAGACTGACGACCTGGCAGCAGGCCTGCTCCTGCTTGCGGAGCGCGCACGCCCGGATCCTGACGAGGAGGGCGACGACGTCGTCCTCCACATCAGGCTCGACGGCGCCGAGTCCCTCGACTTCTGGACCGATGACAAGAACACCAAGCTGTGTCGCGTGCTTCGCGACCGCTGGCGCGGCCTCGACCGGCTGCTCCAGCCGCATGTGGTCCTCGACTTCGGCCGGTGCTGGAAGGAGCCGTGGGAGGCCCAGATTCCCGCCGATCCGGGCGAGGTGTCTTCCACCGGAAAGGACGCCATCACGTTTAGCCTGAAGGCTTGGGCACTGAAGAAGGCGGACCTGAAAGCGGGCGTTCCGTCGGGCGAGGCCCTCCGGAGGGCACCGCGCGCCCAGATGGTCTGGACGCCCAAGGCCGACAGCATGATCACCGCGTTCCCTCTGGATCTTGAGGTCCTGGCGCATGACGCGGCGCGCACGCCCCTGCTCACGGCGCGCGTCGCGGCGAACCGCTACGACCGACACGGGGCAGTTCAGGCGGTCAACCTGGCGAGCGCGGCCACGATCACCGACGTCGGCGGTAACAGCGACGGCAGGCTCGCGGACCCGCGGAAGCCAGCCCACCGCGTGGACGAGAACTGGCGCGCTAGCCTCGTCAGGGCGGTCACGGACGGCATCGTGACCGCCGACGACGCCGCCACGCTCTCGGCCGCGCTTGAAGCCTTCCAGGCCGAGTACACGAAGGCGATCAAGGCGATGCGCTCCGGCTCCGGCCTCGCCGACGACGCCCTCATCCGACAGGCCGAGCTATACGGCGATCTGCTGCGCGCGTTGGCGGTCCGGGCGCGTGCGGAGGTCTGCGTCCGGGAGCTCTGGGCCCCGCTGCTTGGCATCGGGGCCGCTGTGGTCGAAGGGACCCGGGAAGCCCTCATCGTGACCCCGTGGCACCCCCTGAGGCTGGCCGAGATCGGCGCCAAGGCGAGACAGCTCGCGGAGGGCATGCGGCGCATCGTGCTGAGCCCCGCCCGGCTGGCCGCCGAGGTCGGTGAATACGTGGACGACCTCTCGCGGGCACTCTCGCGGACCTACTACGCGGACGTCGGGGCGCTGCCCGGCACCCCGTACACGCTCGTCGCCGAGACGCGCCACGTCGCAGACGTCAGCCTTCTCCAAAGTCCGGTCGCGGCGCCGGACGCGGTCCTGGCCGACGAACCCGCGGAGGGCACCGTCGAGGCGTACGATCGCGTGGCGAAGGAGTATCTGGACCTGCGCCCGCACGAGAAGGCCAGCTTCTCCACGGTACTGCTCGACGCCGAGTCCGAGGATCTGCCGGTACAGATGGCGGAGAGCATGGCTAGGCGGATCGACAGCGACTCCTGCCTTCGTTGTGACCTCGTCCTGACGCACGAGAACGTCGGGAGCCTTCGGCGCATCTATGAGCGACAGAACCGCCGCATTGGTCACGAGGTCGATGCCTCGCTCACCAGCGAGGCGGCGCGGAATTTCCTGTCCCGCTTGCGCGTCGCCATCGTGGACCGCCAGTTCCTCGACCTCGGCGGAGCCAAGGCCCACGACGTCGTGCTGCTGCAGGATGTCATCGCCCGGCGCGCCGAGGTGAAGTGGATGCGGGCCCTTGGGCTGGGCGCGCCGCAGCTTGCGAGCGCCGTCCCGACGGCGCAGTCGCGGCGCAAGCCGTTCCGGAAAGGGGACACCACGTCCGGCAGCTATCTGACGGCGCCCGGAGGCCCAGAAGCGGTCCAGGCGTACGTCGACGCGCTCCACGACGTTGTCCAGGGACGCGCCTCGGAGAGCGGCGATCCATGGCTTCCGATGCAGGAGGTGGAGTTCCAGTCAGGGCGGGTGCGTGAGGTGCTCGACAAGGCCCACCATCTGGCCAACTGGGTCATGACCTACGACCGGCTCGCTGACCGGCGCCTAGTAGGTTCGTCGGATCGGAGGATCATCCGCTACTTCAGCGACCCTCGGTCCGACCACAACGTCATCGTGTCGGCGGAGATAGGCGAGGAGGTCATCGGGGAGCGGCTGATCGACGACTTGAGGGCCGCCCTCCCGTCCGAGGACGGCGACCGGCTCGCGCGCATGCAGCGGGCGATCCACCGCGCGTCGGCCTCGCTTTCCGGCGCTATCGTCATGCGCGCCGCCCAGAACCTGAATTACGCGCAGGAGCTCCTAGGACTCGTGCTGACCCAGCATGAGCTGAACCTCCTGCTCGGCGCCGAGGCGCAGGAGTTCCGGGCCGCGTGGTTCTTCCTGGACGATGTCGCGCCGTGGCTGTCGCTCGACGGCTCGCGCGCCGATCTCCTTGGTGTCTGCTTCGCGATGACGGAGGCTGGCCCCGTGATCCGCGTCGTGGTCGCCGAGGCGAAGTTCGTGGGGCAGGCGGGCCTCTCCGAACAGCGACACCGCTCGCTCGAGCAGCTCGTCGCGACCTTCGGCACCCTTCACCAGCGTCTTGTCGCACGCGATGGCACGGTGGATCCTTCGACCTGGAGGAACCGGCTCGCCGATCTCGTCCTGGAACACATTGATCCGTTCGACCAGATCGGAGGGCGACCCTCCGCTCAATGGCTCGCGGATCTCCGCTCCCCGGAGACGCCGCTGGAGATGTCGGGCCACTCGCTGGTCTTCGTCCACGACACCAGCGCCGTCCCGGGTGACATGCCGCTTCTTCCCGACGGGGATGAGCCGAAGCTGCGCCGTCGGCGCCTCGCGCAATGGGTGCTCGGCCGTGGCGCGATCTCCAACTCGCTCAAGGGCCTCATCGACACCGGAGCCAAGCCCCAGATCTGGACGCCCCTCGATTGGCCAACTGCATCCGAGGCGATGGAGCCTGTCGCCGAGACCGTCACCGATGAGCAGCAGGGCGACGCCGGGACAGGAACCGAAACACTCGCCGGAGACGGCACCGGGGCGACGAAGGACCAAACCGAGAATCCGCCCCCGGAGTCGGTGACGGGAACCGCGAGCGGAACCGAAGCGCCGGGCGCGACCGTCGCGGGCTGGCTGCCGGAAGTTCACGTCGCACTGGCTGGCATGGGGCACGCGGCGGCGAGCGGCGAGGGCGATGCCTGGCTTCAGGACCAGGTTAAGCGCCTGCAGTCGGCCTTGCAGAAGGAGGGCATGGACGCGCCCGTCCTCGCGTCGCGCCTGACGCCGAATTCCGGCCTGGTGGACCTCGACGGTCGGTCGGTCACCGTCGCGTGGCTTGAGCGGAAGCAGACCGAGCTGCTCACGAAGTACAGCCTCGACATCATACGCATCAGCCCGAAGGCGGGACGGGTGGTAGTCGGCCTCAGGCGCCCGAAGCGCGTTGTGCTGCACCTGGCGGAAGCGTGGCGGAGGCGCCGCCTCGAGGAGACGGCGCCTCGGTCGAACATGGCGTTCGTTCTCGGCGAGAAGGAGGACGACGGCGAGCTATTCTACCTTCCTCTCGGCGCCCCCTTCGGGGAGCAGGAGCGGGCGGCGCCCCACTCGATCGTGTCGGGCACAACTGGCAGCGGCAAGGGCATCCTGGCGACCAGCCTGATGCTGGACGCATGCGCCTTTAACGATCCGTCGTTGGTCGAGGTCCGCCTGATCGACCCCAAGAAGGGGGTCGACTACGGCTGGGCACGCCACCTGCCGCACCTGAAGGGCGACATCGTGGACGAGAAGGCGGACGCAATCGAGCTGTTCAGGCGTCTCGTCCAGGAGATGGAGGACCGCTATGACGTCCTCCGTCAGGCGGGGGTGGCTAACATCGACCAGTTGAACCGCCGCCTCGGGTCAGCCGCGACCGGCCCAATGCCGCGCATCCTCGTCTTCTTCGACGAGGTGGCGAACTGGATGCAGGATGAGGACTTCAAGGAGGCGGTCGAGCCGCTCATCAACGAGATTGCCACCAAGTCGCGCGCAGCGGGCATCCATCTGTTCATGATATACCAGCGCGCCGACAACCAGGTGATGACCATGCAGCTCCGGACCAACCTGGGGAACAAGTTGGTCCTTCGGCTTGGCGACGAGGGCTCGTCGCGCATCGCGCTGGGCGAGAAGGGCGCCGAACGCCTCCTCGGAAAGGGACACCTCATCGCCAAGTTGGACAGCGACGAGAAAGTCTACTGCCAGGTGCCATTCATTGGCGAGGACGAGGTTGTGCGGCTCGCGGAGGCAATTGGTCTCGGCTGGAAGAATGTCTCTCGCGCCGGGCAGCCCGGAGCGAAGGCGGCCTGAACATGGCGACCCAGCGCCCTTCCCGCACTGACAGTGGGAAGCGCGTCAGGGGATCCGTGTACCTGCACGCGAGTGCGCTTGATGAGAACTCGCGTGCCGTCGTCGAGCGGGCCGTTGCCCTGGCAGATGGCTTCCACTGGAACGTGGCCAAGGTGTCTCCCGGCTCGGTGTCCCTCCTGCTGTACGAGGACTTCGATACCGCGGGATTCCCGGCCCTGCTCGCCTCGATGAAGGTGGACCTGGACAGCGGCAAGGCCTCGGCGACGGACTACCGCAGGCGCGAGAACCCGCCGATCTTGCATAGGAAGGAGACCTTGCTCCCGGCCGACGACCCGAGGCGGCCGAGGTTCGCGGCGCTGACGCACGCCGCCGAGGAACAGGGCCTTTTCGCTCAACCGACCAAGATCGGCACGCGTCGACAATGGTCCGAGCTCCTCGCCTCAAAGGGACTTCGGGTCGAAGGCCAAGCCTTGCTGCCGGTGGGCGCAGAGAGCGTGGAGGTGGCGCGGTACAGGACCGCCATTCCCCGGCGCGATCTGTCGCAGCCGATGCAACTCGCCGTCGCTCACGGCGTGCTGCCGTTAGGGAGCACCGTGTTCGACTACGGGTGCGGCCTTGGCGACGACGTGGCGGCGCTTTCGGCGGCGGGATTCGAGGCGTTCGGCTGGGACCCGCACCACGCGCCCGACGGCCCACGACGCTCGGCCGACTTAGTGAACCTCGGCTTCGTGCTCAACGTGATCGAGGATCGGCACGAGCGCGCGGAGACGCTGAGGGCGGCCTGGTCCTTCGCTCGGCGCGCTATGGTCGTGGCCGTCATGGTCATGGGAAAGGCCGATCTGAGGGGCCTGCGCCCGTACCAGGACGGGCATCTGACGTCGCGGGGCACCTTTCAAAAGTACTTCGGTCAGCAGGAGCTCCGCGATTTCATCGAGGAGGCGCTGGGCGCGGCGCCGCTCGCCTTGGGGTCGGGCGTCTTCGCCGTGTTCCAGGACAAGGATCTCGAACAAGAGGTCCTGTTCCGGCGCCAGTCCCGGACCATCATTCGGCCTGTCGGGATGCGACCACCGGAGCGGGATCGTCCGAGAGCGTTGGTGCCCCGGCCCGGCCTGGCCCAGCGCATCCGCCCGGAGTTGGAACTCCTCTGGGCGGCGATGCTGCGACGGGGACGCACGCTCGACGCGGAGGAGCTCCCCACCGACCTGCGCGAGCGCCTGCAGGCCGCGAAGGTCTCCCCGGCGCGCGCCAGCGACCTGTGCCTGTCGGATCTGTTCGAGCAGGAGGAACTCGCCGCGGCGGCAGCCGGACGCCGCGAGGACATCCTGATACGCTTTGCCATGCTAATGTTCCCCGGCGCACCGCGTTACGCCACGCTCGCGCGGTCCATCCAGCGGGACGTCAGGACGTTCTTCGGCAGTCATGCCGCAGCTCTTGAGGAGGCTCGGCGCCTCATGTTTTCGGCCGGTAAGCCGGACGCCATCAGGGAGGGCGTCGAGGCCGCCGTCTCGGCGGGCCTTGGCGCGATGCGCGACGAGAAGACCTTCCGATTCGCAGTGCCGACGTTAGACCGGTTGCCGTCCGCTGTGCGCCTTCGGGTCCTCTGTGGCGGCCTGCTCCGGGGCGGCGTCGAGGGCGCGGACTTCGTCGACATGAAGGTCGGCGCGCCGCGGATGACGTTCATCCAGTGCTTCGATCCATCGGCGCGGTTGCCCGTTGTTTCGGAGACTACGCGGGTGGACCTCGGTCGAGCCCGGATCACCGTCGATCGGCCCGAAGGCATCGTGCTCTACCTGAAGGGCCGCTTTCTTCCCGTGGACGCGCCGGAGCGAGAGGAGCAGTTGGAGTTCGACCGCAGGCTGACGGCCTCGGGCATCGTGACCCCGGACGGCAAGGGACCGCGCATGGCCGCACTACAGGAACTCATGCGGAAGCGTCGCAGCTCGTTGTCCGGCACTGGCGCAAAGGCCGAACTACACCTTGGGCCCTCGGCCTCTCACAAGTCTGGCAGCTAGCGAGGGAATCGGGGCGCACTTTGAAGCGCGTCCAAGAGGGCAAGCGCAGATCGAACCGGGCCGCCGCGCGACCCTCTCCGAAAACATTGGAATCTGTGGTTTTCCAAGTTCCGTACCGAATCGCCCAAGTCAGGAGGTCCGGAGAGAAAGGGCCTCCGGAGAGCGATTTTCCGCCGCTTCCCCGTCCGGCTGATCAACAGGTCTGCCGCAAAAACCCCAGGAAACCTGCCACTCAGCGCGGCGCTTGGTCTGGCGGAGAGCATGGCTCGTATGAGAACTGGCGGAGAGGGTGGGAGCCAATAATTTCCAGAATCCCGCCGAATTTTTTAGTATTGTTTAAGCAACCCATCCACAGACTCATCCACCGACGCCGCATTGAGCGTGGCGTCTGGCGCACGCGGCCCTCCCCCTCACCCAGAGGTTCAATGACGGAACGGTGAGACCACGCCAGGGGACCGTCCTCGCGCCGCGCCGGGGGTCCGCGCGGTCGGCCTTGCGCGAGGCGGGAAGCCGGCCAGAGAACGGAGCGTACGCCGCGCACGGCGCGCTGGCAGTTCCGCATGGCCACCGAGGGCCAGAACGTCGCCGCCGCGATTTTCTGGATGAAGGCCCGGGCCGGCTGGCGCGAGAAGCACGAGCTGGTGCTGACGGCCAAGGAGCCGGGCGAGATGACTGACGAGGAGGAGGAGATCGCGCGGGCGCGGACGGCGCGGCGCACGATCGATGGACAACAATAGCTTTGCCTGGGAGCTGGGACAGCGGCGCAGCATCCGCCGCGAGTTTGGCCTGTGGTGCGAGCACGCCCTCGCGCCGCAGGGCCTGGTCCCCGCCGCCCACCACCGCCTGCTGATCCGCGAGCTGCAGGCCGTGGCCGACGGCGTGCATGACCGGCTGATGGTGTTCATGCCGCCGGGATCAGCAAAGAGCACCTATACCTCCGACCTGTTCCCCGCCTGGTTCCTCGCCCAGGGCCGCGCCCGTCGGGTCATTGCCACCAGCAACACCGCTGATCTTGCGGGAACGTTCTCCCGCCGTGTGCGGGGCCGCATCCGCAGCCATGGCCCAACGCTCGGCTACCGGCTCGACCGCGAGGCGGAGGACCTCTGGACCACCAGCAATGGAGGGGAATACCGCGCCGCCGGGATCGGCGGGGTCATCACTGGGCTGCGGGCTGAACTGGCTCTGATCGACGACCCGGTGAAATCCCGCGAGGAGGCCGATAGCGAGGCGCGCCGGGCCCGCGTGTGGGAATGGTTCCAGGACGACCTGCGCACGCGCCTGCGCCCCGCTGCAGCCATCGTGGTTGTCCAAACCCGCTGGCATCAGGACGATCTGTCCGGAAGGCTGCGCGAGCGCCAAGCCTATGCGGCGCGGCACGCTTTCCCGACGCGTGGGGACAAGGCGGTGAGGGCGCAATAAATCCGCGGCCGGATGGCATTGGAGGGGCTGCACCTGCCGCGGCACGCGCCGTGGCGGCAGGCCTTCGAGGCGGAGCTGGTGACCTTCCCGGCCGGGAAGCACGATGACCAGGTGGATGCGCTTGGGCTGATCGGGCAGTTGCTAGACCAGATGGTCACGGGGCCGGCTGCGAGGCCGGAGCCGGCTCCGCCCAAAGACAGCCGGGCAAGGCTCTTCGACCGCCTGAACGACGGTGACGTGGAGGGCTGGAAGGTCGCCTGACAGCATCAGTGCGGCGGGGCCTGTTCAACACCGACCAACGACCGTTGGTGGGTGGTGAACAGGGAGACCCTGCAGGGAGCTCCTTTAGGATCCAGCGGTTCCCCGCAACTGGCGAAGCAGAGGCAGCAACCGAACAGAGAGCGCCATAAGAGCTGTTGCCGTTCGCTGGCGTGGTCATCAATCAAGGTCGGCGCAGTCGCCGTGTCGCTCGGCCGCATCCGTATTTTCAATCGGGCTGCAAGTTCTATTCCGGGAGGCGCCCGCAGCGACGCTATGTCGTTGCAATCCATACTGCGCCTCCCGCGGACCAAAGCGTTGCCGCGAAAGCTGCCAACATGAGCGCGCCGTCACGCGTGATCAACGCAACGCCGAAGAGCGCAATGGGAGCGCTGACCAGAGTAGTCGCGAACGGAAACACTTCTAGTGGCGGCATCGCCAGCGCGAGGATCAGGGAGGCGAAGCCGGCTCCTCGCACGAATGGCTCCGTCGTGAAGGCCTGCAGCCGGCCGTGAAACCACCTATCCATCCAACGTCCCGCCCGCCTCAGTTTCGCAACAGACTTGCGGAGACGAGACGAGCTGACCCGACGCTCGGCAACGAAAGTGGGGAGCCAAAGGTGCTGGCGTCCGATCGCCAGCTGGCCGGCAAATACAATGATGACAACGGCGAGCACTGTAGGAACGCCCGGGATCGACCCGATCGGCGACATGTCCAGCACCGCTGGTAGGAACAAGAACGGCCCATGACTGCGGTCGCCCATCGCCTCAACAAGACGCCGGACCCGGATCTCGTTCTCTGAAGAACTCGCGGCGTCGAGCTTATCCAATACGTCCGTGATGCTTCTGGTGTCCGGCATCGCCGCGTGAGCCTTCTCAACTGGACACCTCACGCCTCCGAACGACAATAGTTGCAGCTGTCGGCGGCCACAGACGATGATTGGAACTCCAGGTTGGCGCCGGTGCTAGCAGGCGCTATGGCGAGGTGTCTGGAAGAGCATACACGACCAGATAGTCCCCCGGCGTCGTCTCAAGGCGTTGATGGCCAGTAGCGGCAATAGCGACGTACTGGCGACCCTGATGGACATACGTCATGGGCGTGGCCTGCCCTCCGGCCGGGAGCCGGGCCGACCACAGCAGTCGACCACTTTCTGTCTGGAAAGCCCGCAGGTAATTGTCCTGCGCCGCCGCTATGAACGTAAGACCGGACGCCGTAACTAGGGGGCCACCAACATTGGCCGTACCCATCGGAATGCGGAGCCGTGTCGGGATGCCCAGCGGACCGGAATCAAAGCCGGTCCCGATGGGTTGCGACCACAGCAACTCCCCTGACTGGAGGTCGGTCGCCGCGACATAGCCCCAGGGCGGCGCGATGCACGGCATGTTCAGCGGTGAGAACCAGATCGGCCGCTGCGTCCCGTAGGGTGTGCCCGCCTGCGGTGCGATGTCCTGATCCGGGCGGGCACCGCCGTCGCCCACCGCGCGATCCGTCACCTGCGCACGAGGGATCATCTCCACATGGTTCGGCAGACGGCTGTGGTTGGTGATGGCGATAAGCCGTCCTTGGTCCACGCCGATACCGCCCCAGTTCAATCCGCCGATGGTGCCCGGAAACAGGAGCATCCCCAGCCCATCGGTCGTGGGGGGTGTATAGATCCCGTCATACGTCATGCGGTGGAACTGGATGCGGCACCAAGCCGCGTCGATCGGCGTCAGTCCGAAGACGTGGCGGGCATCCAGACGCTCCGGTTCCGCACCCGGCCGGCCCGCAAAGTTGGGGTAGAACGTCGATTGCGGCTGTGTTGGCGACAGGCGTTCGCCCGTGAGCGTATTGCCGCGCGGTGCAGAGCGCCGCTCGATGGGACGCAGCGGCTCACCGGTGGCGGCGTCGAACAGAAAAAGCGACCCGGTCTTGGTGCCGAGCAGCACCGCGCGCCGCGTCTGCCCGTCGATGGGTATGTCAAGCACCGTCGGCTGCGCGCCGATGTCATAGTCCCAGAGGTCGTGGTCCACAGTCGCGAAGGACCATCGGGTCGCGCCGGTCGCCAGATCCACCGCCACGATGGCGGCGGTATAGCGGTCCTCCGCCTCGGTGCGGTCACCGCCCCAGTGGTCGGCGCCGGAATTGCCGGTGCCGAGAAAGACCAGGCCAAGCGTCTCATCCGCCGAAATGACCGTCCAGACATTGGGGGTGCCGCGCGGATAGATCTCGTCAGGGCCGAGCGGGGCCCTGGAATCGGGGCGATGCGCATCCCAAGCCCATGCAAGCGCACCGCTGCGCGCGTCATAGGCGCGGACCACGCCAGACGGCGCATCCCGGCGCTGATTGTCGCTGACCTGCTGGCCGACGATCAGCATGTCGCCGACCACGGCCGGCCCCGAGGTATTGGAGGCGAAGCCGGGATCACGCAGACCCATGCCTTCTGTCAGATCAACGACCCCCT
This sequence comes from Neoroseomonas terrae, assembly GCF_018129025.1. Taxonomy (GTDB): domain Bacteria; phylum Pseudomonadota; class Alphaproteobacteria; order Acetobacterales; family Acetobacteraceae; genus Neoroseomonas; species Neoroseomonas terrae. Next base: position 68,845 of record NZ_JAAEDI010000024.1, on the reverse strand, counting down.
CGCGGCCGAAATCGGGGCATGGCGTTCCGCTTCGGGCATCAAGGCCGATCAGCCGTCCGTCGGCGGTGGCCACGAAGATCCGTTCGCTGCATGCCGCCGCGCCAGGTGCACCGTGGTAGCCGACGGCGCGGCAGGCAACGCTGAACAGGGATTCCATCGCGCGAGCCGGCGTTTTCGGGTCGAAATGCCACCGCTGCTCCCCGGTCGCAGGGTCCAGTGCGAAGACCTGGGCGCTGCTGCTGCACAGATAGAGATTGTCGCCGACCTTGAGAGGTGTGTTCTGGGAGGAAAAGAACACGCGTTCATTGGGCGGAAGATCGCCGGTACGATGGCGCCACGCCTCCTGCAGACGGCTGACGTTGGCCGGGGTGATGTGGTCCGCGGATGAAAAGCGCTGGCCGAGATTCGACCCGGCATAAGCGCGCCATGCGTCGGCGCCGAGGCTCGCCTCATTCGTCGCCGCGGCTTGCGTGATGCTGCGCTCAGCCCCGACCGCCGCAGCAACAGGGCGTTCCCACGCGATGGCGACATAAGCCCCAATCGCGACGACGCCGAGCACAGCGACACCGCCAACGGCGCGGCGCGGACGTCCGCCGGACGGGTACTGCGTCGATACCGACGCCGCAAAGGTGGCGAAAAGCAAGACAAGGACGAGCCCGACGCGGCCAGCGAGATCAAAAATCCAGCTCGGCGGCCAGCCCTTTCCAGCAATCTCCGCGAAAGACCAAATCAAGGCAACGAGGCCGGCTGCAAGCAATGCTAGCCACTCCCGTCGGCCAGCATGCTGCCAGCCGAACCATGCGGCGATCAGCAGCAAGGCACCGCAAGTCACGTACATGTAGGTACCGCCGAGGGCGACGATCCATCCACCGAGTGCGACCTGCGCGCCGCCGATAACGGCGACCCAGGACAGAAGGACAAGATGAACGATGCGCCAGCCGCGCATGCGATCGCCGCGCGCTGGCGAAGTCGTACGTTCGTGCGTCATCATGCTGTCCCCGGCGTTTAGATTACAACCGAGTAACCTTGGAAAGGTTTCTGACCAGCCGACGCTCGGAGATGGAGCGGCATTTCAGTGCGCCGTGCGGTGCGCCGCCTGCCCACCCTCGGGCGGCTAATGGGCTGAGCTTAGGACTGACAATGTGACGCGCTGAGAGCGCGGATTGTCCCGCGGCCCTAACGTCTGCCGGAGACGGTGATCAGGAGCGATCGAACGCGGTGTTCACAGCCTAAGCATCAAGCCTAACCACGCTGCTTTCCGGAGTTTGTCGCCGGGCACTGAGGCGCTCGGAAGCAATTAGCCCTGTACGAGCACGCAGCCGAGCCACCGTGGTATGTGTCCAACGGCCTTTCCGACTGGGCGTCGGAATTCCCTGTGCGTTGAGCCCGCGCGCCATGGCCGCATCCGAGATAGGCGCCCCGGCAGAAATCCGTCTGATATCCAAGTTCAGACGGTGCGCGGCCCGCATCGCAGCCTCTCGTCGCTGGATTGTCGCCAGGACTGGATCCGGGCCCGAGCATGGCCGGTAGCCCCTGTCGCCGCCCAGCACCTTCCCTCGCGCCTTGGCTGCCGCCAGAGCCGCCTTGGTGCGCTCGCTGATCAGCTCCCGCTCCTTCTGCGCCATGGCGGCTTAGATCCGCAGCATCAGGTCGTCGGCGTTCGGCATGGCGGCGGCGCGGATCGAGACACCGTCCTCCAGCAGCTGAGATAGCGTGTGTGCCCGGCGCGTGATCCGATCCAGCCGCGCCGCTACCAGCACGGCGCCCAGCTGCCGACAGCGGGCAAGGGCCGCCTGGAACCCGGGCCGGCGGTCGTCCTTGCCGGACGCGATGTCCGGGTACTCCGCGACCAGGGTCCAGCCCTGGCTCGCGACGAACGACCGGATGCTGGCCTGCTGGGCCTCCAGGCCCAGCCCGCTGTTGCACTGCTCGGCGGTTGAGAACCGGATCAGCCCGACCGCCAGGCGCGGCTGGTGCGTTCCACCGCGCATCATCCGGCGATCCGGTAGATGGAGTAGGAACCCTTTGCGCCCTGGCTACCCGGCCCGACCTGGCGGACGCGCTCCAGCACCTCGATCGTGATGCCGCGGCGCTTGAGGCCGGCGAGGAAGCCGCGGACCGTGTGGGGCTGCCAGCCGGTGGCGTTGCGCGGGTGGCGCGGTGCGCTCCGGTCGCGCGGTGGGCGGCCTGGCTTCGCGGCGAGGACGGCGCGCAGGGCGGCGACGGCGTGGTCCAGGCCCTCGCGCTCAGCGGCGTCCGAGGGCGGCACCGGTGCAGACGCCGCGTGTGAGTCTCCCTGGCGAGCTAAGGGCAAGTCGGACCTGTCGGTTGCCGCGGGTGGGATCGGCGTCGCCAGGGCAACACCGTCCGTATCAGACTCCACCCCGATGGCGCGCAGCCGACGCCGGTGATGCGCAGCAGTCTGGTCCGCCCCTCGATCTGCCAGGCGTCCCGGGTGCTGCAGGCGCTGGCGGGCTCGTCGCTGACCAACCCCTGCTTGAGCAGCGACTTCGCTACCGTCTGCCGCGCCGCCGCCGGCAGCCGCTCGGGCGGGATGGCGAGGCGGTCGGCGCGCTGGCTCGCCTGGCTAAGGATGATCCGCCGCGTGTCGGAGAGTGCCATCTCGCGGCTCCTGGTACAGCACCCCGATGGTCCGCGTGCTACCAGCCCGAGCCCCTTGATGGGGCTGCGCGTGATCCCGCGCCCACGACCATTCGCTCCGAAGCAGCGCGAAGCCAAGCGAAGTTGGTGTAGTTTCCGACCGGGAGGCCCTCATGCACCCCTCTTATCGAAAGACGAAACTGTCGCGCCGGGCACATCTGGCCTGGAGGCCCTGAATCCGACATCCACTGCGCAAGGCGCTCTGGTGTTTCCTTGCAGCGGCGAGCGGCGCCCTCTGCGCCACGTGGATCTTCACGCACGACGAAGCCATCAATGAGATGCTCCTGATCGTAATTGGTGGGCCGAGCCTCCTTGCAATGCCGGTCGGCATCGTCTGGGGCTGCGTGTCACTGCTGGCGTCGCATGGAGAGTTCCGGCTGCGTCATGGCGTCGGCCGGATCGCGTCCTGGGAGGTAGCTCCTGCCGAATGGGAGGAGTTCCGCAGGTTCAACGCCGCGCGTGCCGCCAAAGGAGCAAACCTCCCCAGCGGCTACGCCCCGCGACCGTCGGAGGGACGCAGTGTTAAAGTGATGTTCGGTCGTCGCCAGGTGCTCGTCGATGATTACTACTGCCGGCTGCACCGCTTTGCGCTGCCCGAACTCATCTGGGTAAACTGGCTGAACCGACCGGGCGAGCCGGAATGCTTGGAGTTCGGGCTGCTCTCTGCGTCAGAAACCAGCAGCGTAAGGACGGCGCTGCGGGTGCCTGTGCCGGCAATAGCCAGGGCGGCCGGCGTGCAGGTCTTCTACCATTTCCAGCAGGCGGTGCCGAAGCGCACGGTCGGCCTTGCATTCCGCCGTCCCTGGCAGATTCTGCAGCACGTCGCGGAAGGCAAATCCAATCGCCACGCCGCCGATACCGAGCAGGCCGAACAGGTCGGCCGCGGAGACCGAGGGAAACGCGACGGCGGCGACGATCAAAAACACGATGAGCGTGGCGACGCCGCCCCCGATGCGCCCCAGCACAGCGGCCGAGCCGGCGGAGGCCTCCCGCCGCGACGCGGCGCGGGTGACCGCGGCGCGTATGCCGCGTACCAGGAGCAGACCGAGGCCGAAGACCACTAGGCCCAGAAGCACTCCCGGCAGCATGGCGGCTGCGGAGTGGCCCAGAGCTTCGAGGCGGCCGAGCGCTTCGTCGAACATCATATGATCTCCGTTCAACAGAAAGCAAACGCGCCGGGGGGCGAAAGTGCGCGGGGCGCGGACGGGGCCCATGCCCTGGCTAGCGTGGCCCGCCGTCCGAGGTTCCAACGCCGTCCAGGGTGCCAACAGCCCCGGCCCGGCTCACGTGTCGGATGACGCTGAGGCTACCGTCCGTCTCGAGAATGACGGCCGCGACCTGCGCCGTCTCGACCGCGCCCTGGCCCCGCAGGGCGGCAAGGACCTCCGCGCGCGTCACGCGCTGCGCGCGCATCGCGCCTTCTAGAAAGCGGCCACGGTGGAGCAGGAGAGTCGGCTCCGACTTCACCAAGTCGCTAAACCATGACGACCGGACGGAGAGCCATGCGACGAGGTATTGCAGGCCGGCTAACAGGCTGAACGCGGCGAGGCCCTCAACCAGGGCCACTGACTTGCTGAGCAGCACGGTGGCCAGAGTGGAGCCAAGCGCGACTGTGACGATCAGGTCGAAGGCATTTAGCTTCGCCAGTGTGCGCTTGCCCGAGACGCGGAGCAGCATCACCAGGGCCGCGTAGGCCAGTGTCCCGACCACCACCACGCGGAGCAGGCCGAACCAGCTGTCGAAGAACATTTTCGGGCCTTTCCGAGGGGTCTCGCCTAGCTCGATCCGCGCCTGAGGTTCTGCCAAACACGGCGTGCATGATGATTAGCAAGGTCTACGCAACTGCTTGCCCGGGAGAGGTGGCTTCTACCGTCAAGTTTCGCCTGCTCCCGGACACATTGCTGGCGACGCAGCTCAGCGTTCGCGGGGCGTTGCGGCGCGCGCTGCAGCATCGTCCGAGCTGCCTCGCGGTTGTGACGTTTGTGAGCGTGCTGCGCGGCGGCAGGTCGGGCGCATCGGCGGGATCGGATCGCGCTCCAACGCCGCGATAAGGTCGCCCATCTCGGCGATTTCCCGTTCTTGCGCCTGGATAATCTGGTCCGGCATCGCAGTGAATGGGCAGAGAGGCATCCGGCGCCTCGCAGTCCATTGTCGGTCCGTCGAATGGACGGGCCGGGAGGGACCCAAGGGCAGCATCGCCAACTTCCTATCGTCTCCGTCGTGCGTCGGTGGAAGACGACACGGTTCGGCTGAGCGGCAGGCTGAGCGGCAGCGCCCACGATGCTAGAAGGCTGGCGCTTGGGGCGCTAAGTTGGGGACTGTGCCGCGGACCCGAGGCGAGAGCGGCGCTGGCACGGCCAGCGCCACACCTCGCAGCAAGGCAGAAGTCACCGTCGCGTCGGATAGGTGAATTCCGGACGCGCCTTCAGGCTATCTACGGTTGCGCCAGGCAGCGTCCAGCGCTCACGCTCGCTATTCCAGCGCAACTCGCTGAGCGGGATCGCGATATAGCGCTCGCCCACTCCCAGAAAGCCGCCGACGGACAACACCGCGATTGTGGCACCCCCAGCGGTGTCGACCATCAGGTCGTGGACCTCACCAACGCCGCGGTTCTCTTCGTTAATGATGTTCGCGCCAATGATCTGGCTGGCGCGCCGGGCACTGGCCGCCGGCGTGGGGGTGGTGACCGTGGCTGTCGGAGGCGAGGTAACCGACGGCGACGACGGTGCGGTCTGCGCCGGAGCCGGGGCCTGTGCCAGCGCGAAGCCGGGAATAGCGACGATAGCGATGGCCATCAGAGCGCGCCGCGGAGATGAATGTGTCATTTGGCTTTCCCTCAGATCCTGGAGCGGACTGTCCGCGCAACGCTGGACTGCCATCGAAGTTCCCACGACGAGGCCGGGAACAGATAAGTCGTCACGCCAGGATCACATTTGCCGATCCTTCCCGAGCGCCCGCAACTGCGTTGCCAGCACGAGGGTTAGCAGATCAGCGCAAACATAGGATGGAGGCGGAGATGTCCGATCGCATGGCAGGCAAGGGTGTCGCACTGAACGAAACCCAACAGCTCATCTCCTCGGACAAGGTCGAGGGCACAAGCGTGTATGGCGCTGATCGTGAGAAGATCGGTTCGATCTACACCCTGATGCTCGACAAGCGATCAGGCAGTGTGTCCTACGCCGTGGTCAGCTTCGGCGGCTTCCTGGGTATCGGCGACGATTACTACCCTCTGCCATGGAAGAGCCTTTCCTACGACGTGGATCTAGGCGGCTACGTCACCTCGGTCACGCGCGATCAGCTGGAGAAGGCCCCGCGCTACCGTGCAGATGAAACGCCGTGGGACCGGCCCGATTATGGGCGCGGCATCAGCGAGTACTACGGCACAACGATGATCTGATGTTCCTGCGCGCGCTGGCGCTTCAAATAGCTTCAGCGCGACAGGACCTTACAAATCAAGCAGGAGGAAAGAGCGTGAGCGAGATGACCAGCCAGATCCGCGAGCATATGACCGTCATTGCGAGCTGTGGGAAGCAGGTGGGGACGATCGACCATGTCGAAGGGAAAAGCCTGAAGCTGACCCGCAAGGACAATCCGAATGACAGTGGTGAACACGAGTACCTGCCCATGAGCGCCGTCGCCTCTATCAAGGGCGACGAGGTGCACCTCAACATCAACAGCGAGGAAGCCAAGTCGGCAGTGACAAGATCCGCTCAATAGGCTGCTCGTGTGCGCGAGCGGCAGGGCCGCAGCCACTTAGCTCAGCCAGACGGTCAGTAAGAGCGTGAGCAATTATGTTCGCGGTCGATTGGAAGCGCTGGGTGATGCCTTTTGGCTTCGCCCGGCGCTTCTGGTGCTTTTGGGGGTACTCGCTGGCGAAGGCGCGGTTTCCCTGGAGATTGCGGGTTGGCCAGACGCTGTACTATCAGCTGGTTGGTTGTATGCCGGAGGTGAGTCCGGCGCTCGTGCGCTACTCAGTGCAATTGCAAGTTCGACGATCGGCGTAGCCGGCACCACATTCTCGATTACGGTAGCAGCGTTATCGTTGGCATCCGGCCAGATGGGTCCGCGGCTTCTCCGCAACTTCATTCGCGACGCCGGCAATCAAATTGCGCTTGGAATATTTCTCGGAACATTCGCCTACGCGTTGATTGTCCTGCGGACAGTACGCTCCACTGACGAGGGGGCCTTTGTGCCGCACCTCGCCGTTACTGGCGCTCTCGTTCTTGCCCTTCTGTCCGTGGCAACCCTTGTTTGGTTCGTTCACCACGTTGCCTCCGGAATAAACGTTGAAACGGTGATTGATCTTGTTCACCGCGACTTACAGGAAGCAGTTGGTCGTCTCACCTTGGATTGTCCCGATGCACAGTTTCCGGCGGCCGCACCTTCGGGCTCTCCGGTTCGATTGGAAACAAGCGGCTACCTTCGGGCACTAGATGAGGACGCATTGGCTGACTGGGCGGCGAACGCGGGGCGGACCCTAATCCTCAGAGTGCGGCCAGGCGACTATGTCTTCCCTGGCGTTCCGATAGCTGAAGTGACTCCGGGCGAGCTAGTAGAAGCAGAAGAGCAACTGCGAAATGCAATGGTGCTTGGGCCACGGCAAGCCGCCGCACAGGACCTGGAGTTTGCCGTGCGCCAGCTTGCCGAGGTCGCCGTTCGCGCCCTTTCGCCAGGCATAAACGACCCCTTCACCGCCGTCGCTGTGCTGGATCGGTTCGGCGATGTGCTTTGCTGGATGACACGTCGGCATTTACCTGGCCCCGTTGTGCTCCGCGACGGCCAAGCTGTGCTTTTCCGACGGGCTATCGACTATGACGGGCTGCTGGATGCCATGTTCCACATGATCAGACAGGCCGGCGCAAGCTCGGCGGCCGTCATAGTGCGGCTCGTTGAGGTACTTGGGATAGCCCTCGAGGCGGAGACGAACCCTGTTCGTCGAACCGCCTTGAGAAGGCATGCCGACCTCGCGCTCGCTGCAGGCCAGCGGGAACTTCATGAGCCTGCCTCAGTAGAGGACCTGCGGGTCCGACACACTCGTTGTTACGAGACTGGGCTTTCGCAAGATCAAGATGAGATCGCTCAGTAGTCACTAGACATCAGAGGCTCACGACACAGGCCCCGCGACGGCTGCCGCCCTGGGAGCATAGCGGCTTGGGTTGCTGACTGTGCGGCGATGAACTCACGGGGCGAGCGCATGCGCAAGCCGCTGTGAGGGTGGATGGTATTGTAATCCTCGAACCATTCGGCCAGGCGCTGCAGGACGGAGATGGCGTCTGGCCTTGGGTTCACGCGGACGTAGTCGCGCTTGAAGGTCTTCACGAAGGCCTCGCAGACGCCGTTGCTCTCGGGGCTGCGGACCGGAGTGAAGCAGGCGACGAGGTTCAGGGCGACGGCGAAGTCGGTGGTCTCGCCAGCGGTGTAGGCGGAGCCGTTGTCGGCCAGCCACTGCACGGGCTGCGGGGCGTGCAGGTCATCGAAACGCCGTTCGACGCAGTCGAGCATCATGTCGCGGATCATCTCGCCGCGGATGCCGCCGCCGGAGGTGGCGACCCAAGCCATGACCTCGCGGTCATGGGTGTCGATGGCAAAGGCGACGCGGACGACCTCGCCGTTCCAGCAGGAGATCTCGAAACCGTCCGAGGCCCAGCGCTGGTTGGAGGCCGCGGCGATGACGGTGCCCTCATGCGCGCGGATGGCGCGCCGGCCGGTGTGGGGCTGCAGGAGCAATGAAGCCTGGCGCATGAGACGAAAGACGCGCTTGTGATTGAGCGGCGGCTCGCCCGAGCTGCGCCTGGCGCGGTTGAGCAGCGCCGTGACGCGGCGATAGCCGTAGGTGGGGCGGCGTCGGTGATGGCGCGGATCTCGGCCAGGACAGCATCATCCTCGGCGCGGCGATAGGGGCGCGCCGCGGCCGCTCGGGCCGGCGGAGATGGTCGGCCAGGTTGGACCGGGCGACGCCGATGGTGTCGACCACGGCCTTCACCGGGAACCTGCCGGTGGCGGCGATGGCAAGCGCCACGCGTGTTTTTTTGGGCGGGCCTGCTCGAGGGCCTCGCGCAGGATCTCGGTCTCCATGGTCTTGCGGCCGAGCAGGCGCTCGAGCTCGCGGACACGGTTCTCGAGTTCCCGGACGCGGCTGATCGGGACGACCTCCTCGTCGGCCCTGACCGCCTCCTGCCCGCCCTCGGCCATGCGCCGCCTCCACTGGAACAGCAGGCTGGGGGAGACGCCGTGCAGCCGGGCAACGGCGGAGACCGTCATGCCGGGCTGCAAGGTCTGCTCGACCAGCCGGACCTTTTCCTCGGCAGTGTAGCGCCGGCGGCGATGCATGCTGGTGATGATCTCGACGCGTTCGATGGGCTTCGACATAGGCGTGCGCCTAGGCTTGAACCTAGGCCCTTTGTATCTCGATGTTGCCCGCCGGCAGTGATTCGGCGAGGCTGGCAGCGGCCGGGAGCCCGTTAGGCCCTCGGGTGATCGAGCCCGTCTCAGAGCATGGCGCGCCGTCCGCTGTCATTTCCGAAAACCCGAACGGTCGCTTGGGCCGTCGCACACGACGAGCCCGCATTCGCAAGGACGGGCCATGGAGAAAGCCTCACCAACGCCGGTCTTCGTCGGCATCGACGTCTCCAAGGACCGGCTCGGCCTTCACATCTTGCCTTCGGGCCGGGCCGTGGCACTTCCCAACGACGATCCTGGGGTGTCGCGGATAACGGCCCTGCTGGCTGATCTGCCCGTTGCCCTGGTCGTGCTGGAGGCGACTGGCGGCTACGAGGCTAGGCTCGCCGCAGACCTCGCTACCGCCAACTTGCCGCTCGCCGTCGTAAACCCTCGGCAAGTCCGCGACTTCGCCCGCGTTACGGGTCGGCTCGCCAAGACAGATCGCATCAATGCCGCCCTCCTCGCGCTATTCGCCGAACGTATCCGACCCGAGCCCCGGCCGATGCCCAATGTCCAGGCGCGAACTCTGGCAGAACTGGTCGCCCGGCGGCGCCAGGTCGTCGAGATGATCGTGATGGAGGGCAACCGACGCCGCTGTGCCAACAATCCAAAGGTGCGTGCAGACATAGATGCCGTCTTGGCGATGCTGCCCGCCCAACTCGCCAGCCTGGACGGCGATATCGAAGGCGCTGTGCGATCCTCACCGCTGTGGCGTGCGACCGAGGACCTGCTGCGCTCGGTGCCCGGCATCGGCGGCGTCACGGCGCGCACGCTCATCGCCGAACTGCCTGAGTTGGGTCGCCTGGACCGGCGCAGGCTCGCCGCTTTGGTAGGCGTCGCTCCAGTGAACCGTGACTCCGGCCAACAACGTGGGCACCGGGCAATCGCCGGCGGCCGCACATCGCTACGCAATGCCTTGTTCATGGCCACCCTGGTGGCGGTCCGGCACAACGCCCTGCTGAAGGCTCACTACGATGCGCTCGTCGCCCGAGGGCGGCCCAAGAAAGTCGCCCTGATCGCCTGCATCCGGCGCCTTCTCGGCATCCTCAATGCCATCGTTCGGAGCAAGACCCCGTGGCAGTCCGCTTGACCCGCAAGACGGTCGCTCCAGGCTATGCCGCCTGTCCGGTCGAATTGGGGGCCGCTCCACGCGTCACTTGAACGCTGCCTCCCATTTGACGCAACTAGCGTTTTATCCAGCAGCAGTAGCGTAGCCCCGCTTGTGACGAGCGATGCGCAAAGCACTCAACCACTCCTTGCCTTCAAGCGTTCGCGTCACTGAACCCCCCTTAAGAGGAGAACGTAATGAGTGCGACCCGGCAGACCCCAGAGTCCTCCACCGGTGCCATGCAGCAGGCGTGCACCCACGCATCGCAATGGGTCCGCGACTACCCGATGCATGCGCTTGCGGTCGCGTTCCTGAAGGGCTTGGTGCTGGGTATATGGTTGCGGAGGTAGGGGCGCATTGCGCCAGTTCACCCCAACCGCGTAACCGCAAAGCGCTGGCTGGATTTTTGGTGCGGAGGATCCCCCATGCCACGACATCAACCGCTAATGCACGATGCTAAAGGGGCCTTGCTGGAGGGCGCTGCACGCGCCCTAGCTAGCGCACGAGCGCGTGCGGAGTTTGGCGAAGACGCATTCTGCTTCCGGGCCAACCGCGTCGGCGACAGCCACGTGTTCCGGTGTTCTATCATGTTCCGGCCGGGACGGCCCGGCGAGAAGCCAGCAAGGACCATGATGCTTAGCGTACGCTGAGGCCTATCGGTACGCATTCGGCCAGATCGACCAGCGCCCGAAAGGCGCGCGTCAGGCTCGTGGGTCGGGGTGGGCGGGCGGGCGGGCGGGCGGGCGGTGATGGGAAAATCTGGGCCGCGGGGCAATGTCGAGTGCGATTGCGCGAGCACCGCGGAACTGCCGTGACTTTCGTTGGGCGGGCCTGTTTGTTTTGATACCCGAACCGGGGAACGACCATGGCCGCGTCATTGGCTACTCCTTTCCCACTGAAGCCGGCGCCTCCGGCAGATGCTGTCGTGACGCACTGCTCGGCAGCAACGCGTGGCATGCGTCCTGCCATCACTCAGAGGGCTCCGGAACCATGCAGGGACAGGGCCTGAAAATCGATGCGCGGCTTCCGAAGTTACCCCATAGGCTTTGGGTGAACGCAGCGAACCGCGTTGGCGCCATTGGACTGGAGATGGCCGTCGATAAAGGCAGCCGCCACGGCGATGAGCCGAAGCGGCGCATGGTTAGCTCCGTAGCAGCAGGCCGAGGGCCACGCCGCCGAAGAAGGCGACGCTCAGGGCTGCCAATGGTTAATCCCGCACGGTGATGCCGGCGTGGCGCACGAACAGGTGGGCCTGATCACCGGCATGCCGCAGAGGAGCAGCCGCCGCTCGCTGGGCGGCTATTCGTTCGACCTGCTCGCGGAGGTCGGCGATCTCAGCCGCCAGGGTCGCTGGCGAAGGCGCAGCGAGGTCCAGAAGTGTGTCCTTCGCTTCCTCGAACTCCCGTAGCGCCGCGTCGAGTGTGTCTGCATTGGTGCTGTCGGCGATGCTCGCGGCGCTCATGGCTCCCCCTTCCGGAAGCGCACCACGGGCCCGGCCGGCTACCGGCGAAGGAGCCCCTTCGCCGGTTGCGTCAGTGCCGAAGCAAGGCCCGTCCCGTCGTTGTTGCAGCCCGGGGACGGCGGCCACGGTCGCAGCGCAGCAGCTCCCGTCTCGCCCTAACGCGGCCGAGCCAGTTACGATGCGACAACACCTGCCGGTGAGCGTGCAGGTGCGAAATCCGTGCTTGCGCCGCCTTCAACGCGCGGAGGGCCACATTCGGCTCCCGATCGAGGATTACCAGCAGCGCACGGGCTGAGGGGTGGGGCTTGGTCCGGTGCTGCACCCAATTCCGCACCGTCGCGACCGGAACGCCGATCGCACCGCCGCTGGCTCAGGCGTAGAGTGCGGGCGCGGGAGGTAATACTGACCGCGCTGTAGGGGGAGCCTCGTGCCGATCATTACTCCAGACAAGATGACGCTTGAGCAGAACGGCGACGATGGCCCGTGTGGTGCCTCGGAGGTGCGTTGGATCGGTGACCCCGGTGGGCTGACTCAGTTCGGGGTTCTCGAGGAACGTCTAGCTCCTGGCTCAAGGTCTGCCCTGAAGCACTGGCACATGGCTTAAGACGAGATGGTTTACGTCTTGTCTGGGGAGGTAACCGTCGTAGAGGGAGATGTGGCGACCAGCCTTCGGCCGGGCGATGCGGCGACATTCCCCGCTGGTCTCGCAGTCCGGCACTGTGTGGAGAACCGGTCGTCCGCCCCTTGCCGTTATCTCGTTATGGGGACACGAGCCGACACCGACATAATCACTTACCCTGACAGCGGGAAGCGATGCGTTCGATTGAGGTCTTTGGATAGGGACTTGTGGATCGACACGTCAGGGAAGCCCACTAAGTCGCCCTATCGCGACTAACTCCGATGCCGGACCCGCAGGACTGCGCGGCGGCCATACTCTCAACCCTACCTAGGCGCATCGGCGGCGGGCTGCGAGGTGGCAGTTGAGCGCATTGGTCTACGACCACCAACCTTGAGCGAGCGAAAGCACAGCGTCGCGCCGAATGGGAGGCGGCTGAGGCGGAGAAAGCACGACGCAAGGCGATGAAGGCCGCGAGTACGTAGAGGCAACCGACCATCGGCCGCGGTGTTGCGGCTCGACACCATTCCGGGGGCCGATCGTGCACCTCATCGCGTCGCGGATCGTCGATCAGTCGGACCTGTTGTGCCAGCTGGGGGGCAATTTGGCGGTAAGGAGGACAGCGCCTGGGCGAAGTGGATGCTGGGGCGGGCGGGTGAAGGGAAACGCCCAGAGCCCGGCTCCCGGCGCGCGAAGATGCCCAGACCGAGGACTTCCCCTGACCGAAAGCAGTCGCGATGAAATGCGAGGCGCGGTCAGCGCAAGTCCGGATCATCGAGAATGGCGATGACCGCATGAAGGATCCGAATCGCGCGCTCATGCCCGGCCTCGTGGGCGCTCGCAAGCGCCAGATCCAACGCCGGCGTCACAGCGGCGAAGTACCCCCCGCCAGCGTCAACGGCCGAGTGGGCCTCAGTCATCTGCGGCGCGCCACGGCTCACCTCGGACGAAGCAATATTGGTCGGTTGGATGCTGGTCATTTGCTGTATCCCGGCAACGATCATGTAGCGTTAGATTCCCCGACATGCGTGCTTCAACATCGTCAAATACCCGCACCAGTTGTATGTCGCGCTAACCGCTTGTTTCAGCGTGAATTGAGAAGCTGAGCCGGCAATCGCTTGACGCACAATTAACGCCTCCTCCGATCCTCTCACGATCGGAAACGCGCTTTTCGCATCGAATTGCGTCCCCCACCCCGCCGATTGGGTGTACTTGCCGCCGCCTAACACGCCCGTGATTCGGATTCTGCCGGGCCGACGACGTCCGCTCGGAGGAACTCGTGGGAAAAAGCGTTCTTGAAGCCGCGATCGAGGCGGCTATCAGGCAGCAACTATCGTTTGCCGACCAGCCGTTGGAAGCACTCCGGGCCATCGCGGCGGAGTTGCGCGTTGCGTTGGACGGCGCCGCCTTACTCGGCGACGCGTCTGCGCTGGCTTTGGCCAGACGCCAGTTCGAAGCTGCATTGCGGAAAATCTGGCAGGAGTCGGGAGGCGAGTCAGCCTTCTGCCCGTTGGGCGCGCCGCCCAAGCACTTTGGTCCGGACGCGATGGTGGGCTGACGGAACGCACCAACACAATGGAACAACCAATTATAGACGGTGCTCTTAATCGATTAGATGGATCATTTGCTGTAACTCCACTATTGCCTGGCAGGTCATAACCCCCGCCGGGACTGCCAGCGGTGGAGCTTCCCCCTCACCTCATGCCGCGTCTCCTCGCGCCGCCCGGAGCGCCTGAGATGACAATTGCATCCCGCTACATCGGCGGCATTCCCTAGATCCCGGCATGCAGACGGGGGCGCTCCCCGAACTGCGCATCGGTCGGCACGACGCCGGGTATTGTCGAGGTTGCCAAACCCTCGTCTAGGCTTACGCCAATGGACCGCGGCGGTCAGGCGGGGCGCCCGATCACCGTTGCCGGTACATCGGGAGGCGTGAGTGGCGCGGACAGGGGCTGCAACAACCTGCTCGCATCGCTGCTGCTGGAGCGGGCTCCCTGCCGCCGTCCGTCATTGGCGGCATGGCCGGCAACAGCTTCGGTCGGCGCGGCAATCCCGGCGATGCGATGTTCCCGACCGCCGCGGCGCCGCAGGTCGGCGGCGAGATGCCGTTCGGCGGGTAGCAGGGGACGGCTGATGCAGGACGCCGACCAGCAGCCGAAGCCAGCTGCGCCCCCTCGCGGCGGTCCTGCGGCCGCGGGCTGCCGGACCATCTGGCGCGCTCGGCGGCGCGGCGTAAGGCGGTCCTGTTCATTCCTGTGTGGGCACCCTGAACCGTTTGCCGCGATCAAGGCCGCCATCGCATCAGGGGGGCAGGTGATGACTGGGTCGGGCACGCTGCAATGACTGCTGATTCCGCCCACGCGCTTATCCGGTGTGAACGGTGGGCCGGCGAGACGGTTGTGTTCAGGCTGTAGGCACGGATCGTCTCGATATGTTCATGAACACCCATCGAGGTGCCGCTCTCTGGCAGGCCGCCGAACTGCCCCTGGCCGGCCTCACGCTGGTTGAGGCGGCCGTGGCAATGGGCGTCACTCCTCTTGTCTTCGGCCGGGTGCTGCGGTCGCGAGCGCGCCTAGATCGCGCCGCTGAGCACGCGGCGCTGGCCGTGCCGACGATGAGGAAAAGAGGCGGCTGGTAAGGTCGACGGCGCAGGCGCTGGGAGCCTTGCCCGTCCCACCTCTCCGGACCATCTCCAGTCTATGCGGTGGATGGTGCGCTACGTCGCTTACTGCTGGGCCGGTACGCTTGGGCTACTCGCCGTCGTGTGGGCTGTCGCCGGCTTTCAGTCACTCGGGGTCGAGGGCCATGCCCGTATTGCCCTTATCCTTGGCATCCTGTTCACCACAGGCGTGGCTTCGGTGCTGATGGCGCTGGTGTTCCACAGCTCTCGCAGCGGCAAGGACAAGGGATTCTAGAAACGGGTTCCGACGGCCCCGTGACTAGCAGGCGCGTCACGGTGGCCGATCCGCCTAACAGAAAGCCCGCCGAGCGCAAGTCGGCGGCCAAGGTGGACTGCCCGCGTCGGCCTTACCGGGCTGGGTAACCATGCGGCGTCGGGAGCATGCCAGAGCAGTGGAGGGCTGCCTGGGTGTTGGTCCCAGGCTTTGATGGTGCAGTCTTCTCCCTGGGACGGAGGGGACGCGCTATGGGCCAGGTCCTCCACGGCTGCGCACGCCCGACTGAGGCGGTCCGTCGCGCGATCCAGCATAGCGAAGAGAGCCTGAGGGCTCTGGCCCGGCGGCAGGGGGTCAACCCGAAGACGATCGCCAAATGGCGGGCGCGAGCCGATGTCGCCGATCGGCGGGCCGGGCCCGCCGAGGCCCGCTCCACCACCCTCTCGGCCGAGGAGGAGGAGGCGATCGTTGTCGCCTTCCGCGTCACACCCTGCTGCCGCTCAACGACTGC
The DNA here is from genome assembly GCF_018129025.1 of Neoroseomonas terrae. GTDB lineage: Bacteria > Pseudomonadota > Alphaproteobacteria > Acetobacterales > Acetobacteraceae > Neoroseomonas > Neoroseomonas terrae. The sequence goes on along the minus strand of NZ_JAAEDI010000024.1, from coordinate 53,152 downwards.
CTCTGCGCCCTGCAGCCCACCATCCCGCACCTGACGCGCTCGCCTCTGCATCGATGCCTCAAGCGCCATGGCATCTCGCGCCTGCCCGAAACCGACGGCGACAAGCCTGCTCGCAAGCGCTTCAAGGCCTATCCGATCGGCTACTTCCACATCGACATCGCCGAGGTCAGGACCGAGCAAGGCAAGCTCTATCTTTTCGTGGCCATCGACCGCACCTTGAAGTTCGCCTTTGCCCAATTGCACGAGCGTGCATCCACGCGGATCGCCGCCTACTTCCTGCGTGCCCTGCTGCTGGACGTGCCCTACCGCGCGCACACCATGCTCACCGACAACAGCCAGCACTTCACCACGTCCGGCAACATCGCCTCGGCCGCTCCGCTCATCCGTAAGGCGATGGACCGCGGCGAGATCTTCCGCGCCAATGCCTTCGAACTCGCCTGCGCCTAAAACCGCATCGAGCACCATTTCACCAAGCCCTATCACCCATGGACGAGACGGCTAAGTCGAGAGGATGAACAGGACGCTCAAGGAAGCCACCGTTCAGCGCTATCACTACGTCAGCGCCGACGCGCTCCGAAGCCACTCGCTCTGTTTCAAAGCCGTATCACGTGACCGCCTAGCCCATGTTACGCTGCAGCCTCGGCATGCCCGAGCAGGCCGCTTTTTCGTGCGAGCGTCAGCGCAGTTTGCAGTCGATCCCGGGTTGGAACAGGGCGAGCATCGGCTTGATCCAGCGTGGCCGCGACCCCCTCCTTACCGCAGACTTGCTCTGCACTTCCAAAGCCTGTGTCACGTTGCGGCGTTGGGCGTCGGTGCCCGACGACGAGCTTCCCATGTCAGCGCGACGCAAGCGGCAGGCCAGGTCTCATGGACACGGTTTGAATTCGCCTTATTCTCATAATGGCAGGAGGAAGAGGCGGCATTCGTGAACCATACGGCGGACAGGCCGGGAGCTATGGAAGCAGATCGCGCGATCAGTGCGCCGCAAGCTGCCACGGATTTCGGGACCGCCCTGCTTCTTGCCCGCCAGTCGATGACGCATTGGATCCACAAGGTGCATGCCGGCGCCGACGCCACGCTGGGCCTCGATGACACATCCTCCCAGCCTCGCCCCGAGGACGTGCTTCACCCGAACGATCGCATCCAGCTTCTCATCGATCGCAACGGACGGGTCATCCACGCCAACGATGCAGCCAAGCGGTGCCTGGATGACGAAGGACCGTGGTTGGATGCGGCGAGCGTCCGCGCCGTCTGGCCGCAGGCCGAGATCCTGCCCACGCCCCTCCGACTTCGCCTCGGCGATCGCCAGATCCTGCTCATCGCGAAGCCAAGTCCGATCCATGGCACGATCATGGTGGAGGAACCCGCCGCGGCCTGGTCCGCGACCGTCGTCCGCCAGGTTGCCGCCACCTTCTGCCTGACGCCGCGCGAAGCCGACATCCTGCGTGCTCTCGGCGATGGCGAGGACATCGCAGCCATCGCCATGCAGGCCGGGCGTTCCGAAGGCACGGTCCGCCAGCAGGTGAAGGCCATCCTCGGCAAGCTGCGCGTCGGCAGCCAGGCGCAGGCAGTTGCGCTGCTGCTGGCTTTCGCCGCCAGCCCCGACCTTTCCTCGGACATCCATCCTGGCGGCGGAATCACCGCGGAAACGACAACGGACAGCACCGGGCGCCGGATCGCTTTCCGCCGCTTCGGTACTGCAGGCGGTGCGCCGGTGCTGTTGCTGCATGGCGCGCTGTTCGGCGTGGGCGCCCTGCTGCAGGAACGCCAGGTGGCCGCGGCGCTCGGGCTCGACATCATCGCGCCGGAGCGCCCGGGCTATGGCGGCACGAAACCGCCCAGTCAGGGTGCCGACATCGCCGCAGCCATCGTCGCGGATGTCCGTTCCGTGCTGGCCGCGCTCGGCATCGGGCGCGTCGTGGTGCTGGCGCATGATGTGGGAACGGCCGCAGCCTTCCGCCTGGCCGCGGAGAGCCCGGATCTGGTGGCCGGCATTGTCGCCGCCCCCGCGACACCGCCCATGCGCGGCTGGTCGCAGACGGCGGACATGCCGCCGAGCCATCGCGTCCATGCCTGGGCCAGCCAGCATATGCCGAGGCTGATGGACCACTTCATCTCGCTCGGCATCCGCCATGTGCAGCGACACGGGCTTTCCAGCCTGCCGGGACTGGTCTTCGGGGGCTGCGCGCATGATCGGGACGCCTGGCTGCAGCCTTCCTGCCGCGCCTCGCTGCGGGACGGGCATGACCTGATCATGGCCGGGTCGGCGGCGGGATTCCGCGACGACATGCAGCTCACCAACCAGGATTGGTCGGCGCTTGCATGCCGTGTCGACTGCCCTGCCCATCTGCTACATGGCCTGCTCAGCCGGACCGTCTCGAAGCAGGCAGTGGGGGCGTTGGGTGCATCGCTGGCGCAAGGAAGGGTCGAAGTCGTGGCGGAGGCCGGCCACACCCTGCCGTTGACGCATGCGGTCCTGGTCCTGCGACGCGTCGCTGACATGGCCGAGCGCGCCGCGGGCTGAATGCGTCACAACTGCCGGTATCCCATATGGGATATTGAAGGGCGCGGCATCTTCCGACATCCGGATCGGCAACGACCGGGAAGAATGCTCATGAAGCACCTTGTTCTGTGCGGCCTGCTGGCGATGGCAGTCGCGACGGCCCTTCCGACTCATGCCGATGAGGTCGAGGACTCCATCCGCGAGGGGCTGGAAGCCTACGGAAGGCGAGACCTGGGCACGGCGCGCCAGGCGCTCGAACAGGCGGTGCAGCTTCTGGCGCAGAAGAACGCGGACCGGCTCGGCGCCATCCTGCCCGCGCCGCTCGCCGGCTGGACGGCGGAGGATGGCGAGGCCCAGACGAGCGCGGCCGGCATGGCCTTGCTCGGCGGCGGCATCCAGGCCAGCCGCACCTATCGGCGCGGCGATGCGTCCGTCGAGATCCAGGTGATCGGCGATTCGCCCCTCGTCGCCCAACTCATCCCGGTAATCAGCAGTCCGGCACTCGCCGCCAGCATGGGGCGGCTCGTGCGCGTGGGCTCGGCGCGGGCGATCCAGACCCAGGATGGCAAGCTGATGATGGTGGTGGCCAACCGCTTCCTGATCAGCGTCGAGGGTAGCGCCAGCGCCGAGGACAAGCAGCGCTACGCCGGCGCGATCGACCTGGCCGCGCTGGAGCGCTTGTAGTGCGCACGGCCGGGTTGCTGGCCTTCGTCCTGATTTTGGCAGCGGGCGCGGCTTGGGCGAACCCCGCCGAGGACGCGGCACGGCACTTCATTGGCGCGCGCGGCTTCGCGGTGAGGGAAGTGGCGCCGCTCCAAGCGCGGCGCGACGCTGCGCTCGCGCCATCCGCCGAGGTCTCGCCGGGTGGCGGGATCGGTCCGCTGGAGACGGCGCTGCTGCTGACGGACGCGCTGGAGCCCGCCCTGCCGCGCACGCGAACCTTGGTGAGCCTGGGTCAGGTGCAGGTGCCGGACGGGGCCTCCGAGCTCACGCTGAGCCTTGTGGAGGTGCGGCGCTTCAATCTCGGCCCGGCGCTGCATGCCTCGGCGGTGGCCGGCCACGGCGCTGCCAATGTCGCGCCGGCAGCCGAATTCGGCGTCGGGCCGCATCTGGCGTGGCGCTTCGTCTTTATGCCGATGATGGGCCAGGCAAGCGTGCTCGCCGATGCGGCGAGGCGCACGATTCCTCCCGACGAGGCGCGGACGGCGCGCTGCCTCGGCCTGCCCTGCCTCGATCCCGCCCAAGGCCCTGAGGGGTTGCAGGCCTGGCAGGAAACCGGCGAAAGCCCGCCGCCCTGGACCGCGGCGTATCCGCCCCGCCGCGCGGGGCGGACGGTCGGCGCGCAGCTGGCCGCGGAGCTTGGCCTGGCCATGGGCATCGCGACCGTCGAGGGCGGCCGCGCGGCCTGGCAAGGACCGGAGACTCCCGAGGGCGGCCGGCCCGGCGAGCCCTTCCTGTTCCTGTTGATCGACCGCGACCTGGGTCAGGAACAGGCAATCGACGCGGTGATCGGACAGACCCGCGTAATGGACCACGACATCCGAGAGACCTGGCAGCGCCGGCTGGAAACGCCGGAAGCCGTGTACCGCTTCGGCGCCACCATCCGCCGCTGACGGACAGGGAGGGCAGCATGATCCGGCGTTTGTTCGGTGCGGCCATTCTCCTGGCCGGCATGGTGGACGGCCTCGGCGCCGTGGCGCAGCCGGCCGAACGGCCGGCGATGATCCGGCTGGTCGCAGCGGCGGAGAACGATGCCGACGGCCGCTGCGCGGGCGCGGTCTTCGTCATCAATGACAGCCGCGCGGCCATCACGCCCGTGATCAGCGGCCTGTCCTGGCTGGATGAGCGGGACGGCAGCCGCAAGGGCGAGAGCCAGGATCTGGCGCCGGGCGAGGCCCCTGCCGGCGAGACCGTTCGCGTCGCGGGCTTTGACCTGCCGGTGCCCTGTGCCCGGCTGCGAGCTGTCGCAGGCGACCTGCGTTGCGGCGAGGCCGCCTGCGCGGCACCGGTGCTGGGCGAAAGCCGCGGCCTGGCAGGCTTCCGCATGCCGGCCGGCCTGGCGCGCGGCCTGGGCAACGCCGTCGCCCAGGCGCCCCGGCCACGGATCGAGGCGCTGGCGACACCGGCCAGCAGCCCGGCGCCCGACGCAGCCGCCTCCACGCCGGCTGCCCCGGCCGCGACGCCGTCGCCGATGCCCGCGCTGGAACCCGATACCGATCGGCAGGGCAACGACTACCGCACGGACGAACTCGCAGGTGGCGGTGCGGCGGCCTGCCAGGCGCTCTGCCTCGGCGAGGCGATGTGCCGCGCCTTCACCTTCGTCCCGGCCGCCGAGGGCAACGGGGCCGGCGCCTGCTGGCTCAAGGATGGCGTGCCCGACGCCTTCCCGTCGGGTGGCATGGTCTCCGGCGTCGTGCGTCCGGACGGCGCCTCGCACCTCGTCGCGCAGGCGTCCAGCGACGCGTCTGCCGTGGCCGCGTCCCCCGCCGCCGATGCGCCGCCCGCCGAACCGGCGCCCAACATGCGGCCGGGCTGGGCGGAGATGCGCGAGCGGGTCGAGAACGGGCCGGAAGGTGATCTGGTCGTCCGCTACGGCGACATCGACAATCTCGGCTTCGGCTGGGCCGAAGGCTTTGATCCCTTCACCGGCGCGGTGACCGATGCTCACCACTTCCCCTTCACGCCATCGCCGGCCGATCCGCCGGGCACGGATCGCATCCTGCTCGGCACCGGCGTCGTCATCCCGCTCGATGATCGCTATGGCGATGGCTATCACGAACATGCCGAACGGCCGGCCGCGACGCCGCCCGAAATGCGCATTCCTCTCGCGCCGCTGCCGGCCGAGATGCGCCAGGTGCTGGTGCAGTTCTTCGTGGACGACTTCCAGTCGCCGGTCTTCGAAAGCCGCTTCCAGGTGACCTTGAACGGCCGTCGCCTGCCGAATTTCGAGACGGTGTTCAATGCGCTGAACCAGAGCGGGCCGGTCGGCAAGCTGGTGTCGCTGCGCCTGCTGCCGGAGTTCTTTCCCCTCCTGGCCGGCGGCGAGGCGGTGTTCCGCATCGACGATCCCGACAGCGGCGGCAAGGACGGCTTCGCCATCGACTTCATCCGCGTGCTGGTCAATCCGCGCATCATCCACCCCGCCACCATCACGGCCCGCGTGCTGGAACTGGGCAGCGACAGCCCGATCGCAGGCGCGTTGGTGGAGGCCGGGCTGTCCGCCGGCCGTACCGATGCGCAGGGCCACGTGCAGCTGGAAGGCGTGCCGGCGGGGCTCGTCGCCGTCACCGCGAACCGGGAGGGCTATGACGGCGCGACCGAGATGCAGGATGCGGTGGCCGGCGAGACGGTCGAGGTAACACTCTACCTTCCCCGGCGGCAGGAGACGGCCTCCGCCCTGCGCCAGGAGGTCGAGCGGCGCGGCCGGGCCACCATCCGCGGTATCCATTTCGACTTCGACCGCGACACTCCGCGCGCCGACAGCCTGCCGGCGCTCGAGGCGCTGCAGGCACTGATCGAGGAGATGAAGGAGACCGCCTGGGTCATCGAAGGCCATACGGATGGCGTGGGCGGTGCGGCCCATAACCGCCGCCTGTCGCAGGCGCGGGCCGAGGCGGTGATCGCCTGGCTCGTGGCGCGCGGCATTGAGTCCTCGCGGCTTACGCCCCGCGGCCTCGGCCCGGACCAGCCCCTGGCCGACAATGCCACGGACGAAGGCCGCGCACTGAATCGTCGCGTGGAAGCGGTGCCGCTGCGATGATCCGGCATCGCCGCGCGCGCCTGCTGCCGCGCCTGCTGCTGTCCGCCGTGATGCTGCTGCCCGGCGGCCCGGCCTGGTCGCAGGCGCTGCCGGCACCCGGCGTCGACGCGCCGCGCATGGGCGACCTCAATCCCTTCGATCTCCTGGCCGGGCTGGAGGAGGCGGCTGGCCGCGAGCGCGGAATGGAGCGCGACATCGCAGCCCTGGCCGCGCGGCTCGCCACGCCTCAGGCGGCCTTTGTCTTCCTGCGCGACCGCATCGCTATCGAGGCCTATCCCGGCGCAATGCGCGGTGCCCTGGGCGCGCTGCTGGCCGGCGCGGGCAATGCGGCGGATCGTGCGCTGCTGCTTGCCGCGCTGCTGGAAGCGCAAGGTGTCACAACACGCTTTGCCATGGCGGAACTGGACAACGCTGTGGCCGCACCGTTGCTGGACCGCGCCACCGCCGCATCGCGCCGGCTGCCGGAGCCGCGATCCATGCTCTGGGAGGCGGTGCGGCGCCGTGCCGCGGCCGATGAGGCGGCGCTGCGCGAGGCCGCCCTGGATCAGCTTGGCGCCAGCATCCAACCGCAGGCGTTGCGCGCAGCGGCGCTCGCCGATCTGCGCCGGCATGTCTGGGTGGAGGCCGAGATCGGCGGTTCCTGGCAGGCATTCGATTCGTCGCTGCCCGATGCGATGCCCGGCGAGGCGCTGGCCGAGCCGACCGGCCGCCACGCGACCTTGCCTGACGCGTGGCATCAGCGCCTGACGTTGCGCGTGGTCGCCGAATATGCGGAAGCTGGGCGGCTGCGCCGGGAGACTGTGCTGGAGCACGGCATGCCGGCCGAGCAGGCAACGCGCGCGCGGCTAGCCCTGTTCTTCCAGCCGATGGAAAGCGGTGCCGGCGGCGTGCTGGGCCGTGCAATGGGGCTGGCGCGATTCCGACCGCTGCTCGCGGTGAATGATGCCTTCCGCGGTGGCGAAGCGATCACCGTCTCCGGCACAGCGCCCAGCGGTGGCGGCGGCTTCGGCGCCCTGCTCGGGGCGCTGGACAGCGCGCCGGCCGAAGGCGCCGAGCTGTCGGGCCTGTTCCTCGAAGCAGTGCAGGAGGCGCCCGGCGAGGCGCCGCTGGTCAGCACGCGCATCCTGCTCGACCGGCTTGATGCCGCCGCGCGCCAGGCAGCGGATGCGGGCTCGGACCAGGCACCATCGCAGCTGGCGCCGCTCGCCGCGCCGCGCGGCCGGCCGGCCGGCTTCGACGCGGTCCACATCATTCATGCCTTCGACGGCGCGCATGATTTGGTGGGCTGGGCCCGCGCCATGCAGGCCGTGGCGGGCGAGGCGGTGGTGCGCTTCCTGGAGGTGCCGGCGGAGGAAGGCGCCGTGCTGGCCCTGCCGCCGCAGGAAGCACTGCTCCTGCATAGCGTCGCCTGGCGCGCTCTGCCGATCCTGTCCGACCTGCTGGCGGTGCCGGCGGTGAATGACCGCGCCGATCTGCGCGCCTATGCGGCGCGACCGCGGCTGCTGGTCGTATCCACCGGCGATACGACCGATGGCGAGGGGATCGCCCTCACCACCGACCTGCTGCAGGACCGCTTGCGCGTCCTGCCCGGCCCAGGGGTCACGGCAGGGATGATCGCCGAACGCCAACTCCGCTTCGGCGCCTTGCAGGCGGCGTTGGAGATCGAGATGGCGGCTACGGCCTGGGCAACGCTGGCTGAGCACGTGCCGCCCGAGATCCTGACGCCCACCGGTCAGGGGCGCCTGCGACCGGCCCGGCCGGAGGATGCGAACGGCATCGCGCTCGCGCGGCTGCTGGCCTCGGGTGGCATGGGCCTCATCGCCGCGGGGGACACGAGACCCACTCTGTTCTGGGAGATCGACCCCGCGACCGGCGCGACGCGCGCGGTGGCCGAGCCGGGCCTCGGGGCGGGCCGTGTTTCCGTACCGGTCTACCGCGCAAGCTACGAGGGCGCGGTGCAATCCATGCGCGCCGACATGGCCGCGCGCGCCAATGCCTGGCCGACGCGGGCCTACACCGTCGACATGCGCGGCAATGTGCTGGAGGAGGCGCTGGAGAACGGCCAGCGCATCGCCCGCCGGCTGGACCGTTCCGATCAGCTCCGCCGTGCCGCGACGACGCGCATCGCCACGAATTCGGGCCGGGCGACCTCGCCAGTGGCGGGCGAGTACGTCTCGGTGGTGGAGGTGGTGATCGAGAACAGCGCGGTGGTCGCCGGCGGCTACGCGCTGTTCGTCTCGCTGTCGATCTGCTGGGGCCTGTTCACGCTGTTCGAAGCCCTGGCGGGCCGCATCTGACACAAGAAGGCCGGGAAAGGAGTTCGCGTTGAAGTCGGGATCGAAAGCCATCATGGGTGCGCTCGCGCTCTGCATTGCCGCGCCTGCGGCGCAGGCACAAGGCCGAGTCGAGGTGGCGGTCACTGGCCGCACGGATACGGGTGGTGCGACGCCGACCTGCTTGCTGACCTTCCGATTGACGAATGGCGGCCCAAATCGCATCGGCACCTTCGCCGGCGAGTTCGCCGCCGTGGATGCCGGTGGCGCAGCTCTGCCGACGGACTCGCCAACTGTGCCTTTCCTGGGCGTGCCGCCGGGCGCCAGCAGCGAGTGGAGTTCCGGCGCCGTGCGCAATGCGCGCTGCGATCAGGTGCGGCTGCGTATCGTGCAGGTTGTCTGCACGGGCCGCTGCGCGCCGGTCGCCTGGACGCAGGAAGGCCTTGCCGGGCTTGAGCCGCCACGCACCCGGCGGTAGTTGGCGGCGGCTGCGTACCCATGATGTGCCACGCGACCATGGCAGGTTGAACCGTGCTCTTCCTTGCGGAGCGTAATGCTGTCTCGATCCCCGAGGCCCTCCTCGCCGACGCGCGATATGGCTGGCACGACTTTAAGACCTTTCTGAAGGCCTACGATCTCGTCACCTCTGTAGTGAAGTCCGCCGCTGACCTGGAGTTAATCACGACCTCCTACCTTAAACGGTGCGCGGAGTTGGGCGGCGGCTATGTGGAATTTATGCTGTCGCCACCGGACCTCGCTCGCACGGGCGTCCCGTTTCTTGATCAGTTGAAGGCTCTCGGCGCCGCGGCTGACCGGGCTGCCTAGGAGTGGGGCGTGCGTTCGCGTCTCATCACTACCGCCGTTCGGCATCTTGGGCCGGCCGCGGCCGTCAAGGCAGCACGTATGGCTACCTCAATTCAGTCCGGCATGCTGGTTGGCTTCGGGCTTACCGGCGACGAGCATCAGCATGAAGTGAGCGAGTTCGCCGAGGCGTTCCAAATCGCGCGGAGCGAGGGGCTGCGCGCCACGGCGCACGCCGGCGAACATCGACCAGCCGACACGATAATCGAGGCCATCGAGCTGCTTGGCCTCGACCGCGTTGGTCATGGCATCAGAGCGGTGGAGTCGCCGCACGTCTTGCGGCAACTGGCTGAAGCCCGGATGCCACTCGAGGTCTGCCTCGGCAGCAACTTAGCCCTCGGCCTATACCGCTCGGTGGCGGACCATCCGGTTGGGAGACTGGCGGATGCCGGCTGCACCATTGTGCTCGGCACCGACGATCCGGGTTTCTTCGGCACCGATCTCGCCAGGGAACACGCCCTCGCCGTCGAGGCAGACCCCGGTCTAGGGATCGAGACGGTATCGTCGAACGCCATCGCGGCAGCCTTCTGCGTCGATCGTACTAAGGACGTGCTTGTCCAAATGCTGGAAAGCCGCCTGCGGAGACGCTACCCTCGCAGGCGATCGAGATCGGCTACCCGGATGTGCCGAGCTACGACGTCTGCACGGGCATCCGCGCGGATGCGCTGGAGACCGAGTTCGCGCCGACCGGGCCGGCAACAGCGACGATCAAGCTGATCGCGCAGCGCTCGTCGCGGTCCGGTTCGTCATCGAGCGGCACGCCGGTCGCTGCCGCCTATACGGCCTTCAACAAGGCGCAGGGCTCGATCACCCGTGCCGGCTCCGCCCTGGCCCAGGTCACCGGCGCGCGGTTGAACTACAGCAACAGCGTGGAGGCGGTGCGCACCATTCGCGCCGACCGGAAGATCTAAGGCGCTGATCCCGGCATTGCGCGCGCCACCGGCCAGATCACCGCGCGCTTCGCGGACACCACGCTGCTGACCCAGGCGCAGAACGGCACGGCGGCGGAGTTCGCCTTTGCCTTTACCATCGACGCCAACCGCAGCCTCACCTTCACGCTGCACGAGGTCTATCTCGCGCTGGCCAAGACGCCGATCGAGGGGCCGGCCGGCGTCGAGGCGAGCTTCGAGTTCAGGGCTGCGTTCAACGCCACAGCGACCCGCATGATCACCGCCGTGCTGAAGAATCAGCAGGCGGCGGCGGAGTACGCGTGAGTCCAACAACCAGCAGAAAAACTCGCCTTTGTAGCGAGCGGCTGCAGAGAGGGTTGTATCGACATCTGCTCTGCGCCCGTCTCGGACGTGGCGCGGCGCTGCCATTAATGTTAGAAGCGGACATTCGCATTTTATCAATCTTTTGCACGTTTCGAGCGATCCACGGATTGATCCATACCATCCTCTTCGCTTTGAGTCTGACTTGCCCGTAGCAGACCGTGCACGCCGTCCTTCGAGAGTTCACTGGATATCTCCTACTCGAGATGGGCCGCATAGACGAAGCGGATTGGGCCGGTGGTGGTCAGGCCATCGTCTCGGCCGGAGAAATATCGTTCTCCCATGTCGGTGCTGCTGAGGTCCTGGACCTTGTCGAAGCCCGCAGCTTTCAGTTTTTCAGCCATGTCGGCCGGGTAGAATTCGCTCTTCCAGGGCTCCCCGATGGCCGCCACCTCGGACCGCAGTGTCGAAAATCCGGGCATCTCCGGCTCGCTGTAGCGATCGGTCGGCACGAAATAGTCGAACGCAATCCCCGTGCCGCGTCCCAGCGATCCCACGAACTGAAGCGTGTTGCATACGGCTTCGGCTGGCAGGAGTAGGTCACGCCGAGCCACGAGAAAAAGGCTGGCCGGGCAAAGTCGAACTGGCCGGACCGCAGTCCCTCTTCCAATGTGGACTGGCCGAGATCGATCGGCAGGAAGCGGACGGCGGGAGGCACGGGAATGCCAGCCGCGACCAGGGCCTGCCGCTTCCACGTCTGTGTCGCGGGATGATCCATCTCGTTAACCGTGACTTCGGCCGGAACGGCCCCGCGATAAGCCAGGGTGTCGAGGCCCGCACCCAGCACGACGACCTGCCGGATACCGCGCGCGACGGCCGCCTGGATCAAGTCGTCGCAAAATCGGCTTCGGGCCACGGCGGCAGCGCGAAAACTAAGCGCGAAGGGAAGGCGATTGCCTGCCTCAGCCGCGCGCAGCTTCGCCTCGTCCGCAGCGCCGAGGATCGGAACGGCGAGCGGATCCCTGAAAACGAGCGGTGCGTCGAAAAGCTGGTGAGCCAGCCGCGCGCTGGACGGCCACGCGCAGAGCCGTACCGCTGGGCTGTCCTTCCTGCATGGATCGCCTCACTTCATCTGGAAGCCGTTTTCGACGAAGCCCGAGAGGCCCAGCATCCGGTCGCCAACCTGCACATCGAGCCCGTCCGGGTCGCGCACGTGGAAGCTGTCGGAATCCTCTTGTGGATCTAGATGTTCGGCCTTCAGGCGCGCCGCCAGCTCCGGCGCGACGTAGCCGTCGATGCCCAGCATGAAGTGCGAGATGGTGCCGGGATTCGGCCCTGGGCGCAGCACGAGCATGCTCTCACCGAAGCCCAACAGGACGCTTTCGTCGCTTTCCTGGATGACCGTCAGGCCGAAGGTCCGGCAGTACCATTCCTTGGAGCGCCGCAGGTCCGAGACGGAGATGGCGACGTGGTTCACCGTCCGCGCGCGGCAGACGGCTTCATGATCCGATGACATGGGGAAATCCTGTGTTCAGGCGCCGTAGAGCGACGCCATGCTCTCGTGCAACTTCACCGCGAGAGGAGAGGCGGCGTAGCTGTCGGTGACGACCTCGATATAGGCGCCGGCGTCCATCCGCCCAGCAGCCTCGAGCGCCGCGTCGAACTCGGCGCAGGTGGTGACGCGCGCCGTGAGCCAACCGTCGCAGCCCAGGGCATGAGGCAGCTCCGTGTAGCGCCAGGGCGGGAGGTCGTTGTAGGCGATCGCCGGGTCGCGGCAGAGCAGCCGCTCGATCAGGTAGCCGTTGTTGTTCAGCACGAAGACGACGGGCTTCAGCCCGAGCCGGGCGAACTGCCCGAGCTCCTGCGCCGTGAGCTGGTGCGAGCCCTCGCCGGTCACCAGCACCACGCGGCGATCCGGGGCGGCCGCCGCGGCTCCGACGGCGGCGGGCGTCGCCCATCCGATCGAGCCCCAGAGCGTCTGGTTGTGGAAGCTGGCGCCCTGGGGCATCAGCGCGAAGCCCAGCCCCATCGAGGCGGTGCCGGTCTCGGCGATGAGAATGTCGCCGGGCTGCAGGAATTCCGCCCAGCGCGGGTAGAGCGCCTCCACGGTGATGGGATCGTCGCCCTGGCCGGATTTATCCCCGAGCGAATGGGGGGCGATGCGCGGCCAGTCACGTCGGTCGAGCCGTTCCGCCAGCGCGGCCAGCACGTCGCCGAGCTCGACGTTCGCATAGACCTTTCTGCCCACACGGACATGGTGATGCCCGATTGCGATGGTCTTCGCCGGATCGAGGCGCGCGGTGAAGGCGCCGGTGTTGAAGTCGGAAGCGAGGGTGCCGATGGCCAGCACCTGGTCGCAGCCCTCGACGAAGGCACGGACCTCCTCGGTCATGATCGCGCCGTCGTACATGCCGGCATAGGCTGGCTGCCGTTCGTCCAGCAACGACTTGTCCATGAACATGGTCGCGAAGGGCAGGCCGGAGCGGTCGATGACTTCCTGCATCTGCGGCTGCAGTCCGCAGCGCGCGACGAGGATGCCCGGCAGCGCGCAGGCCGTGCGGACCTGGCCCAGCGCCGCGCGGACCGCCGCGACGGCGGCCTCCAGCGCGGCGGCCTCGCTCGAAGGCGGCCGGATCGGTGCGGCGGAGCCCAGCACCGGCTGGACCGCGTAATCCGCGGGAAAGCCCATGTAGACCGGTCGCCGGTGGAACAGCGCCTCGGCGATCAGGCGCTCGGTCTCGTAGGCGACGTTCTGCGGCGTCAGGATCGCATGCGCGCAGACCACTGACTCGGTCATGCGGCGGAACAGGTCGTATTCGCCGTTGCCGAGCGTGTGATGCATCACTGCGCGCGACTTCTGCACGGACATCGCGGGCATGCCGACGAGATGGAAGACCGGCAGGTGCTCGGCATAGGCACCGGCCACGCCGTTGATCGCGCTGAGCTCGCCGACGCCGTAGGTCGTGCAGAGCGCGGCCATGCCTCGGACGCGGGCGTAGCCGTCCGCGGCATAGGCCGCGTTGAGCTCGTTGGTGCACCCGATCCAGCGCAGGGCCGGATCCTCGCAGATGGCGTCGTTGACGGGGAAGGCGTAGTCGCCAGGCACGCCGAAGACGTCGGCGATGCCGATCGCCTTGAGCCGATCCAGGACATACTGGATCACTGTGAGGGTCATGCTGGGTTCCCGCGTGGATATGTGCGGCGCGCTTAGCCTCCAGCCTGGGGCCGGGATAATACTGTTTTACGATGGGCCCCCATCGTTCGGCGATGACTCGGCCAGGCTGAAGACCGCGCCCTCCCAGGTCGGCGACCGGACGAGGTCCAACACAACCTCCGCCACGATCGACTGGACCGCGTCCGCGCATTCGCTGCGCGGCAGGAGGCCTGCGCTGCACAGCGAGACGTCGTGGTGGATCTCCGGATCGGTGATACGGGACCATCGGATCGTCTCACTCCGCTGCCCGCTCCAGGCGATGATCGCGCTGCCGATCCCGGCTTCCACAAGGGAGAGCAGCGAGGCCAGCGAGTTCGCCTCGGCGACCACCTTCGGTTGCGCGCCCATGGCGAGGAAGGCGCGCTCGACGACGGTCCGCGTGGGGTTCGGAGCCGTGGGCAGGACGAGGTCCCGGCCGACCAGCTCATGCAGAGGCACGGTCCTGTTGGCCGGGCTGCCGCGCTCCACCAGGAACAGCAGCTGCCGGTAGAGGGGGCGGCGCTGGACCCCTGCCGATTCCGTGTCTTCTGGCAGCAGGGCGATGTCGATGTTGCCGCGCAGGAGGTTCTGCTGGTGGAGGTGGCCGGGGCTGTCGAAGATCTTCATTCGGATCTTTGGATGGCGCAGGAGCGTCGCTGCGACGATTGGGCCCGCCAGGAAGGCTGAGAAGCTCGTTGTCAGCCCCAGCGAGACCTCGCCGGCCAGGCCTTGCCCGGCGTTCAGCACCTGCCGGACCTGATCGATCTCGTTGAGGACGGCGCGCGCGCTGCGATAGAAAAGATCGCCCGCGAGCGTGGTCTGAACGCCGCGCTGGCTCCGGACGAGCAGCACCGATCCGAGCTCCGTCTCGAGGTTTGCAATTTGGAGGCTAAGGGCCGGCTGGGCGATCCGAAGTGTGAGGGCGGCGCGCGAGAAGCTGCCGGCATCCACGACGCCAACAAAGTACTGGAATTGGCGAAAGTTCATCGGTCTTGGGGCATTCCCAGCAATGTCGTCGACAGCGAACGCCTCGCACTGACTGCCTGTCAATGGAGCGCGTGCAGAAGGGGTAATGCCTGATACCCCCTGTTCGTGTTCGCCGTGTCAGCATCGGAAGGGCCGCTTCCGGCCAAGTCCTGACCCAGGACAGCTAGTAGCACGGCGGCATTGCCTTGCAGTGAGCCCGAGCGCCGGCATGCTCGCCTTTGTCGTTCCGCTTTTACGCGGCTTCCCTCCGAAGGTCGCGCATATGGAGACCCCATGCTCACCCTCGACCTCCGGGCCGAGCCATACTGGCTCGACCTGCCGCGCGGCGTGCGCGTCGAGATCCGACCGGCAACCACGGCGGTCACCCTCACCACCACCGCCACGACGCGCACCCAGTCCTTCCGCCAGGCGATCACCGAGCACCAGATCGTCCTCGGCCGGGTCAAGGTCGGCGGGCCCATCGTCTTCCTGCATTCGGCGACCGATGATGCCGGGCGGGAGGATGGCTATTTCTATGCGGTCGTCGTGGTCGCGGCGCATCGCGTGCGCGGCATTGGCGAGATCTGGCTTGGCGACAACGCCGAGACGGATGCCAGCTTCGCCGGGCTCGTCCGGGTCGATCGGCATCTGGGCGACCCCGACCAGGCCGCCGATGCCAATCTGGTCGCTGAGACCGACGGCAAATGGACAGTGGCGCATCGTGGCCAGGGCCGTGCCTATATCGCCGTGCGCCTCAAGATCACCGCCGAGGCGTTTCCCTCCGACCCGCCCAACATGGCGGCGATCGAGGAAGGCGCTGACACCATCCTTGATCCACGCACCGGCGTCGTCGGCTGGTCCGACAATCCGGCGCTCTGCCTCGCCTGGTACATCACCGCCTCCTTCGGCTGGCGGGCCAGCTGGGACGACATCGACATCCCCTGCCTGATCGCCGCCGCCAATATCTGCGATGAGATCATGGGCACGGCCGCCGGCACCTCGGAGCGCCGCTACACCTGCAACGGCACGCTCTCCCTCGCCGAGGGCAAGATCGCCATCACCGAAAAGCTGGTCGCCGCCATGGCCGGGGCGCTGGTGGTCTCGGGCGGGCGGTTCTTCATCCATGCGGGTGGGCCGGCCTTGCCTGTGGCCACGCTCACCTCCGATGACCTCCGCGGCGACGTCACCATCCAGGGCAGCCGAGCGCGGCGGGACCTCTTCAACGGGGTGCGCGCCGTCTATGTCGAGCCCGCCGCCAATTGGCAGCCGACAGACGCGCCACCGCTGCTCGCCAGCAACTACGTCGCCGAGGATGGCGGCGAGGCGATCTACACCGACCTCGAATTCCCGCTGACCACCTCCGTTTCGACCGTGCAGCGGCTGATGAAGGTCGCGCTGGAGCGCAACCGCCGGCAGCGCACGGTGGCCTTTCCCGCAAACCTCTCGGCGCTGCGGCTGCGACCCTGGGAGGGGGCGGCCGTGGCGCTCGACCGGCTGGTGCCGGTCCCAGCGCGGATCACCGGCTGGAGCTTGGCCCAGGATGGTGGGGTGGATCTGGTGCTGGCCGAGGAGGATGCCGCGGTCTGGAACTGGGATCCGGCGATCGATGAGCGCGCCACTGGCGACAGCCCCTCGGTGGTCCTGCCGAACCCAGGGCGCATCGCCACGCCGGCCTGGATCAGCGTCGAGACGCCGCAGGGCAGTGCCTTCGCGGCGCTCTCCATCGCCTGGGCGCCGGTCGCCAGTGCCCACCTCACCGGCTACGAGGTGCAGTTCATGCCGGCCTCTGTCGCAACCTGGCAGGGTTACGGGGCGGGGCTCGGCGCCACCGCGGCAGGCATTCCAACCGCCGAGCCCACCGCCTTCCGGGCGCGCGCGGTGGCGCGCAGTGGCGCCGTGTCGGGCTGGCGGGAGGCGCTGGCGCCGGCCGCCGTCTCGGCGCCCACGGCGACCGGCATTGCGAGCGGGGTGCGGCTGTCCGGCGGCTTTCCGGCCGACGCCGTCCGGCTGCAGGTCTTCGAGGCCAGCAGCAACAGCCTGGCCGCCGCCGTAAAGCTCGCGACCGAGCCGACGAGCCTCTTCTGGGACCGCACCGGCCTGACCACCGGCCAGACCCGCTGGTACTGGCTGCGCAGCGTCTCGGCCGAGGGCAATGTCTCGGCGCTGGCCGGCCCGGTCTCCGCCACAGCTCTGTAGGAGGCGACATGGCCGCCCGCATCGATGACCTGATGGTCCTCGGCCAGAACATCTCCAAGACCGATCTCGCAAAATACCTGCGCGACCGCGAGGCGGTGATGCCACGCGACTTCGGCGGCCTCGGCGATGGCGCGGCGAACGATCGCGTCGCCATCCAGGCCTGCTTCGATCGTGCCGCGGCAGATGGCAAGCTGGCCGTGATCCCGACCGGTACCTGGAACGTCGATGCCGGCGTCACCCTCGGCGGCGGCGCCCGCGGGCTGATCATGCAGGGGGTGATCCAATACACCGGCGCCGCCAATGCGCCCGCCACCGTGCTGACGCTGGGCGATGGCGGCACCGTCCGTAATGGCGAGAAGCCCTACCTCAACCTCCAGGTCATCCGGCAGATCCAGTCCGACTGGGCCAGCGAGGCCGATATCGGCATCGTCGCGCGGAACCTCGATTCCTCGCTGCTCGACCTCCGCCTGGTCTCGGGTTTCTGCATCGGGCTGCGCACCCTCGGCGACGGCCGCGGCTTTGAGGACACCACGCTGATCCTCGGCCGCATCCTGAACAACCGCTATGGGCTCGACGTGCACTGCGCCACGGCGACGGCCTGGAACACCTCAATCCGCTAAATGGCGGCCACTTCGCCTGCGCGACCGGGATCTACGGTCTGCCGGAGGCGGCGCCGGCGCTGCTCTGCGGCACGCCGGCCCTGCCGGTGGGCCAGCGGGAGTTCACGGCGGAGGCGGCTTGGGACCTGCCATCGCTGGCGCGGGGGCAACCAGCCTGCTCGACGTCACCGTCGCTGGCGCGCGGCAGGGGGACCTTGCCAATGCGGCGCTGGCTTCCTCGACGCGCTTCATCGAGCTCGACGCGACGGCCTGGTCCAACAACACCGTGCGCGTCATGGCCAGGAACATCTCGCCTGCCACCTTCGACCTCGGCTCGGCAACCCTCGCGGTGCAGGTGACGAAGCACCGGTAATGCTTAGCGCCTGAGCAGACGATCCCGGCATGGCGAAGCAAATGCGATTGCCGCCGCAGCAAACTGGATTCCTGCAGCAGTCAGAAACAATGCAGGAGCACGCCCGTCCACACCACTTCCGATACTGGCGTCTCGCAAGAGACCGAACGCCGCAGGAGCAAGGGCGTTGGCCACGCTGGCGAACGCCATTACCAGGGCGACGACGCGTGCCGTGTCAGTCGGAGCAAAGTCCTGCTGCACGATCAGTGGCGGCAATGAGGCCGCATTACCAATGCCCAGCCCGAACAGCACGATCCCCAGGATCAAGAGCATGACATCCGCTCCGCCTGCAAACACGAAGCAGAGCGAGCCGACCCCTTGTAGAGCGTAGGTGGCTGCTGCGGCTCGGCGACGATTGGCGCCTACCGGCAGCAGCCAGCCCAACGCCGTCCGACCGATGACCGCACAGATCGTCGCGAGCCCGAGCCCGAAGCTCGCGATCTGCACGCCAAAGGCGGGAATTAGCAGAGAGTAGAGATGCGCGACCAGCCCAATCTGGGCGGCGAGCGACAGCGACACAAACGTGACAAGGCTGCGAAACCGCGCGTCCCGCCAGGGGGAGCCCTCGATCAGCAGCGCGCTTCGCTTCGCGGCGGGCGCCGCAGCAGGATTCGTTGGCTCGCCATCCGCTGCCAATCCCATCTCTGCTGGCATTCTCGACAGATAGCGCCCGGCAATCCACCAAACCGAAACGGCCATGGCCCCACCGATGAGAAGGGCGGCATTGGCGAAGCCGAGGAAGCCGATCAGGCCGACCCAGATCGGAGGAAACAGAACACCCCCGAAGCTTGCCCCATTGAAGGCGAGCGACAGCGCTGCGACCCGGCGCTGCACGAACCATGGCGCAACCATCGCATTGATCGCCGCGCTGCCCATCGCGGCCCATCCGAACCCCGTCAGTACAGTCGCCGCGAACAACTGCCATGGCTCTGCCGCCACTGCCCAACCCAGAAGACCCAGCGCCATCGCCACGCCCGCCGCTCGGGTGACACGGGCAACACCGAACCGTTCGTGCAGGGAAGCGAGGTTCGCGACAATCAGGGCGCTGGCGAGGAAATGCGCCGACACAGCCGTGGCGACGAGCGTCACCGACCAGCCGCGTGACTCCCGGACCGCCTGCAGCAGCACGGATGGGCCGTAGTAGCCCGTACCCCAAGCGAGCGTCGCAATGACGAAGGTGGCCCACACGACGCGCCAGCCGAAGAACGGCGCTGGCCGCCTCACGCGCAACACGTGCATGCGATCAAGTCATCTCCATAGGCGATCGGCGGTGCGATGCTGATATGTGGCCAACTGACCGGGCGGGATTGCTCCGGCCGGCGATCACGCCTCGACCACCAGGCGGGCGGATCCGCATTGCGCGACGCAGGCCATCAGGTGCGTGCGGCGCCGGTCCGGCGAAAGGACGCGATCGCGATGGATTGGTTCGCCTTCAAGCCAACGCACCTCGCACGCACCGCAGATGCCCCCCTCACAGGAGGCATCGACCTTTGCGCCGAGCGCCCGCAATGCCTGGAGCATGCTGCCGCCAGCTTCTACCTCCATTTTCGCGCCGGTCACTGATCGGCAGAGCGTGTAGGGTTGCGCGCCCTCGGCCGCCGGCAAGGGTGGCGGGATGAAGTGCTCAATGGACGTCGTCCCGGCAGGCCAACCGGCAGTCGCCTCCGCGAAGCCGTCGATCATCGCCTGCGGCCCGCAGCAGTAGGCGTGCAGCCCGGGCATCGGCTCGCCGCCAAGCAGCGCGTCCCAGCTAGGCCGGGCCTGTCGCGCCGTGTCGTACAACTGGATCCTGCCGGTACGCAGCAAGCCCTCCATCGCCGCAATGCAGGGCGCCTCGCCTCGAAAAAGCAGATGCAGCTCCCACAAGGCGCCACGACGCTCAAGTTCGTGCGCCATCGCGAGGAGGGGCGTGACGCCGATCCCGCCGGCAACCATGACATGCCGCGAAGAATCGAGAACGATCGGGAAGGTGCACCGCGGCATGCTGACGGTGACGACGTCGCCCTCGTTCAGGACATCATGCACCCAAGCACTTCCACCGCGCGATCCGGCTTCGCGCCGCACGGCAATCTCCCAGCAATCCTGGGTGGCCGTGTCACCGCAGAGGCTATAGGCGCGCGCACCGACCTCAGGCACATGTAGGTCGAGATGCGCGCCGGCCCGCCACTTCGGAAGCGGCCATCCGTCGGGGTCCTGCAGCAGGAGCCGACGGGTATCGGGCCCATCGGCAATGATCCTGCGCACCACCAGCCTGATGTGCCGCGCCATGCCTCCGCTACTCCGGCCGGATCTCGTCGCCTAGCCGGACGATGCCACCGACAAGGATTCTGCAGTTGAGGCCGGAGCGGTGGACCATCGAGTCAAAGACCTGCTTCTCCAGGATCTCCTCGATGTGACGGCACGGCACCGAAAGCCGGGTAGCTTCGACGAGGCAGGATCCAATGCGAAAGCGCTGTCCGACGAGCCAATTCAGCGGAACGCCTCGCGTGGTGATGTTGCGGCGATGCTCTTCCGGCGATAGCTCGATCTTATAGTCACGCAGGATCGCGTCCAGGACCTCGGCCTCGAATAGCGTGACCTGGCGACCTTCCTCGGGCTTCTCGGAATAGAAGCCCTGCTCGATGCCAAGCATGTACCGATCGCCGACGATCCCGCGCCCTGCCACAAGTTCAATGCTCTCCTGCGGACGCATCGGGAGGAAGGCGCGAGCCGTGATGTGCATATGCGCGACCGTGCCCGCCCAGGTGCAGGCCGGCGAAGCGGTGGACTTGGCGTCGGTCGGGATGGTCAGCGCTTCATTCATGGCAGCAACACCTCGATCGGGATGGGTCCGGGCCGCGCGCAGGCTCGGTCGGTGCCGGGGCCATGCTTGCCGTAGTCTAGGGCGCGGCTCTCGCTGGGTGGTGGGCCAGTTCGCGGCTATGTGCCCGGACCAGTCCGGCCAGATTCGTCGAACTGGCCCGGCGAAATCCGCGAGAACCGGCCGTGTTTGAACCCTCGACGTGGCCATAGGTTGGTTGGCGGACTCCAGGAAGCCGCTCCCTGGACCTGCCGCGTGGAGATGCCGAGTGATGACCAAGCAGCACGCCTCACCGCCGGCATCCGGCGCCAACAGCCGGCGTGCGAATGCGCCGCTCGGCTTCACGACGCGCGCGATCCACCACGCCTACGATCCCTCCGACCACCACGGCGCGGTTGCGCCACCGGTCTATTTCACCTCGACCTATGCTTTCGACAGCGTCGCGGAGAATGAGGCGGCTGCGGCGCAGGGCGGCATGCTCTACGCGCGCGAATACAACCCGACCACCGCCATTCTTGAGGCCCGCCTCGCGAATCTCGAAGGCGCCGAAGCCGGCCTCGCCCTCGCAACCGGCATGGCAGCCATCGGCACACTGATGCTGGGGCTGCTGTCGCAGGGCGACGAGGTCGTCGTGCACCGCACGCTTTACACGAACACGATGGCACTGACCGAGACGGGACTCCCGCGCTTCGGCATCAAGGTCGTTCCCGTCGATCTGGCGGATCCGTCCAACCTCGATGCTGCCGCGACCGACCGAACGAGGCTCGTCTACTTCGAGACGCCGGTGAACCCGCTCAGTGATGTGCTCGACATTGCAGCCATCGCCGCCCGCGCGAATGCCCGGGGCATCCAGGTCGCGGTGGACAGCACATTCGCTTCACCCGCGTTGCAGCGGCCGATCGAACATGGGGCGGACATCGTTGTGCATTCGCTGACGAAATACATCAGCGGTCACGGCGACGTGTTGGGCGGCGCAGTCATGGGCCGAAAGGCGACAATCGCCCGCTTGCACAGCCATGGCATCCGCTACCTGACTGGCGCCACGATGTCGCCGATGGCGGCCGCGCTGATCTTGCGCGGATTGAAGACCCTTCCCCTGCGCATGGAGCGGCATGGGCACAACGCGCTAGCCATCGCCACGATGCTACAGGGGCATCCGGCGGTGCGCTGGGTCAGCTATCCGCAATTGCCGTCGCACCCCGGCCACGCGATCGCGCGACGGCAGATGTCCGCCGGATCGGGCATGCTGGCGTTCGGCCTGCATACCGGATTTGACGGAGCCCGCCGCCTGATGGACCGGCTGTCACTGTTTGGGCGCGCCGTGAGCCTTGGCGATGCCGAATCGCTCATCATGCATCCGGCGAGCCTCAATCGTGCTCGCCGGTCGATCCACCCGGAGGCGCACCTCGCCGATGGGGTTGGCGAGGATCTGATCCGCCTCTCTGCCGGGCTGGAGGATGCGGCCGACCTGCTTGACGATCTTTTCCAGGGCCTCGATGGCCTTTGACGCCCCGCCCGCCAGCTCGCCCCAGCCATCACATGTCTGACCAGGAGCCGCCGATGTACGACGCCATCCTCATCGAGAAGACCGCGGACGGATCGCAGGCCCGCCTCACGCAGATCGACGATGCGCAGCTCCCGCCGGGTGACGTCACCATCCGGGTCGCCTTCTCGACGCTGAACTACAAGGACGCGCTTGCCATCACCGGCAAGGGCCCTGTGGTCCGCAGCTTCCCGATGGTGCCCGGGATCGACTTCGCAGGAATCGTCGAGCACTCCGACGATCCGGCCTGGAAGGCGGGCGATCGCGTCGTGCTGAATGGCTGGGGCGTCGGGGAAACGCATTGGGGCGGGCTCGCCGGCAAGGCGCGCGTGAAGGGGGATTGGCTGGTCCCGCTCCAGGCACCGTTCACGATGCGACAGGCGGCGACGATCGGCACCGCGGGCTACACCGCGATGCTTTGCGTCCTCGCCATGGAACGGCACGGCGTGCAGCCAAGCGCGGGCGAAGTCCTGGTCACCGGCGCCGCGGGTGGCGTGGGAAGCGTCGCCGTCGCTCTCCTCGCGAAGCTTGGCTACCGCGTGGTGGCAGTCACCGGCCGGCCGGCTGAGGCGGAGTACCTGACTCGGCTTGGCGCAGCGGAGGTGATGGATCGCGCAGCCTTTACCTCGCCGGGTAAGCCGCTGGCGAAGGAACGCTGGGCGGGCGCGGTTGATGTCGCTGGCGGGCAGGTGCTGGCGAATGTCTGCGCGGCCATGCGGTATCGCGGCGTGGTCGCCGCCTGCGGCTTGGCCGGGGGCATGGCGGTGCCGACGACAGTTGCACCATTCATCCTGCGCGGCGTGACGCTGGCCGGCATCGACAGCGTGATGTGCCCGGAGCCGGATCGGTTGGAGGCTTGGTCGCGCCTGGCCCGCGACCTCGATGTGCGGCACTTCGCCGGGCTGACGCAGGAAGTCGCGCTGGCCGATGCCATCGCGGCGGCGGATAGCCTGCTGGCGGGGCAGGTGCGTGGTCGGATCGTGGTGCCGGTGGCGCCCGAACTCGACGCCGCGTGACAGCGGCCTGATCGGCGCGCGTCAGTGTGCGCCGGTCAGCGTGCCATCCGCCATGATAGTGGCGACCTGTCCTGCGAGGCGCACCGGTGCGCCCGTGGCGGCCTGCACCGCCTCCAGGCTCGCGCCGTCCCGCAGCGCCGAGGCCTCCAGCCCCTGTGGCGTCACCTCGATGATAGCGAGGCCGGTGAAGACGCGCGACACCACGCCGGCGGCGGTCAGCGGCAGCGTGCATTCCGCGACGATGCGCGGCGATCCATCCCGCGCGACATGGTCCATCATCACCCAGATGGTCTTGGCGCCGACCGCCAGGTCGATGGCACCGCCAATGCCGGGCGGCTCTCCGTCGTTCCGGCCGGTACTCCAATTGGCGATATCGCCGCCGGAAGAGACTTGGAAGGCGCCCAGGACGGCCACGTCGATATGCCCGCCGCGCATCATCGCGAAGGCCAGCGAGGAATCGAAGAAGGCACCACCAGCGGCGACCGTGACCGGCGATTTCCCAGCGTTGATCAGGTCCCAATCCTCCTGGCCCGGCGCCGGCGCCGGGCCCATGTTGAGGATGCCGTTCTCACTGTGCAGGATCACACCCGCTTCGTTCGGCACGAAGTTGGCGATGCGCGTCGGTGCCCCGATGCCGAGGTTCACGAAGGCATTGTGCGGCAGCTGCGACGCCACCAGGCGCGCCAGCGCGTCGCGATCGAGCGGGCTCATGCGGGCGACCTCGCAAACACACGGTCAACGAAAATGCAGGGCGTGACGATGCTCTCCGGATCGAGCTCGCCCGGCTCGACGATCCGGTCCACCTCGGCCACCACGGTGTCGGCGGCGGTCGTCATGACGATGCAGTGGTTTCGCGCCGCCTTGTTGAAGGTGAGGTTGCCGAGCGTGTCCGCCACCTTGCCCTTCACGAAGGTGAAGTCCGCCCGCAGCGGCAATTCGAGCAGATAGTCGCGGCCACCGATCGCGATCTTCTGCTTGCCCTGCTCGAACACCGTGCCGACACCCACGGGGCTGAGGAAGCCACCGAGACCGGCGCCGCCTGCCCGGATGCGCTCGACCAAGGTTCCCTGGGGGACGAGCTCGAGCTCGACCGTTCCGGCGCGATACTGCGCGCCGAAGTCCTTCGCGCTGCGCGGATAGGAGCAGATGATACGGCGCACCATGCCTTGGCGGAACCAGAGCGACAGGTCATCGCCACTCGCGCCCGCGTTGTTCGAGATCAGCGTGAGATCGCGCAGGCCGAGCTCAGCGACGGCCGTGATGATGCCGCGCGGCATGCCCGCGCCGCCGAAGCCACCGACCATGACCGTGTGGCCGTCCCGCAGCCCGGCGAGCGCCGCTGCCGCTGATTCGACGACGACGTTCCTCACGGCTGCTGACCCCGTTCATCGTACCCGACCGCGTCGGCGTAGTCCTTCGCAAGGCCGCGGCCGATCCGATCAAGCATCATTTCATTGGTCCCATCGCCAAAGGCTGCGAGCCGTACTTCGGCGAGTTGCTGCCCAAGCCGGTGGGTGCCGCTGGCACCGGTCGCACCCATCGCCCGGATGCACTGATCGATGCCCCAGATGGCGGTGTCGACCGCGAACTTCTTGCACTGCGCAGCGGCAATCACGGCGGACAGACGTTCATTGACGAGCTGCGCGGCTTTGAGCACCAGCGCATTCGCCGCTTCCAGCCGGACCGACACCTCAGCGAGTTCCCATTGCAGGCCCTGATGCGCGAGAAGCGGCTTGCCGAAGGCTTGGCGGTTGGCGCAGTAGCGTGTCGCTTCACACAGCGCGGCGTGGAGACTTGCAACCGCCATGGCCGCCACGTGGACCCGCGCCGCATTTACACCCTCCATGGCAGCGCGCAGCGCCTCGCCGGGCTGGCTCATGAGGGCACTGTCCGGTACGCGATGGTCGCGCAACTCGATCTCCGCGAGCCGGAAGGATCGCGCGCCCGGCATGACGATCTCGCGGCGCCGGGCGGTAGCCCCGTCGCCAAGCGGCACGAAGAACGTCGCCAGCGCGCCGTCTTCCTCCACGCGAGCCAGCAGGGTGATGGCATCGACGATGCAGCCGTTCGTGATCCAGGCCTTGGTCCCGCTGATCGACCACCCGCTGTCGACACGGCGTGCCGTCGTGGCCAACGGTCCGAGATCACTGCCACCGCCTGGCTCCGTCATCGCCGGTGCCGACAGCATGGCGCCCGTCATCAGCGGCTGCAGGTACGCCCGCCGCTGTTCCTCAGAGCCTTGCTTCGAGATGCGCGTCGCCTGACCTTGGAGGTTGTTGAGGCAGAAGGCGGCCGCAAAGCCGTGCCGCGCCATCTCCTGCGCGACACGGACTTTGCACAGGAAGGACGCGCCGTGGCCGCCATCCTCGACCCTGGACTGCAGGCCAAACATGCCCAGAGCGGCCCACTTGCCGATCCATTCGCGCGCGAAGGGTTCGCCGCGAAGATGGGCGTCGTGGACTTCGCTGGAGAATGCGCCCGCGCAGAAGTCACGGGCACGCTGCACCAGTTCCTGTTCGTGCGTCGTCAATTGGGCGTCGTACTGGCTGAAGAACGTCATCCGTACCTATCCGGTCCTTGCTTGCCGCCGGGAATCCGGTGCGGCGGCCTATTGCAGCTGCGCGCGATGTTCTTCGGCCCAGGCGGTCCAGATCGTGCTCTCCTGCTCGACATCCCGGCGAAAGGTTTCAGGGGTAGAGTCAGCAATGGGAGAAGCACCAATCGTCTCAAGCTGCGCCCTGAATTCATCGCTCGCGGCCATCCTATCGGCCGCCTCGACGAGGCGACGTGTTACCGCCGGCGGCAGGCCCGCCGGACCGACCAAACCGAACCATGGCGAGGCGTCCACTCGACCGCCACCGGCTTCCTCGATGGTCGGCAGGTCGGGAAAGGCGGGCGAGCGGCGGAGGCTAGCGACGGCCAGAGCGCGGACGCGCCCGGCGCGGACCATTTCCGCTACGGTCGACTCGCTGAAGAAGCCGACCTGCACCGTGCCGGTCATCAGGTCGGTCATCAGGCGACTGCCGCCCGAGTAGCTGACGAATGTCATCTCGGTGCTGTTCAGGCGGTTGAAGATCGTGCCACCGATGTGCCCGGAAGCGCCGACCGTGCCGGGAAAGTTCAGCTCGCCGGGATGCGCGCGGGCATAAGCAATAAGCTCCGCGACAGAGGTGATCCGCAGGCCGGGATGCACGACCAGCAGGTTGCGTTGGACGGCGAGCTTGCGAATGAAGGTGAAGCTCGTGACCTGGTCATAGCGGGTGGCCGGGTACAGTGCCCTCGCGCGCGTCTGCGACGCCTCGACGCTCATAAGGAGCGAATAGCCGTCGGGCGCGCTGCGCACGACATTGGTCGCGCCGATGGTCCCGCCGGCGCCGCCCAGATTCTCGATGACGACGGGAACGCCGAGTTCCTTCGACAGGCTGCCGGCAATCATGCGGCCTATGACGTCGGTCGGCCCACCGGGCGGAAAGCCGACGACGAGCCTTACGGGGCGCGTTGGATAAGCATCGTCATTGGCCCTGGCCGGCGTGGCCAGCGCGAGGCCGAGGCCGAAGCCGCCAAGGAGGGCACGTCGGGCATATGACTGCGGCATGATCGATTCCCTGCAACGTGATCGGACCAGGTCAGTGCAGCGTTCCGCTGTCTTGCCGTGCAGATTGGCGCGTACTCCGGCGCGGGCTGGCACGTTCGGGGAACGACGTGACGATCTTCCGCAACCCGGTCTTATGACAGTGCCACTTCACGGCAATACGGCTGGACCAGTCGCAGGCAGGCGAACTGATGTGTGTATGTGTGTCGGAAATTGATGTCGGCTGTAGCGTCTCAGCCGTGCTGACGCCCGCTTCCATGATCGGAGGCGAATTCGGCGAGAAGCTCGCCGAGCAGGCGCACGCCGCGCCTGATGGCCGGCTCGTCCAGGCTCGCGTAGCCCATCACCAGGCCGGCGCTGTCAGACGGCGCGCGGTCCTGGTCCAATGCGTAGAGCGGGGAGATGGGATACAGGCCGAGCCCGACCGCCTGCGCGCGCGAGATGAACTGGGCCTCATCGGCCCTCGGCACCGTATTCAGCCAGGCGACGACGTGCAGGCCGGCATCGGCGCCCACCACCGTCACCGCGTCGCCGACCGTCCCGGCAAGCGCCGCGAGCAAGGCGGCGCGGCGTTCGCCGTTCCTGCGGCGAACGCGGCGGACATGCCGTTCATAGGCGCCGCTCTCGATTAGTTCTGCGAGCGCTTCCTGTTCCAGGCTGGGCGATTGACGGTCGGTCAGCCGCTTCGCCCTGGCGAAGGCGACGGACAGCGACGGTGGCACGACAAGGTATCCCAGTCGTAGAGTCGGCGAGAGCGTCTTCGAGACTGTGCCGACATAGATGACGCGCCCAGTCTCATCCAACGCCTGCAGCGGCGGGATGGGAGCGATATCGAAGCGGTACTCGCTGTCGTAGTCATCCTCGATCACATGGCCGCCCGCCTGCTGCGCCCATGCAAGGAGTTCCCGGCGACGCCCAGCGGAGAGCACCCCGCCGAGCGGAAACTGGTGCGACGGCGTGGTGTAGGCCAGCCGCGCCGCGGGTAGAGCGTCCGTGCGTAGACCGTCTCGGTCCACAGCGACCGGCACGACATCGGCGCCGACGGCGTGGAAGATCTGCCGGGCGAGGGCGTAGCCCGGGTCCTCCATGAGGACGCGGTCGCCCGGATCCACCAGCAGGCGTGCGCAGAGATCCAGCCCCTGCTGCGAGCCATTCACGATGACGATCTGGTCTGGCGTGCATCGAAGTCCGCGAGCCCGCCACAGATAGCCCTGCAACGCTTCGCGTAGCCGGCCCGAACCCCTGGGATCCCCGTAACGCAGGCGCCCGTGCCGGCGCAGCAGGGCGACGCTGACCGCCTTCTTCCAGGCCAGTTTGGGGAAGTCAGCGGCAGCGAGGTCGCCGTATCGGAACTCGGCGACCTTCGCGCCACGATCGGACACAGCGGGCAAGTCGTAGGCGTCGAGCCGCTCCCCATACGCCGACAAACGGCTGCCCACCTGGGGGGGGCTGGCCGGGCCCGGTGGAGCCGCGATGCGACCGAGCCCCGGCGCGACCTGGGTGCGCGCGCCTTGCCGCGCTTCCAGATAGCCTTCTGCGATCAGTTGCTCGTAGGCGGCGGTCACCGTTGTTCGTGAGACACCCCATTCCGCCGCGAGGGCGCGGGTGGAGGGAACCCGAGCGCCAGGGCTGAGATGGCCAGAGGCAATCTGCGCCTTGATGGCCTCGCAGATGCGAAGGGTGATGCGGGCGGGCGCGGACGCGTCCGGTGCCATGGTTAACTGGCCCTATATTTTCGTCGGAAACCGGTCGTTCCTTTTGATCCAGTTTTTGCGCAGGGTCTAGGCGTTTCGAGGAGTGGAACCGAGGGACGTCGTACCCGATCTTTCGCGCGGGTAGGGTTGGCCTCGGCGACGCAGACTCGATCCGGCAAATCCCCTGGAGCTTTGTCGATGTCCGACGCCCTATCGATGTTTCGCGGCCTGTCTGCCTTCCCCATCACGCCGGCTGACCCGCATGGCTGTGTCGATACGCACGGCGTCGGACACCTCGTTCGCCGGCTCGCCGAAGCGGAGGTCGATTCGATCTGCGTGCTCGGCAGCACCGGCACCTACGCCTATCTGAACCGCGCCGAGCGGCGCCGCACCGTTGAAGCGGCGGCTGGCTGCCTTGGCGGGCGCGTGCCTCTCCTGGTCGGAGTAGGCGCTCTGCGGACCGACGACGCGCAGGATCTGGCGCGAGATGCGGAGGCGGCGGGCGCGGATGGCCTTCTGCTCGCGCCAGTGTCCTACACCCCGCTGACTGAGGAGGAGGTGTTCCAGCATTTCGTCGCGGTCGCCGGGGCGACGAAGCTGCCGTTGTGCATCTACAACAATCCCTCGACGACGCATTTCACCTTCAGCGATGCGCTCGTCCAGCGCCTCTCGGCGGTACCTGGTATCGCTGCCGTCAAGAACCCGGCGCCGCAACCCTCGGAAGCACGGGCTCGGCACCAGGCTCTGCGCGACAAGGTCCCCGACGACTTCGCCATCGGCTACAGCGGCGACTGGCACTCGGCGGAGGCCGTCCTGGCGGGCGGCGACGCCTGGTACAGTGTCGTCGGCGGGCTGCTGCCGGTGCCGGCCCTTCGGATGCTGCGCGCTGCCCAGGCGGGAGATGCTGCCGAAGTGGCACGCTGGAACACAAGGTTCCAAGGCTTGTGGGAGGTGTTCAAGGAGCTCGGCAGCCTGCGGGTGATGTATGCCGCCGCTGACATCCTTGGCATCTGTGGCGCGACGCCGCCCCGCCCGATCCTGCCGCTGGCGACCGACACCCACGCGCGCATTGCCGCCGCGTTGCGGATGCTCGACACCGTCGCGGCGTGACGTCTTCCATCATCGATCAGCCCTGCGACAGAGGCTTCGCACAATGCCGGACTTGACGCAGTTTACTCTCTTCTTCGCCGCAGCCCTCGTCCTCGCTGTCACGCCGGGTCCGGGGATCTTCTATGTCGCCGCCCGCACCCTCGCCGGCGGCCGAGGGGAAGGTATGGCGTCGAGCTTCGGCACCGGCCTTGGCGGAATGGCGCATGTCCTGGCGGGGAGCCTTGGTGTCTCCGCGATCGTGCTTACAAGTGCGGAGCTGTTCGTCGCGCTGAAGCTGATCGGGGCTGCCTATCTCGTTTGGCTCGGCGTCCGCACCTTCCAGGCCGCCCGACGCGATGCCGCGAGCGTTCTGAGCGGCGGGCCGGCAGCGCCACCTGTCGGCGTGCGGCGCGCATTCCGCGAAGGCGTCATGGTCGAGGCGCTGAACCCAAAGACGGCGGCCTTCTTCCTGGCATTCATCCCGCAATTCGTAGACACGTCCCAGGGCAGCGTAGCAGTGCAGTTCGTCGTGCTGGGCTTCGTCTCGGTGCTGCTCAACACGCTGGCCGACATTGTTGTCGCCTTCCTGGCAAGCGGGATCCGCGACGGCGCCAAGGCCAGCCCGGTGCTGATCCGGCGCCTCCGGCAAGGATCTGGCGCTGGCATGGTGGCGCTTGGCGTGGGCCTCGCTCTGGCACGGCGGCCGGCCGGTTGAAGGATAGTCACGACGAAGCACACCATCGGGCGGTCCGGGAGATACGTTTGAACGACCGAGAGCCGTGGCTGAACCCTGTGACAGGCGCCGAGGTTGCTTTGTCGGGCGCTGGCATCGATCGGATTGGTCCTGACCCGCGGCGCGCGTTCCGTGCCAATCTCGCGGCAGTGGAGGGGCGGATCGCGACCGCATGTGCCCGCGCGGGCCGCGATCGCGCGGACGTCCGCCTGCTGCCGATCACGAAGACTGTCCCCGCCCACATCCTGCGGCTGGCCTATGACGCGGGCATCCGCGCCTTCGGTGAGAACAAGATCCAGGAGGCGACGTCCAAGCGGGAGAGCCTCATGGACCTTCCGATCGACTGGATCATCGTCGGCGATCTGCAGACCAACAAGGTGAAGTACCTGACCCGCTTCGCCGGCACCTTCCACGCGCTCGATAGCTTGCGCTTGGCGAGGTCTTAAATGCGCGCCTCGAACGCGAAGCGCTCGACGGGGATGTCTATGTTCAGGTGAACACGTCGAACGAGGCAACCAAGTACGGCCTGGATCCGGCCTCACTGATGCCGTTCCTTGAGGAGCTTCGACGGTTCCCCAGGCTGAAGCCGCGGGGCCTCATGACTCTGGCGGTCTTTTGCAGCGACATGGCGAAGGTCCGCCCGTGCTTTGCGCTGTTGCGGCGCTTGCGGGATCAAGCAAACGCGGTCGAGCCGGGGGTGATCGAACTCTCGATGGGGATGTCGGGCGATTTCGAGGAGGCGATTGCCGAGGGTTCCAACGTCGTTCGCGTGGGCCAGGCGGTATTTGGAAAGCGACCGACGCCGGATGGTCACTATTGGCCTGGGCTTAGGGGGGCGGAGCAGGCTTGAGCGCCTCTTCGCCCGTATCTTCGGCCCTCTTTGCGCTCTCTCATCGTTTTGCTGACTGCTGCGCGGCGAGGCGCTTACGAGGCTTGGCCATGCCCGACTTGGCCGGGAAATGCCGCCTTGCGCCGACGGCCGGACAATGGCCGATCCCCCGAGAATTTCGTCCCTGGGTTCCCATCGCTGCGGGCAAAAGGATTCGAACCCCCGGCCTCGACCTTGGAGGGGGGGGACCTCCGACGTCCGCAACCTTCCCCAAACCGCACGCCCGAAGGCGATAATTCGTGCCCGCAAAACTTACGAAACAGGGGCCCGCCCGAAGTCGGCCGCGGGATGAGGACCCGCCAGCGCGCCAATGACCGCCGAGATACTACTGTCGCTAGAGCCGAAGGAGCTGGCGGTACATTTGCTGCTAGACGCGCCCAACTGGGCGGCGCCTCGACACCCCTATTGAGCACTCCTTTGGCACCACGATTGGTTCCGACAGCTTCGGTGCCTCCGCCCCCGAAGCGGCGCGCGCGAAACGCCCAGATAGCCATGGTATTCCCAGGCACCACAGCGCCTTCGTGACCTCGGTGGCGCGATGCTGATCTGTTGCATTGGAAGGTCCCCCGGAGCCCGACCGCGCCATCATCAAGCACGACGGGCGTGCGAGCCCGCCGCCTCCGCTCGCGGCACAACCTCCTAGCGAAGGATTCAACGCCCCGACTCGGGCAGTGCAATCTGCGCAGAGATGCTGGGGCCGTTCATGGCGCCGCCCTCCATGCGAGGGGCGACTCGGAACCGGGTTCGATTGTGCGCGTCGCGCAATTGCCGGTCGGTATCGGAGCACCGAAAAGGCTTTGACCGGGCCGCGCAACCGGCGCGCGTGAGTGTGTCTCTCCTTCCTGAAAGGGACGAAGGTGCTCCCTAATGCTGGGCGGTTCCTCTTTGTGGTTCCCGTCCCTGTGAGGGAGGGACTGAAGTCCTTCTGAGGGAGGGACAGGCCATTGATCGCTGCCGGAAGGATCGACCGCCGTTGTGCGGCGCGCGCGATGTCTGCGCTTCGCCATCCTGGCCTGTTCCGCCGCAGCCGCCCCCGCAAGGCGCCGGTCCTGCTCAGCTTTGCCCTCGACCGCGAACCGGGCCGCAACCTCCCAATGGACCGTGTATAGCGTAGAAGTTCCGCGCCAACCCTTCGAGTCCCACGAAACCAGACCCCATTTGTGAGCAGCGTCTCGCGCATCGCGGACGAAATTCTTGCTGGCGCCGCTGGCGAGCACCAAACGCGGGATGCTGGGGAAGCAGGTCCAGGCAGCGATGGCCGGCCTGCCCTTCTCGGGCGGGCGGTCCACCGACGACGTGAAACAGCACAATGTCGAGAAGAAGAACCTCGCGCGCCAGGGCACGTCTACCCACCGCGACGGCGTATCGCGGATGACATGCACCGCTGGGTCGCGACGCGCCTTCTGCTCCTGCTCGTGGAACAGTCGGGCATCATCCTTGGACCAATCGAACCGCGCAACGGCCGCCTTCACGACACGCCGCCGCGCCAGAAAGCAGACCGGATTGTGCGTTGTGCCTCGCCGACCTCGACCCCGATCGACCGCGCCGCATCTAGCAGCAGGCGCTCGGCATCGGCGCGCCCGATCTGCCCCGCCTTAACGAACTCTGCAAACCGGCAGGCCGCCCAATAAACGGTGTTGTTGCGCGCGCCCCCGGGCGCCTTTGACACCACCGAAAGCACCCCCGCGATTCGGGCGCTCAGAATATTATCAGCATCGGCGCCGGGCGATGGGCTCCTGTTGAGAGGCGGCCGGAGCGGCAGCGGTTCCCTCGGACGCGCCTGCGACAGCAACCAAGACGGCCATGGCAGGAGCCGGCCGTGCTGGTGGAGCGGGCACCCATGCAGCCACCACGCTACAGCGAAGCCCGCATCTGCACGCACGTCGATGCCAGTGAAGATCCTCGACTGCGAACATCGAAGGCCAAGCGCGTGCCGCAACCAGATGTGCAGCCCACCCGAGGGCGTCACATAGGCGCGGTAACATGCAAAGTGCTCATAATAGCGATGCCACCACCACCGCGCCGCCCGGTGCTTGCCGAGGTCCACATCGAGCACGTCGACGCCCGATGCCGCTCCCGTCGCGTAGCCTACGAGCGTACCGGGGAAGCGGCGCCAGAGGCCGCGGATCGCCGCCGCATTAGTGCTCGCATCGAGGTGACCGCGGCTACCCGCTCCCGGGCGCTTGCCCGCGAATAGGGGAAAGACGGCGAAGTTCCAACGCGCCAGCGCGAGGGCTAGATCCAGCGCGCGCTCCGGCGTGCCGTGATGAACCTCGGCACTGTTGGTGGTCGTGACGAGCTTGTCCTGCATGAAGCGGCTCCGTACGGGCCGCTGGCGCTCCGGAGGCGAGATGCAGTACGATGAGGCGTTCCCCCAGGAATCGCATCAGTCCTCCCCTGCTCTCTCGCTTTGCCGGCTTCCGCCAGCGACGAAGGATTAGGGTGAGGCAGCGCGTGAGCGTCGCTCGTCGCAGCTTAGGTTATCGAGCGGACCGGTGCTCATGGAGAATCCCTTTCGTGCAATCGCCCTTATCGCCGGACGCAGCAGGTTCTCCGTGCACGAGCGTGCACTCTGCCGCGGGCTCGCGATAACTCATCCTTCGGCGCCCTCACGGCCGGCGCGCCCGGTGGCGCAACGCCGCTGCACAGTCGTGATGCCGAGCGTCGCCTCCACGCGACCCTCCATCACCGCGATGATTGGTCGTCTCCGATCGTTGTCATCGACCAGCACGGTGCCGGCCTCCGGATCGCGCGCGACGACTACGGCCAGCGCGTGCCGCGCGACGGCGTTCTCGACCTGCCTTCGCAGATCGGAGACGCTCTCCGCGGCGCTCACGACGCCCTCTCCCACGGCTCGCCGAAGATGCTGGGTCGCGGCTTCCGCGGACGACCGCGCGGCAGCTTTACGGGCGGCTCTCCCGCGGGCGGAAACTTCCGCGGACGCCCGCGAGGGCGCTTCATAGGTGGGCCGCCATCGTCGCCCGGTTGCCCCGCGCCAGGCTGCGAGGTGGTGCCTTCCGGGCACGGCGCAACCGCCAGCGACGCGAGAAACGCCAGCCCGGACTCGACATCGATCAGCCGGCGTCGGCCAACTAGGATGGAGCCGATCTTCCCACTCGTGATGTGTTCGTACGCGACAGTCCGACCGGTGCCGCTGAACGCGACCCAATCATCTATGCACATGTACGCCGGGCGAAGGGCAGCGCCAGCGGTTCTGCGGCCGTCCTTCTGCTTCGTCTTCACTCGACACCTCCTCGTTCAGGAGGTCCCCATTTTTACCATACTGACTGCGCCGTCCACTGCGCCGATACGCTCTTGCGGCGCACCGTTCGGCGCATGGAAAACCTAAGAAACCCGGCGTTTCAGGGGTCCGCGCCACAAGTATCACGGCGCGGCGCATTCCGGCGCACCTCAGCGGCGCGCCCTCGCTCAAGGACCGAAACCCCTGCCCGTTCGGAGGTGAGCCAGCATCTTCCGCATCAAACGCCTTGGCATGCTGCCGTTCAACACGCGCCAACAGGCGCGGTCGGACGGAATCTTGTGGCTGGGGTGAAGGGAGGCCAGATAAGCGCGGAGAGGTTCCCCCGGACCAGCATTCTTTCTCGAGTGCTCAGTAGGCCCTCGCGGCACGTCCGCTGGTTCCGATGGCCCCGCCGTGATCACATCGTCCAGGATGCGAAGCGCGGTAACTTCGCGGCCTCCGCCCTTGGCCCGGTCTTCCGAGATCAACGCCATTTTCTCCCACCAGCGAGGCGGTACCGGCTCCGCCTCTAATGCGTCTTCATGCAGCAGGCCGGAGCACCGGACCTCGCCCGCGCGCAGCGCCGACATCAGGCTCTGAAGGATCATGTGTTTCGTGCCGAGGACCGAAAAATCGGGGTCACCGCGGATGGCGCGCTCGTAACAGTCGCAATCGGACTGTTTCGCGCGCTTCCACGCCGCGTGCCATAGAGACCGGTTCATCATGCCGATCCCGCCGGGAGGCTGACTACAGTGCAGTCAGCGTCGGGAAGCAGGAACGCCGACCAGTCCGCCATAAGGACGGCACGCTTCTGCAGCAGCGTGCGTCGGGCGTACGCGGCTTCAGTCTTGTCACGTAACCGATGCGCCAAAGCATGCTCAATGACCTCCCGCGGATGATGAGTTGCCTCGGCCGCCCAATCGCGGAACGAGCTGCGAAACCCGTGAGCCGTGATGGTCTGCCCCGACTCGTCAGTCCAAGTGACCTTGGTGCCGGGCTTCTCCATTTTCCGCAGTAAGACGGTGAGCGCCATGTCACTTAGCGCACCGCGGGATCGGGGGGCGGGGAACAGCAGAGCGTCGCCGGCAGGCGCGTCAGCGAATTCCGCGCGCAGTCCGTGGAGAATGGTCGTCGCCCCGGCAGCAAGGGGAACACGGTGCTCCCTGCCGCCCTTCATCCGCTTGCCTGGAATGGTCCAGATTTTGGCAGCCATGTCGATCTCGCCCCAGGTCGCGCCGCGCACCTCCCCGCTCCGGGCGGCAGTCAGAATAGCGAATTGTAGGGCCTGGGCGGCCATTCCGGACTTCTTGGCCAGTGCAGCCATGAACGAGGGCGCCTGCTCCCAAGGCAGGGCTGGATGGTGCTCGACCGCTCTGACGTTCGAGCGCTTTGGCATCAGCAGCGCAAGATTGCCCTTCCATGCGGCGGCATTCTCACCGCTGCGCATACCTTGAACCTTAGCGGCATCCAGAACCGCCTCGATGCGACCGCGCACCCTGGCCGCCGTTTCGGGCTTTTTCGTCCAAATTGGGTTGAGGATGGTTACGACGTCTTGCACCGTCACTTCGGCGGGATGCGTTGCCCCGATCAAGGGGTAAGCGTAGGCCGACAGGGTCGCCGCCCACTGCGCCCCATGCTTGGCACTTTTCCAACCTGGCTCGTGGCGCTTAATGTACGCCTCGGCAACCGATTGGAACGTTATCGCGGAATCGGCGCCCCTGGCCTGCCCCGAACACGCTTCCGCGGCGAGATCGGCCCTTGCCGCGCGGCGTTCGACGATAGGGTTGCGACCGCCGCGGACTGAGGCCTTAGCGTCATCGACCGCCCGGCGCGCCTGAGCCAGCGTCACGCCATCCTTGCCCTTTGCATCGTAGCGCCCCAGGCCCATGTCGCACCGACGCCCATGCCAGCGGAAACGGAACAGCCACGACGCGCCGCCGGCAGCC
The DNA here is from genome assembly GCF_018129025.1 of Neoroseomonas terrae. Taxonomy (GTDB): domain Bacteria; phylum Pseudomonadota; class Alphaproteobacteria; order Acetobacterales; family Acetobacteraceae; genus Neoroseomonas; species Neoroseomonas terrae. The sequence goes on along the minus strand of NZ_JAAEDI010000024.1, from coordinate 16,635 downwards.
GTCTTTTGCAGGTATAGTGAGTCGCCGGCGCCGTAGAGGCCGGGAGCGGCGCCCTTCGCCAATGCCGCAATCGAGATGGCGGTGACCGCCCCCTTGCGCGCCTCGTTGGGCGCGAGCTTCGTGCCTTCAGCCATGCCCCGGGGTCTCCAAAGCCCCCTGGCGGACGGTGAGGATGAGTGGGGCTTCCAGCGCCCGCTCGGTCCGCTTTCGGCGGCAGCATTGCCCCAGCGGCAACCCATCCACCGTCAACCCATCCGCCAACCCATCCATACCGACCCGGTCGCGGCCGTTCAACCACGTTCGACGGCGGACGAAGACTGGCAGATGTCCGGGGCTTTTTGCGCCCAGCGAGGACAAAGAATGGCGGATTTCCAGGGGTTCTGGCGGAGAGGGTGGGATTCGAACCCACGGTACAGTTGCCCGTACTTCGGTTTTCGAGACCGACCCGTTCGACCACTCCGGCACCTCTCCGCACGCGCCGGCCATTGCCGGCGAAAGGTTCCCTGGTCGAGGGGTCCCGCCGTATAATCATCTCCCTCGCGCGACGCAACGCCCCCTGGCCGTTGACGTCCGCCCAACGTCGGCGCTATACGCCCCGCTCCCACGGAGGCGCCTCGGCGCCGCCGACGGTCGTTTTTGGGCGGAGGCCCGGAAACCCACAGTTTAGAAAGAGTCCGGGGCGACCCATGACCTATGCAGTGATCCGCACCGGCGGCAAGCAGTACCGCGTCACCCCCGACGCCGTGCTTTCCGTCGAGAAGCTGGAGGCCGAGCCCGGCTCCACCGTGACCTTCCATGACGTGCTGCTGCTGGGCGGTGAGGCCGGTCTGACCGTCGGCGCGCCGACCGTGCCGGGCGCGACCGTCACCGCGACCGTTGTCGAGCAGTCCCGCGGCGACAAGGTCATCATCTTCAAGAAGCGCCGCCGCCAAAACAGCCGGCGCAAGAACGGCCATCGCCAGCACCAGACGGTGCTGAAGATCGCCGCCATCTCCGCGGCGTAAGGAGCACAAACCCATGGCTCACAAGAAGGCAGGCGGCTCGTCCCGCAACGGTCGCGATTCCGCAGGCAAGCGCCTCGGGGTGAAGCTGTTCGGCGGCCAGGCCGTGAATGCCGGTTCCGTCATCGTAACCCAGCGCGGTACGAAGATGATCCCGGGCGAGAATGTCTATGCCGGCCGTCAGCACTCGCTGCACGCCGCCGTCACGGGCCGCGTGCAGTTCGTCCGCCGCGCCGAAGGCCGCGTGCACGTCACGGTCGTGCCGGAAGCCCAGGCCGCCGAGTAACGACGCGCCGCGCGCCGTCGTCTCAACGGGGGCCACAGGCCCCCGTTCGCATTTCAGGCACCTCGATCCATGAAATTCCTCGATGAAGCCAAGGTCTGGGTGAAGGCCGGTGACGGCGGCGATGGCGTCGTCGCATTTCGGCGTGAGAAGTTCATCGAGTTCGGCGGTCCCGACGGCGGCAACGGCGGAAAAGGCGGCGACGTCGTCGCTGAGGCGGTCGACGGCCTCAACACCCTGATCGACTACCGCTACACGCAGCATTTCAAGTCGCGCAAAGGCGGCAACGGCGCCGGTTCCGACCGCACCGGGGCCGGCTCGGATGACGTGATCCTGAAGGTGCCGGTCGGCACCCAGATCCTCGCCGAGGACAAGGAAACGCTGCTCGCCGACCTCGATGAGCCGGGCAAGCGCATCGTGATCGCGCGCGGCGGCGATGGCGGCTTCGGCAATGCGAACTACAAGACCAGCACCAACCGCGCTCCGCGTCGCGCCGATAAGGGCTGGCCGGGCGAGGAGCGCTGGATCTGGCTGCGCCTGAAGCTGATCGCCGATGCGGGCCTGGTCGGCCTGCCCAACGCCGGCAAGTCCACCTTTCTCGCCGCCGTCTCGGCCGCGAAGCCGAAGATCGCCGACTATCCCTTCACCACGCTGCACCCGCAGCTTGGCGTGGTGCGGCTGAATGCGACCGAGGAATTTGTCATCGCCGACATCCCCGGCCTGATCGAAGGGGCGCATGAAGGTGCGGGACTCGGCGATCGCTTCCTGGGCCATGTCGAGCGCTGCGCGGTGCTGCTGCACCTGATCGACGGCACCCAGGCCGACCCCGCCGGCGCCTATCGCACCATCCGCGCCGAACTCGCCGGCTACGGTCACGGCCTGGCGGAGAAGCCGGAGATCGTCGCGCTGAACAAGGCGGATGCGATGACGCCGCAGGCTCGCGCCTCGCGGGTGAAGGCGCTGGAACGCGCCAGTGGCGGCAGGGTCCTGGTAATCAGCGGCGCAACCGGAGACAGCGTGCCGGAAGCCTTGCGTGCGCTGGCCGACACGATCCACGCACGGCGGCTCGCGGAAGCCGAGGCGCTGCCGTAGCCTGCTCGGTGGACCGAGAGGGGCGCCGCCCCTCTCCGACTCTCCCCTCCAAAGGCCGAAGGGCCTTTGGATTCTGCCCTCACCCGGCCCGCAGCGCTTCGCGCAGCTTCGTCTCCTGCTCGCTCGTGAGGTTCGTGCGCAGCACGGTCCCCCCGAAATGCGCCATCTCCGGCACCACCTTGTCGGCCGTCACCTTCCGCACCAGCACGCACAGCGCCGCCTGGCCCGGCGTCAGCGCCTCGCCGGCTTCCTTGAGGAACTTGTCGTCGATGCCGACATCGGTCAGGTAGCCGCTCAACGCGCCGCCGGCCGCACCGGCCGCCGCGCCAAGCAGCGGATTCAGGAACAGCATCCCGATCAGCGTGCCCCACAGCGCGCCCCCCGCCGCGCCGGCCGCGGTGGTGTTGATCAGCTGATGCAGCTTCACCGACCCATCGGCCTGGCGTTCCGCGACGACGGCGTCGCCGAGCTCGACCAGGTACTCCTTCTGAAGCTGCATCAGCTTCGCGCGTGCCGCCTCGGCCGTCGCAAGGTCGGGGTAGGCGATGATGATCAGGTCGGCCATGCCGTGGTGCTCCCAATGTGCCTGCTGGCGAAGGGACCATAGACCCAGCGGCCGCCCTGACAAGCAACAGGACCATGTCGTCCGTCCCGGCCTTCAGGCGCGCCGTCCCGCATGCTACAGGCCGCGCGCCATGTCAGACTCGGCCGCTCCCTCCCTCGCCAGCGCTAAGCGCATCGTCGTCAAGATCGGCTCCGCCCTGGTGGTGGACAGCGAGACGGCGGCGCCGCGCAGCGCCTGGCTCGCCTCGGTCGCCGCCGACGTCGCCGCACTGCGCGCACGCGGGGCGGAGGTCGTGCTCGTCTCCTCCGGCGCCATCTCCCTGGCACGCCGCGCCCTCGGGCTGACGCGCCGCGCACTGCGGCTCGAGGAGAAGCAGGCCGCCGCCGCCGTCGGCCAGATCCGCCTCGCCGGCGCCTGGCAGGAAGCGCTGTCCGCGCATCGCATGAATGCCGCTCAGCTCCTGCTAACGCTCGAGGATTCGGAAGACCGCCGGCGCTATTTGAACGCGCGCGCGACGATCAGCACCCTGCTTCAGCTTGGCTGCGTGCCGGTGATCAACGAGAACGACACGGTCGCGACCGCCGAGATCCGGTTCGGCGACAATGACCGCCTCGCCGCCCGCGTCGCGGAGATGATCAGCGCCGATGCGCTGGTGCTGCTGTCGGACATCGATGGCCTCTACACCGCCGACCCGCGCAAGGACGCTGCGGCCGCGCATATCCCGGCTGTCGAACGGATCACCGACGAGATCATGGCGATGGGCGGGGACCCGCCCCCCGGCTACTCCTCCGGGGGCATGCGCACCAAGCTCATCGCCGCGCGCATCGCGACAGGCGCGGGTTGCGCGATGGCAATCGCACTTGGCCAGCGCGACAACCCGCTGGCAGCACTGGTCGATGGCGCGCGTTGCACCTGGTTCCTGCCGGCACCGGAAGGCCGAACCGCGCGTAAGCGCTGGATCGCCGGCAGCCTGGCCCCGCTTGGCGCACTCGTCGTGGATGCGGGTGCCGCACGCGCGCTGCAGCGCGGCTCCTCGCTGCTGCCGGCCGGCGTGCGCAGCGTGGAAGGCGATTTCTCGCGCGGTGACCCGATCAGCGTGCGCGATGAGGGCGGGCGCGAAGTGGCGCGCGGCCTCTCGGCCTATGATGCCGAGGCCGCGCGCCTGATCGCCGGCCATCGCAGCGAGGAACTCGAATCACTGCTCGGCTGGCGCGGCCGGGACGAGATCATCCACCGGGACGATCTCGTCCTGGCCTGAGGGCCTCAGCCCCGCGGTACGTAACGCACCGACTGGTTCTCGCCGCTCCCGTCAATCACCGCGACCCAGGCGCTCGGCGCCGAGAAGGTGGGCGCCGGCAGTTCAACCGAGATGTTCTCGCCGCTGCCGGTGATGCGCGCAGGCGCGGCGGTCACGCCCTGCGGACGCGTGCCGGCATAGGCGACGGATTCATTCTCGCCGCTGCCACCGACATAGGCGTTGCCGCCACGCAGCGTGCCATTGGTGTATGAATTCGCCGCATCCTGCGACGGCGCCGCGATCGCGCCCTGCACGACGCCCAGGCCCAGCACGGCGGCAGCAGCGATGCGGATGATGTTGCGGTTCATGATGTGCTCCTTGAGCAAATGTCGTGATGCGTCCGAGATCCGTCCGGTCATCACTTCACCGACTGAAGTGGGCAGTCGGCCGCCCTCTTCCCAACCCGCCTCGGTTATCACCGCCATGCATCCGGCGAATGGTGACTTGTCGGAAAGCGTCACCATGCGAAAATGCGTCAGAAGAACTTGATCGGCCGGGACGGACATCCATGATCGAACGCATCTCTCGTCGCACGCTTCTCGTTGCTGCAACGGCACCGCTTGCGGTCCCGGCGCTCGCACAGGGGAGCTTTCCGGACCGCCCCGTCCGCTTCGTCGTCGGCTATACGCCCGGCGGCGCGACGGATATCGCCGCGCGCGCCTTCGCACCGAAGATGGGGGATGTGCTTGGCCAGCCCGTCGTCGTCGAGAACCGTGCGGGTGCCGGCGGCAACATCGCGCTGGAGACCGTCGCGCGCTCGGCGGCGGATGGCCATACGGTGGTCTTGGGCACGATCGGCACGCTGATCATCAACCCGATGGTCATGCGGATGCCGGTTGATCCGCAGCGCGATCTCGTGCCCGTGTCGATTGCCGTGGATGCCTTCAACATCCTCGTCGTGCCGGCCGAGCGGCCATGGCGCAGCGTCGGCGATCTCGTCGCGGCGGCGAAGCGCGCGCCGGGCTCGCTGTCCTGGGGGCACAGCGGCATCGGCGGATCGCCGCAGCTCGCCGGCCTGCTGCTCGACCGGCTCGCCGGCATCGAGACGGTGCCGGTCTCCTATCGCGGCGGCGCGCTGGTCGCGACCGATCTCATCTCCGGTCGCATCGACTACTCCTTCGCCACCGCGCCATCGGTTCTTGCGCATGTCGAGAGCGGCAAGCTGCGGGCGCTCGCGGTGCCGACCTCGCGCCGGTCGCGGCTGCTGCCGGACATTCCGACCGTGCAGGAAGGCGGCGTCCCGGATTTCGATGTTGCCTCCTGGTACGCGGTGCTCGCGCCGCGCGGCACGCCCGATGGTGCCGTGACGCGGCTGTCGCAGGCGATGAACACGGCGCTGCGTGATGAGGAGGTGGTCGCGACGCTGAACCGGAACGGGCTGGAGCCCATGCCCACCACGCCGCAGGAATTCGCCACCGCCTGGACGCGCGAGCGCGAGCGCTGGGCGCCGATCATCCGCGACAGCGGCATCCGCATCGAGTGATGGGGTGCCAACGCAGCGCATGAATCTCGTCGCGGTGCTGGCCGCGTAGGAGGCATCGGTGTCGTTCTTTTCCGATCCTGACACCGTCGCCCGCTACGCGGAGAATCCTCCGAAGCTCGTGCCGGGCTTCGCTGACCTTCAGCGGATGACGCTGCAGCTCATCAACGAACGGGTCGGGGAGGACGCTAACCTCCTCGTGCTCGGCGCGGGCGGCGGGCTGGAGATGAAGGTCTTCGCGGAGGCCCGTCCCGGCTGGCGGCTCCTCGGGGTGGATCCGTTGGCCGAGATGCTGGCCCTGGCGACGCGCACGCTCGGTCCGCTCGCGTCGCGGGCCGATCTCCGCGAAGGAACGATCGACGCCGCGCCGCCTGGCCCCTTCGATGCCGCGACGTGCCTGCTGACACTGCACTTCATCCCGGCGGAGGACCGCGCACGCACCCTGGGAGAACTGTGGAAGCGCCTGAAACCCGGCGCGCCGCTGGTCGTCGCTCATCACAGCTTCCCGCAGGAACCGGGCGAGAAGGATATCTGGCTGTCGCGCTACGCAGCCTTCGCCACGGCCTCAGGCATTCCGCGTGACAAAGCGGAAGCGGCAGCCGAGGCGATCGGCACCCGGCTGCCGGTGCTCCCGCCTGAGCAGGATGAGGCGCTGCTCCGGGCGGCCGGCTTTGTCGGCGTCAGCCTGTTCTATGCCGCGCTGACCTTTCGGGGCTGGGTCGCGTATCGCGCGTGAGAGCACCCTTCCCCCGGAACCCCGTCCCGCGATAAGCCTCCGCCTTCGGAGGACCACACCGTGAACGCCATCACCCAGGACGCTGCCCGCCTTCTCGACACCGCCGCCCGCGCCGCGCGCGAGGCCGCTGCCGTCGTCGCGCGTGCCCCGGCGCCGGTGAAGGATCTCGCCCTGCGTGAAGCCGCCGCCGCCCTCCGCCGGAACGCGGCCGCGATCCTTGCCGCCAATGCGGCGGATCTCGACAACGCGCCCGATCTCACCGCCGCCTTCCGCGACCGGCTGACGCTGACCCCTTCGCGCATCGAGGCGATAGCCGCCGGCATCGAGGACGTCGTCGCCCTCCCCGACCCCGTCGGCCGCATTCTCGCGGAGTGGACGCGGCCGAACGGCCTTGTCATCCGCCGCGTTGCGCAGCCTCTCGGGGTCATCGGCATGATCTTCGAGAGCCGGCCCAACGTGACGGCGGATGCCGCGGTGCTCTGCCTGAAATCTGGCAATGCCGTGATTCTGCGTGGCGGGTCGGAAAGCACGCGCTCGGCCGCGGCGATCCACGCCTGCCTCATCGAGGGCCTCCGCGCCGCCGGCCTGCCGGAGGCCGCGATCCAGATCGCCCCGACCGCCGACCGTGCGTTCGTCGGCGCGATGCTGCGCGCATCGGGCCTGATCGACCTGATCGTGCCGCGCGGCGGCAAGGGCTTGGTCACGCGGGTGATGGAGGAGGCGCGCGTGCCGGTCCTCGCCCATGCGGAGGGGCTCTGCCACACCTACGTCCACGCGGCTGCGGATCCCGACATGGCACGCAGCCTGCTGGTGAATGCGAAGATGCGCCGCACGGGTGTCTGCGGGTCGACCGAGACGCTGCTGATCGATGCCGCCGTCGCATCAGTGCTGCTGCCACTGCTGGTCGACGATCTTCGTGCGCTTGGCTGCGAGTTCCGCGCCGACGACCGCGCGCGGGCGATCGTCGGCGACCTACCCGCCGCGACGGAACAGGACTTCGCCACCGAGTGGCTCGACGCCATCCTGTCGGTGAAGGTCGTCGACGGCGTTGCGGAGGCCCTCGCCCACATCCGCCGCTACGGCTCCGAACACACGGAGGCGATCGTCACGCAGGACGACGCCGCGGCGCGCGAGTTCCTCGACGGGCTCGATTCCGCTGTCGGCATGTGGAACGCGTCGACACAGTTCTGCGACGGCTTCGAATTCGGCTTCGGCGCTGAGATCGGCATCGCCACGGGCCGGATGCATGCGCGCGGGCCGGTCGGGCTCGAACAGCTCTGCACCTACCGCTATCACGTCATCGGCACGGGGCAGACGCGGCCATGACCCGGGGCGCGGCGACGCTGCTGCTGGCCTTGGCCGCGGCGGCGCCCGCCCGCGCCGCCTGCCCTGACGTCGCGACCGTCGCCCGCTTCGCTGCGGCACTGATCGAGCGCGGCACGCCCGCCCCGTTCGGGGTGACCGATGAGGCCGAGGCGCTCTGCGCACAGGACCGGTTGGTTGCCCTGCTGGCGCAACCCTGGGGCGACGTCTCCGGCTATGCGATCGCGGCCGGGGCGACGCCGCCATTGCGCGGCCTGCTGTACTTCGCGACGCTCCGTGAGCGGTCCGGTGCCACAATCGAGGCGCGCTACGCCGCGCGGCCGGCCATCGCCCCGGGCCTGCTGCTCCATATCGGCGCCGGCGGGCAGGTGGAGGCGGTGAGCCCGTATCTCGCCCTGCTCGATCTTGCGGCGACCCCGGGTGACGGGCCGGTCGCCCGCGTTGCTGGCAATCTCGGCCTGCGGCTCGGCGTGGTGGGCCCCGCCACGCGCCTGGCCGCCCCGGCCCAGGTCCCTTCGGCGACCCTCCAGGCCGATGGCAGCGTGCTGGCCGGGGTGCTCGGCCTTGCCTCGCCGCCGGCCGAGCTGCTGCAGGCGCTGGCGCGCAGCCTCGCCGCCGAGGGTCGCCCGTTGCGCGCGGACGAGACCGTGGCGCTGCTCGGCCCGGCCGCCCCGGTGGCGCCGCGACCGGGCGAGACCTGGCGCCTCTCGGTCGAGGGCCTCGGCGCCGTCGTGGTGAACTTCCGCTGAGGCGGCCTTCCCCGGTGGGCCACGCCGCCGCTAGCATCGCCGCCCCTCGGAGGAACGACACGATGCGCCGCCTGTTGCTGCTCACCGGCCTGCTCGCCCTGCCCGTCGCCGCCCAGGCCGATTGCCCCGATGCGGCGGCGGTCGGCCGCGTTGCCGAGGCGCTGCTCGACAACCGGCCGAGCCCGGCCTTCACCGGCATGACCTCGCTGGCCGACGGCTTCTGCGCGCAGAACCTCATGGTGTCGGTGCTGCGCGAATCCTGGGGGCGCCCGGTCGGCTACAAGGTGGGGCTTACCAGCGCGCCCGTGCAGCAGCGCTTCGGCGTGAGCCATCCGGTGCGCGGCGTGCTGATGGAAAGCAGCGTCAGCCTCCGTGACGGCGCGACCGTCCCGGCCCGCTTCGGCGCCGTACCCGTGATCGAAAGCGATTTCCTGGTGCGCGTGCGCGATGCCGGCATCAACCAGGCAGGGCGCGACCGGCTGGAGATTCTGCGCCATCTCGACGCGGTGATCCCGTACATCGAGCTGCCGGACCTGGTGCTGTCCGGCGGCTTCGACGGGCCGAACCTGCTCGCGATCAATGTCGGCGCGCGGCTCGGCGTGGTGGGGGAGCCGATTCCCGTGGAAGCGACGCAGGATTTCGTCGACCGGCTGGGTTCGATGACCGTGACGATGGTGGATGACCGCGGGCAGGAACGCGCCCGCGCCCAGGGCAGCGCGGCGCTCGGCCATCCGCTCGATGTGGTGGCCTTTCTCATCGAGGATCTGGCGCGTGCCGGGCGGCAGCTCGAACCGGGACAGGTCATCTCGGTCGCCGGCTACTCGCCGACCCTGCCGCTGGAACCGGGGCGCACCTACACCGTGCGCTATGACGGGCTGGTGGCGCAGCCGGTCAGCGTGAGTGTCCGAACGCGGTGACACCGGGCCGATTCGGTGATGAGCGCCGGCGACGGATCGGGCTGCTCGGCGGATCGTTCAACCCGGCGCATGCGGGGCACCGGCATGTCGCGGAGGTCGCGCGCCGCGCGCTGAAGCTCGACGAGGTCTGGCTGCTTGTCTCGCCGGGCAATCCGCTGAAGCCGGTGGCGGGCATGGCGCCGCTGGCGGAACGGCTGGCCTCCGCGCGGCGGATCGCCGATGGACGTCGGATCATCGCGACAGACCTGGAACGCACGCTCGGCACGCGATTCACGGCGGATACGCTGGCGGCGCTGCGCCGCCGTTTTCGCTGCTCTCGTTTCGTCTTCGTGATCGGCGCCGACAATCTGGTGCAGCTGCCGCGCTGGAAGCGGTGGCGCGACATCGCGCAACATGTGGGGCTCGCGGTGCTGCCGCGGCCGGCCTGGACGCGACGGGCCGTGACCAGCCGCGCGGCGCAGGTCCTGCGCCGCCATCGGCGGTCGCCGGGGGCGTTGCTGGCGGAATCCTTTGCGCCGCACGCCGCTTGGTGCTTGGTTCCGGCGCGAGAGCACGCCGCATCCGCCACCGCGATCCGACAAGCACGATCGGAAGCGGGGCACGGGCGAGAGGAGGGGGCCATAGCCCGCACGCCGAAGACCACCGAGACGAAGCCCGCCGGCAAGGCGAAGGCAGAAGTCGAGCCGAAGAAGAAGGCCAGCGCGAAGGTGAAGGCCGAGGCCGAACCCAAGGTGAAGGCCAAAGCCAAGGCGGAGGCCCCATCGAAGAAGGCCGCCAAGACCGAGGTCAAGACGACGCCGAAGGCGGAGCCGAAGGCCAAGGCCGCGACGACGAAAGCCAAGGCCGAGCCGAAGGCCAAGGCACCACCGAAGGCGAAGGCCGATGCCAAGCCCAAGGCGAAGGCAACGACGTCGAAGGCAAAGACCGAGGCCGAGTCGAAGACCAGGGCAGCATCGAAGACGACGGCCAAGACCAAGGCTTCGAAGGCCGCCGACGATGGCGCGGCCCCCGCTGCTCCGCGCCCGAAGCGCAGTGGCAAGCGGGAGAAGCTTTCCCCCGATCGCCTGACGCTGATCGTCGAGGCGGCGATGAAGTCGCTCGAGGACGACAAGGCCGAGAACATCGTGCTGCTCGATGTCACCGGACGTGCCGATTACGCCGATCGCCTGATCGTCGCGACCGGCCAGGTCGAGCGCCAGCTCCAGGCCATGGCCCAGCATCTCGACGAAGCATTCGCCAAGGTCGGCCTGCATCTGCGCCGCGATTCCGTCCAGGCATCGCCGGACTGGGTGCTGATCGACGCCGGGGATCTGGTGATCCACTTGTTCCGACCGGATGCGCGCGAACTTTACCGGATCGAGCGCATGTGGGGCCCCGAGAGCCCGGGGGCTTCCAACGCCACGCCCGGTTAGGATCCTCGCGGTCGGGCGCATGAAGGCAGGGCCGGAGGCGGCGCTCTACGCGCATTACGCCGCCCGGCTGCGCCCGCCGCCCGAGGTAACGGAAATCCCCGAGGCCCGCGGCTCCGCGGCTGAGGTGCGGAGGCGCGAGGGGGCGGCACTGCTCGCCGCCCTCCCCGCGGATGCCATGGCGGTGGCGCTCGACCTCGGCGGCGAACAGCCCGACAGCGAGGCCTTCGCCGCCCTGCTGGCGCGTGGGGAGGAGGCAGGGCGCACCGCCTGCTTCCTGATCGGCGGGGCGGAGGGGCTCGATCCCGCCGTCACCGCCCGCGCGCAGCACCGCATCGCGCTGGGACCGATGACCTGGCCGCATTTCCTCGTGCGCGGGATGCTGGCGGAGCAGCTCTATCGCGCGCAGGCGATCCGGCAGAACCACCCGTATCATCGCGCGTGGCGACCGTAGGCCCCTCGCGGCGATGTCCCGGCTCCGCCCCTTCGTCAGGTCGCTCACGGCAATCGCATTCTAGTTGACTAGGAAACTTCTTCACGTTAGTTTCCCAGTCAACAATGAGCCCTGAACGATGACTGTTCCCGACCTCACCGACCATCTCGGCTACTGGCTGCGCCAGGTGTCGAACCACGTTTCGCACGCCTTCGCCCGCCGCCTCGCAGCCGAGGACGTCACCGTCGCCGAATGGGCGATGATGCGCGTGTTGTTCGGCCAGGCGCCCATGGCGCCAAGCCGCCTCGCCGACCGCATGGGCCTGACCCGCGGTGCGGTGACCAAGCTCGCCGACCGGCTGATCGCCAAGGGGCTGATCGCCCGCGCAGCGAACCCCGAGGACGCCCGCGCCCAGACCCTCGCCTTGACCCACCAGGCTGCCGCCTTCGTGCCCCGCCTCGCCGCGCTGGCCGATGCCAACGACGCCGCCTGCTTCGCCCGTCTCCCGGATGCCGATCGCGAAGCCCTCGCCCGCATCCTGAAGGACCTGGTGCGCCATGCCGGCGTCACCGGCATCGCCATTGACTGACGAAGGAACGACCATGGACGACCAGCTAAAGGCCATCGCCGCCGCCTGCCTCGACGGCGCCGAGAACAACACGACAAGCTTCCCCGAGATCCTCGCCACGCTGATACAGGCGGGCTTCGAAGGCTACGCGGTCGACTACCGCCGTGCGACGACGATCTACTACCGGCCCGACGGCGACAGCGTCGAACTGCCCACGAACCGCCACGCCGACACGATCGGCCAGGCCTTCGACATCCCCGCGCTGCAGGCGGCGATCCGCGAGGCGCAACAACAGGTGCCCGGCTACACCTATGCCGGCTTCTGCGCCAAGGCGATGGCGGCGGGCTGCGTCGGCTACGTCGTCTCCTTCCCTGGCCGCCGAGCCGTCTATTCCGGCAGGACGGCCGAGACGCATGTGGAGCTTTTTCCCAACTAACGCCCCGCGGATCCCAATCTGGAATCAGTCGCAGACCCTTCGCGGGCGATCAACGATCCGAGCGGACAGGGCATCGGCTTGCTCCTTTGGCGTGGCAGGGGCTAATCCCACCAAGGACTTAAGGTTAAGGACCACGCCATGCCCGCCTCACCGCCGCGCCCCGTCATGCTCGTCATCCTCGACGGCTGGGGCTGGCGTGAGGACCGGGCGGACAACGCGGTGCGCCAGGCGCGCACACCGGCCTTCGACCGCCTGTGGTCGGAATGCCCGCACGCCTTCCTCCGCACCTCCGGCGCGGATGTCGGCCTGCCGGACGGGCAGATGGGCAATTCCGAGGTCGGGCACCTCAACATCGGCGCCGGCCGCGTGGTCATGCAGGACCTGCCGCGCATCGGCGCCGCTATCGCCGATGGCTCGATCGCCACACTGCCGGCCCTGACGGGCCTGGTCGGCAAGCTGAAGGAAACCGGCGGCACCTGCCACCTGATGGGCCTGCTCTCGCCGGGCGGCGTGCATGCGCATCAGGACCACGCCGTGGCACTCGCCCGCATCCTGTCGAAGGCCGGCATCAAGGTCGCCGTCCATGCGCTGACCGATGGCCGGGACACCGCGCCGAATGCCGCGCCGGATTTCATGGCGAGGTTCGAGGCCGACATCGCGCGCCTGCCCGGCGTCTCCATCGCCACCGTCACCGGCCGCTACTTCGCGATGGATCGCGACAATCGGTGGGAGCGCGTCTCCCAGGCCTATGACGCGATGGTCGTGGCCGAGGGCGCCCGCGCCGCCACCGCACAGGGTGCGATCGCGGCAGGCCACACCGCCGGCAAGACCGACGAGTTCATCCCCGCGACCGTCATCGGCGACTACGCCGGCATGAAGGATGGCGACGGGCTGCTCTGCTTCAACTTCCGCGCCGACCGCGTGCGGCAGATCCTCGCCGCCCTGCTCGACCCGGCCTTCCAAGGCTTCGAGCGCAAGCGCGTCGTCCACTTCGCAGCCGCCGCGGGCATGACGGAATACAGCGACGCGCTGAACTCCTTCCTCGCCACGCTCTTCGCCTCGCAATCCATGCAGGACATCCTTGGTGCCGTGGTGTCCGCCGCCGGCAAGACGCAACTCCGCATGGCGGAGACGGAGAAGTACCCGCATGTCACCTACTTCCTGAATGGCGGCGAGGAGACGCCCTTCCCCGGCGAGGAACGCATCCTCGTCGCCTCGCCGAAGGTCGCGACCTACGACCTGCAACCGGAGATGTCGGCGCCTGAGCTGACCGACAAGGCGGTGGCCGCGATCGGGTCGGGGCGCTTCGACCTCATCGTGCTGAACTTCGCCAATGCCGACATGGTAGGCCACACCGGCAGCCTCGCCGCGGCGACGAAGGCGGTGGAGGCGGCGGATACCGGCCTCGGCCGCATCGCGGACGCCATCCGCAGCGCCGGCGGCGCGCTGTTCGTCACCGCCGACCACGGCAATGCGGAGCTGATGAAGGACCCGAAGACCGGCGGGCCGCACACCGCGCACACCACCAACCCGGTTCCCGCCATCGTGCTCGGCGCGCCGGATGGCGTGGCGTTGGACGATGGGCGCCTCGCCGATATCGCGCCGACGCTGCTGGCGCTGATGGGCATGGCGCAGCCGGCCGCGATGACCGGGCGATCCCTGCTGCGCCGGCGCCAGCAGGCCGCCGCCGAGTGATGGCCGCCGCCACCACACCCACGCCGCGACAGCGCGGCCTGCAAGCCGGGTCGGCGCAGCCATGAGGCCCAGCCAGATCGGGCAGCTCGACCACACCATCATCCTGTGCCGCCGGATGCCGGAGACCCGCACCTTCTACGGCGACGTCCTGGGGCTCGCGATCGCGGAGGAACGCGCGAACTGGGTGAGCTTCCAGGTCGGCGCCACGCTTCTGACGCTTCGCCCGCGTGGTGTCTGGTCCGTCTGCGACGACGGGCCGCTGCCGGCCGGGTCGGCCGCGCTTCAACTGGCGTTCCGGGTGCCCCGTGAGGCCGTCGATGGCTGGCATGCCGACCTTCTGGCCAAGGGCGTTCCCATCCTGCGGGGACCGACGGACCTGCCCCAATGGCGCCACCGCACGCTGTTCTTCCGCGATCCCGAGGAGAACATCATCGAGCTCTACGCCGAATACTGACGCCGCTCGACAGTTCCACCCGCGCAGCGACTCGGTCTAGAACGCTCGGCAACGGCCCGAATGGGCTGTCCCTTGGGAGGCATGACGCCATGATCACCCGTCGCTCCACGATCGGCCTCGCGGCCGCTATGGGCGTTGCGCGCGGCGCCGCGGCACAGGAGGCCTGGCCGAGCCGGCCGGTCACCCTCGTCGTTCCCTGGGCCGCCGGCGGTTCCACCGACGCCGTCGCGCGCATCCTGGCGCAGCGGCTGTCGCAGGACACCGGCAAGTCCTTCGTGGTGGACAACCGGTCCGGCGCCAATGGGACGATCGGGTTCGGTTCCGTCGCGCGGGCCAGGCCGGACGGCTACACGCTGCTGGTCAGCACCGTCAGCACCTATGCGATGGCGCCCTGGCTGTACCAGCTTCCCTACGACAATGAGCGCGACCTGGTCGGGCTCGGGCTGCTCGCGGCCATGCCCATCATCATGGTGGTGAACAAGGATTTCCCGGCGCGCACGCTCGCCGAGTTCGTCGAGATGGCGCGGCGGCCGGACCACCGCATCACCTATGCCAATTCGGGCATCGGCTCCTCGACGCATCTCGCCACCGAGTTGTTCCTGCAGGAAGCGCGGCTGACGATCCCCGATGTCGGGTATCGCGGTGGCGGGCCGGCCGTGCAGGGCGTGATCGCCAACGAGACGCCGATGGTGTTCCAGGCCGCGTCGGGCATCCTGCCGCAGATCCAGGCCGGCACGTTGCGGGCGCTGGGCATTGCCTCGGCCCAGCGGAGCCCGCTGGCGCCGGAGATCCCGACTTTTGCGGAGCAGGGGTTCCCCGGGGTGGTCGTCGAGGAACAGATCGCTTTGCAGGCGCCGGCCGGGCTGCCGCCGGAAATCGCGCGGCGCGCAAACGATCTTGCCCGCGCCGCGATGATGGCTGCGGATACGCGCCTGCGGCTTGCCGCGCTCGCGGTGTTGCCGATGGTCACCTCGCCGGATGACTGGCCGAGGTACTTCGCGGCGGAGAACGCGAAGTGGCGGGACATGATCAGGGCGCGAGACATCCGCGTGCAGTGAGCTTCGTTTCGGAGAGGGCCTTTGCTCCTCTCCGGCGTTCCGCCCGGGCTCCCCGCATACCGTTTCAGGATGCCCGCCCCCGTTCGGCACTGTCGGCTTTGCCAGCCTAAAGCACTTTAAGCTTTTAGGCCTTTATCCCTTTACCGCGGTCCGCCGAATCATGGCGACGGCGCACCTCCAATCTTGGCGTTGGGAACATAGCACGAACAACTACCAACGTCGCGCACATCCTGCCTGCGAGTGCGGATCGAGGTTTCCAAAGGCCCTTCGGCCTTTGGCGGGGTGGCTTGGAGGGGCGGCGCCCCTCCAACCTTCGGGGGCCTAACCATCCACGGTTGCCGCCGCCCGCCTCGCTCGCCTACCACCGTCGTTGCCCGTCTGAGGAGCCTGCCCTGCCCGTCCTCGCCCGCCTGACCCTGCTGCTTGTGCTGCTGGCGACGACTGCGCTCGCCCAGCCGTCGCGCCAGGCTGTCCAGGATGCCCGGCGCACGGCCGAGGCCGAGCGGGCCGTTGCCGCTGAGGCGGCGCGACTCGCGCGGGAGGCTGGGGAGGTCGAGCGTGGCCTGGCGCGGCAGCGCGTCGCGATGGCCGAGCGGGTGCAGCAGGCCGAGGCGGTGCTGGACGAGGCGCAGGAGCGCGAGCGCGAGGCTGCGGTCGCGGCGGTGGCGGCGCGGGCGGAGGTGGAGCGTCGCGCGGCGGCGCTGGTGCCGATGATGCCCGCGATGCGGCGGCTGTCGTTGTGGCCGGCGGAGACGCTGCTGGCGGTGCCGCTGCCGCCGGACGAGGCGCTGCGGGGCGTGCTGGTGTTGCAGGGCATCGCGCGGCAGATCCGGCATGAGTTGGATGCGCTGCGGGCAGCGGATCAGGAGGCATCGCGCCGGGCGCGGATCGCGGCGGCCGAATCGTTGCTGGTTGCGGCGGCGCAGGCAGCCGCGGTGTCCGCGGCGCGGGCGCTGGATGCGGAGCTCGCGGCGGCGCGCATGCGAGAGGCGGAGGCGCGCCGTGCGGAGCACGAGGCCGGACGGCGTGCGCAGGAGGCATTGGCGCGGGCGGCGGACGTTGCGGAGATGCTGGCGCGCATCGAGCGGGAGCAGGCGCGCGAGGCGGCGGCCGGGCGGGCGCGGGAACGGGCGGAGGCG
>NZ_JAAEDI010000023.1 GCF_018129025.1 Neoroseomonas terrae | reverse complement strand
ACACCCGTCATTCTCGACGACGCCCTGGTCTACTCAGACGATGACCGCATCGAGAAAATGTTCGACGCGCTCCATCGGCAAGCGACGGATCAACAGATCATCGTATTCTCCTGCCGACAACGTGCGTTCCAGAGACTGGGAGGGCGCAGCCTTCAGATGTCCGACTGGCGCCCACGATCGTCGTAAAAAAGGGGCCTAAACGGATACTCCGGCGTCTGGGAAGTGGCTGCTGCGCACTTCTCGGTAGCCTGCCGGATCGAACGGGATGGCGCGACGCGTCTCGACGCATGCTGTCGCAAATCTGATCGACGCAGATACATGAGCGTCTGCAAAACCTCTATGCGCAGCGCATGTGTCACCGGCGGCGAGAACAATCAGGCCGCCAAACAAGTATAGATGTTCAATTGAGGCAAATCGGAAACCGGAGCTGGCCGTCCTCCTGGCCCCCTGGAAGTCGGAGGCTAGGTCCGCTTTCAGGGAAGCCGCAAAGCTCTCTGTATGACTAATGTGGGCGCCAATCTGCCGTTGCGGATGCTGTCCGCCGACGCCAGGTTGCGGCACTACCTAACGGAAACCCCGCGTGCCCGGCATCTTCACTCGCCGCGATCCGGGCTCCGGCCGCTTCACCTCGTCGGCTCGGCCGAGCATCCGCTCCGCCCACATGCCGTCCTCCTGGCCGTCGATGGTGCCGAGCTGGTCCAGCAAGTCCGACCGATCGATAAGCCGCGATGCGATGAGATGCACGATCGGCACCTCAGCGTGCTTGTCCTCACGCTCGATGCGGCCTTCCACCAGCATGAGGCGTGAGGTCAGCAGAGCCGTCCGGTCCCGCGCCGAGACATGCGCATAGACCACCACGTTGGCCACGCCGAACTCGTCCTCGATCGTCACGAACACCACGCCCTTCGCCGTCATCGGCTGCTGTCGCATGAGCGTCAGCCCCGGCACGCGCACCCGCCGACCCTGCGCGAAGCGGGCGAGCGTTCGGCTGTCGTCGCACCGCAGCTGCGCCAGGACCGGCCGCAGCAGCGCCAGAGGATGGCTGCGCAACGTCAGCCCGGTGGTGCCATAGTCCCGCGCGATTTCCTCACCCTCTGGCATCGCCGGTAGCTGCGGCTCCGCCTCGGGTATCAGCGGCCGGTTGTCGGCCTCGACCGCCGCGCCGAACAGCGGCAGGTCCGTCGGCAGGCGTACGTCCACCGCCGCCGCCTGCCACCCGGCCTGACGACGATCGAGGCTAAGGCCGGCGAAGGCGTCCGCGCCGGCCAGCGCTTCGATTGCGCGCCGATCCAGGCCGGCACGCATTGCCGCTTCAGCACCCGCCAGAGCCTCGACGGCACGGTGATCCAGCCCCCGCCGGCAGCGCCGCACGCGGCGAGCGCGCAGGATGCCAAGGCGGAAGTCTGGTGGGATGCGCTGTTGGTGGCCTGGCGGGCGATCGCAGGGCGCGCTGCGACCGCGGACGATCGCGCACGTATGGCTTCAAAGTAGTGCTCGATTTCGAGGAGAACGCTTGGGAGATCGCGTCCGGGTGGTTGGACGGGGGAGAGGAGCTGATACGCTTTGAGAGCCTTACAGAGGACGAGAAGCGAATGATCCTCGCGGCTGAAGGGCTTTAATGTGCTCGATCGGAGCGAGGAGCCAGCCGCCAGCGTCGGAATGGAAGACTGCTAGGTCATACGATCATGTGCTGCCGCATGCCGCTGCGACGTCTCGGCAGATAAGCGCCCGATACCGTCCTTCGGCCATACCGGGAAGGTGCGGCAAGCGGACAGTGCGATCGACCAACTTCGCTCTGAGGGGGGTTGGCCGGATGGCGCACCATCCGGCCCGGCGCCGCCGCAAGGGGCCAACGCGCTTGAACGGGCGACCTGATGTCAGTCGACCCGCATGCCCGCCTCTCTAACCACCGGAGCCCACATCGCGATCTGCTGCCGAATGAAGGTCGCTGCGAAGTCTGGCGACGTGTTCTCGGGCAGGATCAGATTCAGCTCGGCATAGCGGGCGCGCAACGCCGGCACCTCCATCGCCTGGCCGACCCAGCCGGCGAGGCGATTGACGATCGGCATGGGCATGCCCTTGGGCCCGGCCAGAACGTTCCACGAATCCACGACGAAACCGGGCACCAGGCTGCCGATGGTCGGCGCATCGACGCCGGGCATCGGCTGGCGCGATGACACGCCAAGGATGCGCGCCCGGCCGGACTGCGCGTGCGGCACCGCCGTCGCCACATTGTCGACGATCAGGTCGATGCGCCCGCCCAGCAGATCCGCCCAGGCGCCGCTGCTGCCGCGATACGGGACGTGGATCATCTTCACACCAGCCCGCTGGCGCAGCAGCTCGCCCGCCGCATGGCCGCTGAGCCCGTTGCCGGCGCTGCCGAAGGTCAGCTCGCGCGCGGAGGGGCCGGTGTTGCGCAGCAGGTCGGCGAGCGTGCGGATCGGCGAATCCGCATTCACCGCGACCACGACCGGCTGCAGGTTCAGCTGCGAGATCATCGTGAAGTCGTTGACCGGATCGAACGGCAGGTTCGGATACAGCGTGGGATTCACGCCATGCGTCGCGATGGTGATGACGCCGATCGTGTAGCCGTCGGGCGGCGAGTCCGCGAGCGCCTTGACGCCGATGTTGCCGCCGGCGCCGGGCCGGTTCTCGATGACGAATTGCGGCCCGCCCGGCAGCCCGGACATCGTCGCCGTGACGAGCCGGCTGACGATGTCGGATCCGCCCCCGGGCGTGTAGGGCACGATGTACTTGATCGGCCGCGACGGCCAGGCGGCATCCTGGGCGCGCGCGGCGAAGGGCGTCGCGGTCAGCATGGCGGCGCCGGCCAGCAGGCGGCGGCGGTCGATGCGGATCATGGTTCGTTTCCTGTCATGGTTCGTGATTGATCGGCCACCGGCGCCACGGGCGCGAAGCCGTAGAGAGCGATGGGATTGTCCACCAGCACGCGATGCAACGTCGCGCTGGAGGGCGCCCAGTCCGCAAGGAGGTCGAGCAGCCGCGCATCGTCCGGCAACGGCTTCTCGCCGGCGGTCGCCGCCGGGTGCGGCCAGTCGGTGCCCCAGACGACGCGTTCCGGCGCGGCGGTCAGCCAGGCCCGGGTCAGCGCGCCCGTATCCGCGTAGTCCGGCGCACCTGCGACGCTGTCGTGATACGCCCCGGAGACCTTCACCCAGCACCGACCGGCATCGACCAGCCCCCTCAGGACTGACCACGCCGGATGGGCCGTGGCATCAGGCTGCGGGAAGCGGCCCAGATGGTCGATGACCAACGGCACGGGCAGCGCGGCAAGCGACGACGCCAGATCTGCGATCGTGCCTGCCGGCGCATGGATCTGCACATGCCAGCCGAGCGGTTCGATCCGCCGGGCCAGTGCCTCCAGCAGTTGCGGCGTCGCACCGGCCGGCCGCGCGAGGTTGAAGCGGATGCCACGAACGCCAGCTGTCTGCATCTCCTGCAAGGATCGTTGCTGACTGCCTCGTCGATCACCGCGACACCACGCGCCGCGTCGCCAAGCTGCCGCAGCGCGTCCACG
Organism: Neoroseomonas terrae; assembly: GCF_018129025.1. Lineage (GTDB taxonomy): Bacteria > Pseudomonadota > Alphaproteobacteria > Acetobacterales > Acetobacteraceae > Neoroseomonas > Neoroseomonas terrae. The sequence continues at coordinate 102,113 of NZ_JAAEDI010000023.1, read as the reverse complement.
AGGCAGCCATTGTCGGTGCCGTAGGTCGATGGCTGCACGACGACGCTGCGCGACATTCCGAGATGATCGCGAAGGCTCCGGTACATCGCCGCGGTCGCGGCGTCCGGCCGCAGCACGGCGCGCGCATCCGGCGCGAAGCGGTCGTCGTAGATGTGATGGTGGCAGTCCGCGGCCCCTGGCGGCGCGCGGAACGCGGGCGCCGCTTCACCGGCGGTGAACGGGATGCGCGCCGTCATGTCGCGATCGACCAGCTCTCGACGATCCAGGGCGCCAGCTGCTCGGCGCGCAGGTCGAAGCCCGCCCCGGGACCCTCAGGCAACCGCACCATCCCCTCGGCATCGAGCGGCACCTCGCCGAGCAGCGTCAGCAGCGGATTGCCCGACACGTCGCACTCCACGAAGGGATAGGGCATGACGGCGCCGCCGCGCCGTGCGGGCGTCAGCGCCGCCGCCTGCAGCGAGGCATGGAAGTTCACCAGCGTGCCGAAGACATGCGGCATGACCGGCAGGTCCCAGGCGGCACACAACGCCGCAACGCGCGCATAGCCGGAGTAGCCGCCGCAGACGGACAGATCCGGCTGCACGACCGAGACGGCGCCGGTCTCGAGAAGCTCGCGGAACGCGGCCAGGCTGCCCAGCGCCTCGCCACCCGCAATGCCGATCGGCGACGTCTGCGCGACCATGCGATAGCCAGGAAGGTCCTCAGGGACGGCCGGCTCCTCGATCCACAACAACCCGGCCGGCGCCATCAGCTGCGCCGAGGCCAGACCCGCGCGCGCGGTGACGCCGCGGTTGAAGTCCACCATCAGCGCCACGTCCGGCCCGACCTGACGCCGAAGCGCCTCGGCCATCGCGCCATCCACCGCGGGCCCGGCGCCGGCGCGCGGCTTGATGGCGCGGAAGCCGCGCTGCAGATACGCATCGATGTCACGCGGGAAGCCCGCATAGGGATCCGGCCCCTCCAGCATGAAAGGGCCGCTCGCATAAGCCGGCACGCGGTTGCGCAGCGCGCCGCCGCGCAGGGCCGCGACGCTGATGCCCTGCTGCCGCGCCGCGACGTCGTGCAACGCCATGTCGATGGCCGAGATCGCCATCATCGACACGCCGCGCTGGTCATAGCCACGCAGGGTAAGCAGTGCCTCGAAGATGCGGCCGTGCTCAGCCGCGGGCTGGCCGAGCACCTGGCGCGCAAGGCCGTGGCGGATCAGCGCGGCCGCGGCCCATGGCGATGCCCCGACCTCGCCCCAGCCGATCGTGCCGTCATCGGCCTCGATCTCCAGCAGCAGGAACTCACGCCGACGGATGAAGCCCGCCGCATTGCCGAGCGGCGTCGCCGGCGCGAAGCCCACATGGTGGCCGCGAATGGCCGTGATCTGACTCATGGCGGTCAGGCGGCGAGCCATTCCGGCGCGTCGCCGCCGAAAGCGGGTGTCGGGCGCGCCCAATGCGGGGACGTCTCCGACATGCGCAGCACGGGACCGATGGTCTTCAGCCGCCCGTAGGACGTGTCGGATGTGACGTGCATGGCATCGATCTGCGCGCGCGTCAGGCGATCCGGCGCGTTCTCGAATCCCGCGACGGTGCCCTGCCGCAGGAGGAACATGCCTGACTGGCACAGCGAAACGTTGACATGGTAGCTGCCGCCCTCTCGCATCCGACGCCCCAGCGCGAGCAGCGCGCCGTAGCCGGCGAGATAGCCGGTCAGGTAGTCGCACACCGGCGCGAAGACGAGCTGCGGCGTTCCATCGCCGATCGCCTTGCCATGCACATGCGCGATGCCGGTGACGACCTGCGCCACCTGTTCCCAGCCGCTGCGGCCGGCGAAGGGACCACCCGAGCCGAAGCAGGAGATGGTCATGTAGATGCGGCCGGGCTTCTCCGCCGCGATCTCCGGCCCCAGCCCGTTGGCGGAGAGCCTGCCAGGGCGGTAGCCGCCGATGACGATGTCCGCCTCGCGCGCCAGCTGCTGCGCCCGCGCGGCCTGCGACGCATCGCGCAGGTCGAGGAAGCAGCTTCGCTTGCCGTGGCTGGTGTCGCGCACATGCTCGGGCGTCTGCGGCAGGTGCCCGGCGCCTACCATGAGCACTTCCGCACCGTGCTCGGCCAGGGTGCGGCCACCGATCGGGCCGGCGAGGATGCGCGTGAAGTCGAGCACGCGCACACCCGAGGCCGGCCGATCGCCGGCGCGCAGCGGCACCGGCGGGCCTTCGGCGACCTTCGTGATCTCGACCACCGGGCGCGCGGCGAGATAGCGGCCCTGCGGATGCGCGAGCCATTCCTCGGGGCTGCGGACGCGGCCGCCGCAGCCATTCGCGGCGGCGATCGCTTCCTCCAGCGCATCGGCGTCCCAGCGGCCGACGGCCTCCTTCACGGCGGGCGGCGTGAATTCGGCGCCCAGCACGCCGAGCACGCGGTCCTTCAGATGCGGCAGGTTGAGATGCGGCAGGACCCAGGAACCATCCTTGGTCGGCCAGGGCTGGGTGGCGGCGATCATGTCCTTCATCCCCTGCGGGATGGGGATGTGCTCGAAGCTGCCGTCGGGCTTCTGGCCCTCGGTGTAGTCGACGGTGCGAATCGTCGCGGCGGCCTGTGTGGCGTCCACGGAGACCTGTTGGCGGCGGCCCGTGCGCGCCTCCCACAGGTCGTTCGAGGCGACGCCGATGGCGCCCAGCACGGCCGCCGCAGCTTCGCCGACGCGCAGCGGCGTGCGGTAGAATGGGTCGTGGCCGGTGATGCCGACCTCCGCAGCGGCCGCGTCGCCGAGGCCGCGGACCCCCATCAATTCGGCGAAGGCGCTGGCCGCGCCGGGTGCCACGGAGGCACTGCGTTCGGATACGGACATGGCTTCCTCCACCGCTGGCCCTTGGATGGCCGCGTCGAGGGCGATTTGCCCAGGCTTCGCTCATGCACTCAAATACGAATTCCGACAGAGATCATGGTTTGAAGTTATGATCCTTAGCCTTCGGGAAATGGACGTGTTCCGCCAGGTGATGGAACGGGGCAGCGTCACCGGCGCGGCGGAGGCGTTGCGCATATCCCAGCCTGCCGTCAGCAAGATGCTGCAGCAGGCGGAGGACCGGCTCGGCTTCAAGCTCTTCGTGCGGGTGAAGAAGCGCCTGCTGCCGACCACCGAGGCGCATTCTCTGTTTCCCGAGGCGCTCAACGCCTTCGCCGCGATCGACGTCGTGCAGCGGATGGCGAGCGACCTTCGGGCGGGTCGCTCGGGGCTCCTGCGGCTGGCGGTGACGCCGACGCTGGCTCACAGCATCCTGCCCGCCGCCATCAGCGCCTTTCGCGCCGAACGGCCGGACGTCACCGTCAACATGCGCATCATGACGATGCTGGAGGCTGCGTCCCTGGTCGCGGATCATCGCGTCGATATCGGCATGGTGATCGGCCATATCGGCGATGCGCGCGTGCTGGTGCGCGAGCTGTGGATGCTCTCGCTCGGCTGCGTGCTGCCACACGGCCATCCGCTGTGCGCGCGGGAGGCATTGACGCCCGCCGACCTTGCGGGCGAGCCGATCATCGTCGTGGCGCGGCACCTGCCGGCCGGTCAACTCGTCGCCCGCGCCTTCGAGGACGCGAATGCCGAGTTGCATGTGGCCGTAGAGGTCAATCAGTCCTCGGTCGCCTGCGCACTGGCGCATGGCGGCGTCGGGGTCACGGTGCTGGACGGCTTCGCGGTCATGGCGGCGCGCGAGCAGGGGATGGAGACGCGGCCCTTCCTGCCATTCGTGCCATTGCCTGCACGGATTCTGACCTCGCGCCAGCGGCCTTTGCCGAACCTGGCCGCCAGCTTTGTTCAGGGGCTCTTGACCATCAATCCGGAATGAGAGGGTCGGCGGACAGCGGGTGGTGAAGCTGAAGCAGTCGACCGTGCTGAAGCGCACCTCCAGGCGCGAGGCGACCTACCTCGGCTCATTGCGATCTTCGGGTCCGTCGGCACGCCCGCGGACATTCTCGGCCGACTGGAGAATGCGGTACGGCAGAGTGTCGCAGCTGCGACGACGGCCGGGCGTCTGCGAGATGCCGGAACGGATCCCGTCGGATCGACCGCGGCGGCGTTGAAGACATTGTGGGATGCTCAGCTATCGTTCGGCAAAGCGTCTTCCGCTGCTTCCAACCGAACGTAGCAAGCGTCAGACTTTGACCCCAACGGATGGGAAGCCCGAGCCCGTCGGACGCAAGTGGAGCCCCGCATGGACATTTCACGCTACCAAGCCATTCGCATTGAACGGGATGGGCGCCTGCTGAAGCTGGTGCTCGACAATCCGCCGATGAACAGTTGGAGCGAGCAGCTCCACCGCGAGCTGTCCACGGTATTTTACGATGCGCAGTTGGACACGGAGTCGGACGTCCTACTTCTCACCGGCCAGGGAGATGTGTTCTCCGCCGGCGGCGACATTCCGCTCATGCAGCGGCGGATCGATGATCCGCATCTGATGGTCAGGAAGAATCTGGAGGTGAAGCGGATCGTCTTCAGCCTCCTGGAACTTGAGAAGCCGCTGATTTGCAGGATCAATGGCGATGCGATCGGCGCTGGCGCTACCCTTGCCCTCCTGTCGGACATCACCATCGCCGTGGACACCGCCCGGATCGGCGATCCCCATGTGCGGATGGGCTACTCCACGGGCGATGGTTCCGCCACGATCTGGCCGCAGCTGATCGGCTACATGCGTGCGAAGGAGTATCTCCTCACCGGAAAACTGATGTCCGCGCCTGACGCCGAGCGATTTGGCCTCATCAACTACGCCGTGCCGGCCGATCAGCTCGACGAGAAGGTGTCCGAGTTTCTTTCATCGTTCCTCAACGGCGCGACGAAGGCGATCCGATGGTCGAAGACGTCCATCAACATCCCGCTTCGGGCACTCGCACACTCGATGCTCGATGCCGCGCTGGCGTATCAGACAATGACCAACGATAGCGCGGATCACCAGGAAGCCGTGCGCGCATTCGCCGAAAAGCGGCGCCCTCGTTTCACCGGGCAGTAGGCGCGCCGCCAGGTCGCGGCGCGCGGATCACGGAGCCTGTCGAAGGCGCCCAGATACCACGGGCTCGGGGATCACTCGGCGGTGATGCCCCGTTCCCGGATGAGTGTCGCCCACTTCTCCGTCTCCGCTCGGATCAGGTCACCGAACTGCACCGGCGAAAGCGGGGGTGCATCCGCGCCTTCCTGGGCGAGCAGTGCCATCACATCGGGCTCCCGATTAGCCCGGATGATCGCGGCGTTCAGCCGCTCGACAATCTCCGGTGCCGTCCTCGTCGGCACGACAACGCCGATCCACGAACTCGCTTCGTACTCCGGCAGCCCGGCCTCGGCGATGGACGGCACGTCGGGCGCCGCCGCGATACGATTGCGACTTGTCACGCCGAGGGCACGGAGCCGTCCTTCGCGGACCGGCGGCAGCGCCACGATCGTGCTCGTGAAAAGCACCTGGACACGTCCCGCCAGCATGTCCGCGATCGCCGGTGCGGTGCCGCGGTATGGCACGTGTTCCATGGTCACGCCGGCCTGGGCGCAGAAGAGTTCCGCCGTCAGGTGATGCGAGCTGCCATGGCCGGTCGATGCGTAGTTGAGGCCGCCCGGCCGTTGCCGCGCCAGCGCAATGAGGTCGGCCACCGAGCGAACCGGAAGGTCGGCCGGCACGACCAGCATGAAGGGGCTCGTCGCGAGGAGTGCGACGGGCGCGAAGTCGCGCTGGAAATTGAAGGGCAGCGTGCGGACCAGGCTCGGATTGATCGTGTGCGTCGTCGATACCTGGAGGATCGTGTAGCCGTCGGGATCCGCCTTGGCCGCCGCTTCCGTCCCGATGATGGCACCGGCACCCGGCCGGTTCTCGACGGTGAAGGGCTGCCGGAGGTACTCGGCCAGTTTCCTGCCCACGAGGCGCGACACCGTATCGCCGTAGCCGCCGGGACCATACGGAACGAGGAATCGGACCGGACGGTTCGGATAGGTGTCCGCGCGCGCTGGACCTGCCGACCAGCCGATGATGGGCGACAGGGCCATTCCCATGGCGACGCGGCGCCCAAGCACAGGTTGCATAACTCGTTTCCTCGAAAGCTGCTTTTGTCAGATTTGACGATTGCGCGGCACTTAGGGCGGTGCAAAGTCCCGCTCTTCATGCGTTATAACCGGCTGGAATAGTGACGACGGCCCGACGGGCCGGGACCGACCGGGCACGCGAGGGAGGGAACACCGCCAGAAATGACGCTGCAGCAACTACGCTATATCTGCGAGGTCGTTCAAAGAGGGCTCAGCATCTCTGCCGCTGCAGCCGCCATGAATACATCGCAGCCAGGAATCAGCAAACAAATCGGCCTTCTCGAAGACGAGCTCGGCATTCTGATATTCGAACGGAGCCGAAACAGGATTTCGGGCGTTACGGCACTCGGCAAGCAGATCATCGCCTTGGCGCAGGATATTGTCAGCCAGGCGGGGCAGATCCGAGCCATCGCAACGGACCTTTCGATCGAAAGCCGCGGCAACCTAGTGATCGCGACATCCCATACGCAGGCGCGATACGTCCTGCCGGAGATCCTCAAGCGCTTCACGCACCGCTATCCGAATGTGCGCGTCACGCTGCGACACGGCGATCCCGACAGCATTTCGGCCTTGCTGCTGGCGGGCGACGCGGATGTCGGGATCACGACCGACACGGAGCGGCACGTGCGCGGTCTCATCACCCTGCCGTGCCTTCGCTTCGACCGCGTGCTCATCGTGCCACCGGACCATCCATCGCTGTCCATCCAGCCCATGACGGTGGAAACCATCGCCACCTTTCCCCTGATCAGCTACGAGCAGACATTTACGGGTCGCAAGCTCGTTCAACGCTCGTTCGATCGTGCGGCTGTTTCGCCAACGATTGCCCTGGCGGCCAGCGACGCGGACGTCATCAAGCGCTGCGTTGAACTCGGTCTCGGCATCGCCATCGTCTCGTCCGTGACCTTCGATCCCGGCCGGGACACGGGCCTGCGCGCCATTCCGGTCGGCCACCTGTTCGAACCGGCCATCACGGGCGTTTCGCTGCGACGGCAAAGGCGCTTGCGCTCGTATGAGTACGACTTCATCGGCATGTGCGCCGATCGCTGGACCAGGGCGGAAATCGACCGCGCTCTCGACAGCCCTGATGCGCTTCCTTCCCAGTCGGTCGAAGGGTAAACGGACCCTTCCGGACGACGGCGAGGACATTTTTTCAGCGAAGCGGCACCCATCGAAAGCTGCCTTGGACCTCCTCGATGCGTCCTACGGTCGGATCGGGGAAGTGCACCGGCAGGACCCTGGTGCCGCTGCCGGCGGTGCGAGCGAAGAAGCGACGCCGGCTCGCTGCCGCCTGCTGCGGGTCCCAGCAAACCGGCGTCGACCAGTCGGGCTCCATCACTTGCAGTGCATGGTGCATCAGATCGCCGGTGATCACGGCGTGTTCGCCGCCGCTGCGGATGTGCAGGCAGCAGTGGCATGGCGAATGACCCGGCGTCGCCTCGATGGTCAGGCGGTCGTCCAGCATGAAGTCGTCGTCGACCAGCATCGCCTGGCCTGCCTCGACCACCGGCTCGCAATTGAAGCGGAAGATGCGTCCGCCGCCACCATGGTGCTTCTCGCCGGCCCGTGTCGCAGCTTCCCATGCCGCGTACTCCCGACGATGAAAGATGTATCTGGCGCGGGGAAACGTGGGAACCCAGCGACCGTCCTTCAGAACGGTGTTCCAACCGGTGTGATCGATGTGGAGATGCGTGCAGAAGACATAGTCGATGTCGTCGAAGGAAAGTCCCTCTCGCCGCAGCCCGTCGCGCCAGGGTTGCCGTGAGAAGTCCATGGGCGGCTTGTAGCCCTTGTCCTCACCCGTGCAGGTATCCACCAGGATCGTGTGATGCGGCGTCCGCACGACGAAGGTCTGGTAGGTCAGGACCAACCTGCCGGTCGCTGGATCGTAGGATTCCGGCGGAACCTCGGCGAGCCGTCGAGCCAGCAGCTCCGGCTCCGCGGCTGCGCCGGGAAAGATCACCTCGGGTCGTTGCCAGGGACCATCGCGTTCGATGATGCTGGAGATGGTGACATCGCCGATGGTCAGCCTGCGCATGCGGTCAGATCTCCGGGCATCATCGTTTCCGTCACGCGTGACCGCTATTCTGGCCTGACGCCCGCGTCGTGGAGGAGCTTCGCCCATCGTTCGGATTCAAGGCGGAAGAAGTCCGGCAGGCGGTCCGCCGGTACGCTGAACGGTTCTCCGCCTTGCGCGCGCAGCCGCTCGATGAACGTCGCCTTCGAGGCCGCGGCCGCCAGCGCGGCGCGGAGGCGGCGGATGATGGGCTCAGGCGTCCGCACCGGCGCGAACAGCGCGAACCAGAACTGAAGATCGAAGCCACGAACGCCTGCCTGATCCATTGTCGGCACGTTCGGCAACACCGCCAGCCGTTCCGGCCATGCGACCGCCAGCGCGCGCACGGCACCGCCACGGACCTGCGCTGCCGAGGTGGTCACGTTGTCGAACATGAAGTCCACATCACCGGCCAGCAACGCCGCGAGGGCCGGTGCGCTCCCGGCGTAGGGCACTTGCAGGGCCTCGAATCCACCGATCTGCTGGAGCAGCACGCTGAGCAGGTGCGGCGACGATCCGGGGCCATAGGACGCGTAGGTCAATGAGCCCGGCCTGCTGCGCGCCCGCTGCACCAGCTCTGCAACCGTCGTCAGGGTCGAGCTGCGCGCGTTGACGACAAGGACATTCGGAACGACGGCAAGAGTGCCGAGGCTGACGAAGTCCTCCAACGGCCGGTAGGTGATCGACCGCTGGATCAGCGGATTGAGCGTGTAGTTCTGCACATGGCCGCTGAAGATCGTGTAGCCGTCCGGCTCCGCCCTGGCAGCGAAAGCGGCGCCGATCGCGCCGCCCGCGCCTGGCCTGTTCTCGACGATGACCGGAACATTCAGCTCGTCCCGCAGGCCGTCGGCGGCCAGTCGCGTAATCAGATCCCCGGGACCACCGGCCGGATATCCGACCACGAGCCGAATGGGGCGCGACGGCCAGGACTCCTGGGCAAGAGCCCCGGAACCCAGCCCGACCGAAAGCGCCGACGCGATCGCCGCGCGTCGTCCAATCATGTTCATTTTTTCCTCCGCAGATCGTTCTTGCTGCCCGTCGCTTCCGGCTAGCGCCAGCCGCCACCGCCGCTGACGTAGACGGTGTCGGCCGTCATGAACTCGCACGCATCCGAGCACAGGAAGAGCACGAGCTCGCCGATCTCATCGGCCCGACCGAAGCGCTTCATCGGAACGTCGAGAAGGGACTTCTCGATGCTCTCGGGGGGCGTGTTGGCTGCCGCTTGGAAGCCGGTGTCGATCGGGCCCGGCGATACCGACAGGCAACGAATTCTCTTCGCTGCGAATTCCCGCGCGACGCCGAGAGTCATGGTCAGAACGGCCGCCTTCGCCGCCGCATAGTGCACATAGGCACCCGGACTCCCACGCTTGTGTGCCATGCTGGCGACGTTGACGATCACGCCGCTCCCCTGCGCCAGCATGTGCGGCAGCACGGCCTGCATGCAGTAGAAGGTACCCTTCACGTTGAGGTCGAAGGTACGATCGAAGAGGTCGTCGTCGATCTCCAGGAACGTCGCGCGATTCAGCGCCGAGCCGGCGGAGTTGAACTGGAAGTCGACGCGGCCGAAGGCGTCGACGCTTTGCTTGACGGCGCGATCCACCTGCTCGCGCGATACGACATCGGTCTCCAGAGCGAGCGAGCGCACGCCAAGGCGTTCGACCTCAGCCGCGGTGCGCTCCGCGCCGGCGAGGTCCCGGTCGGTGCAAACCACATTCGCGCCGTCTCGGCCGAACAGGAGCGCCGTGGCCCTGCCGATACCGGATGCGGCACCCGTGATGAACGCGGTCTTCCCTTTGAAGTAGTCAGGTGTCCTCGGCATGCGGCGATCCTCTCCCGGCAGCAGGCGTCTGTTGGATGGGCCTCAGATGACACCGGCGCGACGGAGGTCGGCGATCTCCTCCGCGGGCATTCCGAGAAGGGTCGAGAGGATATCCCCCGTATGCTCGCCGAGGCTCGGAGGAGGCCGATCATAGGAAGGCGGCGTCACGCTCAGCCTGGCCGGGTTGGACAGCACGGGCATCGTGCCGGCGCGGGGATGCGGGATGGTCTTGAGGACGTCGCGTTCCTTGATCTGCGGGTCGTCGAAAACCTGCTTGAGATCGTTGATCGGGCCGCAGGGCACGCCGACCGCGCTCAGCCGATCCACCCAGTGCTTTACCGGCTGCGTCCGCAGGATCGATGCGACCAGCGGGACGAGCTCGGCACGGTTCGCCACGCGGACGACGTTCGTGGCGTAGAGCGGATCATCCGGAAGATTCGGCCTGCCCATGATCTCGCAAAGCTTGCGGAACTGGCCATCATTGCCGACAGCCAGGACGAACTTGCCATCCGATCCGTCGAAGACTTGGTAGGGGACGATGCTCGGATGCGCAGTGCCCATGCGCTTCGGGATGACGCCGGAAACCAGGTAGTTCATGTTGATGTGAGAGATCGCGGCGACCTGGACGTCGAGCAGCGACATGTCGATATGCTGCCCTTCGCCCGTCCGCTGGCGATGGAACAGCGCGGCGGCAACGGCGAAGCTGGAATAGATGCCGGTAATGACGTCGCAGATCGCGACGCCCACCTTGGCGGGGCCGCCGCCAGGCAGGTCGTCGCTCTGGCCCGTCAGGCTCATCAGGCCGCTCATTGCCTGAAAGATGTAGTCATAGCCGGGCTGCTCGCGGTAAGGGCCGGTCTGCCCAAAGCCCGTGATGGAGCAGTAGATGAGGCTCGGGTTGATCTGCCGAAGGCTCTCATAGTCGAGGCCGTAGCGCGCCAGCGTACCGACGCGATAATTCTCGACGAGAACGTCGGTCTCCGCCACGAGCCGGCGAATGATCTGCTGTCCCTCGGAGCGGGACAGGTCCACCGTGATCGACCTCTTTCCCCGGTTTACGGTCGAGAAGTAGGCGGAGTCCTCGGTGGTGCCGCCGTCCTTGGCGGCGAGGAATGGCGGGAAGGTCCGGGACTCGTCGCCATGTCCCGGTCGCTCGACCTTGATCACGTCGGCGCCAAGATCCGCCAGGTTCTGAGCCAGGAACGGGCCGGCCAACACGCGGCTCATATCGAGCACGCGCACACCATCAAAAGCCTTGGGCATGGGATCCCTCTCGTGGGAGACGTTACGCTGCGCGGTCGGTGGGTCAGGCCTTGTTGAACACAGGCTTCCGCTTTTCGCGGAACGCGTTGACCGCTTCCTGATGATCGGCGCCGATGTTGGTCAAAGCCTCATAGGCCAGCGAGGCATCCAACATGGAGTGGGCCAACTGCCGGAGCGCGATGTTGATCGACGTCTTGGTCCACCGTATCGCCTTGGTCGCGCCGCGCTCGAGACGGCCCGCGATCTCCTGGACCTTGGCATCGAGTTCCCCGGCCGGCACGGCGAAGTTGATCAGTCCGATCCGCTCCGCCTCGGTGGCGGTGAGCGGATCACCGAGGAGAAGGTACTGCTTCGCGCGTGCATATCCGACGAGCTGCGGCCAGATGATGGCGCCGCCATCGCCCGCGACGTACCCGACCTTGACGTGCGGATCGGCGATCCTTGCCGTGTCTACGGCGATGATGATGTCGCACAGCAGCGCCAGCGTCGCGCCGAGGCCGAAGCAGTCGCCGTTCATGCGGCATACCACGGGCTTTTCCAGCTCAATCAGCCCGTAGATGATGCGCTTCATCTCCACGTTCTTCTGATTGAACAGCTCGGGGTTGTCGATGCGGCGCTGCATGTTCGGGATGTCGCCGCCGGCGGAAAAGACGTCACCGCTGCCGGTCAGAACGACCACGTCGCTGTCGTGATCGACCTGCACATCGTGGAAGATCCGCGAAAGCTCGTGATGCAGTTCCATCTGCACCGTGTTCATGGGCGGATTGTTCAGCGTGAGCGTCAGGATCCGGCCTTGCCGTTCCGCTTTGATGAATCGGTAGCTGCTGTAGTCCATGCGACTCACGTCCCGCCCTTGTTCGGCGCGGATGTGAAAATCATCACCGGACCGTGCGCTATGGCGCTGTCGCTTCAGCCCATAACCACCCGATCTAGTGGACCGCCTCGAAGCCGCTTGCGCGTCCGGCCATGCCGGGACAGCCTCCACCAACATTCGTCATGACGGGCTGGCCATTCGGCAGCGCAGCAAAAGCGTCGATCCGCAGGTGTCTGATCAACCCGGCCACAAAGAGCACGGGTGCAGTAAAGGAGGGAATGCAATGAGTGACGCGCCGCAACAAGGCGACTGCCGCATGGACAGGGGTGATCCACGCTGTCGGGCGACCTCCGACTGCCGGCGGCGCGCGCCGTGCCGACGGGATATCCTACGCGTCGCGGCGGTGTCGCTGCTGGCGTGCCAACCAGCAACCGGGCGGGCTCAAGAAGCCTCGCGCCCGATAACGCTCGTCGTTCCCTTCCCGGCAGGCTCGAATACCGACGTCGTCACGCGCGCGCTCGCGCAGCAACTGCAGGAGTCGCTCGGTCAGCCCGTCGTCGTGGACAATCGTCCGGGCGCCCAGGGGACACTGGCGGCGGCCCATGTCGCCCGAAGCCAACCGGATGGCCAGACATTGCTCATGGGCTCTTCGGTCATGTTCGTGGCAGGCAGTCTGATCCGAAACCTCCCCTACGATCCTGTCGGGAGCTTCCAGCCCGTCTCCGGCGTCGGTTCGACCTCCATGATCTTCATGGTGCAGGCGACGTCACCGATCCGGACCATCGCCGATTTCCACGCTCGTGCCCGGCAATCCGCGCAGCCGATGACGATTGGCTTCGGCTCTCCATCCGGGCAGGTCGTTTTGGCGCTGTTCGCGACCGCGAGCGGCACGCGCCCGACCGCCGTCAGCTATCGTGGCATACCTCAGACCATGACGGACCTGGCCGGTGGCCATATCGACGCGGCGGTCGTCGATCTGGGCAGCGGGCTCGCACAGATGCGCTCGGGGCATGCCCGTGCGATCGCCGTTTCCGCCGGCGCGCGAAGTACGCTCGCGCCGGACGTTCCGACGCTGCAGGAAGGCTTCCCATCGGCCGAGATGTCGCTCGAGACGATCATTGCGGTGCAGGGGCCGGCGCGCATGCAGCCGGACGTGGTCACGCGCCTCGATGCCGCGATCCGAGCGGCACTGACGCGGCCAGCGTTGCAGGAGCGCTTTGCGACGGCGTCGACTGCGGTCCTCACACTGGATGCGGCCGGGCTCGATTCACGAATCAGGGCGGACAATGTCCGTTGGGAGGCGCTGATCCGGCAGGCTGGCATCCAGCCCGAATAGCGTCGCGCAGCGGCCTCATGGCCTAGATCAACTGACGGAGGGACATCGTGATAGACTACGAGGTGCGCGGCGGCGTCGCCGAGATCACCTTCGACAACCCGCCTGTGAACGCGATAACGGATGCGTTCATGGATGCCTTGTTCGCAGCGCTGGACAGGGCACGCGAGGATTCCGAGGTGCGCGCGGTAATCATCGGGAGCGCCATCTCGGGGCGCTTTTGCGGAGGGCTCGATCTGCCCTCCTTCCTGCGTGGCGCACCGGCCGACGCACATCGCATTGTCGGGAAGATCTACGCCAGGCTCAGCGATCTCCAGTTTCGGCTCGGCAAGCCTTCGATCGCTGCCATCAATGGCGCGGCGCGGGGTGCGGGCATGTCCATCGCGATCACCTGCGACGTCATCATCGCGGCAGATCACGCGACCTTCGGCTATCCGGAACTCGACGTCGGGCTCCTTCCCGCAATCCATTTCTGCCATCTCCCGCAGATCGTGGGGCGGCATCGGGCATTCGACCTTCTGTTCACGGGTCGCGCATTCGACGTGCAGGAGGCGATGTCGCTGGGCCTGGTTATGCGCCAAGCGCCGGAAGCCGAACTGATGAACGAGGCCCGCCGTTACGCCGCGACACTCGCATCCAAGTCTCCTGCCTTGATGCGGTTGGGCAGAGACGCCTTTCTCCGCACGGCGGCCGCAGGGTATCGCGAACGATCGGAGGCCGCTGTCGACCTGGTCTCAACGGTGTTCGGCATGGATGACTGCAAGGAAGGCCTCGCGGCCTTTGCGGAGAAACGCAAGCCGGTATGGGGGCAGAAGTGAGCGGCGAAATGCGGCGCGGAGCCCTCCAGGGGCTCCGGGTTCTCGATCTGTCGCGGGTCATGGCCGGTCCGATGGCGGGTCAGATCCTAGTCGATCTGGGCGCCGACGTCGTTAAGATCGAACGTCCGGAGAGGGGAGACGATACGCGGGAATGGGCGCCTCCGTTCATGCGGGAGCAGCCGATGTCTCCCCGCGACGAGTCTGTCTACTTCTGGACGTGCAATCGCGGGAAGCGTTCAGTGGTCGCCGACATTGCAAGCGAAGCGGGCCAGGATCTGGTTCGACGGCTCGCTTCGGAGGCTGACGTTCTCATCGAGAACTACAAGGTCGGATCACTTCGCAAATACGGCTTGGATTTCGGCAGCCTCGCTGCGCTGAACCCGCGACTGGTGTATTGCTCCATAACCGGATTTGGCCAGACGGGGCCGTACAGCGCCCGGCCGGGATATGACACGGTCGTCCAGGGCATGGGCGGCCTCATGAGCATCACGGGGGATCCCGATAGCGTCCAAGGCGGCGGCCCACGAAAGTCCGGCATCGCCGTTGCCGATCTCATGACGGCATTGCACGCAGACGTCGCGATCCTCGCCGCGCTCCGGGAACGCGACGCGTCGGGTCTCGGCCAGCACCTCGATCTCTCGCTGCTGGACGTCCAGGTCTGGGCGTTGACGAACATCGGCCTGGGCTATCTCGCGACGGGCAAGCTCCCGGTGCGTGCCGGCAACCGCCTAGCCACTGTCTATCCCAGCGACAGCTTCAGATGCGCCGATGGCGACATCATGATCATCGTCGGCAATGATAGCCAGTTTCAAAGCTTCTGCACCGCGCTCGAGCTGTTCGACGTGGCACGCGACGATCGCTTCACCCGCAATGCAGCGCGGCTGTCTCATGTCGCTGAACTGGCGCCGATCATCGCCGCCGCGCTTCGGACAAGAACGGTGGCGGAGTGCCTCGCTCTCCTTCAGGCGGCGGGGGTTCCGGCAAGCCCGATCAACAACTTGGCCCAGGTGTTTGACGATCAGCATGTCATTGCGAGGGAGTTGGTCCAATCGGTGACGCTGCCGGACGGCGGCGTTGCACGTGTGGTTCGCAATCCCATCCGGATGTCGCGATCGTCGACGGAGAATCCCCATTCCGCGCCCAAACTCGGCGAGCATACGGACCAGGTGATCGCTGCCAGCCGAATTCTGGATGGCAAGTCCAGCTAGCGCACCTCGGGTGCTTGTTTTGCGCCCCAGTGAGATAGGGCCAACGCCTCACTCCGAGCAGAAGAAGGATGAGTGAGGTGGAGCGGCCCTCGACAATCGATGGCGATAGAGCGGGAGGCTAAGGCGGGGCCTCGCGGCCATTCCCGGGTGGCGTTGTCTGCGCCATCTCGGAGTTCAGAACAGAGACCAGCCGAACTGTCGACGGATCGCTAGTCCTGCACGGCAATGCCCGTTGCGCGCACGACGGCACGAAAGCGATCCCGCTCGGCCTGAGCGAAGGTTGCGTATTGCTCGACCGTGGAGCCGGCCGGCTCGGCGCCATTCATGACGAACACCTGACGGATCTCCGGATCCTGGATGGCGCGATTGGCTGCGGCATTCACCGCGTCCAGGATGTCGGCCGGCGTGCCCTGGCGCGCCACGATGCCCACCGTGTTCGACATGTCGAAGCCGGTGAGGCCCGCCTCGTCCAGTGTCGGCACATCGGGCAGGGCAGAGCTGCGTCGCGGCACCGCGACGGCAAGCATCCGAAGCCGGCCTTCCTGCGCCTGCGGCAGCAGCGGTGGCAGCCCGGAGACCACGGCCTGCGTCGTTCCCGCCACCGTGTCGGCCACCGCCGGCGCCGCACCGCGATAGGCGACATGGACAACGTTGATGTCGGCACGCAACGCCAGGTACGCCGCCGTCAGGTGCATCACGCCGCCGCGGCCGGAGTTGGCGATGTTCAGCTTGCCGGGCTGGGCCTTGGCGAGCGCGATGAACTCGCCCATCGTGCTCGCCGGCACGGATGGATGCACCGCCACGCCGACAGGCGTGATGCCCATCAGGGCGATCGGCGCGAAGTCACGCACCGCATCGTAGGGAAGATCCGCCTCGAGCAGCGGTTTCACCGCCAACTCGCTGCCTGACGCAAACAGCAGCGTCGTTCCGTCCGGTCGGGATTGCGCCACCGACAGCGAACCCACGGTCCCGTTGCCGCCCGCGCGGTTCTCGACCACGACGTTCTGGCCCAGATGCGTCCGCAGACCTTGTGCGACCGCCCGGGCCATCAGGTCCGTACCCCCGCCGGGCGGATAGGCCACGACCATCCGGATCGGCCGCCCGCCGGCTATCTGGGCGCGCGTGGGACGGGCCAGCGTCAGCGCCGGTGCCGCGAGAAGCAGTGAACGTCGATTCATGGTCGCCTCCCTCAACCCACGGGCGGTGGCGTATAGGCCATCCGCTCCTTCTGACTGATGCGTTCGGTGCCACCATACTCGTCGATCTTGCGCGACTGGGCGGCGATCGCCTCGGCATCGACGGTCTCGGGATCGAGCATGGCGCGCAGCCGGGCCTCGAGCGCCGCAAGCAACGCCGCGTGGGCCGGATCGCCCGCCAGGTCGTGCAGCTCCTCCGGATCCGCCTCGAGATCGAAGAGTTGCGGCGCGGCGCCGACATAGTGGATGTACTTGTGCCGCAGCGTTCGCAGCATGAAGACGCCGTTGGGGCAGTAGGTGTGCAACTGCGATAGCGCAGCCTTGTCCTTGGGCGGCGCACCGGCCAAGGCAAGCAGGGATTCGCCTGGCAGCGCGAGTTCCGTGATTGCGTCGGCCGCGCCCACCGCATCGAGGATCGTTGCCGCGACATCGCACAGCGTCACGGGCGTCGGGCAGGCTGTCGCAGCGGGCACATCCGGCCCTGCCATCAGCAGCGGGATGCGCGCGCTTTCCTCGTACATCGTGCATTTGCCCCATAGGCCGCGCGAGCCGAGATTGTCGCCGTGGTCCGACGTGTAGATGACGCGGGTATCGTCCGTGATGCCGGCCGCTTCCAGCGCGGCGAGGATCTTGCCGACATGGTCGTCCATGAAGGAGACGAGGCCGTAATACCCCGCCAGGGCGCGGTGCAGGTCGTCATCGCTGCGGAAGTGCCGGTAGTGGTCGGAGCGATGGCCGTAGCCGCGCAGCCAGGGATGCGGAAGCCGCTCCTCCACGGGTGCGTCCCACAGCTTCGGCTTCGGCAGGTCGCGATCGGCATAGCGGTAGTAGTGCTCGGGCGGCGCGGTCAGCGGAAAGTGCGGCGACACCATCGAGACGAAGAGCACCCAGGGCTTGTCGGTATGCCGCGGCGCGCTCTCGCGCAGCCAGGTCTGCGCCGCGGCGGCGACGCGGCGATCGTAGATGGAGTACTCGCTCTCGCCCGGCCCGGACTGGGCAAGAAGCTTGCGCGCGCCGGCCTCGCGGACATCCGTCGGGTCGCGCAGCAGCATCGTGACGTCGCCGGTGCCGTTGGTGATCTGCATCGGCAGGATCATCTCGCTGAAGCCGTAATCCTGGCCTGGATGCCCTTCGAAATGCAGCTTGCCGATCGAAGCGACGTGATGGCCGCGATCCCGCAGCGCCTTGTGCCACGACGGCATGCGGCCGTCATAGGCTATGGCGTTGTCCCAGCACCGGCTGCGATGCACCGGCTGGCCGGTGGCGAAGGCGCCGCGGGCGGGAACGCAGATGGGTGAGGGCGTGTAGGCCGCATCGAACCGGGTGCCGCGCGCCGCGAGCCGATCGAGATGCGGCGTGGCGACCACGGTGTCGCCCGCATAGCCGGCGATCTTCGGATTGTGCTCGTCCGACATGATGACAAGCAGATTCCGAGCCTTGGTCATGCAACTGTTCCCTAATGCGCGGGCATCATTGAAGTTGATGCCGCCGTCGCTGCCGATCGTCGGATCGAGCCTAGATTGCGGCGACGGGAGGCGACTACGATGGTGATCATGGAATCCATGCCGGATTGGCATAACGCGTGGCGTCGCCTTGATCTCGGTCGCGATGCCGCCGCGGGGCGGGGCGACGGATGAACACCGATGACATCGGATACTTCCTGGCGGTCGCCGGCAGCCAGAATCTCAGCGCGGCGGCGCGACAGCTCGGGATTTCCCAGCCGACGCTGACGAAATCCGTGGCGCGGCTGGAACGCGCGCTGGGCATGCAGTTGTTCGAGCGGAAGGCGCGCGGCGTCGTCCTCACGGAATCGGGCCAGATCTTCGCCGCGCATGCGCGCGACATCCATGCCAGGATCGAGGATGCGAGCATCGCGATGCGCGACCTGCGCAGCGGTCGCGCCGGGCTGGTGCGGATCGGGGTAGGGATCGGCATTCCGCAGATGCTTCTCGCCGACGCGGTGCGGCCGCTGATGCGGCAAGGCATGATGATCGAGATGCTGGGCGGCACGCCGGCGATCTTTGGACGCCTGCTGCTGAACAGCGAGATCGATTTCGCTGTCGCGGGTTCAGGCTTCGCCAATGATGGCGACCTGATGTGGAAGCCGCTGTTCCGCGACCCGCGTGTCGTCGCCGCGCCGGTGAACCATCCGCTGCATGATCGCGCGGGCGTGTCCTGGCCTGACCTCGCAACGCAGACCTGGCTGGTGCCCGCGACCGGAACCGAAGCGCGCGGCTGGTTGGAGCATCAGTTCGGCAGTCGCGGCCTGATGTTTCCCTCGGCGATGGTGGCATTGCGCGACCACCCGTTTCCCTTGCGGCTCGGCGTAACCTTCAACGCGCTGGCCCTGCTCGAACGCTCGCGTCTCGGGCCCTCCGAATTGGGGCACGCCTATCGCGAGGTCGCCATGACGTCGTCGGATGACCTCTTCGATCGCTCCGCCGGGCTGGTGTGGCGGGCCAAGGGCTATCTCAGCCCCACCGCGCTGCGCCTGATGAAGCAGATCGAGTCGGCAGCGCGCGTCATTGCAGGTGCCGGGGGCACCGTCGATCATCGTGCGCCGAGGCGTCGTTCCACGGCGCCGCGTGCGAGGCGCACCACGGAGGAAACGCGATGATCCTGCCGCCGGACGGTACGAAGGCCTGCTGCGTCCCCGGGCGCGGCGCGGTCGCCGGCGCGGCACCGGCCCCGATGGCGCAGCGTGCGCATCCGTCGGTAGCATCGGTCGTCGTCGCCATTCCGGGCGGGCAGGGGACGATCGGCACCGATGCCCCGGTCTTTCGCGCTGACGGCGAAGGGCCGGCGCGGCGCATCTCGCTCCGCCCCTTCCGCATCGACGCCCAGGCCGTGACGAATGCGCGTTTCGCTGCCTTCGTGGCGGGAACGGGGTACCGGAGCGATGCCGAGCGCTACGGCTGGTCCTATGTCTTCCGCGCGTTCCTGCCGCCCGGCGCGGCAGTGGAAAGCCCGCCGCAGACGCCATGGTGGGCGAAGGTCCAGGGCGCGTGTTGGTCGGCGCCTGAAGGCCCCGGGTCATCCACGGCGGATCGTGCCGATCATCCGGTGATCCATGTGTCCTGGAATGACGCGGCCGCCTACGCCGCCTGGTCGGGGGGAAGGCTGCCGACGGAGGCCGAGTGGGAACACGCCGCGAGGGGCGGCGATCGGAAGGCGCGGTTTCCATGGGGCGCGGACGAGCCCGACGACGCCAATGCCGGCCATTGCAACATCTGGCAGGGCAGCTTCCCGCAGAGCAACACGGCCGCCGACGGCTTCGCGGGGACCGCGCCTGCCGACAGCTTCGCGCCGAACGCCTATGGCCTGTTCAACATGTGCGGCAATGTGTGGGAGTGGTGCGCGGATGCGTTCCGCGTGCGCTCTCTGTCCTCCATGGCGAAGGCACGCAATGCGGTGGCGGCATCCGCCGGCGAACGCGTGATGAAGGGCGGTTCGTATCTCTGCCACGAGAGCTATTGCTACCGCTATCGCATCGCGGCGCGGACGGGCCACAGCCCTGACACGTCGGCCGGGCACACAGGGTTCCGCATCGCTTATGATGGATAGTCGCGATGGGCCTGGCCCCCGTCCTCAGCGGAACCCCGCTGCCTCCGTGACCGCCAGCAGTTCCCGCCGGAATTCCAGCGCGAGCCGCGACAGTGGACGGTGCCGCGGTTCGATCAGGCGCGCGACGCTCACCATCCTCGGCCGCAGGGGCACTGCCACGAGATCGGGCGCCGCGACGCACATGCCGCCGAAGCCGTCCAGCACCGCGACACCCGCGCCAGCACGCACCAGCGCGCCCGCGATCGTCGCCTGCGGCACGTCCATGGCGATGCGCAGCGGCACATTCGCATTGGTGAAGGCGCCTTCCAGCATGGTGCCGATCGGCCAGCCGCGCCCCGGGCAGATCAGCGAAAGACCCTGCAGGTCGCTGGGCGTCACGCTCGATCGTTCAGCCAGGGGGTGACCCTTCGGCATGACGCAGGCCAGCGCCGATGCGCCGAGTTCGCTGACGCGAACATCCGCCTGGCCGACCGGCCCGACAACCGCCCCGAGATCGGCCGCCTGGCTGCTGACGATGGCGGTGACCTCCGCCGCCCGCCCGGTCTGCACGACGACCGACGCATGCGGTCGCGTCTCGCGGAACCGCTGGATCGCCAGCGGCAGCAGGCTGTTGGCGAGGGACGGGATGGCCGCGATGGTAAGGATGCCCGACCGCCCGACGCGCAGGTCATCCGCCAGGCGATGCACGGCGTCGAGCGCGCCGAAGGCCTTCATCGTCTCCGGCAGCAGGGCCTGAGCCTCAGCCGTAGGTCGCAAGCGCCGGCCATCCCGGACAAACAGGTCGAAGCCCAGCCGGTCCTCGACCTGCTGCAGCATCTTGCTGACCGCGGGCTGCGACGTACCAAGGCTGCGCGCCGCCTCGGTGACGCTGCCCACCTCCATCACCTGCCGGAACACCTCCAGCTCCCGAAGCCGCAGACGCATAACCTGAATCACATGAATGCTGTCGAAAGAGATATTTTCCATATGGATTCCGCTGGCACAACCTGAAGCGTAAGCGGCCCGGTTCCGAGGGCAGCGGCGAGTGGGGAGAGAAGCACCGTGCATTTCATGGATCGCCGCGTCCGGCGGCCGGTCACCCAGGCCCTGCGCGATGCCGTCGTCGAGGATTTGCCGGAACTCGCCGACATCGCCGATGCCGAATTGCGGGCCAAATGCATCGAGGCCTGGGCCTACGCCCTGTCAGAGAGCAGCTTCGCCCGCGTGTCGGACCTGCCGGGGGAAGGCAATCCCGGCATGTTCCCGCTCAAGCGCGGCGACCAGACGGTGCATCTGCGCGGCGTCACGCAGATCGCCCTGTCGATCGCCGACAACTTCACCACGACCTTCCCGGAAGCGAACATCAACCGGGACATCGTGCTGGCCGGCGGCCTCGTGCATGACGTTGGCAAGCCCTGGGAGTTCGATGCGGAGAACCGGCGCCGCTGGGAAGGCGACCCGTCCCAGACCGGCCTGCCGTCGCTGCGCCACTCGGTGTATGGCGCGCATATCTGCATCGCCGTTGGCCTGCCGGAGGAGATCGCGCATATCGCGCTCGGCCATTCCTTCGAAGGCGATGGCGTCATCCGCAGCCTGGAATGCCTGATCGTCCATCGCGCCGACAGCCTGTGGTGGGCGGTGGCAGGCGGCTGTGGCCTGCTGCAGCCGAGCAGCGACCCGGTCCTCGCCGGACGGAAGATCGCACCGCGCGCGCTCCGGTAAGCGCGTCAAGCAAACGAACAACGGGAGGAACAACGGGATGCGCTTCACCAGACGGGTGCTGGCCTGCTTTGCCGTCGCGCTGCTGTCGTGTTTTGCGCCGGCCGCGCGGGCGGAATGGCCGGACCGGCCGATCCGCCTCATCGTGCCCTTCGTGCCCGGCGGCAGTTCGGACATCCTGGCGCGGCTCATCGCCGCCGGGCTGCAACAGAGGCTCGGCCAGCCGGTGGTGGTGGACAATCGCGGCGGGGCCAATGGGCTGCTCGGCATGGCGGCGGCCGCGCAGGCGCCGGCCGATGGCTATACCCTGGTCATCGGCCATATCGGCACGCACGCGATCAGCCCGCTGATCGTCCGCACGGCCGGCTTCGAGACGAGCCGCGACTTCACCACCATCGCGATGGTCGCGCGCGCATCGAGCGTGCTCGTCGTGCCGGTGGATGGGCCGGCGCGCGACGTGCCCTCCCTGATCCAGCAGGCGCGCTCGGCGCCGAGCCGGTTGTCCTACGGCTCGCCCGGCGTTGGGTCGCCATCCCACGTCGCGGTGGTGATGATGGGCCAGATCGCGGGTTTCCAGGCCGAGCATGTGCCGTATCGCGGCAACGCTGCGGCGCTGACGGACATGATCAACGGCACGCTGCACTTCATGTTCGCCGGCCCCGCCGAGGTTGCGGAACTGCTCCAGTCCGGCCGTCTGCGGGCCCTCGCGACGTCAGGGGAGCAGCGTTCGGCCGCCTATCCGCAACTGCCCACGGTCGCGGAGGCCGGCGTTCCCGGCTTCTCGCTGGCCGTCTGGCACGTGCTCTCGGTGCGGTCGGGCACGCCGGCGCCGATCGTCGCGCGGCTGCGCACCGAGACGGCGGCGGTGCTGATCAGCGACGCGGTGCGCGAGCGGCTGACGGCGCTTGGTCTGGAACCGGGCGGCACCAATGCCACCGAGGCCGACGCCTTCATCGCCGCCGACATCGCCAAATGGAGCCGCCTTGTGCAAGAGGCCAACATCCGAGCCGACTGAAGGCTCATAGCGGACCAACGCTGCACCGCCGTCACGCGCGGCGGGACTGGAGGATGGGTGAAGATCATCGGCCTGCGTGGCTACCATCTCGGCTTCTCGCCGAGCCCGGCACTCGGCAACGCCTCGACCTTCATCCGCCGGCGTGACTTCCTGCTGGTCCAGGCGATCGGCGAGGACGGGACGGTCGGCTGGGGCGAGGCCTTCTCCTCGCCCTTCGCGGCGGCCGCCTTCATCCGGGCGCGGCTGGCGCCGCTGGTGCTCGGGCAGCCGGTGCAGGACCTTGGCCGGCTGTATCACGCGATGGCCGGCACGCTGAACTATGACCGGCGCGGTGCTGGCATGATGGCGATCTCGTCCATCGACATGGCGCTGCACGATCTCGCCGCGCGCAGCCTCGGCGTCAGCGTCGCGCGCATGCTGGGCGGCGCGCTGCGCGACCGGATGCTGGCCTATGCGAGCGGACCGTTCATCGCCGAGGGCCCGGACCCTTACAGAGAGTATCCCGGCCAGGTCGATGACCTACTGCGCCGCAACTTCCGCGCCATCAAGCCGCGCGTTGGTGTCGCGCCGCATCGCGACGGCGAGGTGATGCGCGCGATGCGGCGGCAGGTTGGGCCGGATGCGGCGCTGATGGTGGACATCAACCAGGGCTACGCCGTCGGTGCCGCGCTGCAAAGCGCGCGACACATGGAGGATGCCGACCTCCTGTGGATTGAGGAACCGCTGCAGCCCGAGGATATCGGCGGCTATCAGGCCGTGGCGCAGGCGACGCGCTGCGCCATCGCGGGTGGGGAGGCACTCGGCAGCCTCGCGGCGTTCCGCGACTTCCTGCAGGCGCGCACCTTCTCCGTGCTGCAACCGGACATGGGCGTCTGCGGCGGCTTCAACGGCTTCCGGCGCATCGCGGCGCTGGCCGATGCCTTCGACGTGCCGGCGATGCCGCATGTATTCGGCACGCTGGTGAACGCCCATGCCGCGTTGCAGATGGGGTCGCTGCTGGTGCCGCGCCGCGGCGGCGGTCCGATGCCCTATCCCTTCATCGAGATCGACGTGACGCCGAACCCGTTGCTGACGCTGCTCGGACCGATGGACCCGGCGGCCGATGGCACGATCGCGGTGCCGGACGCGCCGGGCCTCGGCTTCGAGCTCGATCCGGCACGACTGGCGCCATGGCTTGGTGAGCAGTGGCAGATCGATGCCGCCTGACGCCGCGACACGACCAGGGAGGAACAAATGAATTCGATGACCATGGGCCGGCGATCGCTGCTTGCGGGCGGGATTGCGCTGGGCGCGGCCGCGCGACCGGCCTTGGCGCAGGCGTGGCCGAGCCGGCCGGTGCGGCTGATCGTGCCCTACCCGCCGGGCGGGGCGAGCGACATCACCGCGCGGCTGCTCGCCCAGGAACTCAGCACCGCGCTGGGCCAGTCCTTCGTGGTGGAGAATCGCGGCGGCGCTGCCAGCATCGCCGGCACGCAGGCCGTCGCGACCGCGCCGGCGGATGGCTACACGCTGGGCGTGATGGATACCGCCTTCGTCGTGAACCCCGCGCTGTTCGGCTCGCGGCTGCCCTATGACACGCGGCGCGACTTCACGCCGGTGTCGCTGCTCGTCCGCGCGCCGCTGGCGCTGGTCGTGCCAGCCTCGTCCCCGTGGCAGACCGTCGCGGAACTGATCGCGGAAGGCCGCGCGAAGCCGGGCGCGCTGACCTTCGCGTCGGCCGGCAACGGCACGGCGGTCCACATGGCCGGCGAGCAGTTCCGCCAGGCGGCGGGCTTCGACTACGTCCATGTGCCCTATCGCGGCGGCGGTCCGATGATCACGGATCTCCTCGCCGGGCGCGTGCAGATGGCCTTCGGCACAGTGCCGGCCATCGCCGAGCATGTCCGTGCCGGGCGGCTTCGCGCGCTGGCCGTGACCGGGGCGGAGCGGTCGCCCCTGCTTCCCGATGTGCCGAGCATGGCCCAGGCAGGTCTGCCGCAGGTGGACGCGGCCCTGGTGAACATCCTGGTGGGGCCGGCCGGTTTGCCGGAGCCGATCGTCGAGCGCCTCGCCGGCGCCGCGCGGGCCGTCGTCACCAGCGCAGCGATCCGGGCGCGCCTCGCGGAACTTGGCTTCGAGCCGGTCGGCAGCACTGCCGTCGAGACACGGGCGGGCCTGGACGCGGACATTCCGCGTTGGGAGCGGATAGTGCGGGATGGTGGCGTGACGCCAGACTGACAGGGGCGTGGGCGCTAGCCAACCACCATGGTCCCTCTGGGCACTAATGCCATCGCACTGCTGTGCTGATCGGTGGTGGAGTACCAGTGCGTACGAGCAATTGCACAGGGCGCGTATGGTGATCCCCACGCACCGCCTAAGGCCATCCGAATACTGCCTTGGAGAAGTGTTCAGTCCAGAGCTCGCTGTTGCCGAATAGGCGCTCGTTGACGACGGCTCGCTTGAGGTAATGGCCAACTGGGAACTCATCGGTGATAGCAATTGCGCCGTGAAATTGGACTGCCTCTTCGCAAACACGGCGAGCACTTTGGCCCACATCAGACTTAGCCGCAGCAATCGCGGCAAGGCGTTCCTTAGGATCAGCAAGGCTGTAGGCCTGAGCGGCTCTCCAACCTAGGGCGTCTGCCTCCTCACACGCGATGTGCATGGCCGCAATGCGATGCCGAATAGCCTGAAACCCCGAAAGCGCCTGTCCGAACTGACGGCGGGCGCGAACGTGCTCGACCGTTGCTGCCAGCGCCGCCTTCATCACGCCTACTGATTCAGCAACACATCCGAATGCTCCTGCGAGGCGCGCTACGTCCAACAACTCATCGGCCTCGGGACCGACAGCCAGCAGACTATCCGGCCCAACTCGGGCACCATCAAAAAGAATCTCGCCAGCGGTCCGCCCATCAATGAGGCGATAGGGGCGGATCATGACGCCAGCGTCGTCCGGACGAATGAGCAGGACAATGCGCTGTGCGTCGCACCTGGCGCTCAAAAGGAGGTAGTCGGCGGTCGGCGCGCCTAGGACGACCGACTTATGGCCAACTAATCGCCAGCCGCCGTCCATGGGCGTCGCTAAGGTAGTAATGATGTTGGGGTGTTTTCCTTCTGGCTCGTTAAGTGCTAGCGACAGTTGTATTCGTCCTGCGATCAACTCCGGAAGCAGGCGGTCGCGGACTTGCTTCCGGCCGTGCGTGACGAGGGGCCAACCACAGACGACCACGCTGGAGAGGTAGGGTTCCAACACTAGGTAGGCGCCCAATCGCTGGAGCAGCATCCAACTTTCGACCGCGCTGCCGCCGGCTCCGCCGTAGTCCTCCGGTAGTGACAGTCCAAGCCAGCCAAGGTCCGCAAAGCGACGCCACAGGGACCGCTCAACATTTCCGGTCCCCTGCAGGTAGATATTCCTGCGTCTGAAGTCGTACTCCTGCGACAAGAAATTGTTAGCGGCCTCCTCAATCGCAAGAAGATCCTCTCCAGGGCTGGATGACATGCTCATCGGCCAAGGACCTGCTGCGCTATCAGGTTTCGCATGATCTCGCTGGTGCCCGCGGAGATCGAGGCCTTACGCCAAAACAGATAGAATGGCGTCACTGTCGCGGCATCATCGGGGCCAATAGGTATCTCATTCTGCCAGCCGTTCTGCATGACGTCCGGCAGATAAGGCAAGCCGTACAGGCCAAGGGCTTCGCTCATGAGCCACGAGGCCTCTTGTTGGAGCTCAGTGCCCAGAAGCTTGATGATGGATGCGCCGGAAGCATTGGCGGGGTCCGGCGAGTCCAGGGCACGCATGACGAGGACCTCCAGCGACCGGAGCCGAATGGCCGCCCGGGCGACGCGTGAGCGCAAACCTGGCTGTGCACCTGGGTTCGCTTGAACCGTCCGGATCAAACGATCGAGCAGTGCCCTGGCACGCCCGACATCTGCATTGAGAATCCTCTCGTGGCCGACCGTCGACTTAAGTAGTCCCCAGCCTTCATCCTCCGGGCCGACGCGGTCCGACACGAGTACCCGGACATTGTCGAAATAGACCTGGTTCAGGACGTGCATGCCATCCAGCGACGGTAGCGGCCTGATCGAGACACCGGGATCTTTCATGTCGATGAGCAGGATTGTGATGCCGAACTGCTGTCGGTCTCCCGTTGCAGTTCTAGCGAGCAACATGCAGCGATCCGCCCACTGGGCAAACGTCGTCCAGATCTTCGTCCCGTTGACGACGTACTCATCCCCGATGCGCTCAGCATGGCACCTGAGGCTTGCGAGATCCGAGCCTGCCTCCGGCTCTGACCAGGCCTGGCACCAAATCTCACTGCCATCGAGGATCCGCGGTAGGTACTTGGTGCGCTGTGCATCGGTGCCATGGGCGATGAGCAGCGGCCCGACAATCGTCAGCGCCATTGGAATGATCGATGGCGCACCGGCTCGCGCAGCTTCCTCGTCATAGATGTGCCGCTGGAGGATGCTCCAGCCGGCACCTCCATGCTCCGTGGGCCAGCCAGGTGCCACCCAGCCCCGGCCATGCAGGGTACGGTGCCAAAACATGAGCTCATCGCGCGACAGCGTATGGCCGGCCTTCGTTCTCGCCGCCAACTCAGGCGGCAACGCACTCACGAGGAATCGCTGTACTTCGGCACGGAACCCGCCCAATTCGTCTGCCACCGGAACGTCGCTCATTCGACCCGAACCCAAAGGACGTGCGATCGTGCTGCAGGCGGCACCAGCCCGCCAAGGCGCCCGTCGTTGTATTCACGGATGTGAATGCCTAGCCTCGGCGGGATCGGAACTCCACGACGGAAAATCGGTGATGCCTAACACGAGGACTGCTGCCGCGCCGGTGAAGTCGGCAAAGCGTGTGCTCGAGGTATTCGAGTTGTTCGACAAGCTCCGTCGTCCAGCGAGCGTGACGGATGTCGCCACCTACCTAGGCTACCCAGCCTCAAGCACAGCCGTTCTCCTGCGGTCGCTGGTCGACCTGGGCTACATGAAACAGGACCCGCGGGATCGACGGTACACGCCGACACCGCGGATCGCCCTGCTCGGGGAGTGGGTTGGCATTGCCACCTGGGGCGGGGGGGATGTCAGCGACCTCATGGAGCGCGTCTATGCCGCGACAGGTCAGGTCACCATTCTGGCCGGGCGTCTGGGTCTCGATGTCCAGTATATGGCCATCATCGAGCCTGACAGCGGGGACATGACGTACATGCCAGGGGCAAGGAGGCCTCTGTTCCATACGGCCGCCGGTATCGCGGTGGTCGCGAGCTACGCCGATGCCGTGATTGGCCAACTCGTCCGGCATTTCAACGCGGTCCACCCACCCGAGAAGCGGGTTGGCCTCCCATCGATCATGCGCGCCATCGAGGAGACACGTCGCCGCGGCTACGCGAAGGTCGTGGATAAGGTGCGCGTCGGCCGTGGTTCGGTGGCGATGCTCCTGCCCCTCGACCCCCTGCAGGATCGCCCGATCGCGCTCAGCGTCAGTGCCGACACGGAAGTCCTCCGCAGGCACGAGACGGACTTCATCGCCGCGATGCGCGAGGGCATCGAAGGCTGGCGAGGTGCCGGCAAGGTCAGCCGGCCGACGCGAATAGCTTCAGCGCGGCCTGGCGGTCGATCTTCATCGTCCCCGTCCGGGGCAGGGAAGGCACGATGAGGAAGCGGACTGGCACCTGGTAGGCGAGTAGGTGGCTGCGGCTGAAGGCGGCGAGATCCTCGCTGGAAGGCGGCAGGACGCCATGGCGACACTCAACAGCCGCTACGGGGACCTGGCCAAGGCGATCATCCGCTAGTCCAAGGACGGCGGCGTCCGCTACGGCTGGATGTGCGCGCAGGATATCAGCCACCTGGCCGGCGAGCACCTTGAAGCCCCCACGATTGATGGCGTCGTCCGCCCTGCCATGCAGCGTCAGGAACCCATCGGGATCGATGGCGGCAAGGTCAGTGGTGCGCATCCAGCCCGGTCCAAGACGGTCGGCCTGAACCTCGAGGATGCCGAGTTCGCCCAGAGCGACCACCGCCCCATCTGCGGCATCAACGACCTGCAGGCGGACGCCCGGCCTAGCCCTGCCGACCGAGCTGCTGCGATCAGGGTTCTCGGCGACGTCATCGGGGGACAGGGACGTCACGATGCCGCAAAACTCCGTGGCGCCGTAGTGGCTGAGGACGGGGATGGAAAAGCGCTCCTCGAAGCGGGTCCGTACGCTGTCCCCCAACGGTGCGGACCCCGTCCTCAGCGCCCGGGCCGAGGAGAGGTGCGCTGGGTCGACATCCGCGTCCAAGACCATCTGCATCGCCGCCGGCGGGAGCCAGAGCCAGGAGGGGCCAAGACGTCGGACCGCCTCCGCCCACTCGGCGGCCCTGAACCGCTCCATGAGAAACGCAGGACGTCCCTCAGCCGCAAGGAGCATCAGCAGATACATGCCGCTGATGTTGGCCAGGGGCTGGAAGAGGATCGACGGCGAGGTCTCCCCGGGCTCCTCGCATTCCCCGAGCATGGCCGTCAGATCCGCCATGGCTGACAGGGTAGCCCGACGGCCAAGCGTCAGGCGCTTGGGCGCCCCGGTCGTGCCGCTGGTCAACATCACGACCAGGGCGTCAGGGTCGATAGCCTGAGGCGCCCACTCCACACGTACGGGGGTCTCGACGTCGAAGGTCGGTGAGCCATGCTCCGCAACGGTCATCCCCAGGACGCCTGTCGTCCGCATTGCATTGGCGACGGCATCTGCACGGAGGTCGTCAGGGCTTCCCAAGACGACCTGCACTCCGAGCCTGAGGATGTCGGCCGCCAGGCCATCGGGCGACTGAATGGAGGAGATGACGACCGCGGGGCGACCGGTCGCCATCAGTCCAAGAATGGCGCCTGCCTGGGCTGGCCGGTTCCGTGCGATGACGGCGATGGGGGCGCGCGACGGATAGGTGACCGCTGTGAGCGCTTCCTCGAGGCGCGTCGCGTTCTCGCCGACCCACTGCCAGTCATACCAGGTGTCGCCGAAGCCGAGCGCCGGGCGTCCCGGAGCCTGCGTCCAACGGCTGCGCATCGTCTGCGCGAGGCCATCCGTTTCCATGAGCGGGGACTGTCGGGACCCACGCGCATGGCGTCAACGCACCGTCCACGCTCCAGCGATCGCATTCACAGATGTGAATAGTCAGGGCCAGTCCTTGGCCGGTTCCGCACGCCGATGCGATGTTTGTCACCAAGCGGAGGAAATGGAGCGCATGGCACAGTCCGGCGCCTGGGCGACCAGTGCTATTCGGGCATGCCCAAAGGGGCAGGGCCTAGCCACAGCGAGTGCTTCATCCGTCACCCCGCCTTCAGTGTACTCGCCGCCCTCATCACGGGCCTGACGTCGGCGATCTAGGGGAGGAAGACAAACGATGGAACGACGGTCTCTACTGGCTGCGGCGGGATCGGGGTGCCTCCCGGTTGGCTGGAAGCAGGCCGCGGCGCAGGAACGGTATCCAACCCGTCCGATGCGCATCGTTGTCCCCTTCGCAGCGGGTGGGGCGACTGACCTGTTCGCACGGAAGTTCGCCGAGCGGGCAATGGCGGGGTTCGGCCAGCCTATCGTCGTTGAGAACCGTGGCGGGGCGGGTGGCATCCTGGGATCCACGGAGGTCGCGAGAGCCGCACCCGATGGCTACACGGCCCTGTTCGGGACGGCTTCGACCCACGGGGTGAACCCCACCATGATGGTTCGGCCGGCCTATGACGCGATACGCGACTATTCCCACGTCGCAATCGTAGGCACCGCTCCCCTGGTTGTTGCCGTGCATCCGAGCGTGCCAGCCAACAATCTGCGCGAGATGGTTGAGCTCGTCCGCGCGAGGCCGGGCCACTATTCGTATGCAACGGCCGGCGTCGGAACGATCACGCAGCTTGCCTTCGAGTGGCTGAAGCAGACTCAGAACCTGGACATCACGCATGTCGCCTATCGCGGCAGCAACCCCGCGCTGATGGACGTCCTGGCGGGGACGATACCTCTCTTCCTCGAGACCTTCGGACCGCTGATCGACCATCACCGCGCTGGGCGGATCCGGATCATCGCTGTCCTTGCCGCGAGGCGATCGCCAAGCTTTCCGGATATCCCGACGGCCGAGGAGGTTGGGTATCCGGGTGCAGAGTTCGGCACCTTCAATGTTCTTAGCCTGCCCGCCGGTGCGCCTGCTGCGATCGTCACCTCGCTGAATCGGACAGCAATGGCCACGATGAAAGACGAGTCCCTGCAGAGGGACCTGCGGAGCCTTGCGATTGAGCCGGTGA
Organism: Neoroseomonas terrae; assembly: GCF_018129025.1. GTDB lineage: Bacteria > Pseudomonadota > Alphaproteobacteria > Acetobacterales > Acetobacteraceae > Neoroseomonas > Neoroseomonas terrae. Next base: position 71,042 of record NZ_JAAEDI010000023.1, on the reverse strand, counting down.
CCGACTCAACGCCTGAGTCGGCGGCTGCGTATGTTCAGGCGGAGATCGCGAAGTGGGCACCTCTGGTGCGGGCTAGCGGCGCGCAGATCGAGTAGGCCAGCGCGCTCGCTAAAGATGCGAGCCGCCATCGACCAGTATAGTTGATCCGGTCGTCAGACGGAGGTGCGTCACCGCGGCCAGCACGGCCATGGCCACCTCATCAGGCTGGCAGATGGTCTTCAGCGGGCTCTGCGCGATGTCTCGCAAGAAGCCTTCCTGGGTGCGGCCGGGGATGAAGTCGGTGTCGACCCCGGCCGGGACGATGCCGACAACCCTGATGGTCGGTGCCAGGGCGCGTGCCAGCGACTCGCCCATGGTGTCGACGGCCGCCTTGGAGGCCGCGTACGGGACACTGCTGCCCTGGCCGCGGAGCGCGGCAAACGACGACATGTTGACGACGACGGCATCACCGCTGCGTCGCAACAGCGGCAGGAAGGCGCGAATAACCGCGAAGGGGCCACGCACACTGGTGATCAGGATGCGATCGAAGGTCTCGTCGTCCATCGCCTCGAGGTCACCATGGGGAACCGCACGCGTGGTTCCGGCAGAATTCACGAGGACATCGACGCGCTCGAAGCGCCGTTCGATCTCATTCGCCGCGGTGCGGATCGCTCCACTGTCCGTTGCCGACAGGAACATGGAGAAGTGTCCGGTCCCAGGAAGCCGCGACGCCAGTGCCTCAGCCCGCTCCCGACCGGTGTTGTAGCCAATGACACCCGGGCGCCCTGCTCGGCGAGGCGCTGCACCGTGGCAGCTCCGATGCCGCTGCTGGTTCCCGTGACGACCGCTATCCGACCCTCGAGATTGTAGGGACCGAGGTTTCCCTGCCTCAAATCGCTCATGGATATTTCCCCCCCCCCACCGAATGACACTGATGGGCAACGACGAACGAATGTCGGCCCAGACGACCCTCCGGATCAGCCTGGTCACCGAGATCGTGCAGACACGGGAGGAACTAGTGGCACGCGCGCACGAGATCGCGTCGATCATCGCAGCCAAGCCTGCCGCGGCGATCCAGGGGAGCGTTCGAGCGATCTGGGAGGCGCTCGACATGCCCCGGCACGCTGCCACGGCCAATGCTTTGAAGTACACCCAACTCGGCAATCCGATCGGCCGAGCCGAGGTCGACCGATGGAGCGCGTCGAAAGCGAAGTGGCGCCTGCGCTGACGTTAGAGATCCGTATCGCCGCCCAGGAGCTCCTTGGCGACCACGTGGTGCATGATCTCCGCCGTGCCGTCGGCGATGTTGATCTTGCGCATGGCGATGTAGGCCTCGGAGAGACTCATCTCGTTCGTCAGACCCATGGCACCGTGTGTCTGCATCGCCCGGTCCACCGCCTGCATCGCGATCCTGCAGCAGTAGGCCTTGGCCATCGACAGTTCCTTGTGCGCCCGAAGGCCCCGGTCCAGGAGCTGCACCACGTTCAGCGCCATCAGATGGGCAGCATGGATCTGCATCGCTGACTCAGCCAGGGGAAACATGATCCCCTGGCGATCGGAAAGTTTCCGGCCGAAGGTCTCGCGCACTTTGGCATGCTCAAGGGCGAGCTCGAGTGCCCAGCGCGCGGTACCGACGGCTCGAGCGATATTGAATACGCGGCCCAGTCCCACCCCAAGCATTGCTGCCTTGAAGCCCTGGTCGAGATCTCCAATCAGCTGATGCTCACCGACCTCCACCTCGTCGAAGGTGAGCACCGCTTCGTCGCCATGCGACTGACCGAACATCATGATGACCCGCCCGACGCTGAAGCCCGGGCTGTTCGTTGGGACCAGGAAGCAACTGATGCCGCCCTTCCGGACAGCTGCCCGCTCTGGGTCGGTGATCGCGAAAACGCAGACGTAGTCCGCATAAGGACTGTTCGTCGTCCAGATCTTCGTCCCGGAGATCCGCCACCCGTCGCCGTTGCGAACCGCGCGCGTCTTAATCATCGCCGCATCTGACCCCGCGCCGGGCTCAGAGAGCGCGAAGCACATCGTCGCCTGCCCGGACATCAGACCGGGGAGGACGTCCGCGCGCATACGCGCAGTCATCTTGTGGAGGAGGGGGCTTGGGCCTTTGGCCCAATGGCTGACGATCTGATGACCCAGCGTGTAGCGGTAGCCGCACTCGTGGAAGATCCGCTCGAAGGCCGCGAAGTACGCCGTGAGACCCATGCCGGCTCCACCCAGATCCTCAGGTGTGGCCATGGCGTAGAAGCCCGCCTCGGCCGCGGTGGTTCGTACTTCGAGGGCCAGTTGCCGCATCGCCGGGGTGAACAGGCCACGGCTGTCGTAGGCGAGATGGGGATCCTCGAACAGCGAGCGGTTCCTGTCGTGCCTTGGGATCACCTCGGCCCGGATGAAGCCGGTGATGGCCTCGCGCAGCGCGGAGATCTCCTCAGGGTACTGATAGGCGATGGCAGGCATGGTCGACCGCTCCGAGTATTGTGGGATGTCAGGCCGCGCGGCTCGCATTCGCATCGCGCAGCGCCGAGATCAGGGCGCGCCTAGCGTCGGTGCCGAGCTGTGCGAGAACCTGGGCGCGCTTCATGAACAGCTGTGCATGGCATTCCGCGGTGAAGCCCAGACCGCCATGGATCTGAATGTTGGCGGCACCATTCCGCATCGCAGCATCGCGCGCGATCAGCAACGCCTGGGCAGGTCCCTCCGGCTCGCCGATGCCGTCCCGCTCGGCGCAGGCGGCGAAAGCAAGCTGGGCGCCGGCGGCTTCGCAGCGGACGGCCATGTCGGCGCAATGATGCTTCACTGCCTGGAAGGAGCCGATGGGTTGGCCGAACTGATTGCGGTCCTTGGCATAGGCAACGGCCATGTCGCGGGCGGCCTCGGCTGCACCGACCTGGAGTGCAGCGAGGAGAAGGTCGGCACGGCGTAGGATGCTCGACGTCACCGCAGGAGCCTGGTCAGCACGAGGGTAGTCGGCCTGAGCGAGAGTCAGCGTCCCATCGAAGGGGTCGAGTTCCTGCCAGACGCCGAGGTCGGACGGTTCGATCAGCCTTGCTCCAGCCGGGTGGAGTAGGAGTAAAAGATCCTCGGGATGGGCGTCCAGCAGCAGCAGTTTAGCGGGCCGACTGCCAGGCATCGCCAGGGCAAAGGCGGCGCGGCGCCGGCCACCGAGTAGGGTCTCGATCGCCGCGGCGTCCTTGGTCTCAAGAGCGACACGGGCAGCAAGAACGGTCGCGAGCAGCGATGGGGTCACCAGCGCACGACCGCAGACCCGGAACAGGAGGGTCTCCTCGGCGAGACTCAGCCCTACACCGCCTGCATCCTCCGGAATGCTCAGGCCAAGCCAACCGAGGTGCGCGATGCGTTGCCAAAGTTCCCGATCGCGGTTCGGCGACTCACCACCGCGCAGGCGATCGATCGGGAGCTCCTTGGTGACGAACTCGACGAAGCTCTCCTCGATCTGGCGCTGTTCGGGATCGGGGAGAAGATCAACCATATCGCTCGCTCTCGTATCGATGACGCCAGTATAGGGAGCGGGTCCCCGCCGCACGCCGCGGGATCTCTTGGTTTTTCCGCATCGCGGAATTTCTTCGCCTTTGGACTTCCTCGGCTCGGCAGACGGAGCGGAAGATGAGGATCTCCTGCGCGACCGGCCTCTGCCGCGTGCCGCGACGACACCTCGAACGGACGCCATGGACCTTCGATTCAGCGCTGCAGAGAACAACTTCCGTGAGGAGGCGAAGGATTGGCTGTTCGCCAACAAGCCTAAGGAGACGCGCCCGACCGACGGCGAGCCCATGCGGGCCTTCGACCTTGATTGGCAGCGCCGGCAATACGACGGCGGCTGGGCAGGACTGGCCTGGCCCAGGGAACACGGCGGGCGAGGGGCTTCGCTCATCGAGCAGCTGATCTGGTACGAGGAGTGCGCTCGTGCCAACGCGCCACTGCAGGGTTGCCTGACCGTCGCACTCAACCACGGTGGACCGACACTGATCGCCCGCGGCAGCGAAGCGCAGAAGGCATTCCACCTGCCGCAGATCCTCCGCGGCGAGGTCGTCTGGTGTCAGGGCTTCTCCGAGCCCGGCAGCGGGTCGGACTTGGCCAGCCTGCGAACCCGGGCGGAGATCGATGGCGAGGATCTAGTCGTCAACGGCCAAAAGGTCTGGACCAGCCACGCGCATCTAGCGCGGTGGCAGGAGCTGCTGGTGCGGACGGATCCCGCGGTCCCGAAGCACCGGGGGCTGACCTGGGTCATCTGCGACATGACAGCGCCGGGTATCACTGTGCGGCCGATCCGCACGCTGGCCGGTCACCACCACTTTTGCGAGGTTTTCTACGACAACGTCCGTATCCCGCTCGCGAATGTGGTTGGAGCGGTCAATGACGGTTGGCGTGTCGCCATGTCCACGCTCTCCTTTGAGCGCGGGACCGGGTATGTCGCGAAGCAACTCGACCTTGCGCGGGCGATCGAGGAACTGATCTCGCTCGCGCGAGAACTCCCGGGGCCGAACGGGAACGTGCTTCTGAACGACGACGAAGTCGCCGGCGACCTGGCGGAGCTGAAGGCCGAGGTCGCTGCGTTGCGTTCCATGACCTACGCTCAGATCTCCCGCTGCCAGCGCGAGGCCGTTCCCGGCCCGGAGGGCGCCATCGTCGCCCTTTACTACGGAGAGTTGTCACAGCGCGTGCATCGGACGGCCATGCGCATCCTCGGTCCTCAAGGCCTGATGCGCGGTGGCGCGTCGGAGGACCTGGTGGGCGCATTCCTGCACGTCTTCCACGAGACCATCGCCGGCGGCACTTCGGAGATCCGGCGCAACATCATCGGCGAACGCGTGCTCGGACTGCCCCGCGTCGGCGCCGGCTAACCGATGGCCCAAGGCGGGTGACCAAGCCGCCTGTCGACAAGAGGCCAAGCAGGAGGAGATGCCAATGCCCGATCCCCAAGCCAGGCTCGCCAGGCGGTCGCTTCTCACGGCCGCGGGGCTGACCTTCTGTGCGTCGTCGTCCCTGGCGCAGGCGCAGACGGAAGACTTTCCGAACCGTCCGATCCGCATCATCGTTCCGTTTCCGGCCGGAGGGTCAGCCGATGCGGTCGGTCGTCTGGTGGCCGAGATCATCGGCCGGCAGCTGAACGTCCAGGCCATCGTCGACAATCGTGCCGGTGGAGGTGGGGTGATTGGTACAAGGGCCGCGCTGGAGAGCCGACCTGACGGCTACACGCTGGTTCTGAGCACACCCTCGACCTTCTCGATCCTGCCGACCCTGCGCGAGGCGCTCCTGTCGATGGAGACCGTCCGCTCTTTCACGCCAATCGGGATGGTCGGCCGAGGCCCGTTCGCCCTGGCGGTCTCGCCGCAATCGCCCTTCCGTTCAGCCAGCGACCTCATCGCTGCGGCTCGGGTCCAGCCGGGCACGATCAGCTACGGCACGGCAGGGATCGGCACGACCCCGCACCTCGTGATGGAACTGCTGCGCCAGATAACGGGGGCCGAGTTTACGCACATTCCCTTCCGGGGAGGCGGGCCGGCGGTAACTGCGCTGTTGGCCGGCCAGATCCAGATGGTCTCGGCATTCCTCTCGGAGGTCGCCCCCTTTGCGGCGGACGACCGTCTGCGCCTGCTGGCGATCACCAGCGACGCGCGCCAGGCGAGCTTCCCTGCGGTGCCGACGCTGCGGGAAGGAGGCGTCGACCTCTCCGTCTACGCATGGTTCGGTGTCCACGGACCGGCGGATCTACCCGCACCGATTGTCGAGAAACTGCATTCGGCCATCAATGCGGGCCTTGGTGATCCGGCGGTCCGCCAACGCCTGGCGGCCGTCGGGATCGAGCCGACACCAGTCACGCGCGACGAGTTCATCGCATCGGTGTCGCGTGAGATCGAACTCTACGGCAGGCTGCGCGGCCAGGTTGCCCTGGACTAGCGCGACAAGAGACAGGGACGGGCATGTACGAGACGTATTCGGCACTACGCATAGAGCAGATGGGGCGTCTACTCACGGTCACGATGGACCGCCCGCCGCGGAACGCGAGCAATGCCGCGACGCATCGAGAACTGTCGATGGTGTTCCGCGACGTCGCCAGGGACCCAGGGACTGACGTTGTGGTGCTTACCGGCGCTGGTGACAGCTTCTGTGCCGGTGGCGACCTGAACGAGATGCGCACCCGGCTGGACCAGCCCGAACTCTGGGTCACCGCCATGAGGGAGGCACGGGAGATCGTGCTCAGCATGCTCGATCTCGAAAAGCCGGTGATTGCCCGGGTCAACGGGCCGGCGATCGGGCTGGGCTGCACGCTCGCGCTGCTCTGCGACTTCATTGTCGCGGTCGAGACGGCCCGCATCGCTGATCCGCACGTACGTATCGGCCTCGCAGCGGGCGATGGCGGTTCACTGGCGTGGCCGATGAGCATCGGCTTCCCCCGTGCCAAGGAGTTCCTTCTGACCGGAGATGCAATCGCGGCGAAGGATGCCGCCGCCATGGGCCTGATCAACCGAGCCGTCCCCGCGGCCGAACTTGACGCCACGGCTTACGGCTTCGCGGATCGGATGCTCAACGGTTCGCAAGCGGCTATCCGAAGCACCAAGCGGGCAATCAACCTCCTCATGCAGCAGGGGCTCCGATCTCTCGTCGACGCCCAGCTTGGCCTGGAAACCTTGACCTTCCTCGGCGCAGATCACCGCGCCGGAGTGCAGGCAATGCTCGAGCGCAGGGAGCCCGACTTCCGCGGCGCGCGGACCGCCGCTACCGCTGGTTCGGCCGACGTCTGAAGCGCCGCGACCTCGTCTCAAGGCAACTCGTCGGTCCAAGATCCCCTACCGCACATGGCCATCCGCTGGCACGATGCACCGAACCGCTAGGTCACGAGGGCCTCGTGGAGCCACTGACTGTGGTGGGAGGAACAATCAATGTCGGCCACCGCCGCCTCGAGGGGCGGCCGCCCCCAATCGCGGGACACTGTCCAGAGTATCGGCCGCGCCGTCGATCTGCTGCGCCTGATCGCCACCCGAGGGGCGCGTGGTGCCCGCATCTCTGATCTGGTTGCCTGGTCCGGATTGCCGGCGCCGACGGCCCATCGGATCCTGAAATCCCTCCAGGCCGAGGGCCTCGTCACCCATACCGCAGCCCACGAGTATCGGATTGGGCCTCTGGCGTACGAGCTCGGCCTTGCCGCTGCCAGCCGGCCGCATCCCGCCGATATCTGCGCTCCAGTGCTGGAGGACCTCGCACAGCGCACAGGGCATCCTACACACCTGTTGATCCCCAGTGGCCTGGAGATGGTCTGCATCCAGCGCGCGGTACCTTCTTCATACCAAGTTCGGCCGTCCGCCAGCGAGGCGATGCGACGCCGCGGCAACCAGGCGTCGACGCTCCGTTGGGTCGGCGGCGTCGGCGTCCGGCGCCCGATCGGCGTCGCCGCCGGTGGGCAGGTCATCCTTTCGGAGATGCCGGACGCCGAAATGGAGCAGGTCCTGAAGGCCAATGCTGACGCCTACCGACGGTACTTCACCGGGCCGGATGAGGTGCGCGTTGCCGTCCAACGTACGCGGCACATGGGCTACGCCGTCACAGCGAGTGGAACGCCTCGCTTCTTCCATCTCGGCGTGGCGGTGCACGATGGTGAAGGCAAAGCCGTGGCGGCACTTAAGATTCTCCGTTTGGCGAGTGAGACGCGAACAGGGGGAACCGATCGCTTGCTTGCACTGCTCAATCGAGCGGCCTTGGAAATCCAGAGGCTATCACCGTTGCTGCCCTGGACGTCGATTTTGAGCTTTCGAGGCTGAGGCGCAATCGGACTATGCCACACAGCAGAAGAACCGCGATCATCGCGATCTACGTCACGACCACGCCGTGAACGCCGCCCTCTCCATTCCGATGAAAGGCTCTCAATTCAGCAACGGATTGCCGCGTGGCTCCTACTGCTCGTTGGGACCGCCCTCCGCCCGCCGCGCGGACAGAGAACGCTTCAGCGCCGCGCCGCGTTGTGGCGGCAACTGATCGCCGCGTAGGCCTGCATCAATTCCTCGACTTCTGTCCTCGCAGCCCCGCTTCCTTAGGGGTGCCCGGCCAACGATGCGAATCAGGTCTTGGACGTGCCGGATCAGCATCAAGTCTGCTTCTCGCTCCGGCCAGTCGGGTTCGGTCACAAGCTTCCGTCGCGATGATCGACGTGCCGCGTGCGCGTTCGTCCGTAGCGCGCCAAATGAAGCGGACGAGTACTAAATGCCGGCCTTGGCGCATCCCGTGCGGCCAATCTCGGCTCCGGAACCGTGAGACAGCACCGACGCTCGCGGTCTCCTCATTCTCATGATGCGACTTTCTCATTTTCGATCCGCCTTGCCTCCTCGGATCCGTCCGAAGGCCAAGGATTCCCTACCGTTGGGACTTCATCATGAAAGTGAGGAAGTTTTCTCACCGTGTGCGGCGATCAGCGCGCGAGCGGCGCAATGGCACGGCTCCTGCCGATCGCAGCGAGGCGTTAAATGTGAAGCGAATGGCCGCATCCACGGGTTTGTCCACCGGCGGAGTGCTGAAGCCGCGTCGGACTGGTTGATGATAGAATGACGAACCGGGGCGCGATGCCCCGCCGGCCCGGGCGGCAGGCACTTGTTGCGGGATACGCCGGCGCTGGATATGGCATCCAGCTTCGGGAGCCTCAGCGGGTTTGTCTCCCGTGCTGGCGCATCTTGCGGTGGCGGAGGGGCCGGGGGCTTTTCTCACAAGCCGGCGTAGCTCAGTTGGTAGAGCAGCCCACTTGTAATGGGCAGGCCGTGGGTTCGATCCCTGCCGCCGGCACCACCACCTTCGTTCGTGCCTGCGGCGCACGGCTATGCGCCAGCGCCGACCAAGTGAAGTGCGACGACGAGAGCAGGTGATCTCGCAGGTTCGGCGGGCGCGCAAATTGGTGTTGCCCGGCCCGATGGCTGAGTGGAGTGGCGCTCCGAGCAATGCGGTCTTCTTCGCCCTCGACCGTCGGTGCGGCTTGGCCACCTGGCGGCAGGTTCCGGGCGAAGGGCGGGACGCCAAATGCGATCCGGGATGTCGCGGTGCGGGCGGCCCGCACCATAGTCTGGACCGGCCTGTGACGTGGTGCGCATCCACCCTCACAGCGGCTCGCGCACCTTCTCGCCTCATAAGTTCATCACCGCGCAGTCACTAACCCAAGCCGCTTGTCCGGTTTGAATGGGGGCAACGCCACCCGCCGACGAGCCGATCGGGCGGATGTCGGCAGTGGCAGCGGCAGCGGCAGCGGCAGCAGACAGACCGCCATTCCCTCGTGCGCCTCGACCAAAGGTTCATGCTGCTCGCCGGCGTTTGCGCCGCCGATGGGGCAGCCGAGACAGATGTGGCGGCCTTTGTGCGGTTCGGGGCGCCGGTCCCGAGCGGACCGCCACAGCCTTGCGCGGCCTGCGACGGTGAGCCGTATCGTCTGCCGCTCACCAAGGAACAGGCTCGGGTTGGGCGGGTCGGCCGCGGCGATCGGCATCAGGCACCCAACGCACGTGTGGCCTGGCCGAGGCGCATCAGAATGCGCTCGGTGACTGCGGGCGCTTCCCTCGCCACCTCCTCCATCACCGCCTGGTGGAAACGGTCCACCTCGGCAACGCTACGCATCGCTTCGGCGAGGCGGGCCGTGGTCTCAAGGCAACGGCGGAGGTGCTCCGACGCGGTCAACAGCGTCTTCGCCATGCGAACGTCGCCATCGGTGGTTCGGGCATGCTTCATGACCTGACGGGCCGCATGCATGCAGTCCTGGAGCTGGCCGATGGCAGAGATCGTCCCACCACACCCGGCGATGTCGTCCGGCGAGACTAGGACGGGCAGGTTGGCCATCACCTCGGCCGCGACATGCGCAGCCGCATCCATGGGGACGGGGTGGCGCTTCGCGCGCTCGGCGACAGCGGCCCTGACCTTCCTGGCGAGGTGCTGCCCGGCGCGGCCATCCTTCACCATGGCATCGACCCAGCGATAGACCGTGGCCGGGCTGGCACCGCGCCTCGCGAAGCGCTTGGCGACGCAGTTCTTGTTCAAGGCCTCGGGTCCGACACGCTCGATCTCGGCGAGCGCGGCGGCCTCTACCTCGGCGCGCAGTGCGGCACGCTGCGCGCTGGTGATGGACACGGACATGCCTCCAGGGTGGCGTCACGACCGCCCCGCCGCTGTTCTGTTGCGCGTTGATGACCCTAGAATGCCCTACTGCGCTGAGAGCACTGAGGCGAAGCAGTTCGCCAATGGTGACGAGAACCTGCGCGGCGCTGAGCTCACGTAGGTCGAGCGCGCGCTATTCAGGTGGTGGCGCGGCAGGTGCTACGGGCGGATCAGTGCGGCGGGACCCGCGGTTGCCGTCTGACGGTTTGCCAGGCGGCCTCGAAGTCCTCGCCGGACATGGTGCGGCGCAGGCGAAGCATGCGGGCCACGGCGACGATGCCCCGCCATTCCCGTTCGATGAGGGCGGACGTTTCATCCCAGCATGCACCGAGGAACGCGGACGGGTCAGCCGGCGCGATCCATCGAAGCAACGTCGCGATGACCAAAGCGTCGTTTCCGATCGCTACCTCGGCCTGCTTGAAGCGATCGACATTGACAGGGACCGTGGCATCCACGGCGAGCACCAAGGACAGGTAGTTGGGGCGCGACATGGCGACGGTCAGCCAATGGCGCCACCGCAACTCGGCAATCGGCCCCGCCAACGTGTCGATGATATCCTGGCGCGCACTCTCTCGCGCGGCATCCAGCATCCCAGGGCGGGAGGCGAGGGCGTCGTCCAGGTATCCCAGAAGGGACAACTTCGTGCGTCTCTCCCCGCGCACGATGCCGAGTGCGTTGTCCTCGGGCAGCGGGTCAACCGACACCTCCTCGATCGGTGGGACATAGTGTGTTTCGGAAAGGACCAGCCGGGCGACGGCGTGACCAGACTCGTGCACGGCGAGTGCCATGGGACCGGGTAGCTGCAGTTTGGGGGCGGACGGGTGCCGCCGCTCCAGCAGTTGATTGCCTCGCTTGCCTGCGCGCGCCCGCAGGCGCGCTTTCTTCAAGAGAGCTTCGGGCTTCACAGTTCGATTCCTTCAATGCGGCTCGTGTCCGCGGTGTCTGGGAGGTGCTGGATGTCCGGCAGGTGATGCCGGGCGCGGCAGGCTACTGCTGGGCGTTGACCTGTTTCGATCGTGGCTGGCCGGCCTTTCGGCCTCGTCAACCGCGCGGCGCGGCGCGGCTGAATGCCCCATGCGCAGCGGCGAGCGGGATCCGCGGGCCGGAGCGGACCGGCGTCGCGCGGTAGGCGCGGGCGTGGTGCTCGTCGCCGTGGGAACCGCCGATGCGGCGCGCGGCTTCGCAGCTCAGATACTCCGATGCGCCCGACTGATTGAACGGCCAGCAGCAGAGGTGAGGTTTAGGCGCGCTCACCGCTTGATCTCCGTGGCACAAAGCTGGTGCGCGTTGTCCTGCTCCACGGCCGGCAACGGCTGCGTCTGCGGGGTCATCGCGATCTGGATGCGGCGCAGCGTGGCGAGCGCGTCCGTATCCATGGCGCCGTCAGCAGCGCTGGTGTCGCCGAGAGCCACAAGAGCATCGGCGAGCGTCTTCAGCATCGGCGCGGCGCCATCGTCGCCCCAGGTGCGCCAGAGTCGATGCATCGCGATGGACATCTGCGCGGTGATCGCCCGCACAGTACGCGGCGGCAGGGCGAGGATCGCATCCTCGATGCTGAGGTTGATGTCCAGCGCCGTATCTTCGGCAGTGGTGCCACGCAGGGCCGCTATTAGCTCATCGGCGGCGATCAGGGCCGCGGCGGGATTGAGTGAGTGGGCCGTCATCTGGTCCTCCGGGTTTCGGCGGACGAGTCAGTAACGGGCGCTTTCAGGATCGTGCAAATCCACACGTAAACTAGGATTCATCCCAGTTTCGCGCCAACCCTAGCGTGGGAAGCAAGATCGTGGGCTGGGACCGCTCCTGGTATTCTTCCTGACGAGAGATCCTGGCGGAGGAATTCCCTTCTAGGAAACGCAGTTGCGCGAGCAAGTGTTGCGAGAATGATACGCCCGCCGCCCCGGACGGGCGGCGGGGCAGCTCAGGTCAGTGCAGCGTTTCGTTCACGCCGCGGGCGTGCACCTCGATCGTGCTGCTGCGGTGCTTCTGGCGTTCGGCGGCGCACTCCCGCCGGAACTGCGCCAGGAACCGTCGGCGGAATGCGCGGCCGTGATGCACTTCGGAGATGGTGCCAATGCTATCCGCGACAGCATCGACCGCATCGTTCCACGTCCCATCGGGCAGGTCGCCAAAGAGACGAGCAACGATCTTCGGGGGCGTGTCGTCCTCCACCGCTCGTTCACAAGCTTGCTCGAAGGAGGCGAGATACGCGGGCCGCCGATCTCGAACTGGAGCATTCGCCGCAGCCTCATGGGCCCGCAGGGCGTTGGCCTCCGCGGCATAGACGGCGGCAAGAACCTCGCGGGCGGGGATCAGTTTCTCGCCCGTGGCCCGATCGCGCGGCGCGTTGTCGCCGCCGAACTTCTCGAAGAAGGGAAGGAGCGCATGGCGAATGTCCGCCTGCACGGCGGCCGGATATGAGCGCATCCGGTCGGCATAGGCGTTGAATGCCGCTGCGATCTCTTCGGGCGCCTCTGGGATGAAATTTTCGGACTTCACGGGAGTAGTTCCTTTCGTGCGCACTCTGCTGCGTGTCGGAGGACTCAATGGGGATGCCGGGCGCGACGGCGGCGCGCGTGCTTGGTGGAGCCGGCGCATCAGGCCGCCTGGCCTCCGGCCGGCTTCGGCGTGCCGGGCGGCAGGTCCGGCGTGGGGCGCGTGACGGCTTCCTCGGTGCCGTAGCGGCGAATCACCTCCGCGCGAAAGGGCGCGTTGCGTCGCGCCATCTCCGCCCGCCGCTTCGCCTCCCGGCGCTCCAGGCGGCCACATGGGCGGGATTGTTCATGTCGTAGAAAGTGAACCCGGCCACCTCCTCCTGCGGCGCCGGGTCCTCGGCGAGGACGGCCGGCACATCGTCCAAGGTCAGGCCGGCGCCCGCCAACATGACCTCGGCGCGGCCCATCGCGGCATCCCGCTCGCCCTGCGTGGCGCCCTGCTGCGCCATCGTCCAGACCTTGCGGAAACGATCGGGGTCGATGGTCGCCGAGCTCATTCTGAGCGGCCCTCCAGCGCAGCCAAGCGGGTGCGCGCCGCGTCGGTGTCGATCCCGGCATAGGCGGCGCGCAGTTGGTTGTGGTTGAGGTGGCTGGGCTTCGCCTCCGTCCGGGGCTTCTCGGCGGCGCGGGCGCGCAGTTCCGCTTGCAGGCTGGCGAAGCCGGCGGTGATGTGGGCGCGCTCGGCCTCCGTCGGCGCTGCGCGGGTGGTGGCGGTCGGCGCCTTTGCCACGGCATCCAGCAATCGGCGCTCGCGCTTCAGGGCATCGGTGGCCGGGCGCAGGATGCTGTCCAGTTCCGCCGGCGAAGGCCAGAAGCGCAGGCTCCGCGACGCCTCGCGCGAGCGATCGATCGTCAGCGCCGCGGCGGGGACGTCGTTCATCGCGAAGGTGAAGCCGCTGATGGCCAGGGCGAGACTGGCGGCGGTGGTCGGCGCCTGCGGCAGGGACCGCAACGGCGCGACGAACGCCCGCCAGTCGTCTTCCGTGGCCGGTCGCAGAACGCGGTCAATCGCGATGAGGGCGCGGCCCGCCTCCTCGCGCACGCCCGGCGCGATCCGCTCCGGCTCGAAGCCGACATTCGGGTGCGGATCGGCGATGTAGCGCATGGCATCGCGCAACCACTGGCTGGCAGCCGGCACCGGCACGCCTTCGATGGCGCGAGCGGGCGCCGGGTAGCGATTCGCGACGGCGCTCATTGCCAGATCTCCTCGGCCTGGCCGTCGATGATGCGGACGGTGCCTCCGGTGCTGGTGCTGGCGCCGCGCTCGGCGAGAAGTTCGGCGGCGAGGGCATCCAGCCGGTTCACCCGGCCGCTGCGCAGGCGCTCGGGCGGCGCCGCGGCATCGGGATCGTCCTTCCAGCGACCTCCGTTCAACCAGGTGGTGGGGTTCGGGATGTAGCGCCGCTCGCTGGGCCACCGCTGGCGGGCCAGCCCGGCGGCCAGTTCCCCGTCGGTCGCGCCGCGCTTCTTCGCGCGGTCATAGGCGCGCGCCGCGTCGTCCTTTCCGACCTTCTTCGGATAGCTTTCCCACCAATCGCTGAAGGCATCCCCCCGCGGCAATTCGGGCTCGTTCAGTGTGAGGGTTCCCTGGGGGTTCTGAGGATTCTGAGGGTTCGGGTGCACCACCTGCGGGGTTTCCTGCACCACCTGCGGGGTTTTATCCTCCGGCAAACCCCGCACGTCGTGCGCCTTACCCGGCACCTCCTGCGGGGTTTCGGGGGCGCCGAGATGCAGCCGATAGGTGGTGGTGCGGTAGCGCCCACCACCCGGTTCGGTGGTCAGCAGGTGCCGGAGGCGGAGGCCCTTGATGGCGTTCTGGACCGACCGTTCCGACAGGCAGGTGGCCTCGACCAGTCCGGCAATGGACGGCCAGGCCTTACCTCCGTCGTCGGCCTGGTCGGCCAGCGCCCACAGCAGGGCCTTCTCGGTGGGAGTCACCGCGATCGGTCGGCACCAACGGAGAGCGATCATGCTCACCGGCCTCCTCACTTCGCGGGGGAGGAGATTTCCGCGCTGCCGTTCTTCAGCAGCGCGCGCAGGCTGTCGCCTTCGATCAGGGTGCGGCCGGCGACCTTCACCTTCTTCAGCGCGCCGTTCTTCAGCAGCGCATAGCAGGTGGTGCGGCCGAAACCGCCGAGCCGGCAGGCGTCGTTGACACGGAAGCCCAGCGCCGTGTTCGGCTGGATGTTCTGGGCGGAGGGGTCGAAGTTCATGGGGAATCCTCGCTTGATCGCCGCCGTCCGGCGGTGTGCGAGGACCCAATAGGAACAGGCTGGTCGGTCAGTCTGGGGTAGAGTAGTCAGAACTGACCACTCTGACTGGCTCCGCTGCGACAGGCGCGGTGCAGCGCCGCGTTATCGGGGCTGCCACCCGAGTTCATTAAGGCGAGACTGAATTCTCGGCGTCAGCCGCTTCACTTTCGATTCTGGCTCGCCCCGGCCTGTTGCCCGGTCGGCGACGCCGCGCGCAGCAACCATCGGCCCGCTTGCCGCGCCGCAAATGACAGCCTCCACGGCTTCTTCCACTAGGGGGGCATCATGATCCTTGTAGCTGCGGCCCCGACCGCGGCCGGCGGCGCTCTTGGGCTTTGCGGGAGCGTCCTTCACCGCTCCCGGCACCGGGCTGACGATGATGCCCCGAACCTCGACCCCATGCACCGCGATGGCGCTTTCCCACCAATCGACAGTGACATCCCGCCAAGCCTCAGGGGGGATCACCTCGTACTGGATGCGGCCTTCGGGGATGCCGCGGGCAACCAGCTCTCCGCAGCGGAGACGCCGCAGGATCAAGGCGCGAATAGCCTGCTCGCCGGCGTCGTGCTCCGCCTGTTCTTCGGGTGAGAGCGGCGCGCAGTCTGATTCGCCGGCCCACCGCTGCCGAATCCCCAGCATGGTGACGCGGTCGGCCAGTGCCGAATCATCCGCGAAGGCGATGCGAGCTAACCACAAGGGTGAGCCTTCGGCCGGAACGTCGGGAATATGGAACTCGCGGGATGGAGCTGGGAACTTCACGCTGTTTGCTCCACGGTCTCCCCCGCCACGGGCGTCATCGCCGTGACGGTCGCCGGCTTCTTCGCACAGAAGGCGGACCAATCATCCATGAGCCGCCGTCGCTTAGTGAAGAGGTCGCCGCGGGCATAGGCCTGTTCGACCTTGTCGCCGGTGCGGTGCGCGAGGGCCGCCTCTACCACTTCGCGCGGGTGCGCCGTCGTCTCGCCGGCCCAATCGCGGAAGGCGGAGCGGAAGCCATGCACCGTCAGGTGCCCACGCGCCATCCGGCGCAGGACCATCGTCATGGCCATGATGGAGAGCGGCCGGCCTTCCTTCTGACCCGGAAAAACCAATGCGTCAGCCGCATCGCGCTCGCGTACTTTCGCCATTCTGTGAAGCACCGACAGGGCAGGGGATGACAACGGCACCCGGTGTTCCCTGCCGGCCTTCATGCGTTCCGCCGGGATCGTCCACACCGCGGAAGTCAGGTCGAGCTCGGACCACCGCGCACCGAGCACTTCGCCCGACCGCCCCGCCGTCAGGATGCAGAAGGCGAGTGCATCGACCGACACGCCCTCACGCTTCGTGAGCAGCGTCATGAAGCTGTTCACGTCCTGCCAGGGGAGAGCGGCGTGGTGTTTGACCGCGCGCACCTTCGTACGGCGGGGGAACGCCTTGTCCAGATGCCCGCGCCACCGCGCAGGATTCGCCCCGTCGCGCCAGCCATGGACAGCGGCGAAGTCCAGTACCGCCTCGATGCGGCCGCGCAGGCGAGAGGCCGTTTCCGGCTTCGTTGTCCAGATCGGCGAGAGCGCCGCGGTGATGTGCTCGGTGGCGATATCGCCGACGACCAGGTTGCCCATGTGCGGGCCGGCATACTCCGTGAGCGTCATCTTCCATTGTGCGCGGTGCTTCGCATTCCGCCAGCCGGCCTCATGCGCGCTGAGAAACAGGTCCGTCACCTGGCTGAAGGTCTTCGCGCGCGCTACGGCCGCCCGCTCCGCGGCCTTCGCTGCGGCAGCATCGGCTTCCCGCTTCGCCAAGGGATCGACCCCGGCATCCACCATGCGGCGCAACTCGCCGACCTTCACGCGGGCGTCCGCAAGGGAAAGGGCGCCCGTGCCGCGCGCCGGGCCAAGCCCCATGTCGCGGCGGGCGCCGTTCACGCTGTAGCGGAACACCCAGGCAGGGACCCCGCTAGCCTTCACATAGAAGATGAGCCCGCCCCCGTCGCTATAGCGACCCGGACGCCTCTCTTTCGCTACTTGAGCGGCCGAAAGGCCCGCTGCGCGCTTCGGCACCCAATATCTCCGCCATTGTGGGAACGGGGTTGTTCCCTCATCCGTTCCCACATCGTATGCCCGAATAGGGGCGAACGGAAGCGAGTATCGGTGGTCAGGTCGGCGAATGAAATTACGCAATTTCCGTCAGTTATGGTGGTCAGCGGCGCCCCATCTGGACGGTTGCGAACGATGGTATGGCGGACATCCCCTCCGCCAGTTCTCCATCCCCAGACATTCCCCATAGTGCCCTAGACCTCCGGAATATGGCGGAAAACCGCCAGTATTTCAGGCGCCGCGTCCCCAGCCGTTCCGCGCTGTTCCCTGCCAATCCACATCGTTATTGTGGACCCAATTGTGGACGGGAAGGGTGGGCGGATGGCGCGGGGGAAGATCGGAGGCCGTTTGCAGGCGGTCGCGATTCGCGCGTTGCTCGCGGCGGGAAAGCCGGGCGCGAAGGCTGACGGCGGCAATCTCTATCTGCGCATCGTCGGGCCGGGCTCGGCGAAGTGGACGCTGCGCTACATGGTGGCCGCGGCAGGTGACCTCTCGCCGGAAGAAGGCCAGGCGGTCGCCGCGATCCTGGAAATGCAGCGTCGCGCGATCGAGACCTTGGAGCTTGAGAACCGCATCACGGCGCTGGAAGCGCGCCAGAACAATGGAGGCTATCGATGACCAGGAAGAATCTCGAAGGGCGTCTCACCGCATTGGAGACCACCGGGCAGAGCGGCTGCTATGTGGTGCGCGTGCCGCCAGGCGCCGACCGCGCCACGATCGACGCCGAGATTGCTGCACACAAGGCGCGGACGGGATACCGCGGCCTGGTCGTGGTGGCGCCGTTTCGGCCCGACAGTGTCCAAGAGTGGCTCAAGACATACGCACCGCCGGGCTCCGACCGGTGACGGCAGTTCGGCCGGGGGGGGCGCTACGACTGCGGCCCTTTCTGGCCGGGCTTGGTGGTCGGATCTTCCTCATCGGCCGGCGACGGGAACTTCGGCATGATCTTCTTGCTCGGGTCGGTCAGCGACGGCGGGTCGCTGGCCGGGAAGGAATCGTCGAGCTGCTCATCCAGCGGCGTGTTGATCTTCCGGGTATCGGACTTTGGCTTGGGTTCCTGGGCCATGGTGGCGGCTCCTCTCCTGGCTGCGCATGAGCAACCCCTTAGCCGGCGCTATGGTTGCCGCGCTCCCATCCAACAGGTTGGAGGAGCAAATGTATGGGCGTCGGGCGTCGCACATGAAGAGTGACCAAGTTTTCCCCGCCGGCTGCCTGGGAAGCCATGGCGCGCCACTTCGCCAACACGCCGGAGACGCCGCCGGCTGGTCCGGGGATATGATTAACCCGAAGGGCTGCGACGCGGCATTCCGTGCCGAGTTCGACCACGCCAGGTAGATCTACGACGCGATCTTCGGTGGCCTGCGACCAATAGCGTGGAGGATGACTAAGGCGCCGAAGTCCCAGATCGCGGTCTTCGGCTAACAACGGCGCGAGCGATTTATGCGAGTTGCAGAAAGCGAAGTTTCTGACTTCGGTGGTTTGCGATCGTTGGATTGAGCACAGGAATGCTCTATACTGAACAGTGCGTGGAGATCGCCAGATGACGCCTGCCGACACCTTCGTTCGAACGGCGTTGCCGCCCATCGGAACCGATCTGCGTGCCGCCATTGAAGCAGCAGCACGGCCAGCCGCGGCGTTCAGTGGCGGGAAGGATTCCCTTGCTGTCGTCTATCTGCTGCGCGAGGCGGGCTTGCTCGATCGCGTCACGCTGTATCACCTCGACACGGGCGACCTGCTGCCCGAGGTTCGCGAGATCGTGGACCACGTCAAAGCCTTCGCGCCGCGGTTCGTGCATCTGCAAGGCGACGTGCTGGGCTGGATCGAGCGCAACGGCGCGCCGTCCGACCTGGTGCCCGGCAATGGGCGCGAGCCCCCGGGGACGGGGCCGGGCAGCATCGTGCAGCGTTACGCCTGCTGCTACGCCAACCTCATGCTGCCCCTGTGGGAGCGCATCGCGGCGGATGGGGTGGATCTGCTGTTCCGCGGAACGCGGCGCGACGATCTGCCCCGCCTCCCTGCCGATGACGGCGCCATCCTTCCCGGTGGCATGCTGCTAAGGCTGCCGCTGCGCGAGTGGAAGGCGGAAGACGTGTTCCGCTACCTCCGCAGCGTGGGTGCGCCGATCGCCCGTCTCTACCATCACAAGACGCAGTCGCCCGAATGCGCGCGCTGCACCGCTTGGTGGCACGAAAGCCGCGCCGCCTACCTACGGCAATTCTATCCCGACCTGTTCGCTGACTACCGCAAACGGCTGGCGCCGATCGCAAGCGCCCTCCTGCCCGTGGTGGATGCTGTCACGGCCGCACATGCGGCCATCCTCGAAAGGACCGACGCATGACCACGATGCCTGTGGGCTTTCCTGCGGACCCGTCCATCTGGCTGAAGAAGCCGGATGCCCTGGCCGCCCCCGCCATGGCGCCACCTGGCGCGCCGACCTCGGCCGACCCGAACGCCGAGCGTCGCCGCCAGATGATGGCGAACCTGCTCCAAGGCGGGGGCGGCGGTGCAGGCGGAGCGTGGGGGCAGGCCGGGCAGGGGCTCGGCATGCTCGCCGGCACGCTGATTAGCAGCCTGATCAGTCCGGCCGATGGCGGCGCGAAGGCACTGGTCAAAGGCCCGACAGGTTGGTGAGGGAGGATTCGCCATGCTCTCACCGATAGGCATCTGGGATGCCAACGCCGCCATGCACAAGCCGCCGGCTTCGGGGCTCGCGCCGTCGCCGACCAACGAGGCCGTGGGTGCGATGGCCGGCGACCCCAACGAAGAACGCCGCCGGCAGATCATGGCCTCGCTGCTCGCGGGCGGAGGCGGGTTCCAGAGCGGCCAGCCCTTCGGCCCGCTCCAGGGCGCGCAACTGGCGGCGACGCTGATGCAAGCCATCACGGCGGGCGGGGGCGGCATGTTCAGCAGCACCAGCGGCCCGGTGGGCGGCGGTATGAAGGGGCCGGTGCCGTGACGCGGCTATCGGTGCCCCGGGAAGGCGTTGTCAGCCTGCACGGCCTCCCCAGCGGCGCCGCGCCGTGGGTGGTGCTGGTGACGGGCTGCGCGACGCTGCCGGACGTGCCGGGCTGTAGGGCCATCGCCGGGCGCGGGCTGTGGGTGGAACCGGAGGACGGCGCCACCTGGCCGGATGAAGTGGGGGAGGCAGCGGCCGTCGCTGCTCTCGCCAATGGCGGGGCTGTCGCCCTGGCCTTCGCCGATGAAGCCGACGCGGAGGAATGCCGGCGGAGGCTGGTGGCACGCTCGGCGCATTAAGCGCCGCGGCGGTTCATTGAGATGCTGGCGAAGGATGAGGCGGGGCGGTGAGCGCAAAAAAACCGCCGGATCAGCAGCGGGCCAGTTTGAGATGCGACCCGGTCTGAGCCAGGCAGCGGCATGGTACGGAAGCGGATCGTTGCCGGGAAACCACGTCTGGCACCGGGAGCGCGAGGACAAAAGAAGGCCCGCCGGGGACTGACGGCGGGCAGGGGCTAGGCAGATGGATTAGCCTCTCGTCGGAGGCATCGCCAGGGTACGCCGGCGCGGCCGGGCGCGGGATCACATGTTTGCGTTGCGGCAACGACAGCGCCCGCGGTCCTGAACTTCCTACCCGACGTTTGCCCGGCTGCTCCGCCCCTTCACCTCATCCACACCGGCGCCCAAAGCACCGCGGCGATGACGGCGGACCAGACCAGCAGCCAAACCTCGGTCGGAAGACGCATCCGGCTGCAACGAACGCGGGCGCCCCCCGCTGCACGGCTCACCGCGATTTGGTTACACCCCTTCGGAAGGGTTGCAGGCCGAGCGGGTGATAACGTGCAGATTTGATCGCGTTGTGAGCGAAAAAACCGCTTCCATCATGGCGCAGCGTGGATACGCTCGAACCTATGAGGCGCGTATCGGGACTCATGATAGCCGCAGTGCTTGCATCGGCCGCCCTGATACTACTGGTGGTCGCGGGCACGCTGATCCTTGATCAGATTGCCTCGGCTGATGATGTGACGCCGCTGGCGACGTGGGTCCGCGCCTAACGGTGCCGGCTCACCAAGGGAGGACGCACGCGGCTGCGGCTAATGCCGCCACGGCGACTGCGGCGAGGTACAACCAGAATCGCACGCCATGCTCCGCGGGTAATGGTCGGGCTGCGGCCCCACCCGCCCAGCGAACGTGCCGGGCGCCATGTAACGGCGCTGTGTGCGCGGCGCATTAACCTAGGTTAAGTCCAACAGGCGCGCCGACTAGGCGCGGCGCCTAGGCTGTGAACCCATAAATGAGAGGTCACTGAGGTGGTGGAATGCTTGGGGCTGAAGAGGTAGGGTAACGCGCTATGCGCCTGCTCTTCATCTATGGTCCTGTTGCCTCGGGTAAGCTGACCATTGCCCGCCTGGTTGCCGAGCGCGCCAGCCTGCCGCTGTTTCATAATCATCTGATTGTTGATGCCGTTGCAGCCGTATTTCCATTCGGCTCGCAAGAGTTCATCCAGTTGCGAGAGCATTTCTGGATTGAGACTATTTCTACAGCAGCCAAGGCAGGGCAATCGTTGATCTTTACCTTTGCTCCGGAACCTACCGTGACCAATGACTTCCCGGAACGCGTGTCGCGTCTGGTCGAAGCAGTGGACGGTGAAGTGATCTTCGTAGCGTTGGATGTGGCGGCGGACGAGCAGGAACGCCGGCTCGTTGAACCTACTCGCATGGCCTTCGGCAAGCTTCGGTCCCCAGCAATTCTTCGAGACCTCCGATCTTCGATGGCCGCGTGCATGCAGGCCATGCCGCAGCCCGCGATGCGGATCGACACTGGAACAACCGCCCCACAACAGGCGGCTGACGCAATCCTTCAGATGATGAAAACGGTCAGACGAACCACCTCCGCCGGCTAGCGGCTTTCTCGCCGCGCTGAAGTCTGATTCAGCGTCGGCATGAGCCGATATGACCTGACCGACTTCGAGTGGCGCGTGATCGAGCCGCTCCTGCCCAACAAGTCTCGTGGCGTGCCGCGCGTCGATGACCGCCGTGTGCTGAATGGCATCTTCTGGGTGCTGCGGTCCGGTGCGCCGTGGCGCGACCTGCCCGAGCGCTATGGCCCGCGCACCACCTGTTACAACCGCTTCGTGCGATGGCGAAAGGCCGGCGTGTGGGATCGGCTGATGGACGCCATCACTGCCGCTCACGACGGCGCCATTCAGATGATCGATAGCACCTCCGTTCGCGCCCACCAGCAGGCCGCGACGGCAAAAAAGGGGGTGCAGATCACTGTCTCGGTCGATCGCGTGGCGGGCTCACGACCAAGATCCATGTCGTCGTCGACGCGCAAGGCCTCCCGATCCGGCTCGGCCTGACCGCTGGACAGACCCACGACGGCCAGATCGCCTATACGCTGCTTGACCACCTCGGCCCGCGCACAATCGTGCTGGCGGACAAGGCCTACGACGCCGACCGCATTCGCGGACTGATCCAGGACCAGGGCGCCACGCCCAACATCCCACCCAAGAGCAACCGACGCTGGAAGCCGTGCTTCAGCAAGCGACTCTATCGCGAGCGCAACCTCATCGAACGATTCTTCTCCAAGCTGAAGCACTTCCGCCGCGTCGCCACCCGCTACGACAAGCTCGCCGCCAACTTCCTTGCCATGGTCCAACTCGCCTCAATGCGGCTGCGGCTCAGGGCTTATGAGTCTACGGCCTAGCCTAAGTAGTCGCAGCATAGAATTGCTGGTGTCCCGTCGGCCACCCTCACCGTCACCGTCTTCCCCACGATCTGCCCCGGCCTGCCGGGCTGGTGACCGATGTAGCAGGGGTGTCAAGAGTGCCGAGCGTGATGCGACGCATCAACGCTCGCGGGAAGGCCGTCGAGCAAATCTCCGCGCTGAGTCAACGCGTTCCAGATCTCTTGCGGCTGGATCCCCAAATCGACCCATAGCGCGACGAGGTGGTAAATCACGTCGGCACTCTCCAGCACTGTCTCGCGGCGATCAAGCCCCAGAGCCGCGATGGCGCACTCGACGACTTCCTCGCCCAGCTTCTGCGCCATCCGCGTCCGTCCCTTGGCAAGGAGGCGTGCAGAGTGCGACGCGGTCGGACGGCTCGCACGACGTTCCAAGATGGTCTGCCACAGTTCTTGAATGACCGTCGCGTCGGCGCTCGCCTGCAAATCCGCGAGCGGCTTAAGCAAGCGCCTATCGGCCTTTCGGAGGGCCTTTGGCTCATCTGCTTTCGGAGTCGTCATCGTGTTGCAATGCTAACTCGCCAGCGGCCGGCGCGATGCCCACAAAAGAGGGTATGCCGGGAAGGACGGAGAACTTGCCCCCGTCGACAACGCCGGCAGACGGCAACGCCGCCCGAGCGCCCAGCGGTGGAGCTTGGCGGGCGGCCTGATTGCGTGATGCAGCCCCTCACCGCGTAATGGTTGCGTCCTCAGAAAAAGAGTTGCGTTGATGAAACGGTGGATAACGGGGTTGATCGCTCCGTGAGCGAATGGGGCCTTCACAAAGCTCGCGCTGCCGGCACCGTACAACCATGAAGCGATTTCCTGGGATCGCCCTGGCCGCCCTGCTCGCGTCAGCGGCCCTGCTGCTGTTGATCGCTGGCACAGTGTTGCTGGGCACCGTCGCGTCACCGGAGGACGAGCCTTCGACCCTAGCGGAGATGGCCGGCATTTGACGCTTCCATCACCGTGACCTTCCGAAGGATCGCCGGCGCGTGCGTCCGCCGACGAAAAGCTCGGTCCGCGGCTGGGTCGTTGCGAAACTCCGGCGGTCCGGCGAGGTTCTAGCACTGCCCTCCGAGGGCAATCGTACCTCGCACCCATCTTCCTCCGCCCGTCGCTTCCCGCGGCGGGCGGCTTTTATCGCCCAACAGGCCGCGCGGGTGCCGAGGCGGACTGAAAGCGCTACTGAGCCTCCGCGGTGTCTTCGCCAAAGATCGCGGCGACACTGGCCCAAACACCAGTGTCACCCTCCCCAACGAAGGGCGCGTAGTTCAACGCTTCTTGGTACATCTGTTCAGACCAACGCAAGCTACTTGCGTATGCCGCGGAAAGGATCATCGCGATCAGTACGCCGGCCGCCATGGCGTTCCACTCCGGGGGGCGGCGCAGTATTCTCGTGCCACTGGCCACCAGGGAAAGCAAAGCTAAGCCAGGGCGTGTGCTCCTGGCGTCTGGCGCGACAAGGCGCGACTTAGGGACTTCAGGAAACGGGCACGTACTGAGCTTGGTCATTCCCAGCGCGCTCTCGATCTCCTCGCATCGGGCCTGAGCCGTGCGGAACCTGGCCTCAGCAGCTTGCAGTACGCGTGCCGCAACTTCCAACTCCACGCACGCGCGATGGTATGCGTCACGCAATTCAGTCATTCACCCCGCCCCCCAGCGCTTTGTCTCGTAGATCAGCTAATCACGAAAGCGATGGTTAGCCGGGCAGTTGCGCGGCAGTCACGCACAAAGACGGTGATGTTGGAGCGAAGGGGCCGACTGCGCCTCCTAAAGGCTCTCAGAGTGGAGGCCGCCACTGCAGGGCGGTGGCGGCAGCTAGATCGGTCGAACCGCCCAACAAAAAGCCCGCCGAGCGCAAGTCGGCGGGCGAGTTTGTGCTCTCCGTCACGATCCCTGGTTCGAGTGACCGCGCGGTCCGGGTAGGCTGCCAGACCATCGCCGGGCTGCCTAGGCCGGCTCCTTCGCCTCAGCGTTTCCTTCCGGAACCGGCTGCAGGCACACTTGAGCGATGCGCTGGAGTGCCCTCGCAAAGGCGTGGTGGAACTCAGGATCGCTGCCGCGGAGGATGTTCGTCTCGGCGGTCGCGGCGATGTCGCGCAGTTCGGTCGCAGTCCAGCCGCGCGGCAACACACCCTCGCGCTCCAATTGCCCAGTGAGCCGCGTCAGCAGCGTCACCGAGACCATGCCGAGGATCTTTGCGTCGATCTTTTCCATGGTGTTCCTAGACGACCACGTGCGGCCGCGCAGCACGATACAGGACAGAAGGCGATAACTCGACGGCCTTACCGCAGCAGTATCAATCGAATCCCGCCGGGCGCTTCCGGTGCTTTGTCGAACCGATATTCGCGGCCGGCAAGGTCGCGCTCGGCCACGGCCCGAAGCCACGCAGCGTAGTCATCATGGATGCTGGGTCGGGCGGTCTCTCCGCTCATTGCGGGGGTTAGGTCGTGCCCGCGGAAGTAGCCGAGCCGGTTCGCTTTCGCGGGGTTCGCGGTGAAGTCGGCGGCCTTCTGCTCGATCGCGCGAACGAGCGCTGTGGCCTCCTGATCGCCCTGTGCCATCGCCATGACCAGCCTGATCGAGACAGCCAAACGCCCGGTATCGGCGGCCAGTTTGATGGCAAGCGCGGCACCTGCATTCACAATCCCTGGCAGCGCGAGTCGGAGGGTTGTTCGGAAAGCACTCAGCGCCCGAAATCTACTCGCTTTGAACGTTGCGGTTCCTGCCGCCTGTTCGTCCTCGGGACCGCGTGCGTGCCCTGCTCAGCGGGGCGGTTGGCACCGTCAGAGCGTCAGGAAGATTGACGCGCATGCAGCCAACCAAGCAACGACGAGCCCGGCCGCCGACAACCAAAGGCCACAACTGCTCACGACGATCTCCTGCAAGCGCTGCGGGTTAGGCCGGCACGGTGGCGCGTGAGGCGCTTTCTGAGTGAGCGCCCTTACAGAACTGCGGTCCAATTGCATTCACGTAAGAGCGTGCACGTCTCCGTGGTCAGCAGGTGCCGGCGGCACGGTTCACCGCGTTCGCGTGGCTGCGGCGCGAGCGCGTTGACAAAATCCGATATTGGAACAAATTTAATACGACACACCAACAAGCGGCCGAAGAAACGATCTCATGCGAATTCATAAAGAATCCGGGGAATCCACCTGGCGAACCGCAGATGCTCGGCAGCGACGAGCTGCCCAGCTCGTGGAGTCAGGCATGACGAAGCCCCAAGCAGCCAAGGCGATGGGCGTTTCGCAATCTCGCTTCGCCGGTATCCTTCGATCGAGAGCGAGGCTGGACAAAGCATTCGAGGACTTCGCGGCCCTAGTTGTCGTCGCCAGAAGCCGCCGCGGTTAGGTATGCGAACGCGACATCTCTAGTGCCCCTGCGCTTCAGGATGCTTCAGCAGCCACAGGCGTTCATGAGCCGCGACTAGTAATTGCACGGTCCTCCGGCGATCCGCGTGGATTGTGGCGGCGGGTTTCTGAAGCATGACCTCGACGATCTTGAGGAGACGTGCCGCGACTTCCAGATCTTGCTGGTCACAAGCCTGATGAAAGGGGATGAGAATCTTATCGACAAGGCGTCGACTGCCCGGCAGCGCACGCGCCTCGTCCATGTAACGGCTATACATCCCTCGAAGATGCACCCCATCGGGCATGTCGGTTCCACCTCGACGTGCCATGAACCATAATCGAGAATAAGGATCGCCAATTCTCAACTATTCGCGCGTCGACCTCATCGAGGGCGGCCGTCGCGCGCGAGGCGCGGTAGCCCGGACGCGCGCCGCGTAGCCCTCAGCGAAGGACCGCCCAAGCGACGATGCCGCCAGCCGCGACGAGGCAGGCGACGTACTGGAAAACAGCCCCGTGGGCGGCGCAACGCGCAGCCCGACCTTCGTCGCTGTCGCGCAAGCTCGCGCGGGTGTTGGGCGTGCGTCGCAGTCCCATCGATTCCTCTCTCGCTAGTCGCGAGCCTGGAGATACCTGGGAAGGCGCCGATTCGGCAGTGGTTAGGGCTGGCAACCCACGCAGAGGGATGGACTTTCTGGGAAGGGGGAAGCTGCGCACTTTGAATCATCCCCGGCAGGCAGGCAGGCGGGGCAGGGCAGGGTCCGAAGATGATTTGCCGGCAGGGAACTCCGCATCCCGTGCCATCCCACCGCAGCCAGTCATCTGTTTGTGGACTGAATTGTGGACTGAGTGACCAAATGTCGACAAAGTCCTTGGTGTTGTGCGGATATGGGCGGACATCCCCTCCGCCAGTTCTCCTTGTCTTTCTGGCCGATTTCGCGCGGCTTCAGCCAAACTTCCTGTTTGCTCCCAAGCTTAGGCTGGCTGCGGCCGCAGTTCTCTGCGGCTGCGCGAGGTGCGGCGCGCATTCTGGACAGACTGGCGGCACTCCGGCTTCCTTCTGAGCCAACGCTGCATGCAGATGGCTTCTCCTGCGTCGTGAACCGCTGTCATGTGCGGTTCACGTCATCGCCTGCAGCTCCTTGCACGCAGCCTCGATATGGCGCCGCATGAGCAACTCGGCCAGCTCCGCATCACGGCGGCCTAGTGCCTCGCAGATGCGCAGGTGGTCGTCATAGGCCTGGCGTGGCCGACCTGGCTTGTGGCCGGTCCGAAACCTGAACAGGCGCGTCAGCGAATACAGGTCGTCACAGAGAAGCTTCTCCAGCCGGCGGGACTTTGAAAGCCGCGCGATGGCGAAGTGAAAATCGAAGCTGCCGTGTTCCTGGAAATAGGCCGTGCCAGTGCGCACACCTTCCTCATCCCCATGCTGGCGCAGCAAGGCTTCCAGCGCCGTCGCTTCGGAGTCGCTGATGCGCTGCGCCGCGAGGCGGCAGGCGAGCCCTTCCAGATTGGCGCGGACCTCGTACAGCTCGATGAGGTCGGCATGCCCCAGGGACACCACGCGCACGCCGGCGTGCGGCAGCCGCACGACCAGTCCACGCCCCTCCAGTTGCCGCAGCGCCTCGCGTAGTGGTCCGCGGCTGACGCCGAACCGCTCGGCCAGTGTCTCCTCACCGAGCCGGGTTTCGGGTGCGAACTGGCCGGTGACGATCGCGCGCTCGATCTCCTCGAAGACGCGGTCGGCATGCGTCTTGTGCTCGGTGGCCTGCGGCTGCGTCAGCAGCGCGGCCGTCAGCCGATCATCCGGCACCATGCGTCATTATCCACGCGGCGGCTGCCAGCAGCCGCGCTTCGTCTCCGGGCCGGCCCAGGAGTTGCGCGCCGATGGGCAGGCCCGAGGGGCCGCTCATAAGGGGTAATGATACGGCAGGCAGGCCGAGCACTGTCCACAGCGCACAGAAAGCGAAATCGCCCGTCGCCGAACCTTTCGGGGCTTCCCCGGCCGCTGAGGCGGCCAGGAGGACATCATGATCGCCGAACAGGGCGTCCGCCCGCGCTCGCGCTTCCTTCGCCAGGCGCTGCGCCTCGAGATACTGTTCCGGGGGACACGACTGGCCATGGCTGATGCGGCCTTCGCGCAGCGTCGTGCTGATCCGGTCCCAGTGGTTCTCGATCTCGTAGGTGAAGTTGCGCACGAACTCGAAGCTCGAGATCCAGCGATGCTCCTCCGTCAGCCGCGTGAAGCTGGAGGGGACGGCTACGGTGCCGACGCTCGCGCCCGCCGTGGCGATGCGTCGCGTCAGGCCGGTCAGCGCGTCACCTGTCCCGGCGTCCATCCTACCCGCCAGGAACTCGCCGCAGAACCCGATCCTCGGTGCGAAGGCCTGGCCGGACGGTGCGTCGCCGGGCGTCACGCCGCGCACGACGGCTGCGTAGAGCGCGATGTCGTCCACCGACCGCGCGAACAGCCCGACCCGGTCCAGCGAGCCCGCCGCGGCACGCACGCCGGAGACGCTGATCGTCCCATAGGTCGGCACGAATCCGACCACGCCGCAGAAGGACGCCGGCCGTATGGTCGAGGACGTGGTCTGTGTTCCAAGCGCCAGCGGCAGCATCCGCGCCGCCACCGCCGCCGCCGAACCGGACGAGGATCCGCCCGGCGTGCGATCCGGATCGTGCGGGTTCCGCGTCTTCCCGGGATGCACGTTGGCGAATTCCGTCGTGACGGCCTTGCCAAGCGCAATGCCGCCTGCCTTGCGGGACAACGCGACGCAGGCGGCATCGGCCGAAGGGCGATGCCCAGCGTGGATCGGCGAGCCATAGCCGGTCGGCATGTCCGCCGTATCGATGATGTCCTTTACGGCGAAGCATGCGCCGGGGATCGGCAGCGTCGCCGCCTTGCCCGAGGCATCGAGCCTGTCCGCGGCGCGGCGCGCACCGTCCGCGTCCAGATACTCGAACGCAAGCACCTCCGGTTCGCGCTGCGCCACCTGTTCGAGGCAGGCCTCAACCACGGAACGCGCCGTGATGCTGCCCTGGGCGATACGCCGGGCCGTCTCGGTCGCTGTCAGATCGCTCAGCCGCTGCCCGGTCATCATCCTGCCTCCGTCGGTTGCATCCAGCTAACGCGCCGGATGCGTCACATCAATCGGGCCGCGCGCCCGAGGCACGCACCACCGGCAGCCACTTGGCGGTCTCAGCCTGGATGAAGGCGCCGCACTCCTCTGGCGAGGACGGCGTGGATTCGATGCCGCGCTGCCCCAGCGCGGCCACAAGCTCCGGGTCGCGCAGCGCGGCCGTGGCGGCGCCGTGCAGCGTGCGCACTACCGGCGCTGGCGTCCCGCGCGGTGCCATCAGCGCGCTCCAATCCGCCATGTCGAAGCCGGCGAGTCCTGCGGATTCGGCGACGGCCGGAATCTCAGGAAGCAATGTGCTGCGGTCCTTCGTCGAGACCGCGATCATGCGCAGCTTGCCCGCATCCGCCTGCGGCTTGGCGCCCGAAGCCGGGGTGAAGGCGAAGTCGATGCGCCCCGCCATCAGATCGGTGATCAGTGGCGCGCCACCGCGATAGGGCACGTGAATGTTCTGCAGCCCCGCCATCAGATTGAGCTGCTCACCCGCCATGTGCCCCGCGCCGCCCGCACCGGAGGAGCCGAAGGTCAGCGGCGAGGCCTTCGCCGCCGTCACCATCTCAGCCGTGTTGCGCCAGGTGCGCTCCGCCGGCACCGCGAGCACGTTCAGGATCATGCCGACGCGCGTGATGGGCGCGAGGTCCATCGCCGGATCGAAGGTGAGGTTGCCGTAGAGTGCGGGGTTGATCGACAGGCCGCCGATCGTTCCCATCAGAATCGTATGCCCGTCGGCCGGCGCCCGCACGACGAACTCCGAGCCAATGTTGCCGCCCGCGCCGGTGCGGTTTTCGACCACGACAGGCTGGCCGAGCAGCGCCTGCATCTTCGGCGCCATCAGCCGTGCGGCGATGTCGGTCGTCCCGCCCGGCGGGAAGCCCACGATGAAGCGGATGGTGCGGTTCGGGAAATCCTGCGCCCGCACTGCCGGCGCAGCGAGCAGGCCCGGCAGGGCGGCAATCAATGTACGACGTGACAGCATCGGTTCGGTCCTTCAATGGTCGCGGTGCGGCGGCAGCAGCGTGTCGCGGACCCAGCCGGCGATCGCGCAGGCTTCCGCATCCTGCTCGGCGAAGCCAGCAATCTGCAGGCCAAGCGGCAGGTCCTCCGCGACGAGCAGCGGCAGGGCGAAGGCGGGCGCACCAACCAGCGTCCAGGGCAGCGCGTAGTTGCGCGAGCCCGTGAAGGCGTGATCCTGGATCGCGGGCCCGCTGGAACACAACATGACGAAGCCGTCGGCGCGACCGGCGAAGGCTGCCACGCGGTCGCGCAGACGCTGGCGGTCGCCGACGGCTCGCGCATAGGCCGCCGGATCGAGCCGCGCGGCGCGCTCCAGCAGGTCGTGGATACGGCCGCCGACCATCTCCGGGCCGTGGGCGCGATACGCCGCCAGCGGCCAGCGCGCTTCCCAGGCCAGCAGGTCGTTGGCGAACTCGCCGATCTCCGTCAACGCCGCTTCCAGCGCCGCGACCTCGGCGTCGTTGTCCTTGTCCACGATGCGCACACCCGCCTGGCCGAGCGCGGCAATGGCGGCCTCGAAGGCCGCGCGCGAACTGTCCGGCGTCTCGCTCCAGCCGAGCGTGTCGAGCCGCACCAGGGTGCGCGGCTGCGCCGGCGCCGGCGCGGTCGCGGGGCCGGCGAGGCCCGGATGCGGCGGCGTCCCGCCCACGATGCGCGAGATCGCCATGCCGGATGCCCACACATCCTCGAGGCTCGCACCGATCAGGCCGAGATGGTCGAGCGTGGCGCCCAGCGGCGTGATGCCGCCTACATGCAGCGCGCCATGC
This sequence comes from Neoroseomonas terrae, assembly GCF_018129025.1. Classification (GTDB taxonomy): domain Bacteria; phylum Pseudomonadota; class Alphaproteobacteria; order Acetobacterales; family Acetobacteraceae; genus Neoroseomonas; species Neoroseomonas terrae. The sequence goes on along the minus strand of NZ_JAAEDI010000023.1, from coordinate 40,146 downwards.
GTCGGCTTCAGCGCATAGGCGCCGCAGTATCCGGCCGGACGAATGGTCGAACCATGCGTCTGCGTGCCGAAGCCGAGCGTCGCCATGCCCGCACCGACAGCCGCCGCCGATCCGCTGGACGAGCCGCCCGGCGTGCGCGTGCTGTCGTAGGGGTTCCGGGTCGGACCGGAGTTGCCGCAGGCGAATTCCGTCGTCACGGTCTTGCCGAGGATCACGGCGCCGGCCTCGCGCATCGCGAAGACGCAGGCGGCGTCCGTGCGTGCATCCCATCCCGCGTAGATCGGGTTGTTCATTTGCGTCGGCAGGCCGGCGGTCGCGATCATGTCCTTCACCACGATGGGCATGCCATCCACAGGCGAAAGCGGCCGCCCTTCCTTCCACCGCGCGGTCGCCGCATCAGCGGCGCGCCGTGCCGCGGCGAAATCATGCGTCACGAAGGCGCGGATGGCGGGTTCGTCCCGGGTGATGCGGTCGATGCCGGCTTCCAGCACCTCGCGTGGCGATGAACGGCCGTCGCGGAAGCTGTCCGCCTCGCGGACATAGGGGCGCAGCAGCGGCTGACGCGGGTCATAGGCGCGGCGCAGGCTCGGAGCGGCCGGATCGAGAGGGGTGACAGGCAGGACAGGCAAGGCATGGCTCCACGGAGTGGCCGGCGACAGCCGGGGACGACGATCATGCGACACACTGATGGCATTATTGTCAACAACGGGCAAACGGCTGCCAGAGGAGTACAGGCGATCCATCCGCCATAAGGTGAGAGTCCGGTGTGCGCAGCGCTGGTTGACAATGCCGATCAGCCACGGCTTTTCTGGTTATTGTCAACAATCAGCGCGTCGCCTCTCGCGCCACACAAAGGGATCGCCATCCGGTGAGCAACTTCAAGGACCGCATCGGCATCGACTTCGGCGCGCGCCTGCCTATCGAGGAGGCCGTCGCCTGGTCCGCCCGCAACGGCGTTGGCGTGATCGACGTCCGCCTGGGCGACACCGGCAACGCCTTCGAGGATTTCGACGCCACGCGCATCGCCGATGTGCGCAACAGCATCGAGAGCCAGGGCATCCGCCTGGGCCTGCACACTCTCTCCGCCGTCAACGTCGCGGAGACCGCGCCGTTCCTGCGCGAGGCCGTGGAGGAGTATCTCCGCCGCTACATCGAGCTGGCGAAGCCGCTCGGCGCCGACTGGATCGTGCTGCATGGCGGCTTCCACTTCACCGGCGACTACGCCCGGCGGATGGAGACCGGCATCCAGCGCCTGCAGAGCCTCGGCGACCACGCGCGGAAGCACGGCATCCGTCTGCTGCTCGAGAACATGAACCCCGAGCCGGCGGATGCCGAGGTGCGCTACCTCGCCTGCGACGTCGAGGAATGCCGCGCCTATTTCGACCGCCTGGATCCCGAGATCTACGGCTGGACCTACACGGTCAACCACGCGCACATGCTGCCCGTCGGCATCCGGGGCTTCTTCGATGCCTTCGGGGTGGCGCGGATGGAGGAAGTCCGCCTCGCCGACAACCGCGGCGACAAGGAAGAACACCTGCGACCCGGCGAAGGCACTATCGACTTCGAGGACACCTTCGCGCTGATCGAGCAGGCGGGCTATCGCGGCCACTACATGCTGGCCTACGGCACGATCGAGGAGATGCGCGAGGGCCGCGACGAACTCGCCGCGCGCGCCGTGCGCGCCGGCATCGCCGCCGCCTGAGAACAGGGAGGAAACGTCCATGGCCAAGAAGGTCATCATCATGGCGCGGATCAACGAGTACGCGCCGCGCGACCGCAACCCGCACATTCCCTTCACGCCGGAGGAAATTGCGGAAACGGCCGCCGCCTGCCGGGAGGCCGGCGCCTCCATCGTGCATTTCCATGCGCGAAACGCGGATGGGTCGCCGTCGCACGACTCGGATGTCTATCTCGACATCATCCGGCGCATTCGTGCGCGGACCGATATCCTGATCGACTGCACGCTCGGCCAGAACACCATCAAGGGTGATGAGGCCCGGGCCGCGCACATCGCGCGCATGCGCGACCAGCCGCAGGACCGAGCGGACCTGGCGGCCGTCGACGTCGGCAGCACGAACATCGACGTGTACGACGCGGCGGCGAAGCGCTTCCGCACCACTGACAAGACCTATCTGAACACCATCGGCACCTGCATGTACCTGGCCGGTGAGATGGATCGCGCCGGGGTGAAGCCGCATCTCACCTGCTGGGCCATCCCCTTCCTGCGTACCGCCGATGCGATGCTCGACATGGGCGTGTTCAAGGAGCCGGCCTATGTGCAATTCGCCTTCTGCGAAGGCGGCATCGTCGGCGGGCATCCCTGCACGATCGCCAGCACGCTGGCCTTCCTGGACGTGCTGCCGCGCGAACGACGTATCGAATGGACCGTGACCTGCAAGGAAGGCAGCATCCTGCCGGCGGCGGCGGTCGCGCTCGAACGCGGGGGGCACCTTTCGCCGGGCATCGGGGACTACCCCTATCCGGAACTCGGCTGCCCGACCAATGCGGAGCTGGTGCGCTACTTCGCGCAGCTGGCCCGCGGCTTCGGCCGTGATACGGCGACGCCCGCCGAAACGCGGGCCATGCTCGGCCTGCCCGCCGCCTGAGGCTAGGCACGCATTTTGCTCCCATCACATCGAGAACGTGACGCCATGAAAAAGCTGATTATCAACGTCCGCCTGAACGAGTGGGAAGTGCGTGGCCCGAACCAGCACATTCCCTACACGCCGCAGGAAATTGCCGAGCAGGCCGCGCAGTGCCGTGAGGCAGGTGCCTCCATCGTGCACGTCCACGCGCGCGGGCCCAACGGCGAACGGAGCCACAGCCCCGAACTCTACGCCGAGATCACCCGCGAGATCCGCGCGCGCAGCGACATCCTGATCCACACGACGCTCGGGAATGTCTATCTTGAAGGGGAAGCGGCCGACCGCGTGAAGCATGTCCAGGCGTCGAAGCCCGACATCGCGACGATCGACATCGGCAGCACCAACATGGACCGCTACAACCCTGCGAAGAAGCAGTGGGAGAGCACGGACAAGGTCTACGCCAACAGCATCGAGAGCTGCATGTTCTTCGCGAAGACCATGCGCGACCTGGGGGTGAAGCCGAGCCTCGGCATCTGGTCGGTGCCCTTCATGCGGGCGGCGGCGGCTTTCATCGAGATGGGGCTGCTCGACAACCCCGTGCTCGCGAAGATCCCGCTCTGCGGCGGCAGCCGGCTCGCCGGCCACGATGCCACGCCGGACGGCCTGCGCGCCTTCTTTCATGCCGTTCCGCCCGACGGCAGCATTCAGTGGGCGGTGTGCACCAAGCACGCCAACATCTTCCCCTGCGCCGCTGTCGCCATCGCCGAAGGCGGGCACGTCGCGCCGGGCCTCGGCGATTACCAGTATCCGGAGCTTGGCTGCCCGACGAACGCGGATATTGTGGACCGGATCGCGCGCATGTCGCGCGACATGGGCCGCGAGGTCGCGAGCCCCGACGACGCGCGGGAGATCCTGCGCATGCCATCCCGCACCTGAAACGGAGACTATCGCTATGCCCCGGAACGCCAGACGCAGCCTGCTGGCCACGTCACTGCTCGCCGCCCTCGCGGCGTTTCCGGGCCCCCGCCCGGCGCAGGCCCAGCCCGCGCCGGTACTGCGCATGGCGGTGGAGGCGGAGATCACCTCGACCGATCCGCACTATCACAACCTGGCGCCGAACAAGGCCGTCTCGGCGCATTTCTTCGATGCGCTGATCATGCAGGACGAACAGCAGCGCATGGTGCCGGGCCTCGCCGTCTCCTGGCGCGCCATCGATGACCTGACCTGGGAGTTCAAACTGCGGGAGGGCGTGACCTGGCATGACGGGTCGCCCTTCACCGCCGAGGACGTCGCCTTCACCATCGCCCGGGCACCGGCGGTGCCGAACAGCCCGTCCTCCTTCGGCCTCTATATCCGCCAGATCGCGGAGACGACCGTGGTGGATGCGCATACCATCCGCTTCCGCACCCACACCGTCTTTCCGCTGATGCCCGTCTATCTCTCGACCTTCGGCATCGTCTCCCGTCGGCATGGCGAAGGGGCCTCGACCGCGGACTACAACAGCGGCCGGGCGATGATCGGCACGGGACCGTTCCGCTTCGTGTCCTGGACGCAGGGCGACCGCATCGTGATGGAACGCAACCCGGACTACTGGGGTGGCGCCGCGCCGTGGGCGTCGGTGGTCACGCGCTTCATGCGCAGTCCGGCGTCGCGTGTCGCCGCGCTGCTCTCGGGCGATGTCGACATCATCGATGCCCTGCCGACCGGGGACATCGCGCGCGTGGAACGAGACCAACGCACCCGCGTCAGCCGCGCCCTGTCCAACCGCAACATGTATGTGTTCGTGGATCACCTCGAACGCTCCTCGCCCTTCGTGACCGACCGGCAGGGGCGGCCGCTGGCGCAGAACCCGTTCCGCGACCTGCGCGTGCGTCAGGCGGTGAGCATGGCGGTGAACCGGGATGCCATCGTCAGCCGCGTGATGGACGGCGCCGCGGAGCCGACGGGGCAGCTGATGCCGCGCGACTGGTTCGGCTGGACGCCGAGCTTGCCGCCGCCCGCCTACGACCCCACGCGCGCCCGCGCGCTGCTGGCCGAGGCGGGCTTCCCGAACGGCTTCAACCTGACCATCCATTGCTCCAACAACCGCTACGTCAACGATGAGCGGATCTGCCAGGCCCTTGGACAGATGCTGGCGCGCATCGGCATCCAGACAACGGTTCAGGCGTTGCCCTTCGCGACCTGGATCGCGAGCGCCAGCCGCCAGGACTACAGCATGATCTTCGGCGGTTGGGGCATCGACACGGCCGAGGCGTCATCGCCGCTGGGCTCGCTGCTTGCGACCTATGACCGTGCGACGGGGCAGGGCGCATCAAACCGTTCGCGGTACTCGAACCCCGAGGTGGATCGCCTCCTGGCCGAAGGGCTGGCGACGCTCGACGACGAGCAGCGTCGGCAGATCTTCATCCGGGCCACTGAGACGGCGATGCGGGATGTCGGGCTTGTCCCAATGCATCACCAGGTCAATCTCTGGGGCGTCCGGCGCGAATTCACGCACGCAGCCCGATCCGATGAGTGGACGCTGGCGATTGGGCTCCGGCCGGCGAACTGAGGTGCAGGCAAGGCGGCTGTGGACGCGCACGGCGTTCTCAGCCGTGAGCCCTGCGGAGCGGGACCACGTCAGGCCCCGCTCCGGTCGCGCTTAGTAGCGCGGCGGTACGATCACGGAGCCCGGTGGCGCGACCGTCGACCCCGGCGGGATCACGGTCGACCCCGGCGGCACGGCGCGCATCGGCTCCTGAACCACGACGGGAGCCGGCGCTGGCGGGTTGTTGACGGTGCAGGCAGCCAGCAGCAGCCCGGCGGCGGGGGCAATGACATAGAATGCACGCATGCTCGAACCTCGTTTCAGCAGGGTCCGCGCAGACGCGACTGGCAGACCCTGTCACACGCCCATTAACGAGCGACCGGACACGAAACGTACCTGCTCGGCCCGGGTTGCAGCCGCCGCGGCGACCCCCGCCGCGGCACTCGGCCGACGATGAGGCCACTTCACTCCCGCACCGGACGCACCGCCCCCATGGCCGGGCGGGGGCATTGTCCGACACGGCCCGCCGGACAATGATGGTGCCGTTGTCCAGGAAGACCAGCCCATGAATGCCCAAGGCCCCGCCGAATCCCGCCAGCCCGCTGCCCAGGCCCTGTCCCAGAAGCGCGCCGCCCCGCCTGTCCCTGCCAACCTGGCATCCTTCCTGTCGCTGCATGATTTCGAAGCCGCGGCGAAGCGGCATCTGCCGAAGATGCTGCATGGCTACATGGCGGGCGGCGTCGAGACCGACTGGTCGCTGGACGACAATCGCCGCGCCTTCGCGGAGTGGGGCTTCGTACCCCGCGTGCTCGTGGATGCCCGGGCCCGCCACACGCGGGCGACGCTGTTCGGGAAGGAGTACGACGCGCCTTTCGGCATCCCGCCCATGGGCTCATCCGCGCTGCTTGCTTATCGCGGAGACCTTGTCCTGACGCAGGCGGCGCGCGCGAAGAACATCCCGATGATCATGTCGGCTTCTTCGCTCATCAAGCTCGAGGAGGTCGCCAAGGCCAATCCGGATGCCTGGTACCAGGCGTATCTGCCCGGCGAGCCTTCGCGCATCGAGCCGCTGGTCGACCGCGTCATCGCAGCGGGCTTCAAGACCTTCGTGCTGACGGTGGATGTGCAGGTCTCCTCCAACCGGGAGAACAACATCCGCAACGGCTATACGATCCCGTTGAAGCCGACCTTCAGGCTATTCTGGCAGGGGGCCACGCACCCCCGCTGGGCCTTCGGCACCTGGTTCAAGACGCTGCAGAACCACGGCATGCCGCATTTCGAGAACATGGATGCCGGGCGCGGCCCGCCGATCCTGTCGCGCGACCTGGAGCGCGCCTTTGGCGCGCGGGACGGGCTGGCATGGGAGCATCTGGAACTGATCCGCAAGCGCTTCCCGGGCAAGGTGCTCATCAAGGGCGTGCTGCACCCGGACGATATCCTGCGTGCTAAGCAGATCGGCGTGGACGGCGTGATGGTGTCGAACCATGGCGGGCGACAGCTCGATGGCGCCGTGTCCGGCCTGCGCATGCTGGAAGCGGCGGTGAGCGTCGCGGGCGACATGCCGGTGATCTACGACGGTGGCGTGCGGCGGGGGACGGATGTGATGAAGGCCTATGCGCTCGGCGCGGCCTTCGTCTTCGTCGGTCGCCCCATGCTGTGCGCGGCGGCGGTGCGCGGGCATCCGGGCGTGGAGCGCGCGATCGACCTGCTTCAGGAGGAGATCCACCGTGATCTCGCGCTGATCGGCGCGAACACGATGGATGAACTCGGGCCGGAATTCCTGATGCGGGCGTAACCCCGTCACACTCGCGTGACCGGGCAAGCCCAGGCCCGGTGCCGCGCGTTTCCCGCTGGGGCCGATTACGGCCGCAGCGGGGAGGCGATGCGTAAGGCAGCGAGGTGGGCGATCGGTATCCTGGTCGTCCTTTGCATTCTGGGGGCGGGGGCTGCGGCCTTCGCGTGGGTCGCCGCCCGACCGATGGCGGAAAGGCAGTTGTCGAGCCTATTTGGCCGGCCCGTCACCATCGGGGCAATATCGGTCTCGCCGTCCTTCGGCCTGACTCAAGTCACCTTTACCGATGTCGTCGTCGCCAATCCCGAGGGCTGGCCCGCTGACCCACCCTTCGCGCGCATCGCCCGCGTCGCTGTCGAAATCGACGTCGGGGAGACGCGCCGCACCCGTGCCCTGATCCTGCCTCGCGTCACCATCGAAACGCCGGTGATTGCCGCGCAGGCGCGGGCGGAGGGCGACAACAACTACACCTTTGCCCTGCCGGCCGCGGCCGGGGAGCCGCCATCCGGGGAGACCCCGCCGGCGGCACCCGTCCGCGTCGGTGCACTGCGCGTGCAGGGCGGGCAGGCGCATGTCCTCGTCAACCAACTCCGCGCCGATGTCCGCATCACCTTTGAAACGCGCGAGAACGAACAGGGGGTCCCGGTGCTGGCCGCCGAGGCAGAGGGCACCTATGCCGAGCAGCCGCTCTCGGCTCAGTTGAATGGCGGCGCGCTGCTGGCATTGGGCGAGGCGACCGTGCCGTGGCCGATCGAGGTGACGCTGGAGAACGGCCCCACGCATGGCCGGCTGGCCGGGACTGTGCTGGATGTGGTGAACCTCGCCGGTGCCGACCTGACCCTGGAACTCGCGGGGCCGAACATGGCGCTGCTGACGCCGCTGACGGGCGTGCCGATTCCGCGAACGCCGCGCTATCGGGTGCAGGGCAAGCTCAGCTACGCCGAATCCCGTTTCCGCTTCACGGAGATCGCCGGACGGGTGGGCAACAGTGACCTTGGCGGCGCCATCACGGTCGACCCGCGCGGCACCCGGCCCGACGTCACTGCGGAACTGCAATCCCGGCGCGTCGATCTTGCGGACCTGACCGGCTTCATCGGCGGGCGACCGGGGCGCGGCACGCCGACGCGGGAAGGCCAGCAGGGTTCGCGCGTGCTGCCCGACCAGCCCGTGAGCATCCCCAAGCTCGAGGCCGCGAACGTGCACCTGACGTATCGTGCGCGGCAGGTGGTGGGCGGGTCCGCGCCCGTCGACAACCTGCGCGCGGACCTCACGCTTATCGACGGCGTCATCACGCTGCGCCCCGTCGCGTTCGGCATCGGGCGGGGCGAGGTGGCCGGCAACCTAATCCTCACCCCGGTCGAGAACGAGGCGCTGCGCCTGCAGGGCGATATCGAGTTCCGCCGCGTGGACATCGCGCGCCTCATGCGCTTCGTCGGCTCAGAAGGCGGCGGTACGCTGACCGGCCGAGCGCGGATCGAGGCGACCGGGCGTTCGACCGCCGAGATGCTCGGCCGCGGCAATGGCTCCTTGGTCTTGGCGACGGGCGGTGGGAACCTGTCGGCCTTCCTGGTGGATCTGTCAGGACTGCGGCTGGGAAATGCGGTCTTCTCGGCGCTCGGGTTGCCTTCACGCACGCGGATCGAATGCTTCGTCGGCGACTTCGCCCTGCAACGCGGCGTGCTGCGACCCCGCTTGTTTCTGCTGGAAACGGACGATGCGCTGCTGAGCGCCGAAGGCAGCATCCGGCTGGATCGCGAGCGCCTGGACCTGCGGGTGCGCAGCCAGGCGAAGCGCCTGACAGTGGCGGCGCTGCCGACGGACCTGCTGGTGACGGGCACGCTGCGCGACCCGTCAGTGCAGCCGGAAATCGTGGAACTGGGCATTCGCGGCGGCATCGCGGCGGCGCTCGGCTTCACCGCCGCGCCGCTCGCGATCCTGCCGACGATCGAACTCGGCATCGGCGACGACACGCGCTGCAACGACACCCTGCAGCGAGCGCGGGGAAGGACGCGCCGCTAGTCGCCCTTCGCGCCCACCAGCGCCGCATTGTCGGCCCCGAGGCGCGGCGCGCCGGCGCGCATCCGCGGCCGCTCGCCATCGAAGGACAGCGGCATCGCCACCAGCGAGAAATCCTCCCCGGGCACGGGCTGCACCATCTCCATCGCCTGCACCTGCGGTTCGGCCAGCACTTCCGGGATGGCATTCACCGGCGCGCAGGGCACGCCGATGCGCTGCAGACGGTCGAGCCATTCGCCGCGCGGCACGGCATTCATGACCGCGGCGATCATCGGCAGCAACTCGCCCTGGTTCGATAGCCGCGCGCGGTTCGTGATGAAGCGCGGATCGCTGACCCATTCCGGATGGCCAAGCTCGGCGGCGAAGCGGGAGAACAGCCGGTCATTGCCGCAGCAGACGAGAACCGGCCCATCCGCCGCATCGAAGGCTTGGTAGGGCACGAGGTTCGGATGGCCCGAGGCGTGGCGTTCGCCCACCTTCCCGGTGTTGACGTAGCCGCTGATCTTCTGCCCGGCCCAGAGCAGCGCCGTTTCCAGCAGCGAGGTGTTCACGACCCCGCCGCGCCCGGTGCGATGCCGGCGTTCCAGCATCGCGAGTGCGCCGAGCACCGTCCACATGCCCGTGCCCTGATCGACGACGGATGCACCCATGCGCACCGGCGGCCCGCCTGGTTCGCCAGTGATGGAGGACAGTCCGCCGAAGGCCTGCAGCAGGGGCTCGTAGCCGGGGCGCAGCCTCTCCGGCCCGACATGGCCGAAGGCGGCCATGGCACAGTAGATCAGCCGCGGATGCCGTGCCGTGACCTCGTCCGGGCCGATGCCGAGCGTCTCCGCCACGCCGGGGCGGAGGTTGTGCAGCATGATGTCGGCGTCCTCGAGCAGCACGTGCAGCGCCGCGACACCCTCCGGCGATTTCAGGTCGAGCGCGACCGACCGCTTGCCGCGGTTGAACTCGTGGAAGTTCAGCGCGTCGCCGTGGCGGAAGGCGGGGCCCATCTGGCGGGCATCGTCGCCGCCATCGGGCTTCTCGACCTTGATCACCTCAGCGCCGAGATCGGCGAAGATCGCGCCGGCGAAGGGCCCGGCCAGCACCTGGCCGAGTTCCACCACGCGCAGGCCGTCGAGCACCCCCGTCATTGCAGCTCGATCCCTGAAGCGGCGACGAGGCGCTTCCATTTGTCGATCTCGGCCGCCTGGAACGTCGCGAGGTCTTCGGGCGTGCCGGGGCGCAGGACCATGCCGTTGGCGGTCAGCCGCGCGGCGATATCGGGCTTCGCCATGGTCTCGTTGATCAGTCGGTTCATCCGCAGCACCATGGGCGCCGGCGTGCCGGCGGGCGCGTAAACGGCATTCCAGGACAGCATCTCGTAGCCCGGGAAGCCCTGTTCCTCGACGGTCGGCACGTCCGGCAGCATCGAAACGCGCTCGCGGCTCGTCACGCCGATTGCCCGCACCCGGCCCTCCCGGGCATGGGTCGCGGAGGTGGTTGCATCGACGAACATCACCTGAGCGACGCCACCCATCACGTCGGTGATCCCGAGCGGGTTCGAGCGATAGGTGACGTTCACCATGTCCACATTAGCCATCGACTTGAACATCTCACCCGCGACGCGTGAGGAAGCGCTGCCGGAGGCGAAGTTCAGTCGTCCTGGATTGGCGCGCGCGTAGGCGACGAGGTCCTGCATGGACCGGATCGGCAGGTCGTTGTTCACGACCACCAGCAGCACGCCGACGCCGATCAGCGCGACAGGTGCGAAGTCATTCACCGGGTCATAGGGCAGCCGTCGGAACAGCGCCGGGTTCGACCCATGGGTCGTGTTGGCCGTGAACAGGAACGTGTAGCCATCCGGCCGCGACCGCGCGACCGCCTCGGAGGCAAGGAAGCCATTCGCGCCACCGCGATTGTCGACGACGATGGGCTGTCCCAGTTCCGCTGCGATGGGCTCGGTGATGAGGCGCGTCGTGACGTCCGTGCCGCTGCCGGCAGGAAAGGCGACGATCGCGCGGACCGGCCGGTCGGGCCACGCACCGGTGCCTTGAGCATCGGCAAGGCGGGGCAGGGCGGGAACCGCGGCGAGCGCCGTCAGCGCTGCGCGTCGACCGATCGGTCGGGTCATGGATGCGTCCTCCGTTGGGCACCCTCTGGCCGGTGCCGTCGCGTGGCCGCATACTGGCGCGGCGAAGCAACAGCGTCCATGCCGCGGCTGCCGCGCGGCGTGCGGAGGAAACGACATGTCCGATCTGCCGAAGCACGTGCATTTCCACGAGGAAGGTCCTCGTGAGGGTTTCCAGATCGAGCGCGGCAGCTTTCCGCTCGAGCAGCGCGCGTCGTTGGTTGATGCGCTGTCGGAGACGGGGCTCGAGGAAATCCAGGTCTCTTCCTTCGTATCCCCCAAGGCCGTGCCGCAGATGGCCGATGCGGAAGCACTGTTCGGCACGATCAGGCGGAAGCCCGGTGTGCGCTACGACGCGGTGTGGCTGAACGAGCGCGGCTATGAGCGCGCCCGCGCAGCGCCAGGCGTGCACATCACGGGACGCATCGCGCTCTATGCCTCCGATGCGTTTGCGATGCGCAACAACAACTGCACGGCGGCGGAGATGCGCGGCCGCGTCAATGGCTGGCTCGACCGCTACGCAGCCGATGGCGTGCCGATGGAACGCGCGCTGGTCATGGCCGCCTTCGGCTGCAATTTCGAAGGCGAAGTCGCGCCGGAACGCGCCGTCGGCGAACTGGTCTGGGCGTGGAAGACCTGCGAGGCGCGCGGCATGGCGCCGCCGCGGTTGTATCTCGCTGACACCATGGGTTGGGCCAACCCGAAGGCGATCCGCCGGGCCGTCGGTATGCTGCGCGACGCGCTACCGGGGGCGGAGGTCGGGCTGCACCTGCACGACACGCGTGGCCTCGGGCCTGCCAATGTGCTCGCCGCGCTGGAGATGGGTGTCTCCCATTTCGACAGTTCGGTCGCCGGCCTCGGCGGCTGCCCCTTCGCCGGCCATGGCGACGCGAAGGGCGCGGGAAACATCTGCACCGAGGACATGGTGTTCCTCTGCCATGAGATGGGCATCGAAACCGGCGTGGACCTCGAAGCGCTGATCGAGGCGGCGCGGCTCGCGGAACGCATCATTGGCCGGCCGCTGTCGGGGCGGCTGATGCATGCGGGCTCGCTCAAGGCCTATCGCGGGCGGCGCGCGGCCGCCTGACCGCTATCGTAGCGAGGTGAGATACGCCATCAGGTCGTTGATCATCGTCTCGTTGCGAAGCCCCGCGTAGGACATGCTGCCGCGTGGCACCACCGCTTTGGGGTTCGCGACATAGGCGCGCAGCCGGTCCTCGGTCCAGGTGAGGTCCTCGGCGCCAAGTTCGCGCAGGTTCGCGGAGTAGCGGAAGCCTTCGACGCTGCCGGCGCGGCGGCCGACGATGCCGAACAGGTTGGGACCGACGCCGTTCCGGCCGCCCTGGTCGACCGTGTGGCAGGCACGGCACTGGTTGTAGACCCGCTGTCCGGCCGCGGCATCGCCCTGCTGGGCCACGGCCATGCCGGGCATCGCGGCCAGCGTCATTGCCATCACGATACGGCGCATGCGGCACTCCTTCTCGCGGCGCAGGCCCCGGCTTAGTCCGATCCCGCCATTCGGCAAAGGCGGCACGGTGACGGCTTGAGCCCGCGGGCGAAGGCGCCTATGGGCACGCGCGATGGCCGTCCTGGGCTTTCCCGGGCGGCGAATTGATCTGCGTCAAGGCACGACACGCCCGCCGGGTGCATCCGGAAGCTGCCGCGCCTGCGCGACTGCTGTCCCATGCCAGGGCGGCATCCGGCCCTGGGAGGTCACGGATGGACTACGAGGCCTATTTCCGTTCCGAACTCGATACCCTGCGCCGCGAAGGGCGCTATCGCGTCTTTGCCGACATCGAGCGCTGCGCGGGGCAGTATCCGCGCGCCATTCGCCATGACGCCGGCATGGCGCGGGAAGTGACGGTGTGGTGCTCCAACGACTATCTCGGCATGGGGCAGCATCCGAAGGTGCTTGCGGCGATGCATGCGGCGCTCGACCGCCACGGCGCCGGGGCAGGGGGCACGCGCAATATCTCGGGCACCAATCACGAGCATGTGTTGCTGGAACACGCGCTTGCCGGCCTGCACGGGACCGAGGCCGCGCTGCTGTTCAATTCGGGCTACATGTCGAACTGGGCGACGCTGTCCACGCTAGCTTCGCGCATTCCCGGCTGCATCATCGTCTCGGACGAGATGAACCATGCCTCGATGATCGAAGGCATGCGGCATTCGCGCGCGGAGCGGCGCCTGTTCCGCCACAACGACGTCGCTGATCTGCGTCGCGTGCTGGCGTCACTCGATCCCGCCGCGCCGAAGCTGGTGGCGTTCGAGAGCGTCTACTCCATGGATGGCGACATCGCGCCTATCGCCGACATCTGCGACGTGGCGGATGGGTTCGGCGCCATGACCTATTGCGACGAGGTCCATGGCGTCGGCCTCTACGGCCCGACCGGCGGCGGCGTGACGGAGCGCGACGGCGTGGCGCATCGCCTGACGGTGATCGAGGGCACGCTCGCCAAGGCCTTCGGCGTCATCGGTGGGTATATCGCGGGGTCCGCCGCGATGGTCGACTTCGTGCGTTCCTACGCCTCGGGCTTCATCTTCTCGACGGCACTGCCGCCGGCGATCGCGGCCGGGGCGCGCGCCGCGATCGAGCATCTTCGTGGCAGCAGCGCCGAACGCGACCGCCTGCATGAACGCGCGGCGACCCTGCGCCGACGGCTGGACGCAGCGGGCGTGCCGCACCTGCCGAACCCGAGCCATATCGTTCCGGTGATGGTCTGCGATCCCGTGCTGTGCCGGACCATCAGCGATGCCCTGCTGGATGAGCACGGCATCTACGTCCAGCCGATCAACTACCCGACGGTGCCGCGCGGCACGGAGCGGCTGCGCATTACGCCGTCGCCGGTGCACAGCGACGGCGACATGGACCGGCTGGTGGGCGCGCTGCAGGACGTCTGGGCGCGCTTCAGCCTGCGCCGCGCGGCCTGAATTGACGCGGTGCCCGCCTCGCGGCGTTAGGGGTGCCAGGCGGCTTGGCCGAGGAACGGCAGCGCAGGGACGATCGGCCCTCAGGCCGCCAGTGGCGGCCGGCCCCGGACGAAGTCCGAACCGCGCTCCGCGATCATCATCGTCGTCGCGTAGGTGTTGGAGGAGGTCATGGACGGCATGATCGAGGCGTCGATCACCCGCAGCGCCTCCAGCCCATGCACCTGGAGCCGGTCGTTGACCACGGCGGTCCTGTCCGTCTCGGGCCCCATGCGGCAGGTGCCGATGAGGTGGTAGGTGGTTGAGCCGTTGCGATAGGCGAAGTCGAGCAGCTCGTCGTCGCTCCGGGTGTTCACCCCCGGCAGCACCTCGCCTTGCAGCAGCGCCTGCATCTTCGGCGTGTTGAGCAGGCGGCGAATCAAACGGATGCCGCCCAGATGGACGCGGCGATCCATCTCGTCGGCGAGGTAGTTGGGCTGGATCTCGGGGTCGTCGAAGACATCGGCTGTCTTCGCGCGCACCCAGCCGATGCTCTCCGGCCGATGCTGCCATGCGCCGGCCGTGCAGCCAGGGTAGTCGTCGAGCACGTAGACCTTGCCCTCGGCGTAGGAGCCGGGGGTGAAGACGCCTTGCAGGTCCGGTTCATCCAGCCCTTCGAAGGACTTCCAGAAGATGTGGACGTGGGACGGCGCGGTCGCGAGGATCGAGGGCTTGCCCATCGCCCAGCGCGCCACCTGCTGTGCCAGCTTGAAGCCCTTGGCGAGCTGGTTCAGCGTCTCCACCCCGTCCTTCGCGCGCATCACGATGCGGGAGGCGTAGTGGTCGCGGAAATTCTCGCCGACCGGCAATTCGTGGAAGACCGGCACGTTGATGCGCGCCAGCGTGGAGGCCGGCCCGATGCCCGACACCTGCAGCAGGCGCGCGGTGTTCGCGGTGCCGGCGGAGATGATGACTTCCCGCCGCGCGCGGACCTCCGCAGGTACGCCGCCGCGCTGCGTCAGGTAGCGGATGCCGACGGCGCGCTTGCCCTCGAAGATGATGCCGCAGGCGCGGGCATTGGTGCGGACCTCGAGTTCCTTCCGCGACATGGCCGGCTTGAGGAAGGCGCGGGCGGCTGACACTCGCCATCCCTTCTGGATGCCGCGCTGGAAATAGCCGACCCCCGCCTGGTCCCCGCTGTTGTAGTCCGGGTTGCGCGGCAGGCCGGCGCCGACGCAGCCCTCCAGGAAGGCCTCGGACAGCGGATGGATCCAGTCCATGTCCGTGACCGGCAGCCCGCCGATCTTGCCACGCCGGTCGTCGCGGCCGAAGCCGATGCGGCGCTCGGTCCGCATGTAGTAGGGCAGGCAGTCGTCATAGCCCCAGCCGCGATTGCCGCGCTGCGCCCAGGAATTCAGATCCCCCGGCTGGCCGCGATTGTAGATCATGCCGTTGACGGAGGACGATCCGCCGAGGGTCCGCCCCTGCGTCGTCGCGATCGCCCGCCCGCCTGTCCGCTCGGTCGGCGCCGTCTTGAACTGCCAGGTGACCGACGGGTCGACCAGCGTCTTGATGAAGCCCGCGGGGATGTGGATCCACGGGTTGCGGTCGGGCGGCCCGGCCTCGAGCACGCAGACGGTGACGCCGGGATCCTCGGTCAGTCGCGCGGCGAGGATCGAGCCGGCGGCGCCGGCACCCACGATGACATAGTCGAAGGTGTCGGCCATGGCGGGGCGGCTTCTCCTGTGGTTTTCTCCCCGCCCAGCCTAGGCGCGGCCGTTGCGCGCCGCCAGATCGCCTTGTGGAGGAATGCCCATGACCAAGACCGCCCTCGTCGTCAGCGCCCATTCGGCCGACTTCGTCTGGCGCTGCGGTGGCGCGATCGCGCTGCACGCCGAGAAGGGGTGGAAGGTCACGGTCATCTGCCTGTCCTACGGCGAGCGCGGCGAATCGGCGAAGCTGTGGCGCGTGCCGGGGATGACGCTGGACCGCGTGAAGGCCGGCCGTGAGGTCGAGGCGAAGAAGGCGGCCGAGGTGCTCGGCGTGCACGACATCCAGTTCTGGGACCTCGGCGACTACCCGATCACGCTGACGAACGACTCGCTGTTCCGCCTGGTCGATGTGTATCGTGACATCCACCCGGACTTCGTGCTGACCCACAGCAAGGAGGACATCTACAACCGCGACCACCCCGCGGTGACGGATTTCGCCCAGCACGCCCGCATCACCGCCCAGGCGCATGGCCATAATCCGGGGCAGAAGGTGCTCGGCGCGCCGCCGGTCTTCCTGTTCGAACCGCACCAGCCGGAACAGTGCAACTGGAAGCCGGACATGCTGCTCGACATCGGCAGCGTCTGGGCGAAGAAGCGCGCGGCGATCGAGTGCATGGAAGGGCAGGAGCACCTCTGGGAATACTACACCCGCGTCGCCCAGCAGCGCGGTGCCCAGGCGGCCCGCAACTCCGACAAGAAGATCACCTGGGGCGAGGGCTTCCAGTCCGTCTTCCCGCATGTGGTGGAGACGCTGGCATGAGCTTCGCCGCACCCCCGCGCCGTGCCGGCTGGATCGAACGGCCCGATGCGCGCATCCGCTACGAGGTGACGGGGTCCGGCCCGGCGATCGTCTTCGCGCACGGGCTCGGCGGCTGCCTGTTCTCCTGGTGGCAGCAGGTGGCGCATTTCGCGACGCGCTATACCTGCGTCGCCTTCTCGCATCGCGGCTTCTTCCCCTCCACGGCGCCGGCCGGCGGGCCGGACCCGGCGGCGTATGGCGGCGACGTCGCGGCGCTGGTCGATGAGCTGAAGCTCGGCGACATCCGCATGGTCTGCCAGTCGATGGGCGGCTGGTCGGGCGTGGAATATGCGCTGCTGCGGCCGGGCCGGGTGAAGGCGCTGGTGCTGGCGGCGACGACCGGCTCGCTGGACCCGCGGCAGATGCAGGAACCGCAAAGATCGCAACTGGCGCCCTGGAGCAAGACCAGCGCGGAAGCCCGCACCGATCTTCTCTCGCGCAACATCCTGCCCGCGACCGGTGCGCGCATGGCGGAGGAACAGCCGGCGTTGTTCCAGGTCTATACCCACATCAACGGCCTGTCCCAGGGCTTCGACCGGGAGGCCGTGCGCGCAAAGCTGCACGCTGCGCGCAGCCGCCCGCCGGAATCCTTCGCCGCCGCGCAGACGCCGGTGATGTTCGTGCCGTCGGAGGAGGATGTGGTCATCCCGCCCTTCGCCGCGGCCGGCATGGCGCCGCTGATCCCGGGGGCGCGGGTATCGCCACTGCCGAAGGCCGGGCATTCCGGTCATTTCGAGCATGCGGCCGCCTTCAACGCGAAGGTCGACGCCTTCTTCGAGGAGGTCGGCGCATGAGCCCGCGCGTCCTGACCGCCGCGATCGGCGAGTACCCGCACACGGCATCGCTGCCCGAGACGGCCGCGCTGCGGCTTGATCGCAAGACGATCAAGCCGATCAACATGGCCTTCGCGCCGATGGTGCGCGAATTGCGCTTCGACGTCTGCGAGATGGCGATCGCCACCTTCCTGATGGCGAAGGAAGCCGGCATTCCCATCACGCTGCTGCCGGTGGTGATGGCCGAACGATATCAGGAAGGCGCGCTGGTCTGCCCGAGGGACAGCCCGATCACCGGTCCGGCCGATCTGAAGGGCAAGCGCGTGGGCGTGCGCGCCTACAGCCAGACGACGGGGATGTGGCTACGCGGTGTGCTGGCGGACAGCTACGGCGTGAAGCCGGATTCCATCGCCTGGACGACCTTCGAGGACGCGCATGTCCCGACCTTCCGCGACCCGTCCTTCGTGACGCGCTCAGCCCCCGGCAGGGACATCGCGACGATGGTGCGCGGCGGTGAGCTGGATGCGGCGATCTTCGGCTTCGAGGTGCCGGAGGGGATGCGGACGGTATTCCCCGACCCGGCCGCGGCAGGGCGGGACTTCCACGCGCGCTATGGCTTCAAGCCGGTGAACCACCTGGTTGTCGCGAGGTCGGAGCTGGCGCGGGACCCGGCGATCGTTGCCGGTCTGCTCGATATCTTCGGCGAGAGCCTGACGACGCGGGAGGCGCTGGCGCCGGCGATCGCGTTGGCGGGGCGGTTCTGTGCGGAGCAGGGGCTGATCGCGAAGCCGCTGACGCCGGAACAGGTCTGGGCGTGAAGGGCGGAACCGAGAGGGGCTCTGCCCCTCTCGGGCTCACCCCGCCAAAGGCCGAAGGGCCTTTGGAAACCAATACCTGGCGCCATGCGCCGAGCGCCTGACGAAGCAGCAGCATGCCCGACTGCCCAACACCAACAGATTGCGGTCCAGGATGCCCAGCATCCTGGCGGGGTGGTTTGGAGGGGCGGAGCCCCTTCAATTCTTCACCCGCGCCGGATTCCCGAACGCCGTCGCCCCCGCCGGCACATCGCGCGTCACGACGCTGCCCGCCCCGATCAGCGCATCGTCGCCGATCGTCACGCCGGGCAGGATGATCGCCCCCGCGCCGATCCAGACATTGCTGCCGATGGTCACCGGCCGACCGAATTCCAGCCCCGCCGCGCGCTGCGCCGGGTCGCGCGGGTGGTCGGCGGCGAGGATCTGCACGCCCGGCCCGATCTGCGTGCGGTCGCCGATCGTGACGGCCACGACGTCCAGGATCACGCAGTTGAAGTTCAGGAAGACGCCGGCGCCGAGGCTGATGTTGAAGCCGTAGTCGCAATGGAAGGGCGGGCGGATGATGGCGCCGTCGCCCACGGCGGCGAAGCGTTCCAGCAGCAGCGCGCGGCGTTCGTCCGCGGCCAGGCTGGCATTGTAGCGCTCGATCCAGGCATGCGCGGCTTCCATATCCGCCTGGATTTCAGGCGCGCTCGCGTCGTAGAGCGCGCCGGCGAGCATCTTCTCCTTCTCGGTCGGCATCAGGCGCCACGGGCTCCGCGCACCAGGCGGCCGGGCAGGGCGCCCGTCGCCAGCCCATCGGCATAGGTCACGGCGCCCGAGAGCATGGTCGCGACGTAGCCATCCGCCTTCTGAATCAGTCGCTTGCCGCCGGCAGGCAGGTCGTAGTGCATGACCGGCGCGTGCAGCTGCAGGCGATCGAAGTCGATCACGTTGATGTCCGCCTTGCGGCCTGGCACGATGACGCCACGATCGGTCAGACCCATCGCCGCCGCATTGTCTCGGCTGATGCGCTTCACTGCCTGTTCGATCGACAGGCGCGGCCCACGCCGGCGATCGCGCACCCAGTAGGACAGCATGTGCGTCATGCTGGATGCATCGCAGATGTAGCCGACATGCGCCCCACCATCACCGAGGCCCATCAGCGTGTGGGGATGCGTCATCATCTCGCGGATCGCGGCGAGGTCGCCATCCGCGTAATTGAGCAGCGGGCGATTCAGGATGGCCTGGCCGTCGCGTTCCAGCATCAGATCGTAGCACAAGGCTTCGGGTGGCATGCCGCGCGCGGCGGCCATGGCGGCGACGGAACGCTCGGGTGGCGGCTCGTAGTCCGGCGGGTCGCCCAGCGGGAAGATCTTGTCCCAGTTGTTCAGCCGCACCTTCAGGCCGGCATCGTCGGTTGGCTCGGCCAGGATGCGGGCGCGGCGGGCCGGGTCGCGGAGCGCGGCGACGCGTTCCGGCAGCGGCAGATGCGCGACCTCTCGATAGGACGGGCGTGTCAGGAACGGATGCTGCGACAGCTCGAAGCCGAACATCAGCCCCACCGGCCGGCCCATCACCTGGCCGAACATCCGCACGCCATCGGCGTTCGCATCCTCGACGCGATCGAGCAGCCAGCGCCAGAAGCCCGGCTTGGACTCGCGTTGGAGGAGGGAAAAGGTGAGGGGACGCCCCGATACGGCAGCGACGCGGCGCAGCCGCGCGAATTCCTCCTCCGCCGGATCGTCGAAGTCGGAGATCACCTGGAGCCAACCCGCGCCATGGTCGCGCAGTGCGCCGGCCAGGGCTTCCAGCTCAGCTTCCGGCGCGCCCAGCGTCGGGATGTGCCGCCCATCCAGCGTGCGATGGGCGAGCGCGCGGGAGGTCGAGATGCCGACCGCGCCCGCCGCGAGCCCCTCGGCCGCCAGCCGCGCCATCTCGGCACATTCCTCGGGGGTGGCCTCGGCATGCGCCTCGGCGCGTTCGCCCATCACATGCACGCGCAGGGGCGCATGCGTCACCATGGCGGCGATGTCCGTGTCGTAGCGTCGGCCGCCGAGGAAGTTCATGTAGTCGGGGAAGGATTCCCACGACCAGGGCAGGCCCTCGGTCAGCACGACTTCGGGCAGGTCCTCCACGCCCTCCATCAGCTTCACCAGCATCTCGCGCCGCTCGGGCCGGCACGGCGCGAAGCCGACACCGCAATTGCCGATCAGCGCGGTGGTGACGCCGTTGATGGAGGAGGAGATCAGCCGGTCCGACCAGCTCGCCTGCGCGTCGTAATGGGTGTGGATGTCCACGAAGCCCGGCGTGACGAGCAGGCCCTTGGCGGCGATCTCGTCACGCCCAGGTGCCGTCACGCGGCCCACGGCTGTGATGCGACCGGCATCGATGGCGATATCCGCTTCGAACGGCGCGGCGCCCGTGCCGTCGACCACCGTGCCACCGCGGATGACGAAATCATGCATGGCGCATCTCCCGCTACACGGACAGCACGATCTTGCCGAAGTGGCGGTTGGCCTTCATGTGGGCCAGCGCCTCGACCACCGCATCCAGCGGAAAGATCTTGTCGATCGGGATGGAGAAGCGGCCCTGTTCGACAGCAGGCCAGAGGTCGCGGCGCATGGCGGCGTATTCCGCCCGGATCTCTGCGGGCGAGCGTGTGCGGTGCGTGACGCCGATATACGAAATGCGCCGCGTCGCATGCGTGTCGAAGTCGAACTCGCCCTTGCCACCGCCGAGCCGGCCGACATTGACGATGCGCCCGAGGATCGCCGTGCAGCGCATCGCGGCATTGATCGTCGCCGCGCTGATCTGGTCGATTACGAGGTTCACGCCGCGGCCGTCGGTCGCTTTCAGCACCTGGTCCGCCCAATCGGCGTCGCGCGTGTTCACCGCGACATCCGCGCCGAACTCCTTGAGCTTGGCGCGGCGCGTAGCATCGGTGGAGGTGCCGATGACCAGCGACGCGCCCATGAACTTCGCGATCTGCATGCCCATGATGCCGACGCCTGAGGAGGCGCCAAGGATCATCACGCTCTCGCCCTTCGCGACGCGGCCGTTCGAGACGATCGCATCGTGCATCGTCGCGAGCGCGACCGGCAGCGTTGCCGCTTCCTCCCACGACAGGTTGCGGTCGGGCACCTTCTGGACGCGCTCCGCATCCGCGATGGCGTATTCGGCATAGCCGCCCGCGCCGGAGCAGGTGACGCGGTCACCGACCGCCACGCCCGTCACGCCACTGCCGATGGCTGCGACCTCGCCGGCGAAGTCGAGGCCGAGGATCGTTCCCGCCCCGCCCATCGAGCCATGCGATCCGCCAGCCGCGACGCCAAGATCGGCGCGATTCAGCGTGGCGGCGCGGACGCGGACCAGCACTTCCTCGGGCCCTGGCGCCGGGATCGCCACCGGTTGGACCTTTACGCCCTCGGCCGTCACCACCGCTGCGCGCATCGTCTGCGTCATCCGTCCCGTCCCTTCGCTGTCCCATACAGCGTTGGCGCCGCGCGGCCATGGGCGCAAGGGGGCACCGGTTCACCCCGCCGGTACGGGGGCGGCGGTGTCGAGCAAGCCTTCGGCCTTCAGATCCGCCCACAGCGCCGCAGGGATCGGGCGGCGCAGATGGGCGATGTTGGCCTCGACCTCATGGCGCGCCAGGGCGCCCGGGATCACGGAGCACACGACAGGATGCGCCAGCACGAACTGCAGTGCGGCGGCGGGCAGGGGTACGCTGTGCCGTCGGCACACGGCCTCGATCCGGCGGGCCTTGTCCACGACGGCCGCTGGTGCCGCGGCGTAGTCGTAGGGCGCGCCGTCTTTCACCTCGCCGGCCAGGATCCCGGAGTTGAACGGTCCGCCGAGGATCACGCTCATGCCACGTTCGGCGCAATAGGGCATGAACGCCGCCATCGCGCCCTGTTCCAGCAGCGTGTAGCGGCCGGCCAGCAACATGCAGTCAAAGTCGCCGGCGCGCGCGAAGCGCAGGCACATGTCCGCTTCGTTCAGGCCGCAACCGATGGCGCCGATCACGCCCGCGGCGCGCAACTCGTGCAGCGCGCGATAGCCACCATCCATCACGGTCCGGAATCGATCCTCCAGCACGTCCCGGTCGCCGATCGTCCAGAAGTCGATGTCGTGGATCAGCACGATGTCGATGCGGTCGAGGCCGAGCCGCAGATACGACTGCTCCAGCGAGCGCATCACACCATCATAGGTGTAGTCGAAGCGCGGCACGAAACCGGGCAGGCCGTTCTGCCGCATGTCGGCAGGCGGTGCCTCGCCCGGGCGGGCCGGGCGCATGACGCGGCCGATCTTGGTGGACAGGACGTTCCTCGCGCGGCCGCTGCCGCAGCGCGTGACCGACGCGCAACTCGCTGCGGCCGTATCCGTAGAAGGGCGAGGTGTCGAAGAAGCGCACCCCGCCTCCCCAGGCCGCGTCGAGCAGGGATTGTGCCTCGGCCTCCGGGATGGTCGCGCGGAAGCCGCCGATCGGCGCGCCGCCGAAGCCGAGCGAGGTCACTTCAAGCGCCGTCCGTCCCAGGCGGCGCTTCGCAGTCGGGTCCATGGTCATCCTTTCCGGGAGCCGCCGCTGGGGCGGTGCGTCGGCACGGGCCGGACGACCGTGGTACCGCCGGTGGCGATGCGGCCCATTCCTTGTTGGATGCGTTTCGCGCCGCGCGGGGTACGACCCGGCGCGGCGAATGATCCGGATGAAGTGGGGGACGGCATCGCGCCGCTGCGATCACGCGGCGGTGGCCGCGCGCCGGGCGACGGCGGCCCATCCGAGCGCGTCATGGCTTCCCCCCTTTGGCGGTCGCCGTCGCGGGCGCCGTCCGATGATGGGGGGAAGGCTATTCGGCCGCTTTTCGCGGCGTCAAGACGGTGCGCCGCAGCGGTGGCGGGCCGCCGTCACGGTGCCCGGTGGATCGGGTCCACCCAGAGCACGGTCTCTGGCTTCTCCACCGGCTCGATATCGATGTTGATCGCCACCGCCTCATTGTCCGAGCGCACCAGCACGCATTCGAGCGTCTCGTCGGAGGAGGCGTTGATCTCCTGATGCGGGACATAGGGCGGTACGTAGATGAAGTCGCCGGGGCCGGCCTCGGCGACGAACTCCAGCTTCTCGCCCCAGCGCATGCGCGCCTTGCCCTTCACCACGAAGATCACGCTTTCGAGGTGACCATGGTGATGCGCGCCCGTCTTGGCGTCGGGATGGATGTGGACGGTGCCGGCCCAGATCTTCTGCGCGCCGACGCGGGCGGCGTTGATCGCAGCGGCGCGGTTCATCCCCGGCGTCTGGGCGGTATTGGCATCCAGGCTGCCGCCAGGGATGACGCGCACGCCCGTATGCTTCCAGCCATCATCGGGGATGGAGGGGTGGTCGTGACCATCATGCGGCATAGGGTTTCTCCTTCCGTTCCCGGGCAGGGGAACGCCATCAGGCGCGCGGCGGCAAGGGCTTGGAGAAAATAGCAAATCGCTCCTCCGGCGTGCGGCGGAGGGAAAATGGCATCGTCGAACCCGGGCGAGCTCTGGAAGGACTTTCCTGCCGTCCGTCAGGCGATCGAAGGCCCCGCGAGCCATAGGCGGGCGCGGTGGCATCCCCACAGCACCAGAGCCTGGCCAGCGAACCAGGCGGCTATCGGCCCCAGCTCGCCATGCAGCACGATCAGGCCAAGCAGCCCCGCGACCGTCAGCACGAAGGCCAGATGCACGATATGGTCGAAGACCATCAGCGCCACCATCTTGAACGGGCCGCCGGTGGGGATCAGCGGCGTCGCGATGGCGACGCCGAATGCCAATGCCGTCAGCCCGACCACCAGCGCGAGCCCACCGAGGCACCCCCATAGGGCCACCTGCCGCGCCACCTCCACAGCCATCCCGCTGCTGGGAACGGCCCAGCGCAGCACCAGGAACAGGGCCGCGAGACCCGCCAGGGCGGCGGCGGCCGCCTCTAGTGGCTCGCCGGCCGGCCGCTCCGCCGCCGCATTGCGGCGGCGCGGCAGCAAGGGCCAAGTGTCGAAGCGCGCGGTCGGCTGGGCCATCGGACCTCCGGTCGGGTAACGGCCGAACGACCATCCCCCGTACTGGTTGCCGGCAGCCTAATGCGGTCAGCCCTGGCGGGGCAGTAACCGCTCCGCGAGCGACGCCCACCAGGAGGCGCCAACCGGCAGGATGTCGTCGTTGAAGTCGTATTTCGGGTGGTGGACGTTGGCGTCCGTCGCGGACCGCCCGCCGCCCAGCATCAGATAGGCACCGTCCTTCGCGTTCAGCATGAAGGAGAAGTCCTCCCCGCCCATCGTGGGCTTCGCCAGCGGCTGCACGCGCGCATCGCCCTGCACGGCGCGCGCGGCGTCGGCGGCGAGGTGGACGGAGGCGACCTCATTGATCGTCGCCGGGTAGAGGCGGACGAACTTCGCCTCCACCATCGCGCCGAAGGCCGCGGCGATGCCGTTGACGGTCTCGAGGAAGCGCTTCTCCAGCAGGTCGCCGACCTCCGGCGCGAACCAGCGGGCGGTGCCGAGCATCGTCACCGTCTCGGGGATCACGTTGTAGGTGTGGCCACCATTGATGTGGCCGATGGTGATGACGCCGCCTTCCACCGGTTCGACATTGCGCGCAACGATCGATTGCAGCGCCTGCACCATGGCGGCGGCGATCACGATCGGATCGTTGCCGTTGTTCGGCATGGCCCCGTGCGCGCCCTTGCCGGTGATGGTCACCTCCAGGTTCGCAACGGCGGCCATGACCGGTCCCTCGCGCCACAGGAAGGTGCCCGCCGGCACGGACGGCCAGTTGTGCAGGCCGAAGACGCGTTCCATCGGGAAGCGCTCGAACAGGCCTTCCTTCACCATCACCTCGCCGCCGCCGAAATTCTCCTCGGCGGGCTGGAAGATGACGTAGACGGTGCCGTCGAAGTTCCGCGTCTCGGCCAAGTACTTCGCCGCGCCGAGCAGCATGGTGGTGTGCCCGTCATGGCCGCAGGCGTGCATTTTCCCCGGCGTCTTCGACGCGTAAAGAACGCCGGTGTCTTCCAGGATCGGCAGCGCATCCATGTCGGCGCGCAGCCCGATGGCGCGGCCGGAGGCAGCGTTGTTCCCGCGGATGACGCCGACGACGCCCGTCTTCGCCATGCCGGTGACGACCTCGTCGCAGCCGAACTCACGGAGCTTGTCGGCGACGATCTTCGAGGTGCGCACCTCCTCGAAGGCGAGTTCCGGGTGTTCGTGGAAGTCGCGCCGCCAGGCGGTCATCTCGGCATGGAAGTCGGCGATGCGGTTGTTCACGGGCATGGTCGGGCTCCGGTGCAGGTCAACGCCGTGTGTGCTGCGGCGGGAAGGTGAGGGCAAGGCCTTCGTCAAGCGGGATCGGCTCCACGCCGAGCATGCGCCGCATGCGCTCGATGTCGAAGGCTTTGTCTTCCGTCAGCCGCCGAATCTCGTCGGCGCCGATGCGGGGCAGGCCCGGAAGGAGGCGGGTGAGGGGCGCCAGCAGCCGCAACGGCAGGGCCGGGATCGGCAGGATCGGCGGCGCGCGGAGGCCGGCGGCCCGTGCGACAGCGCCAAGGAAGTTGCGGTAGGGCAGGGCTGCCGGGCCGGCGATGACGATGGTCTCGGCCGTCGTCCAGTCGCGCGTGACGGCCGCCATCAGGCAGCGCGTGACGTCGCCCTGGTGGATCGGCTGCACCAGCGCGCGGCCGCCACCAGGCAGCGGCGCGACGGGCAGGCGCGCGACCAGGGCGGCGAGGCGGCGCACATTGTCCTCCCCCTCCGCGCCATAGATCATCGTGGGATGCAGCATCACGCCGCTGCGCCCGGAGGCGAGGAAGGCGGCTTCGCCAGCACGGACGCCGTCGCCATGCGCGTCCGGCCACTGCGAGAAGCGGCGCGTCGATCCCATCAGGACGAAGCTCGCACCGGGTTCGGCAGCGGCGAGCAGAGCCGGCGCCCAGCGGGCATGGACAGTGCTGACGATGCGGGTCGCGCCGGCGAGCGCGCGCTTCAGAGCCACGGCGTCACGCAGGTCGGCGGCCTGAAGATCACCGGGAAGGGCGAGCGAGGACCATTTGCCGCGGTCCCGCGCGACGGGGATGAAGGGCGTGCCGGCCGCTGCCAGGGCGCGGGCCAGCGCAGCGCCGGAACGGCCGGTGGCGCCGATCAGGGCGAGGGTCATGGGGGAGATCCGACGTAGCGCGGGTGACGATCGAAGGAGGGCTCTGCCCTCCTTCGAGCCTCCACCCGCCAGGGGCTTGGAGCCTCTGGACCGCAATCTGTTGGTGACAGGCGCCGCAGCCGTTCGAACATACGAAGGCGACTCTCGGCGCGCAGCCTGCACGGCGCCAGGTTTAGGTTTGCAAAGGCCCTTCGGCCGATGCGGCCTCCCACGAACGGTGCAAGGCAACGTTCATGGGTCGCCGTGCCGGGGAGGTGCCGGAGCGGCAAAGCCCCTCTGACGTCCGCGAGAGCCATCCTCGTCATCGGCAAGCCGACCAGCGGCCGAGGTCGAGATGGAAGTGGTTGGCATGCGCCGCGTCGCGCTCCGGGCCCAGCACCGCGGCGAAGATGCGGCAGGCACCGTCGCGGGCTTCCCGCAGGAAGGCACCGGCCGGCGTGTCGCGGCCGTAGTCGCGCAGGACACTCACCTGCCGGCCGTCAGCGAGCCGCACGGCGGCGAGGTCGATGGCATTGGCCGTCGCATGCTGGCTGCGCCGCTGCCCGCCGCGGACGTTGCGGCAGGCGAGCGTGCCCAAATGCTGCACGCGGGTGATGTCCGCGCCGAAATGTCGCTCCGCCGCCGGCCGCAGTACCTGCCCTTCATAGAGCGTCCAGGCGGCGGCCATCGGGCAGGTCAGCAGCGGCCGAGCCGGTTCGAAGCGGCCGGGCAGGCGCAGCGTGTCCTCCAGCGGGCAGTCTTCTCCCGCCGAGCCGTCGGGCAGGATGCTCACCATCACGCCGGCCTCGGCCAGCACGGCGCGGCAGAGCTCGGGCTCGCCGGCCAGGCGCCGCAGCTTCATGCGGGTGAAGGGGCCGGGCGGCTCGGTGAGGACGATCGGGGTGAAGGGGTTCCAGCGATCCGGCAGATGCCGGGACAGGAGGAACAGCCCGCCCGCCAGGGCGAGCAGCAGCAACAAGGAAATCATCCGGCGCACCCGCGCCATATAGGGATGGGGCCTGCTCGCCGCATCGATGCGATGCTGGGTGACGCCCGAGTCTGCGCATCAGTGCGAAGAAACATCCTCGTCGATATCACTGTGCGCTTGCCGGTGCTCTATCCGCCTCCGGGAACTGGGACGACAGCCAACGAATCGTATCCGCGCTGTTTGGCCAACGGGCCGGCACCACCCAATCACCGCGCTGGACCACCCAGTTGGGTACGACTTCAAGCGTCGTGACGACCTCCCCGCGCGCATCATACAGATGCACGCGGAAGGTCGTTGCCTTCCAGGCTTCGCGCCAGTCATCACGTAAGTGGCCGTCGCCGTCACAGTCGAAGCTGGTACGAATCCTCTGTAACTCCTGCCCGGTCCATCCCTGTGCGACACGATCGCTGACAGGTTGGCCGCCCCGCTGTGCTTCAGCTTGCCTGCGCAGATGCGGCATGATCACAGCGTCGAAGTCTCGCACGGCTTGGCAAGGCTCCTCGATGTACGGGATCAAGCGACGTCCGATGAAACCAGAGTCGAGCATAAAGGTCGGTACCGCGACACCAGTTACGGCTGTGGCCGGCCTCCGCATCAGGGAGCCATCGTCCGCATTCCGGCCCTCAGCCGAGAAGATGCCTGGCAAGCAGCCTCGGTTTTGCGGCAGGTCGCGTGCAACTTCGCCATCGCGGAAGCATGGCACGGACCGATTGCCCGGTGTCGCGGAATCCAAGGGGTGTGGCAGCGGCAGGCCGCGATCGTGGAATTCCATGAATACGCCGACTTGCGCCATGCTGAGCAAGACCCAGAACGGGGGCTGCTTCGGAGGCACAAGCATCGCGAAGAGTATGAGCAGGGTCGCGAGTGCCGCCACTATTGTCGCCGGGACGGCCAGCAGGAGCTGCAAAGCGACTGGCAATCGCCACCATCGACGAGCGATGGGCGCCATTGCCGCTGCAACTGTCCGGCGGGCTGTGGTCAACACCCCAGTCACCCGTTGAAAGGGCATTGCGCCGCAGGCGGACCGCCGCCGTTTCGCCGTGGTCCAGCGACCGGATGCGCAAGGAACAGCCCGCGGCGATCAGCAATCCCATGCCGATCGCCCTGCGGGCGGGCGGCGCTGAGGAAACTGAGCTGGACGCCACGGCCGTTCGTTCAGGCAGTCCGCCTGATCACGACGCTGCCGCGCGCAGGAACTCGAGGTCCGCGCCCTGCGGCGCCTGGGTCACCTGGTCGTAGACCAGCTTGTCCCATCCACGCTTCGGCGCCGGCTCCGGCGTCCATGCCGCGCGGCGCTTCGCCAGCGTCGCCTCATCCACCAGCAGGTCGAGCGAGCGGTTCTTCACCGACAGGCGGATGCGGTCGCCCGTCTCGACGAATTGCAGCGGCCCGCCGACCGAGGCTTCCGGTGAGATGTGCAGCACGATGGTGCCGAAGGCGGTGCCGGACATGCGGCAGTCGCTCATCCGCACCATGTCCTTCACGCCCTGGCGCGCGAGCTTCTTCGGGATGGGTAGGTAGCCGGCTTCCGGCATGCCGGCCGGGGAGCGCGGGCCCGCACCCTTCAGCACGAGGATGTCCTGCGGCGTGACGTCGAGGTCCGGGTCGTCGATGCGGTCGGACAGGTCCTTGAGGCCATCGAAGACGAGGCAGCGCGCTTCGGTCTCGAACAGCGACGGCGTCGCGGCGCTGCGCTTGAGGATCGCGCCTTCCGGTGCCAGCGATCCGAACAGCGCAATCAGCCCCCCGACCGGGGAAACCGGCTCGGCCCGCGCATGGATGATGCGGCGATCGACGAAGTGCGAGCCGTCGCCGATGCGTTCTTCCAGCGTCCTGCCGTCGAGGTCCTTGGTCGTCAGGTCGAGCAGGTCGCGGAGCTCCCACAGCAGGGCGCGCATGCCGCCGGCGGCGTGGAAATCCTCCATGTAGCCGACGCCGGTGGGCTTGAGGTCCACCAGCACCGGCGTTTCCTCCGACAGCGCGTCGAGCCGCTTGAGGTCGAGTTCAAGTCCCGCGCGCCCGGCGATGGCGGCGAGATGCACGATGGCGTTGGTCGACCCGCCGAGCGACAGCAGCACGCGCACCGCGTTGTCGAGATTGCCCTGCGTCATCAGCGACAGCGGCGAGACGGGGTTCTGGATCAGCCGCACGGCCTGCGCGCCGGCTTCCTCGGCGATGCGAAGCCGGTCGGCGTGGACGGCAGGCGCGGACGCCGCATCAAGCGGCATGAAGCCGAGCGTGGAGGCGATGCAGGCCATTGTGGACGCCGTGCCCATCACGCCACAGGTCCCGGCCGTCGTCGCGAGCTTGCCTTCCAGCGTGTTGATCTTCTCATCCGTCACTTCCCCGGCGCGATACCGCGCCCAGTAGCGGCGGCAATCGGTGCAGGCGGAAAGCCGCTCGCCCTCGAAGGACTGTGCCAGCATTGGGCCGACGACGAGCATGACGGACGGCGTGCCGGAGCTGATCGCACCCATGAGCTGCGCCGGCACCGTCTTGTCGCAGCCACCCACCAGCACCGCGGCGTCCATCGGTTGGTTCGCCAGCATCGTCTCGGTGTCGAGCGCCATCAGGTTGCGGTAGTGCATCGAGCACGGCGACAGCGACGGTTCGCAGATGCTGATGGTCGGGAAGGCCATCGGCAGCCCGCCGGCGGCGAGCACGCCGCGCTTCACCGCCTCGATCAGTTCCGGAATGGTGCGGTGGCAGTTGTTGTAGTCGCTGGCCGTGTCCGCGATGCCGACCACCGGCTTGTCGAGCATCGCTTGGCTGTAGCCCATGGATTTCGCGAAGGACCGGCGCAGATACAGCGCAAAGGCCGGATCGCCGTAGTTGGAGGCGTTCCGGCCCAGGCCATGGGGCTTCTTGTCGGTCATCTCGCGCGTCTCTCTCCGGTCTGCGCGAGGGCTTCCGGCCCGCTATTCGGGGCGGTGGCACACGCAGCAGAGCTTGTTGCCGTCGGGATCGCGCAGATAAGCACCGTAATAGTCGGCGTGGTAGTGAGGGCGCAGGCCGGGCGCGCCGACATCCTCCGCACCGCGGGCGAGGCCGGCGGCGTGGAACTGGTCGACCGTCGCACGGTCCCGGGCCTCGAAGGCGACCGTCACGCCGTTGCCGACCGTGGCGGGTGCGCGGTCGATCGGCAGCAGGATCCAGAACTGCGGTGTCGTATCGCGTTCCGCGGCATAGCCGGCGAAGCCGAGTTCGAGGTCCGATTCATGCCGCTCCAGCCCCAGCAGCGCGAGCAGAGGGTCGTAGAAGGCGACGGAGCGGCGGATATCGGTCGTGCCGAGGGTGACGTGGCTGAACATGCTTTCGGGTCCTCCGGCGGGTTGGCGGGCCGAACGCTGCCCCACGGGATGACGAGGCCGCAATCGCGTTCCGGAGAACCCCACGGCTTCGTGTTCGCGATGGCGGTATCATAATACCGCATGCCGAAACCCGGCTTTCCGCTTGACTTTCAGCCCCGTCGCCGCGATAAGCTCTGCCACTTCATTTGTCAGACCCTTGGAACACCCATGCTTACGAGACAGACGACCTCGATTAAGCCGGCGGATGTGAAGAAGGGCTGGGTGCTCATCGATGCGGACGGGCTCGTGCTCGGCCGCCTCGCGACCCTGGTCGCCAATCGCCTCCGCGGCAAGAACAAGCCGACCTTCACCCCGCATGTCGATTGTGGCGACCATGTCGTCATCATCAATGCGAAGAAGGTGCGCGTGACCGGCGCCAAGGCCGAGCAGAAGGTGTTCTACTGGCACACCGGCTACCCGGGCGGCATCAAGCAGCGCACGGTGCGTGAGCGCCTGGAGAGCAAGTATCCCGAGCGGGTCATCGAGAAGGCGGTCGAGCGCATGATCACGCGCGGCCCCCTCGGCCGCCAGCAGATGCGCAACCTGCACGTCTATGCCGGCGCCGAGCACCCGCATGCCGGCCAGCAGCCGGAGGCGCTCGACGTCGCCGCGCTGAACCGCAAGAACTCCGTCCTCGTGAAGAAGGTGGCCTGAGGTCATGAGCGAGACCCGTACCCTCGCGGACCTGAAGGACATGGTCGCCGGCACGCCGGCGGCGCCTGAGGCCGCGATCAAGCGTGAACCGAAGCGCGATGCCCAGGGCCGCGCCTATGCCACCGGCCGCCGCAAGGATGCCGTGGCCCGCGTGTGGGTGAAGCCCGGCAAGGGCCAGATCCTGATCAACGACCGGCCGGCGTCGCGCTATTTCGCACGCCCCGTGCTGCGCATGCTGATCACGCAGCCCTTCCTGGTGGCCGACCGCTACCAGCAGTTCGACGTGTTCTGCTCCGTCGTCGGCGGCGGGCTCTCGGGCCAGGCCGGCGCGGTTCGCCACGGCATCTCCCGCGCGCTCACCAACTATGAGCCGGAGCTGCGCGCCATCCTGAAGAAGGCCGGTTTCCTGACCCGCGACCCGCGCGTGGTCGAGCGGAAGAAGTACGGCAAGGCGAAGGCCCGACGTTCCTTCCAGTTCAGCAAGCGCTGACGCCGGCGGATCGGCGCGCAGCGCCGGTCCTTCGACGCAGGACTGTCATGCAAATGGGGGTGGATCCGCGAGGATCCGCCCCTATTGCATTACGGGCCGCCTTTGGCGGCAAACTACCCACGCAACGGAGGTCCATTTCCCATGGCCAAGACCCCCAAGGTGTTCATCGACGGCGAGGCCGGCACGACCGGCCTGCAGATCCGCGAGCGGCTGGCGGAGAACCCGCATGTCGCCCTGCGCTCGATCGACGCGGACCGCCGAAAGGACCCCGGGGCGCGCCGGGAGATGATGGAGGAGGTGGACCTCGTCATCCTCTGCCTGCCAGACGACGCGGCGAAGGAGAGCGCGGCGCTGGCCGCTTCCCTCGGCAACAACGCGCCGAAGCTGCTCGATGCCTCCACCGCGTACCGGGTCGATCCGGACTGGGTCTATGGCTTGGCCGAGCTGACGGCGAACCAACCGGCGGCAATCGCGTCCGCACAGCGTGTCTCCAACCCGGGTTGCTACCCGACCGGGGCGATCCTCATGCTGCGGCCGCTGGTCGAGGCCGGGATCATGGCGGCGGATCATCCCGTCACCGTCAACGCTGTCTCCGGCTACACCGGCGGCGGCAAGTCGATGGTCGCGGCCTATGAATCCCGCACGGCGCCGGATTTCGAGATGTACGGCCTCGGGCTGAAGCACAAGCATGTGCCGGAGCTGCAGAAATACTCCCTGCTGACGCGCCGGCCGATCTTCGTCCCGGCCGTCGCCGACTACGCGCAGGGCATGATCGACGCGATCCCGCTGCATCTCGACACGCTCGCCAAGACCGTGACGCCGGCGGAGATCGAGGCGATGCTAGCCGCGCGCTACGCCGGCAGCACCTATGTCCGCGTCGTGCCGGCCGACGCCAATGGCAAGATCGAGCCGCAGGCGCTGAACAACACCAACGGCCTCGAGATCCGCGTCCATGGCGACGCGTCGCTCGGGCAGGCGGTGCTGGTGGCGCGCTACGACAACCTCGGCAAAGGCGCGTCGGGGGCGGCGGTGCAGAACCTCGGGCTGATGCTCGACATTCCCGTGAATGCCGACCTGCCGGTGGCGACGGCGCGCGCCGCCGAATAGGAGCAGCGACGGGTTGCGCTGATACTGCTGCTGACGGCGTTGGAGGGGTTTCACCCCTCCAAGCCACCCCAGCAAAGGCCGAAAGGCCTTTGCAAACCTCCATCTGGCCCCCGGCGCGGCTGGCAGAATGGTTCCGAAGCCCGCTCCGACGCACCAATCGATTGCGGTCCAGGTGGCCCAGCCACCTGGCGGGGTGGTTCGGAGGGGCAGCGCCCCTCCGCTCGTGACCGGGCCTCCAGGCGGGGGTGGCTTCCGCTGCCCCGCCCGAAGGCGCATCCTGTCGGCCGGAATATCGGAGGATCGACCATGGACGCCAACCAGACCACAACGCTGCCGCCGCTCTATGTCTTCGAGGGCCATCGCCCCGTCATCCACCCCAATGCCTGGGTCGCGCCGACCGCCGCCGTGATCGGCCAGGTGACGATCGGGGAGGGGTCCAACATCTGGTATCACTGCGTCCTGCGCGGCGACACCAACACCATCACCATCGGCACCGGCACGAATATCCAGGACGGCACGATCGTGCATGTGAATGCCGGGCGGCAATGCACCACCATCGGCAATGACGTCACTGTCGGCCACGCCGCGATCATCCACGCCTGCACGCTGAAGGACCGCGCCTTCGTCGGGATGGGCGCAACCGTGCTCGACGATGCGGTCATCGAGGAAGGCGGCGTGCTCGCCGCCGGTTCCGTGCTGCCGCCGGGCAAGGTCATCAAGGCGATGGAACTCTGGATGGGCAACCCGGCGAAGATGGTTCAGGTGCTGACTGTGGAGCGCCGCGCCGGCTTCGACCGCACCGCCGGGCACTATGTCGAGTTGTCGGGGCGGCATCGGCGCTCGCTCGCCGGCGCCTGACGCGCCGCGCCTGGCCGGGGAGATCACGCGAAGACGCCGAGCAGCGGCAGCAAGACCGCCGGCAAGGGAGGAAGAACGCGCGCATGACCGATACCATCCCGCATCTGCTTGCCGCCGCACCCGCGGGCGCGGCGGCATTGCGCGGCACCAATGACCGGCCGTCGCTGAGCTTCGGTGCGTTGCGCGACCTTTGCGCCCGCACAACCGGCACGCTGAACCGGCTTGGCATCGGGCGTGGCGACCGCGTGGCGATTGTCCTGCCCAACGGGCCGGAGATGGCGGCGGCCTTCCTCGCCATCGGCAGCGGTGCGGCGACGGCGCCGCTGAACCCCGCCTATCGTGCGGAGGAATTCACCTTCTACCTGACTGACCTGCGCGCCCGGGCGCTGGTCGTGCTGCAGGGTATGGCCTCCGACGCGCGGGAAGTGGCGGCGCGCCTGTCCATCCCGGTCCTGGAACTGATCCCGGGTGAGGCGGCCGGCGACTTCACCCTGGAAGGCGGCGAGCCTGGCAGCGCGGCAAAGCCCGGCGAGGCCCTGTCGACGGACGAGGCGCTGATCCTGCATACCTCCGGCACCACGGCGCGGCCGAAGATCGTGCCGCTGACCCAGGCGAATGTCTGCGCCTCGGCCCGCAACATCGCGCGCACGCTGGAACTGGGGCCGGACGACGCTTGCCTCAACGTCATGCCGCTGTTCCATATCCATGGTCTGATCGCGGCGGTGCTGTCCTCGCTGGGTGCGGGTGCGTCGGTCATCTGCACGCCGGGCTTCGATGCGCTGCGCTTCTTCCGCTGGCTGGATGAGGAACGGCCAAGCTGGTTCACCGCCGTGCCCACCATGCATCAGGCGATCCTGGCGCGCGCTGAACGAAACGCGGACGTTATCGCGCGGGCGCGGCTGCGCTTCCTTCGCTCCTCCTCGGCATCGCTGCCGGCACCGGTCATGCAGCAACTGGAACAGGTCTTCGCCGCGCCGCTGGTCGAGGCCTATGGCATGACGGAGGCGTCCCACCAGATGTGCTCGAACCCGCTCGCCGGACCGCGCAAGCCGGGTTCCGTTGGGCTGGCGGCGGGCCCGCAGGTCGCCGTCATGGGTGATGACGGCACGCTGCTGACCGTAGGTCAGATTGGCGAGGTCGTGATCCGCGGCCCCAACGTCACCGCCGGCTACGAGGCGAACCCCGAGGCCAACGGCAAGGCCTTCACCAATGGCTGGTTCCGCACCGGGGACCAGGGCGCCTTCGATGCCGATGGCTTCCTGACGCTGACCGGACGGCTTAAGGAACTGATCAACCGCGGCGGGGAGAAGGTGAGCCCCCTGGAGGTGGACGGCGTGCTGTCCGGCCATCCGGCGGTGGCGCAGGCGCTCTGCTTCGCCATGCCGCATGCGAAGCTGGGTGAGGAAGTCGCGGTCGCCGTGGTGCTCCGCGACGGCCTGGCCTGCAGCGAACGCGAACTGCGCGAGTTCGCCGCGCTGCATCTCGCGGATTTCAAGGTGCCGCGGAAAGTGGTGTTCCTTGACGAGATCCCGAAGGGCGCGACGGGCAAGCTGATGCGTATCGGGCTCGCGGAGAAGCTGGGGCTGACGGCATGAAGGTCTGCATCTTCGGTGCCGGCGCGATCGGCGGCCTCATGGCGGCGAAGCTCGCTCTGAAGGGCGATGCCGAGGTCACCGTCATCGCCCGCGGCCCTCATCTTGCCGCGATGCAGGCGAAGGGCCTGCGCCTGCTGAGCGAGGGCCAGGAGATCTCCGCCCGCCCGCGCTGCGTCGCCTCCGCCGAGGAGGCCGGCCCGCAGGACTACGTCGTGGTCACGCTGAAGGCGCATTCGCTGCCCGGCGCTGCGCTGCAGATGCAGCCGCTGCTGGGGCGGGAGACAGCGATCGTCAGCGCGGTCAACGGCGTGCCGTGGTGGTACTTCCACGGCCTCGCCGGGCCGCATGGGGGCCGCATCGTCGAGAGCGTCGATCCTGGCGGCATCGTCTCCCGCCTTCTGCCTCCGCAGCGGGCCATCGGCTGCATCGTCTATCCCGCGGCCGAGGTGATCGAGCCCGGTGTCATCGAACACACCTATGGCGACCGCTTCTCCCTCGGCGAACCGGATGGCTCGCGCAGCCCTCGTGCCCAGAAGCTGTCCGAGGCGCTGATTGCCGCCGGGTTCAAGGCGCCGGTACGGCCGCGCATCCGGGACGAGCTATGGGTGAAGCTGTGGGGCAACCTGGCCTTCAATCCCATCTCGGCGCTGACCACGGCGACGCTCGACGTGCTGATCAACGATGACGAGCAGCGGGCGGTCGCCCGCACCATGATGCTGGAGGGCCAGCGCATCGCCGAAGCGCTGGGCATCCGCTTCGCGATCGACGTCGACAAGCGCATCGCCGGCGCGGCGGAAGTCGGCGCGCACAAGACATCGATGCTCCAGGATCTGGAGCGCGGGCGGCCGATGGAGGTCGAGGCGCTGCTCGGCGCCGTGGTCGAACTGGCCGATCTGGTGGGCGAGGCAGCGCCGACCTGCCGCACCGTGCTTGCCCTCGTGCGGGCGCGGGCGCGGGCGGCCGGTTGCCTGTAGCGGGATTGCCGCGCGGCTCCGGCAACGCCAGATGCACGGATGGAGGATGGTGCCATGGCGCAGGATTTCGCTTTACCCCGGCGGAGCCTCGCGGTCGCATTGGCTGGCCTGACCGCAGCCTGCAGCACGAGGCCGCCGTTGCCGCCCGCGCAACTGCCGTTCGATCCGGCTGCCGGTTTCGCCGACCCGGGCAATCAGGCGATCATCAACACTGCGAGCTATTTCGCTTCGCCCGGTCAAATGGCCGGGCAGCCCTGGGTCGCGGCGCACATCATCTCCCAGGCCGAGTTCCTGGTGATCGAGCTGAATGTGAATCAGCGCTGGATCGAGATGTCGCCGCTCGCAAAGATGGCACTGGAACAGGCGCGGCCGGAATGGCGCGCGGCGATCGGCATCGAGCAGGCCGCCCTGCCGCAGCCGGTCATCAATGCCATGACGGCCGTTCGCATGGACTATGGCGGGCAAAACCCGACAGCCGCTCCGACCCGGCTACAGCCGCCACTGTTCACGCCGGGCGGGGATGCCTCGCTCGCCAAGCTGTCGAACCTCCCGCTCTTGCCCCGTTCTGCCCAAGCGGCGCAAATGGTGTTCTACGAATTCCTCCGCATCCAGCGCCAGGGGCAGGACGACAGTTGGCCTTGATCGATCGACGCGCCTTGACCCTGTTGCCGGTGCTGCTGGCGGCCTGCGAGGAACTCCGCACGCCGCAGGCGCTGCCGCCCGCGGTGCTGACGACCGAGCCGCGCGAGGGCGGGCCGCTGCGCGCGGCCGTGGCGGCAACGACCGCCGCTTTTGCCAACCAGGGCGCCGAGCTCGCCGGCCACCCGGCCGAGGCGGCGCTGGCGCTGGCCCGGTTCGAGGCGATCGACCTCGAGGTGGCCAACCGGCGTGCCTGGCCAAACCTGTCGCCCACCATTGGCTATGCGATGCGGACGGCGCGGGACGAAAACCGGGCCGCCATCGGCGCCGCGCAACAGGCGCCGGCGGCGGAGGTGATCCAGGCGCTCGGCACCGTATCGGCGCGGCTTCGGGCGAATGACCGGGCCGGAGCGGCGGCGGCGCTCCGCGCACCGATCTTCGAGCCGGGCGGCGAGGTGACGCTCGACCGGCTGAGCGATGTGGGGCCGTTGCCGGCGGCCGAGCAGGCCATGGCGGCGCTGTCGAACGATATCAGGCGGCTCGACCTCGACAGCGGCTGGTCCGGCGCGGGCCCGTGGTGGCAATGGGGCGCGCCGGGCGCGATCACGGCCGGGCTCGGGCGCGGGTACTGACACCGGGACCACGGGCGGCGCGCTGAACAGCGGCGCGGTCGTTCGACCGGGATAAGCCCGAGTCCTCCCTCGAAAGCCGAACCGCCGCCGCGAAGCGCGAGCCGGCTGCAATCCCCGGCACAGCGCGCATGGCGCGAAGGCAGGCCGGCGGATGCCAGCCACCCACCGTCTAAGGTCCAAAGAAAGACTCGGGCAGAGGCGCTGCCGGGCGCTTCGGCCTGGGTCAGTCCGTCGCCATGACCTTCACGAAGGAGCCCGGTGCGTCCTCGATTGCAGCCAAGCCACCGCCTTGGCCGGGCACACGCGCCGGGGCCATGGTGCGGTCGAGCGCCGATACCCAGCGGTGCCAGTCCGGCCACCAGGATCCAGCGAGCTCCGTCGCCCCCTTGAACCAAGCGTCGGGTTCCGGCGGCAGTTCGGCATTGACCCAATGGCTGTACTTGCCGGCATCCGGCGGGTTTGCGACACCCGCGATGTGGCCGGAGGCGGCAAGCACGAAGCGCGTCGACCCCTTGTAGAGCTGCGTAGCGCGGTAGGTGGATTTCCAGGGCGCGATATGGTCCTCGCGCGTCGAGAGGATGTAGGCTGGGACCTTGACCTTCCTCAGGTCGAGCTTCACCCCGGCCAGATCCACGCCGCCCGGTTTCACCAGGTCGTTCTGCTGGTACATCCGGCGCAGGTAGAAGCTGTGCATCTTCGCCGGCATGCGCGTGGAATCGTCGTTCCAGTACAGCAGGTCGAAGGGGAAGGGCTCCTGGCCCATCAGGTAGTTGTTGACCACGAAGGACCAAATCAGGTCGTTCGCCCGCAGCATGTTGAAGGTCGTCGCCATCTCGCGGCCCTCGAGGTAGCCGAGCTTCGACATCTTCTCCTCGAGGGCCGAGAGCTGCTCCTCGTCGATGAAGACGCCAAGTTCCCCTGCCTCCTCGAAATCCACCATCGTCGTGAAGAAGGTGGCGGACTTCACCCGCGTGTCTTTCCTCACCGCCATGTGAGCAAGGGTGGACGCCAGCAGCGTGCCGCCAAGGCAGTAGCCGATGACGTTGGCACCCTTCTCACCGGTCGCCGCCTCGATCGCGTCGAGCGCGGCGTAGGGTCCTTCGAGCATGTAGTCGTCGAAGCCCTTCTCGGCGAGTTTCTCGTCCGGATTGACCCAGGAGATGACGAAGACCGTATGGCCCTGTTCCACCGCCCAGCGGATGAAGCTGTTCTTCGGCCGCAGGTCGAGGATGTAGAACTTGTTGATCCAGGGCGGGATGATCAGCAGCGGGCGCTTCAGCACCTCCTTCGTTGTCGGGCTGTACTGGATCAGCTGCATCAGGTCGTTCTGGAACACGACCTTGCCTGGCGTGACGGCGATGTTCTCGCCGACGCGGAACTTGGTGTCGTCAGTCATGCGGATGCGCAGTTTGCCGCGCCCGCGCTCGAGGTCGGATAGAAGGTTCGACAGGCCGCGCAGCAGGTTCTCGCCGCCCGATTCCGCGGTGCGGCGCAGTACCTCCGGATTTGTCATCAGGAAGTTCGTCGGGCTCATCGCATCCACGAACTGCCGCGTGTAGAAATCCACCTTCTGCGCGGTGTGTGCCGGCAGGCCCTCCGTGCCCTCGACGACGGATCGGAAGTAGCGCGCAGACAACAGGTATGATTGGCGGATGAAATCGAACACCTCATGGTCGCGCCAGGCGTCGTCCTTGAAGCGGCGGTCCTTGTCGTCCTCGGCGATGACGGGCTTCGGCTCGTCGCCGAGCATGCGCCGCGCCGTGTTCTGCCAAAGGGTAAGGTAGTCGTGCCAGAAACCGAGCTGCGCCTGCATCAGCCGACCCGGGTTGGCCATCAGCCGCGTCGTCATTTCGAGGAAGGCGTGGCCGATCTTGAGCGGGTCGGGATCGGCTGCCGATTCCGACTGGCGCTTCAGGAAGTCCGAGACGATGCGCTGCCCCCGTTCCGCGACATCGGCCATGGTGCGGCTGACGATGGCAGGGTCCGGCAGGCGGAACTGCGCGGCGTTCGGGTTTTCTGTCTCGGCCATCGGGTATTCGCATCCATCAACTGGCGGCATGGCCTTCGCGTGCCGACCGATTCGGGGTACCGCTTGGCCGCGATGGCGACAGTGGCGGCATGACCGGTCGGATGGACCGCAGGGCAACGCCCCGGCACGGTAGGGGCCGGGCACGGGCCGATCAAGCACGGCGGCTGGTGCTCGCCGCGGCGCTGCTGACGGCCGGCTGCACGGCCGGGCAGGGCGGCGAGGCGATCGGCCCGCTGTGGAGCAACCTGACCGGGCCGGCCTTCGAGGGGCGTGAACGGCCGCCCGGCGCCGATGATCCCTTTCCGAATCTTGGAACCATCCCGGCCCGCCCGACCGTGCCCGATGTCGCGGTGCGCGATGCGTTGACGGCGGCGCTTGCCGATGAACGCCAGCGCAGTCGCAATCCGCTCGATGCCGAGATGCGGCCCGTGTCGCCGCGCCCGGCCGGCACCGAGGGAGACCGCAGCATGCCGATGGCCGCACCGGGGCCCCCGCCGCTGCCGAGGGCGCCGCGAATCCCCTGGGATCCGGTTGAGCCGACCGCGCCGGCCGCGGTGCGGCAGCCCAGCGCGCCGGCCGTTCCATCGGCGCCCGGACCGGG
>NZ_JAAEDI010000022.1 GCF_018129025.1 Neoroseomonas terrae | reverse complement strand
GGGCCTCCGGCGCGTCCTCGGCCGGCGCCTCGGGCTCAGGCTGCCGCTGCAAGTCGGAGAGCAGCGGGATGAACGCCTTTTCCTTCCACGCACCGACCTGATAGGCCCAGCCGCGCCAGCGCGCGTTGAAGCGCGTCGCCTCGTCATCGCCCTCCGCGGCGAGGGTGATCCAGATCTGCTCGCCCTCCTTGCGGGGGCGGACGACGATGGCGAGGTTGTCGGTGAGTTCGAAGCGGCTGTCGCCGAGCGCCTCGCCGGGGGCCTCCGCCTCGGGCTTCACCTCGAGAAAGGTCAGGAATTCGAAGGCGCGGCCGACTTCGTCGAGGCTGGTCTCCTCGGTCGGCGGCGGATCGGCGGGCTCGGTGACCTGCAGCTTGCCGTCCGGGCCTTCGCCGCGGGTGAGCACCAGCGGCGGCTGGCCGGTGCGGTTGATGGCGACGCGCTGGACGCGCTCGCGCGGCAGGTTCGCGATGTCGCGGTCGAGCCACAGCTGCGGGTCGGAATCGACCGGGATTCGGCCTTCGGCGAGCCAGGCCTGGTTCTCGTTCGGGCGGCGGACGAAGGCGCTTTCCGGCACGTTGCCCTGGGTGCGGACGCGGCGGCGGCCGATCACCAGCTCCGCGATCGGCTGGCCCTGCGCATCAAGCACGCGGAGCAGCGTGGCCGTCGATCCGACGCGCGACGGATCATCCAGCCCGAGGCGATCCAGCATGTCCGGATTGGCGGTGCGCGGCTCGGTCAGGCGCAGCTCGGTCAGGCCGGTGAGCAGTTCGCGCACCTTGTCCTGCCGAACCGGGTAGCCGCCCTTGGCGGGCAGCACCCAGGTATCGCCGCGGCGTTCCACCTCCAGCGTGCCGTCATGACGGGTCGCGACGATCTTCGCGGCGGCTTGCAGCCGTTGGGCCAGGCCGGGGAAGGCGAGGGCGGCGCCGGCCGGGCTGGGCGCCGGCGTCTCGTTCGGGTTCAGCAGCAGCGCGCCGCCGACGGCGACGACGGCCGCGCCGCTCAGCAGCAGAAGGGTACGGCGTTGCATGGCGATGCCCCCTTACGCCCGTGCAGCGCTGCGCCGACGTGCGCGCATCACGCCGAGGCCTATGGCGAAGGCCGCCAGCAGCAGCGGCACCGCGGCGATGTTGATCACCCGTATCCAGGTCTCCATCCCCTCGATGTCGCGCCGCAACTCAAGCTGCACGACCCGAAGCTGCTGTCGCGTCTGAAGGATCTGCGCGCGCGCCGCGTCGATCTCGGCGCGCTGCTCGGGCGTTATCACCGCGCCGGCCTGCGCGCCCTGGCCCTGACGCAGCTCGCGCAGCCGGCGCTCGGTCTGCTGGAGGCGTTCGGTCAGCTCGCGCTCCGTCTGGCGGAAACGGGCATCGGCATCGCGGCGGATGTCGTCCACCACCGTGAAGGGGCGCATCGATTCGCCGCGCGACCGCAGCGAGATCAGCGCGTCGCCGCCCGCGAAGGTGTCGACGATGTTCGCGACCAGCGAGCCGTTGTCGCTGAAGGGCGTCGCCACCTGCTGGCCGAAGAAGTCCTGGGTGCGGACCCAGAAGCGGTCCTCCAGCACGTCCGCATCGGCGAAGACGACGAAGTTCGCCGGGCCGTTGCTGGTCGCGCGATGGGCCGGGAAGTCGGCCGGGCGTTCAGTGCCTTCCGGCGGCGGGGGCGGGCCGTCGGGGAAGGCAGAGTTGAGCTGGCCGCGCACCCGCGCCGCGATCGTACGGCGGAGGTTCTCGGACCGGAACTCCGCGAGGATGCGCGCCGGGTCAGGATTGTCCCGCACGCGTTCGACATTGGCCAACATGCTGCGCTCGCTGC
Organism: Neoroseomonas terrae; assembly: GCF_018129025.1. Lineage (GTDB taxonomy): Bacteria > Pseudomonadota > Alphaproteobacteria > Acetobacterales > Acetobacteraceae > Neoroseomonas > Neoroseomonas terrae. Next base: position 107,324 of record NZ_JAAEDI010000022.1, on the reverse strand, counting down.
TGGTCAGCAGCGGGGTGAACTCGATGCCGGAGCCGTCGCGCTGGCGCAGATGCCCGGCCGCCGCGACCGTGACCTGGTTGAGCTGCGCCGTCGCGACTTCCTCGTTGTTGATCGAGTCACCCTGCAGGTTGAACCAGGCGAGGTAATCCACCGCCTGCACGCGGTCGTTCGGGTTTGCGCGCACGCGCCAGGCGCCGCGCAGGTCCAGCACCACCGCCTCGTTCGGTGCATCGATACCCCAGGCGTTCAGCAGGCGGTTGAGCTGCGAGGAGGTGTCGGTCGGCGGGCGGCCGCCGGGGCCGGGGCGGCCGGCCTGCCCCTCGGAGAGCGGATCCACGAAGACCATCAGCTTGCCGCCGCGCATGACGAACTGGTCGATCGCGTATTGCGTCGCATCCGACAGGTTTTGCGGATGCACGACCATCAGCACCTGGACCTCGTCCGGGATGCGCTGCGTGTCGAGCGGCACGTCCTGCACCGTGTAGAACTGGCGCAGCGTCTGCATCACGGCGAAGGGCTGGGGTGCGGGGCCGCCGCGCATCATCATCATCGCGCGCGGGTCGCCGTTCATCGGCAGGCTGGACATCACGCCGACCACCGGCCGTCGCGGATTGGACAGCTCATAAACCATCCGCGTCACGTCGAATTCCAGGAAGCGCTCGCGCTCCGGCTGGAAGAAGGCGATCGAGCGCTCATCGTCCAGCAGGTTGCTGCCGGCGATGCCGAAATAGATCTGCTCGCCGGACTGGTCGACCGGAACGCCCTGCATGCCGAGGGCGAGGGCGCGGTCCTCGGTTTCGGAGAAGGGCTCGGGGTCGAACACTTCCAGCCGGATCTTCCCGCCGGAGATGGCGACGTATTCCTCGAGCATGGCGCGCACGCGCTCGGCATAGGAACCGTAGGCGGGCACGGCGGCGCCGAGGCGGCGCGAGTAGAACAGCCGCAGCGTGATCGGGTCCTGCAGACCGCGCAGCACGGAGACGGTGCCGTCCGACAAGGTGTAGAGCCGCTGCTGCGTCAGGTCGATGCGCGCGCGCGGCGCCAGCCGGTCCACCAGCATGTTCACGCCGATGGCGAGCACGGCCGCCGCGACCAGGCCAAGCGCCGAAGACCAGATCCGCCGGCTGCCCGGGCGGGGAGGAGAGGTGCCGGTCATCTCGGTCAATCCGCCTTGCGGTGGTCGATGACCACGGCGTTCACGAACAGGAAGAAGCCCATAAAGGACGCGAAGAACACCAGGTCGCGCAGGGCGATGACGCCGCGCGTCAGGCTGTTGAAGCGCTCGGTGATCGACACGGCGCGCGCGATCTCGGCCAGCACGGGCAGGCGCTGCGAGAGGAACTCCGTCACGATCGGGCTGCCGGCAACGGCAAAGAGGAAGCAGACCGCGACGGCGAGGACGAATGCGACGACTTGGTTCTTCGTGGTGGCGGACATCGCCGCACCAACCGCGAGGAAGGCGCCGGCGACCATCAGGCAGCCGAGGTAGCCGGCGGCGATCACGCCGTTATCCGGCTCGCCAAGGTAGTTGACCGTCAGCACCAGCGGAAAGGTCAGCAGCAGCGCGATGATGCAGAACGCCCAGGCGGCGAGGAACTTGCCGACCACCGCCTGCCATTGCGGCAGCGGCAGGGTCAGCAGCAATTCGATGGTGCCGAGCCGGCGTTCTTCCGCCCACAGCCGCATCGTCAGCGCGGGCACCAGGAACAGGAACAGCCAGGGCACGAAGGTGAAGAACGGGCCGAGATCCGCCTGGCCGCGCGCGAAGAAGCCGCCGAGGGTGAAGGTCAGCGCGCCGGCCATCATCAGGAAGATGACGATGAAGACGTAGGCGACGGGGGTCGCGAAGTATCCCGCGAGCTCGCGGCGGGCGACGATCAGCGCGCCCATCAGGCGGCTGCCTTCGGCATGGTCATGGTGCGGAACACCTGTTCGAGCGATTCGCCCGGCGCGGTGAGGGAGGCCGGCGTGCCGTCCGCCAGCACGCGGCCGCCGGCGATGATGATCGCCCGCGAGCATACCGCCTCCACCTCCTCCAGGATGTGGGTGGAGATCAGGATCGCCTTCTGCGGCGCCATGCGGCGGATCAGCTCGCGCACCTCGTGCTTCTGATTGGGGTCGAGGCCGTCGGTGGGTTCGTCCAGCACCAGCACGGGCGGGTCGTGCAGCAGGGATTGCGCGAGGCCGACGCGACGCTTGAAGCCCTTCGACAGCGTCTCGATCGGCTGGAGCTGCACGCTTTCGAGCTGCGTCAGCTCCATCGCGTCCTCGACCCGCTCGCCGGCCTCGATGCCGCGATAGCCGCGGATGCGGGCGACGAAGTGCAGGAAGCCCGTCACCGTCATTTCGGGATAGGTCGGCGCGCCCTCGGGCAGGTAGCCCAGGCTGCGCTTGGCCGCCACGGGGTCGTCTACCACGTCCTTCCCGCAGATCCGCGCGGTACCGGCCGTGGGCGTCACGAAGCCGGCCAGCATCTTCATCGTGGTGGACTTGCCGGCGCCATTCGGCCCGAGGAAGCCGACGACCTCCCCGCGATCGACCGAGAACGACACGTCGTCCACGGCCGTGAAGGCGCCGAAGCGCTTGGTGAAGCGCTCGATCTCGATCAAGGCCGTCATGGTTCCCCTGTCACGATGCTGGAGGGAGCAGAGGCGCGGTTTAGACCGGTCGCGAGGGGATGCAACCCCCGGCATGCGGTGGGCCGCCAATGTCTTGCGATGCAGCAAGACTGCTATTAAGAATCATTCGCAATATATACGCGACCAGGGAATCTTCATGGCACCCCTTCTGGACGTCCGTGACCTCACCGTCCGGTTCGACACGCGGGACGGCACCGTCCAGGCGGTCACCGGCGTGACCTACAGCCTCGAAGCGGGCGAGACCCTCGCCGTGGTGGGGGAGAGCGGCAGCGGCAAGAGCGTCCACGTGCTTGCCATGATGGGGCTGATCCCGAAGCCCCCCGGACGCATCGCCGCCGGGCAGGCGCTGTTCGAGGGCCGCGACCTGCTGACCATGTCCGAGAAGGAGATGCGCGACCTGCGGGGCGGCAAGATCGGCATGATCTTCCAGGACCCGATGTCGTCGCTGAACCCCGTGCTGACCGTGGGCTTCCAGATCGTCGAGAGCCTGCGGAGGCACCTTGGCCTGTCAAAGAAGGCGGCGTGGGCGCGCGCGGCGGAGTTGCTGGACTTCGTCGGCATTCCTGAGCCGCAGCGGCGGGTGAAGCAGTATCCGCACCAGTTCTCCGGCGGCATGCGGCAGCGCGCGATGATCGCGATCGGCATCGCCTGCGAACCGAAACTGCTGATCGCGGACGAGCCGACGACGGCACTCGACGTGACGGTGCAGGCGCAGGTGCTCGATCTGATGCGGCGGCTGCGCAAGCAACTCGGCATGGCGATGATCTGGATCACGCACGACATGGGTGTCGTCGCCGGCATCGCGGACAATGTGCAGGTCATGTACGGCGGCCGCGTCCAGGAGCGTGGCCCGGCGCGCGCCGTCTTCCACGACACCCGCAGCGCCTACACCTGGGGCCTGCTGCATTCCTTGCCGGACCATGACGACCCCCCGGCGAAATTCGGCGAGAAGGGCAGGCGCCTCGTGCAGATCCCCGGCTATCCGCCAGACATGACCGACCCGCCCAAGGGCGATCCCTTCGCGCCGAGGAACCGATTCGCGACCGAACGCTGCCACTTGGAGGTGCCACCGCTGGTCCAGGCGGCGGACGCCGCGCCGGGCCACCTGGTTGCCGCCTGGTACGATCTGCGCCCGCTGCGCGCCGAGGCCGCGGTGGCCGGAGGTGCGGCATGAACGCCCTAGCGGGCCGCCCGGTCCTCGAGGTCGAGAACCTCACCCGCCACTTCATCACCAAGGGCTTCTTCGGACGCGAGGAGCATCGGGTGCGGGCCGTTGATGGCGTCTCCTTCACCGTCGGAGCGGGTGAGACCCTCGGCCTCGTCGGCGAATCGGGGTCCGGCAAGAGCACGACCGGCCGGCTGGTGCTGAGGCTGGACGATGCGACCGCGGGCCGGATCCACTTCGAGGGCCAGGAGATCACCTCGCTTCGCCGCGGTCAGCTTCGGACCATGCGGCGGCGCATGCAGGTGGTCTTCCAGGATCCGTACTCCTCCCTGAACCCCCGCATGCGGGTGGGCGATGCGGTTGCCGAGCCGCTCGAGGCGCACGGCATCATCAAGGACAAGAAGGCGAGGCAGGAGAAGGTCGCCGACCTGTTCCAGCGCGTCGGCCTCAATCCGCGCTTCGCTACCCGCTTCCCGCACGAATTCTCCGGCGGCCAGCGCCAGCGCATCGGCATCGCCCGCGCCATCGCCGTGGAGCCGCGGCTGATCGTGGCCGACGAACCGATCACCGCCCTCGACGTATCGATCCAGGCGCAGATCGTGAACCTGTTCATGGACCTGCAGGAGGAGATGGGCGTCGCCTACCTCTTCATCGCCCACGACCTCGCCATGGTGCGGCACCTCTGCCACCGGGTGGCGGTGATGCTGCGCGGACGCATCGTGGAGACGGCGGCCACGGAGCAACTGTTCGCCGATGCACGGCATCCCTACACGCAGGCTCTGATATCGGCGATGCCGATCCCGGACCCGGACCGTGAGCAGGCCCGGCAGCGCATCTTCTACGAGGCGGTGACGCCGCCGGCGGATGCGAGGCTGCAGGAAGTGTCGCCGGGGCATTGGGTGCTGGACCAGGCATGACGCGGCCGCGGACGTGAAGCTTGGAGAGGGGCAAGACCCTCTCCAATCTCCGTCACCCGGCATCCAGCGGCGCCATCGACAGATCATGCCCGAACAGCGGTAGCAGCGACCGTGCCGCCAGTCCCCGTGGCAGCGACAGCGCCGGGTCCTTCTGCAGCAGAAGCTCGGCATCGCGATGAGCGATGTCGACCAGCCGCTCATACTCCTCCCGGTCCTCCTTAGGATCGAGCAACCGGGCCCCGGGCAGCCCGGCCTGCCGCGCGCCGAGCGCGTCGCCACCGCCGCGCGCGCGGAGATCCTCCTCGGCGATGACGAAGCCGTCTTCGGTGTCACGCAGCACCAGCAGGCGACGCTTCTCCCCCTCCGTCAGACCGGGCGAGTGCACCAGCAGGCAGGATGACGGCTTCGACCCCCGGCCGACACGGCCGCGCAGCTGGTGCAGGGCGGCGAGGCCGAATCGCTCCGCCTGCTCGATCAGCATGATGGTGGCCTCGGGGACATCCACGCCGACCTCGATGACGGTCGTGGCCACCAGGATCTTCGTCTCGCCGGCGGCGAAGGCGCCAAGCGCCGCCTCGCGCACCGCAATGTCCTGGATGCCGTGGGCGAGGCCGACCTGACCTGGGAAGCGCGCCGAGAGCTCCGCGAAGCGGTCCTCGGCCGCGACCGAATCGTCGCGTTCCGAACCGGTGATCGCGCGCACGACCCAGTATGCGCGCTCGCCGCGCGCGATCGCGTCGCCGAGCCGGTCGACGATCTCCGGCAGGCGGTCCTGGCTGACGACGCGCGTCGCTATGGGCTGCCGGCCGGGCGGTTTGCCGGCGAGCCGGCTGACGGCCATTTCGCCCCATTGCGTCAGCAGTAGGGTGCGCGGGATCGGGGTCGCGGTCATGACCAGCATGTCCACGGCATCGCCCTTCTCGGCGAGCATGAGGCGCTGCGCGACGCCGAAACGGTGCTGTTCGTCGACCACGGCCAGAGCGAGATCCCTGAACACGACGCCTTCCTGAAACAGCGCATGGGTGCCGAGCACGAGCGGGATCGTTCCATCAGCCAGGCCGTTCAGCACCCGCTTGCGTTCCTTGCCCTTCACCGCGCCGGTCAGCAGCGCGACCTCGACGCCCGCCGCGAGGCAGAGCGGCAGGAAGGTCCGCAGATGCTGTCGCGCGAGCAGTTCCGTCGGCGCCATCAGCGCGGCCTGCGCGCCGGCCTCGGCGGCACGCAGCATCGCCATGACGGCGACGAGCGTCTTGCCCGAGCCGACATCGCCCTGCAGCAGCCGCATCATCCGGCGCGGGGCGGTCAGGTCGGCATCGATCTCCGCGAAGGCCTGTCGCTGGGCGTCGGTCGGCGGGTAGCCGAAGGCGGCCAGCGCCCGCTGGCGCAGCCCGTCGCCGCCGCCGAGCGCGCGGCCCGGCCGTTCCCGTGACCGCCGCCGCACGAGGCCGAGCGCGATCTGCCCCGACAGCAACTCATCATAGGCCAGGCGGCGGTGCGGCGTCGGGCCGGGTTCCTCGGCCGGGGCCTGGAGTGCGTGCAGGGCAGGGGCGAAGCCGGGCCAGCCCTCCCGCCGCAGCAGCGGGCCGTCCTGCCATTCTTCCATGTCGGGCAGCGTCGCCAGCGCGGCGGTCATCGCGCGCGTCACGACCGGCAGCGTCAGGGCGCCTGTCAGCGGCCAGACCGGCTGGATCAGCGGAATGCCGTCGTCCCGCGCCGAGACCTGCGGGTTCATGATCACCCAGTCCTCGGCCTCCTCCTTCAGCGTGCCGGCGAACCAGCGCGTGGCACCGACGGGCAGCGCCTTCTCCGCCCATGCCTTCTGCCAGTTCATCAGGAAGGCGGTCAGCGACTCGCCATCGGCCTCGCAGCGGACGCGGACATAGGGGCGCCCCTGCGCGGATCGCCCCGCCTTGTGCGACCCGATCACCACGGGGATCAGCACCTCGGCATCCGGCAGCGCCTGGGACGGGCGCCCGATGCGGCGGCGCGTGACGTAACGCTCAGGCAGGTGGAGCAGCAGATCGAGCACGCGCGGCCCGCCAGCAGCCTTGGCGATGAGCCGCGCCTCATTTTCCTTCACGCCTTTGAGATCGACGATAGGCGCCATCAGCGGCGCCAGCGCATCGACGCCCTGCGGTCCGGTCTGGTCTGGGCGGGCTGACACGATTCCCATCGGCCTCTATATGCCAGGGCGGAGCCCATGCCCGAACCCCAGGACCTCGATCCCCGCCGCCGCCGCCTCGTTTATCGGGCGCTGCACCGTGGCACCAAGGAAGCCGATCTCATGATCGGCGGCTTCGTCGCGCGCCATGTCGCAGGCTTCACCGAGGCCGAGCTGGATGAGATCGAGGCGGTGCTCGAACACTGGGACGTGGACCTGGCCGATTGGCTCTCGGGTCGCCGGAGCATCCCGCCCGAGGCCGACAGCCCCATGCTGCGCCGCATGGCCGAGGAATGCGGCCGGACAGGCGCGGGCGTGCCGCCGGGGGCCGAACGGTGAGGGCCGTCACCGTCCATGGCGCCCCCGAGGGCTTCGACGCCCTTCTGCTGTGCCGCCGCCGCGCCGAGACCGATGCGCCGGTGATCCACATCTGTCGCGACGATTCCCGCATGGCGCGCATGGCCGATGCCATCGCCTTCTTCGCCCCCGAGGTCGAGGTGCTGCGCTTCCCGGCCTGGGATTGCCTGCCCTATGACCGCGTCTCCCCCAACCCGGAGATCGTCGCGGAGCGCGTCGCGACCCTGACGCGGCTGCTGGAGACGCCCAGCCGCCCGCGCATCCTGCTGACCACCGTCAACGCCGCTGCACAGAAGGTGCCGCCGCCCGTGACCTTCGAAGGCGCGACCATGACGCTCGCGAAGGGCGGGCGCGTGGCGCCGGAAGCGCTGACCGAGTTCCTCGAAGCGAATGGCTATCATCGCACCGGCACGGTGATGGAACATGGCGAGTACGCTGTGCGCGGCGGCATCGTGGACCTGTATCCCGCCGGCCAGCCCGACCCGGTGCGGCTCGATTTCTTCGGCGACGAGATCGAGGATCTCCGCCGCTTCGACACCGCGACGCAGCGCAGCGGCAAGGTCGTGCCCGAACTGCGCCTGCGCCCGGTCGGCGAGGTGTCCCTCGACGAAGCCTCCCGCGCCCGGTTCCGCACCGCCTACCGCGACCTGTTCGGGGCGGCTGCGACGGAAGACCCGCTCTACGTCTCGGTCAGCGCGGGACGGAAGCATCCGGGGATGGAGCATTGGGCGGGCCTGTTCCATGAGGACATGGCGACGCTGCTCGACTACGCGCCCGGCGCCAGCGTCAGCCTGGACCACCAGGCGGAGGACGTCGCTTCGGCGCGCTTTGAGATGGTCACCGACCACTACGAGGCCCGCCGCGTGCCCGTGCGCGTCTCGGAGGGGGAAGTGCCTTACCGCCCGGCCCCGCCGCAGACCCTGCATCTCGACCGCGGGGGCTGGAACGACATGCTGTCCGGCGCGCCGGTCCTGCAATTCAGCCCCTTCGCCGGCGGGGCGGAGGGTGCGAAGGGGATCGAGGCCGGCGGCCGCCCCGGCCCGCTGCTGACCGAGGCGCGCACAGCCGGGGAGAACGTTTTCACCGCCTATGCCGGGCTGGCCGCTGCGCAGTTGAAGGCGAAGCGGCGCCCGCTGCTCGCCGCCTGGTCGAAGGGATCGCGCGAGCGCCTTGCGAACCTGCTGCGCGAGAACCGCATCGCCGCCGCGACTGCCGAGGATTGGAAGGCCGCGCGCGCGCTGCCGGAGGGCGTCGTCGGGCTTGTCGTCATGGGTCTCGACCGCGGTTTCGTCGCGGAGGGGATCGCCGTCACGGCGGAGCAGGACGTGCTCGGCGAGCGCATTGCTCGCCCACCGCGCCGCCGTCGCCGCGCCGACCAGTTCATCGCCGATGCCACCGAGATCGCGGAGGGCGACCTCGTCGTCCACCAGGACCACGGCATCGGCCGATACGAAGGCCTGGAGGCCATTGAGGTCAACAGCGCCCCGCATGACTGCCTCCGCCTGACCTATGACGGCGGCGACCGGCTGTTCGTGCCGGTCGAGAACATCGAGATCCTGTCGCGCTTCGGCACGGAGACGGCGGGCGTCGCGCTCGACAAGCTCGGCGGGGTCTCCTGGCAGAACCGCAAGGCCAAGGCCAAGTCGCGGATCCGCGACATGGCAGGGGAGCTGATCCGCACCGCCGCGGTGCGGCGGATGAAGGACGGCACACTGGCCACGCCGCCGGAGGGATTGTGGGACGAATTCTGCGCCCGCTTCCCTTTTGTCGAGACCGAGGACCAATCCCGCGCGATCGCCGACGTGCTGGAGGACCTGTCCGCCGGCCGGCCGATGGATCGGCTCATCTGCGGCGATGTCGGCTTCGGCAAGACCGAGGTCGCGCTGCGCGCGGCCTTCGTCAGCGCCATGTCAGGCTCGCAGGTCGCCGTGGTGGTGCCGACGACACTGCTCGCCCGCCAGCACGCCCGCACCTTCACTGCGCGCTTCCAGGGCTTCCCGGTGCGCGTCGCACAGCTCTCCCGCATGGTGACCGCGAAGGAGGCAGCCGAGGTTCGCGCGGGCCTCAAGGACGGGACGATCAACATCGTCGTCGGCACCCATGCGCTGCTCGCCAAGGGCATCGAGTTCGACAACCTTGGCCTCGTCATCGTCGATGAGGAGCAGCATTTCGGCGTCAAACACAAGGAAGCGCTTAAGGCGCTCAAGACCGATGTGCATGTTCTGACGCTGACCGCCACGCCGATCCCGCGCACGCTGCAACTGGCGCTGACCGGCGTACGCGAGATGAGCGTGATCGCCACGCCGCCGGTCGATCGGCTGGCGGTCCGCACCTTCATCATGCCCTGGGACCCCGTGGTGCTGCGGGAGGCGATCCAGCGCGAGCGTTTCCGCGGCGGCCAGGTCTTTTGCGTTGTCCCGCGCATCGAGGACATGGCGAAGGTCGCCGACCGCCTTGCCGAGATGGTGCCCGAGGCGCGCGTCGTGCAGGCGCATGGCCGCATCAGCCCAACCGAGCTCGAACGCATCATGACCGAGTTCGGCGACGGCAAGCACGACGTGCTGCTGGCGACGAACATCGTCGAAAGCGGGCTCGACATGCCGGCGGTGAACACGCTGCTGATCCATCGCGCCGACATGTTCGGCCTGGCGCAGCTTTATCAGCTTCGTGGGCGCGTCGGGCGCGGGAAGCTGCGCGGCTATGCCTATCTCACCTGGCCGCAGTCGCACCGGCTGTCGGCGGCGGCCGAGAAGCGGCTCGAGGTGATGCAGACGCTCGACAATCTCGGCGCCGGCTTCACCTTGGCGTCGCACGATCTCGACATCCGCGGTGCGGGCAACCTCCTCGGGGAGGAGCAATCGGGCCAGATCCGCGAGGTCGGTATCGAGCTGTACCAGCAGATGCTCGAGGAAGCCGTCGCCGACATCAAGGCGGGGCAGGGCAGGGATGGCGCGGAATCCGAGCGCGACTGGACGCCGCAGATCAATCTCGGGCTGCCGGTCCTGATCCCCGAGACCTATGTGACGGACCTGCCGGTTCGGCTCGGTCTCTATCGCCGGATCGGGTCGCTCGCCTCCGATGCCGAGAATGACGCGATGGGGGCGGAACTCGCCGACCGCTTCGGTCCCGTGCCACCCGAGGTCGAGAACCTGCTTCAGGTCGTCACCATCAAGCGGCTATGCCGGGAGGCGGGGGTCGAGAAGCTCGATGCCGGGCCGAAAGGGGTCGTGCTGTCCTTCCGCGGCAACCGCTTCGCCGATCCGGCGGGGCTGGTCGGCTGGGTGACGGCGCAGAAGGGGCAAGTGAAGCTGCGGCCGGATCACAAGCTCGCGCTGCTGCGGGAAATGGACCTGCCGCAGCGGGTGAAAGCGGCGCGGGACCTGCTGCTTTCCCTGGCCAGGCTGGTGCGTCGCGCCCGGGCCGCGTGACCCGTGACAGTTGCCAGCCGCGCAGCCCGGCCGTAATCGAGTATCGTTCCGAGCAAGGTGCTCCCTGCATGATCGCTGAGTTTTCCCGGCCGGCCCGCCTGGCCTCCCTGGCGGTGGCCGCCTTCCTGCTGGTCGCCGGGGGACCGCCGCCCGATCGCTCCGTGACCACCCGACAGCAGGCGTTGCCGCCGAGTGCGGCGCCAGCGCCTGTCGCTGCGCCGGTGTCGGAGCCCGCGCCCGTGCCGGGGCCTGTCACGCCGCCGCCTGCCGCGACGGCCCAGCGCCCGGTGATGGACCTAACCCACCTTTCCCCGGCCGACCGCGCGCGCGCGCTGGCCGACGCACGGCCCTGGTCGGCGACGCTGTTCCTCGGCTCCTCCGTCGCGGACGGCTATCTGCGCGAGTTGATCGTCCAGCCCTGGAGCGGATCCTGGGGCGACGACACGCTGGTCGGTGGCGCGGTGCAGTACCGCGTGGCGCGCTTCTGGCGCTTCTTCATGCTCGACCTCGAGGCAGGCGGCGCCTATCGCTTCGGAGATACCGAGGGTGGTGAGTTCTGGGCTGTCGCCTATCTCCGCTACGACGGATTTCCGTGGACGAACTACGTCTACACGACGGTCGGCCTGTCGATGGGACCGGACTTCGTGACGCGGCTGCCGCGGGTGGAGCGCGGCACGGATGCCCGGCCGGAGGAGAACCAGTCGGCGTGGCTGAACTTCTTCTCGCCGGAAATTACCTTCGCTCTGCCGGACTATCCGCAATACGAGGTGGCGCTGCGCTACATGCACCGCAGCGGCATCTTCGGCACGTACAACGGCGTGTATGAAGGTGCGAACACCTTCGCCGTGGGCTTCCGCTACCGCTTCTGATCGCGACGTCGCCGCGGTCGGAAGCCGCAGTTGCCTTTGGTCAGCCCTCAAACAGTGGGCGGCGGCCACCCGGCCGCCTGCCTTGGCGCTGGCGGACGATCTGGGCGCGGCACGCGCCGTGCGCAGCCGGCCCGATGCAGGCCATCGGACCGCCGTTTCCTTGTTTGTGCAGGCCGGCAGCACCTGCCGCCTGCTGATGCCTCAGATCGCGCCGCTGCGCCTTGCTCAGTCCGATGGCCGATGCACGCGGTCGCCTTGCCGGCGGTGACTGAAGGAGGAGGCACGACACCCTGACGCGCACGGCGCGACCGCGCGCGGATTGTCAGCCGCCATCGGCGCGACAGTGCATGGCGCGAAGCCACGGCCCGTAGATGCGGGCCGGCTGGCGTCTGAAGAATATCAGGAAGAGTCAGGATCTCGGCCACGCCACAATCACGGGAATGGTGGGCGCACGTGGGATCGAACCACGGACCTCCTGCGTGTCAAGCAGGCGCTCATACCACTGAGCTATGCGCCCCCCGTTGCGGCGGGGTCGCCCTCTTAGACGCGGTCGGCGGACCGCGCAAGGCCCCCATCGGATTCGATCAGGCCTCCACCAGCGCGACGTCCAGCAAGCGCTCCAGAACCTCGGGTTCCTGGGCACCGGCGATGGCGTGCTGACCGGCGATGACGAAGCACGGCACGCCGTTGATGCCGAGCCGGTGCGCACGGAGATTCTCCGCATGCACCTGATCGGTATCGGCGCCCGAATCCAGAAAGCGCCGCACCGCCAGCGGGTCGAGCCCGATTCGCGCGCCGAGCTGCGACAGCGTTTCGCCATGGCTGATATCGGCGCCCTCGGCGAAGTGGCCGTGGAACAGGACGTCAACCATCGCGTCGCCGAGGCCCTCGCGCGTCGCGAAGCGGACCATCCGGTGCGCGTCGAGGCTGGAAGGCATGCGGCGGATGCGGTCGAAGCGGAAGGGCACGCCCTCCGCCTGGCCGAGTTCCGCGATGGTGGCGTAGAGCCGTCGGGCGCGTTCCTCGCCGCCGAACTTGCGGGTGAGGAATTCCTGCCGCGGCAGCCCGGCCGAGGGGATGTCCGGGTTCAGCAGGAAGGGGCGCCAGAGGATGTCCACCAGCACGTCCGGCCTCGCCCGCAGCGCGCGCCGCAGACGCCGCGTCCCGAGGTAGCACCACGGGCAGACGAGGTCGAAGACGACCTCGACCTGCAGCCGCGCGCGGGGAGGGACGAGAAGGTTCACGCCTGCATCCTAGTGCACCGGCCGGCGCCGTGAAACTGTGGCGCAGGGCAAGCCCTTCAGGCGTATCGCTTCTCAGCTTGCGTCGTCAGGCCGAGAAGGCAACGGAGCGAGCCGGCGGGGCGGCCGCCAGGCGCATGCCGTCGCCACCGGCGGCCAGGGCTTCGCGGTATGCGCCGGTGGCCGTCGACATGGCTTCCTCGAGCGCCGCGGTTTCCGTGCCATCGCCCACCTCGGCAATGCCGACGCTGACCGTGATGCGCCGGCCATCCATCGCGGGATTCACCAGGTGCTCGGCGGCCAGGCCTCGCAGGCGCTCGGCAATGCTCTCGGCCGCCTCGCCGGTGGCGTCGGTCAGAAGTACGGCGAGCACATCGGCCTCGACGTGGCCGGCCAGGTCGCCCGCGCGCGTGGCATCGCCCAGGATCGTGGCCAGGCCGCGCAGCAGCTCCGTCGCGGGCCCCGGGCCGCGCTGCGCGCGTAGCGCCGCCAGGCCGTCGATGCCGATCACCAGCAGGATGGCGGGCGAGCCCTCCCTTCGGCAGCGGGCGAGGGCGGGCACCAGCTGGCGCTGCAGCAGGGGGCGGCCGGCAAGGCCGGTGATGCGGTCGAATGGTGCGTCGCGCGCCGTGTTCCGCGCCAGCGCGTCGCGGCGCTGCAGGGACCGGAGCAGGGCTAGGACGAAGACCGGCAAGGCTATCGCGCCAGGCAGGCGCAGCCAGTCGATCAGTTTAGCCGGTTGGTCGGTGAGGATGTCGGCGCCCGCGGTGACCATGCCTGCCAGCAACGCCCCCGCGGCCACCAGGATGCCGATGATGCGCGACCGTTCGTGCCGCCACGCCACGGCGGCCCGCCCCGCGACGACCAGCGCGACGATCGACAGCAGCAGCGCGGCGCCACAGGCGAGGTCCCACAGCAGCGCCTTCATGCGGCCGGAACCCGGGTGCGATGCTGTCGAAACATGATCAAACGCATGGCCTCGGCGTCCCGGTGCTGGTTCCGCCAACGGGCGGATGCGGTCTCTGCCGACAGGCTATGGAGAACGGCCCGCCAGCGCGAGGCTTTGCCGCCGCATCACGATGAAGTAAGGGTTGGCGGCGGGGATGAGTGGCCGAGCGGTCGAAGGCAGCGGTCTTGAAAACCGCCATACGTGCAAGCGTATCGTGGGTTCGAATCCCACCTCATCCTGAGCCGGCCGCGTGGCGGGCGGCGCGCACGGCGCCGCCCTCCGGCATTATTCTCCGGCCAGCCGCGCCGCCATCATCGGGGCGCCGAGACGCAGCATCCCATGCACGTCCGCCGCCTTGTCGAGGTTGATCACGGCATCCGCGAGCTGCTTCGCACGGTCCGCGCCCAGCACCGCGTCGGCCAGGCCGTGGAACTTGGCGCGCAGCTCCGCCTCGGTCAGGAAGTTGGCCGGCTCGCCCTTCGGCACCTGCACCTTCTTCACGAAGGTCTGGCCGCGCGCCTGCACCGTCAGCTTGCCGGACATGTAGTCGGGGAACTCGGCTTCCACCTCGGCATCCTCGACGGGCAGGATCTTCTTCATCAGGCCGCGCAGGTCGGCGTCCTGGAGCCAAGCGTAGCTGTCCCACCCGAAATGGCCGCGGGCGAGGGCGCAGGCGACCACGAAGGGACCGGAGAACTGCCCGTCGACGATGTTCTGCGGGTTCTGCTTGTACTGCGTCGGCGCGCCGACCAGCAGCATGCCCTTGTTGGGCAGGCCCATGGTCACGCTCTCGATCTCCTCGGTCTTGAGGCCGAGCTCGGCGCGCAGCGCCAGCGCCGCGTCGACATTGGCGTGGCCATAGCGGCAGGACGGGTACGGCTTCACCGCCGTCTCCATCAGCTCCCACTCAGAACCGAGGCCCTGGAGCGCGCGCTCCGGCACGGGATTCGGGGCATAGGCGCGCAGGAAGCCGGCGCGGCCTTCGAGCGCTTCCCCGGCGCCGCGGAAGCCTTCGCGCGCAAGCGATGCTGCGGTCAGGCCGTTAAGTGCCGACCAGCCGACCTGGAAGCGCTTGGTCCAGGCGCCGTTCGCCAGGAACTGCAGCGAGCCTGCGGCCTGCGACAGCGCGATGCCGAAAGCGTCCTCGATCTGGTTGGCCGAGAGGCCGAACACCCGCGCCGCCGCCGCGGCCGCTCCGAAGGCGCCGCAGGTCGCGGTCGGGTGGTAGCCGCGGTCGTAGTGGTCGCCACCCGGCAGGGACAGCGCGAGGCGGCAGGTGACCTCGTAGCCCGCAACGACGGCGGCCAGCACCGTCTTGCCATCGGCGCCCACCATCTCGGCGGCGGCGAGGGCGGCCGGGATCACCGGGGCGCCCGGATGCAGAGTTCCGGCGGCGTGGGTGTCGTCGAAGTCGAGAGAATGCGCTGTGGTGCCGTTGACCAGCGCCGCACCCGCCGGGGTGTACCGCGCCGAGTCGCCGAATACCGCCGCCGAGCCCGCGGCGAGACCCAGCGAGCGCACCGTGGCGAGCAGCGGCGCCGTGCTCTCGGCATCGTGACGGCCGCGCAGCATGTTGCCGACGAGGTCGAGCAGCAGGAAGCGGGTCCGCTCCTGCACCTCGGCCGGCAGCGTTTCGTAGCGGATCGCCGCGGTGAAGGCGGCGAGTTCGCGGGTCACGGCAGCCATGACGTCATTCCTCCGGATTTCCTCGGCGATTGTAGCATCCCGCCCGGCGCGGCCAAGGCGTGCAACGGGTGTTTGCGTCGGGGCGGGGCGCATGGCACCTCCTCCGCCATGATCAGCCGCCGCTTCCTCCTCGCCGCCGCCCCGCTCGCCGGCTGTGCGGCCTCGCCGCCCACCGCCACGCCAACCGTAACCGCCCCGCTGCCGGCACCCACGCCCGTCCAGGCGCCGGCCGCCGCGCCGCCCGGCGTGATGCCGTTCGACCGCTTCGTCGAGGGGGTGAAGGCCGAGGGCCGCCGCCGCGGCCTGTCGCAGGCAACGCTCGATGCAGCCTTCGCCGCGGTGCAGCCGAACCAGCGCGTCATCGACCTCGACCGCCGGCAGGCCGAAGGCGGGCTGCAATGGGAAGATTATCGCGACCGCATCATGGTCTCGCCGACGCGCGTGCAGAACGGGCGGCGCAACTACGCCGAGAACGCCGCCCTGCTGCAGCGTATCGAGGCGCGCTTCCGTGTCTCCCCCCGGGTCATCGTCGCGATCTGGGGTGTCGAGACGAATTTCGGCGGGAACACCGGCGGCTTCCGGATCGTCGAGGCGCTATCGACGCTCGCCTGGGAAGGGCGTCGCGCTTCGTACTTCCGCAACGAGTTGTTCGCGGCGCTGAAGATCCTGCAGGAGGGTCATGTCCGCAATGACCGGATGTTGGGCTCCTGGGCCGGCGCGATGGGCCAGCCCCAGTTCATGCCGAGCAACTTCGACCGTTTCGCCGTGGATTTCGACGGCGATGGGCGGCGCGACATCTGGGACGACAAGGCCGACGCCCTCGCGTCCATCGCCAACTACTTCCAGCGCAACGGGTGGCGCGATGGTGAGCCTTGGGGCCTGGCCGTGACACCGCCTCCAGGGTTTGCCTCGGCTGGGGCGGATACGGAGACGCGGCGCCCGATGCGCGACTGGACCCGCATGGGCTTCCGCACCGAGGCCGGCCGCCCGCTGCCGGACGGGCCCGAGGCGCACATCGTGCTGCCCAATCGCGGCAACGGGCAGGTCTTCCTCGGCCATCACAACCTGCGGGTGATCCGGCGCTACAACTCACCGGTGAACTACGGGCTTGCCGTTGGGCTGCTGTCGGATCGGGTGGGGTGAGGGCGCTCCTCCTCCTGCCCGTGCTGCTCGCGGCGTGCAGTTCGCCGCCGGCGCGCTACGTGGTGGGTGAGCCGTACCGCATGGGCGGCGTGTGGTCCTATCCGCGCGAGGATTTCGGCCTCGTCGAGACCGGGCTCGCGACGCGGCAGCCGGGCCCGGGGGGATGGAACACGCCAACGGCGAACGGGGAGGCCTGGAGCGGGTCACGTGCGCTCGCGGCGCATCGGACGCTGCAACTGCCGGCCGTGGTGACGGTGACGAATCTTGAGAACGGCGCCTCTCTGACGCTGCGGGTGAACGATCGCGGGCCAGTCAATCCGGGCCGGGTCATCGGCCTGTCCGATCGGGCGGCTGACCTTCTCGGCATTCCGCCGGGCGGGGCGGCGCAGGTCAGCATCGCGGTCGATGGCGAGCGCAGCCGTGCGCTGGGCGAGGCTGTGCTGGGCCGGCCGCCGGAGGCCATCGCGATTACGACGGCGCCGCGCGTGGCGGTCGCATCCGAGAGCCTCGCACCGCCGCCCGGCGCGCGGTCGGCCGGGCCCGCAGCGGCCGCGATTCCGGTGACCGCCGCCGCCGCCGAGGCGCCCCGGGTCGCGCCGCGGGAGGTCGTGCTGCCGGAGACGGTGACGCGCGGCACGCCGCGGCCAGGGCGGATCTATGTCGAGGCCGGCGTGTTGTCTCGCGCCGATGCGGCTCAGCGCCTCGCCGCCCGTATCCCGGGCGCGCGGATCGAGGCCTTCGGCCCGCGACGCGACCAGAGCTTCCGCGTGCGCAGCGGCCCGTTTCAGACTGTTTCGGAGGCCGACGCGGCGCTTGAGCGGACTCTGGCCGCCGGGGTATCGGGTGCGCGTATCCTGGTGGACTGACATGACGCCCCAGCGGCAGGGATTCCGCGCATGACCGATCGACGTACGCTTCTCGGTGGGGCCCTCGCCGGGCTGATCGGCCCTGGCCTTGCCACGCCGGCGCTCGCGCAGCGCGGATCCGCGCCGCGCCGCGGGGCAGCACCGGTGCGACCGGCGGGGTCGCCCGCCGATACACCGCTCGGGCCGATCGACGTGCTCGCGCGGCAGGCGATCATGGTCGATTTCGCGACCGGCGCGACCCTGCTCGAGAAAAACGCCGACGAGCCCATGCCGCCGTCCTCCATGTCGAAACTGATGACGATGTATGTCGTCTTCGAGAAGCTGAAGGCGGGGCAGCTCCAGCTCAACCAGACGCTCCCGGTCAGCGAGAAGGCCTGGCGCATGGGCGGGTCCAAGATGTTTGTCGAGCTGGGCTCGCAGATCAGCGTCGAGGACCTCATCCACGGCGTGATCGTGCAGTCGGGCAACGATGCCTGCATCGTGCTGGCCGAAGGGATCAGCGGCAGTGAGACTCAGTTCGCCGAGCTGCTGACCGAGACGGGACGGCGCATCGGCCTGCAGAACAGCCTGTTCCGCAATTCGACCGGATGGCCCGATCCGGAGCACCGCATGACGGCGCGCGACCTCGCGACCTTGGCGCGACGCATCATCACCGATTTTCCAGAGTATTATCCGTACTATAACGTGCGGTCATTCCGATATAATAATATATCCCAAGAGAACCGAAATCCGCTGCTGTCGCGCGTCGCCGGCGCCGACGGGCTCAAGACCGGGCATACCGAGGACGCGGGTTATGGCCTGACCGGCAGCGCGAAGCGCGGGGACCGGCGGGTGATCATGGTCGTGAACGGCCTGCCCACCATGCGTGCCCGCGCCGAGGAGAGCGAGCGCCTGATGGAATGGGCCTTCCGCGAATTCGAGGCGGTGGTGCTGTTCCGCGCCCAGGATACGATCGAGGAAGTGCCGGTTTATCTCGGCGAGCGGGCGAAGGTACCGATGGTGGGCGGGCGCGACCTGGTGCTGACACTGCCGCGGCAGTGGCGGTCCCGCTTGCAGGTGCGGCTGCAGTACGATGCGCCGCTGACCGCGCCGGTCGCGCGCGGGCAGCGGATTGGGGAAATGCAGGTGAGCGGGCAGGGCGTGCCGGAACTGCGCATTCCGCTGCTGGCCGGGGCGGATGTCGAGAAGCTCGGCCTCATCTCCCGCATTCCGGCGGTGGTCACGCAGATGGTGTTCGGGTCGCGCGGCTGACAGGGAGGTTTGACGCGGCCCGCCGGCCGCGTCACACCCGGCCGGCGATGCTTGAGCCGGGGCGTTTCATCACTCTCGAGGGCGGCGAGGGGGCCGGGAAGTCGACGCAGGCGCGGCGGCTGTCCGCGGCGCTGGCGGCGTCCGGGCGGCCCGTGCTGCGCACCCGCGAACCGGGCGGCACGCCGGGGGCCGAGCGCATCCGTAACCTGTTGCTGGGCCACGGACCATGGGACCCGGTCGCCGAAGCCATGCTGCATTTCGCCGCGCGGCGGGAGCATGTCGCGAAGACGATCCGGCCCTTCCTGGCGGCCGGCGGATGGGTGGTCTGCGATCGCTTTGCCGATTCGACGCTCGCCTACCAGGGCGCGCAGGGGCTCGACCGGTCCGTCTGGGCACGGCTGCTGGATGTCGCGCTGGGCGACTTCGCGCCGGACGTGACGCTGCTGCTGGACATGGCGCCGGAGGCCGGGATGGCCCGCGCCGCGGCGCGCAGCGGGGCGGACCGCTACGAGCGTATGAGCATCGACTTCCACCGGCGCGTGCGGGATGGCTTCCTGGCGATCGCAGCGACCGAACCGGAACGCTGCGCGGTGGTGGACGCCTCGGCCGGTGCAGAGGACGTGTTCGGAGCGATAGCGCAGGTGCTGCGCGGTCGCTTTGGCGTGCTGCTTTGAGCGGAGTCCTTGAACGGGGACCGCGATCGGAGAGGGGCGCCGCCCCTCTCCAAACCTCTCCCCGCCAAAGGCCGAAGGGCCTTTGGAAACCAATACCTGGTGCCGGGCACGGCGGGGCCTTCACCGGAGATGCGGGCGCGCTGTGCCCGGCGCCGGGGATTCTCGCCCCCCGCAGCGCCCGGAGTATAATTCCCGCTTCAACCGACCGCTGCGCATCGCACCAGATCGAGGTGTCCAGAGGCCTTTCGGCCTCTGGCGGGGTGAGGTTTGGAGAGGGGCAGGGCCCCTCTCCATGACCGACCCTCGTGCCAATCCCGACCTCATCGGCCACGACGACGCCGCGCGCACGATGCAGGATGCCGCCCGTTCCGGCCGGCTCCACCATGCCTGGCTGATCTGCGGCGCGCCCGGCATCGGGAAGGCGACGCTCGCCTGGCGGTTCACGCGGTGGCTCCTGGCCGGCATGCCCGACACGACGCCGCCGCTGCAGACGGATCCGGCGAGCCCGGTCTTCCGTCGGATCGCGGTGGACACTCACGCCGACTGCTTCACCCTGGAGCCGAGTACCGGCGACAAGGGCGTGAAGCGCGTCCTGCGCGTGGAGGATGCGAAGGCGGCGGTGCGTTTTCTGACCCAGACGGCGGCCGAGGGCGGCTGGCGTGTGGTGGTGCTGGACGAGGCGGAGCGCGCCGACCGTCCCGACGTGCAGAACACCCTGCTGAAGACGCTGGAGGAGCCACCGCCCAAGACGGTCCTGCTGCTCGTCTGTTCCGCGCCGCAGAAGCTGCTGCCGACGATCCGCAGCCGCTGCCGGCGGCTCGACCTCAACCCGCTGTCGGACCGTGAGATGGAGGCTGTGCTGAAGCGCATGCTGCCGGATGCGGAAGCGGGGGAGCGGCAGCGGCTGGCAGCCTTGGCGGCGGGGTCGCCGGGGCGCGCGATGGCGCTGATGGCGGCTGGTGGGCTCGCCTTGCAGGACGCGGTTGAGTCGAGCCTCGCGGCGCTGGCGACGGGTGAGCTACGGGACCATGCGCTTGCGGACCGACTGGCAATGGACCGTACGGGCGGGGCGTTCGGCATCTTCTTCGCGCTGCTACGCGGAGCCATTGCGGCTGCCCTGCGCGATGCGGCGCGGGGGCAGGCAGCGCCGGCCTGGATCGCCCGCCATCCGCTTGCCGTCTGGGCGGGGCTGTGGGATAGGCTCGGCACTCTCGCGGACGATACCGAGCGGTTGAATCTCGACCGCAAGCAGGCCGTGCTCACGGGCCTTTCCTGGCTCGCGCATCCCTGACACGGAGCGCCGCCACGGAATGGGTTTCCATGGCCAAGCCACTGACTTACCTCACCACGCCGATCTACTACGTCAATGACAAGCCCCATATCGGGCATGCCTACACGTCCCTCGCGACCGACGTGCTGGCCCGCTTCAAGCGGCTGGACGGGCATGAGGTGTTCTTCCTGACCGGCACGGACGAGCACGGGCAGAAGGTGGAGAAGGCGGCGAAGGATGCGGGGGAGGACCCGCAGGCCTTCACGGACCGCGTCAGCCAGGCCTTCCGCGACCTGACCGTGACGATGGGCTTTTCCAACGACGACTTCATCCGGACCACGGAGCCGCGGCACAAGGCGGCCTGCGTGGCGCTGTGGAAGGTTCTGGCCGAACGTGGCGAGATCTACCTCGGTGATTATGAGGGCTGGTACGCCGTTCGGGATGAAGCATTCTATGGACCGGATGAGCTCACCGAACGGGATGGGGTGAAGTACGCCCCGACCGGCGCGCCGGTGGAGTGGGTGAAGGAGCCGTCCTACTTCTTCCGCCTCGGCAAGTGGCTACCGGAACTGCTGCGCCGCTACGACCTGCCCGAAGGGCACCCCGAGCGCATCGACATCCAGCCGGAAAGCCGCCGCAACGAGGTCAAGGCCTTCGTCGAGCAGGGCCTCAAGGACTTTGGCGAAGGCGCGCAGAAGCTCGATCTTTCGGTGTCCCGGACGTCCTTCACCTGGGGGGTGAAGGTTCCGGGGGACGAGAAGCACGTGATGTATGTGTGGGTCGACGCGCTGACCAACTACATCACCGCCGCAGGGTATCCGGATGAGGCGGCGCCGCGCTGGAAGTTCTGGCCGGCGGATGTGCATTTCGTCGGCAAGGATATCGTCAGGTTCCACACGATCTACTGGCCGGCGATGCTGCTGGCGGCCGGGTTGCCGACCGCGAAGCGCGTCTTCGCGCATGGCTGGTGGACCAATGAAGGCCAGAAGATCAGCAAGTCGCTGGGCAATGTCATCGACCCGGTGGCGCTGGTCGAGGAGTTTGGGCTCGACGCTGTCCGGTACTTCCTGTTGCGGGAGGTTCCCTTCGGGCAGGACGGAGATTTCGCCCGCAAATCTCTGGTGAACCGCCTGAATGGCGAGCTGGCGGATGCGCTGGGGAACCTGGCGAACCGGACGCTGTCGTTGATCCAGCGGAACTGCGAAGGGAAGCTGCCGCAGGCCGGAGACCCGGCCGTGGGCGGTGCCCTAGTCGCGGGGGTGGAGGCGCTGCCCGGGCAGGTGCGAGAGAGGCTGGACCGGCAGGAATTCCATCTGGCGCTGGAGGCGGTGATGGCCTCGGTACGGGAGGCCAATGGTTACATTACGGTCGAGGCGCCCTGGGCGCTGAAGAAGACCGATCCGGTGCGGATGGCCGTCGTGCTGCGGCATTTGTACACGGCGCTGCGCTGCTACGCGACGCTGCTGCAGCCCTTCATGCCGGAGACGATGTCCGCGCTGCTGGACCAGTTGGGCGTGTCGAGGGAGGCGCGGGAGATCGGCTCGCTGGCGACGTCGCTGCCGGGCGGAATTGCGTTGCCGCCGCCGGCGCCGCTGTTCCGCAAGATCGAGCTGCCGGCCTGACGCCATGCTGATCGATAGCCATTGCCACCTGGACTACTTCAGCGAGGCCGAGATCGACGACATCGTGGCCCGCGCGAAGGAGGCGGGGGTCGACCGGATGGTCACGATCGGCACGCGGATGTCGCAGGCGGCGGCCGTGAAGGCGTTGACGGAGCGGTTCCCAGAGGTCTGGGGCACGGTCGGCATCCATCCGCACAATGCCGGGGAAGGCGACCTGCCGACAGCCGAAGCCATCGCGGCGGAGGCGGATCATCCGCGCGTAATCGGCATTGGGGAAAGCGGGCTCGACTATTTCTATGACAAGGCGCCGCGGGACGCGCAGGCGGAGAACTTTCGTCGGCACATCCGCGCGGCGCGGCTGGCCGGGCTGCCGCTGGCGATCCATGCGCGGGACGCGGATGACGACATCCTGGCGATCCTGCGGGAGGAGCGGGAGACGGGCGGCGATTTCGATTTTCTCCTGCATTGCTTCAGCAGCGGGCGGCAACTGGCTGAAGAATCGGTTGAAATGGGAGGATACATTTCGTTTTCAGGTATCCTGACCTTCCCGAGGAGCCAGGAGATTCGCGACATCGCCCGGGATCTCCCGGCCGACCGGCTGCTGGTGGAGACGGATTCGCCCTACCTCGCGCCAGTGCCCTTCCGGGGCAAGCGCTGCGAGCCTGCGATGGTGGCGCATACCGCGAAGGTGCTGGCGGAGGTGCGGCAGATGGACACCGCCGCATTGGAGACGCTGACGACGGCGAACTTCATGCGCCTGTTCGCGAAGGCGCGTTGAACGCCGGCCCTGGGCTATCGGGGCGCGCGCGATGAGCGACGCCATCCGCGTTCACTCGCTCTCGCCCAAGCGGGCCTTTCCGCCGGAGGGCGTCGACCTTGGCGATGCATATCGCCAGGTGGCGGCGGGCGGGGCGGAGGTCATCGTCGTCAATGCCGATTTCAGCCGGTCTGTCGGCGCCAACCTGGCAGACGCCCTGGCTATGCCGGCGGTGCGGGACGCCCTGGATCGCGGCGCGGCGCTGCTGTTCGACAGCACGCGGGAAGGGCGGCCCTTCCATCTCGATATCGCCCGCGACCTGCACGGACGGGTCGAGGCCGCCGGGGTCGGTGCCGGACGCTGTGTGTACCTGACCCAGAATGTGGATTTTGCCGCGCCCTATGCGGCCTGGTGCACGGAAAGCGGCCGCACCGGATTTGCCGTGCATGTCATGCATGCGCATCTGCGCGTACTGGCCGCGCGGGCCAGGAGGTCCCCGCCCTCGCCCCCGGGGTGGACGGGCACCGACGATGCGCGCTTCCTATGCCTCAACAGGAGAATAACGCCGCATCGCGTTGTCTTGCTGGGATATCTTCACGCAACAGGTGCCCTCGGCAGAGGACTCGTCAGCGCGTTGCAACCGGTGTCGGAACCCGTGCTGCCGCCACGCTGGGAGAGGCGCTTCCCGCAGGAGATGGCGGCGTTCCGCAGCCTCGCGCCCCGCCTGCCCTTGACCTTGCCGGAGACACAGCGGCAAGGGCATGTCTTCGGGTGGGAGACAGGGTGGTACGAAACGACCGCCTTCTCCTTCGTGACCGAGACCGATTTCGATACCGCCGGCGTGTGCCGGTTCACCGAGAAGAGCCTGAAGCCGCTCATGGCCGGTCACCCCATGCTCGTTGCCGGCCTTCCCGGCACCCTCGCCCTGCTGCGGCGCTACGGCTTCCGAACTTTCGAGCCGCTGTTGCACGAGGAGTACGACGCCATCCCCGACCCGACGCAACGGATGCGGACCGTGCTCGCGGAGTTCGACCGGCTGATGTTGCTGCCCGAGGCCGCGCTTCGGGCCTTGGTCGCCGAATTGCGTCCGGTGGTGGCCCATAACATGGCCTGGTTCCGCACCGGGTTGCCGGAACGTCTGGCGACGGAGGACGCGGCGGTGCGCACCGCCATTGCCGGCGCGGCAGGGCGGCGGTGAGCGCGCCTGCGGCCGGCGTCCCGCGCCTGACGGTCACGCTTCTGGGCTGCGGCGGGTCGGCCGGGGTGCCACAGATCGGCGGCGAGGACGGGAAGGGGTGGTGGGGCGCATGCAACTCCGCCGATCCGCGGAACAGGCGGACCCGGTCGTCCATCCTGATCGAGGGGCCGGGGGCCGGGCGGCTGTTGGTGGATACGGGACCGGACCTACGGTCCCAGCTCCTCGCCTGCGGCGTACCGGCGATCGATGCGGTCCTTTACACGCATGACCACGCGGACCATGTCATGGGCCTGGATGAGATCAGGATTCTGAACCGCCTGGCCGGACGCCCGCTGGAGGCGTTCGGCACTGAGCGGACCCTCGCCATCCTGAAGCAGCGTTTCGACTATGCCTTCCTGCCCTCGACCGGGCCCGTGTTCTTCCGCCCGGCGGTCGAGCCGGCGCGGCTGCGGGCCGGCGACGCGCTGGAGATGGCCGGGCACCAGGTGCAGACCTTCCTGCAGGATCATGCGGTGATGGACACGCTGGGGTTGCGGATCGGGGATTTTGCCTATTCCACCGACCTCGTGCGACTGCCGGAGCGAAGCCTAGCGCTGCTTCATGGGCTGGATACCTGGGTGGTGGGATGCTTCCAGCGCCGCCCTCATACAGTGCATGCCAATCTGGCGCAGGTGCTGGAATGGGTGCAGATCCTGCGGCCGCGCCGCACGGTGCTCACGCATATGGGCCCCGACCTCGACTATGGCTGGTTGATCGCCAATCTGCCGCACGGGGTCGAGCCGGGGCATGACGGCATGGTTCTGACCCTGGCCTGAAACAGGCGGGGCTTTCACGGGGCCGGGGTATGCCCCACATTCGCCACGAACACGGCCGGCTGATTCGGCGCCGCCGGGACGAAAGGACATCACCATGATTCGGGATCGTGACCCGGTCGAAGTCTACAACAATTCTCTTGTTCCGATGGTCATCGAGCAGACAGCTCGCGGCGAGCGCGCCTTCGACATTTATTCGCGACTGCTCAAGGAACGCATCATCTTCCTGACCGGGCCGGTTTTCGATCAGGTTTCTTCCCTGATTTGTGCCCAGCTGCTCTTCCTTGAAAGTGAGAACCCGGGGAAGGACATCGCTTTCTATATCAATTCTCCGGGTGGCGTGGTTTCCGCCGGCCTCGCGATGTACGACACCATGCAGTACATCCGCGCGCCGGTCAGCACGGTCTGCATCGGACAGGCGGCCTCGATGGGCTCCCTGCTGCTGACGGCAGGGGCCAAGGGCAAGCGGTATGGCCTGCCGAACAGCCGCATCATGGTGCACCAGCCTTCCGGCGGGGCGCAGGGCCAGGCAACGGACATCGAGATCCAGGCCCGCGAGATCCTGAAGCTGCGGCAGCGTCTGAACGAGATCTACGTGAAGCACACCGGCCAGCCGATCGAGGCGATCGAGCGTAAGTTGGAGCGCGACACCTACATGTCGGCCGAAGAAGCGCGGGATTTCGGGCTGATCGACCATGTGGTCGAGGAGCGCCCGGTGCCGGCCTCGGAGATTACGAAGGCGTGAGGCCCGCGGCCGCCCGGGCCGTGTTTCGCTTTCCCCCCGGGCGCCCGGGGGCTACATTCCTGTTGCAGTTCCCCGTACTTGCGGGGAACACGGAGACCGCATGAGCAAGTCCGGCGATTCCAAGAACACACTCTACTGCTCGTTCTGCGGCAAGTCGCAGCATGAGGTCCGCAAGCTCATCGCCGGGCCGACAGTGTTCATCTGCGACGAATGCGTCGAGCTGTGCATGGACATCATTCGCGAGGAGCACAAGACGACCCTCGTGAAGTCGCGCGACGGCGTGCCGACGCCGAAGGAGATCTGCAAGGTCCTCGACGACTACGTGATCGGGCAGGACCATGCGAAGAAGGTGCTCTCGGTCGCGGTTCACAATCACTACAAGCGGCTCGCCCATGGCGGGAAGAACCCCGACATCGAGATCGCCAAGTCGAACATCATGCTGGTGGGGCCGACGGGCTCGGGCAAGACGCTGCTGGCGCAGACGCTCGCCCGTATCCTCGACGTGCCGTTCACCATGGCGGATGCGACGACGCTGACCGAGGCCGGCTATGTCGGCGAGGATGTCGAGAACATCATCCTCAAGCTGCTGCAGGCCGCGGACTACAATGTGGAGCGCGCGCAACGCGGGATCGTCTACATCGACGAGGTCGACAAGATCAGCCGCAAGTCGGACAATCCGTCCATCACGCGCGACGTGTCGGGCGAGGGCGTCCAGCAGGCGCTGCTGAAGATCATGGAAGGGACGGTCGCCTCCGTGCCGCCGCAGGGCGGGCGGAAGCATCCCCAGCAGGAATTCCTGCAGGTGGATACCTCCAACATCCTGTTCATCTGCGGCGGTGCCTTCGCGGGCCTGGAGAAGATCATCGGCGCTCGCGGCAAGGGCTCGGGCATCGGCTTCGGAGCCGATGTGCGCGACCCGGATGAACGTCGCACCGGCCAGATCCTCCGCGAAGTCGAGCCCGAGGATCTGCTGAAGTTCGGCCTGATCCCGGAATTCATCGGCCGCCTGCCGGTCGTCGCGACGCTCGACGACCTGGACGAGAAGGCGCTGATCGAGATCCTGACCAAGCCGAAGAACGCGCTGGTGAAGCAGTATGGCCGGCTGTTCGAGATGGAAGGCGCGAAGCTCAGCTTCACCGAGGATGCGCTGAAGGCCGTCGCGACGCGCGCGATCCAGCGCAAGACCGGCGCGCGCGGACTGCGCTCGATCATGGAGGCCATCCTGCTCACCACAATGTTCGACCTGCCTGGGCTTGAGGCGGTCGAGGAAGTGGTGGTGAATCGAGAGGTCGCGGAAGGTCGCGCCCAGCCATTGTTTATCTATGGCGAAAGGCCGGCGGAGCAGACTTCCGCCTGAAGCCCTGCAGGGCGCCCCGCGCGGCGCCCTGTCAAGATCTTGAGCGGGCGCCCTGGGGGCCCAACATCCCCTGATGAAGCCGTGGCGCCCCGCCCGTGCCGCCTTTGGGCGGGCCGGGTGCCGACTGTCCCTAGTGAGGTCACATGACGGATACCATCCGCGGCGAATTGCTTCCGGTGCTCCCCCTGCGGGACATCGTGGTGTTCCCGCACATGATCGTCCCCCTCTTCGTCGGCCGCGAGAAGTCGGTTCGCGCACTTGAGGCGGTGATGAAGGACGACAAGCAGATCCTGCTCGTCGCGCAGAAGAACGCTGCGCAGGACGACCCGGGCGCCGACGACCTGTACACCGTCGGCACCGTCTCCACCGTGCTGCAGCTACTGAAGCTGCCCGACGGCACCGTGAAGGTGCTGGTCGAGGGCGGGCGCCGCGCGAAGATCAGCGCATTCAAGGAGACCGAGACGTACTTCGAGGCCTTCGCCGAGCCGGTCGAGGAAACCACCGGCGAGCCGCGCGAGGCGGAGGCGCTGGCGCGCACGGTCGTCTCGCAGTTCGAGCAGTACATCAAGCTGAACAAGAAGATCGCTCCCGAGGTGCTGGTCTCGATCAATCAGATCGAGGAGCCGCCGAAGCTCGCGGACACGGTCGCCTCGCATCTCGGCCTGAAGATCCCCGAGAAGCAGGAGCTGCTGGAAACGCCGGCCGTGACGGCGCGGCTGGAGCGCGTCTTCGCCCATATGGAGGGCGAGATCGGCGTGCTGCAGGTGGAGAAGCGCATCCGCAACCGCGTGAAGCGGCAGATGGAGAAGACGCAGCGCGAGTACTACCTGAACGAGCAGCTGAAGGCGATCCAGAAGGAACTGGGGGAGGGCGAGGACGGCAAGGACGAGACCGCCGAGCTCGAGGCCAAGATCAAGGCGACCAAGCTGTCGAAGGAGGCGCGCGAGAAGGCGATGGCGGAGCTGAAGAAGCTGCGCACGATGTCGCCGATGAGCGCCGAGGCCACGGTGGTGCGCAACTACCTCGACTGGATGCTGTCGATCCCCTGGAAAAAGCGTTCCAAGGTTCGCAACGACATCGTCGAGGCGGAGAAGGTGCTCGATGCCGATCACTTCGGCCTGGAGAAGGTGAAGGAGCGGATCATCGAGTATCTCGCGGTGCAGTCGCGCTCACCCAAGATCCGCGGGCCGATCCTGTGCCTGGTGGGCCCGCCGGGTGTGGGCAAGACCTCGCTCGGCAAGTCCATCGCCAAGGCGACCGGGCGAAACTTCGTGCGCATGTCGCTCGGCGGCGTGCGGGACGAGGCCGAGGTGCGCGGCCATCGCCGGACCTATATCGGTTCCATGCCGGGCAAGGTCGTCCAGGGCATGAAGAAGGCCAAGACCAGCAACCCGCTGTTCCTGCTCGATGAGATCGACAAGCTCGGCGCCGATTGGCGCGGCGACCCGTCCTCCGCCCTGCTGGAGGTGCTGGACCCCGAGCAGAACAGCACCTTCGCCGATCACTACCTGGAAGTGGACTACGACCTGTCGGACGTGATGTTCGTGACGACCGCCAACAGCCTGCGCATGCCGCAGCCGCTGCTTGACCGCATGGAGATCATCCGCATCCCCGGCTACACGGAGGATGAGAAGGTCGAGATCGCCAAGCGCCACCTGATGAAGAAGGTGGCCGAGGCGAATGGCCTGAAGGACGGCGAATGGTCGGTGACAGACACGGCGATCCGCGACCTGATCCGCTACTACACGCGTGAGGCCGGTGTCCGCAGCCTTGAGCGTGAGATCGCGGGGCTCGCGCGCAAGGCAGTGAAGGAGATCGTCTCCAAGCAGGCCAAGAAGGTCGCGATCACGCCGAAGAACCTCGAGAAGTTCGCCGGGGTGCGGAAGTTCCGCTACGGCGAGGCCGAGGCCGAGGACATGGTCGGCGTGGTGACGGGCCTGGCCTGGACCGAGGTGGGCGGCGAGATCCTGACGATCGAATCCGTCATGCTGCCGGGCAAGGGCACGGTGAAGACCACCGGCAAGCTCGGCGACGTGATGCAGGAGAGCGTCTCGGCCGCGATGTCCTATGTGCGGTCGCGTTCGACCAGCTTCGGCCTGAAGCCGACGATGTTCGAAAAGCGGGACATCCATGTGCACGTCCCGGAAGGGGCGACGCCGAAGGATGGGCCCTCCGCGGGTATCGCCATGGCGACCTCGATGGTCTCGGTGCTGACCGGCATCCCGGTGCGGCGCGATATCGCCATGACCGGTGAGATCACGCTGCGCGGCCGAGTCCTGCCGATCGGCGGGCTGAAGGAGAAGCTGCTGGCCGCGCTGCGCGCGGGCATCAAGACGGTCTTCATCCCGAAGGAGAACGAGAAGGACCTGGCCGAGATCCCGGACAATGTGAAGCGGGCGCTGGAGATCATCGCCGTGTCGCATGTGGATGAGGTGATCGGGCGGGCGCTCGTGAAGAAGCCCGAGGCGATCTCCTGGCAGGAGCCGGAAGAGACGCCGGCGCCACGTGCCGGGGAGGGCGCTACGGTCGGGACCGTGCTGCCGCACTGACCGAGTCGCACCTCCGTTAAGCCTGCGGAACCCCCGGCGAAGCTACGATTCGCCGGGGGTTTTCGTGAAAATGTCAGTCCTCCGTTGCATCCTTGCCGCATGAAGCGCCGCAAATGGCGGTTTTCCGCCGCGAATCCGGTGCTCCTCGTTGACGGTAGGAAAGCTGCGCTCCTAGTCTCCGCCCCGACATGGCCGGCCGACTCGCCGGCCCGTCATCCGCACCAACGGAGGGGATACCCAGTGAACAAGCAGGACCTCATCAGCGCCGTCGCCGAGGCGACCGATCTGCCGAAGGCGAAGACTGGCGATGTCGTGGACGCGGTGTTCTCCGCGATCGAGAAGGCGCTTGCCAAGAAGGGTGGCGAGGTTCGCCTCGTGGGCTTCGGGACTTTCTCG
Source organism: Neoroseomonas terrae (assembly GCF_018129025.1). Lineage (GTDB taxonomy): Bacteria > Pseudomonadota > Alphaproteobacteria > Acetobacterales > Acetobacteraceae > Neoroseomonas > Neoroseomonas terrae. The sequence continues at coordinate 77,272 of NZ_JAAEDI010000022.1, read as the reverse complement.
ACCTCCAAGCGCAAGGCCGGAAAGGGTCGCAACCCGCGCACCGGCGAGGAGATCAAGATCCCGGCCAGCACCACCGTGCGCTTTAAGGCCGGCAAGGGCCTGAAGGACGCCGTGAACTGATTTCTGCCGGTCCCGGCAGTGTTGCACGCGAGGCCGGTCTGCAAGGACCGGCCTTTCGTGTTATGAGGAAGGGTAGGGGCGCTTAGCTCAGCTGGTAGAGCGCCTGCTTTACACGCAGGATGTCGGCGGTTCGATCCCGTCAGCGCCCATTGTCTCCGCGCCCTGGCGGGCGCGGAGACGATCCAAACGCAGCTCGCGATGCATCGCTTCCGAACCATCCCCAGTATTCTCCATCCCATTGCAGAATCGCGGCACACGCCTGCTTGACTATCATCGCCGCTGCCCGTATCCCCCGCCTCCTGTCGAGGCCACGCGGGTGTAGCTCAGTTGGTTAGAGCGCCGGCCTGTCACGCCGGAGGTCGCGGGTTCGAGCCCCGTCACTCGCGCCATCGACAGTCATCGAAAAGCGGCGTCCAGGGTCACCTGGACGCCGCTTTCGTTTTGGCCCGTTGAGAGCCAGTTGCGAACCGTTCGCACTTGATTTCATTGTCTTTCACCCTATGGCGAAGCCGCGGCTGCGGGGGTAATGTGCGGCCGCGCTGCGCTGCGGCATGATGCCGAAGCGCGGCACGACTCATGCCCGGTTCGGGCGCATGCACTGAGGTTCCCATGACCCAGCTGGCGCTGGCCGATTACTTCCCGATCCTCGTCTTCCTGGGGATCGCGGGCGGCATCGCCGCCGCCATGGTGGGCGGCGCCTATCTTGCGGCGCGGCAGAAGCCCTATGCGGAGAAGCTCTCGACCTACGAATGCGGCTTCGCACCGTTCGAGGATACGCGGCACCGCTTCGACGTCCGGTTCTACCTGGTGGCCATCCTGTTCATCATCTTTGACCTGGAAGTGGCCTTCCTGTTCCCCTGGGCGATCGCGCTGGGCGACATCGGCTGGCTCGGCTTCGGCTCGATGATGGGCTTCCTCTTCGTCTTGACGGTTGGGTTCCTCTACGAATGGCGCAAGGGCGCCCTGGACTGGGAGTAACGCGCCCATGAACAGCAGCAGCAACAGCAGCGACGTCGCCTGGAACAGCCAGGCCCTGCCGCCGGGCCCGGCGCAGAATGCGGTGATCGGCCGGGTGAACGAGGAGATCACCGAGAAGGGCTTCGTCGTCGCCAATATCGACAAGGTCGTGAACTGGGCGCGCACCGGTTCGCTGTGGCCGATGACCTTCGGCCTGGCGTGCTGCGCGGTGCCGATGATCCACGCCTACATGGCGCGCTATGACCTCGACCGATTCGGCGTGATCCCGCGCGGGTCGCCGCGGCAGTCGGACGTGATGATCGTGGCCGGCACGCTGACCAACAAGATGGCCCCCGCGCTGCGCAAGGTTTACGACCAGATGTCGGAGCCGCGCTGGGTGATCTCGATGGGGTCCTGCGCGAATGGCGGCGGGTACTACCACTATTCCTACAGCGTGGTGCGCGGCTGCGACCGCATCGTGCCGGTCGATGTCTACGTGCCGGGCTGCCCGCCGACGGCGGAGGCGCTGGTCTACGGCATCCTGCAGCTGCAGAAGAAGATCCGCCGGACGGGAACCATCCTCCGTGGCTGAGAACGAGATCGCGCCGGCCGAGACACCGGCACCCGAGAACCCGCTGCGCGTGCTGGGCACCGCGATGGCGGATGCCGCGCAGGGCGCGGTGACGGATGTGACGCTGGAACGCGCCGGCGCGGAGCTGGTGCTGCGCGTGCAGCGGGATGCGCTGATCCCAGTGATGACGCTGCTGCACGACGATCCGCGCTTCGCCTTCGAGCAGTGCATGGACATCTGCGCCGTGGACTGGCCGGAGAATGCCGAGCGCTTCGAGGTCGTCTACAACCTGCTCAGCCTGACGCATAACCATCGCGTCCGCGTCGTGGTCACGACCGACGAGGCGACGCCGGTGGCCTCCGTCGTCGGCATCTGGCCCGGGGTCACCTGGTTCGAGCGCGAGGTGTGGGACATGCACGGCGTGGTCTTCGCGGGCCAGTCGGATCTGCGCCGCATCCTGACCGATTACGGCTTCGAGGGGCATCCGCTGCGCAAGGACTTCCCGATGACCGGCTATGTCGAGCTGCGCTACGACGAGGAACTGAAGCGCGTCGCCTACGCGCCGGTGCAGCTCACTCAGGAATTCCGTGACTTCGACTACATGAGCCCGTGGGAGGCGATGACGACGCTGCCCGGGGACGAGAAGGTTCACCAGAACCGCCTGGAGGGACCGGCAGCATGAGCGCCCAGCCCCTGCCGCAGATCGGCGAGCTGCCGCCCGAGACGGTGACGCGTACGCTGGAAGGCGGCGACAGCCACACCATCAATTTCGGCCCGCAGCATCCCGCGGCGCACGGCGTGCTGCGCCTGGTGCTGGAGATGAAGGGCGAGGTGGTCGAGCGTGCCGACCCGCATGTCGGCCTGCTGCATCGCGGCACCGAGAAGCTGATCGAGCACAAGACCTACATCCAGGCGCTGCCGTATTTCGACCGGCTGGACTACGTCGCGCCGATGAGCATGGAGCATTCCTTCGCGCTGGCGACGGAACGGCTGCTGGGCATCGAGGTGCCGGAGCGCGCGCAGTACATCCGCGTGCTGTTCGCCGAAGTCTCGCGCCTGCTGAACCACCTGCTGAACATCACGACTTACGTCATGGATTGCGGCGGCATCACGCCCGCGCTCTGGGGCTTCGAGCAGCGCGAGACGCTGCTGGAATTCTACGAGCAGGTGTCGGGCAGCCACTACCACGCCAACTACTTCCGTCCGGGCGGAGTGGCGAAGGATTTGCCGCCGGGGATGGAGAAGAACATCGCCGACTGGGCGAACAAGTTCCCCGACTTCATCCGCGACATGGAGCGGCTCGTCACCGAGAACCGTATCTTCAAGCAGCGCACGGTCGATATCGGCATTATCTCGCCGGAGCAGGCGATCGAGTGGGGCTTCTCCGGGCCCTGTCTGCGGGCGTCGGGCTGCGCGTGGGATCTGCGGAAGTCGCAGCCCTATGACGTGTATGACCGGATGGAGTTCGACGTGCCGGTCGGCACGCGTGGCGATTGCTACGACCGCTATCTCGTGCGCGTGCTCGAGATGAAGGAAAGCCTGAAGATCATCCATCAGTGCCTCGCGCAGATGAAGCCGGGGCCGATCAAGACTCAGGACCACAAGATCACGCCGCCGAAGCGCGGCGAGATGAAGCGCTCGATGGAAGCGCTGATCCATCACTTCAAGCTCTACACCGAGGGCTATCACGTCCCCGCGGGCGCGACTTACACGGTGACGGAAGCGCCGAAAGGCGAGTTCGGCGTCTATCTGGTCGCGGATGGCAGCAACAAGCCGTACCGCTGCAAGATCCGCTCGCCGGGCTACGCGCATCTCCAGGCGATGGAGCTGCTGTCCAAGGGGCACATGCTGGCCGACGCCGTGGCGATCATCGGCTCGCTCGACGTGGTGTTCGGGGAGATCGACCGGTGAGCAAGCACCACCACCACCACGAGGAGCCCGTGAGCTTCGCCTTCGATGCGGAGAGCGAGGCGCAGATCGCGACGATCCTGAAGCGGTATCCGGAAGGCAAGCAGGCCTCGGCGGTGATCCCGCTGCTGTATGTCGTGCAGAAGCAGATGAAGCGGCAGACCGACAGCGGCTGGGTGCCGCGGGTCGGCATGGATGCGGTGGCCGAGCGGCTGGAGATGCCGCCGATCCGCGTCTATGAGGTCGCGACCTTTTACTTCATGTTCAACACCAAGCCGGTGGGCAAGTATCACCTGCAGGTGTGCGGCACGACGCCGTGCTGGCTGCGCGGGTCCGATGAGGTGCTGCGCGCCTGCCAGGACCATGCCGGTGTGAAGCATTACGGCGAGACCAGCGAGGACGGGATGTTCACCATGACCGAGGTGGAATGCCTCGGCGCCTGCGTGAACGCCCCCATCCTGCAGGTGGACGACGATTTCTACGAAGACCTGGATTACGACCGGACGGTCAAGCTGCTCGAGGCGCTGCGGCGCGGCGAGCGGCCGGCGCCGGGCAGCAGCATCGGGCGGTTGAACAGCGCGCCGGAAGGCGGGCCGCTGGTGCTGACGGACGTGCCGGGGGCGGGAGAATAGCGATGGCGCTGGCCGACAAGGATCGCATCTTCACCAATCTCTACGGCGCGCAGTCGTGGGGGCTGGAGGCGGCGCGAAAGCGCGGCAATTGGGACGGCACAGCGGGCATCATCGCCAAGGGCCGCGACTGGGTCATCGAGGAGATGAAGAATTCGGGCCTGCGCGGCCGGGGCGGGGCGGGTTTCCCGACTGGCATGAAGTGGTCCTTCATGCCGAAGCAGTCGGATGGCCGCCCTTCCTATCTCGTCGTCAATTGCGACGAATCGGAGCCCGGCACCTGCAAGGACCGCGACATCGCGCGCCACGATCCGCACACGCTGATCGAAGGCTGCCTGCTGGCCGGCTTCGGCATGGGCGCGCATGCGGGCTACATCTACATCCGCGGCGAGTTCTACAACGAGGGCGTCACGCTCCAGGCCGCCATCGACGAGGCCTATGAGGCCGGATTGCTCGGCAAAAACGCGGCGGGGTCGGGCTGGGATTTCGACCTGTATCTGCATCGCGGCGCCGGCGCCTATATCTGCGGCGAAGAGACGGCGCTGATCGAGAGCCTGGAAGGCAAGAAGGGGATGCCGCGGCTGAAGCCGCCGTTCCCGGCGGCCGTCGGGCTCTATGGCTGCCCGACCACGGTGAACAACGTCGAGACCATCGCGGTGGTGCCGGAGATCCTGCGGCGCGGCGCGACCTGGTTTAGCAGCTTCGGGCGGCCGAAGAATTCCGGCACCAAGCTGTTCTGCATCCAGGGCCATGTGAACAAGCCCTGCAATGTCGAGGAAGAGATGAGCATCCCGATGCGGGAACTCATCGAGCGGCATGCCGGCGGCGTCCGCGGCGGGTGGGACAACCTGCTCTGCGTGATCCCGGGCGGATCGTCGACGCCGCTGCTGCCGAAGGCGATCTGCGACGACGTGCTGATGGATTTCGACGCGCTCCGCGAGCACAAATCCGGCCTCGGCACCGCCGCCGTTATCGTGATGGACAAGTCGACCGACCTGATCAAGGCGATCGCGCGGCTCGCGGCCTTCTACAAGCATGAGAGCTGCGGGCAGTGCACGCCGTGCCGCGAGGGCATGGGTTGGCAGGCGCGGCTGATGAACCGGATGGTCGAGGGCAATGCGGAGATCGAGGAGATCGACCTCCTTGAGAACGTCACGCGACGCATCGAAGGCCATACGATATGTGCGCTGGCTGACGGTGGCGTGTGGCCGGTGCAGGGGCTGATCCGGCACTTCCGGCCGATGATGGAAGATCGCATTCGGCAGTATAAGGCGCGCAGCCTTCCGATGGCCGCGGAGTAATCGCGATGGCGAAGGTCACGGTCGACGGGATCGAGGTTGACGTCCCCAACGGGTCGTCGGTGCTGCAGGCCTGCGAGGCTGCGGGCAAGGAGATCCCGCGCTTCTGCTATCACGACCGCCTGTCGGTCGCCGGCAATTGCCGCATGTGCCTGGTCGAGGTGGAGAAGGCGCCGAAGCCGGTCGCTTCCTGCGCCTATCCGGTGAATGACGGCATGAAGGTCTTCACTGACAGCGCCGTGGTCCGCCAGGCCCGGCGCAACGTCATGGAATTCCTGCTGATCAACCACCCGCTGGATTGCCCGATCTGTGATCAGGGTGGCGAGTGCGACCTGCAGGATCAGGCCTATGCCTTCGGCTCCGACGGCTCCCGCTACAAGGAAGCCAAGCGGGCGGTGAAGGACAAGGATATCGGTCCGCTCATCAAGACGGTGATGACGCGCTGCATCCAGTGCACGCGCTGCGTCCGCTTCTCGGCGGAGGTGGCAGGCACGCCGGAGATGGGTGGCACGAACCGGGGCGAGAACCTCGAGATCGGCACCTATGTCGAGAAGGCCCTGACTTCCGAGCTGTCGGGCAACCTGATCGATATCTGCCCGGTCGGCGCGCTGACCTCGCGGCCCTATGCCTTCGTGTCGCGGCCGTGGGAACTGAGCAAGACGGACAGCATCGACGTGCTGGACGCGGTCGGGTGCAACATCCGCGTCGATGCCCGCGGACCCGAGGTGCTACGCATCATCCCGCGCGTGAATGAGGCGGTGAACGAGGAGTGGATGGCCGATCGCGGTCGCTTCTCCTTCGACGGGCTGAAGCGGCGCCGGCTGGATCGCCCCTGGGTGAAGAAGGACGGCAAGCTGGCGCCGGCGACGTGGCCGGAGGCCTTCGCGGCCATTGCGACGAAGCTGTCCTCGCTGCCCGGCGACCGGATCGGCGCCATCGCCGGCGGGCTGGCGGATGCCGAGAGCACGCTGGCGCTGAAGGATCTGATGGCGGCCTATGGTTCGGCCAACATCGACTGCCGCGACGACTTTGCGGCGATCGACACCAGCCGTCCGGACTTCTACCGCTTCAACACGACGATCGCCGGCATCGACGAGGCCGATGCGGTGCTGATCATCGGCAGCGACGTGCGGCGCGAGGCACCGGTGTTGAACGCCCGCATCCGCAAGCGCTGGTCGCTCGGCAAGTTCAGGGTGGGCTTCGTCGGCCCGCGCGGCGTCGACCTGACCTATCCGGCGACCTATGTCGGCGATGGGCCGGACGCCATCCAGGGCTTCGCCGAGACGCTGAAGGCGGCCGAGAAGCCGATGATCATCCTCGGCCGCGGCGCGCTGCAGCGAGCCGATGGTGCGGCGGTGCTGGCTGCGGCCTGGGCACTGGCGAACGACGTTGGCGCGCTGAAGGAAGACTGGCACGGCTTCAACCTGCTGCATCTGTTCGGCGGGCAGGTCGGCGGCCTCGAGCTCGGCTTCGTGCCGGGGCAGGGGGGCAAGGATGCCGCGGCGATGGTCGCCGGTGGCGTCGATGCGCTGTGGCTGCTGAACGCGGACGGGTTCGACCCGGCGCGGATCGCAGCGGGCACCTTCGTGATCTACCAGGGCCACCATGGTGACGCGATGGCGGGCCGGGCCGATGTGATCCTGCCGGGTGCCGCCTATACCGAGAAGGACGCGACCTGGGTGAACACCGAGGGGCGCGCGCAGCGCGGGCGCCTCGCGATCTTCCCACCAGGCGAGGCGAAGGAAGACTGGCGCATCATCCGTGCCTTCAGCGAGGGCGTGGACAAGACGCTGCCCTACAACGATCTGCACGCGATCCGCGCGCGGCTGGCCTCCGTCAGCCCAGTGTTCGGCCGCGTGGGTGAGGTCGCGCGCGGCGGCTGCGCGGACATGGCCGGACCGGCGGCGGGTGCCGCGACGGGCGGCGCCTTCGTGCTGCCGCTGCCGGTCTATCACCAGGCGGATGTCGTCAGCCGGGCCTCGGATGTGATGGCGCAATGTGCCGCGATCTACGGGCCGGCGCCGGCCCTGGCGGCGGAGTGACGCGATGGTCGACTTCTTCTTCAACCATCCGGTCGGCATCCTGGCCCTGACCGTCGGCAAGGCGCTGGTCCTGCTGGTGCCGCTGCTGATCGGGGTCGCCTACCTCACCTATGCCGAGCGCAAAGTGATGGCGGCGATGCAGATGCGCAAAGGGCCGAACGTGGTCGGCCCCTTCGGCCTGCTGCAGCCCTTCGCCGACGCGCTGAAGATGCTGATGAAGGAAACCATCGTGCCCACGGGCGCGAACCGGGTCCTGTTCATCATGGCGCCGATGCTGACCTTCACGCTGGCCATGATCGCCTGGGCCGTCATTCCGGTGAACGATGGCTGGGCGATCGCCGACATCAATGTCGGCATCCTGTATCTGTTCGCGATCAGCTCGCTCGGCGTCTATGGCGTCATCATCGCTGGCTGGGCGTCGAACTCGAAATACGCCTTCCTCGGCGCGCTGCGGTCCGCGGCGCAGATGGTGTCCTACGAAGTCAGCATGGGCTTCGTGATCGTGACCGTGTTGCTTTGCGTCGGGTCGCTGAACCTGACCGAGATCGTGCGGGCGCAGCAGACGGTGTGGTTCGCCATCCCGCTGTTCCCGATGTTCATCATCTTCTTCATCTCGACGCTCGCGGAAACCAACCGCGCGCCGTTCGACCTGCCGGAAGGTGAATCCGAGCTCGTCGCGGGCTTCTTCGTCGAATACAGCTCGATGTCCTTCGCGCTGTTCTTCCTCGGCGAATACGCGAACATGATCCTGATGTCGGCGCTGACGACCATCCTGTTCCTGGGTGGGTGGCTGCCGCCGATCGACGTCGCGCCGTTCAACTGGGTGCCCGGGCCGATCTGGTTCATCCTGAAGATCTGCCTGTGCCTTTTCACCTTCATCTGGGTGCGCGCGACCTTCCCGCGCTTCCGCTACGACCAGCTGATGCGCCTGGGGTGGAAGGTGTTCCTGCCGTTCAGCCTGGTGTGGCTGGTGCTGACGGCCGCCGTGCTCAAGCTGACCGGCTGGCTGCCGGCTTGATGGGGTCCTGACCATGGCTTCTCTCGACCGCGTCGCGCGCAGCCTTCTGCTCACCGAGCTCGTCTCGGGGATGGCGCTGACGCTCAAGTACTTCTTCAGCCGCAAGGCGACGCTGAACTACCCGTATGAGCGCGGCCCCTTGAGCCCGCGCTTCAAGGGGGAGCACGCGCTGCGCCGGTACCCCAACGGCGAGGAACGCTGCATCGCCTGCAAGCTGTGCGAGGCCGTGTGCCCCGCGCAGGCCATCACCATCGAGGCCGAGCCGCGCGAGGACGGATCCCGCCGGACCACGCGCTACGACATCGACATGACGAAGTGCATCTATTGCGGGCTGTGCGAGGAAGCCTGCCCGGTCGATGCCATCGTCGAGGGCCCGAACATGGAATTCGCCGCCGAGACGCATGAGGAGCTGATCTACACCAAGGAGAAGCTGCTCGATAACGGCGACCGCTGGGAGCCGATGCTGGCCGAGCGCCTGCGGCTCGACGCCCCGTACCGGTGAGCGCGCCATGATCGCAGTCCTTGCCTTCTACGCCTTCGCCGCCGTGCTGATCGGTTCGGCCGTCATGGTGGTGACGAGCCGCAACCCGGTCCATTCGGTGCTGTTCCTCATCCTCGCCTTCTTCAACGCGGCGGGCCTGTTCCTGCTGACCGGGGCCGAGTTCCTGGCGATGATCCTGGTCATCGTCTATGTCGGCGCGGTCGCGGTGCTGTTCCTGTTCGTCGTGATGATGCTGGACATCGACTTCACGCAGCTGCGGGAAGGCTTCCAGCGATACGCGCCGTTCGGCGCCATCATCGGCGGCATCCTGCTGATCGAGCTGTTCATGGTGCTGACCGCCTGGCGCTTCGCGCCCGAGGCGGCGACGCTGCGGCTGAACCCGACGCCCACGGATGTGACCAATGCCGAGGCGCTGGGGCGGATTCTCTATACGGACTACATCTACCTGTTCCAGGCCTGCGGGCTGATCCTGCTGGTCGCGATGATCGGCGCCATCGTGCTGACGCTGCGCGACCGGCCGGGCACGCGACGGCAGAACGTCGCGGAGCAGATCGCGCGCGCGGGCACGGTGTCTCTGCGCAGCGTGCCGCTCGGTGCGGGGCTCAAGGAGATCGGCATCGTCCGGCCGCCGGCGCCCGAGGAAGCCAAGCCCAAGGAAGTCGAACATCACGGCCATGGGGGGCATCACTGATGGCCGTCTCTCTCGCGCATTTCCTGGTTGTCTCGGCCATTCTGCTGGTGCTTGGCGTCTTCGGCATCTTCCTGAACCGGAAGAACGTCATCATCATCCTGATGTCGGTCGAGCTGATCCTGCTCGCGGTGAACATCAATCTCGTCGCCTTCTCGGCGGCGCTGGGCGACCTCACGGGCCAGGTCTTCACCATGTTCATCCTGACGGTGGCCGCGGCCGAGGCGGCGATCGGCCTTGCCATCGTGGTCATCTACTTCCGCAACCGCGGTACGATCGAGGTCGAGGATATCTCGACCCTGAAGGGCTGAGGCCATGTTCGTCGGCGCCGTCTTCTTCCCGCTGCTGGGTGCCATCATCGCGGGCCTCTTCGGACGCTGGATCGGCGACAAGGCCGCCCAGTTCGTCACCATCACCTGCATGGTGCTGGCCGCGATCTGCGGCGTGACGCTGTTCTTCCAGGTCGCCCTCGGCCATTCGCCGCAGACGGTCGAGCTGCTGACCTTCGTCGATGTCGGCACCTTCGAGGTGTCGTGGGCGCTGCGCTACGACACGCTGTCGGCGGTGATGGTGGGGATGGTCACGTTCATCTCCACGCTGATCCACATCTACAGCGTCGGCTACATGTCGCACGACCCGAGCAAGGCGCGCTTCTTCGCCTATCTGTCGCTGTTCACCTTCATGATGCTGATGCTGGTGACGGCGGACAACCTGGTGCAGCTGTTCTTCGGCTGGGAGGGCGTGGGCCTCGCCTCCTACCTGCTGATCGGCTTCTGGTATGAGAAGGACAGCGCCTGCAACGCGGCGATGAAGGCGTTCATCGTGAACCGCGTCGGCGACCTGTTCTTCATGCTGGGCCTGGCGCTGACCTTCTGGACCTTCGGGTCGGTCGAGTTCAGCACGATCTTCGGCTCGATCGAGCAGCATCGCGAGGCGACCTTCGCCGGCTATCCGGCCTATGAGGTCATCGGCGTGCTGCTGTTCCTGGGCGCCTGCGGCAAGTCGGCGCAGCTTGGCCTGCACACCTGGCTGCCGGATGCGATGGAAGGCCCGACGCCGGTCTCCGCGCTGATCCACGCGGCGACGATGGTGACCGCGGGCGTGTTCCTGATGGCGCGCATGTCGCCGGTGCTGGAATACGCGCCGGTGGCGCTCGCGATCATCACGGTGGTCGGCGCGTCCACCGCGCTGTTCGCCGCGACGATCGGCTGCGTGCAGAACGACATCAAGCGGGTGATCGCGTATTCGACCTGCTCGCAGCTCGGCTACATGTTCTTCGCGGTGGGCGTCGGCGCCTACCAGGGCGCGATCTTCCACCTGTTCACCCACGCCTTCTTCAAGGCGCTGCTGTTCCTGGGCGCAGGCTCCGTCATCCATGCGATGTCGGACGAGCAGGACATCCGCCGCATGGGCGGGATCTGGAAGAAGATCCCGATGACCTATGCGCTGTTCTGGATCGGCTCGCTCGCACTCGCCGGCGTGCCGCTCTTCGCCGGTTATTACTCGAAGGATTTCATGATCGAGGCCGCCTTCGCCGGTCATGGCTGGACGGCCAAGTACGCCTGGTTCTGCGGCATGGCGGCCGCGCTGCTGACCGCCTTCTATTCCTGGCGCCTGATCATCGTGACCTTCCATGGCGAACCGCGCGCGGATCACCACACCATGGAACATGTCCATGAGAGCCCGCCGGTGATGTTGCTGCCGCTGGTGGTGCTGGGCCTCGGCGCCGTCTTCGCCGGTGCGGTCTTCTACCCGTACTTCGTCGGTCACGACTGGGCCGAGTTCTGGAACGGCGCCATCGTGAACGCGCCGCATAACCACATCATGCACGACGTGCATGAGGTGCCGTCCTGGGTCCCGCTCGCACCCACGGCCGTGGGCCTGACGGGCATCCTGCTCGCCTACATCATGTACATGTTCGTCCCGTCGATCCCCGGGAAGCTCGCCTCGACCTTCCACGCGATCTACCTGTTCCTGCTGAACAAGTGGTACTTCGACGAGCTGTACGATGCGATCTTCGTCCGCCCGACGCGCGCCCTTGCACGGATGTTGTGGCAGAAGGTCGATGCCGGTGTCATTGACGGCGTGCCGAACGGTGCCGCCACCCTGGCGGTCGAGGCGTCGCAGGGTGCGGTGCGTATCCAGACCGGGCGCGTCGCCAACTATGCCTTCGTGATGATCGCGGGGCTCGCGGTCTTCGTCACACTGCTCGTCTTCGGAGCCGCCCGATGAACGCCGCCGGCTTCCCGCTGCTGACGCTGCTCACCTTCCTGCCGCTGGTGGGCGCGGCCTTCATCCTGACCCTGCGGGGGGAGGACAAGGTCGTCGCCGAGAACGCCCGCTGGACGGCGCTGTGGACCAGCCTGATCGTCTTCGCGCTGTCGCTGATCCTGTGGTTCAAGTTCGACAAGGCCGATGCCGGCTTCCAGTTCGTGGAGCAGCTCGATTGGCTGTCCGAGTTCGGCATCACCTACCATGTCGGCGTGGACGGCATCTCGGTGCTGTTCATCCTGCTCTCCACCCTGCTGACGCCGATCTGCATCCTCGCCTCCTGGGATGCGATCCAGATGCGGGTGCGGGAATACATGGTCGCCTTCCTGGTGCTCGAGACGATGATGGTCGGCATGTTCGCCGCCCTCGACTTCATCGTCTTCTACGTCTTCTTCGAAGGCGTGCTGATCCCGATGTTCCTGATCATCGGCGTGTGGGGGCACAGCCGGCGCGTCTATGCCTCCTTCAAGTTCTTCCTCTACACGCTGCTCGGCTCGGTGCTGATGCTGCTGGCGATCCTGCTGCTGTGGTATCGCGCCGGCACGACCGACATCCCGACGCTGTTCGAGCACGCCATCCCGGCTTCGCTGCAGACCTGGATCTTCCTCGCCTTCTTCGCCTCCTTCGCGGTGAAGGTGCCGATGTGGCCGTTCCACACCTGGCTGCCCGACGCCCACGTCGAGGCGCCGACAGCGGGCTCGGTGATCCTGGCGGGCGTGCTGCTGAAGATGGGCGCCTACGGCTTCCTGCGCTTTTCGATACCGATGCTGCCGCAGGCCTCGGCCGACTTCGCACCCTTCATCTACGTCCTGTCGATCGTCGCCGTCGTCTACACCTCGCTGGTGGCGCTGGCGCAGGAGAACATGAAGAAGCTCATCGCGTACTCGTCGGTCGCGCATATGGGCATCGTCACGCTCGGCATCTTCACCTTCACCGTTCAGGGGCTGTCGGGCGCGCTGTTCCAGATGCTGTCGCACGGCATCGTCTCGGGCGCGCTGTTCCTCTGCGTCGGCATCCTCTACGACCGCGTCCATTCGCTCGAGATCGCGCGCTATGGCGGGGTCGCGAAGATCATGCCGGCCTATGCGCTGATCTTCATGCTGTTCACCATGGCGTCGGTCGCGCTGCCGGGCCTTGCCGGCTTCCCGGGCGAATTGCTGGTGATCGTCGCCGCCTGGAAGGTGAACCCGACGGTCGCGCTCGGTGCCGCGCTCGGCATGATCCTGGGCGCGGCCTACATGCTCTACCTCTACCGGCGCGTTGCCTTCGGCAAGGTGACGAAGCAGGACCTGTTCAGCCTGATGGACATGTCGCCGCGGGAGCACCTGGTCTTCGCACCGCTCGTGGTGCTCGCCCTCTGGATGGGCGTTTACCCGCACAGCTTCCTTTCCTTCTTCGAAGCCTCGGTGACCGCGCTGGTGCAGCGGCATGAGGCCGCTCTCGGCGCCGCTCGCCTGGCGGGGATGTGATCCGATGAACTGGACCCTGGCTCTTCCCGAGCTCGTCCTCGGCCTTTGCGGCCTGACTATCCTCGGCGTCGGCGTACTGCCGAAGCGGAACAGCTACTTCGCCTGCGCGATGGCGGTGATCGGCGCCTTCCTGCTGACCGCCGTGCTGGTGCTCGGCGCGCCGGAAGGCAGCGGCTTCAATGGGCTCGTCGTCTCCGACGCCTTCGCGCGCTTCGCGAAGGTCCTGATCCTGCTGGGTGCCGCGGCGGGCGTCGCGCTGTCGCTCGACTACAACAGGCACGACAAGCTCGATCGCTTCGAGTACCCCGTGCTGCTGCTGTTCGCGACGCTCGGCATGCTCATCATGGTCTCGGCGAACGACCTGATGGCGCTCTATATCGGGCTCGAGTTGCTGTCGCTGAGCCTGTATGTCGTAGCCGCCTTCAACCGCGACAGCGAGCGGTCGGCTGAAGCGGGCCTCAAGTATTTCGTGCTCGGCGCGCTGGCCTCGGGGCTGCTGCTCTACGGCTCCTCGCTAGTCTACGGCTTCGCGGGCACCACGAATTTCGACCGCATCGCGGATGCGCTGTCCGACCCGGCCAAGGCCAGCCCCGGCGTGATCGTCGGCATGGTCTTCGTCATCACGGGCCTGGCCTTCAAGGTCTCGGCGGTGCCGTTCCACATGTGGACGCCGGACGTCTATGAAGGTGCGCCGACGCCGGTCACGGCCTTCTTCGCCGCGGCACCCAAGGTCGCCGCCATCGTGCTGTTCGCCCGCGTGCTGGGCGGGCCGTTCGGCGACCTCGCCGGGCAGTGGCAGCAGGTGATCGTGGTGATCTCGCTGCTGTCGATGGTGCTCGGCGCCTTCGCCGCCATCGGCCAGGAAAACATCAAGCGGCTGATGGCCTATTCCTCCATCGGCCATGTCGGCTACGCGCTGGTCGGCCTCGCCGCGGCATCCGAGGCCGGGATGCGCGGCCTGCTCATCTACATGGCGATCTACCTGCTGATGAACCTCGGCGCCTTCGCGGTGCTGGTGTCGATGCGGCGGCAGGGCAGGGCGGTCGAGACGGTGTCCGACCTCGCGGGCGTGGCGAAGACCGACCTGTCCATGGCGGTGTGGATGGCGATCTTCATGTTCTCGATGGCCGGCATCCCGCCGCTCGCCGGCTTCTTCGGCAAGATGTTCGTCTTCAAGGCGGCGATCGATGCGGGGCTGTGGACGCTCGCCATCGTCGGCGTGCTGTCCTCGGTCGTGTCGGCCTTCTACTACCTGCGCATCGTGAAGGTAATGTTCTTCGACGAATCGACCGGTGCGCTCGATGCCCGGCCGGCCGCGACCTCCTTCGTGATGGCGGCGTCCGGGTTGTTCACCACGTTGTTCTTCCTCTACCCGGCGCCGCTGGTGGCTGCGGCGCAGGCAGCCGTCGCCTCGATCCTGGGGTGACGCCGGCGGCGTTCCGGCTCCAGGTTCATGAGGCGCTGCCGAGCACCTCGGACCTGGTGATCCGGCTTGCCGAGACGGGTGAGCCGGAGGGCCTCGCGGTGCTCGCCCGCCAGCAGACGGCGGGGCGCGGCACGCAGGGGCGGGTCTGGGAAGGGCCTTCGGGCAACCTGCACCTGTCCGTGCTGCTGCGACCGACGGAACCGCTCCGGCTGGCGCCGCAATGGGGGTTCGTCGCGGCGGTGGCGCTTGCGGATGCGCTGCTGCCGCTGCTGCCGGACCCGAACCTGCTATCCCTGAAATGGCCGAACGACCTGATGCTCGGGGGCGCCAAGGCGGCCGGCATCCTGGCCGAAACCGGCGCCGACGGGGCAGGGGGGCTCGGCTGGGTCTGCATCGGCATCGGCGTGAACCTCGCTCGGGCGCCGGAAGTGCCGGGGCGCGCCACGGCTTCGCTCGCGGCCATGGGCATCGTGCCGCCGGTGCCGGAGGAATTCGCCGTCTCGCTGCTCGAAGCGATCGACCACCGGCGACGGCAGCGCCAGGCCGAGGGCTTCGCGCCAATCCGGGCGGCGTGGCTGGCCCGCGGACCGGCACCCGGCGCCCATCTTGCCATCCGCCGCCGGGGCGCCGAGATAGCCGGCCGCTTCGCGGGCCTCGCCGATGATGGCAGCCTGCTGATCGACACTGGCGGGCGCGTGCAGTCGCTCGCCTCGGGAGAGGTCGCCTGAGACATGCTTCTCGCCATCGACGCCGGCAATACGAATGTCGTCTTCGCCGTCCATGACGGGAAGGAATGGCGCGGGCGCTGGCGCATCGCGACCCGCGCCGATCGTACATCCGACGAGTACGCGGTATGGCTGCTCGCGCTGTTCCAGCATGCCGGGGTGAACGCCAACGACATCACCCGCTGCGTGATCGGCACCGTCGTGCCGGCGGCGCTGTACAACCTTCGCCGGCTCTGCCGCGACTGGTTCGACACGGAACCGCTGATCGCCCGCGCGCCGTTGAACTGGGGCTTCGACATCCGCGTCGATCAGCCGAATGAAGTCGGCGCGGACCGTCTGTTGAACTCGCTCGCCGCGCATCATCATTACCGCGGGCCGCTGATGGTCATCGACTTCGGCACGGCGACCACCTTCGACGTGGTGGATGAGGACGGCGCCTATCTGGGTGGTGTCATCTGCCCCGGCATCAACCTGTCGATCGAGGCGCTGCACAAGGCCGCCGCCCGGCTGCCGCGCATCGGCATCGGCCGGCCGCAATCGGTGATCGGGCGGTCGACCGTGCCGGCGATGCAGTCCGGCATCTATTGGGGCTATGTCGGGCTGATCGAGGGGCTGGTGGCGCGGATCAAGGCGGAATACGGCCGCCCGCTCAAGGTGATCGCGACCGGCGGCCTCGCACCGCTGTTTGCCGAAGGCACCCTTGTCATCGAGAAGACCGACCCCGACATCACGCTTGAGGGTCTGCGCCTGCTTGCGGACCGCAACCCGGTTCCCGTCTTCCACCACAGCGCCCTGCGCGACCCCCTCCGATCGGATTCCGACTGAACACGATGAACGCCGCAACCGGCGACCTCGCCTTTCTTCCGCTGGGCGGAACCGGCGAGATTGGCATGAATCTCAATGTCTATCGCTGCGACGACGCGCTGCTGGCCGTCGATTGCGGCCTGGGCTTTGCCGGCCACGACAACCCCGAAGTGGATGTGATGGTGCCGGACCCCGCCTGGCTCGCGGAGCGGCGCGACCGGCTGCTGGGACTGGTCATCACCCACGCGCATGAGGACCACATCGGCGCGGTCGTGCATCTGTGGCGGCAGTTCCGCTGCAGGATCTTCGCGACGCCCTTCGCTGCGGCCGTGCTCACGCGCAAGCTGACCGAGGCCGGGATGCTGCAGGAGGTGCCTCTCGAGGTGACACTGCCGCGTACGCGCTTCCGGCTGGGCCCCTTCGACTGCGAATTCCTGCCGGTGACGCATTCCATTCCGGAAGCGCAGGCGCTGGTCCTACGCACCCGGCACGGCACGGTGCTGCACACCGGCGACTGGAAGCTCGACCCAGATCCGCTGATCGGGCCGCGCACGGATGAGGACGCCTTCGCGAAGCTCGGCGAGGAAGGCGTGCTCGCCATGGTCTGCGATTCGACCAACGCCATGGTGGAGGGGCATTCGGGCAGCGAATCCGAGGTGCGGCGGAACCTGGCCGCGCTGATCCGCGGCATGAGCGGCCGCGTGGCGGTAACGGGCTTCGCCTCGAACGTCGCGCGGCTGGAATCGATCGCGCTCGCGGGCAAGGCGGCGGGGCGGCAGGTCGCGCTGTTCGGCCGGTCGCTGCGCAATATCGAGACCGCGGCGCGCGATTGCGGGTACCTGAAGTCCATCCCGCCCTTCGTGCCGCAGGAGGATGCCGGCTACATCCCGGATGAGGAACTGCTGCTGATCTGCACGGGCAGCCAGGGTGAGCCGCGTTCGGCCATGGCGAAGATCGCCGAGGACACGCATCCCGACATCGCGCTGGGGGAGGGGGATACCGTCATCTTCTCCTCCCGTCGCATTCCGGGGAATGAGCAGGCGATCCAGCGCGTGCAGGACGGGTTGGCGCGGCGCGGCTGCAAGGTGATGACCGATGAGGACCACATGGTCCACGTCTCCGGCCATCCGGCGCGAGACGAATTGAAGCGGCTCTATGCGCTGGTGAAGCCGCGCTATGCCGTGCCGGTGCATGGCGAGTGGCGGCACATGCAGGAGCATGGCGCCCTTGCGCGCGATGGCGGCGCGACGCCCTTCCTGATCGAGGACGGGGACGTGCTGCGCCTGTCGGGCAACCGCCCGGAGGTGGTCGAAGGCGTGCCGACCGGGCGACTCGCCGTGGATGGCGACCGACTGCTGCCGATCGACGGTGCGCTGATCGCTGCCCGCCGTCGGATGATGTTCAACGGCATGGTGGTGGCCTCACTTGCCGTCGACGCGCAGGGGCGCGTGCTCGGCGAGCCGCAGATTTCCGCACCCGGCCTGTTCGAGCCCGGCGATGCCGAGCCGGCGATCGTCGCCGCGGAGTTCCGACGGGCCCTGGCCGACCTGCCGGCGGCGTTGAAGCGGGAGGACGATCAGCTGCGTGAGGCCGCGCGTTCGGTGCTGCGCAAGGCCGTCGGCAAGCGGCTGCGGAAGCGACCGATGGTCGAGGTGCACTTGCTGCGGGTGTGATGGCAGACGCACGCCGGGCATGAGCGCCGCATCAACCAAGGGCGGGCTGCGGCGCCCGGCACCATGTAGTGGTTTCCAAGGGCTGTTTGGCCTTTGGAGGGTGACAGATCCGGAGGGGGACGAAGCTCCTGCCGGGTCACTCATGACGGATGTAAGGAACTGCCCAGCATGACCTGGTTCACCGGCACCGTCGTCTATCTGCTGGCTTGGTGGACGGTGCTGTTCGCCATCCTGCCCATCGGCGTGCGCCCTGATGTCGAGGGCGATCCGGCGGCGGGCGGCTGGCGCGGTGCGCCCACCGCGCCGCATTTGCTGCGCAAGTTGATCGCAACGACGGTGGTGTCCGGAATCGTCTGGCTGGGGATCTGGGCGGTCGTGGAGAGCGAGTGGCTGTCCTTCCGCTCCGGCCCGTGGTCGATGCCTGGGCCCTGATCACTGATGAAGCAGTCTGCTCGCCGGTCTGCTCCGCTTTTACGCAGGATGCGGTTCAACGCCGCTTTTTTCATCCTGCGCTGCGGTATTCTTCGTTGTCGCCAGGGCCGTGTGGGGCCATTCTTCTTCTCAGGAAGAGATTGGTTCTCTTCCTGCCGTGTGACTGGCGTTTCCTCCCTAAACTTGGGCCGCGACCTTCGGGGCGCGGCCCTTTCTTTTTCTAGGGCGTCACGAAATCCGCCCGCAAGCATAAACCGCAACCCGGCGTCGCTTTCACGTATTTTTCTGTCGCGCCGCGCTTCGCAGTTGCAGCATTCTTAAACGCTTTGTGAGTTCGCATGCATCGCGGCGGAGCATGCGGCGGGGGCCTTCCGGCTCGGCGTCGGGGCCAGTAGGTTCCGCCGACGAACGCCGCAAAGGACTGACCGTGCGCCTCTCCCGCGCCTTCCTGCCGACACTGAAAGAAACGCCCGCCGAGGCGCAGATCGCTTCCCACCGCCTGATGCTGCGCGCCGGCCTGGTCCGGCAGACCGCCGCAGGCATCTATGCCTGGCTGCCGGCGGGCCTGCGCGTGCTGCGCAATGTCGAGCAGATCGTACGGGAGGAGCAGGACCGCGCCGGCGCGCAGGAGATCCTGATGCCGACCATCCAGTCGGCCGAGCTCTGGCGCGCATCCGGCCGCTATGAGGATTACGGCAAGGAGATGCTGCGCATCACCGACCGGCATGAGCGGGAGATGCTGTTCGGCCCGACCAACGAGGAAGTGGTCACCGACATCTTCAAGACCTACGCGAAGTCGTATCGCGACCTGCCGCGCAACCTCTATCACATCCAATGGAAGTTCCGGGATGAGGTGCGGCCCCGCTTCGGCGTGATGCGCGGGCGCGAATTCCTGATGAAGGACGCCTATTCCTTCGACCTCGACAAGGCCGGGGCCGAGCATTCCTACCGCCAGATGTTCCTGGCCTACCTCCGGACCTTCCAGCGCATGGGTCTGACCGCGGTGCCGATGCGCGCCGATACGGGGCCGATTGGCGGCGATCTGAGCCACGAGTTCATCATTCTCGCCGAGACCGGCGAGAGCGGCGTGTTCTACGACGCGGCCTATGAGAGCACGGACTGGGCGAAGGCCGATGTCTCGACCGACGATGTGGGCGGGCTGAAGGCGTTCTTCGAACGCGTGACGACCAACTACGCCGCCACCGACGAGATGCACGACACGGCGGCCTGGGACCAGGTCCCGGCCGAGCGCCGCCGCGAAGGGCGTGGCATCGAGGTCGGCCACATCTTCTTCTTCGGCACCAAGTATGCGGCACCGCTGGGGCTGACGTTGGCCGGGCCGGACGGGACGACGGTGACGCCGGAGATGGGGTCCTACGGCATCGGCGTCTCCCGCCTGGTCGGCGCGCTGATCGAGGCGAACCACGACGAGGCGGGCATCAAATGGCCGGATTCCGTCGCGCCGTGGGCGGCGGCCGTCCTCAACCTGCGCGTCGGTGACGCGGGAACGGATGCGATGTGCGAGAGCCTTTATGCGGCCCTCGGCGACCAGGCCGTCTATGACGATCGCAACGCGCGGGCCGGCGAGAAATTCGCCGATGCCGATCTGATGGGCTTCCCCTGGCAGGCCATCGTCGGCCCGCGTGGTGCGGCCGCCGGCAAGGTCGAACTCAAGCGCCGCGCCACCGGCGAGCGTGCGGAGGTTTCGCCCGAGGACGCGATCGCGAAGATCCGCGGCGGCTGAGCCGGCGCATGTTCGGGGCCTTCGAGCGCGCCGTCGCCTTCCGCTACCTACGGGCGCGCAAGGGGGAACGCTTCGTCTCGGTGACGGCGCTGTTCTCGCTGGTGGGCATCACGCTCGGCGTCGCGACGCTGATCATCGTGACTTCGGTGATGAACGGCTTCCGGCAGGATCTGATGAACCGGATCATCGGGCTGAATGGTCACCTGACCATTCAGCCGGAACGTGGCCGGGCGCTGGAAGGCTATCAGGCGATCCTCGACCGGCTGCGCGGGATCGGCGGCATCGAACAGGCAGCGCCGGCGGTGGAAGGGCAGGTGCTGCTGACCACGCCCGCCGGCGGGGCCTCGGCGGCGCAGCTGCGCGGCCTGCCGCCGGAAGCGCTGCGCGACCGGCCCTCGATGCAGCGCGCGCTGCGGCTCGGCAGCCTGGACGCCTTCGGGCCGGAGGACAGCGTCGTGATGGGATGGCGGCTCGCCGCGCGGATGCGGGTGCAGCCGGGCGACACCATCACGCTGCTTCTGCCGCAGGCCCGCGGCGGTAATTTCACGGCGGCACCCGTGCAACGCGCGATGACGGTGGTGGCCACCTTCGACCTCGCCATGCCGGAATATGACGGGCGGACGATCTTCGTACCGCTCGCCACCGCGCAATCCCTGTTCGGGCTGGGCGAGGCGGTGAGCCAGGTCGAGATCCTGGTCGATGATCCCGCACGCATCGGCGCTGTCACCAACGCCGTGCGCAGCGCCTTCGCCGGCCAGCCGCTGCGCATCGCAGACTGGCAGGCGGCCAACAGCAGCATCTATGCGGCGGTGGTCGTGGAACGGAAGGTGATGTTCCTGATCCTGACGCTGATCGTGCTGGTGGCAGCGTTCAACATCATCTCCTCCCTGACCATGCTGGTGAAGGACAAGGGGCGGGACATCGCCATCCTGCGCACCATGGGGGCGGGCCGCGGCGCGGTGCTGCGCATCTTCATCCTGTGCGGGGCGACGATCGGCTGCGGCGGGACCCTGCTCGGCTTCGGGCTCGGGCTCGGCGCCGCGACCAACTTCCCGGCACTGCGGCGGGGCCTCGCCTGGCTGCAGGAAACGGGGCTGTTCGGCGCCGCCGAGCTGAGCTTCCTGATGCAGCTTCCCTCGGTCGTGGATCAGGGCGAAGTGGCGACGATCGTGGCCATGGGCTTTGGCCTGTCGCTGCTGGCGACGCTGTGGCCAAGCTGGCGCGCCGCGCGGATCGACCCGGCCGAGGCGCTGCGGCATGGCTGAGCCCGGCATGTTCGGCGCCTTCGAACGCATGGTTGCGGCCCGCTACCTCCGCGCGCGCAAGGGTGAGCGTGCGGTGTCCCTGATCGCAGGATTCTCGCTGGCCGGCATCGCGCTCGGCGTCGCGACGCTGATCGTCGTGCTGTCGGTGATGGGCGGCTTCCGCCAGGAACTGCTGACCCGAATCCTGGGGCTGAACGGCAATCTCGGCATCTCGGCGGCGGAAGGGCTGTTGCGCGACTATGAGCCCATCGCCGCCCGCATCCGCACCATGCCGCAGGTCACGCAGGCGACGCCGACGCTGGAAGGCCAGGTGCTGCTGACGACGGATGCGGGTGCTTCGGCCGGGGGCCTTGCGCGCGGTGTCGCTCCCGACGAGCTCCGCCAGCGCCCGATCGTCGCGGACAACATCCGGGCCGGCAGCCTCGCGGAGTTCACCGGGGACGACGCCATCGCGATCGGCACGGTGTTGGCGCGGCGCCTCGATGTCGGGGTGGGGGACCGCGTCACTGTCATCTCGCCGGAGGGGCGCACCACGGTGTTCGGCACCGTGCCGCGATTGCGCGCCTATCGCGTGGTCGCGATCTTCGAGGTCGGCATGCAGGAATACGATGCCGCCTTCGTCTTCATGCCGCTCGAGGCCGCACAGGTGTTCTTCCAGCGTCGCGGCTTCGTCAGCCAGATCGAGGTGCATCTGACCAACCCGGACGCCGCCGGCCCCGTAGCGCGGGTGATCCGGCAGGAATTCGCCGGCCGGCCGCTCAGCATCCTCGACTGGCAGACGGCGAACAGCGGCTTCTTCCAGATCGTCCAGGTGCAGCGGAACGTGATGTTCCTGATCCTGACGCTTATCATCGTGGTGGCGGCGTTCAACATCATCTCCTCCCTGATCATGCTGGTGAAGGACAAGGGGAAGGACATCGCCATCCTGCGGACCATGGGCGCGCGGCAGGGCGCGGTGCTGCGCATATTCCTGCTGTGCGGGGCAGCGGTAGGCGGCGTCGGCACGGTGCTGGGGCTCGGGCTCGGGCTGCTCGTCTGCGCCAATCTGGAGACCATCCGGCAGGGGCTGATGAGTGCCACCGGCACCGTCATCTTCGACCCCGAGATCTACTTCCTGACCCGCATCCCGGCGGTGGTCGACCCGCTGGAGGTGATCCAGGTCGTCGGCCTCGGCTTCCTTCTGTCGCTGGTGGCGACGATCTTCCCGAGCTGGCGCGCGGCGCGGCTCGATCCGGTGGAGGCGCTGCGCCATGAATGATGTCCCGCTGCGCCTCGCCGCCGTCGAACGGCGCTACAAATCGGGCAGCGGCGTGCTGCCGGTGCTGCGCGGGGCGGAACTCACCCTCGCCGCCGGCGAGATCGTCGCGCTGGTCGCGCCGTCGGGCACCGGCAAGTCGACGCTGCTGCATCTCGCGGGCCTGCTGGAGAAGCCGGATGCCGGGGAGGTCTTCGTCGAGGGCCGCGCCGCCGGCTCGCTCTCCGACGATGCGCGCACCGCGATCCGCCGCACGACGATCGGCTTCGTCTACCAGTTCCACCACCTCCTGCCGGAGTTCACGGCGGAGGAGAACATCGCCCTGCCGCAGATGGCGGCCGGCGTGTCTCGCAAGGCGGCCAATGCGCGGGCGAGGGAGTTGCTTGCGGCCTTCGGGTTGACCGGACGCGAGGACCATCCGCCTGGCAAGCTCTCGGGCGGCGAGCAGCAGCGCGTCGCGATCGCCCGTGCGCTGGCGAACCGACCCCGCATCCTGCTGGCGGATGAGCCGACCGGGAACCTCGATGTCGGCACGTCGGACCGGGTGTTCGGCGAGTTGCTGGAGCAGGTGAGGGGGCAGGGGGTCGCCGCGCTGGTCGCGACCCATAACCCCGAGCTCGCGCGGCGGATGGACCGGATCGTCACGCTGGATGAAGGCCGCGTGGTCGCCGCCTCATAACGGCGTCGCATTGACCAGGGCGCGGGCCGCCCCATCTGATGCCGGTAGCCCTCGGGAGGATACCGGCATGGCCGATGCTCCGATCGTCTTCAACGATGGCGCGGCCTATGAGGAATTCATGGGCGTCTGGAGCCGCCTGGCGGGGGAGGTGTTCCTCGACTGGCTGGCACCGCCGCCAGGGCTCCGGTGGGCCGATATCGGCTGCGGCAACGGCGCCTCGACCGAGATGCTGATCGATCGCTGCGCGCCGACGATGGTGGAGGGGATCGATCCTTCCCCGGCGCAGTTGGCCTATGCGCGTGACCGGCTCGCCGGCCGGCCTGCGCGGTTCCGGCAGGGCAGCGCGATGGAACTCCCCTTTGCCGATGCCGAGTTCGATGCCGCGATCATGGCGCTGGTGCTGTTCTTCGTACCTGAACCGGCGCGCGGCGTCGCCGAGATGGTGCGCGTGGTCCGCCCGGGCGGCATCGTCGCCGCCTATGCCTGGGATCTGGCTGGCGGCGGGTTCCCGGTTGCGGCGGTGCATGAGGAGGCCAAGGCGATGGGCGTGACGGTGCCCCTGCCGCCCTCGGCCGAGGCGTCCCGGCGCGACGTCATGCCGGCGCTGTGGTCGGCCGCCGGGCTGCGGGAGGTGGACACGCGCAGCATCACGGTGACGCGGCGCTTCGCGGATTTCGATGCCTATTGGGCGGTCAGCCAGCGCGGCCCGACGACAGGGGCTGCGCTGGCCTCGGCGCCGGAATCGCAGCGCAACGCGATCAAGGAACGGGTCCGCGCGCGGCTGCCACTGGATGCGGATGGCGGCATCACCGCGAGCGCGACGGCGAATGCGGTGAAGGGCGTGAAGGCATGATTCCGCCGGCGTTCCGCGGACCGGTCGCGCGGGGTATCCTGCCGGGTGCCCCGCGAGTCCGGAAATGACTGACCCGACCTCCTTCATCCATCTGCACGTCCATTCGGCCTATTCGCTGAGCGAGGGGGCAATCCGGCCCGACAAGCTGGCGGCGCTGGCCGCGGCGAACGGCATGCCGGCGGTGGCACTGACCGACAGCGCCAACATGTTTGGCGCACTGGAATTCGCTGAATACTGCGCGAAGAAGGGCGTGCAGCCGATCATGGGCTGCCAGTTGTTCCTGACGCGGGCCGAGGCCGATCCGGACCGGCCGGACATCGCGCGGCAGAATCCTGATCCGCTGGTCGCGCTGGCGATGGATGCGGCGGGGCTCGAGAACCTGCAGAAGCTGTCGTCGAAGGGCTATCTGCGGGACGATCCCTCGGGCCGGGCGGCGGTGACGCTGGACCTGCTGCGCGAGCATGCCGAGGGCATCTTCCTGCTGACCGGCGGCACGCTCGGGCCGGTCGCGCGGTTGCTGGGTGAGGGGCGGCGGGATGCCGCCGGGCGCATCCTGCATGCGCTGCGGGAGGCCTTCCCCGACCGGCTTGCGGTCGAACTGCACCGCCATGGCTTGCCGCATGAGGGGCCGGTCGAGGCCGGATTGCTGGCGCTCGCCAAGCAGGCGCGGTTGCCGATCGTCGCGGCCAACGACGTCTATTTCGCCGCGCGCGGGATGTATGAGGCGCATGACGCACTGCTCTGCATCGCCGAGGGCCGCACCATGGCCGAGCGCGAGCGCCGCCGCGTGACGCCCGAGCATTGGTTCAAGCCCGCCGCCGACATGCGCGCGCTGTTCGCCGACCTGCCGGATGCCTGCGACAACACGCTCGCCATCGCCCGGATGTGCGCGGTGATGGCGGAAAGCAAGAAGCCGGAGCTGCCGGTCTGCCCGAAAGTGAAGCCGGGCATGACCGAGGCGGAGACCGTGAGGTCCATGGCCGTGGAAGGCCTAGAGAAGCGGCTGGACGCGTTGGACCCCGTGCCGGACGAGGCGAAGCGGCAGGTCTATCGCGAGCGGCTGGATTACGAGCTGTCCGTCATCGAGAAGATGGGCTTTCCCGGCTACTTCCTGATCGTCGCGGACTTCATTCAATGGGCGAAGGCGCAGACGCCGCCGATCCCGGTCGGGCCGGGGCGCGGGTCGGGCGCTGGCTCGGTCGCCGCCTGGGCGCTGATGATCACCGATCTCGATCCGCTGCGCTTCGGCCTGCTGTTCGAGCGCTTCCTGAACCCCGAGCGCGTGTCGATGCCCGATTTCGACATCGATTTCTGCCAGGACCGGCGTGACGAGGTGATCCAGTACGTGGTGCGCGAATACGGTGCGGACCGCGTCGCGCAGATCATCACCTTCGGCAAGCTGCAGGCCAAGGCGGCGGTGCGCGACGTGGGGCGCGTGCTCGGCATGCCCTACGGCCAGGTGGACAAGATCGCCTCCCTGATCCCGTTCAACCCGGCCAAGCCGGTGACGCTGTCCCAGGCAATCGAGGGCGAGCCGCGATTGCAGGAATTGCGGGACGGCGACGAGCAGGTGCATCGCCTGCTGGAGATCGCCGGGCAAGTCGAGGGGCTGTACCGCAATGCCTCGACCCACGCGGCCGGCGTGGTGATCGGGCGGCGGCTTCTGCTGGATACCGTGCCGCTATATCGCGATCCGCGGTCGCCGATGCTGGTGACGCAGTATTCGATGAAGTACGCGGAAGCGGCCTCGCTGGTGAAGTTCGACTTCCTGGGGCTGAAGACGCTGACGGTGATCGAGCGCGCGCTCGGCATCCTGGAATCGCAGGGCAAGCACGTCGACATCGCGGCCATCCCGCTGGATGACGAGAAGACCTACGCGATGCTCGCCAAGGGCGACGCCGCCGGGGTGTTCCAGTTCGAAGGGCAGGGGATGCGTGACTGCCTGCGGCAGATGCGTGCGTCCCGCTTCGAGGACCTGGTCGCGGCCGTGGCGCTGTACCGGCCGGGGCCGATGGCAAACATCCCGGCCTATTGCGCGCGCAAGCTCGGCGAGGCGTGGGAGCCGCCGCATCCGGCGATCATGCACATCCTGGAAGAGACCTACGGCATCATGGTCTATCAGGAGCAGGTGATGCAGATCGCGCAGGACCTGGCGGGGTATTCGCTGGGCGGCGCGGACCTACTGCGCCGCGCCATGGGCAAGAAGATTCGCGAGGAGATGGTGAAGCAGCGCGCCATCTTCTGCGAGGGCGCGGAGAAGCGCGGCATCGAGCCGGCGAAAGCGGCCGAGATCTTCGACCTGATGGAACGCTTCGCCGACTATGGCTTCAACAAGTCGCACGCCGCGGCCTACGCGCTGGTCAGCTACCAGACCGCCTGGCTCAAGGCGAACCACACGGTGCCGTTCCTGGCGGCGTCGATGACGCTCGATTTGTCGAACACCGACAAGCTGGCCGGGCACATGCAGGAATGTGCGCGGCTCGGCATTCCGGTCCTGCCGCCGGACATCAACCGGTCGGGCGCCGAGTTCCGCGTGGAGATCTCGACCGAGGGCAAGGAGCAGATCCGCTTCGCGCTGGCGGCGGTGAAGCGCGTCGGCGAGACGGCGATGAAGGATCTGGTGAAGGCGCGCGGCGATCAAGCCTTCACCTCGCTGGCGGAGTTCGCCGCACGCGTCGACCCGAAGCTGCTGAACAAGATGCAGTTGGAGAATCTGGCGCGGGCCGGGGCGTTCGAGGGGCTGGAACGCAATCGCGCCAAGGTCATGGCCGGCGCCGAGACGATCCTGCGGCGCGCCCAGGCGGATGCCGAGGAACGCGGCTCGGGCCAGATCGGGCTGTTCGGGGCGGATGCGCAACGAAATGAACCCCTACGGCTCCCGGAAGTACCGGATTGGCCGCTGCTGGAACGACTGTCTCACGAGGCCGAGGCGGTCGGCTTCCATCTGTCGGCGCATCCGCTGGATACCTATCGCAAGGCGTTGCAGCGGCTGGGCGTGACGCCCTCGGCGTTGATCGCGGATCGGGCGCGGTCGGGCGCGGCGCGGCTCAAACTGGCCGGGACGGTGGTGAACGCCAAGGAACGTACGACCAAGACCGGCAGCCGCATGGCCTGGGTTCGGCTGTCGGACGCTCAGGGGTCGTTCGAGGTGACGTGCTTCTCCGAGGTGCTGAATCGGTCTCGGGAGCTGCTGGCGGAGGGTCAGGCCGTGCTGGTGACGGCCGAGGCCCGGATGGAGGGCGAAGCGCTGCGCCTGACGGCGAATGATGTCGAGCCGCTGGACAAGGCTGCGAGCGGCGCCGGCGGTGGCGTCAGGCTGTGGCTGGACGACATTGTGGGCGTCGCGCCGATCCAGGCGCTGCTGAACCGCGAGGGCCGCGGCAAGGGTCGCGTGGTGTTGGTGCCGCGAACGGGCCCAGGCCAGGAAGTGGAGATGGCGCTGCCGGGCGGGTTCAACATCGGCCCACGGGTGATGCAGGCGATGAAAGTCGTGCCGGGAGTGTCGAGCGTCGAGGAGATCTGACCTCGGCAGCCGGTAGTCTAGCGTACCGACGAGCGGACGAGCTTAACCATCGCTGCTGCAATGGCGGGTCCGATTTTTCCATAATATACCTTATGCGGTAATTCTGTCCTTGGATCCGGCACGTCCCTTTGCGGCCAACAGCTTGCGATGCGGTCGCGGCTGACCGCCAAGCCGGCGGCCGATCAACATCGGCCTACGCCAGCGGCTGCACCCGGCAGGACGGCGTACTCAACCGTCCCGCCGTCAGCCGGCTCAATTCGCCGGCGTCGCCTGCAGCGCGTTCGTGTACCAGTTCGGCGAAGCCTCGTACCGCACGCGGCCCCGCACCCCCGCCCAGGTCGCCTTCAGGTAGAAGATCGGGATCACCGCGCCATCATCCATCGCGATGGACATCGCCTCGGCCGTCAGAGCATCCCGCCGCGTCCGGTCCATGGTCCGCAGGGCTTCCTCCAGCACCCGGTCCATCGCCGGGTTCGAGTAATGCTGCCGGTTGAACGGCCCCATCCGCGTCTCGCTGTTGCGCGTCGCCACCACCTGCTGGAGCGTGATCGCCGCGAGGTTCGAAGCGTAGGTCGTCATGAACATCGCGAAGTCGCGGTTCGTGGCGCGAGAGAAGAAGGTCGCGGTCGGCAGTACCTCGACCGTCGTCGTCACGCCGACCCGGGTGAAGCCCTGGGCGACCGCCTGGAGCACTTCAGCATCGCCCGGGAACCAGCCATTCGGCCCGTGGATCGTCATCCGAAAACCCTGCGGGTATCCCGCTTCGGCCAGCAGCGCCCGCGCCCGCGCGATATCATTCGGGATCGGCGGGCGGTTCGGGATGCGCCCGACGGCGATGGGCGGCGCGAACTGCTCGGCCGGCGTCCCCTCCCCGGCCAGCAGCCGTTCGACGATGGCCGGGCGGTTGATCGCGAGGGACAGCGCCTGCCGCACCCGCTCATCGCGCAGCGGGTTGCGGTCCAACGGCCGGCCCTGGTTGTCGGTGATTTGGGGAGCCCGGTCACGGACCGTGTCCGGGAACAGATAGGCGGTTCCGTTGGCATCCGTGCTGAAGATCTCGACCCGCCGGTCGGCCGACAGGCGCGCGATGTCCTGCGTCGGCACGCCGTCGATCAAGTCCACATCGCCTGACAGCAGCGCCGCCACGCGGCCGCCGGCGCTCGTCACGAAGCGGATCTGCACGCGCGCCCACGGCGGGGTCCCGCCCCAGAAGGTCGGGTTGCGCTCCACCTCCATGCGCTCGCCGTTGACATAGGCGACGTGGCGATAGGCGCCGGTGCCGATCATGGCACGCCCGGTGTTGAAATCGGCCGTGCTGGCATTCTCGTGCAGCCGCCGCGACAGGATCATCACCGCCGTCAGCTCCGCATCCAGGAAGGGCGACGGCTCGCTGGTCGTGATGCGAAGCGTCCGGTCGTCCACGATCGTGACGCCCGACACGGTCCGCACCGCGGAAGCGAAGGACCCCGGGCTGTTCGGCACCAGCGGCAGGCGTTCGAAGGAAAAGGCGACATCGTCGGCCCGCAGCGGCGTGCCGTCGTGGAAGCGCACGCCCTCGCGGAGGCGGAACTCCCAGGTTCGGTCGTCAACGATCCGCCAGGACTCAGCGAGGCGGGCGACGATCTGCCCCTGCGAATCGAAATCGACCATCGGGTCGAACACCTGACGCAGCAACGCATTGTTGCTGTTCGCACGATGGAAATGCGGATCCATCGCAGTCGGCACGGATTGCGCCGCGATGGTCAGGGTCTGCGCATTGCCCGATGCGGCGGCCACGCAGAACGTTGCGGCGAGCAGGAACTTCCTCATTGCGACCCCCGGGCAAGACTCCACGCCCAAGCTGACGGACCATCACGGCATGTCAAGGCGGCCGCCGGGCACTGCGCCGTGTCAGCTGGCGTGGGCCGGGCTGAACGGTCGGGCCCGCAGGAACGCATCGGCAATGCGCAGCATCATCGCGTCAGAACAGCGCGGCCCCGCGATCTGCAGGCCGATCGGCAGCCCCTCCGCGGTGCGACCGCACGGCACCGACACGGCCGGCCCGTGGGACAGGTCGAAGGGGTAGGAAAACTCCGCCCAGACCAACCAGTCCCATGCGTGGTCCGGCCAATGGGCAGGGCGCTGGCGCCCGACCTCGAAGGCCGCCACCGAGGCGGCGGGCGTCACCAGAGCGTCCCATGCGCCGTCGGCGAACCAGGTGTTCACCTCGGCGGCATAGGCGATGCGCCGGGCCGCCGTGTCGATCATCTGCTTCACCGTCAGCCCCGCGAAGGCGTCCAGGCACGCGACGAGCCCGGGGTCCATGGCGGCGCGGCGGGCCGGGTCGGTCTCGACGAACGGGTACATCGCCACGGCCCAGACGAGGCGTTCGAGCTCGGGCCCCCGTGGTCCCCAGGGCGGCGTCACCTCCTCGACATGAGCGCCGAGGTCCTCCAGCAGGCTGAGCGAGGCCCGGACGCTCGCCGCGATCTCCGGATCGACGCGGGCATGGCCTAGGTCCGGGCTGTAAGCGATGCGCAGGCCCTTGAGATCGGGCGCCCAGATGTCGCTGACCCGGAAATCCATGGGCAGCGTGGTGTGGTCGGCCGGATGCAGACCGCCCATGACCTGCAGCATCAGCGCCGCGTCCCCCGCGCTGCGGGCGATCGGCCCGGCATGCGACACCGAGTTGTTGTTCGGCACCGGCGCATAGGGCACCAGCCCATAGGTCGGCTTGTGCCCGACCGCGCCGCAGAAATGCGCCGGCAGGCGGATCGACCCCGCCCCGTCCGTACCGAGATGCAACGCCCCGCAGCCCGCCCCCGCCAGCGCCGCCGCACCGGAGGACGACCCGCCCGCCGTCCGCCCGTGCATCCAGGGATTGTGCGTATGGCCGGTCAGCGGGCCGCTGCTGACGGCGGTCCAGCCATTCTCGGTCGAGGTGGTCTTGCCGAGGATGATGGCCCCGGCCCCGCGCAGCCGCGCGACCAGCGGCGCATCGGCGGTGGCGGGGGTGTCCGCCGTCAGCGGGGAACCGCGGCGGGTCGGCAGTCCCTCGACCGCCTGCACGTCCTTGATGGTGACCGGCACGCCATGCAGTGGGCCGAGTGGCCGGCCGGCCATGACCGCGACCTCGGCAGCACGGGCCGCATCCATCGCCCGGTCCGCGTCCAGCACGACGAAGGCGTTGAGGCGGGAATCCCACGCGGCGATGCGGTCGAGCACGGCCTTCGTAACCTCGACGGGCGAGGCCCGACGGTCACGAACGAGCTGCGCCTGCTGGGTGGCGGACAGGGTGGCGAGGTCGGTCATGCCGGCTGCCCCCATGCAGCGCGAATGCGGGAGCGATCTTGGGCGCCGGCGGCGCGGACCTTGGCCATGGGCGGTCGGATTCCTGGGAAGCGAAGGCGCAGTTTCGGAAAGCACGGCGCAGCGCGCAACCGGCGGGGCTTGCCAGGTCGCGGCCGGCGCGGGACGACGGCACCGAACCTGCACGGACCCGACATGACCGACGCCCCCGCCGCCATCGCCGAGCTGATCGAGATCATGGCCCGGCTGCGCCATCCGGAGACCGGCTGCCCCTGGGACCAGGTGCAGGACTTCGCCTCCATCGCTCCCTACACGATCGAGGAGGCCTATGAGGTCGAGGACGCCATCGCCAAGGGCGAGCCGGCGGTACTGATGGACGAACTCGGCGATCTTCTTTTCCAGGTGGTCTACCACGCGCGCATGGCCGAGGAGCGCGGTTGGTTCGCCTTCCACGACGTGGCGAAAGCAATTTCTGACAAGATGATACGACGCCATCCTCATGTGTTCGGTGAAGCAGCGGCGCGCACGGCCGAAGGTCAGGTCGGTGCGTGGGAGGTCCAGAAGGCTGCCGAGCGTGCCGCCCGGGCGGAGACCGGAACGCTTGCCGGCATCCCGGCCAGACTGCCGGCGCTGACCCGCGCCGCGAAGCTGACCCGCCGCGCCGGGCGGGTAGGCTTCGACTGGCCTGACGCCGCTTCGGTGCTCGACAAGCTCGAGGAAGAGGCGGCGGAATTACGAGCGGAACTCTCGAACGAACAGCAAGCGGCTGATCATGAAGCAATAAAGGATGAGGTTGGCGACCTGCTTTTCGTGTTGGCCAATCTGGCCCGGAAGCTCGACCTGGACCCGGAAGATTGCTTGCGCGGCGCCAATCGGAAGTTCGAACGACGCTTCGGATTCATAGAGCAGAAGCTTCTTTTTGAAGGAAAAAGCCCGGCCGATTCCACGCTCGATCGGATGGAGGAGCTGTGGCGGGCAGCGAAGCACCATGAGCGCAGCGGAAGGTGAGGTACTATGAAAACAACATCTCTTATTATATTATTTTTATGTATTTTCTCATGGAATGAGGCTACCGCTCAACCTCGCCGGACCCTCCTTGATGCCGGCATTGCAGGCCGGGTCGTTGCCGCCCCGCAAGGCATGGGCGAGGCGCTTCGCCTGACCCGCGATGGCCGCACGCTCTGGCAGGGAACCGCCCAGCGTTTCGCCCTCTTCCGCGACGGCGCCCCCGTCCCGATCGGCGAAGGTGCGACCGCCATCGGCATCACCGGCTGGAGCGGCGGTGCGTATTGTTGCTGGACGCTGCACCTGTTCCGGCAGGGCCCAACGGGTTTGGCCCACGTCGCCTCCCTACCCCTCGGCAAGCGGGAGCCCGACATCATCCGATTGGCGCCGCCTGCCGGGCCACCGATCAGCATCGCAGATGCCGGCTTTGACTTCTGGGAGGCGCCGATCAGCCTCGCCGCCGACCTTCACCCGACGATCCCCTTCCGCTGGACCGGTCGGGCTCTGGAACCCGATGGCGTGGCGATGCGCCGACCGGTGGCCGCCGCTCTCGGCACAGCCTGCGCCGACATGACGGTGTCGGAGGACCGGCCGCCGCCGGAACAGCGCGTCGCGACCTATCCGGATCTCGATGCCGCGATCGCCGCGCTGCGCGCGGGCGACTGGACGACGCGCAACGGGCGGCATCCCGGCGTCGAGGCTGCCCGCCTCGCCGCCTGTCTCATCTACAGCGGCCACGCCGCCGAGGCGCAGCGCCTCCTGCGGCAGGCCTGGCCGCCGGACGCGCCGGGCCTGCCGGAGACGGAGCGGCAGCTCGCCGCTCGGTTGGCCTGCAGCCCCTTCGCCGCCGCGGTGCGTGCGGCCAATGCGCCGGGCGCACCTTATCTCGGCGGGCGCTGCGCGCCGGATGGGCCGGATCGGACGGCGGTCTTCGGGTTGGGCTGGCGCTGAGGGTCAGCTGGGCCGCGTCTCAGCGCGCACGGCTACCCGCGCTTCGGGCAGCGGGATGAACTCCTTGTCGTCGCCCGGCACGGTCGGGAAGCGGCCTCCCTTCCAATCCGCCTTCGCCTGCTCCAGCCGCTCGCGCGATGAGGCAACGAAGTTCCAGAAGAGGTAGCGCGGCCCGTCCATCGCTGCGCCGCCCAGCATCAGCAGCCGCGCGCCCTGCGGGCCGGCCGTCAGCGCCAGCGCATCCCCGGCGCGGAACACCAGCATGCGTTCGGCTTCGAAGGTGACGCCGGCGACGTCGACCGAGCCTGCCACGACATAGGCACCCCGCTCCTCATGTTGGTCCGGCAGCGGCAGCCGGGCGCCGGGCAGCAGCGTGGCGTCCGCGTAGAACAGCGGTGAGGAGACGGCGACGGGCGCCTTCAGCCCCCACCCCTCCCCTGCGATCAGGCGCAGCGTCAGTCCGGCATCGTCCACCAGCGGCAGCGCGCCGGCGTCGTGATGGGCGAAGGCGGGCGCCGTGTCCTCGGCGGATTTCGGCAGGGCGACCCAGGACTGGATGCCGAACATCCGGCGTGGCCGGTCGCGCAGCGCCTGGTCCGTGCGCTCGGAATGGACGATGCCGCGCCCGGCGGTCATCCAGTTCAGCGCTCCGGGCCGGATCGGCTGGGCACTGCCAAGGCTGTCGCGATGCAGGATCTCGCCCTCGAACAGGTAGGTGACGGTGGACAGGCCGATATGCGGGTGCGGCCGCACGTCCAACCCCTTGCCGGTGAGGAACTCCCCCGGCCCCATCTGGTCGAAGAAGATGAAGGGGCCGACCATCTGTCGTTCCCGCGCCGGCAGGGCACGACGCACCTCGAAGCCACCGATGTCGTGGGCGCGCGGAATGATGACGGTCTCGAGCCCCGGCGGCGGCGGCGGGCAGACCGGGTCGGCTTCGTCGAGGGTGCTCATGCTCTGTCCTTTCCCGTTCGGGGCGGGGATAACCCCGCCCGGCCGATGTCGCGCGCGCGGGACCGCTGCGCCAGGGGCAACGGCTGATGGCCACCATCACACGCGGTTATCGGGCGTCAGGGTCAGGCGGGCTGGAGCAGCTTGTCCGCTGGCGCGCGGGCCGCGGAATCCCATTTGAGCAGCTTGCAATCGAAGCGCGACCCCGCGGTGACGAAGCGCTCGACGTCGCGGAAGCGCGACGCCTCGCAGAAGCCGACGACCAGCTTGCCCATCGTCTCCCGCCCCGGCGGGCCGGCACAGTAGGCGATCTCCCACAGCGCCTTCTCGACCTCGTCGAGCGTCACGGTGAGCCAGCTGTCGCGGTCGATCCCCATGTCCTTGTATGCGTCGGGAAAGCCGAGGCTCGTCGCCCCGCGCACGTTGTCCTTCTGGTTTTCGAAGGCAAAGGTCTGCCGCGACGCGTTGGTGAAGCCCAGGAGGTAGAGGTCGCTTGGGCGGAAGATCAGATCGATCGCCGCCAAATCCTGGACGTCAAGGCTGTCCAGAGGCACCGATTGCGCGGCCTGCTGGTTCGGCAGCCGCCACGGGGTGGGCGTGGGCGCCTGCCTTCCGGTGACGGCGGTACGAATGCCGGCGAGCTGAAGCGGGTAGCACGTGTCGAAGCTCATCCTGCTCTCCTGGATGTCCAAGGTGGGGAAAGCAGCAATCTGAACCTGACGATGGAATGACCCTACATGACAATCGCGCTAAGGGTGGGTTTCATGACGCGGTCGGGTAGGTGATCGCCACCACCTCGATCTCCTCGCTCCCCGCAGGAATGCGAAGCTTCCGCAGATCGCCCACGCGGGCGCCAAGCAGCGCACGCGCCACCGGCGCCACCCAGGACACATCCCCGCGGTCGGCGTCCGCCTCATCCACCCCGACGATGCGGATGGTCACCTCTGCATCGTCGGACATCCGCGCATAGGTCACGGTGGCCCCGAAGAAGACCTGGTCGCGCTTCGCCTGCGCCGCCGGGTCCACCACCTGCACGCGATCCAGCCGCCGGCGCAGGAAGCGCACGCGGCCGTCGATCTGGCGCAGCCG
This sequence comes from Neoroseomonas terrae, assembly GCF_018129025.1. Classification (GTDB taxonomy): domain Bacteria; phylum Pseudomonadota; class Alphaproteobacteria; order Acetobacterales; family Acetobacteraceae; genus Neoroseomonas; species Neoroseomonas terrae. Next base: position 42,136 of record NZ_JAAEDI010000022.1, on the reverse strand, counting down.
GCGCTTGCCGTACTGGTAGTCCGCATTCTCCGACCGGTCGCCAAGGGAGGCTGCCCAGGAGACGATCTCGACCACTTTCGGGCGTTCATCCTCCCACAGCGCCCGCACCTCCTCGCGCAGGGCCGCCGCGCCGGCGGGCGTCATGTAGAATGGTGTGCCGGGCGGCAGGCCGGGCGGCCCGTCCTCCCCTTCCTCGTCATCCTCGCTCACGGGTCGAGCAGCGCGTGCCGAACGGCCTCCCAGCTGTCGCGGTCCGGCGCGCAGATCAGCCCGCCATCGCGATGCGTGGGCAGGTACGGGCTGCCGTCGAAACGGGCGGCATGGCCACCGGCCTCCCGGTGCAGCAGCCAGCCGGGCAGATGGTCCCAGGGCATCAGCCGATTGTAGAACAGCACGTGCCCATGGCCGCCCGCTGCCCAGCGGTATTCATGCGCGGCGCAGCGATAGCCGACGACGCCGGCGAACAGGGGGAAGCGTGCCGTCACCTGCGCACGCAGCGGAGGCGGCAGGAAGGTCCAGGAAATCGCGCCGACCATCTGCTCCAGCGGCACCGGGGCCGCGACGCGCAAGTCGGCCGTGGGCCGCCCGTCGGGATCGGCGATCCAGGCCCCCTGCCCGCGCAGCGCGATGGCGGTGTCGTCGCCGAGCGGATCATGGATCCAGGCGCCGATCACCTCCCCCTTCGCAACCGCGGCCGCCATGCAGGCGAAGACCGGCAGGCCGGCGGCGAAATTCGCCGTGCCGTCCACCGGATCGACCACGAAGGCGAGGTCGGCATCGGCGAGCCGGTCCATGATCGTGGGGTCAGCGGCGGCGGCTTCCTCCCCCACCACCGCGCAGCCAGGAAACAATCGGGCGAGTCCGGCCTCGATCATCCGTTCTGCCGCCTCGTCGGCATCGGTGACGAGGTCGAGCGGCCCCGACTTGGCGCGCACCGCCCCCTGCGCCAACCGGCGGAAGCGCGGCAGGATCTCGCGGCGCGATGCCTCCCGCAGCAGGGTGGCGACCTCGGCCGCGCGCGCTGCCCCGATCATGCGCCCCGCCCATCGAAGCGGGCACGGTCGGCGGGGGAAAGGCGCACCGTCAGCCGCACACCGTCGTCGTCATCCTCCCGGGCCAGCACCTCGCCATGCTGGTACAGCCAGGCGAGCCCCGCCCCGTCGGAACCGGGCAGCGTCACTTCGATCGTCTCCATGCCGGCGGACAGGCGCGTATCGATGGCGCGGCGCAGTTCCTCCAGGCCTTCTCCGGTCAGCGCGGAAACCGAGACCGCGCCCGGCACGCGGCGCGCGACGGAATCGACGCCCCCAAGCAGGTCGGCCTTGTTCAGCACCTCGATGATGCGCCCCTCCCAGCCGGCTTCCAGGCTGGCATTCGGGCCTTCGGCCATCTCCGCCATCACGCCGAGCACGTCGGCGCGCTGCGCCGCGCTATCCGGGTGCGCGATGTCGCGGACATGAAGAATGATGTCGGCCGCGGCGACTTCCTCGAGCGTCGCGCGGAACGCTTCGACGAGCTGCGTCGGCAGGTCGGAGATGAAGCCGACCGTATCCGACAGGATCGCTGTGCGCCCCGATGGCAGTCGGATCGCCCGCATCGTCGGGTCCAGCGTCGCGAAAAGCTGGTCCTGCGCGTATACTCCGGCGCCGGTGAGCTGGTTGAACAGCGTCGACTTGCCGGCGTTGGTGTAGCCGACCAGGGCGACGACCGGGTACGGCACGCGCGCCCGGGCGCTGCGGTGCAGGCCGCGGGTGCGGCGCACCTGCTCCAGTTCCTTCTTCAGCTTCACGATGCGGTCGCCGATCAGCCGGCGGTCGATCTCGATCTGCGATTCGCCGGGACCGCCGAGGAAGCCGAAGCCGCCGCGCTGCCGTTCCAGGTGGGTCCAGGACCGCACCAGCCGCGTGCGCTGATATTCCAGATGCGCGAGCTCGACCTGCAGCGTGCCTTCCTTGGTCGCGGCACGCTCGCCGAAGATCTCGAGGATCAGCCCGGTGCGGTCGATGACCTTGCAGCCCCAGGCGCGTTCGAGGTTGCGCTGCTGCACGGGCGTCAGCGACGCATCGACGACGACGACGCCGACCTCCTGCTCCTTCAGCGCACGGCCGATGATCTCGACCTGGCCCTCGCCCATCAGGGTCGAAGGCCGGCGCTCACGCAGCGGATGCACCGCGGAATGGACGATCGCGACGCCGATCGACGCCGCGAGGCCGACCGCTTCCGCGAGCCGGGCTTCGGCAGCCCGCTGGCCGCCCGCATCGCCGATGGCGACGCGGCTCGGCTTCTCGAAGGGCAGGATGACGGCGGCACGGGTAGGCTGGCCGCCGGTCTCGTCAGTTGCCGCCGTCAGGGGGTACCTCACTACGAGTCAGGGTCATGCGCGTCTCCGATGGCGGCGCCGCGCCGGCGGGGGCTGCCGCACCGGCTGCCGCGCCCTGGGCGGTCGCATCGAACAGCATGATCGGGGCGCCCGGCATTACGGTGCTGATCGCGTGCTTGTAGACCAGCTGGGTATGACCATCCCGGCGCAGCAGCACCGAGAAATTGTCGAACCAGGTGATGATTCCCTGCAGCTTCACGCCATTGACCAGGAAGATCGTCACGGGGGTCTTGGATTTGCGAACGTGGTTCAGGAACACGTCCTGCACGTTCTGGGACTTCTCGGCGGCCATCTGACCGGTCCTTCTTTTTGCTGGTCACCGACCAGGGGCGGACCGGCGAAAACCATTTCCGGCCGCCGGCCCCGCCCTTGTCGCCGCAGCGTCAGCCCTTGGCAAGGGCAAGCAGGTGCCGCGCGAGCGCATCACCATTCATGAAGTGCAGATCGGGCGCGGCGGCCGCGACGCCGCCGTCATGGGACGCATCACCCAGCAGCACGGCGACGAATCCCGCCCGCCGCGCCGCCTGCATGTCGAGCACGGTGTCGCCGATGTACCAGATGTCGGGTGACGGCCCGATTCGCATGGCGTTGAGCGCCATCAGCATCGGCGCCGGATCGGGTTTGTCCGCCGTGGCATCGCCAGCGCCGACCAGCGCGCCGAACTGTGTGGTCCAGCCGAGATGCGCGGCTTCGGCGCGGAGCAGCGGGCCCTGCTTGTTGGAAACGACACCCTGCGGCGCCAGGGGCACCGCCGCCGCGATGGCGGCCGCGGCACCGGCCATCGGCGTCAGCACGTCGAGATGGCAGGACTTCACGCGATCGTAGAAGATGTCCCGCGCGCGTTCCCATTCGGCGCCGAACATGCCGGGGAAGGTATCGCGCAGGGAGCCCCGCACGCGCGCAAGCACCGTCGTGCGATCCCATTCCGGCATCGCGAAGGCGCGGAAGGTGGTGTTGAGACCTTCCTGGATCGCCGCCCAGCCATCGACCAGCGTGTTGTCCCAGTCCCACAGCAGGGCGGCCGGGCGCGTCACGCCTTGAGCTGCCCGAGCAGCCCGAGCATGTCGCCGATCACCCAGAGGTGGCGGATCCGGGTGTCCTCCAGCGTGAAGAAGCCGACGCCCTGCCAAGCGAGGTCGCGCCCGCTCGGCGGGAAGTCGAGGAAGGTGCCGGCGTCGTGGCGACCGGAGAAGCCGACGCGCACGGCAACGCGCGCATCCTGGGCGAGCAGGTCCCGCAGGTCGCAGCGATAGTCGGAGAAGGCGAGCCGCACGCTGCGGACATAGGCGGCGAACGCCTCCTGCCCGTGCATCACCTGGCCGAAGGTGCCCTCGAAGGACACGTCCTCATGCAGCAGGCCCGGCAGGCGGGACATGTCCGCCTGCTCCCACAGCTCCGCATAGAAGGCGCGCACCGTGGCGGCGTTGGCCTGCTCTTCCGCGGTCATGCCGCGTTCCTCAACGCGCCCTGCACATGGCGGGCGAAGATGTCGAACAGACGGCGTGTCACTGGTCCGGGGGTTCCGTCGCCGACCGGCGCACCGTCGATCGCCACGATCGGCTTCACGAAGGAGGTCGCGGAGGTGAGGAAGGCCTCCCGCGCGCGGCGCATCTCCTCGAGGCTGAAGGCACGCTGCTCGACGACGATTCCGGCCTCGGCGAGTTCGGCCAGCAGGGCCGCGCGAGTGCAGCCTGGCAGGATGGAATGATCGAGCGCGGGGGCACGGATGACGCCCTGCTCATCGACGATCCAGAAGGAGGTTGCGGCACCCTCGGTCACCATGCCGGTCGCCGGGTCGAACAGGATGGCCTCGATGGCGCCCTGCTCCCGCGCCGCTTGGCGCGCGAAGCAGTTGGGCAGCAGGTTGATCGTCTTGATGTCGCAGCGTGCCCAGCGCAGGTCGGGCTGCGTGATCGCGGATCCGCCCCAACGGTCGATGCTCGCCGGATAGGGCGGGATACGCTTCACCGTCACGACCAGGGCCGGCGGTACCGGCACGTTCGGGAAGGCATGGTCGCGCCGTGCGACGCCGCGCGTGACTTGCATGTAGAGCAGCCCCTCGGTCACGCGGTTGCGGCGCGCGACCTCCCGCAGCACGAGCCTCAGCGCATCGCGCGCCATCGGCATGGGCAGGCGCATCTCGCGGAGCGAACGTTCCAGCCGCCCGAGGTGACGATCCTCGTCGATGAAGCGCCCACCGTAGAGGTGCACCACCTCGTAGACGCCGTCCCCGAACTGGTAGCCGCGATCCTCGATGTTCACGCTGGCGTCGGATTGCGGGCGGTAGCGCCCGTTCACATAGGCGATGCGGGACATGCGGAAGTCCTTCAGGCGGTGCCGGCGGTGCCCGAGGGGCCGGCGCGGTCCTCGGCCTGGACACCGAGGAATTTCAGCTTCCGGTGCAGCGCGCTGCGCTCCATGCCGACGAAGTTCGCGGTGCGGCTGATGTTGCCGCCGAAGCGCAGCAACTGGGCCTCGAGGTACTGGCGCTCGAACAGCTCGCGCGCCTCACGCAGCGGCAGGGTCATGATCTCGCTGCTGCGGTCGAGCTTCAGCACCGCCGGCGCGGCGGCACCCACCTGCGGCGGCAGCATGTCGGGACGGATCGCTTCCTTGGCCTCGCCCGGCGCCATGATCAGCAGCCAGTCGATCAGGTTGCGCAGCTCCCGCACATTGCCCGGCCAGTCATAGGCCTGCATGGCGGCCAACGCGTCCTCCGACAGCTCGCGCGGCGGCATGCCGGTTGTTTCGGTGGACCGCGCCATGAAGTGGCGGGCGAGCATCGGCACGTCTTCCCGCCGGTCGCGCAGCGCCGGCACGCGCAGCGGCACGACGGCAAGGCGATAGAACAGGTCCTCGCGGAAGCGTCCCGCCGCGATCTCGGCGGCGAGGTCGCGGTTGGTCGTGGCCAGCACCCGCACATCCACCTTCACCCGGGTGCCGCCGCCTATCCGCTCGAAGCCCTGTTCCTGCAGCGCGCGGACGATCTTGCCCTGGGTCTCGAGCGGCATGTCCGCCACCTCGTCCAGCAGCAGCGTGCCGCCATGGGCGCGTTCCAGCACCCCGGCGCGGCGCGGCTGGGCGAGTGGATCGGAGCCGGCCTCGACGCCAAACAGCTCCTCCTCGAAGCGGCCGGGGTTCAGCGTGGCGCAGTTCAGCACGAGGAAGGGGCCATCGGCGCGGCGCGACCGCCCATGGATCATGCGCGCCGCGACTTCCTTGCCGGCGCCGGCCGGGCCGGTGATGAGCACGCGCGATCCGGTGGGCGCCACCTTCTCGATGGCACTGCGCAACTGGCCGAGCGGGCCGGAGCCACCGACGAGCTCGGTCTCCGGCCCCACGCGCAGGCGCAGCTCGCTGTTCTCGCGCTGGAGCCGTGCGGCTTCTAGCGCGCGCGCGACGATGAGCAGCAGCCGGTCCGACTTGAACGGCTTCTCGATGAAGTCGTAGGCACCCTGCTGGATCGCCTGCACGGCGGTCTCGATCGTACCGTGGCCCGAGATCATCACGACCGGAACCTGCGGTTCCTCGACGTGCAGGGCCTCGAGGATGCCGAGCCCGTCCAGCCGCGAGTTCTGCAGCCAGATGTCCAGGATGACGAGCGACGGGCGGCGCTGCCGGAAGGCGGCGATCGCCGTGTCGGAATTGTGCGCCTGCCGCGTCTCGTAGCCCTCATCCGACAGGATGCCCTCGATGAGGGCCCGGATGTCCGGCTCGTCGTCGACGATCAGGATCTCATGCGCCATGCGCGACCTTCGCTCCCTCGGCGGCCCGGGTCGACTCCGCCCCCGAGTCGGGTCCCACCGCAGCGGCCCTGAGTGGCAGGATCAGGGCAACCCGCGCGCCTGGCCCGTCGTCACGATCCTCCAGGGCCAGCCTGCCGCCATGGTCCTCCATGATCTTCTTCACGATGGCAAGGCCAAGTCCGGTTCCTTTAGGTTTGTGCGTGACATAGGGCTCGGCGAGGCGGTCCCGCTCCTCCTCCTTCGGCAGCCCGACTCCGTCATCCTCGACGACGAAGCGGACCTCCAACGGAGTCGCTTCGACCCGCGCCGCGATATGGCGGGCGCCGTCCTCGACGCGCATCGCGACGGCGTCGGCGGCATTCTGCAGCAGGTTGGTCAATGCCTGCCCGATCAGCCGGCGGTCGCAGGCGATGACGGGGGCGGGCTCCGCATAGCGGGTCTCATAGGCGATCTCGGGATGCGCATCGCGCTGCAGGACCAGCGCCTCGCGCAGCAACTGGTTGGCGTCCTCGGGTTTGATCACCGGCTGCGGCATGCGCGCGAAGGCGGAAAATTCATCGACCATCCGGCCAATGTCGCCGACCTGTCGCACGATCGTGTCGGTGCATTGGCGGAAGGTGTCCGGATCGTCGCTGATCTGCTTGAGGTAGCGGCGCTTCAGCCGCTCGGCCGAGAGCTGGATCGGCGTCAACGGATTCTTGATCTCATGCGCGATGCGCCGGGCGACGTCCGCCCAGGCGGCCTTGCGCTGTGCCGAGACGAGTTCCGTCACGTCATCGAAGGTGAGCACGAAGCCGTCCACGCGCCCGCCCTGTGTCTCGGCGCCCAGGCGGACGATCAGCGTGCGCCGGGCCGCCGGCGGACCCGAACGGATCTCGGCGGTCTGCGGGCGGTCGGGCTGGGCACGCACCGCCTCGATCAACGGAGCGAATTCGGGCGCGACGCCGGCCAGCGGCAGACCGATCGCCGCGTCGAGATCCACGCCGAGCAGCGCCGAGGCCGAGCGGTTCGGCAGGTTCACCCTCCCCTCCGCATCGAGGCCGACGACGCCGGCCGAGACCCCAGACAGGACCGTTTCCGTGAAGCGGCGCCGCTCGTCGATCTGGCGATACGCCTCCATCAGCTCCCCCCGCTGCGCCCCAAGCTGGTTGGTCATGCGGTTGAACGCGCGGGAGAGCGAGGCGACCTCGTCATCCGCATCCCCTTCCTGCACGCGGGTGGACAGGTCGCCGGCCCGAACCCGCTCGGCGGCGGTGATCAGCCGGGCAATCGGCCACGCGATCCGGTTGGCGATCAGCAGGCCGAGCAGCACGGCCCCGAGCAGCACCAGCAGCGTCGCGATGCCGAAGATAAGCGCGAAGGTGATCTGCAGATCGCCCTGGTTGCGATCCAGCCGGTCATATTCCTGGAAGGCCAGTTCGGTCGTGCGCATGTGCTCCAGCACACCGGGATCGACCGGGCGGCTGATCAGCAGCATCAGCCCGGGCGGCACGTTCGGCACGGGGGGGAAGTTGAGGGTGACCAGGGCGCGGACGCGCCCTTCCCCGCCCTCGCCCGGGAACACCACCACTTCCCCGGTGCGCGCCTGTTCGATCGCCCAGGAAGGCGGCGCACCGATCACCGAGCCCGTGGCCAGCCCGGCGGAGGCGATGACCTGCCCGAGCGTCGGCTCGACCACCAGCGCGTCGGTCACGCCGCGTATCGCCGTATGGGTGGCGAGCAGCCGCGCGAAGGCGATTCCGTTGTCCGGCAGCAGTTGCGGCGCGGCGCGGTTCAGGTCGTTCGCGATCGCGAGGATGTCGGCGCGGATCGTGTTGCGGTGTTCCTCCAGATAGGCGCGCGAGGCGACGAGGGAGGCTTCGAGCGTGTTGCGCACCCGGTCGGAGAACCAGGACTGGATGCCGAGGTTGAAGAACACCGCGGAGAAGCCGGCCACGAAGATTGCCGGCACCACCGCCACGACGCCGAACAGCAGCACCAGGCGTACATGCAGCCGCGAACCCGCCGAGCCGCGGCGCCGTTCCACCCACATCCGCACGAGCCGCGCCGACAGGGATGCGGCGAGCAGCAGCAGAACGGTGAGATTCGCGAGGATGATGCCGACCACGCTGCCAGGGCTGGTCGGCCCCAGCGGCGTGCCGCCCGACAGCAGCATGAAGGTGGCGAGGCCGAGCATCAGCGCGACCACGGCAAGCCCGATCGTCACGTTGCCGCCCTGCAGAAGCTGCGCCGCGCGGCTTCCCCAGGACGGCGCGACGGGCGCGGTCCCTACCGCCGCAGGCAGCGCACGGGACGCCGGCCGCGCCCCGCCGCGGCGCCGGAACAGGCCCGTCATATCAGGGCCTTCGCATGGTCAGGACAGGCCACGCACCACGGGCAGTTCAAGCTCGCGGATCTTCTTGCGCAGCGTGTTGCGATTGAGGCCGAGCATGGCTGCCGCCTTGATCTGGTTGCCCCTTGTAGCACCGAGGGCGAGTCTCAGAAGCGGCCGTTCGACCTCAGCCAGCACGCGCTCATACAGGTCGCGCACCGGCATGCCGTCCTTGTGCGCGGCCATGAAGCCCTGGAGATGGCGTTCGACCGCCTGTTCCAGCGTGGCCGGCTGGGACTGGCCGTCGGGTCCGGCGGGCTGCACCGCTTCCGCGAGCTCCGCCCCGACCGCATCGCCACCGATCACTTCCTGGGGATAGAGCGCCGCGAGGCGCCGCATCAGGTTCTCGAGCTCGCGCGCATTGCCCGGCCAGGCATGGGCCTTCAGGCCCTCGAGCGCCTCCGAGGAGAGCTGCTTGCCCGGCAGGCCCGACGCACGGGCGCGGTCCAGGAAGTGGCGCGCCAGCAGCGGGATGTCCTCGATCCGCTCGCGCAGCGGCGGCAGGCGGATGGGCACGACGTTCAGGCGATAGAACAGGTCCTCGCGGAACAGCCCCTGGCGGATGAGTTGGCGCAGGTCGCGATGCGTCGCCGCGACGATGCGGACATTGGCCTTGATCGGCTGGCGGCCGCCGACGGTGGTGAACTCGCCTTCCTGCAGCACGCGCAGCAGGCGGGTCTGGGCCTCGGGCGGCATGTCGCCGATCTCGTCGAGGAACAGCGTGCCGCCGGCGGCCTGCTCGAAGCGGCCGATGCCGCGGTTCAGCGCGCCGGTGAAGGCGCCGCGCTCATGGCCGAACAGCTCGGCCTCGATCAGCTCGCGCGGGATCGCCGCCATGTTGATCGCGACGAAGGGGCCTGAGCGGCGCTTGCCGTAATCGTGCAGGGCGCGGGCCACGAGTTCCTTGCCCGTGCCGGACTCGCCCGTGATCATCACGGTCAGGTCGGTCGCGGTCAGACGCGCTACGGTCCGATAGATCTCCTGCATCGCCGCCGAGCGGCCAACCAGGGGCAGCTTCTCGCCCTGCTGCTCATTGTCGTCCGCCGCCGCCGGTTCGGCCGGGGCGGCGAGCGCGCGTTCGACGACCGCGAGCAACTCCTTCAGGTCGAAAGGCTTCGGCAGGTATTCGAAGGCGCCACGCTGGGTCGCCTTCATGGCCGTGGCGAAGGTCGACTGAGCCGACATCACGACCACGCGCAGCTCCGGTCGCACGCGCCTGATGCGCGGCACGAGGTCGAGCCCGTTCTCGTCCGGCATCACCACGTCGGTGATGACAAGGTCGCCTTCCCCATCCTCCACCCAGCGCCACAGCGTGGCGGCCGAGGATGTCGCCCGCACCTGATAACCGGAGCGGGCGAGCGCCTGGCTCAGCACCGTTCGGATGGCGCGGTCGTCATCGGCAATCAGGATGGTCCGAGGTTCAGTCATTGAGTAGTCCCGAGGCTTCCCGGCGGGGGCGCAGGCATGGAAAGACGGAACACCGTGCGGCCCGGGCGGCTGTCGCATTCGATCAGCCCGCCCTGGTCCGCCACGAGTTTCGCCGCGAGCGCGAGGCCGAGCCCCTGTCCCCCCCGCTTCGTGGAAACGAAGGGTTCAAAAAGCGTGCCGCGGACTTCCTCCGCGATTCCCGGGCCATTGTCGCGGACGCTCACCTGCAGTGGCAGGTGCACGCGGTCGGTAGAACCGGGCACGGCGATGCGCACGCCGTGCTGGTAGGCGGTGGACAGGGCGATTTCCCCCTGGGTCGGATCGACCGCCTCTGCCGCGTTCTTGACCAGATTGAGTAGAATTTGAACAAGCAGATCCCGGTTGCCCCATACGGGCGGAAGGGAGGGATCGTAGTCCTCGGTAATGCGGATATGCGAGGCGAAGCCGGTCGTCGCGATGCGCCGGACATGGTCCAGCACCCGATGGATGTTCACCGGTGCAAGCTCGGTCGGCCGGTCGGAGAACATGTCGAAGCGGTCGACCAGCCCGCGGATGCGATCGGCCTCGTCCTGGATCAGCAGGCAGAGCTCTCGATCCGCCTCGCTCGCATTCTGTTCCAGAAGCTGCGCGGCGCCGCGGATGCCCGAAAGCGGGTTCTTCACCTCATGCGCGAGCATCGCGGCCATGGCGGAGGCACCCCGCGCCGCGCCACGGAAATTGAGTTGCCGGTCCAGCATCTGCGCGGTTGAGCCGTCCTCGAGCATCAGCACCACCGCACCGGGCATCTCCGGCAGGGGCGCCGCATGGACGGTGACGCCGCGGCGCGCCATGCGCGGGCTTTCCAGCAGCAGGTCGTGATCCGAGATGCGTCCGTCGGAATGCCGCACCTGCGCGATCAGCGCGAAGATCCGCCCGTCCTCGGGCAGCAGGTCCGACAGGCGCATCTGCGCGAGCGAGCCGATGGAGGCCTGGAAGAACTGCTCCGCCGCCGCATTGGCGCTGACGAAGCGGTTCTCGGCATCGAGGACGACCACCGCCATGGGCAACGCGCTGAGGATCGCCGCGGATTCCGGCAGGGCCCGCCCCTTCCAGGCAGCCGGGCGTACGGCGCGGCGCAGCAGGCCGGCCTTCATGCCGCGATGCGCTCGTCGCCGGCCTCGCGGAAGGCGTCCCGCACCGCCTCGACACCGCACTCGATCAGCGGGTCGTAGAAGGCGTGGACGAGGTCGAGCACGGCATCCGCCGTCTCGCACCGGTTCACCGCCACGCGGAACTCGGCCGAACCCGGCAGACCCTTCGAGTACCAGGCGACATGCTTGCGCGCGAGGCGGACGCCCGGACTGTCTCCGTGATGTTCCAGCATGTCGCGATAGTGGTCGAGGAGGATGCGCTTCTGCTCGGCCAGGTCCGGTTCTTCCGCCGCCTCTCCGCGCAGGCGCTTCGCGACGACGGCTGGCAGCCACGGGCGGCCGTAGCAGCCGCGGCCGATCATCACGCCGTCAGCGCCCGACCGCCGGAGCGCCTCCTCCGCATCCTCGATGGTGAGGATGTCGCCATTGGCGATGACGGGGATGGAAACCGCTTCCTTCACCCCACGGATGAAGTCCCAGTCGGCGGTGCCGGTGTAGAACATCTGTCGGGTGCGGCCGTGCACCGTAACCATGCGGATTCCGGATTCCTCGGCAATGCGGGCAAGGCGCGGCGCGTTCAGGCTGTTGTGGTCCCAACCCATACGCATCTTCAGCGTCACCGGCACCGACACAGCCTTCACGGTGGCTTCCAGGATGCGCGCGGCGGCGATCTCGTCGCGCATCAGCGCCGACCCGGCGGACTGGCCCACCGCGACCTTCTTCACCGGGCAGCCGAAATTGATGTCGACCACGGCGGCGCCACGATCGACGACGAGGCGCGCCGCCTCGGCCATCGCCTCCGCCTCGCAGCCGGCGAGCTGCACCGAAGCGGGACCGCCGAAGCCGTCCACTTCCGCCATCTTCAGCGTCTGACGATTGGTGCGGATCATGGCCTGGGAGGCGATCATCTCGCTGACCACCATCGGCGCGCCCAACGCGCGCGCCAGGCGCCTAAAGGGCAGGTCCGTGACACCCGACATCGGGGCCAGGATGACCGGCGTCTCGATGACAGCGTCGCCGAGACGGATCGGCGCCAGGCCGCTCGCGCAATGGTTGCTCATGATTTGGGCAGAATACGCGTCTCTCGCCTGCGCAGCAACAGCACCGCTGGCGCAACGCCGCTCTATGGTGCAGGAGAAGTGATCCATTGAAGATCACGCGGCGCCCCGTCATGTTGCGGCGCACACCGATTCGCACGGGAACCTTTCCGCATGCCATCACTCGACCGCTGGGCTCCTTACGCGCTCGGCCTGCTGCGCATCGTCGCGGCCGTGATCTTCTTCGAACACGGCACCCAGAAACTGTTCGGCTTCCCTGACCGCCCGGGCGGCGGCGCGGGGCCGGCGATGCTCTCCCTGGCCTGGACCGCTGGCGTGCTCGAGATCGTCGGCGGTGCGCTGCTGGCCGTCGGCCTGTTCGTCCGCCCGACCGCCTTCGTGCTGTCGGGCCTGATGGCCGCCGCCTACTGGATCGCCCACGCGCCGCGCAGCCCGTTCCCGGTCCTGAACGGCGGTGATGCGGCGATCCTGTACTGCTTCATCTTCCTCTATCTGGTCTTCGCCGGCGGCGGCGCCTTCGCCCTGGACAAGGTCAGGAAATAGTCTATCCGCCGGCCCCCTTACCGGGGCCGGAGCCGCCAATGACCATGGATGCCCTGTTGATGGCCGCCGGCGCGGGAACCCGCTTCGGCAGCGCCATCCCGAAGCAGTATTTGCCGCTGCTCGGGCGTCCCGTGCTGCGCCACGCGGCCGAGGCCCTTCTCCGCGAGGGCCTCGTGCGCCGCATCCTGCCCGTCGTCGCTGCCGGCGAGGAGGCACGGGTCGCCGCCCTGCTCGATGGCCTGCCCTGCCTGCCGCCGGTCGCCGGTGGCGCTACCCGCGCGGCAAGCGTCCGCGCGGGGCTGGAGGCGCTCGCCGTCGATCCCCCCGATCTCATCCTGGTCCATGACGCCGCGCGGGCGGTCATCCCGTCCGGAACGGTCGGCGCACTGCGCACTGCGCTGGCTGCGGCGCCGGGGGCCATCCCGGCGCAGCCTGTGTCGGACACGCTGAAGCGGGCCGAGGACGGCCGCGTCCTGGCAACCGTGCCGCGCGACGGGCTGTTCCGCGCCCAGACGCCGCAGGGCTTTCGCTTCGATGCGCTGATCGCAGCCCACCGCGACGGCGATGACAGCGCGACGGACGACGCCGCCCTGCTGGAAGCCGCCGGCCTGCCCGTCGCCCTGGTGCCTGGCGACGAGGCCAACATCAAAATCACCTGGCCGGAGGACCTCGCCCGCGTGGAAGCTCACCTCGCCGCCCGTCTGATCCCGCGCATGGGCACCGGCTTCGATGTGCACCGGCTGGTGCCCGGCCGGCCGCTGGTACTGTGCGGTGTCACCATCCCCTCGCCGCTCGGCCTGTCCGGCCATTCGGACGCCGATGTCGGCATCCACGCGCTGTGCGACGCGATTTACGGAGCCCTGGCGGAGGGCGACATCGGCCGCTGGTTTCCGCCGTCCGAGGCGCAATGGAAGGACGCCGACAGCGCGCGCTTTCTCCGCCATGCGGCGGGCCGGATCGTCGGGCGGGGCGGCATGCTCGCCAACGCCGATGTGACGATCATCTGCGAACGACCGAAGATCGCACCGCATGCCGCGGCAATGCGCGCGCGCCTCGCAGCATTGCTCGGCGTGACGGAAGGCACGGTCTCCGTGAAAGCCACCACAACCGAGCGCCTGGGGTTCGCCGGGCGCGGCGAAGGCATCGCGGCGCAGGCCGCAGCGGTTGTACTGACGCCGATTGATCCATCGGCATAAGTTGAGATTTTTCGATGTTTTCTCTATTGCGAGACAGTTCGCGGGTATATCGTCGCCCGGCGCCATGATGGCGTCGATGGCGACGAAGATGGAGCGACTGATCTCACCCCTGCGCGCAGGCGACCTGGACTGCCCGGCTGGGTGGCCGGGCGGGGGGCTTGCCGCACGCATTCCCTGCCTCGCCGAAGGCCATGACGCAGCACTCGAAGGACTGATCGCGCGGGCGTCGCTCGCCGATCCCGAGGGGCCGGACCACCCGAAGCGCGTAGGCCAGATTGCCGCGATCCTCGCCGAGGAATTCGGCTTGGAGGAGGCGCTGCGGGAGCTGCTGGCCCGCGCCGCCGCGCTGCACGACATCGGTAAGATGGCGCTGCCGGAGGGCGTGCTCGGCCACCGCCACGTCCTCGATTCCGACGAGCGGCGGCTGATGGAACAGCACACCGTTCTCGGCGCGAACATCCTTGCCCACGCGACCGTACGCTGGATGCGCCTCGCCGCTGTCATCGCCCTGATGCACCATGAGCGATGGGACGGCAGCGGCTACCCCCTCGGCCTGGCAGGCGAGGAGATCCCCCTCGCCGCCCGGCTGGTCGCGGTCGCGGATGTTTACGACGCGCTGCGCTCCGACCGTCCCTACAAGGATGCGCAGGATCACGGCCAGGCGCTCTCAGCGCTGCTGGGTGGCGACAGCCGCATCCAGCCGGGCCAGTTCGACCCTCGCGTGCTGGATGCGCTGCGCCGACGGGAAGCGGATATCGAGGCGGTGCCGCGGTAGCGAGTCATGCGGAAGCGGCCGGCGCCAGCAGCCGCGCCGTCGCTTCCGGCACCATGGCGCCCGGCATCGGGCGGCCGAACAGGTATCCCTGCGCGGCATCGCACCCTTCGGCACGGAGCCGGGCGAGTTGTTCCGCGGTCTCCACCCCCTCGGCGGTCACCGAGATGCCCAGGCTGCGACCAAGCCCGGCAACGGCGCGCACGATCGCCGTCGCATCCTCCCCGGCCGGGAGGTCCTGCACGAAGGACCGGTCGATCTTCAGCCGGTCGAAGCGAAACGCGCGGAGCTGCGTCAGCGATGAGTGACCAGTGCCGAAATCGTCCATGGCGATGCGCACCCCGCTCTGCCGCAACTCCAGCAACTGTCGCAGCGCGGCATCCGCATTGGCGAGCAGCACGCCCTCCGTCACTTCCAGTTCCAGCCGACCGGGGGGCAGGCCGGACCGGCGCAGGGCCTCGGCCACTTCCTCCGGCAGGCCGCCATCCTCGAGCTGCGCCGGAGCGATGTTGACGGCGACGCAAAGCGGCGCCGGCCAGGCAGCCGCGGCGCGGCAGGCCTCATGCAGCACCCAGGTGCCGATCCGCCGCATCAGGCCGAGCCGCTCCGCAACCGGCAGGAAGGCAGCCGGCGACAGCAGGCCGCGTTCCGGATGCCGCCAGCGGATCAGCGCCTCGAAGCCGGTCAGCCGGCCCTCCGGCAGCACGACCTGCGGCTGGTAGTGGAGTTCGAAGCGGTTCTCAGCGGCGGCGGCGCGCAGCGCGGCTTCGAGGGCGCGCGTCTCCTGCCAGCGGCGGTCCATCTCGGGCTTGAAGCGGCGAACGCCGCCCTGCCCTTCGCTGGATGTCTCGCTCAGCGCCATGGCCGCACGGCGTAGCAGCTCGCCGCCGGTGGCCCCGTCCGCCGGGGCGATGGCAATGCCGATGCGCGGCACCACGGAGATGACTTCGCCGGCGACGAGATAGGGTCGTGCGAGCAACTCGGCGAGCCGCGCGCCGAGCACCGCCGCGCGATCCGGCGCATCGACCTCGCTTTGCAGGATGGCGAATTCTTCCCCCGCCAGCCGGGCGACGAGGTCCGCGTCGCGCACCGCCGCCTGCAGGCGCCGCGCCGCGGCGCGCAGCAGATCCTCGCCGATCGCGTGGCCGAGCACCTGGTTGACGGCGCGGACGCCTTCGATGGCGCAGAGCAGAACGGCGCTGCCGCTGCGCCGGCGTGGCGGACGGTCCAGCGCCGCGCCGAGCCGTGCCTCGAACATCGCGCGGTCGGCGAGGCCGGTCAGCGCATCGAAGCCGGCCGCATCCGCCGACAGCCGCCGGTCCTCCGATACTGCCACCGTCCAGGATCCGCCGGAGGCGCGGCGGATCGCGAAGCGCAGCCCCGGCGCGCCCGGCAGCAGCAGGTCAGCCACCTCCTCCCCGTCCGGCAGGGTGGCCGCGAGGCAGGCGGCCAGCAGCCCGGCCACCGCATCACGGTCGAGGCGCGGGCTTGCTTCCAGCATCTCATGCAGGCCACGCGCCTGCCGTGCCGCGCGGGAGAGGCCGAACAGCGCGACCGCGCGCCCATTCACCAGGCCGACATGCAAGTCGGCATCGAAGCTCAGCAGGCCGTCATCCGTACCGGCGACGGGCGAAGGCGTCCTCGGGGCCCTGTCGGCCTCGGCATCCGTCATCCCGTCCATGCTGGCCCGCCCGTCCCTGCCGCGATGGGGCGGCCCGCCACCCCACCGTCCGCGCAGCTAAGCCGACATCGGTAAAGGAAAGATGGATGCCATCGGCCGGCATGGCCTTCAGCCGCGGCGGCGTTCCGGCATCGGCGCCGCGCGCCGCATCGCCAGGGCGGCACGGAGGCGATCGAGCGCCGGCCCGCCTTCGATCCGTGGCGCGCAGCCACGCACGGCCGGTGCGGCGCCGAAGGACGCGTGCAGCGCCACCACCGGCCCCGCATTCTCGAACTGGCTGCGGTTGCCGCAATCGAGCCAGGATTCAGCGGGCGCTCCGTTGGCGATGATGACGTCATGCCGGTCGAGCTCCACATGGAAATAGGTGACGCGCCCGCCGGCCGGCGCCTCCTGCCGGATCGCCTCCCCATCGATCAGACGGTCCGCCTTCACGAGGGCCCCGTCGAGGTAGAGCGCGTGGTCGGGCGAGACGACGAGCTCGCGGCAGGGCACGCCAGCCTGCAGCGCACCGGCGCCGATGCGGACAGGCAGCACGGCGGCGGGGTCCGGGTGGCGGCGCGTGTCCACCTGGCGGCGGCCGATCCAGCGCACCGGGCGTAGCCAAGCGCCAGCCATGCCGAGGGTCACGACCATGTCGCCGGCGCGCAATTCCTCGACCGGCACCTCGCCGCGATCGGTCAGGATGCGGGTGCCGGCGGCATAGCAGGGTGTTTGCAGGATCTCGCCCGAATTGCCGTACGCGGCCCATTCGACGTCGCCGAACACATAGTCCACGCCGTCATAGCCCGTCTCCTCCACGGACCTGGTGTCGCTGACCCGCCAGCCGCCGAATTCCTCCACCCACTCCCACCGGTAATCCGAGGCATTGCCTTGGAATGCGACGGTGTCGCTCCCCAGACCGTCCTCGTCGCCACCGTAGACCGTGTCGTCCCCGGGGATGCCGTTGAGCATGTCGTCGCCGGCCCCGCCGTGCAGCACGTCGTTGCCCGCGCCGCCGCTGAGGTCATCGTTGCCCTCGCCGCCGTGGAGCCAATCATCACCTTCGGCCCCCATGAGGATGTCGTCCCCACCGTGGCCATGCAGCGTGTCGTCGCCGTCGCGCCCATTGACGACATTGAGGAGATCCCCGCCGTCATTCGACCAGGAATCCTGGGCCTCCGTGCCGACATAGGAATCACCGAGCGAACTCGGCCCATCCGTGGGGTCCGGGGATACACTGGGGACGGACCAAGTGCCGGTTTCGGACATCGCGCGATCCTTGTTCGGGAATTGGCTTTCCCGAAATCAACTATCGCGCGATTTACGGCACCGCAATATTCGCTCCCTAGTTTCACGCTTCATTCACGACGCCGTGTGCGACGGCGCTATCCAACGCGCTCCAGAACCGAGACGTAGTTGGCCACCGCCGCACCGCCCATGTTGAAGACGCCGCCGAGTTCGGCCCGCGGCAGTTGCATCGCGCCCGCCTGCCCGGTGAGTTGCATCGCCGCCAGCACATGCATGGACACGCCGGTCGCGCCGATCGGATGGCCCTTCGCCTTCAGCCCGCCCGATCGATTGACCGGTAGCCGGCCGTCCGCCCGCGTCCAGCCCTCGAGGACGGCGCGAGACCCCTGCCCTTCCGGGGTCAGGCCCATTGCCTCGTACTCGATCAGCTCGGCGATGGTGAAGCAGTCGTGCGTCTCGACGAAGGAGAGATCGGCCAAGCCGATACCGGCCTGGTCATAGGCGCGCGCCCAGGCTTCCCGCGCGCCCTCGAAGCGGGTGATGTCGCGCGCGGCGATCGGCAGGTAGTCGTTCACCTGGACAGCGGCACGGAAGCGAACGGCCTTGGCCATCGACCGCGCAGTCTCCTCGTCCGTCAGCACCAGCGCCGCCGCGCCGTCCGACACCAGGGAGCAGTCGGTGCGCTTCAGCGGTCGGGCCACATAAGGGTTCTTCTCGCTCTCGGTGCGGCAGAACTCGTAGCCGAGGTCCTTGCGCATCTGCGCCCAGGGGTTGTCCACGCCGTTGCGGTGGTTCTTCGCCGCGATGGCGGCGAGCGCGTCCGACTGGTCTCCATGCCGCTGGAAATAGGCATCGGCGATGCGGCCGAAGACGCCCGCGAAGCCGCCCTCAATATCCTGCTCCGTCTTGCGGTAGGAGGCGGTGAGAAGGATGTCGCCGACCTTTGGCCCGGGCGTGCTGGTCATCTTCTCCGCCCCCACCACCAGGGCGAAGCGGCCGCGGCCGGCGGCGAGGAAGTCCCGCGCGCCGTGGATCGCCGCCGAGCCAGTGGCGCAGGCGTTCTCGAACCGGGTGATCGGCCGGAAGCGCAGCTCGGGGACGGATTGCAGCAGCAGGGACGCGGGGAAGCCCTGCGGCGTGAAGCCTTCCCCGAACACGCCGACGAAGCCGGCGTCGATCTCATCCGGTGCGATACCGGCGTCCTCGATGGCGGCGCGGGCGACGCGGGCAATCAGCGTTTCGAGATCCGGCGCGTCCTCGATCCTGCCGAAGGGACTGTGCGCCCAGCCGACGATGCAGGCTTCGGTCATGGCGTATTCCTCCGTTGATGGTTGGCGTCAGCCTATACCGGCGGACGCGTTCACGGGGTATCGGAACCGGCGAGCGGCCGCGGCGGTAGCGCCGCTGCCAGCGGCGAAGCATCGAGCCGATCGCGCAACGTGCCGACTTCGGGCATCGGTTCCATGGGCTCCGGCACTGCCCAGCCCAGCCGCTCGGCGCGCCAGGACAGCAGCGCGCGCAGCGTGCCATCCGGCGGCCGCCGCGGTGCGCAATCCGGCGCGTCGGGGTGCGGCCGCATGGTTTCGACCGCCGCCCCGCGCGCAAGCACGACGTCATGGCCGGCCAGCATGATCTGCACCAGGTCGATCGGCTCCGAGGCCGGCAGCAGCCGGATGCCGTGGCGATCGACCAGATCGCCTGCGGCCACGAGCGCGCCGTCGAGCAGCATGGCGTGAGCGGGCGGCAGGAGGAGATCCTCCTGCGGCGTGCCATCCTCCAGCGCGTCCGCCAGCACGCGCACCAGCGGCCCTGCCCAGCGGCGCCGCTGCACCGTCATCACCTGTTGAAAGGGCGCAGCCGCGCCGGAGATCGCGAGCACCACGGCACCGGGGGTGAGTTGCTCGACAGGAACGTGCCCGGTCGGCGTCAGCACGGGGGTGCCGATCGGCAGGCCGCAATCGGGCAATGCATCAGTCACGGGCGGTCCTCATCCGGTCAACCGGTTCGGCCCAGGGTCGTTCGGGATGGCAGGGGCGGTCAACCGGAGGCATTCGTTCAAGCTGGCACGTAGGTCAGCCGGAGCACGCTTCCGTCAATCCGATCGCTGGCCATCAGGCGGAGCGGCGGGCGGGGCCCGGCGAAATATGGTTTGCCGCGGCCAACGACGACGGGGTGCAGGTAGATTCGATACTCATCGATCAGGCCGAACTCGGTCAGGCTGTGCGCCAGGACCGGGCCCGCAACTTCGATCTCCCCCTCGCGTCCGGCCTTCAGCTCGCGGATCGCGGTTTCAAGATCATCCGCGATAAGCTCGGCGTTGGGTCCGACCGACGTCATCGAGCGCGAGACGACCCATTTCGGCTGCTTCCGCCACGCCGCCGCGAAGGCGCGGTGGTCTGCATCCCATTCGGGGTGATCGTCGTCCCAGTACCGCATGACCTCATACATCTGGCGGCCATACACGCTGCCCGCCTGCGCCTGGGCTTCTCCGACGAAATGGCGGAAGAGCGCGGGGCCTGGCGCGAACGCCATGTGGTCGACGTATCCGTCCAGTGACTGGTTCATTCCGAATACGAGCTTCGCCATACCGCGTCCCCTCCCCACGCGGCAGAGGCCGCGCGATCTGATTGTCTTGTGCAACCAGTTATAGGCCAAATCGACTGATTTTATATCGCAATCGGTCGATGGACGGATAAAGCTCTGTTTCGGGACTCTGTCGTTCTCGAGGGTCCGGAACGGCGGAGCCTGCTCGTCGTCCGTGCATTGCCGGCCCCGCTCGCCCCAACGGATCCATCAGGACGTGAACGGACAGCGGCGTCAGTTCCCGGCGAGAAGCAACCTGCATCGCATGATGCGGTCGGAGCATGCTGCAATGGAAGTCGCTGCCAACGCTATGTGTCCGCGGGATTCCCGCGCACAGGTATCAACGGCGGAATTGGCGCGCCCTGAGGGATTCGAACCCCCGACATTCGACTTAGAAGGTCGATGCTCTATCCAACTGAGCTAAGGGCGCCCGTGGGCTACCTAAAGCAGATCGCGGCGGGGCGAAATCGCGCAATCGCGCGCGGCCCCGGTCAATGCGACCAGTTCTCCTGCCGTCCAAAGCGGAAATTATCAGCATAGACCTTGGGTCTGATCGTGGCCGCCGGTGCCGGGGTCTCGACCTCATAGGCGATGCCCTGCGCCTCGGCGTAGGCAAGCGCCTGTTCGCGGCTATCGAAGCGCAGATGGATCGTCCGCCGGGTATCGCCCGAGCCAACCCACCCCATCAGCGGATCGAGGACCTTGGCCTCGGAAGGCGCGTATTCCAGCACCCATTCGTGAGTCTTACCGCGGCCCGACTGCATCGCCGACTTCGGCGGCTGGAAGATGCGGGCCAGGCCCTTGTGCTGCGACATGCTCTGAAATCCCGCGTCGAATCGGGGCGACTGGATTCGAACCAGCGACCCCTTGGTCCCAAACCAAGTGCGCTACCAGACTGCGCTACGCCCCGTCGCGGCGCACCCTATGGAAGGTGCCGGGCGGGGGCAAGCACCGCTGTCGCGCCGGTGCCGCCCCCCAGGCATGTTCAGGCCACCTGCGCGGCCTCGCCCGCCCGCTGCGCCAGGCGCTGGCGGATCGCCCGCAGCGCAGGCCCTTCCGTCGCAATCGGCGCGCAGGCCTGCATCGCATAACGGCCGTTCGCGCGATGGGCCTCGAAGTCGACCGAGAGAGCGACGACAGTCCCGTTGTCGAACAGCGCGCGATTGCCGTCGTCAACATAGCTCTCGGAGAGTGCGCCATCCGAGACCAGCAGGCCGTGGCCCTCGATCTCGAGGTGATAATAGGCCACCTCTCGGCACCAGATCTCCTGGACGATCGTTTCACCATTCACGAGCATCCGCGCCGGGACCAGCATGCCATCGATGAACAGGGCATGCTCGGGGCTGAGGCGGAGGTCGCGGCTCGGCACGCCATCCATCAGCGCGCCGGCGCGGACCAGGATCGGCGCCGCCGTCGCCCGGTTGCGCTGATGCGCCAGGTTCAGCCGGCTGACACCCACCCAGCGCAGCGGCACCAGCCGCGGCGTACCGTGCATCGTCAGGACCAGGTCGCCGGCGCGAAGCGATTCGACCGATACCTCGCCACGGTCGGTCGCGATCATCGTGCCTTCGGCGAAGCAGGCGATGAAGTCGTTCTCGGGATCATACCCGTAGACCTGGACGCTGCCGCCGCCGCTGTTGTTGAAGACAACCGATCCTTCGGCGCCGCCTACGGTCGACCAGGGGTCGTCGTCACTGCCGTTCCAGCCCTGGAGGTCGAGCGTATCGGCGTCGCCACCGAGGCGAACCGTGTCGTCGCCGTCGCCTGGCGTCCATTCGAAGTAGTTGTTGCCGCCGCCCAGGTCGAAGTCCTGATTGCCGGCGCCCGCGATGACGGTGTCGTCGCCGCCCCCGGTCACGAACTGGCTGAAGCCGGAAATGCTGTCGGTGCCGTCCTCACCCTTCGACACGCTGCCGGCGCCGACGTCGATCGATATCGGCGAAGAGGAGCCACTGTAGTCGAGGCGATCGAGGACGCCGCCCCCGCCGACCAGCGTGTCGTTGCCGAGGCTCCCGACGATCGTGTCATTGCCACCGCCGCCGTTGATGACGTTGGCTGCGTCGCTACCAACGAGCGAGTCGCCGCTGCTCCCCCCCAACAGGTTCTCAAAGGCCGTGAACTGGTCGCCCGCGGCCGCGCCGCCCGCGCCGGTCCCTGCACCGAGATCGGCGGTCACGCCGCCGGCCGATTGCGAGTAGTCCAGCCAGTCGCCAGTGCCCGCACCGCCATCCATGACGTCAGCGCCAGTGCCGCCGTCGATCGTATCGTCGCCACCGCCACCCGCGAGCGTATCGTTGCCGGAACCGCCCACGATCTGATTGTTGCTGCCGTTCCCAACCACCGAGTCCGCACCGGCGCCGCCCAGAACGTTCTCAAAGCCGGTGAACTGATCACCGGCAGCATGTCCCCCGCTGCCCGTACCGCCCGCGAGATCCACGATGACGGCGGGTGACTGCGAGTAATCCAGCCAGTCACTGGTCCCCGTCCCGCCATTCATGCTGTCAGCGCCGGCGCCGCCTGCAATCGTGTCGTTGCCCGCGCCGCCGAGGATGGTGTTCGCACCGGTGCTGCCGGCCAGGTAGTCGTTCCCGCTGCCGCCGATGAGATTCTCGACGTCAGTGAGATTGTCGCCGGCAGCATCGCCACCTGAGCCGGTTCCCGTCGCGAGTGAGACCGAGACGTCGCCGGTGCCGCCCGCGTAACTCGCCCAGTCGCTGCCCGCACCACCGATCATGCTGTCGGCGCCGCTGCCGCCCAGCAACGTGTCGTCGCCGTCCTGACCGAAAATCGTATCGTTGCCGGCGCCACCAAGCAGGCTGTCATTGCCGGAGGGGCCATTCGTGATGCCTGTGAGCTGCACCTGAATAAGCGCGCCCGCATCTATGGGACCGAGGCCGCCATACAGAACGTCGTTGCCGTCGCCGCCATCCAGGACGTCATTGCCGCCCATGCCGTGCATCTGATCGTTGCCGGCCCCGCCAAAGGCGGTGTCGTTCAACTGGTCGTTGTCCGGTGCCGCAGTAACGACCGCAAGAAGGCCCGCAGCGTTGATGTAAGTGAGGCTAGACGCATCCCCTAGATAAGTCTCATTGTCCGAAGCGCCGACATTAACCAAGTTCGTGTTAATTAATGCGATCGTGGCTGCTGGTTAGTGTCAAAAAAAGTGCCATCAGTGAGGGTGGTGGCCGATCCGCTCATCATCTTGCTCCGCAAAGAGAGGGACGGCAGATCGCTCTCCAATGCGCGCAATGGTTGTAAAGCCGCCGGATGACTCTGCCGTTGAGCGACACTAGTTAATGAAGATCAACGAATCCAAATGGAATCTTGTCCTTGCACGCGTATGTGAAAAGGCAAGAAAAGTAGGATGAAAATCGGATAATGCAGATTTCAGAAAATTTATGTCGCACATATGCGGGTGATGCAACCTTCGGCTCGAAGACTAAACACCTAACGTTGTGAGCGGCGAAATTCCCGCATAGGTTGTATTGTGTGGTCGCAGGGTGGGCCGTGCGGCGCGGCACAGCCGTCGGCACCGTCGAAGCCAAATTGCGCACATTAAAGATTATTTATTTAGCGGTTTCTGGATCGCGGACTCATAGCGGGACGCCGCGGGGCAATGAAGCGGGCTGGCCCTGGCACGGACGTCGTCGAAGGGTTGCTCCTGCGAGCGCCAGCGAGACGGCCGTGTTTTTATCTTTGCGTAGGGAAGGCTGAAGCAGGGCTTCCAGCACCGGTAGCGCCTGGCGAGATGCTAAGGCGGTCGCCGCGCGTCGATCAGATCGGGGATGCGATCGGCATCACGGACCTTGCCAGCCGATACACTGCCGCGCGCTCCAGGATGACGGAGACAGAAGTCGAGCCTCTGCCCGCCAGCGGCGGACCCGGATGGGGAACCCCGGCGCGTCGGCGACGACATGGATCCCGGTCATGCGCTCGCCGCACGATCGACGAAGACAACGAACGCGTGGAAACCACGGTGACCGAGGTCGACCGGCGATCCTTGCCCCCAAAAGCGACGTACGGCGACCAGGCTGCGCCGCGGCGCAGCCTGCTGAAATTGCCGGGCCGCCTGCGATGCTGTCAGGCCACCTGCGCGGCCCGCCCAGCCCGCTCCGTCAGGCGCTGACGGATCGCTCTCAGTACAGGGCCTTCCGCAGCGACCGGTGCACAGGCCTGCACCGCATAGCGACCGTTCGCGCGATACGCCTCGAAGTCGACCGACAGGGCGGCCATCGTCCCGTTGTCGAACAGCCCACGATTGCCGTCGTCGACATAGCTTTCGGAGAGTGCGCCATCCGACACCAGCAGCCCATGGCCTTCGATCTCAAGGTGATAGTACGTCACTTGCCGGCGCCATGCCTCCTGGACGATCGTCTCGCCGTTCACA
This sequence comes from Neoroseomonas terrae, assembly GCF_018129025.1. Classification (GTDB taxonomy): domain Bacteria; phylum Pseudomonadota; class Alphaproteobacteria; order Acetobacterales; family Acetobacteraceae; genus Neoroseomonas; species Neoroseomonas terrae. Next base: position 17,634 of record NZ_JAAEDI010000022.1, on the reverse strand, counting down.
AGCATCCGCGCCGGGACCAGCATGCCATCCAGGAACAGTGCGTGCTCAGGGCTGAGGCGAAGGTCGCGGCTGGGCACGCCATCCATCAGCGCGCCGGCACGGACCAGGATCGGCGCCGCCGCCGCCTTGTTGCGCTGATGCGCAAGATTCAACTGGCTGACCCCGACCCAGCCCAGCGGCATCAGACGTGGCGTCGCGTGCATGGTCAGCACCAGATCGCCGGCGCGAAGCGATTCGACCGGCACCTCACCGCGGTCTGTCGCGATCATCGTACCTTCGGCGAAGCAGGCGATGAAATCGTCCGCGGCGTTGAAGCCGTAGACCTGCACGCTGCCGCCACTGCCGTTGTTGAAGATGGTTGATCCATCGCCGCCGTCGATTGTGGACCAGGGATTCTCCTCACTGTCCCATCCCTGCAGATCGAGCGTATCGGCGCCATCACCGAGGCGGACCGTGTCGTTGCCGTCGCCCGGCGCCCAGGCGTAGTAGTTGTTGCCACCGCCAAGGTCGAAATCGTGGTCGCCTGCGCCGGCGATGACGGTGTCGTCCGAATCCCCGGTCACGAATTGCTCGATGCCGGAGATGCTGTCGGTCGCTCCAAACCCGTCCGCGGCGGTGCCGGAATCAAGGTTGATCGAGACCGGGCCCGACCCGCCGGAGTAGTCGACGAGGTCAATGCCCTCGCCGCCCAACAGCGTGTCCTCGCCGGGGCTGCCGACAATCGTGTCGTTCCCGGCGCCGCCATCGATGACATTGTCGCCCTCGCCGCCGATCAGCGAGTCATCGGCAGCGCTGCCCAGCACATTCTCGACGTCGATGAATATGTCGCCCTCGGCATCACCGCCCGCGCCTGTGCCGCCGGCCAGGTCGACCGTCACGCCCGCAGAGGATTCCGAATAGTCAAGCCAGTCGCCACCCCCGTCGCCCCCGTTCATGGCGTCGGCCCCAGCGCCACCGGCAATCGTATCGTCGCCGGCGCCGCCATCGATCGTGTTCGCCCCAGCGGTACCGCCGAGGAAGTCGTCGCCCTCGCTGCCGATGAGATTCTCAAAGCCCGCGTATACGTCCCCCGCGGCATCGCCGCCCGACCCGGACGTTTCTGCGAGGGAGACGGAAATGCCCTCCGTGCCGCCGGCGTAGCTCAGCCAGTCGGTGCCATCGCCCCCCTGCATGTTGTCGGCACCCGCACCGCCGAGGACTGTATCGGAACCATCCTGGCCGAAGATCGTGTCGTCACCGGCGCCGCCGAGCAGGCTGTCATTGCCCGACGGGCCACCCGTGGTGAGGCCCGTGAGTTGCACCTCAATGAGCGCACCTGCATCGATGGGGCCGAGGCCGCCATACAGGATATCGTTGCCGTCCCCACCATCCAGAACGTCGTCGCCGCCCATGCCGTGCATCTGGTCATCGCCGGCACCGCCGGAGGCCGTATCGTTTAGCTGATCCGTATCGTTCCCCGCGGTGACGACGGCGAGGATGCCGGCGACGTTGACGTAGGCCAGACTCGAGGCGTCGCCGAGGTAGGTCTCGTTTTGCGATGTACCCGCGTTCAAGAGGTCGGTTTCGAGGAGTGCGATCGTTGCGAGCTGGTCCGTGTCGAAGAAGACACCGTCAGTTTCCGTCGTTGCCGATCCGCTCATGATTCTGCTCCGCCAGGGCGTTGGAGTGGGCGCATACGCACATACCCGTGAAGGCTGCACGCACGATCTGACTCTATCGTCAGGCGAGCTTAATTAGGCGAAATCAACAACTCCAAGTCGAAAACCGATCGGAGCACATATATGTGAAAAGACACGAGATGCCACGTAAGCTGCTGCGCTTCCTTGAATTATTCCGATATCAACCAAAAATTGAACATCATTTTATCGATCTAGTTATGCGTGTAACATCATCGCATATTCCCGAATTAAGAGAGGCGCCTTGGCGCCCCCACTGCCGAGTTGGAGCTGACGAAAGCGCCAGCCGCGTCGCCACCGAACGCCTATGGTGCAGTTCCGAACAGTGGATGCAGGACCCTGTCCCCCGCCCGGATGTTCATGCGCTCCGTCACCCCCGCCGCCAGTTCCAGCGTCGCGCGCACCGGCCCGTTCGAGGACACCGTCGCCAGCGACCCCGGTACCGTCCGTTCCGCGATCCGGTGAATGCGCCCATCCGCCGCGATGAACACCATGTCGAGCGACGCGATGGTGTTGCGCATCCACATGCTGCTCTCGCGCGGAGTGCCCCAGTCGAACAGCATGCCTTCGTCGGGCTTCACCTCGGGGCGGAACATCAGGCCGATCATCTGCTGGTCGGGCTGAATTGCCATCTCGACGGTGAAGGTCAGCCGGCGGCCATCACGGGTGAGGATGACGAGCGGTTCCGTCGGCAGGCGCGGCTGCGGCTGGTCGACCCCCGGCTGGGCGAGAGCGGCGGCGGGGCCTATGGCGAAGGCGGCCAGCAGGGAGCGGCGGAACAGCATCGGGAACCTCATGGTGCAACGGGAAAGTCCAGCATGGCCTCTGCGGCGGCGCGGCGCACTACTGCGCGGACCACGCCGGGCCGTGGCGGATCGGCGAGGGTGGTGAACCAGGCTTCCGGAGGGTTGCGGCCGGCAGCGCGGGCGAAGGTCAGGCCCCGAAGCACCGCCTCGGCACCAGGTGGCAGCGCGTCCGGAATGGCATGGCCGTTCAATCGCCCCCACACCCCGGCCCAGCAGCGAGCGACGGACCAGGGATTGTAGCCGCCACCGCCCAGCACGATCAGCCGCGGCGCAAGACCCAGCAGCGCATCGACCACCGCCCGGTGTGCATTGTTGGACAGGCACAGCCGCGCCAGCGGGTCTTCCTCCAGCGCATCGGCCCCGCATTGCATCATGATCGCTTCCGGCCGGAGCCGCCGGATGGTGGGCAGCAGCGCTTCGTGCAGGACCCAGAGCATCTCGCTGTCGTTGAAGCCGGGTGGCACGGGGATATTGCGCGCATGCCCCCCTGCCCGGTCGCCGACTGCTCCGGTGAAGGGCCAGCGCCCGTCCTCATGGACCGACAGGGTGAAGACGCGCGGGTCGTCGTGGAAGGCGTCCTGCACGCCGTCGCCGTGATGCGCATCGATGTCGAGGTAGAGAATGCGCGTCAGCCCCTGGTCGAGCCAGGCGAGCAGGCCGAGCACGGCATCGTTCAGGAAACAGAATCCGCTCGCCCTGTCCGGCCTTCCGTGATGAAGCCCGCCGCCGAGCACATGGGCCACGCCGCCCTGCGCCGTCAGTCGCGCGGCCAGCAGCGTGCCGCCGACGCTGGTCGCCGGCCGGCGGAACATCTCCCGGTAGATCGGATTGCCGTCGGCGCCCAGGCGAAAGCGCTCGCGCTCCTCGGGGCTGGCCTGCTGGGTCTCCTCCGCGCGCCGCAGCGCATCGAGGTACGCCGGGTCGTGGAAGCGCGCGAGTTCGGCCGCACTGGCCATCGGGCTGTCGCGATAATGCGACGCCGGCAGCCAGCCCAGCGCGCGAATCAGGTCGAGTGCGACCGAGACGCGCGGAATGGCCAAGGGATGCTTGGTCCCGTAGCTGGACCGCCGGTAGATCTCGGAACCGATCAGGATCGGGGTCATGGCGTCGCCGCAGGGATGCGTCCGGCGCGAACGCGGCGCAAGGCCCTGCCGTCGCAATGGACCGCGCGCTGCGCGCCGGATAGCCTGCACACATCCCCGTGATTCGGCTGTGGCACCCATCGGAGGCAGGCGTTGCGCTTCAGTGACCTTCTCGTCGCCCTGGACCTGCTGTCCCGCCATGACGTCAACGACGCGCTGGAAATGCAGTCGAAATCCGGCCGGCCGCTCGGCGAGGTGCTGGTCGAGATGGGCCTGCTGAACGCCAGCACGGTCGCCGACCTGCAGGACGGCCTGCCGGCGCCGCCCGACACCATCGCCCAGCTCGGCATCGACAGCCGCATCGTGTTCGACATGCTGGTGAAGTTCCTCAGCACCACCGGCCAGGGCACGACGGCCGCGATCGCCGAGACGCTCGCCATCTCGCGCCGGCTCGCCACGGTGCTGATCGAACTCGCCCGCGCGCAGGGCATCGTCGAGCTGAAGCCAGGCATCGTGGCCGGCGAGTTGCGCGTGGACCTGACCCCGCGCGGCCGCTCCATGGCCGTCGATGCCTTCGCGAACAACGCCTATATCGGCCCCCTGCCCGTCTCGCTGGACGAATACTCGCGGCGCGTGCTGCGCCAGACGATCCGCAGCGAAACCGTGACACGCACGATGGTAGGCCAGGCGATGCAGCCCCTGGTCGTCGAGCAGGAACTGCTCGCCAAGGTGGGCATCGCCGTGAATGCGGGGCGGTCCATCCTGCTCTACGGCGCGCCGGGCAACGGCAAGACCTCGATCGCCGAGCGCATGGTGCGCACCTTCGGCGCCATGGTGCTCGTGCCGCATTGCTTCGAGGTCGCCGGCCAGATCGTGAAGGTCTTCGACCCGTCAGTGCATCGGCGCCTTGGCACCGGCGGCGGGCGGGCCACGGCGGCGAGCCTGTTCGCTGACGAGTTCGATCCGCGGTGGGTGCCCTGCCGGCGGCCCTTCGTCGCGGCGGGCGGCGAACTCAGCCTCGACATGCTCGATCTGAAATTCGAGGAGACGTCTCGCTTCTATGAGGCGCCGCTGCACGTCAAGGCGATGAACGGCGTGCTGCTGATCGACGATTTCGGCCGCCAGCTGGTGCGCCCCGACGCGCTGCTGAACCGCTGGGTCGTGCCGATGGACCGACGCGTCGACTTCCTGAAGCTGCACACCGGGCAGTCCTTCCAGATCCCCTTCGACCAACTGCTTGTGTTCTCGACCAACCTCTCGCCGCGGGACCTGATGGATGGCGCCTTCCTGCGCCGCCTGCCCTACAAGATCCACGTCCATGGGCCGAGCACTGCGGATTTCGCGCTGCTCCTGCAGGCTCGCGCGGAGGAGCACGGGATCGAGTACCCCGAGGAAGCGATCGTGCTGACCATCGAGCTGATCATGAAGCACGGAACGCCGCTCGCCTTCTATCAGGCCAGCGAGATCCCGCAGCAGATCGCCGATCTGGCGGCCTTCGTCGGCCGACCGCCGATTGCAGACGAACCGGCGATCCGGTTCGCGCTGAGCAACCTGCTGGTGGACCGATAACGACGCAGGCGCCCCACGGGTGGAACGGGCTTACTGGTCGCCCCAACGCTTTCGCTGTCGTCATTGGAAGGGCGTTGCCCCTCCAAGCCACCCTCGCAAAGGCCGAAGGGCCTTTGCAAACCTCCACTTGGCGCGGGGCGCACCTGGACGGGAAACGGTACCGAGACCCGCACTTGCGCACGAACCCCGTCTGCAGGGGACACCGATCCCGCCTGCCCGGCACCAACGGATTGCGGTCCAGGATGCCCAGCATCCTGGCGGGGTGGTTCGGAGGGGCGGCGCCCCTCCGATCTCCGCTGCCGGACACCGCCTCCACTTAGCGCAGGATGATCTCCACGCGCCGGTTCTGCGGCTCCCGCGTATTGTCCGGCGTTGCCACCAGCAGGTTCGTCTCGCCGAAGCCCTGGGCCACGATCTCCTGCCGCGGCACGCCCAGCCGCACCAGTTCCGACGCCACGGCATTCGCGCGCCGCACCGACAGGCCCTGGTTGTACTGCGCCGAGCCCGAGGTATCGGTGTAGCCGTTCACCTCGATGCGCGTGACCTGCTGCTGCGAGCGCGCCTGCGCCGCTTCCGAGATGATCTGCCGCGCCCGGTCGTTCAGGTCCGCCCGGTTCCAGTCAAAGAACACCAGGAAGGTGCGCGCCGGCGCCGGAGCGACGGCCGGCGGCGCCGCGGCGGCCGGGGCGGCTCCACCGAAGGCGTAGCGGACACCGAACATCACCGAGTGGTTGAAGCTGTCGGTGCTCATGCTGCCGCGGGAAACGCCGTTCGGCGCGGCGACGCGGGCCGCGAGGCCGTCCAGTTCCGGATCGACCACCTGAAGGAAGCGGTAGTCCAGCGTCAGCGCCCAGCGCTGGCTGATCGGCACGGCGAAGCCGGCGATCAGCTGGTAGGCGAAGCTGCTGTCCGTATCGTCCGAGCCGATGCGCGCAATGGAGTTGGTGCCGCGCACCGCATGCCATTCCGTCCACATCCAGCCCACGCCGGCGCCGAGATAGGGGCGGAAGCGCGGACTGACGTCGAACTCGTACAACACATTCGCCATCATGCCGTAGGTGCGCTGGCTGCCGCGGATCTGGCCGAAGCTGCCGCCTCCGCCGAAGCCCGAGATGCTGTCCACCTCATTGTAGCGATAGCTGCCTTCGAGCTCGGCACGCAGGCCGTTGCCGAAGCCGTAGCCGACGGCGAGCGCGCCGCCATAGCCAAGATTGTATTTGACGGTGCCGCTGTTCCCCATGCCGAGCGTCGCCGCGCTGCCTGCCAGGCCGGCGCCGAGCGTGACGTCGCTGTCCTGCAGGAAGTTCAGCATCGCGCCACCGCCGATGTAGACACCGCTTAGCGGCTGCGCGGCGGCAGCTCCCGCGGCGCCAAGCCACGCCGCGGTCGCTAGGAGTAGGGCCCTCATGAACGATCCTTTCGCCGGAAACCAATGGTGAACCGGTTCAGGCGGGCTTCATCCGCGCCTGATCCAGTCCTTCGCATAGGTCACATAGGCAAAAGGAGTTTCATCACATCTCATGGAATTGAGGGCGAATGTCATGAATGTGAAGATTCAGCGAGCGTTAGCTCTGCGGCATGCCCTCGGGCACGATCGTTCGGATCAGTGTCGCGTCGAGCGCCTCGTATTCCTGATAGTGGATGGTTTCGTAGAGCTGCGCCCGCGTCTGCATGCGATCGACCATCTTCTGCGTGCCGCCGTCGCGGGTGATGGCGGCGTACAGTTCCTCCATGCCGCGCGCCGCGACGCGCAGATGGCTGACCGGCCAGATCACCATCGCATAGCCCATCGCCTGGAACTCGGCAGCGGTGAAGAACGGCGTGCGGCCGAACTCGGTCATGTTCGCAAGCAGCTTCACGCCGGGCATGCGCTTCGCGAATTCGACGAACATCTCCTTCGTCGTCAGCGCCTCGGGGAAGATCGCGTCCGCGCCTGCTTCCAGATACAGCTTCGCGCGGGCGACGGCGCCGTCGATGCTCTCGCTCGCCGCGGCATCGGTGCGGGCGATGATATACAGGTGCTTGCGCGCCTTGCGGGCGGCGGCGACCTTTGCCGCCATGTCCTCGGCGGCGGCGAGCTTCTTGTCGTTCAGATGCCCGCACTTCTTCGGCAGCAGCTGGTCCTCGAGGTGCACGGCCGCCGCGCCGGCTTCCTCGAAGGTGCGGACCATGTGCATGACGTTCAGCGCCTCTCCATAGCCGGTGTCGCCATCGACCAGCACCGGCAGAGCGGAGGCCCGCGCCACCTGGCGGATATGCCAGGCGACATCGTCTACCGTGATCATGCCGAGATCGGGCAGGCCCATCGTTGCGGACATGGCCGCGCCTGACATGTAGAGCGCCGGAAAGCCCTGCTTCTTCGCCAGCAGCGCGGCGATGCCGAGATGCGCGCCCGGCATCTGCAGGATCTCCGGCCGGTCGAGCAGCTTGCGGAACCGGATGCCAGCGGGCTCGTCGGGGATGTCGTCAGCGATCACGTAGGGCATCGGGTGCTCCTCAGCGGAAGAAGATCAGGGTGACCAGGATAAACAGCGGAATCAGGAAGACCACGGCCCAGGCGCAGTAGCCGAAGAAGGAGGGCATGCGCTCACCGGACTCCTCGACGATGGCCTTCACCATGAAGTTCGGCGCATTGCCGATGTAGGAATTCGCCCCCATGAACACGGCGCCACAGGAGATAGCGGCAAGGGTCAATGCATCCCGCGTCATCAGCACCGACGGGTCGCCGCCCGCCAGGTTGAAGAAGACGAGGTAGGTCGGCGCGTTGTCGAGGAAGGAGGACAGCGCGCCGGTCAGCCAGAAATACACCCATGGAACGGGCTCCCCGGCAGCATCCGACGTCAGCGCGACGAGGGGTGCGGCGGCGCCGTCCATCCCGGCGCGGAGGATGGCGAGCACCGGCGCCATCGTCACGAAGATGGCGGCGAACAGCTTCGCCACTTCGAGGATCGCGCCCCAGGCGAAGCCATTCGCCTCACGCAGCGCCGCCGGCGTGAGGCGGATCGAGGCAGCGGTGATGGCGAGGAACACGGCGATCCCGACCAGCCGTTCGATACCGATGGATTGGCCGAACAGCAGCACCTCGCCCGGCTGCCAGGCCCCCTGGACCAGCACCATCAGAACCACGACGCCGACCAGCGCGAGATTGATCGTGCCCTCGATGCGAAGCGGCTCGCGAACGCCGGCCGCCGGGGCGTCCGCCTTTTCCTTCGCCCAGGCGATGGAATCCAGCACGTAGTAGATCGCCAGCAGCACCGCGGCGCAGAACAGGAATTCGGCGGAGAGATGCGTCGTCGTCCAGAAGAACGACACGCCCTTGAGAAAGCCGAGGTAGAGCGGCGGGTCGCCCAGCGGCGTCAGCGAGCCCCCGATGTTGCTGACCAGGAAGATGAAGAAGACAAAGGTATGGACCTTGCGCCGGCGGAAGGCATTGGCGCGCAGCACCGGGCGGATCAGCAGCATGGAGGCGCCGGTCGTGCCCATGACCGAGGCGATGGCGGTGCCGAAGGCGAGCAGCGCGACATTGGTCAGCGGCGTGCCGACCAGCGTGCCCTTCAGCAGCACGCCACCCCCGGTGACATAGAGCGCGAGCAGCAGGGCGATGAACGGCACATATTCCTGCAGGACGATGTGCCAGACTTCCTCCGCCGCGCGGCCCGGCCCGAAGACGATTGCGAAGGGGATCACCAGCATCACCGCCCAGCCGGCGGCGATCTTGCCGTAGTGGTGGTGCCAGATCCGCCCCGCCAGCAGCGGCATCAATGCGATCGATGCCAGCATCCCCACGAATGGGATGCCCCAGGCGAGCGAGAGGTCCGCCCCCGGCGCGGCCGCCGCCGCGGGGCCGGCCGTGAGAAGCAGCAACGGCATTGTGCCGCAGGCGGTCCTACGAAGCATTCCCGCACGATCCCCCTCGATCCCGACCCCGTCCTTGCCGGACGCCGGCCGGGACAACAAGGGGCACGCCCCCCTTTTCCGGCCCCGCCCCCGGCCCTAGGTTGGCCGCCATGCAGGAGACCAGCCCATGGACATGAGCGGCGAGCGCCGCATCTCCGCCCCGCGTCAGCGGGTGTGGGACGCGCTGAACGACCCCGAGATGCTGCGGGCCTCGATCCCCGGCTGCGAATCCGTTACCCGCACGGCCGAGGATGCCTTCGAGGCGAAGGTGTCCCTGAAGATCGGGCCGATGGCCGCGAAGTTCGGCGGCAAGGTGAAGCTCGAGAACATCAACCCGCCTGCGTCCTACACCATCACCGGTGAAGGCAATGGCGGCGCCATGGGCTTCGCCAAGGGCGGCGCCGATGTCGCGCTCGAGGAGATCGGGCCGGACGAGACGCTGTTGAAGTACACGGTGAAGGCGCAGGTGGGCGGCAAGATGGCGCAGCTCGGCGCCCGGCTGATCGACAGCACGGCCAAGCAGATGTCCGACCAGTTCTTCGACCGCTTCGCCGCGGCCGTCGCCCCGCCCGCGGCGGCAGTGGAAGCGGAGCCTGAGGCCGTGGTCGCCGCCGCGCCGGCCGAGGCGCGGGCCGCCGCGGCCTCCTTCGCCGCACCGCGGGAAGCCGCGCCGGTGATCGGATCGACTCATCCGGCACCGACCGCGCCGGCCGGGATCTCGATCTTCGACCTGCTTCCCGAGGCGCCTTTCGGCATTCCCCTGCTGGCCTGGGCCGGCGGGGCGGTCTGGCTCGTCATCCTGGCGCTGATGTTCCTGTGACCCAAGCGTCCGATGACCGCAGCGCCGCAGGGCGCGAAGGTCTGAATCGGCCGCTTCCTACCCAAGCGTCCGATGACCGCAGCGCCACGCGGCGCGAAGGTCTCAATCGGATGCTGCCGGCAAGCGTCGAAGAGACGCAGGCGCTGCTGGCTTCCGGCGGCTACATCGCCGACCGGGCGCTGGCGACCACGGTGCATCTCGCGCTGCGCATGGGCCGGCCGCTCTTCCTCGAGGGCGAGCCCGGCACCGGCAAGACCGAGATCGCCAAGGTGCTTGCGGCGATGCTGCCGCGGCACCTGGTGCGGCTGCAATGCTATGACGGGCTCGATCTTTCAGCCGCGGCCTATGAGTGGAACCACGCGCGGCAGCTCATGGCGATCCGCCTGGCGGAGGCTGCCGGCGAGACGGACCGCGAGGCGCTGGAACGCGGAATCTACGATCGCCGCTTCCTGCAATCCCGCCCCCTCCTCCAGGCGCTGGAGGGCGAGCCTGCCGTCCTGCTGATTGACGAGCTTGACCGCGCGGACGAGCCATTCGAGGCATTCCTGCTGGAGATCCTGGCCGACTTCCAGATCAGCATCCCCGAGCTTGGGACGGTGCGGGCCGAAACGCCTCCGGTCGTCATCATCACGTCGAACCGGACGCGGGAGGTGCATGACGCGGTGCGCCGCCGCTGCCTCTACCATTGGGTGGACTACCCGGACGCGGCGCGCGAACGCGCCATCCTGCGCGTCCGTGCCCCTGGCCTGCCGGAGAAGCTCTCGGCACAGATCGTCGCCTTCGTGCAGAAGGTCCGGGAGGGCGACTACTTCAAGCTGCCGGGCGTCGCGGAGACGATCGATTGGGCGCAGGCCCTCGCGGCATTGGATGCGAAGGAACTGGAACCCGGCGCGGTCGACGAGACGCTCGGCGTGCTGCTGAAATACCAGGACGACATCGCCAAGCTGAAGGGAGCGGACGCCGCGCGACTGATCAGCGAGCTTCCTGCCTGACCAGCGGCTGCGCGGTCCACCAGATCAGCAGCGGCGAAAGCAGCAGCCCGGCGATCACCGGGGACATCCAGGCGGCAAGCCCCGGATCTACGGCCAGCGCCGCCGCCAGCATCAGCAGGCCGAGCACGACGCCGGTGCGCGCGAACCGCCAAGCCTCGCCGAACGGCAGCGACGCATCGTCGCGACTCTGCGCCTTCCAGCCGGAATCGCGCCCGGCCAGCACGGCGACCACATGTCCCGCCTGCCGGACCATCGTGGCCGGGGAAATCAGGGCGGAGACAACGATTTCCGCGCCCGCCCAGCCCAGGAAGCCAGCCCAGCCACGTGCCTCGCGCGGCCGGTCGTCCGACAGCGCGAAGGCCAGCAGGCCGAGCAGCTTCGGCGTCATCAGCAACAGGATCGTGGCGGTGAAGACCCAGACCGCGCGCTGCGCATCGACGACCGGCCATTGCGGGAACAGCACATGCGTCTGCGGGAAGTACTCCGGCCGCAGAAAGCGTGCCTGCAAGGAGACCGCGATGCCAAGGACAAGGAACACCATCCAAAGCGCCGCACTGAGATAGGAGCCGATGCCGATCGCGAGGTGCAGCCGGCTGAGCGGATGGAAGGCCGGCGTGGCGATGACGGCCGCGTGCTGCAGGTTGCCCTGGCACCAGCGCCGGTCACGGGCATCGAGTTCCGGCAGGGTCGGTGGCCCGCCCTCGAAGCTGCCGGCGAGGCGCGGCAGCATGTGCACGCCCCACCCGGCACGGCGGAGCAGCGCCGCTTCGACGAAGTCGTGGCTCATGATGTCGCCGCCGAAGGGCTTGCGACCCGGCAGGGGCGGCAGGCCGCAGGTCTCTGCGAAGGCCTGGGTGCGGATCAGCGCGTTGTGGCCCCAATAGTTGCCGTCCGCGCCGTGCCAGGCCGCGGCCCCCGCCGCGAGGATCGGCCCGTAGACGCGGCTGGCGAAGGCCTGGAGGCGCGCGAACAGGGTTGGGCCGTCCTGCAGCACCGGAACGGTCTGGAGCAGACCTGCCTGCGGGTCGGCGTGCATCGCGGCGACGAGCCGGCGCAACGTCTCCGCACTCATCAGGCTGTCGGCGTCCAGGATGAGGAAGCTTTCGTAGCCGGCACCGAAGCGGCGGACCCATTCGGCGATGTTGCCGGCCTTGCGCCCGCCATTCTCCGTCCGCTGGCGGTAGAACACCCGGCAGCCGGGGGTCTCGCGAAGGCGCAGTACGGCTTCGCGCTCGGCCTCGGCGAACGCTTCGTCGGTGCTATCGCTGAGAACGAAGATGTCGAACTCGGCATCCGCGCGATGTGCACGCAGATCGTCCCGCATGGCGCGGATCAGCGCGGCGACGCCCGACACCTCCTCGTGCCGGACCGGCATCAGCAGAGCGGTCCGCGTGGCCCCGGGCGCCGCCGCAGGCATCACGGGGGGGCGGCGCAGCAGCATGCCGAAGCCGAACAGCGATGTCGCGAAGGACAGCGCGATGGGCATCAGCAGCACCGCGAACAGTGCCGTCATGATGACGCCCGACGCCGTCCAGCGCGCCAAGCCCAGCACCTCCCACATCTCGGCCGTGGCGCCGAGCGTCACCGCGGCCGTCACGGTGAGCACGGCGGCGCGGCGGCGGCGTGTGCCGGGAGGCGAGGTCGGCTTCGGGCGGATCTCGTCAGGCAGGACCGCGAGCGGCCGCACCGGCATCGCCAGGGGTGCCTCCGGCGGCAGCAGCGGCGATGGTGGGCGCGTCAGCCCGTCCATCGATGGGTCCAGGTCTCGGATGTGTGCGCGTCCGGGCCGGCCAGGGTCGCGCTGAGTTCAGCCAGTCGCGCGCTGCCCGCCTCCAGCTCGAAGGACAGCCTGAGCCCGCCGGTCTCCGGGTTTTCCTGGACGACCGGATTGGCGATCCGCCCCGCGCTCGCGTCGACCCGAGCCTGCGGCAGCCCGTCCAGCCGGGTCGCGAGCTTTGTGGTGTCGAGCACGAAGCGGATCACGCCATCCCGCCCGGCCGACCCGCTTCGCGTCGCGGCGAAGCGGAGCAGTTCCCCGGGCAGTTGCGGCTCGGAAACCCAGTGCAGGCGATAGCGGATCTTCCGCGGCTCCCCGGCCTTCAAACCGTCGCGGGGCACCCAGGCGGCGACGATGTTGTCGTGGATCTCGCTGCGCGTCGGGATCTCGACGAGCTGCACCTCGCCGGCGCCCCAATCCTCCAGCGGCTCCACCCACAGGCCGGGCCGGCGCTGGTAATGGGCTTCGAGATCCTGGAAATCCGTGAAGGCACGGCTACGCTGCATCAGCCCGAAGCCGCGCGGCGCGTTGTCCTGGAAGCCACTGACCTGCAGGCGGCGCGGATTCGCGAGCGCACGCCAGATCTGCCGGTCGCCGCCGGTGCGCATCAACAGCCCGTCGGAATCATGCACGGCGGGGCGGAAGTCGCTGATGTCGCCGCGGTGGCCGGGATTGAACAGGAACATGCTGGTGCCCGGCGCGATGCCGACGCCCTCGACGGCGGTGCGGGGGAACAGCTCGGCCTCGACATCCATCACCGTCGGGTCCCCGGGGGCGATCACGAAGCGATAGGCGCCGGTCAGGCTTCGCGATTCCAGTAGCGCATGCACAGTCATGCTGCGCGCCGCCGCGTCCGTCGGGCGCTCGATCCAGAAGGCGGTGAAGGCCGGAAATTCCTCGCCCTGCGGATGCGCGGTGCGGATAGCGAGGCCGCGCGCCGAGATGCCGTAGACATGCCCGCGCCCGAGCGCGCGAAAGTAGCTGGCGCCGAGGAAGCTGCAAAGCTCGTCGAAATGGTCCGGGCGATTCAGCGGATGGGTGATGCGGAAACCGGCGAAGCCGATGTCCCCGACATCAGCGGGTGGGGCGGGCCCGTCGAAGGTGAACTGGCTTGCCTGGTAGCGCATCGGCGTCGCTGCGCCGTCCGCGACCTCGAACAGGTCCACGCGATCCTTGAACAGGAAGCCGAGGTGATGCGGCTGGATGCGGAAGCCAAGCCCGGAATCCGTCCACAATGCCTGGTCCGGCCGAAAGCGGATGCCGCGATAGGCGTCGTAGTCGAGGTCGGCGATGCTCCGCGGCAGGTCGGCGCGCTGGGCGCGGTGCGGTCGCGTCGCGCGGTCGCGCGCGATCGCGGTCACCGTCTGCGGGTCGAAGGCACTCCGTTCCGGCGCGGCGGGGCTGGCGGAGCTGGAGCCGCGCTGGGCGGGGGCGGCGACCGCCCCGACCCCGAGTAGAGCGAGGTGGCGGCGACGGAGGATCATCGCTGCACCCCCGGCGCGAAACCGCGACGCGGCGCAGCCTGTCGTATCGACAACGTGACCTCCTGAGATGTGAAGCTGCCATCTGCGCAACGCCGGGACGTCGGGCGGGTTTCCGCACCGCAGCGTAAACCGCGCGGAGGCGGAAGCTTGGGAGGCACGCGGAAAGCGGCTATCGTCCTCAAATCCACGAAAGCCGCGCCGCCGGATGGTTCTCGACCGCGACCCGACCCGCATCATCGCACCGCGCGGCCTGAGTACGCCGGCCGGGCATCTCGCAGACAACCTGCTCGCCTTCACGCGGCTGCTGCGTCGCACCGGCCTGCCGCTCGGCCCCGGGGAAGCGATCGCGGGGCTCGGCGCGCTGACGGAGATCGACCTCGCGGATCGTCGCCAGGTTCATGCCGCGTTGCGCAGCGTGATGGTCCACAAGCGCGAGCATTTCGAGATCTTCGACCAGGCCTTCGCCCTGTTCTGGCGCGATCCGGAAGCCGCTGCCCATGCCGCCGCCATGGCGCTGATGGACGCCAACAAGCCGAAGGACGAGAAGCCGCCGCCGGCCTCCCGCCGCCTCGCCGAGGCGATTCAGGAGAACCGGCCGAAGCCGAAGGCACCCGAGGAACCACCGCCGCAGCAGGACATGACCTTCACGGTCAGCGAGCGCGAGCGCCTTCAGTCGATGGATTTCGAGGCGATGTCAGCGGCCGAGATCGCTGCCGCGAAGCAGGAGATCCGGCGCCTGACCCTGCCGCTGGATGAGCAGCGCACGCGCCGCTTCCGGCCGGACCCCTTCGGCCCCACGGCGGACCTCCGCGCGACCGTCCGGCAGTCGCTTCGCACGGGCGGCGAAATCCTCGACCTCGCCCGCCGCCGCCGCGTGACGCGCCCGCCACCGCTCGTCGTGCTCTGCGACATCAGCGGCAGCATGGCGCGCTACGCGCAGATCATGCTGCATTTCCTGCACGCAGTCGCGAATGACCGCGACCGCGTCCATACCTTCCTGTTCGGCACGCGGCTGACCAATGTCACGCGGCAGCTCAAGCATCGCGACCCGGAGATCGCCTTCGAGATGATCTCCCACATCGTCCCGGACTGGTCAGGCGGCACGCGGATCGGTGAGAGCCTCGCGCTGTTCAACCGGCTCTGGGGGCGGCGCGTGCTGGGCCAGGGGGCGGTGGTGCTGCTGATCACCGACGGGCTGGACCGCGAAGGCGCGCAGGGGCTGGCCGAGGCGACCGCGCGCCTGCGCGGATCCTGCCGCCGGCTGATCTGGCTGAACCCGCTGTTGCGCTTCGCGGGATTCCAGCCCAAATCGCAGGGTATCCGGGCGATGCTTCCGCATGTGGACGACTTCCGCCCGGTCCACAACCTGAACAGCCTGCGCGACCTGGTTGCCACGCTATCCGACCGGCAACCCGCCGCGCAGCGCGGGAGGAGGATGGCGGCATGACGACCGACCTCACCAATTCCGAAGACATCCTGGCCACCGCAGCCGCATGGCGCGCGGCGGGCGAACAGGTGGCGATCGCCACCGTGGTCGAGACCTGGGGCAGCAGCCCTCGACCGCCGGGCTCGCGCCTCGCGGTCACGGCGTCAGGCAAGCTGATGGGCTCCGTCTCCGGCGGCTGCATCGAGGGCGCCGTGGCGGATGCTGCGAAGCAGGCGATGGCCTCGGGCTCGCCGCAGCTTCTCGACTTCGGCGTCTCGGATGAGCGCGCCTGGGAAGTCGGCCTGTCCTGCGGCGGCAAGGTGAAGGTGTTCGTGGAGCCGCTGACGTGAAGGCGGCGACGCTCGCCCGCTTGCAGGAGGAACGCGCCGCCCAGCGGCCCGTCGTGCTGCTGACGCGGTTGACCGATGGCGCGGAGCATCTGTGGCCGCTCGACGCCGTGTCGGACGCGCTGGCCGAGGCGGCGCGTGCCGCGCTGGGTTCCGAGAAGGCCGGCACCCTGACGATCGGGGGCGAGCCGTGGTTCGTCCACCCGCACAATCCGCCACTGCGCATCATCGTGGTTGGCGCCGTGCACATCGCGCAGGCGATGGCGCCGATGGCCGCCCCGCTCGGGTTCCAGATGATCGTGGTCGATCCGCGCCGCGCCTTCGCGACCGAGGAACGGCTGCCTGGCGTAACGCTCAACACCGACTGGCCGGACGACGCCATGGCGGTGCTGAAGCCTGATGGGCGAACGGCCGTCGTCACGCTGACGCATGATCCGAAGCTCGACGATCCGGCGCTCGATGCCGCGCTGAGGTCGGACGCGTTCTACATCGGTGCGCTCGGCAGCCGGCGGACGCATGCGAAGCGTGTCGCGCGGCTGACGGAGCTCGGCCACGGCACGGAAGCGTTGGCGCGCATCCATGCCCCCGTCGGTCTCGACATCGAGGCGGTAACGGCGCCCGAGATCGCGCTGTCCGTCATGGCGGAAATCGTTGCCGCCCGGCGCGGCGCGGCCCTCGGCGAGCCACGCCCCCTGCCCGCCCCCGCGGAGCCCCGGGTCAGCATTGGCGTTGGCGCATGATCTTCGGCCCGACTCCGCTGGACGAGGCCAAGGGCGCCGTCCTGGCTCATTCGCTGCGCCTCAACGGCAAGGTGCTGAAGAAGGGCACGGTGCTGGACGACGACGCGATCGCCAGCATCCGCGCTGGCGGGAAGCGGGAGGTGATCACCGCCCGGCTCGAGGCCGGCGACGTGCCGGAGGACGAGGCGGCAGACCGCATCGCCCAGGCGGTGCTGGCGACCCATGTCGCGAAGTCCCGCGCCGTGACGGGGCGCGTGAACCTCCTCGCCGAGACGGCGGGGCTGCTGGTGCTGGATGCGAAGCGCATCGACACCATCAACACGGTGGATGAGAGCGTGACCATCGCCACCTTGCCGAACCACACCGTGGTGTCGGCGAAGGAGATGGTGGCGACCATCAAGATCATCCCCTTCGCCGTGCCCGGCCCGGTGCTGGCGGTGACCGAGGCGCTAGCGCGCCGCAACGGCTCCCCTTTCGCCATCCACCCCTTTCGGCCGCTGAAGGTCGGGCTGGTCCTGACCGAGATTCCGGGCATCAAGGACAAGGAAAGCGTCATGGAAGGCGCGGTGGAGGCGACCGCTTCCCGCGTCGAGGCACTGTGCGGCAGCCTGCTGCCGGTGGAACGCGCCCGCCATGATGAAGGACCGGTCGCCGAAGCGCTCGGCCGGCTGCGCCGTGCCGGGGCGGAGATGCTGCTGATCGCGGGGGCGTCCGCCGTGGTGGACCGACGCGATGTCGGCCCCGCCGCCATCGTTCGCGCGGGCGGGGTGATCGACCATTTCGGCATGCCGGTCGATCCGGGAAACCTGCTGTGCCTCGGCCGCATTGGCGACATTCCCGCCATGGTGCTGCCGGGCTGCGCGCGCAGCCCGAAGCTGAACGGCTTCGACTGGGTGCTGCAGCGGCTGTTCGCGGGCCTGGCCGTGACAGGGCGCGACGTGATGGCGATGGGCGTCGGTGGCCTGCTGAAGGAGATCGACGTGCGGCCGCTGCCGCGCGAGCAGGCGGCACGCACCCC
>NZ_JAAEDI010000021.1 GCF_018129025.1 Neoroseomonas terrae | reverse complement strand
GGCGGCGAAGGTGGCCGTGGAGCCGCCGGCGTCGCAGCCGGGGCGGGCGGTGTCGGTGGCGCCGGCGGCGCGGGTGGTGCCGGCGGCACCCCGCCCCCGCCGGCTTCGGCCACCGTTTCCGCGAAGACCAGGGCGACGCTGCCGACCTGCCCCGGTTCCTCCACCGGGTCGCTGATCGGCCAGAAGACCAGCGCCGCAAGTGCCGCGGCGTGGAGTGCGGCCGAGCCTGTGACGGTGACCGCGCGCCGGAATGCGGCGCGGCCCGGCCGCGCCAGCGCTGCGCGACCTTCCGTGCCGCCGCCCGGCGCCACGTCCAGCATCGGCTCGCGGTCCGGGCGGGCGCGGCGGCGCGGCCCCGCGGTCACAGGACAGGCACGCCCTTCTGCTTGGCCTTGCCCTCCGGCTCGACATGGATGGTGATGATCGCGGTCTGCAACTCAGCCTTCAGCGCGGCCTCGATCCGGTCGCAGATGTCGTGAGATTCGCGCACGGTCATCGCGCCCGGCACGACCAGGTGGAATTCCAGGAAGGTGAAGCGGCCGGCGTGGCGGGACCGGAGGTCATGCGCCTCCAGCGCGCCTTCCGCCTGTTCGGCGACGATGGCGCGGATACGCTCCATGGTCGCCGGCGCCACTGCCTCGTCCATCAGCCCTCCGACGCTTTCGCGCACCAGCCGGAAGCCGGAGAACAGGATGTTCAGCGCCGTCAGTGCCGCGACCAGCGGATCGAGCCAGAGAAGGCCCGTCATGGCCACGAGCCCAACGCCGATGATGACGCCGATCGAGGTGATGACGTCCGACCAGAGATGGCGCGCATCCGCCATCAGCGCCGGGGACCGCATGGCCCGGCCCCGGCGCATCAGCAGTGTCGCCCAGCCGGCATTCAGCGCGCTGGCGAAGGCCGAAATGGCAAGGCCGAGCCCGGCCTGCTCGGGGGCGCGCGGGGCCAGGAACGCCTTCCAGGATTCGTTCAGGATCAGCAGCGCCGCGACGATGATCAGCGCGCCTTCCAGCACGGCGGAGAAATACTCCGCCTTGGCGTGACCATAAGGATGGTTGTCGTCGGCCGGCAGGGCGGAATAGGTGACGGCGACCAGCGCCGCGATGGCGGCGCCGACATTGACGATGCTCTCCAGCGCATCGGCCAGCAGCGCGACCGACCCGGTCAGCCACCAGGCGAGCGTCTTCAGCGCGAGCACCGCCAGCGACACCACGACGCTGCCGATGGCCAGCGTCGCCGCCCGATTCAACCTGCCTTCCACCATAGGCGGGGTTTACCCGCCCCCGCCTAGACGGAGAAGTACTTCGCGCGCGGGTGATGCAGGACGATGGCGCTGGTCGATTGCTCGGGGTGGAGCTGCCATTCGTCGCTGATCGTGACGCCGATCCGATCGGCGCCGAGCAGCTTCAGCAGCGGCACCTGGTCCTCCAGCCGCGGGCAGGCCGGGTAGCCGAAGGAGTAGCGGCCGCCGCGGTAGCCCTGCTGGAGCATCCTGTCCATGTCGCGGTCATCCTCACCCGCGAAGCCCCATTCGGCGCGGATGCGCTTGTGGACGTATTCGGCCATGGCCTCGGCCATCTCGACCGACAGGCCGTGGAGGTAGAGGTAGTCCTGGTAGCGGTTCTCCTCGAACCATTCCCGCGCGACGTCGGACGCCTTCTGGCCCACGGTCACGACCTGCAGGCCGATCACGTCGCGGCCGTCATCCACGTCGGTCACGAAATCGGCGATGCACTCGCCGTCTTCCTTCGGCTGGCGCGGCAGGGTGAAGCGGGTGGCTTCGGTCACACCATCTTCCTCGAACAGGATCAGGTCGTTGCCCTGCCCCGCGCATTTCCAGTAGCCGTAGATGGCCTGGGGCCGGAGGATGTTCTGCTCGCCGGTGATGCGCAGCATGCGTTGCAGCACCGGGCGCAGCTCCTGCTTCGCCCAGCCGAGGAAATCCTCCAGCGAGCGGCCCTGTTTCCGGAAGCCCCACTGGAACTGGTACAGGCTGCGCTCGTTGATGAAGGGCACGATGGCCTTGGGCGCGGCCTCGATGACGCGGGCGCCCCAGAAGGGCGGGGCGGGCGTCTTCGTCTCGGTGTTCACGCGGCGGCGGCGGGTCTGGACGGTGTTGACGTCCACCGGCGCGAAGCCGCGCGGATCCGCCGTGCCAAGCGTGCGGCGTTCGTTGCGCGACTTGCCGACGCGCTTCGCCTGCAACGCGGCCAGGTAGTCGTCGAAGCCGTTGCCGACGACCTTGTCCATCAGGTGCAGCCCGTCGAAGGCATCGCGCGCATAGGCGACGCGGCCCGAGGCATAGGACTTCACGCAATCCTCCTCGACATAGTTCCGGGTCAGCGCAGCCCCGCCGAGCATCACCGGAATGTCGAGGTTCTGGCGTGACATCTCCTCGAGATTCTCGCGCATCACCACGGTGGACTTCACCAGCAGGCCGGACATGCCGATGGCATGCGCGCGGTGCTCCTTCGCGGCGGCGACCATGTCGGCCAGCGGCACCTTGATGCCGAGGTTCACCACGCGATAGCCGTTGTTCGTCAGGATGATGTCGACGAGGTTCTTGCCGATGTCGTGCACGTCACCCTTCACGGTGGCGAGCACGATCGTCCCCTTCTCCTGCCCCGCGATGCGTTCCATGTGGGGTTCGAGATAGGCGACGGCGGCCTTCATCGTCTCCGCGGATTGGAGCACGAAGGGCAGCTGCATCTTGCCGGCGCCGAACAGCTCGCCCACCACCTTCATGCCGTCCAGCAGCACGTCGTTGATGATCGACAGCGGCGCGATGCCCTTGGCGAGCGCATCGGCCAACTCGTCGTCCAGCCCCTTGCGGTCGCCATCGACGATGCGGTCCTTGAGCCGGCCTTCGACCGTCTCGGCTCGGACCTTCTTGGTGCTGTCGGCCGCCTTCCGGCCGGAGAAGATCTCCAGCATCTTCTGCAGCGGGTCGTAGTCCTCGCGGCGGCGGTCGAAGATCAGGTCCTCGGCGACCTGCACCTCCTCGGGCGGGATCAGGTGCAGCGGCTTGATCTTCGACACATGCACGATGGCGCCGGTCATGCCGGCCTTCACCGCATGATCGAGGAACACCGAGTTCAGCACATGCCGTGCGGCGGGGTTCAGGCCGAAGGAGATGTTCGACAGGCCCAGGATGATCTGGATGTCCGGGAACTTCTCCCGGATCGCGCGGATGCCTTCCAGCGTCCACTGGCCGAGCTTGCGGTCGTCCTCATTGCCCGTCGCGATGGTGAAGGTCAGCGGATCGATCAGCAGGTCCGACTGCGGCATCCCATGCATGTCACAGGCGAATTCCACCAGCCGCGTCGCGATGCGCAGCTTGTCCTCGGCGGTCTTCGCCATGCCGACTTCGTCGATCGTCAGGGCGATGACTGCGGCGCCGAACTTCTTCGCTAGGATCATGCGATCCGTCGCATGGCCCTCGCCATCCTCGAAGTTGATGGAGTTGATGATCGGCTTGCCGCCATGCAGCTTCAGCGCGGCCTCGATCACCGGCGTCTCGGTGGAATCGATGACCAGCGGCGCGTTCACCGACGAGGTGAACCGCTTGATGACCTCGTTCATCTCGGCCATCTCGTCGCGGCCGACGAAGGCGGTGCAGATGTCGAGGGAGTTCGACCCCTCCCCCACCTGCTCGCGCCCCATCGCGACGCAGCCATCCCAGTCGCCGGCCGCCTGGCGTTCCCGCCACGCCTTGGACCCGTTGGCGTTGCAGCGTTCGCCGATGGAGAAATACGCATTCTCCTGGCGCAGCGGCACGGCGGTGTAGAGCGAGGCGACCGACGGCACCCAGAACGACTTCCGCGCGACCGGCGCCGGGCGATGCGCGCCGCCGCCGAGCTTCCGCAGCATCGCATCCAGCGCCTGGATATGCGGCGTGGAGGTGCCGCAGCAACCGCCGATCAGGTTCACGCCATCCTCGGTGACGAAGCGTTCCATCCAGCTGGCGAGTTCCGCCGCGCCCAGCGGGTAATGAGTCTTGCCATCGACCAGTTCCGGCAGCCCCGCATTGGGCTGGCAGGAGACGAATCCCGGCCAGTTCTGCGACAGGAAGCGGACATGTTCCGCCATCTCCTGCGGCCCCGTCGCGCAGTTCAGCCCGATCAGCGGCACGTCGAGCGAATGCACCACCGCCGCCGCCGCGCCGATATCCGGGCCGACCAGCAGCGTGCCGGTCGTCTCGACCGTCACCTGCACGAAGACCGGGACGTCGGACTTCGCTTCCGCCTTCGCGATCTTCGCGGCGTTGACGGCGGCCTTGATGAACAGCGTGTCCTGGTTCGTCTCGGTCAGCAGCGCGTCGGCACCGCCGGCGATCAGGCCGCGGCATTGCACGAGCAGCGCCGCTTCCAGCGCGTCATACGCGATATTGCCGAGGCTCGGCAGCTTCGTCCCCGGGCCTATGTCGCCGATCACCCAGCGGTGCCGGCCATCAGCAAAACTCTCCGCCGCCTCGCGCGCGATCTCAACGGCGTTCTTGTTGAGCTCGAAGGCGCGATCCTCCAGCTCGAACTCGCCGAGCGTGACCGGCGATCCGCCGAAGGTGTTGGTCAGCACCATGTCGGCGCCGGCCTCGTAATAGCCGCGATGGATCTCCCGCACGACATCCGGGCGCGACAGCACCAGCACGTCCGTGCAGTTCTCCTTCCCCCAGAAGTCGCGATCGACGTCGAGGTCCATCACCTGCACGCGGCTGCCCATGCCGCCGTCACACAGAAGCACGCGGTCGCGCAGGGCATCGAGCAGGTGGGGACGGGACATGGACAACAGCCTCAGGCGGTCAAAGCAGGATGGGTCTTGCGTTCCGCGACCCAGAGGCGGACGGGCAGCGCGCCCGGAATCGTCAGGCTGCGCGCCGGCACGCAGCCGGTCGCACCGAGCCAGCCCGCAATCTCGGCATCGTCGAAGCCCGGCCAGCGATGCGCGTGGGCGCCAAGCAGATCGGCGCGGTCATGCGGCGCGAGGTCGACCAGGAGCAGCACGCCACCCGGCTTCAGCACGCGCCCGGCTTCGGTCAGCGCCGCGGCAGGGTCCTCGGCATAATGCAGCACCATCTGCAACGTGACCGCGTCGAAGGATCCATCGGCGAGCGGCAGCCGGTACATATCGGCCTGCCGCACCGCGACATGCGGCACGCCGCGCTCGGCGAGCCGGGTCCGCGCCAGCGCGAGCATGTCGCGGGAGGCATCGACGCCCAGCCCTTCCTCGATGCGCGACGCCAGCCGCTCCAGCAGCCCGCCCGTGCCGCAGCCGATATCCAGCAGCCGGCCGACCTGCGCCGGCAGCGCATCCAACAGTGCCGCCTCGATCTCGGCGCCGGGCAGGTCCAGCGCGCGCATCTCGTCCCAATCGGCGCCGTGACGGCGGAAGGAATCCGAGGCCGCGCGCGCGCGCTCGGCGGCCAGCCGGGCGGCGGCACGACGATCGGCGGCGAGCAGCAGATCGTCCTCCGGCAGCCGTGCCAGGATCTGGCGCGCGAGGTCGGCCTCCGGCGGCACCTGGAACCAGGCATTGGCGCCTTCGGGCGTGCGTGCGAGAAGCCCGGCCTCGACCAGCAGCTTCAGGTGGCGCGATAGCCGCGGCTGGGATTGCCCGAGGATCGCCACCAGATCCGACACGCACCAAGCGCCGCGCGCGCAGAGCGCGAGCAGGCGAAGCCGGGTTGGCTCGGCCGCTGCGCGAAGTTGGGTGAGCAGCTCATCCATGATGGGCTGGACATAGTCATAAAGATATCCTTATGTCCAGCACATCATGGCCTGGTCGATCGACGCCCGGATACCGCTGACCGTGCTCCCCGACGCCGAGGCGCTGGCGGGTGCGCTCGCCGCCGCCCGGCCCGCGGCCGTGCTCGCCGAGGGAGAACCGCCTGCCGGCACCGCCGCCCTGGTCATCGACAGCTTCCTGCCGACCGTCAACCACGCCGTGGGATGCGCCTGCTGCGCCGGGCGCAGCGGCGCTGCCATAGCGCTCGACCGGCTGTTCCAGAGCCGGGTGCGCGGCCGCAGCGGCTGGTTCGAGCGCGTCCTGGTCGTGGGCGCGTCGCCGGCCGGCCGCGCGGAGGTCGAGTACGCCTTGGCGCACGACCCGTTGACGGCCTCGCGCTTCCGCGTCGCACCCGGATAATCGCCCATCGTATCGAATTCGCTGCCAGGATGCCGATGGCCGCAGGAGACGGCTCCTGCGCCCGCTCCGAAAGGGAGACGCGCCATGGCATCGATCACCGAGACCGCAACCGCGTTCTTCGAGGCCTGTGAGGCCGGCAAGGGCTGGGCCGCCTGCGCCGCCCATTGCCACCCCGACGCCAGTTTCGCCGCACAGGCCGAACCGCTGGCCGACACGCGCAGCCTGCGCGACTACTGCGACTGGATGCAGGGGCTGATCGGGTTCATCCCGGATGGCCGCTACACGCTGAAGGCCTTCGTCACGGACGCGGCGCAGGACTGCGTCGTGGCCGTCGCGACGTTTCACGGCACGCATACGGGCCCGGGCGGTCCGATGGCGCCGACCGGCAAGCACACCGACACGGACTATGTCTATGCGATGCAGTTCCAGGATGGCCGTATCCGGCACATGACCAAGGTCTGGAATGCCGGCTGGGCCATGCGGGAACTCGGCTGGGCGGCCTGATCCGCGGCGCGGCGCCTGTCAGCCAGGGGGCAGGGTCCTTTCCCCTTCCCCCAGCGCCTTCTGCATCTGCACGACATCGACCCAGCGGCCAGAAGCGCGCAGCGGTCGAGGCCGCGCTTGCCGACGACGTGATGGTAACTCTACACGCCCGCCGGATGGTTAGCCGCCGTCGGGCTCGACGGCGTCGCGCGGCAGGCCGCGCTGCTTGTTCGGTCCAGAATGCTCGAGGTCGAGCGGGCCCGCGATCTGCTGCAAGGCCAGGACGACCCGCCGCGCCAGCGCGTCCTCGTTGCCGGGCATGCCTTCCTCCACGGCGACCGACACGCTCGCCGCATCATTCATCCAGCGACGCAGGATCTCGATCTTCTGCTGCTTGCTCAGCCTATCCTCCGCCAGCACCGCCTCCGGCGTCGCGAAGACGGAGGGTGGATCGAGCATCGCCCGCTCGATGAATGCCTTGGGGTCGGTCGCGGGCATGGGTCGATGTCTCCGTCGCGCTCCATCCTTAGATGGTGGGCTGCGACGCGCCACGCAACGCGGCTCAGGAAGGCAGGGTGCGGTCGCCCTCGCCCAGCGCCTTCTGCATCTGCACCACGTCGACCCAGCGGCCGAACTTCATCCCCACGGCCTTCAGCACGCCAACCTGGCGGAAGCCCAGCGAGACGTGCAGCCCGATCGAGCCGACATTCTCGGAATCGCCGATCACGGCGACCATCTGGCGGATGCCCATGGCCTCCGCCCGCGCGAGGAGCTCGGCCACCAGCGCCTTGCCCACGCCCTGGCCGCGAATGTCGTCGCGGACGTAAATCGAGTCTTCCGCGGTGAAGCGATAGGCGGCACGCCCGCGGAACGGCGCGAAGTAGCCGAAGCCGAGCACCAGCCCGTCCTGCTCGGCCACCAGACAGGCGCAGCCCGCCGCCTGCACCTTCGCGATGCGGTCGGCCATCTCGGCGTCGTCCGGCGGCACTTCCTCGAACGTGCCGGTGCCGTGCAGGACGTGGTGAGCGTAGATCGCGGCGATCGCCGGGATATCGGCCGAGGTGGCGTCGCGCAGCTGCGCGGTCATGCGGGCAACCCGGCGGCGCGGGCGAGCGCCACGGCGAGGGCGAGCAACGACTGGTCGGTGCCCGGCGCGCCGACAAGCGACAGCCCAACCGGCGCACCCTGCACCCGGCCGGCAGGCAGCGTCACCTCGGGCAGGCCGCCGAGGCCCGCGATTGCCGTCACACCCATGGTCTTCTCCCGCACCGCATTCTGGTCGGCCGGGCTCGCGCTCAGCAGCGGCGCCGGCATCGGGGATGTCGGATAGACCAGCACCGCCCCGCCGGCCAGTAGCGCGCCCAGGCGGGCCTGAATCACCCGGCGCAGCGCACGGCCGGCGGCGACCTTGGCGGGGTCCATCGCCTTCGCCGCGGCGAAACGGTCCCTCACCGCCGGGCTGAAGCTCGGGCCCGTCGCCTCGATCCAGGGGCCGAGGCTCGTCCAGGCCTCAGCGGCCTGGGCGCAGCGGAAGCCCTCGTACAATGCGCCAAGCCCTTCGGGCGCCAGATGGATAGGCAGCGCCGGGCCGCACAGGCGCTCCGCGGCGGCCAGCGCCGGGGCGAGGGCAGCAGCCGTCGCGGGCTCGGCATTGACCCAGGCGTCCTGAACCTTCAGCAGCGGCCCCGTGGCCGCCACGGTGCCGGCGGGCGGCAGCAGCACGTCCCCGGCGCGGCGCAACATCCCGGCCGTGGCGGCAAACCAGCCGGCGGTGTCGAAAGCCGGACCGAGCGGACAGGCACCGGTCAGGCTGACCGCGCCCCAGGACGGCCGGATGCCGTAGATGCCGCAATAGGAGGCGGGAATTCGCACGGACCCGCCGGTGTCGGAGCCCATGGCGATGTCGACCAGCCCGGCCGCGACCGCCGCCGCCGAGCCGCAGGACGAACCGCCCGGGAACCGGTCCGGCGCCGCCGGGTTGGTCGGCGTGCCGTACCAGACATTCTCCCCGGTCAGGCCATAGGCGAGTTCGACCGTCTTGGTCTTGCCGGCGAGCCGCGCGCCGGCCTCGAGCAGCGCGGTGACGACGACCGCGTCGCCGGTCGCAGGCCCATGCGTCCGGGCCCAGTCCGGATTGCCGTAGCCGGTAACATCGCCGGCGATGTCATACAGATCCTTGACCGCGAAGGAGAAGCCAACGAGCGGTCCGGTTGCGGCGCCGGCGCGCTGCACCCGCGTGCCGGGCACGAAGGCGCCCACCGGATCGTCCGTCATGTGTATCCCCCGTCGCTGGTCACGTAAGGGTGAAGCAGCCGTGCCGCGCTGACAACCGGAGAGAGGCGCTGCCGCATCCACGGAGGATCACAATGTTCGATGCGGTCACGTCATGCACGTCGGCCGATGCCGGCGATCGCCGGCTGTGGCCGCCCACGCGACCGCGCTGTGGCACGTACCGGGCGGAGGGCCGCCCGATACGATGCCGTCCCGGTCAGCGGGCGCGCAGGAATTCCGGCACGCGCAGCAGGATGAACTCATTGTCGTCGGCGCGCGTCAGGTGGCGGCCGGCGCTGAACGGCAGGTTGTTGTCGTTGGCGACAATGATGTGGTCGGCATCGACCATCGCCACGTCCTCGATGGTGAAGAACGGGAAGGTGAAGCGGTCGTTCGGCGCATTGGCCGGCCGGTCCCCACGCTGCCGCGCGACGCCGTTCGGGTCCCGGATGGCCATCAGGTCGATATGGCCGATCTTGCGCACGAAGCCGTCCGCATCAACGTCGCCGAGGTCGACCAGGTAGATGCGCTTATGCCGCGCCGGGGCCGGCGTGCAGGGGCGCTCGGCGCTGGAGGTCTGGCCCTGCGCGCAGGCGAGGCCCGGATCGCCCTCCCCGTTGTCACGCTCGATGATCAGCGCGCGGCGGTCGTCGATCATGTTGAAGTCGCCGATCGCCGTCGCACCGGGCTCAAGGCGATAGCGCATGGTGCGGCCGGTCCAGGCAGCGCGGGCCGTGTCGAATTCCAGCATGCGGAGGAAGGCGCCCTCGGCCTGGTCGGAATTCGGGGCGTAGAGCGGCTGTTCGAGCAGGGCATAGAGCCGCGACCCGTCCGGCGAGGCGGCCATGCCCTCATACCCGCCCGAGCGACGCACGCGGAACGGCACGCCCTGCGTCGGTGTCGCCGGGATCGAGAAGGCGGGGTTGTCTGGCGAGCGCAGCGGCTGGCCGTCGAGCATCGTCTCGACGACGCGCTGCACGCGCCCCTGCGCATCGACATGGATCAGGAAGGGTCCGAACTCCTCGCCGATCCAGAAGCTGCCATCGGCCATGGGCTGGATGGATTCCGGGTCGAAATCCGCGCCGGTCAGCACGCGGGTCGGCGTCGCGTCTGTCACGATCGGGAAGGGAATCACCCGGTTCGGGTCGGACAGGAAGATGGTGCGCTCGACGGTCACCTGGCCGGTGCGGAAGTCCGGCCGCACCTTGTGGAACATCAGCAGCGCGTCGGCGCTGTTGCGGCGGTTGCCGAAGCCGTTGTCGGTCAGCACCCAATAGGCGCCCGGTTCGTTGGCGACGGGCTTGATGCCCGAGAAGCCCTGCACCGGCTGGCCGTTGAAGGGCAGCGAGAGCCCCGTGCGGCGGCTGCCATAGGCCGGGCCGGTATCGCCCGGCGCGCTGCCGACCTGCTCGTTGCGGACATTGCCGGCGCCCGTGAAGCGGCCGGAAACGGCGAAGCCCGGCGGCGCGCCCTCAGGGGGCGCGACGAAGGTCGCCGCCGGCAGCACGGCGTGGCCGGCGAGCGTCGCCTCGAAGCGCTGGTCGGCCAGGGCCGGACCGGCGGCCAGTATGGCAGTGGCGAGAAGAAGTCGGCGCATGGAACCCCCGAAATGCAAAAGCGGCGCGGGGGTAGCGCGCGTGGATTACATCGGTGTGACGCTGCGGCGGCAGTGGCGGGACAGTGTTCAGGCGGCGATCGGCATGCCGGGGAGCTCCCCCGCGCCGTGACCTCAGTTCAGGTTCAGCAGCGCGGCCTTGGTGCCCAGCGCGACCAGCATCGCCGCCACCACGGCCGGGCCCGCACCGAGCCGCTGCGCGACGACAAAAACGATCGTGCCGAGGATGAAGGCCCAGCTAACGATCTCACCGAGTGACGGGTCGGCCATGGCGGTTTCCTCCCGCTCAGCGTTTCCATCCCGTCATGTAGCGGAAATGCGGCCGCCATTCCACGAAATCACGCGCGGAAGGTCGCGAGGCTCCGCTTCGGCCTGCCGTCTGCCCCCCAGTTGGCCGCGTCCAGCCAGGCGGCGATGGCGTCCCGGCGGGCCGGCCATTCCTCATCGAGGATGGAGAACCAAGCGGTGTCGCGCCTACGGCCCTTCACCACCAGCACGTTGCGCAGCGTACCCTCATAGGTGAAGCCGAGACGATCGGCGGCGCGGCGGGACGGCATGTTGAGCGCGTTGCACTTCCAGGTCAGGCGGCGATAGCCGAGCTCGTCCATCGCATGGCGCATCAGCAGGAACATCGCCTCGGTCGCCGCGCGGGACCGCTGCATGCGGGGCGAGAACCAGATGTTGCCGATCTCGATATGCGCGCTCGACGGGAAGATCTCCATCAGCGTCAGCCAGCCGTCGGCGGTGCCCGTCACATGGGGCCGGACGGCCCAGGCCATCGGGTCGTGCGCCGATGCCATCGCGCCGACGTGGCTGCGCATGGCGGCCTCGGCGGCGAAGGGGCCGTAACCCATATATGCCCAGGAATCGTCGCCCGGCTGGCCCTGCGCGGCGAGAAACAACTCGGGCGCGTGGCGCACATGAAGGGGCTCCAGATCCACCGACACACCGCGATGCGGCACGCGCGGCGGCAGCGGGCGAGGCGTGACATCGACGCGAGGGCCGACGGGCGGGGTGGTCTCGGGATCGGCGGGGATCCCCGGGGGCAGGTCCTGCATGGCGGGCAGGAAAGCCGCGCGTCAGCCGCGGCACAAGATGGTGGCATTCCTGTTGCACAGATTGCCGCAGCGCAGCACAACATCCCTGTCATGAACGATGCCGCCATGCCCACTGCCGCGCCCGCCATTCCCCCTGCCTTCTTCGGGGAGCGCGTGACCTGGGTGCATCACTGGACCGACCGACAATTCTCGTTCCGCTGCACGCGGGACACGGCGTTTCGCTTCCGCGCAGGCGAATTCGCGATGATCGGACTGATGGTGAACGGCAAGCCGCTGGTTCGCGCCTACTCCATGGCGAGCCCGACATGGGACGAGGAACTGGAATTCCTCTCGATCAAGGTGCAGGAGGGCCCTCTCACCTCGCGGCTGCAGCATGTCGCGGTGGGCGATATCGTGCTGATCGGCCGGAAGCCGACCGGAACGCTGGTCACCGACAACCTGCTGCCCGGCCGGACGCTGTGGCTGCTGGCGACCGGAACGGGGCTCGCGCCCTTCCTGTCGCTGGCGCGCGAACCCGACGTCTATGACCGCTACGAGAAGGTCGTCGTCGTCCATACGGTGCGCGAGGCCAGGGAACTGGCGCATCGCGCCCTGTTCGAGACCGAACTGCCGGCGCATGAGTTCCTCGGCGAGATCGTCGCCGGGAAGCTCGTCTACTATCCCTCCCTGACGCGTGAGCCGTTCCACCACCAGGGCCGTGTCACCACCCTCATCGAGTCCGGCCGCCTCTTCGCCGATCTCGGCCTGCCGGGGCTCGATCCGGCGCATGACCGGGTCATGCTCTGCGGGTCGGAAGCGATGAACCGCGACATGAAGGCGATCCTCGAGGCACGCGGCTTCCAGGAAGGCTCGAACCACGCGCCGGGTACTTACGTGCTCGAAAAGGCCTTCGTAACCAAGTAATCGAGGGGCCGCTTCCGTCCCTCAATCCCCGGTACCCTGCGCTCTCGCAGCATCGCCCGTGCGAAAATCGCGCGGCGGAAAAGCTGATGCTTGCGTTGGGCCATGGCTTTGGGCGCAATTAACCGGTTGGATTCGTCGATCGGGGCCGGCGCGTGTGGCTTGGGTCGAGACCGGCACAACGACACAAGGCCGGCAAAGCCGGAGGGGGAAGTCCATGAGCTCCGCGACGATGAAGGCTGACGAAGCCGTTCGTCCCATGACGAGGGAGGAGCGCAAGGTCATCATCGCATCCTCTCTCGGCACCGTGTTCGAATGGTACGACTTCTATCTGTTCGGTTCGCTGGCGGCGGTGATCGGCGCGAACTTCTTCAATCCGCTCGGCGCTGACGGGCAGCCAATGTTCAACGAGGCTACGCGCAACATCTTCGCGCTGCTGGCCTTCGCCGCCGGCTTCCTGGTGCGGCCCTTCGGGGCTCTGGTGTTCGGCCGGCTGGGCGACCTGGTGGGGCGGAAGTACACCTTCCTCATCACCATAGTGATCATGGGCACCTCGACCTTCCTGGTCGGCATCCTGCCCACCTCCGCGAGCATCGGCATCTCGGCCGCGGTCATCCTCATTCTCCTGCGCATGCTCCAGGGGCTCGCCCTAGGCGGCGAGTACGGCGGCGCGGCGACCTATGTGGCGGAACATGCGCCTCAGGGCCGGCGCGGCTTCTACACCTCCTTCATCCAGGTCACGGCGACGGCCGGTCTGTTCCTCTCGCTGCTCGTGATCCTGTTCACCCAGATCGCGCTGGGCCCCGAGGCCTTCGCCGCCTGGGGCTGGCGCATTCCGTTCCTGGTGTCCGTCCTGCTGCTCGGCATCTCGGTCTGGATCCGGCTCCAGATGGAGGAGAGCCCGGCCTTCCAGCGCATGAAGGCGGAAGGGACGCATTCCAAGGCGCCGCTGACGGAAGCCTTCTTCCAGTGGAAGAATGCGAAGATCGCGCTGTTCGCGCTGCTCGGCCTCGTCGCCGGCCAGGCGGTCGTCTGGTACACGGGCCAGTTCTACGCGCTGTTCTTCCTCGGCCAGGTGCTGAAGGTGGACAGCTTCACCACCAATATGCTGATCGCCTGGTCGCTGCTGCTCGGTTCGGGCGGCTTCGTGTTCTTCGGCTGGCTGTCCGACAAGATCGGCCGCAAGCCGATCATCCTCGGCGGCTGCCTGATCGCGGCGCTAACCTACTTCCCGCTGTTCAAGCTGCTGAGCGCGGAAGCCAATCCGGACCTGCACCGCGCACACCAGACCATCCCCGTACAGGTTGTCGTGGATCGGTCCACTTGCTCCTTCCAGTTCAACCCGACCGGCACGGCGCAGTTCACCAATGCCTGCGACATCGCCAAGGCCGCCCTGGCCCGCGCGTCGGTAAACTATTCGGTCGAGGAGGCGGCGGGGCGCGCCGGCGCCGGCGTGCGGATCAACAACACGATGATCGAGGCGCCGCAGCTGCGTAACATGGCTCCCGCCGAGCGCGGGCCCGCGGCGGCGGCCTTCAACCGCCAGGTGTCCGCGGCGCTGACGGCCGCCGGCTATCCGGCGGCGGCCAACCCGTCGGTGGTCCGGATGTCGAACCCCTTCGACATCTTCCGCGAACAACCGGCCGTCCTGATCGGCGTACTGACTTTGCTCGTCATCTACGTGACCATGGTCTACGGCCCGATTGCGGCGGCACTGGTGGAACTGTTCCCCACGCGCATCCGCTACACCTCGATGTCGCTGCCCTATCACATCGGCAATGGCTGGTTCGGCGGGCTGCTGCCCGCGACGGCCTTCGCCATGATCGCGCAGACGGGCGACGTCTATTTCGGCCTTTGGTACCCGATCGTCATCGCGCTGATGACTGTCGTGATCGGCATCTTCTTCGTACCCGAGACGAAGGATCGCGACATCTACGCAGGCGACACCGTCCGGCATTGATGGCCGTGCGGACGTGAAGGGGGCGGCGCCGGGCAACCGGCGCCGCCCCTTTCTTTGCCGGCCCTTGCCTGCCCGGCGCCGGCCGGTCCAGGCTCGGCGGGACGGGGATGACAACGACAGGAAACGCCGCCATGGATGCCGCCGCAGGCTACGATGCGACCATCGCGGATTGGCGCCGCGACCCGGAGGGCTACTGGGCCGCCGCCGCACGCGGCATCGATTGGGACACGCCGCCCGCGCGCATCTTCGATCCCTCCCTCGGCGTCTATGGCCGCTGGTTTCCCGGCGGGCAGCTGAACACCTGCCACAACGCCGTCGACCGTCACGTCGCCGCCGGCCGTGGGCTGCAGCCCGCCATCATCTGGGACAGCCCGATGACCGGGCGCGTCGAGACCATCACCTATGCCGACCTGCTCGACCGCGTCGCGCGGCTGGCCGGCGCGCTGGCGGCACGCGGCGTGGCCAAGGGCGATCGCGTCATCGTCTACATGCCGATGGTGCCGGAAGCGGCCATCGCCATGCTCGCTTGCGCGCGTCTCGGTGCCGTGCATTCGGTGGTGTTCGGCGGCTTCGCGGCGGCCGAGCTCGCCACCCGCATCGCCGATGCGACGCCGAAGGCGATCGTCACCGCGTCCTGCGGGCTCGAACCCGGCCGCGTCGTCGCCTACAAGCCGCTGATCGACGCCGCGATCGGCCTATCGCCACACAAGCCGGATGCGGTGCTGATCCTGCAGCGCGCCGAACACCCCTGCGCGCTGACGCCCGGTCGCGATGCCGATCTGCTCGCCGCGATGGACGCAGCCGCGCCACACCCGTGCGTCCCCGTCGAGGCGACGGACACGCTCTACATCCTCTACACCTCCGGCACGACCGGGGCGCCGAAGGGAATCCTGCGCGACAATGGCGGCCACGCGGTCGCGCTGCACAACTCCATGTCCCTGGTCTACGGCGTCGGGCCCGGCGACGTGTTCTGGGCGGCCTCCGATGTCGGCTGGGTCGTCGGCCATTCCTACATCGTCTACGCGCCGCTGCTCGCCGGCTGCACGACTGTGCTGTTCGAGGGCAAGCCGGTCGGCACACCCGATGCCGGCACCTTCTGGCGCGTCTGCGCGCAGCATGGCGTGAAGGTGCTGTTCACCGCGCCGACCGCGATCCGCGCCATCAAGAAGGAAGACCCGGACGGCGCGCTGATGCGGCGCCACGACCTGTCTCGACTGGACGCGCTGTACCTCGCCGGCGAGCGCTGCGACCCGGACACCGTCACCTGGTCGCAGCGCCTGCTCGGCAAGCCGGTCGTCGACCATTGGTGGCAGACCGAGACGGGCTGGACCATCACCGGCAATTTCCGCGGCCTCGGCCTGTTCCCGACGAAGCCGGGTTCCGGCGGCAAGCCGGCGCCGGGATACGACGTCGTCGTGCTGGACGAGGCGAACCGGGAAGTCCCGCCCGGCCAGATCGGCTCCCTCGCCGTTCGGCTGCCCCTGCCGCCATCATCCCTGCCGACGCTGTTCCACGCCGACGACCGCTTCCGCGAGGCGTATCTCTCGGCCTTCCCGGGCCACTACTCGACCGCCGATGCCGGGTTGATCGATGAGGACGGCTATGTCTGGGTGATGAGCCGCACCGACGACATCATCAACGTCGCGGGCCATCGCCTGTCCACCGGCGCGATGGAGGAAGTGCTCGCCGCGCATCCCGATGTTGCCGAATGCGCCGTGGTCGGCGTGCGCGATACGCTGAAGGGGCAGGTGCCGCTCGGCCTGGTCGTGCTGAAATCCGGCGTGACGAAGGCCGAAGCGGAGATCGGCCGCGAGCTGGTCGCCATGGTCCGCGACCGCATCGGCCCGGTCGCGGCCTTCAAGGAAGCCCGCGTCGTCATCCGCCTGCCGAAGACCCGCTCCGGCAAGATCCTGCGCGCGACGCTGCGCCGGATCGCCGATGGCGACGACTACGCCGTACCGCCGACGATCGACGACCCAACCATCCTCGAGGAGGTGGGAACGGTGCTGAAGGGGGCGATGCGGTAAGTTCTCAAGTGCCGAACCGCGCCTGCTCGATCAACAGCACGAGGTCGCGCCCCGTGCCCGGTTCCCGCACCGCGCCATCGAAGGCCAGCGCGATCTCGTTCATCCCCCCGCGCAGCGTGACGTCCAGCTCGATCTCGCCCGCCTGCCGCAAACCGCCGCCCTCGATATCGACGAGGCTCGTCGCACCGCCATCCAGCGTGACGCGCATGCCCAGGCGCGGCAGCAGGCAGCGATAGCGCAGCGTCAGCCGCGCCGGTCCCGCGGCATTCGTCTCCACGGCAAGCTGCGCCGTGCGGGCCACGATCCAGCGAACGCCGGCGGGCACGCCCAGTTCCGCGAACGGCCCTTCCACCGGCCCGACGCCCTCCGACAGGTCCCACCGCAAGCGCGGCCCGGTCAGGGGTGGTTCGGGCGCCGGCGAGGGCAACGCCATCCCGGCCGCGGCAGCCGGCCGCGTCGTGCCGGCCAGCACGGAGACCTCGGCCGAGAGCAGCGTCACCGCCTGCCCATCGACGGGCTCAGCCTGGAGGTTCCAGCGCATCCGCTCGCCCCCCGCGCGCAGCAGCGCCGGCGGCAGCGTGACGGTACCGAGCCAACACCCGCCGGCTTCCGCCGACAGCGGCAGCGCCGCCGTAGCGCCGGCGAGGTGCACCCTCACCTCCGGCGGCGGAGACGCCGGGTCGCAGCGCAGGCGGAAGGCGACCAGGCAGGGACGGTCCGGCATGGCCATCAGCTCGCCGCCGATGCCCGTTGCCACCGCCCACCCGCCGCCAGCCGCCGCCATGCCATCGACGCGCATCGCCGGCAGCGCCGTGGCGTCGTTCGCGCCGCCGCTGCCCGGCGCAGGACCCACCTGCATGTCCCCGACCAACACGCCCAGATCCCGGGCCTCATTCTGCGGCCGGTAGGTGAAGGGCAGGCGCAGCCGCAGGTCGATGCGCGGCCTCGCCCGCCCCGGCCCCGGTCCGCGCAGCGTCAGGCGCGCGCCGCGACCTTCCCGCTGCCACGTCACGGCAATGGGCTGGTCACCGGAACGAACCTCGGTGCGGTCCAACTGCTCGGCGCCGAAGAAGGACAGAAGGGTGAGGTCGAGCTGCCACGGCATATCGAAGGGCCAATCGAAGGCGATGACGGGCTCCTGCGTCGCCCAGCGCGCCGGGCGACCCTCGACCTGCTCCATGCGGTGCCAGCCGCCGTCGAGCCGCGCCAGGTCGACGGCCATCGTCGCCGGCCGGGCGACAAGGCTCGCCGCGGCTTTCTGGCGCACCCAAAGCCCGGCGATCTGGTCCATCAGGGCGCCGGCGCCGTTCGCCGCCCGATACCGCCTGCCGGCTTCTGCCGACAGCGCCGACAACTCCCCGATGCGAGGCAGAGCGGTGGCAAAGGCGGCTGCGATCGCCTCGGCGCTGTCGCCGTCATAGGCGACATGGCCAGCACCCCAGTAGCGCGCCTCGTTCTCCAGCCAGGTGCCGGCGGGGACGACGACCGGCGTGCCGAGGCTGATCGCCTCCCACAGCACGCCCGAGGATTTCCGCCGGTACAGCACCGGATCATAGGGGAACAGCGCGATCCCCACGTCCCGCGTCAGGGCACGGTAATCATCCCGCGCGAGCCGTCCGCCGGCGAGTTCAAGCGCGGGCCAATGCTCGGGCAGAGCCTGCAGCGCGGCGACGGCTGCCCGTGCCTCGCCCCACGCCGAGTTGCCGTTCACATGCGCGACCAGCCGCCAGTCCGGATGCTCGCTGGCGAGGCGCGGGATCAGGTCGGGCAGCAGCGCCACGCCCTTGTCCACCCGCGCATCCCCCGCGAACAGCAGCGCCCGCCGCAGCGGCTCCGGGTGGTCGGGACCGGGTTGCGGGCAGATCGGCAGCGGATGCGCCGGCACCGGGCGACCGAACAGCGCGCTGAATTCCGCCGCATGCTGCCCGCCGCTGGCGAACAGATGGACCGGCGGCCCGGCCTCCAGCGCCGCCCGCTCGGCCAGGCGGTAGAACAGCGCGCGGAGCGGCTCCTCGACCACCTGCCTTCCCTCGGCGTCCACCGTGACGCCTGAGGAAAACATCAGGTGCAGCAAGAAAAGCGGCGCCTCCAGCGGATCGAAGCCCTTCATCCAGCCGATGTAGCCGGCGAGATGATTCTCGGTCGCCGTCGGCACCAGCACCGCGTCGCCGGGCCGGAACTCGCTGCGCGGCAGCAGCGCGAGTTCCGACTGCAACAGGTCGTTGAGCAACCGCCAGTCATCCGCCGCGCCCGTGACCGGGTCGGGGTGCAGCTCGGCATAGGTGCTCGTGGAGAAATGCGGCAGGAACCGCACGCCGTCGATCGCCGCGGTGGTGAACCGCCGGTTGGCGACGATCGACACTGCCTCCCCGCGTGCCATCGCTTCCCGCGCGATCGCCATGTCGTAGGCCAGGTGGTGCCCGGCTTCGCCTTCGAGGTTGGGGTCGAGAATGACGAGGGCCATGGAACCTATTCGACAAGAGCGGCGGCGAAGGCGCCGAGCGCCGGGCTGCGCGCCAGCGGATACCGCGCGAGATGCGCGAGGATGGCAATGACGGCCTGCCGCGTCGCCTCGGCATCCCGCGCCGCGAGCAGCATCTCCGCCGCGATGCCGAGCGCGGTGTCGATCTCCTGCGCCGCCAGCGAAGTCCCGACCCTCGCTCGTCCGGCATCGAGATCGTAGGCGTGCCCGTGCGCCGGGCTGCGAACGGCCCGCGGGGCGAGGAGCGCTAGGGACGGCGAGTTGTGCGGGCGCGGCACGAACAGCACCCGGCATTGCGACGGCGGTGCCGGCGCCTCGATGGTGAAGACCGCACCTTCCTCGGCGGTGGCCGCGCAGAAGGCGGCCGCCGCGAAGGGCCGGAACGGCGTGGGAGGCGCGTCGGAGGCGATGAGCCGGGCGTCGCCGGGCTCCGGCCAGCCGGCGGCAATGACAGCGAAGCCACCCGTGACAGGTGGGCGGAAGGTGGCGGCGACGCCTGCTGCGGCAGGGCGCCAGGAGGCGGGCGGGAGGACGAGGAGACCGGTCACGGGCAGACGGTGAGGGGCCTTGCCCCTCCCCGAACCCCACCCCACCAAAGGCCGAAAGGCCTTTGGAAACCTTGACATGGCGCCTGGCGACACGGGCGAACGGAGGCGCGAGACGAGCACCTGCGCATTGGGGCCGCAGCGCGGGAATCACGTCTCCGCAGGGCCTGGTGCCAGGTGTCGGCTTCGCGAATGGTGGTACTCACGGAGATGCAAGAGATTGAACCCCATTCCCCGCGCCGGGCCCGGTTGGCGTCACCCACGACAGCCACACCGCCTCGCCGGGCGGCAAATGGAGGTTTCCAAAGGCCTTTCGGCCTTTGGTGGGGAGAGGTCCGGAGAGGGGCGACGCCCCTCTCCGATCGCCCGTCGCGCATCACCGCCCCCCCGCGGCCAGTGCCGCGTACACGCGCGCATGCCCCGCCGCGACATGCCGCCAGTCCAACGCCTCCGCCCGCACCCGCGCCGCCACGCTTATTGCCCCGGCCCGCCCCGCATCGGCCGCAAGGCCGAGCACCGCGTCGGCCAGCGCCCGCGCATCGCCCTGAGGCGCCAGGAGCGCGGCGCCGGCCGTCATCTCCGCCACGCCGCCGACATCGGTCGTCACGATCGGCCGTCCGCAGGCCATGGCTTCGAGGATGGCGTTGTTGGCCGTTGCATCCGTCAGCGGCAGCAGCAGCGCGTCGGCATCGCGATAAGCCTGGCGCAGCGCTTCGTCGGTCAGCCCGGCCTCGACCGTCACGCCGGGAGGGATGCCGCCGGGCGGCGCATGGGTGATCAGGCGCAGGCTGGCGTCGAGCCCGGCCCCGCGCAGCAGGTGGAGCGCCGCGAAGGCGGCGGCGTGGTCGCGCAGCCAGTGGCCGACCATGAGGAGGCGGAAACCCGGCCCGGCTGCACGCGGACCCGGGGTGAAGAAGCCGCTGTCGATGCCGTGGGGGAGGATGTGGACCCGGGCGGGGTCCACGGCCGCGGGCATGGCCTCGCGCTGCGCCTCGCAAAGCAGAATGATGGCATCGAGCCGCGTGAGCAGCGCGGCGTTCACCATGCCGGTGAGCAACGCCGGCGGCTGGTGGAACGTCGCCGCCATGGCGGGTCGCCGGGCGCCGGCGAAAAGGTGCGCCGGAAGCCGCGGCAGCAGCGACAGGGCGAGTTCGCCGTCGATGGCGTGGATTACGTCGGTCGGCGTCGCGGCGCAGGCGGCAAGCAGCTCGGCCTCGGCAAGCCAGGCGTTGCCCTGCTGGCCGAAGGGCACGGCCCCGAGCAGCCGGCCCCAGGCGCGGTAGGTCTCGGCCTGCGGGCCGGCGAGCCCGGCGCCTAGCGGCGTGGCGCGGATCTCAGCCGCGATGCCTTCGGGCAGATGGCGCAGGAACTGATAGGGGCCGGATCGCGCACCGTGATGGCCGTGGATCGTATGCAGGGCGAGCAGCCGCATGCCGGTGCGGGTCGGCGGGTCGGGGGGGGCCTCGATCATGGCAACGGCCGGGCCACCTTCCTTGCGCAGCAGGATGTTGGCCGGAAAGCGGAGGAAGGGCGCGGCCGGCCGGGCGCAGACAGCGACCGGCGCCTGGCCGAAGGCGTGGACGGCGCGCGCATGGGCGGCGGCGTTCGGCGGCGGCAGGCGGCGCGGGGCGGCGACGGATTCGTACAACTCGGCAAGCTGCGCGCCGATTACCGGAAGGGCGTTCTCGGCCTCCACCTGCGCGCGGGCGCCGGCGCGCAGGCCGGCATCGCGATGGTGGCTAGTGACGAAGCGCAGCAGCGCCTCGGCCAGCGCATCCGGGTCGGCGGCGGCGGCAATGAGACCGCTGCTGCCCTCGCGCACCATTTCCGGGAGCCCCCCGACCGGCGTGGCGAGGCAGGGCGTGCCGCAGGCGAGCGCCTCCAGCGCGATGTTCGGGTAATTGTCCTCGAGCGAGGGAATGCAGGCGAGGTCGGCCGCGCCCAGGATGTCGCAGAGCACGGCGTCCTCGGTGACCTCGCCGAAGGCCAGGGTGGTCAATCCTTCCCAGGCCGGCAGCGGCGAGCGGCCGAAGCCGGCCAGCGCCACCCGGGCACCGGGCGGCAGTGCGGCGGCGAGGCGGCCATCCTCGTGCAGCCGGCGCAGCGCCTCGACCAGCAGCGCGCCGCCCTTGCGGTGTTCGCGATTGTCGTAGGCGCCGAGCACCAGCAGCAGATCCGCCGGGCCGATGCCGAAGGCGGCGCGTAACGCCTGTCGATCGGCGCGCGGCGCGAAATGCTCCGTCTCGATCGCGTTCGGGACAACGGCGATGCGGCAGCCGCCGAGGATCGCGCTTTCCGCCGCGCGCTCCGCCATCCAGCGCGAGGGCGCGACGATCAGCGGGCCGGGGGCCGACCAGGCGGCGCGCTTCTCGGCGAAGGCATTGGGTGCCAGGGACCAGGGATCATGGAGCTGCGGGCAGGTCAGGCAGGCGGTGCGGTACTGCTCGCAGCCCGCCGGGTAGTGGCAGCCGCCGGTCATCGGCCAGAGGTCGTGCAGCGTCCAGACCACGGCCCGGCCTTCGGTTAGCCACCGCCTTAGTGTCGCCGGCTGGACCGACCAGGAGGTCCAGTGCAGGTGCAGGATGTCGGCCGCCGCGACCAGCGCCTGCCGGTCCACGGCCAGGCCGGGATGGGCGATGGAGAACAGCGTGTTGCCGGCATCGGAGCGGGCGGTCTGCACCACGCCCCACTGCACCCGGTCCCGCAGCACGGCCGCCAGCGCGGCCTCGCCCGGGTCCTCGGCGGGCACGGGGCGCAGCACGACGTCGTCGGGCGCGGTGGCGGAACCGTCGGTGAAGGCGAAGGCGGAGAGCAGGCCGGCCTGCCGCGCGGCGAGATGCGCCCGCCGTCCCGCCCGCCCCGCCCCGCCACCGGCGGTCGTGCTCAGATGGACGACGGTCCTTGCCACGCGCCGACCCTGTTCCCCTGCTGCTGCTCCGCGCGGGTCCTGATGCACCGCACAACGGGCCGGACTATGCGGGATGGGCCGGCTGGCGCCTACCCCTAAGCACGGCGTCGGCGGCTTTCGCCGCTGCACGCGGCGTGCGATCCTGCGGCCCCTGCGTCCGGCGCGGCTGTCCCATGCGTGACCGGCGGCCGGCGCGGACGAGAGCATTCACCACCTCGGGAGAAGACCTGTTGACCCTGCCGGAGCCCCTCGCCGCGCGGACCGTCGTCACCATCGCCACCCAGCGCAGCGGCACAAAGGCTTTCGCGCAGTCGCTCAACGCCGGCGCGCTGGTGCGCTCGGTCTACGAGATATTCCTGCCGAACAACCCGGTGTCGAGCGTGACCCGCGCCTGGGCGGCGCATCTCGGCGCCCGCCCGGATTTCGGCTTCTCGCAGGAGGAGATGACCGCCTTCCTCGACGACTACTTCGCCGGGCTGCACGCGGCAATCGACCGCGACTGGCTGCACTTCGACGTGATGTACGACAATCTCGGCGTTTTATCGCCGCTGTGGACCTATCCGGTTGGGCTGCCGTGGCGGAACTTCCTGATGGGCTATTTCCGCGCCCGCGGCTTCCTCGTGGTGCATCTGGTCCGCGAGGATATCCTGGCCTGTTTCGCCAGCAACATCATCGCGCAGACCCGCAACCTCTATCACACCGACCAGGACATCGCGGCGCGGGAGGAAGCGCCCATCGTGCTCGACCCTGAGCGGGCGCTGCACTACGTGCTGCCGGTCGCCCGTACGCGGGAACTGGTGCGCGAGGCCTTCCGCGGCAACCGGCGCTGCATCGAACTGACCTATCCGCACTTCATCGACGGGGACCGGATCGCGCCTGCGGCCGTCGAGAAGCTCGGGGACGCGCTCGGGCTCGACGCCGACGCGGCGGCGGGGCTGTTCGGACCGATCCGCATGCGGCCGACCGCGCCCGACAAGCGCCGCCTGATCAGCAACTACGATGAAGTCGCGGCCTACGTGGCCCCGGCGCTGGCGAGGCTCGCGGAGCCACGCGGCCCCCGCTGGTAGCAGCGCCGCCAGCTTGTCCCCCGCGGGGCCGGGCGACTAGCATGAACGCCTGGTCGCATCACGCGGCCGAGTGCGCTGCGCAGGGTCGGAAGGTGCCGATGGCCGAATCGCGGATGCCCGGGGATTGCTCGCTCCTCGTGGCCATCACCTTTCATTTCGTTCCGCAGCGCGTGGTTTACTTGCTGGACGTCGTGCGGGCACTGGCCGATTTCGCCGTCCGTCGCATCGATATCCGGGTCATGATCAACGACGTTCCCGACGACGCGCTCGGCAAGCTGCGGGAGATCCTGGCCGGGACGCTGCCGCGCCACGCGAGCGTGACCTTTCAGCGCTGCCGCGACCTCGCTCACCCGTTCGAACTCGCCTGGGCGCACAAGCCGCTGATCCAGGACGTCTTCCTGCGGCCGGAATCGCCATACACGCATTTCGTCTATCTCGAAGACGATATGCGCTTCGGCTTCGCGAATTTCCGCTACTTCCTGGAGGCTCGGCCAGCACTCGCCGGCTTCGGGCTCATTCCGTCCTTCGTGCGGGTGGAGTACAGCATCGAAGGACAGGAAATGCGCTGCACCGACGTCCAGCGCGCCATGCCGTTCGAGCAGCTCAGGACGATCGAGCTCGGGCCCTACCTTTTCGTCACGCATCGGAACCCCTACTGCGCCATCTACGTCCTCGACCACGGACTTGCTGCCGAGTACGTCGGGACGGCGTCCTTCGGCCTGGCGACGAGCGCGGAGGTTCGCAGCGTCGGCACACGCGAGAGATCGGCGATGGGCCTGTGCTGGGAGAACGTGCCGCCGGGGTTCCGCTCGCGCTACGCCATCCCGATCGACCCCGCGCGGATGACGGCAGCGGCAGAGTGCTGGGTGCCGCACCTGCCCAACAATTATTCGGACCGCGCGAGGTCGGCCTCCGGCAAGCTGGCTATGCGGAATCTGGTTGTCCCGGCCAGCGGTACGGCAGTCATGGCTTCCCGGGCGAATGCCTGATGGTGGGGAACGCCGCTACGGCAGCGCGCGTCCCCCGGTGAAGCTGTCTCGCGTCGACCAATAGGACGCGATCGACAGCGCGCGGTCGATCCGCCCCTGCGTCATCACGATCCCGGCTATCGGAACACCGGCACGGCGCCGTCGTCGGTATTGTCCGGCAGCGGCACCTCGATGCGCACGGTGGACGGATCGACGCCTGTTCCGCGGTCGAGCCAGTAGGTGACGCTCTGCGGCCAGGCGATGACGATGGCGACGAGCAGGAGCTGCAGGCACAGCCAGGGCACCGCGCCCCAATAGATGTCGCGGCTCAGCACGGTCTTCGGCGCGATGCCGCGCAGGTAGAACAGCGCGAAACCGAAGGGCGGATGCATGAACG
Source organism: Neoroseomonas terrae (assembly GCF_018129025.1). Lineage (GTDB taxonomy): Bacteria > Pseudomonadota > Alphaproteobacteria > Acetobacterales > Acetobacteraceae > Neoroseomonas > Neoroseomonas terrae. Next base: position 85,655 of record NZ_JAAEDI010000021.1, on the reverse strand, counting down.
AGGTCTGCATGTTGATGCACAGCAGGACGCCGAACCAGACGAGGTCGATGTCGAGCTTGGTCGCCACCGGCACCAGCAGCGGGATGACGATGAAGGCGATCTCGAAGAAGTCGAGGAAGAAGGCCAGGAAGAAGATGAAGACGTTGACGAAGATCAGGAAACCCGTCTGACCGCCCGGCAGGTGCGACAGCAGGTACTCGATCCAGTGGCTGCCATCCACGCCCTGGAACACCAGGGAGAACACGGTCGCACCGATCAGGATGAAGATGACCATCGCCGTGATGCGCATGGTATTCGACATCGCCTCGCGCAGCAGGCGCCAGGAGAAGCGCCGGTTGATCATGGCGAGCACGACGGCGCCGACGGCACCCATCGCGCCGGCCTCAGTCGGCGTCGCGAGCCCCATGAAGATGGTGCCGAGCACGAGGAAGATCAGCACGATCGAGGGCACCATGCCCTTCAGCACGCGCCACCACAGCGACCAGCCGCGCGGGGCCAGCGCCTCGGGCGGCAGCGGCGGCACCTTGTGCGGCGCGAAGAAGGACACGCCGGCGATGAAGGCGATGAACAGGAAGATCTGGAGGAAGGACGGCCCGATCGCGCCGGCATACATATCGCCGACCGACTTGCCGAGCTGGTCGCCGAGCACGATGAGCACGAGGGATGGCGGGATGACCTGCGTGATGGTGCCCGACGCCGCGATGACACCGGTCGCGATGCGCATGTCGTAGCCGTACTTCATCATGATGGGCAGCGAGATCATGCCCATCGCGATGACGCTCGCGGCCACGGTGCCGGTGATCGCGCCGAGCACCGCGCCCACCAGGATGACGGCGTAGGCGAGCCCGCCCGGGACCTTTCCGAATAGCTGCCCGGTGCCTTCCAGCAGGTCCTCCGCCAGGCCACATCGTTCGAGGATCGCGCCCATCAGCGTGAAGAACGGGATCGCCAGCAGCAGGTCGTTCGACAGGATGCCGAAGACGCGCAGCGGCAGATTGCCGAGATACGCGGTGGTGAAGAACCCCATCTCGATCGAGAGGAAGCCGAAGAACAGGCCGACCGCGGACAGCGAGAAGGCCACCGGGAAGCCCATCAGCAGGAACACCACCAGCCCGCCGAACATCAGCGGCGGCATGATCTCGAGGCTCAGCATGGGATCACTGCTCCGGCCGGTGGTATTCGGCGAGATGGGCGGTCGCGGGGTCCACGCCCCGCAGCGTGGCGATGCGCTTCACCAGTTCCGACAGGCCCTGCAGGCTGACCAGCGCGAAGCCGATCGGCATGAGGATCTTCACCGGCCAGCGCAGCAGCCCGCCGGCATTGGGCGAGCCCTCACCGCGGATGAGGGAATCCCAGAAGAACGGGAAGGTCATCCAGGCGAGCAGCACCATGCCTGGCAGGAGGAAGAAGATGATGCCGAGGATGTCGATCCACAGCCGCGCCCGTGCCGAGACGCTGCCATACACGAGGTCCACCCGGACATGCTCGTTGCGGTTCAGCGTATAGGCCGCGCCCAGCATGACCGTCGCGGCGAACAGGTACCACTGCACCTCGAGCCACGCATTGGAGGACATGGACAGGCCGTAGCGGATGAAAGCGTTGCCGGCGCTGATGGCGCAGGCGGCGAGCACCGCCCAGTCCGCGATGCGGCCGAAGATGTCGTTCATCGCGTCAACGCCGCGACTGAAGGCCAGCAATGCGCGCATTCTACTGTTCGACGGAGCCGCGCGGCGGCCCCCCCTGGCGACGCATGGTACCCGTCTCCCCCATTTTTCACTCGGATTCGGCGGATCGTGAAGCCAGCCCCCTTAGACCCGGCGGCGGGACGATGCAAATTGCATCGGGCTGGCCGCGGGGGGTCGGGGGGTTCTATTCTCCACGGGTGACTCGGGACCATCGCCGTCCATGCTGACGGCCCTTGCCCTGCTGGTCGGCCTGCTCGCCGCGCTTGGTGCCGCGGCGGTGCCGCTTGCTCGAGCGGCGAATGGTGGCAGGCTGCTGCATGGCGCGACGGCGCTTGCGGGCTTCCTGCTGGCGGCGGGCGGCGTTGTCGGGCTGCTGGGCGGACCAGCAACGCTGGACCTGCCTTTCGGACCGCCATGGGGACCGATGCGGCTGGCGCTCGATGCGTTGTCGTCATGGTTCCTGCTGCCGGTCGGGCTGTCGGTCGGCTGCGCCGGACTGTTCGCGTTGGGCGGGGCATACGGTCCGGTGCCGGCCCGCGACCTCCTGCCCTGGCCGATTTTCGTCGCCGGCATGGTGCTGACCCTGCTGGCTGCTGATGGCTTCACGCTGCTGCTGGGGTTCGAGGCGATGTCCCTCGCCTCCTGGGCGCTGGTCGCGCGTGACGGGGCGGGGGCGGAGAACCAGCGCGCGGCGCGGATCTATCTGGGCTTCGCGGGGCTCGGCGGGCTGTGCCTCATGCTGGGCTTCGGGCTGCTGGCCGGCGGGGCCGGCGACGTCGCCTTCGCGGCCCTGCGGGACGACCCGCCGGAAGGGGCGCGCGCCGCCGCCGTGCTGGCGCTGCTGCTGGCCGGCGCGGGCTCCAAGGCCGGGCTCGCGCCGCTGCATGTGTGGTTGCCGCTCGCCCACCCGGCGGCGCCGACCCACGTATCAGCCGCGATGTCCGGGGCGATGACCAAGGTCGCGCTTTACGTGATCGCGCGCTTCATCTTCGACCTCATGGGGCCGGCACAGCCTTTCTGGATGGGCACACCGCTGATCGCCCTCGGCGCCGCCACGGCGGTGATCGGCGCATTGCGCGCGGCGCTCGAGGAGGACAGCAAGGTCCTGCTCGCCTGTTCGACGATCGAGAATGTCGGGCTGATCGCGGTGGGACTCGGCCTGGCGTTGGCCTTCCGGGGGGCGGACCTGCCGGCGCTGGCGGCGCTCGCGGGCGGCGCGGCGCTGCTGCACGCCCTGAATCACGCAGTGTTCAAGACATTGCTGTTCCTGGTGGCGGGCGAGGTGCTGCACGGCGCGCTGTCGCGGCGGCTCGACCGGCTGGGCGGGCTGATCCACCGCATGCCGGTCACCGCCTGGGCGGCGCTGATCGGGGCGGCGGCCGCTGCGTCGCTACCGCCGCTATCAGGGTTCGCGTCCGAATGGCTGCTGTTGCAGGCGCTGCTCACGGCCTGGCGGGTGGGCGACATCGCCTTCCAGATGGGCGTGGCGGCCGCGACGACACTGGCGGCACTGGCCGCGGCGCTGGCCGCGGCGGCGATGGTGCGGTTCTGGGGACTGGTGTTCCTTGGCCGGCCGCGCACCCCGCGCGCGGCAGGGGCCGAGGAGAGCACGGGTGCCGCGCGCATCGCCCTGTTGGTCCCGGCGGGGCTGACACTGCTGCTCGGACTGTTCCCGGGCCCGGTGCTGGACCTCGCGGAACCGGCGCTGCGGTTGGTCTCGGGCACCGCGGCGCCGCGGGCGGGCTGGTTCGCGATCGGCGCCGGCGATGGCGGGGCGCGGTACTGGCCGGTACCGGTGGCGCTGCTTGTCGCGGCTGCCGTGGGACTGGCGGTCTGGCTGGTGCGGCGACGCGCCCCGGCAGGCGTGCAGCGCGGACCCGCCTGGGATTGTGGCTTCATCGCCGCGCCGCCGCATTTCCCCTTCGGTGATCCCGCCGGCCAGCCGAGTGCCGCGGGCTTCGCCCAGCCGCTGCGACGGATGCTGGGCCAAGGGCTGCTGGCCGCGCATGAGACCGTCACCATGCCCGGCCCGGGCGAGACCCGCGCAGCCGTGCTGCGATCCGGCTTCGCCGATCCGGCGCTGGAGACGCTGGAAGGCCCCCTGCCCCGCTGGCGCGAGGCCGCCGCGGCGCGCGCCGAGCGGCTGCGTGCCCTTTCGATCCGCCAATGCCTGGGCCTGACCTTCGGCGCCGTGGTCCTGATGCTGGCCCTGCTCGCCTGGATCGGGGCGCGCTGAGATGGCAGCGGTCTGGTCCGTCCTGTCGCAGCTGCTGCACGTCGCCCTGGCGCTGGCCGCCGCGCCGCTGCTGACGGGTGTCGTGCGCTGGCTGAAGGCGCGGATGATGGGGCGGCGCGGTCCGCATCCATTGCAGCCCTTGCGGGACATTCTGAAGCTGCTGCGCAAGAGGCCCGTGCTGGCAGAGAACGCCTCCGCCGTGTCGCTCGCTGCGCCCTATCTGGCCGCGGGGGCGGCGGTCGCGGCGATTGCGCTGGTGCCGTCCTTCGCGCGCGGCATGGCGCTGGCGCCGCTGTCGGACCTCATCCTGATCGCAGGGCTGCTGGCGCTCGGGCGCGTCGCGATGGCACTGGCCGGGATGGATGTCGGCTCGCCCTTCGGCGGGCTCGGCGCGTCGCGGGAGATGTCCTTCGCGGCGCTGGCCGAGCCGGCGCTGGTGATGGCGGTGCTGACGCTCGCGATCCTTGCGGGCACCACCAACCTCGATGCCATCGGCGGGTCCTTCCGCGATGGCGGACTAGGACTGCGGGTTTCGCTCGGCCTCGCGCTGGTCGCGCTTCTCGCCGTCGCCATCGCCGAGAACGCGCGCATCCCGGTGGACAATCCGTCCACGCATCTGGAACTGACGATGGTCCATGAAGCGATGATCCTGGAGTCCTCGGGCCGGCATCTCGCGCTGTGGGAGTATGCGGCGCAGCTCCGCCTGCTGCTGTGGCTGGGGCTGCTGGCCACGGTGTTCCTGCCCCTCGGCCAGGCGCCGGCGGGGTCGGCGCCGCATCTCTGGATCGTCGGGCTCGGGGCCTGGGCGGTGAAGATCGGCGGTCTCGCCCTGGGGCTGGCGGCCTTCGAAAGCGCGATCGCGAAGATGCGCGTGTTCCGCGTGCCGGAATTCCTCGGCGCGGCGCTGCTGCTCGGGTTGCTCGGCGCGGTCCTGCTGTTCGTCTCGACGGGGCTGGCGTGAGGTTCGGTCAGCTCTCCTACGATCTGTCGCACCTGCTGGGCGGGGCGGTGCTGCTGCTGTCATTCGTGCTGCTGTACCAGCGGCGCATCGGGGCGGTGATCAACGCCTTCGCGACGCAGGGCACGCTGCTGGCGATGGCCGCGGCCTGGGCGGCTTATGCGCAGGGCACGCCGGGGCTCTACCTGACGGCGCTGCTGGCCCTGGCGGTGAAGGGCGTGCTCATCCCGCTCGCGCTGCACCGGCTGGTGCGGGAATTGAACCTGCACCGCACGGTCGAGACGGCGCTGGGGGTCGGGCCGTCGATGATCGCCGGCGTCGCGCTGGTCGGGCTGTGCATCCTGGTGACGCTGCCGGCGACCGAGGGTGCGCGGCTGCTGTCGCGGGAGACGCTGGCGCTCGCCATGTCCGTCGTGCTGCTCGGCATGCTGATGATGATCACGCGGCGCAACGCCATCAGCCAGGTGGTCGGACTGCTCTCGCTGGAGAACGGGCTTATCCTCGCCGCGGTCGGCGTGGCGGGCATGCCCCTGGTGGTGGAACTGTCCACCGCCGCGCTGGTGCTGATGATCGCGCTGGTCGCCGGTGTCTTCGCCTTCCAGATCCGCGAGCGCTTCGACACGCTCGACACAGGCAGCCTGGAAGAACATCGCGGGGAGCAGCGTTGATGCCCCTGCAATGGCTGATCGTGTTCTTCGCCTGGGGCGGCGCGGCCGCACTGGCGGCTGTCCCGAACCTCCGCCATGCGACGCTGGCCAATGTCGTCGTCAGCGGCATGACGTTCATGCTGGCCCTGGCGATGGCCTCGGAGCCCTATGCCCAGCATGGCTGGACGCATACGGACACGCTGAACCTGCCCTTCATCCTGGTCTCGACCTTCATCGGGCTGACCACGGCGGTGTTCTCGGCGGCGACGCTCGACCGGGAAGGCTTCGACCATTGGCGCATCCGCGCCTATCATGCCGCCTATCAGGTCTTCATGGGCGCGCAGCTTCTCGCGCTGCTCGCCGACAATCTCGGCGTGATGTGGGTGGCGATCGAGATCGCGACGCTCGCGACCGTCTCCATGGTCGCGGTGCACCGCACGCCGGCGGCCTTCGAGGCGGCGTGGAAGTTCTTCATCCTTTGCGGCGTCGGCATCGCGCTGGCGCTGTTCGGCACCATCGTGCTGTACCTCGCCGCGCAGCCGCTGCTCGACGACGCGACGGGGCTCTCCTGGAACGCGCTGATGGGGGTGGCGGCGCGCTGCGACCCCGCCACGCTGAACCTTGCCTTCGCCTTCCTGCTGCTGGGCTACGGCACCAAGGCCGGGCTGGTGCCGCTGCATTCCTGGTTGCCGGATGCGCATGCCGAAGGGCCGGTGCCGATCTCGGCGGTGCTGTCCGGCCTGCTGCTGAACGCAGCGATGCTTGCCATCCTGCGCGCCAAGGCGGTGGTCGACGGGCACCCCGATACGGTCGCGCCAGGGCCGTTCCTGATGGCGCTCGGCCTCGCCTCGGTGCTGCTGGCGGCGCTGGCGTTATGGAAGCGACGCGATGCGCGACGCTTCTTCGCCTGGTCGAGCATCGAGCACATGGGCATCGCCGCCTTCGCCTTCGGGATCGGTGGTGCCGCGGCGACGCTGGCGGGGCTGCTGCATCTGATCGGCCATTCGCTGGTGAAGAGCGCGATCTTCTTCGGCGTCGGACGCGCCGCGCAGGTGAAGGGGAGCCAGAAGATCGCTGAGGTCAGCGGTCTCGTGGCGAGCCATCCGGCGCTCGGCTGGGGCCTGGCATTGGCCATCCTGGCCATCGGGGGCATGCCGCCCTTCCTGCTTTTTGCGTCGGAGTTCCGCCTGTTGTCGGCGGCAATGGCGGAATGGCCGTGGCTCGCGCTGCTGCTTGCACTGGGCATGCTGACGGCCTTCGCGGCGCTGATCACGGTGCTGCAGGCTATGTGCTTCGGGGAGCGGACGCCGGATGTGCCCGCGACGCCGGGCGGCTGGCGCAAGGCGGCGGCGGCGACGCCGTTGTGGCTGCATCTGGCGGCCGCGGCCGCGCTCGGTATCGCCATGCCCGCGGGGTTCGCGAGCATGCTCGCCATGGCCGCGCAGGTCATCGGATGACGGCGCAGGACCTGATCCGCTCCGGCAAGGCTCAGGGCGCGCAGCCCTTCGATCGGTTCCTGCTGACGACCGAAGCGTGGTCACGCCTGCCGGCGGCGCTCATGGCCGAGCCAAGCCTGGCACTGCTCGCGCTCTGGGCCGAACCGGCCATGGTGCATTCGGCCTTCCTCGACGACGCCACCGGCGCCGTGCTGCTGGCGTCCGCGCCGGCGGAGGGCGGGCGCTACGCGGCCCTCTCCCCTGCCCGCCCCGGTGCCATTCGCTTCGAACGCATGATCCGCGACCTCTGGGGGCTGACCGCCGAGGACGCCGTCGATCTGCGCCCCTGGTTGGACCATGGCCGCTGGGAACTGGCCGGGCCGATGTCTGGCGCGCCGCTCGCCATGCCGCATTCGGAGCCGCCCCAACCGGAATTCCTGCCGGTCGAGGGTGAGGGCATCCACCAGATCGCGGTCGGCCCGATCCATGCCGGTGTGATCGAGCCGGGCCATTTCCGCTTCCACGTCCAGGGGGAGGTCGTGGTGCGCCTGGAGGCGCGGCTTGGCTACAAGCACAAGGGGCTGCTGGCGCTGATGCAGGCGCGGACGCCGCGTGCCGCGGCCGGTTTCGCCGCGCGGCTGTCGGGCGATTCAACGGTTGCCCATAGCTGGGCCTTCGCCACCGCCGCGGAGGCAGCGCTTGGCGTCGTCGCGCCGCCGCGCGCCATCGCGCTGCGCGCGGTGATGGCGGAGCTGGAGCGCATTCACAACCACCTGAACGACTGGGGCTTCGTCTGCAACGACGCGGCCTTCGCCTTCCCCCATGCGCGCTGCGGGCTGCTGCGCGAAAACGTGCTGCGCGCCTGCGCAGCGGCCTTCGGCCATCGGCTGATGATGGACCGCGTCCTGCCCGGCGGCGTCGCGCCCGACATCGCGCCGGGCGGTGCGGAGCTGATCCTCGGCGCCCTCGGCGCCGTCGAGGCCGAGGTCCCCGTGCTGCAGCGCATCTACGACGGCCATGCCAGCCTGCAGGACCGCGTCGTCGGCACGGGCTACCTCGACCCGGCGCATGCGGCGCGTTTCGCGGCCGGCGGCTTCGTCGGCCGCGGATCGGGGCGCGGCTTCGATTCGCGCCTGCGGCCGGCCTATCCGCCCTATGACTGGCTGCTGCCGGCGATCGCGGTGGAAGCGGGCGGTGACGTCGATGCGCGGGTGCGAGTGCGCATCGCGGAACTGCGCACCTCCATCGGCCTCGTCCGTCGGCTGCTGGCGGAGCTGCCGCCCGGCGAGACGCTCGTCGCCCTGCCTGCCCAGGCCGGCGAGGGCAGCGCGCTGATCGAGGGCTTCCGGGGCGAATGCCTCGCCTGGTTGCGGCTGGACGAAGGCGGGCTGATCCGCGGCGTCTTCCTGCGCGACCCGTCCTGGCTGCAATGGCCGCTGCTGGAAGCGGCGATCGAGGGCAACATCGTCGCCGACTTCCCGCTGCTCAACAAATCCTTCAACTGTTCCTATGCGGGGGTGGACCTGTGAGCATCGGCTTCGACCAGACCATCCCGATCCTGCGCATCTTCGACCTCGCCAAGGCCCGTGAGTTCTATGTCGATTTCCTCGGCATGAGTTGGGACTGGGAACATCGCTTCGAACCGGATCTGCCGGTCTTCGCGCAAGTCTCGCGCGGGTCGCTTCTGCTGTTCCTCAGCGAGCATTTCGGCGACGGCACGCCGGGCAGCAAGGTGATCATCCGCATGACGGGCGTCGATACCTTCAATGCGGAGCTGCTCGCGAAAGGCTATCGCCACGCGCGCCCGGGCCTGCACGACCGGCCCTGGGGCTGGCGCGACATGACCATCAGCGACCCCTTCGGCAACACGCTCGTCTTCTCCGAGCGCATCGCGGAGTGCGACTGATGCTCTGGCCCCGCCTCGCCCGCGCGCTGGTCGGCCGGCCACTGACCGGCCCGTCCCCCGGCATCCCGCAGCCGACCGTCGCGGCGCTGGCCGAGCGGCTGGCCGCGACGGCGCGTGCCCGTCTCGGCCGCAGCCTGGCGATCCGCGAGGTGGACAGCGGCTCGTGCAACGCCTGCGAGCTCGAAGTGAACGCGCTGCAGAACGTCGCCTACGACCTCGAGCGTTTCGGGCTTCGCTTCGTCGCTTCGCCGAAGCATGCCGATGTGCTGCTGGTGACGGGCCCCGCCTGCCGCAACATGGCCGAGGCGATGGAGCGCGCCCTCGCCTGCACGCCGGAACCGCGCTGGGTCGTCGCGGCGGGCGACTGCGCCGTGGATGGCGGTGTGTTCAAGGGCTCCTACGCCGTGCATGGCGGGGTCGGGGCCGTGCTGCCGGTGGACCTGCTGATCCCGGGCTGCCCGCCCTCTCCCGAGCAATTGCTGGAGGGCCTCTTGTCGCTGCTCGAGGCGGAAGCGGCGCCGGACCCGCGCCAGACATAAAATCGGCCCGGCTGGATTGCTCCAGCCGGGCCCAAAGACCCCGCCTAGCGGAAGGGTCAGTCAGGCAGCGGCCTGCCGGGAATAAGCCGCTGCGACAGACAGACCCTGGCAGGTACCGCCTCTCGCGTCCGTGGAAGGAACCTTAACAAATAGCAACGCGTTTTGGTTGTTATAGGATAATTCCTGCAACCACAGGCTCTCCGCGGCGCGCGACGGCCTAAGGCCCGTCAGATAAGGCAGAGTTCCGCGAGATCACGCCGCAACGCCGGCGGCAACCGGTCCAGCCCCGTCGCAGCCGGGCGCGCGGTCGTCACATCCGCCGGCGCTTCCTCGGGCTTCAGGTAGCGCCAGCCCTGGAAGGCCTTCATCGGCCGGGCCTCGACAGGCACCAGGGCGGGGTCGAGCAGCAGGGCTGCGCAGGGGGTGTTGTCGTCCCACTGCTCCTCCCGCAGGCCGAGGACGCGCTGGCGCACGCGGACGAAGCCGCCGACGACCCAGTAGATCGAGCCGCCATCGGCTATCTCGTCGATCCGCTTCGGGAACATGCGGGTCCAGGCCCGCAGGGGCGGGTCGGTCCGCAGGCGTTCGGCCTGCAGCGCCGCCAGCGCGGTGACATCCTTGGGCCCGACAGACAGCTTGATGAGGTGCAGCACGGCCTATCCATGTCGTCTTGGCGGTCGAGTCGGCAAGGCCTTCCGACTGCCCAACCACCGATGCCGCGTAACCGCCCGGCACGTGACGGCGAAACACGTCAGGAAGCCGGCCTCGATGGCCCGGCATGGCGAGATCCTCACCACCATGGCCAGCGCCCGCACCGCGCGATCCCACCACCAGCCGCCCCCATGAGCGCCGCGGCCTGTTGCCCTGCGGCGCCGCCCTTCATCGCCGCATCGGCGGGGCCTAGGCTGCCGGCGCAGCATCGGGGACGCGCCGTGGCCGGCGACAGTGATGGCCGTTGGGAAGCATGGATGGCCGCCGCGCAGGCGGGTGATGCCCGCGCCTATGACCGGCTGCTGCGGGATTGCCTGCCGCTGCTGCGCGCCGTTGCGCGCCGGCGGCTGCGCGACCCGCAGGACGCCGAGGATGCGGTGCAGGATGCGCTGCTGACCATCCATCGGACGCTCGCCGCCTATGACCCGTCTCGTCCGTTGCGCCCTTGGATCGTCGCGATTGCCGAGCGGCGCAGCATCGACCGGCTGCGGCGGCGCAGTCGCGGCGCCGGGCGGGAAACACCGATCGACGATCATGCGGAGACGCTGGCGGCACCCGCGGGCGAGACCGGCGAGACGCGTATCGCCGGCGGCCAGCTGCGCGAGGCGGTGGCCGCGCTGCCGGCGAGCCAGCGCACCGCGCTGCGCCTCGCCAAGCTCGAGGATCTGCCGCTCGCCGAGGCGGCGCGACGGTCGGGCCTGTCGGTCGGGGCGCTGAAGATCGCCACGCATCGTGCGCTCAAGGCGCTGCGCCGGCGCCTGGCGGGGGAGGACACGCCGTGAGGACCGACGAGCTGATCGGCCGGCTCGCAACGGAGCTGCAGCCGGTGCGCCGGCTCTCGTCCCCAGGGCGGCGGGCGGCGCTGTGGCTCGGCTTCGCGGCGCTGGTGATCGGCGCCTTCACCATTGCCGTCGGGCCGCGCCACGACCTGATGGACTACCTGTCGGATCCGCATGAGGCCATGCAGCTCGCCTTCATGGTGGCGACAGGGGTGCTGTCGGCGGTGGCGGCCTTCCAGCTCGCCCTGCCCGACCGGTCCGGTCACTGGGTCCTTTTGCCGCTGCCCGCCGCGCTGCTGTGGGGAGGCAGTCTCGGCATGGGCTGCATGGCGGAGGTGGCACGGCTTGGGCCGGAAGCGCTCGCCTTCGGCACGGCCTGGAGCTGCTTCCGATTCATCGTGCTGATGGGCGTGCCACTGGCGGCATCGATGGTGTGGATGCTGCGCCATGCGGGGCCGGTGCGGCCGGTGCCGGTCGCGGTTCTCGGCGGGCTGGCCGGCGCGGCGCTGTCGTCGGCGGGGTTGTCGCTGTTCCATCATCTGGAGGCCGCGCTGATGGTGCTGTTCTGGCATGGCGGCGGCACCCTGCTGGTGGTGCTGGGTTTCCTGCTCGCCGGGCGCCGCTGGCAGGCGCGGGAGGCCACGCGCTTCACGGCCGTTTAAGGCACGCCGGGCGACAAGGGCGAAACCCCACGTCCGAGAGGCCTCCATGCGCGCCTTCCTGAACCTGTCGGTCGGCCTGAAGCTGCTGACCTCGAGCCTGCTCGCCCTCGCCATGCTGGGCGGCATCGCCGCCACCGTCGCACTGACGGGACGACACCTGTCCGAGACGATGGGCCGGCAGACGCGGCTCAGCGAGGCCTCCGGCCTACTGACCGAAGCGATGGGCACGGTGGCGGAGGCGCCGTCCCAAGTGCAGGCCATGCTGGCGGCGAACCGCGCGGCCGAGGTGGAGGCATCGCGCGACCGCGCGCTCGCCGCGCTGGACGAGACGGCGACGCTGGCCCGGCGCGCGGCCGAGTCGGCCGGCGAGGAATCCTCCGGCGCGCGGCTCAACCGGCTGCTCGACGCCGCGACGGCCTATGCCGCGGCGATCCGCGCGCAGGCGGAGCAGCGCATCGCCATCATCCGGTCGCGTGACGAGGCCTTCCTCGCCCGCGCTTCGGAATACGACCAGGCCTTCGAGGGCGCGAACGCGGCCATCGAGTTCGACCTGGCTGGCGAGGTGCGGGAGGATGCCCGCACCCGCTTCATCGCCTTCCACCAGGGGGCGAACGACATGCGCGCCTCCACGCTGCGCTACCTCGCGACCGGGGAGGCGGCGCAGGCACAACGGGCGCGCCGGGCCGCCGCGCAGTCCCGCGTGCATCTGCGCGGCGCCGTTTCCTCCGCCGGCCCGCAGGAGCGGGTGAAGGAGGAGCTGGAGCGCATCGGCCGCATCGCCGAGCAGGCCGCCCAGGGCGCGCTCGCGATGATCGATGCCGGCATCGCGCTCGACCGCTTCACCGCGGAGCGCGCCACACCGGCGCGCGAGGCGGTCGTTGCCGCCGTCACCGCGGCAAATGAGCGGCTGGTCGGCCTCGCCGGGGAGGCCGGCGCCGCGGTCGAGGAAGCGCTGGCCGAACAGACGAGGCTGGTGGCTATCGCCGCCGGCGCCATCGCGCTCGTGCTGCTGCTATCCTCCTGGGCGCTGACGCGGTCGGTCGGTGCGCCACTGCGGCGCATGGCCGGCACGATCGGCGCCATTGCGGCCGGCGAAGCCGCCGTCACCGTCACCGATCGCGGCCGGCGCGACGAGATCGGCCGCATCGCCGAGGCGCTGGAGGAGCTGCGCGTCACGGTGCGGCAGGCGTTCAGCCGCGGCCAGATGATCGAGCAGATGCCGATCGGCGTCATGGTGGCCGACCCGGACGACAACTTCCGCATCACCTACGCCAACGGCTATTCACTCGAGCTGCTGGCGGCGACGAAGGATCATCTCCGCGCACCCGTCGATACCGTGGTGGGGAACAGCATCGACATGTTCCACAAGGCGCCGGACCGGGTCCGGACGCTCCTAGCGGACCCCGCGAACCTGCCGCACAAGGCGCGCGTCGCGATGGGGCCGGAGATGCTCGACCTCAACGTCTCCGCGCTGCGCGACGCGGCGGGGCAGTATGTCGGCGCCATGCTCGCCTGGCAGCGCGTGACCGAGCAGGCGCGCCTTGCCGACACCTTCGAAGCGGATATCGGCGCGGTGGTGGGTTCCGTCGCGACCTCCGCCGGGCAGTTGCAGGACGCCGCGCGGACGCTGACGGATGCAGCGGCGGAGGCTGGGCGCGAGGCAGTCGCCGTGTCCGAGGCCGGCATGCAGGCCAATGCCGATGTGCAGGCGGTGGCGGCGGCGGCGGAGGAGATGGCTGCGTCGGTCGAGGAGATCACCCGGCGCGTCGCCGAGGCCGCGGACGTCGCGCGCCGCGCGGTGGCCGAGGCCAAGGCGACCGATTCCACGGTGCGCGGCCTGGCGGAGGCGGCGTCGCGCATCGGCGACGTGGTGCGCCTGATCGGCGAGATCGCCGGGCAGACCAACCTTCTCGCGCTGAACGCGACGATCGAGGCCGCCCGGGCTGGCGAGGCCGGGAAAGGCTTCGCGGTGGTGGCGTCCGAGGTGAAGAACCTCGCCGGTCAGACCGCCAAGGCGACCGAAGAGATCGGCCGCCAGATCAGCGAGATGCAGGGCGCGACCAACCAGGCGGTCGAGGCGATCCGCGCCATCGGGACCACAGTGGACCGCACCTCCGACATCGCCACAGCGATCGCCGCGGCGGTGGAGGAACAGGGGGCCACGACGCGGGAGATAGCGCGGTCCGCTGCGCAAGTCGCGGAGGCGACCGGAACGGTCGCACAACGGATCGAAGGGATCCGGTCGGCGGCGGATGCAACCGGCGGGTCCGCAGCCGCCGTGCTCCAGGCGTCCGGCGCGTTGTCCGGGGATGCGACGACGCTGCGGGAACGGGCGGATGGGTTCCTGAAAGCCGTCCGCGCGGCGTAGGCCCGTCGGGCGCGGCGTCCCCTCCCATGGTGGCCGCGCCGCCCCCCTACTCCATTCCGAGTTCCTCAGGCGTCACGACCCGGTCGGTCACTGCGGCGCCCGCGATCAGCAGGTCGATCACCTTTGCCTCGACCAGCGGCGCGCGCAGCGCCTCCAGCGCTGCAGCGTTGCCGCGATAGAAGTCGAGCACCTGGCGTTCCTGCCCGGGATAGCGCGCGGCGTCGCGGCGGATGGCGCGGGCCATCTCCGCCTCGGTCACCTGCACCTCATGCGCCTCGGCCAGGCGCGTCACCAGCAGCCGTAGCCGGACGCGCCGCGCCGCGACCACGCGGTAATCCGCGCGCAGCGCCTCGTCGCCCGCGCCTTCGGCCGGCCCGGGCCGCACACGCTGCCAGATCTGGTCGAACTCGGCCCCCAGCAAGCATTCCGGTACCGGGAAAGACGCGCCGGCCGCCAGCCGGTCAAGCAGCGCGATGCGAAGGCGCTGGCCGGACCGCGCGTCGCATTCCCGCTGGAGGGACTGCATGACCGCGACCCGCATGGCCGCCGTATCCGGCAGTTTGAGCGCCCGCGCGAGTTCTTCGCCATGTGCCAGCGGGCGGCGGCGCTTCAGCCCCGTGGCCGTCACGGCGTGGCGCACGCGACGGTTGGCGAGTTCGCTGACGGCGTGGTCGGCGGGCAGCATCGCCTCGACCACCCGCGTTTCGCCGGGCGCGAGCCCTTCGAGTTGGCTGGAGAAACCGACGCCGGCGGCACCGACCTCAATCGGCGCCGCGATCATGCTGCCGCCGGCGAACAGCAGCGCTTCCGGCTCCTCGGCGCCGGCGAAGATGCGGGCCGGCCCGATGCGGAAGGTGACATCGACCTCGATGCCCGGCGGAAAGCCGATGTCCAACAACGGCCGCGCATAGGCCAGGCGCTCATCGTCCGTCAGCACGAAGCTGCCGCGAATCTCTGCATCGCCCAACTGGGCCGGGGCGCGGACGCTGCGCAGGAAATCATCCTCCGCCCGCTCGTTGAAGCCGAGCCGCACCCGGGCGGCCGTGGGAAGCTCGCCGGTGAGCACCCGCGCGCGCATGCACAGCGTCAGGACCTGCCCCGGCGCGGCCTTCTGCTCCTTGGGGCGGGCGGGAAAGAGGCGCAGGAAGGCATCGCGTCCCGTCATGCCGCGCAACCGCGCATCGAAGCAGATCAGGCCGTTCTCACTGCCCGTCGCGACGATGTCGCAGGACAGGCCGGGGGAGGCATCGAGCGACCAGCTCGTCGGGGGCAGGCCCGGGCTGCCCACGCGCGCGCCGAGCGCCACGCCATTCGCGAGCAGGTCGTGAAGGACGCCGCCTTCCACGTCGCAGACCAGGATGTCGCCACGCGCGGCAGGCTCGCCGGCAAGGTCCTCGAACCTGCCATGCCGCATCGCGAGCCGAGCCAGGGCGCGATCCAGATGCGCCTGGCCGGGCTGCGCGCGCAGCCTTTCGAGGTGCAGGTCCGACAGGTCCGGCAGCGGCACGTCGGGCAGCAATTCCAGCCCAACGTTGATGACGAGGTCGGTGTCCTCCGCGAAGGCGCCGACCTCGACCTTCGGCGGCATGGCCGGGCGCAGCCGCCGGTCGGCGATCAGCCGGCGGACCGCTTCCGCCACGACGTCCTCCAGCACTTCGCCCAGCACCGAGGCGCCGAAGCGCTGCAGAATGACGGCCCGGGGCGCTTCGCCACGCCGGAAGCCGGCGATCGGAACGCCCGCGGCGATCTCCGCGAGGCGCGCGTCGCGCCGGCCGGCGATCTCGGCTGCCGGGATGGCGATGGCGTAGCCACGCTTCAGGCCGTCGGTCTCGGTTTCAGTGACGTGCATCGCGCTCTATCCGGCCGAGCCTGTGGCGGGTGTGATGACCGCGGGTCTACCGGACGGGGCGGAGCTTTCCAAGGCGGCGGGGTCAGCCGGCCCTTCGCCGCTGCGCCCGCTCACCGCCCCAGCCGGCGCGCTGGATGCGGCGGCGCAGGACCTCGACCGCCAAGCCGCGCGGCTCGCCCAGCCGGGCCAGGAGGTCGACGAAACGCTCGCGCTGCATTCCGATGCCGCCAAGGCTGCCGATGGCCTCACGGGACCGGCCATGCAGCAGGACCGGCGGGGCGCCGCCATCCACCCGTTCGAGCAGCAGGGCAGAATCGCCAAGGCTGCGCCGCAGCCGCGCATCGAGCGCCGGCTGGCCGCTGCCGAGCGCATCCGCCGCCGCGAGGTCCACGAGTGCAGCGACACGCCAGCTGCCCGCCGCCACCGCGCCGCCGGCCCGGCCGGGGGCACCCTCCGCATTGTCAAGCGCGCGGGCCAGGGTGGGGTCCGGCGCCCAGGAGGCCGTGACCGGGCCGAACATCACGGTGCCGTTGCTCTCGAGCGTCAGTTCCGGGGTTTCCTTCCCCGGCCGCGCTTTCAGCACGATCCGCATGCCGGGCCCGTCCGCCGCGGCGGCGCCATTCAGCCGGCGCAGCGCGCGCCAGGCGAGGACCAGCAGTACCAGAGCGCCAAGGAGGAACAGCGTCGCGAGGATCATGGCGTGGTCACTGGCGGCTTGTTGCCCGGCGGCCGCGGCGCCTGCGGTGCCTGGGGCGGCCGCGAGGACGGCGAGGCATTCGGCATGGTTCGCAGCCGCTCAGCCGCCTCGATGCGCACCGTCGCCTCCGCCCCCGGCCGCGCGCCGGCGGTCGGCGCCCAGTATCGCGGCGGCTGCGGGGTCGGGGCGGGCATGCGGGCCGCGCGCGCCGCGGCCTCGACGAAGGCGCGGTCGTTCTCGGCGGCATTCCATCGGCCGATGGCGAACATCATCCCGCCGAGCAGGACCAGCACCGCCGCGCCGATGACATAGAGCCTGGCACGCAGGATGACGGCGTTCACGGCGCGTCTCCCAGCCGGGCGGCGGCATCCTGCGCCGCCCTGATGCCCTCGGGGCCGCCGGCCACAAGCCCGGCCACCAGATGCGGCAGCTGCGCCGCCAGGGCCACCTTGCCGGCCCCGCCGTTCCAGGCCCGGACCGCGGCGCCGAGCAGCTGGTCGGCGGCCGCCTTCTCCTCCCGCGGCATGGTCGCGGCGGCGCGGTGCAACTCACCCAGCAGCGCCGGCACGGCGGCGACCTGCAGGGCGGCGCGCACCGGCTCCGGCAGTGCGGAGGCCGGCACGGGCTGCGCGGCCGGCCTCGGCGCGCCACCCGCGCGCAGCCAGGCATCGAGGCGACGGCCAACACCACCACCGACCAGCCCAACGACCGCGCCCACCACCGGCGGCAGCAGCACGAAGGCAGCCCAGAACACCGCGCCACCGGCGCGCAGCAGCAGCCCGACCAGCAGGAAAGCGATACCTGCCGCGAACAGGCCCAGGACGATGCCGCGCTGGCCGTCGGTCAGAAGTGTTTCGGGCGATGCCTCGCGGGCCCTCGCAGCGGCCATGGCTCAGCCCCCCGATGAATAGGCGCGGCCGGTCGAGCCGAACCCCGCGCGGGTGATGGTCGAGGCCGGTCGCGACACGGTAGGCCCCGACGTCCGGGCGCTGGTGCCCTCGCCATAGAAGCCCATGCGGCTCGCCTGGCCGAGCGAGCGGCTCCTGCTGTCCCAGGCCCGCAGCGGACCGGCGCCGACGGCAGGGCGATAGGCCGCGGTCGGCTGGCGGTCCGCCGTCCAGGTCCAGCCCTGGTAGCGGGGGCCGATGCCGCCGCCGTAATTGCGGTACCAGAAGGCATTGTACCCGCCCCACCAGACGCGGCCGCCGCTGCCGGAGGAGGTGCCGCCGCCGGACTGGCCCTGCTGCTGCTGTTCCTCGGTCGTCGCCATCGCCAAGGCCGCCGGCGGCAGTTCAACCTCCATGCATTGGGACCAGGTGGCGCGGCAGGCTTCCTGCGTCCCGAAGCGCGTCGGGAGCGGCAGGTCGAAGCGCTCGCAGCTCTGCCATTCGGCGCTGCAGGCGGCGTCGTCGGGGTAGACGGGCGCGAGGCGGTAGTAGGCGAGGCTGACATTCAGCGGCGCGCGGGACGCCGCGTTGTAGTCGAGTGCCGACACCTGCCGGGGTGCGGCCTGGACAGCCACGGCGCCGGTGGTCGTCGGGCGCGTCGGTTCGGGCAGCGCCCAGTCCTGGCCCTGCCTGTCTCGCACGACCGGCTGCACGACGCCCATCTCCCCTGGCGCGCGCACCCAGCCGGCCAGGGCGGGCCGCCAGCCCGGGCCGGTCGCGGCGAGAGTCTCGCCCTCGCATGCGCCGCGGCCGAACAGCGTCTCGCAGGCGGAGATGGTCGTGAAGCGCGGGCGTGTCTCCGCCTGTTCGCGTGACAGCACCTGTTCGAGGGCGTCGCAGCGCGCGGGGTCCTCGCTGAGCCGGCGGTGCGCGGCGCGGCAGGCCTCCAGCCGCGCCTCGGTCGCGTCAGGCAGGTCGGCCGGCGGCGTCTCGTCGCAGCCGGCGGCACCCAGGCCGATCGTTACCAGCGCCGCGGCGCGGATGGTGCGCGATCGGCGGCGGCTGGGCGGTGGCGACGAGGACATCGGCAGCGCTCAGCCCGACATCACGGCATTGTTGAGAATGCCGGCGCCGACCTGGATGAAGGCGATGAAGACCGCGGCTCCGCCGACCTCGTTCGCCTCGATCTCCTCCTTCAGCCGGCCCTCCAGCAGCGTCGTGAGCACCAGATGGACAATGAGCTGCACGGCGACGGCGACGATGCACCAGATGATCTGGTCCAGCGGCCCGGCGGCGGTGCGCGCCACGGCCGCGATCGGCAGGACCATGCCGAGCGCCTTCCCGCCGAAGGCCAGCGCGCAGGGCGTGTTGCCGGCGCGCAGCAGCGTCAGTTCGGCATGCGGCGTGATCAGCGAGACGACGACGAGCCCGATCACCCAGAAAACCGCGCCGAGCGAGAAGGCGACCAGGAAGCTCAGGAAGGTGGCGGGGAACAGGGCGAGGATCTCGGCGGCGGACATGCGGTAGGTTCCTTCTTGGCGCGTGTCAGCCGCGCAGGATGTGCGGGACGAAGCGGGCAGCCGGCCCGGTGACCGGACCCGAGGATTCGCGGAAGGCGATGCCGGCGGGCTCGCCGCCGACGATCCAGACGGACAGGTTGGCGTGGACCTGGCCGCGGCCGGCATCGAAGACCGGCAGCGGGCAATGCGCCTGGTACAGCAGCGGGCCCATCGCGGCTTCCGGCACCTCGCCCGGCGTCTGGCCCGGCAGGGTGACATGCTCGCCATCCCAGCCGCGGCGCGGCTTCGCGACGAGCGGACCACCGGGCTGCGCAGGGCGTTCCAGGAAGGTCGGCAGTAGGTTCGGTGCGCCGGGCGTCATGTGCCAGAGCAGCGCCATCATGGTCTTGTCGGCCATGAGCCGCGTCCAGGCCCCGGGCAGGATGCGGGTGCGGCAGCGCGGGAGGACATCGACATTCGGCTCGTCCTCCATCCAGTCCCAAGGGTAGATCTTGATCATCGCCTGCAGCGGCTCATCCGCCGCATCGACGAAGCATTGGGCGTCGAGGTCCCAGCCGATCTGTTCCATGCTGCAGATGCTGGGCCGCATGCCCAGTTCGCGGGCGATCTCGGCGAGGTATTCCGCATCGAAGCGTTCGCCGGTGTCGGCCGGGTTGCCGTTGACCATCGTCTCGCCGCCGCAGGCGATGGCGAAGCGGTGCGGCAGGCCGGTGCGCGGCAGATGCGCGGTCAGCTTCTCGTAGATCAGGTTCTCCTGGCTGTCCCGGCTCGCACGGTTCGCCTCCTGCCAGGCCTCGAACCATTCCCACTGGACGTAGGACGCCTCGGCGAGGCCGAAGGGCGAATCCGCCTCGTAATCCAGCAGCATCGGCGTGCCGTCGGGCGCGAAGGAGAAGTCCATCCTGCCGTAGAGCGGCGAGTCCTTGGCGCGCCAGGACTGCGTGATCGCGGTCTGCATCGCCGGATTGGCGATCCCGAAATAATTGTAGTCGCCACTGGAGACCAGCGCCTCGACCGCGGCGTAGCAGCGCTGCTGGATGCCGGTGGCGGCGGTGAAGACGCGCTCGACCAGGGCGGCGTCGATCACATAGGCCGCGTCGGTCACCCACCACGGCTGGCCGTCCGGCGCCGGGGCGAGCATGCCGAGCTCGCGCAGCCGCGCCTCGGCTTCGGCAGGCGTCTTCACGGCAATGCGCTGGAACGGCGGGTAGGCCATCAGGGGGACGGGCTACAGCACGACATGGGGCACGAAGCGATCCTCGAGCGTCGTCACCAGCTCCTCCCCCTCCCTGATGCCGAGCCCGCAGGGCTCGTCGCCGACCATCCACACGCCCATCACCGGGAAGGCGTCACCCTGCGGCGTCGCATGCCCCGGCAAGGGTGCCCATTGTTGCCAGATCGTGGGCGAGGAAGGCAAACCTTCGGCGATCTCCGTGGACGGATCGCCCGGCACCCCCTCCACCCGCATGCCGTGGCCTTCGAGACCGAGGGCCGGCTTGCCGATCGCCGGCCCGTCGATCGCCGTGCGGTCGAGCGACGCCGGCAGCAGCAGCGGGTGGCCCGGGAACATCGACCAGAGCACCGCGAGGATCGCCTTGCTGGCGTGCAGCATCCGCCGCGCGGGCTCGATCCAGCGGGTGCGGCCGAGCGGCAGCAGCCGGCCGCCTTCCTCGGCATCCAGCCAGTCCCAGGGGTAAAGCTTGAAACAGGCCCGCAACGGTGCGCCCCCCGGCGTGACGAAGCCGGCCTCCGGCTGCCAGGAGATGTCCTCGACGGGCAGGAAGGCGGCCTCGTGCCCGGCCTCGCGGGCGGTCGCCATGAGGTAGGCGACCTGGGCGACCTCGTCGTCCCGCTCATGCTCCGCGGCGAAGTGGATGAGGCTCGGCAGGCGGAGCGCGGGCCAGCGCGCCACCAGGGCATCGTCGATGCGGCTCCATTGGTCGGTACCGGGGCGGGTCTGCGGTCCGGTCGGCGTCTCCTCGAACCAGGTGAGCTGGACGACGGCGGCTTCGAGCAGCGCGGCAGGCGTCTCGGCATTGAACTCGAACAGCTTGATCCCGCCGTCGGGAGCGAGGCGGAAGTCGAAGCGGCCGTAAAGCGAGGGCTCGGCGGCGTGATGGGAGGCTTCGACCAACGCGGCGAGGCGGTCGGTGAAGCCGAAGGCGGCGTAGTCGCCACGTCGCACGACGTGTTCGACCGCCGCGGCGATCATGCCGTCGAGTTCGCGCGCGGCGGCCTCCAGCGCGTCGATGGCCTCGGGCGTCAGGGCATAGCAGGCGTCGCGCGCCCAGTATTCGCGGTCATCGGGGCTGTGGAAGCGAAAGCCGAGCGATTCGGCGCGATGCGGGAAATCGTCGTCGCGGCGCAACAGATGGCGCGCGATGGCGGGCGTGGGGCGCGGCATGGCAGGAGTGTATGCCGCGGCCCGAACGCCGTCGAAGTGCTGCATCACACTGCGCGGAGCGGATCGATCGGATCGCGGCCACGCCACGATCCGCGAGCGCGAAGCGCGACCGCGCCCAGACCAGGCGTCATCCCCGTCCTGCCAGTGCAAGGCGCGAAGCCAAGCCGCGCGGATGCGCGGCGCCCGGCGTCTGAGGGCAGGACAAGACTCAGGCCTGATCGCCGCCGGCGATCAGGCCTGGCACCACATGCGCATGAGGTTGTGGTAGCAGGAGGCCAGCCCCAGCACGCTCACATGGTCGTCGGGCACGACCGTCCGCATCTGGATGATGGACATGTCCATCTCGAACAGGATGCGGCGCTGGCGTTCATCCGCGACCATCGACTGCGTCCAGAAGAACGAGGCCCAGCGGCTGCCGCGGGTGACCGGGTTCACGCGGTGCAGGCTGGTCGCGGGATAGACGATCATGTCGCCGGCCGGCAGCTTCACCGATTGCGCGCCGTAGGTGTCCTCGATGACCAGCTCGCCGCCATCGTACTCCTCGGGGGCGCTGAGGAACAACGTGGTCGAGACATCCGTGCGCATGCGCGTGCCGGAGACGTTGCGGATGGCGTTGTCGACATGGGTGTTGAAGGTCATGCCCACGTCGTAGCGGTTGAACATGGGCGGATAGACCCGCAGCGGCAGCGCGGCCGAGGTGAACATCGGGCTGCGCGCGAGGGCGTGCAGGACGATGTCGCCGAGTTCGCGCGACGCCGCGGAATTCTCCGGCACCTGCAGGTTGTTCTTCACCTTGGCCGACTGGTCGCCCGCCGTGACACGGCCATCCACCCACTCGGCGGCGTCGAGCTTCTGCCGGCAGAAGGCGACCTCCTCGGCGGTGAGGACGTTGGGAACGTGGATCAGCATGCGGAACTCTCCTTCGGCCGCGCCGTCATGCACCGGCGGGCCGGCAGGCGCGACCTGAAAAAAAGCCGCCCGGACATCGCTGTCCGGGCGGCTCCCCCTGTGTGCCCCTGGATGGGCTGGCGTGTCAGAAGTTCACGCCGACGCTCGCGGTCACCGCCCGGCCCGGGCCCATGACGGCGCGGTTGGTCCAGACCTGCGTGTAGTTGCGGTTGTCGGTCAGGTTGTAGCCGTTCACGCGCACCAGAAGCTGGTCGTTGATGCGGTGCTGGATGAAGGCGTCCAGCGAGAAGGCATACGGCACTTCCGACGTATTCGCGGAGTTGGTGTACACATCGGTCTGCCAGGTGAAGCCACCGCCGACGGTCACGTTGTACGGCGTGCCCGGCGCGATGTCGTAGCTGGTCCACAGCGAAGCCGAGTTGGTCGGCACGTACGGGACGCGCCCGCCGACATTGGCCTGGGTCAGCGACGAGGTCGTCTCGCTGTCCATGTAACTGTAGCGGGCGTTGATCAGCCATTCGGGCGTGATGCGGCCCGTGACGCCGATGTCGAGGCCCCGGATGCGCTGCTGGTCGCCCGAGCCGAACACGACGCCGGTCGCCGGGTCGGTCTCCGTCGCGTTGTTCTTCTCGATCTGGTAGATCGACGCGCTGAGGCCGAGACGCTGGTCGAGGATGCTCGCACGGGCGCCGATCTCATAGATCGTGTTCTGCTCGGGATCGAGGTTCGAGTTGTTCACGCTGGCCTGGCCCGGCTGCGTGGCCCAGTTCGAGCCCGGCGCGAAGGTGGACTGCGCATAGGATGCGTACACCGTGTACTCCGGCGTCGGCTCCCAGATCACGGACACGCGCGGGTCGATGAAGCTGTTGTCCGCGTTCAGCGTGCTGACCGGGTTGGTGCCGCCGTAGGAGGTATAGTCCGACTGCTGGCGCGTCCAGCGCAGACCGGCCAGCACCGAGATCTCTGGCGTGAACCAGACGCGGTCCTGAGCGAAGATCGCGGCCTGCGTCGTCTCGTTCTGGCGCTGCGCCGTCGCACCCGTGCTGAGCGCATAGGCGAAGTTCAGGTCGTTGTTCGGCGCGAAGAGGTTGCCGCGGTAGTTACCGCGCCCGGAGTCCGTGGTGTAGGAGTAGGTCGTCCGGTCGTAGTTCTCATACCACAGGTCGACGCCGAGCGTGGCCTCGTGGCGAAGCGCCCAGGTGTTGAAGCGAAACACGCCGGTCGTGATGTTCTGCACGCCCCAGACCTGCTGCGTGTAGGGCGAGCCGCCGCCGCTCAGGGCGTATTGGGGTGTGCCGCCGCCATTGAACAGGCGGCTGATGCAGGTCGCGTCGCACGACGCCACGGAGAAGCTGAAGGACCGGTCGGTGAAGCCGAGCCGGGTGTCGTTGTAGACCGTCAGCCAGTCGGCGGCGACGTGCTGAACGCGCGCGGTCAGGCGGTTGACGGTGGTCTGGTCGCGATCGGTGAAGTTGCTGCCGTACCAGGTGCTGCGCGGCACGCCGTACTCCGTCACGGGCTGCCCGATGAACCCGGGGCCGCGCGAGACGATCGGCACGCCGGCATCAGTCGGCTCGTCATAGCGGTAGTACATGTACTCGAGGGTCAACGTCGTGTTGGTGCCGAGGCCGAAGGCGACCGACGGCGCGATGCCCCAGCGCTCGCCCGTCGGCAGGCTCCGATCGGTGATGCGCTGCTGCTGGTACATCATGTTCAGGCGGAAGGCGCCCGTTTCGCTGAACTGGTAGTTCGCATCGGCCGTCGCGCGCAGCATCCAGTCCATGCCGCCGGTGACGGTCGCGCCGAGCGAGTTGCCCAGATGCGGCGTGCGGCTCGTGATGTTGACGATGCCGCCCGCGGCGCCTGAACCGAAGTTCACGCCCGACGGGCCGAGCAGCGCCTGCACTTCCTCGAAGGTGAAGCTGTCGCGGCGGAAGGAGCCGAAGTCGCGCAGGCCGTCCACGTACAGGTCATTCTGCGAGTTGAAGCCGCGGATGCGGAGCTGGTCGCCGCTGATGCCGCCGCCGCCTTCGCCGATCGAGGAGGTGATGCCGGGCACGTTGCGCAGCGCCTCGCCGAGCGTCGTGACGTTCTGCTGATCCATGATCTCCCGCGGCACGACCTGGATGGTCTGCGGCTGATCCTGGATGCGGCCCGGCATACGGCCGAGGCCCAGCGTGCCCTCCAGCGTGTTCTCGGGCTGCTGGCCCTGGACGCTGATCTGCGGCAGGGCGACCGGCGCTCCGGGCTGCGCAGGAGCGGTCACGGTCTGCGCCGAGGCCGGGCCGGCGGTCAGCGCAAAGCCGGCAGCGAGGCTCGCGCCGAAGGCTGTGCCGGATAGGGCGGATCGAAGCGTCGATGGGGTATTCACGGTCACTAATCTCCTGGCGCGGCTCACGCCGCTGCGATGCCAATGCGGCGCCAGGATATGCAATTGCGAGTCACTATCAATCCATAGAATTACGGTATGTCTGCCTTCGTTACCTAACTTTGCAACGGATGGCATTTCGGCAACACCATCCGAAGCCGCGCCCGATCCGGCGGCGCCAGGAACCGATCATGTCGAGCGCCTACGCCATCCCCCCCGGTGTCACCTGCCTCCCGGACTATGAGGACCACGCGCGCGCGCTGCTCTCGCGGGCGGCCTGGGCCTATATCGCCGGCGCAGCGGCGGACGGGCTGACGCTGCGGCGGAACCGCAGCGCCTATGACGCCATTTCGCTGAACGGCCGCGTTCTCGCGGCGTTCGGTGGCGATGCGGGCACGCGACTGGATCTGCTCGGGACCACCCTCGCCTTTCCCGTCCTGCTCGCACCGGTCGCGCATCACCGGCTGGCCTGCGCGGATGGGGAAATCGCGACGGCCATCGGCGCCGCGGCCGCCGGGTCGGGGCTGGTCGTCAGCACCGAATCGGATACCGCGATCGAGGACATCGCGGCGGCGACGGCCGGGCCGCTGTGGTTCCAGCTGTATATCCAGCATGACCGCGCCTTCACCCACGCGCTGGCCGCCCGCGCCGAACGGGCCGGCGCCCGGGCGATCGTCGTGACCGTCGATGCCCCGGTCAGTGGCGTCCGCAACGACGAACAGCGCGCCGGCTTCACACCCGGCAGCCTGGGCGAGGCGGTGCATCTGCGCGGGCTGAAGCCTGGCCCGGTCGCCCATGCGCCGCTGGGATCGAGCCTGCTGTTCGACGGCTTCCTCGCCGGTGCCCCGCGCTGGGAGGATATCGCCCGCCTGCGCGCCGTCACGCGGCTGCCGTTGCTGCTGAAGGGCATCATGACGCCGGAGGACGCCGAGCGGGCCGTCCGGGAAGGGGCCGACGGCATCATCGTGTCGAATCATGGCGGGCGCGTGCTGGATACGCTGCCGGCGACGATCGAGGTGCTGCCCGGCATCGCCCGTGCCGTCGCCGGGCGCGTGCCGGTGCTGGTCGATGGCGGCATCCGCCGCGGCACGGATGTGCTGAAGGCGCTGGCGCTCGGGGCGACGGCGGTGCTGGTCGGGCGGCCCTATGTCTTCGCGCTGGCAGTCGCCGGCCCGGCCGGGGTTGCGCATGCGCTGCACATGCTGCGGGCCGAGTTCGAGATGGCCATGGCACTGACTGGTTGCGCGCGGCTGGCGGATATCGGGAGCAACGTGATTCATCGCGGGCCTTCTTGCAACTGACTCGCAATTGCGCGTAAGAGCGTCCATCTCCTCGGCAATGGAATGTGGCGGCCCGTGTCCCTGCGAACCCTTCCCGGCGCCCGCGTGACGCGGGCAGGTCGCCGTTGCGCGCGGGCCGGACAGCCGTGACGCGGCTTGCCTTCACGCCGGATGGATCGGCGCCGCAGGCCGCGGAACAGGCCCCTCCCCCGCGCCGGCTCGCCGGGGCCAGCAGCAGCCGCGGCTTCTGGCTGAAGCACCTGCATCGCTGGCACTGGATCAGCGCCGCCGTCAGCCTGATCGGCATGATCCTGTTCGCCGCGACCGGCATCACGCTGAACCACGCGGCCGACATCGAGGGCTCGCCCCGGGTCACCACCCGCACCGCGACGGTACCGCCGGCGCTGCTTGCCGACCTGCCGGAGATCACCGCCGAAGAGAAGCGTCCCCTCCCCCCCGCGCTTCGCATCTGGATCGGCACCGCATTCGGCGTCACGGCCGGGGAGCGCGCCGCCGAGTGGTCGCCCGACGAGATCTACCTGCCGCTTCCGCGGCCCGGCGGCGATGCCTGGCTGACCATCGAGCGCGACGGCGGCCTCGCCACCCATGAGGTGACGACGCGCGGCTGGGTCTCCTACCTCAACGACCTGCACAAGGGCCGCAACACCGGCGAGGCCTGGAGCTGGTTCATCGACGTCTTCGCCGTCGCCTGCCTCGTCTTCTGCATCACCGGGCTCGTGCTGCTGCAACTGCATGCCCGCACGCGGCCGGCCACCTGGCCACTGGTGGGCCTCGGCCTGGTGGCGCCGCTGCTGCTCGCCATCCTGTTCATCCACTGACCGAGGACCTTCATGCGCATCGCCTCCCCCCTGGCCCTGCTCGGTTTCGCGGCGGCCCCGCTGTCGGCGGCCTGGGCTGCCCCCGAGATCACGGTGACGGTCGAGATCCCGCAGCTTTCGGTCGCGGAGTATCATCGCCCCTACGTCGCCATCTGGGTCGAGCGCCCCGACCAGTCGGCCGCGGCTAACCTGTCCGTCTGGTACGACGTCGGCATGCGCAACCGCGAAGGCGAGAAGTGGCTGAAGGACATGCGCCAGTGGTGGCGCCGCACCGGTCGCACCTTGCAGATGCCGATCGACGGCGTCACCGGCGCGACGCGTGCACCCGGCCGCCATACGGTGCGCTTCGACGCCCGCGGCCCGCTGTCGTCGCTGGAACCGGGCCAATACAACCTCGTCGTCGAGGCCGCGCGCGAAGTGGGGGGCCGCGAATTGCTGCGCGTGCCGTTCCAATGGCCGCCGAGCGCGCCGCAGAACGGCTCCGCCCAGGGCAGCCACGAGCTCGGCGCCTTCACCGTGCAAGTCACGCCCTGATCGGGAGGGGGATCGTCATGAAGCTCCGACTTCTCCAGCGCGTCGCCCTCGCGGCCATGCTGGTCGCGCCGGTGGCGGCGCATGCCCATCGGTCGTGGCTGTTGCCCTCGGCCACCGTGCTGTCGGGTGAGGACCCGTGGGTCACGGTCGATGCCGCGCGGTCGAACGAGCTGTTCTACTTCGACCACAACGCCATGGCGCTCGACGGCCTGACGGTGACGATGCCGGACGGGACGGCGGGCGAGGCGGCGAACCAGGCGCGCGGGCGCTATCGCAGCACCTTCGACGTGCGGCTGACGCAGCCTGGCACCTACCGCATCGGCGTCACCGGCGACGGGCTCACCGCCCGCTGGACGCAGGATGGCCAGCCGCGCCGCTTCCGCGGCACGCGCGAGGCCTTCGCGCGCGATGTGCCGGCCAATGCCGAAGGGCTGCGCGTCTTCTACACCCAGCCGCGCGTCGAGTTCTTCGTCACCCGCGGCGCGCCGACCGACCGTGCCCTGCAGCCGCAGAACGAGGGGCTGGAGATGGTGCCGATCACCCACCCCAACGACCTGGTGGCGGGCGAGCCCGCGCGCTTCCGCATGGTGCTGGACGGCCGCCCCGCGGCGAACCTCGACGTCACCGTCATTCCCGGTGGCAACCGCTATCGCGACCAGCGCGGCGAGATGAAGATCCGTACCGCCGAGGACGGCACCTTCGCCGTGAACTGGCCGGGGCCGGGCATGTTCTGGCTCAGCGCCTCGGTCCGCGACGCCAACTCCGGCATCCCGAACGTCCAACGCAGCGCAAGCTATGTCGCGACGCTCGAAGTGCTCCCGTGACCCCATCCGCCCCATCAACGCCGTGACATGAAGGAGATCCGCATGAACCTCCGCCTTCTGCAGCGCGTCGCGCTCGCGACCATGCTGGCCGTGCCCGTCACGGCGGTTGCCCACCGCGCCTGGATGATGCCCTCGGCCACCGTGCTCTCGGGCGAGGACCCGTGGATCACGGTCGATGCCGCGATCTCGAACGACCTGTTCTACTTCGAGCATTTCCCGATGCCGCTCGAAGGCCTGACGGTCGTCACGCCGGACGGTTCGGCCGGCGAGGCGGCGAACCAGGCCCGCGGCCGTTATCGCAGCACCTTCGACGTGCGTCTGACGCAGCCCGGCACCTATCGCATCGCGGTCGCCGGCGAGGGACTGAATGCCTCCTGGCGCGAGAACGGCCAGCCGCGGCGCTGGCGCGGCACGCGCGAAGCCTTCGCGCGTGAGGTGCCGGCGAATGCCGAGGGGCTGCGCGTCACCTACGGCCAGCGTCGCGTCGAGTTCTTCGTCACCCGAGGCGCGCCGACCGACCGTGCGTTGCAGCCGCTGAACGAGGGGCTGGAGATGGTGCCGATCACCCACCCCAACGACCTGGTGGCGGGCGAACCGGCGCGCTTCCGCATGATGCTGGACGGCAAGCCGGCCGGGAACCTCGAGGTCACCGTCATCCCCGGCGGCAACCGCTATCGCGATCAGCTCGGCGAGATGAAGATCCGCACCGCCGAAGACGGCAGCTTCGCCATCACCTGGCCGGGGCCGGGCATGTTCTGGGTGAACGCCTCGGTGCGCGACAGCAACTCGGGCATCCCGAACGTGCAGCGCAACGCCAGCTACGTCGCGACGCTCGAGGTGCTGCCGTGATGCACGGCGGGGCGTGGCCGTCCGGATGCTGACACGGTCATCGTGCATCAGCTTCTGATCCCGACGGCCTTCGCCCCGCCGGCTCCGCCGCGCGACCTGCCGGTGCAGGCACTGCACGGCGAGACGATGGGCACGACCTGGTCGGTGCGTTGCGTCATGGACGACGATGTCGCCAGCCTGCGCCCTGCGATTGAGCGGCGGCTCGAACGCGTCAACGCCGAGATGAGCAGTTGGCGCGCCGGCTCTGATCTTTGCCGCTTCAACCGGCTGCCGGCCGGAGGCGCCCAGATGCTGCCGGCAGGCTTCCGCAGCGTCATCGGTTGCGCGCTGGCGACGGCGGCGGCGACCGGCGGCGCCTTCGATCCGACGATGGGGCCGCTGGTGGACCTCTGGGGTTTCGGCGCCGTGCCGACGGTCCATGACGGCCCGCCGCCCGATGACGAGATCGCCGCCGCGCTCGGCCGCGTCGGCTGGCAGCGGCTCCGCTTCGACGCTGCCGGGCGGCTGGTTCAGCCCGGCAGGGTCGCGCTCGATCTCAGCGGGATCGCGAAGGGTTATGCGGTGGATCTGGTCGCCGAGGGGCTCGAGGCGGTCGGCGTGGCCTCCTACCTTGTGGAGATCGGCGGCGAGCTGGGCGGTCGCGGCGTGAAGCCGGACGGCTCGCCCTGGTGGGTGGCGCTGGAGCGGCCGGGGCAGCAGGGATCACCCGGCTATGTGGTGGCGTTGCACGATCTCGGCGTCGCGACCTCGGGCGACTATCGCCGCCGCTTCGAACATGGCGGCACGATCTACGGCCATACGATCCACCCGCGCAGCGGACGGCCGACGCCGCCGGACATCGCCGCCGTGACTGTGCTGCATCGGCGCTGCATGCAGGCCGACGCGTTGGCGACGGCGCTCGCCGTGCTCGGCCTGCCGGCGGGCCTCGATCATGCCGCGCGGCATGGCATCGCCGCCCTGATCGTCGCCCGGGATGCCGCGGGGCGTTTCATCGAACACCTGTCGCCCGCGCTTGCCGCGATGCTCGACTGACCACGGACACCGACGATGTCGCCGGAAAGCGAGCGGCTCCTCGCCGCTTCGGCCGTGCTGGCCGCCTATGCCGTCTTCTGCGGCCTGATCTTCTGGCGTGCGGCGCGGCGGCACCGTCATGCCGTGCCGGTCGCCGGCGCGCCGGGCGTGCCGCCGATGCTGGTCGCCTATTCCAGCCAGACGGGATTCGCCGAGGAGCTGGCGCAGCGCACGGCGGCGGTGCTCCAGGCGGGGTCGGTGCCGGTGCAGGTCAGCGACGTCGCGCAGCTTGATGGCGCCGCGCTGGCTTTGGCGGGTCGTGCGCTATTCCTGGTGAGCACTACCGGCGAGGGCGACGCGCCTGACAGCGCGGCGCGCTTCGTGCGGCGGGTGATGGGCAGCGAGGCGCGGTTGCGGGGCCTGGACTTCGGACTGCTCGCGCTCGGGGACAGCAGCTATGCCCAGTATTGCGACTTCGGACGGCGCCTGGACACATGGCTGCAGGCGCAGGGCGCGCGGCCGCTGTTCGACCGGATAGAGGTCGACAACGGCGCGGTGGACGCGCTGCAGCGCTGGCAGGCGGCAGTCGAGGGCCTTGCCGGGGCGCTGTCCGAGGCGGGCAGTATGGCCGTTCCGGAGACCTTCTCCTCCTGGCGGCTGGTGGAACGCCGCCTGCTCAATCCGGACGGCATCGGCGGCCCGGCCTTCCGGCTGGCCTTCGAAAGCGTATCCGGCGAGACCGGTTGGCAGGCCGGCGACATCGCCGTGCTCGAGCCACGCAACGCGCCGGAGGCGGTCGGGGCGTTCCTTTCGACGGCCGGCGCCGACCCGTCGCTCGCGGCGACGCTCGCCACGCGGCAATTGCCGGCGGATCCGTTGCTGTTGGCAGGTCTCGGCCCGGAGGCATGGCTCGACCGGCTGCCACCCCTGCCGCGGCGCGAATACTCCATCGCCTCGATCCCCGAGGATGGGCGGGTCGAACTGGTGGTGCGGCAGGTCCGCGATGCGGATGGCGCGTTGGGTATCGGGTCCGGCTGGCTGACCGTGCACATGCCGCTGGGTGGCGAGGCCACGCTGCGGCTCCGGCCGAACCAAGCCTTCCGCGCACCGCCGCAGGACGTGCCCCTGATCCTGATCGGCAACGGCACCGGCATCGCGGGCCTGCGCGCGCACATGCATGCGCGGCTGCGCGCCGGACGCTGCCGCAACTGGCTGCTGTTCGGCGAGCGCAGCCGCGCACGCGACTTCCTCTGCGGCGAGGAGATCGAGGGCTGGCTGGCCGATGGCGGCCTGGCGCGGCTCGACCTCGCCTTCTCCCGCGAGGCGCCGCGACGTTACGTGCAGGACGCGTTGCGCGACGCCGGCGAAGAATTGCGTCGCTGGGTCGATGCCGGCGCGGTCATCCTCGTCTGCGGAAGCCTCGAAGGCATGGCGCCGGCGGTGCATGACGTGCTGGTCGAGGCGTTGGGCGAGGATGGGATGGAAGCGCTGGCCGCGGAGGGCAGGTACCGGCGCGACGTCTATTGAACCGAGAACCCGGCGGGGAAAAAGCGGCCGGGATCCCCATCGGGAATCCCGGCCCAGGTTCTCGGGAGGAAACGTCCATCACGACCGTCAAGATCCGGCCCGCCGGATGGCAGGCCGCTCCGCCGACGGCAGGCGGAGTTCGGAGCCGCCGCTACCTGAGACCATCCAGAAGCAGGCCGCCGGTAGGGGGCAATCGGATACGGCGTCTATGGATGGAAGGCCGCGCGCAGTAGTGCCTCGCTCACCGCGGGATCGGTCGGCGGGAACGCGGCATGCAGCACGGTGCCGGCCACCGCCGCGGTCATGGCGGCCAGCCAGACGATCGCATCGGGCGATAAAGCCGGCGCGAGAAGCAGGCTGGTCATGATCCGTGCATCCGCAGCAGACCCGCGGCAGCGAGGACGGCGAAGAGCAACGCACCGCCGCCGATGGCTCGCAGGGCGAGCGCCATCATGGCCGCCCCCTCTCGGCGCCCCGGCCGCGGTCGAGGACGAGCAGCGCTACGCGCTCCGCCTCGGCCGTGCTGCGAAAACGGCTGCCGTGAAGGTCCTCGACCCGCGGGTCGATGGCCGTGAACATCCAGCCATGGTCCGCCGTGGTCGCGACGCCCAGCAGGCGTCCATTCTCCGTGATGGTGCACGAATGGATCATGCCGATCTTCCTCCGGTGCTGGTCGGCGCCGGTTCAGCCTCAGGAAACGAAGGTGTGGGCGTCCGGCGCGTCAGCCGGTGAGATGCATTCGACCGCGCCGACAGCCCACATGCACCCGGCCGCAGCCGAGGTACCGGGATCTGTCTGAAGGTGGGGCGATCTGCATTCGGTTCCATCTCCGCGGGCGACGAGCGCCGTATGTCGGCAGAGGCATTTCACATCGTCTGATCGCTATTTGTCAATAAGATCGGGTAGAAAATGGCCCTTTTCGCGATTGTAGTTAGTTGTTTTCTTTGTTCAGACGGGATCGCCAAGGGTCCCTCTATTCATCCCCATGCGTGGTAAGATGATTGCTGTGGAAACTGGTCCGATTCGTCGGGGGTGCTGAGCGAGCGAAGCCACAGCACCCGCTTCTACACTATTTTATGTCGTTTTATGTCGCACAACCCCGGGCCTCGCGGCGAAGTTGCGCCGCACGCTGCCGGCCTGCATGCCTGCACGACGGGCATCGAGCGATGCCGGCACGCCCGTCAGGCCGAGAGGACGAGCACCTTCACCTGGCTCGGCACGATGCGCATGCCCACCATGTTCGTGCTGTTCTGCATCGACATCGACGTCAGCCGCGTGACGGGCATGCCGCTCACCAGCATGGTAAAGGCGCCGAGCAGGTGGCGCGACGGCCCCATCACGGTGCCCGAGGCAACGCCCGTCGCGACGCCCGCATTGTCGCCATTCGTCAGGGGCGTCACCGTCGCCATGTTGTGCATCGGAGCACCCATGATGAGCGTGTTGAACTGGCTGGGGATCGCGGTCGGCCCCATGGCGATGTTCGGATAGGGGATCGGGACCGGCGCCGGCACTGCGGGCGTCAGGCAGACATCCGGGAAGGCCAGGTCCATGCCCATGAGCTGACAATTGGCGAACATGGCGCGCTCCGTTCAGCCGAGATGTATCTGGTGGCCGTCCACCTTCACCACCGCGCCGGCCTGGATCGTCGCCGTATCGCCCTTCAGGTGCAGGTGCCCCGAGGCGCGCTGGTCGATATCGCGGGCACGCAACTGTTCCGTCTCCTCGACGAAGCGGTAGCTGCGACGAAAGCGGCCGATCACCCGCTCGGCCAGGGTCTCGAGCGCCTCGACGATCGCGGTTGCCGTGCCGACGCGCATTGTGGCCTTCGCGCCGCGCAAGGCGAGATCCTCGACCATCACCTCTCCCTGGCGCGCCTGCAGGACCAGCGTTCCGGCCGAAAGGTCGAGCCGTCCCTCCCCCGCCGTCACCGCGCTGCCATCCGGCAACGCGACGCGCATCGGGGCCGCTCCGCGGCGTTCCAGCACGGCCAGCACGAACGCGGCATCGTGGTCCCGCGCAACGAGCACGCGATCACCAGGCTCCGGATCCACGAGGCAGGAGAAGGCACGGCGGGCATCAAGCCGTTCGCCAGCGGCGAGCAGGGTCAGGCCGGCACCCTCGCGGGCGACCACCTCGGCGGCCAGCGTCACCTCGCCCATCAGGCTCATGCCGGTCATCGCGTTCATCGGTCGATTCTCCTCATTCAGCGCATCGCCGCCCAGCGTTGCTGCCACCCATCGGCCTCGGTGCGCTCGGGGTCGGGCTTCAGCGCGCGACCACGGCCGGGGATGCGCGCCCCGGCATCGCGAATGTTGTGAAGGTTGGCGCGAAAGAGCGTCGTATCGGCCAGGTCGGCGCCTTCGAGGTCGGCGTGGCTGAGATCGGCATAAGTCATGTCGCAGCCGCCAAGCCGCGCCTGCGGCGCCTTCATGCCGACGCCGATCGTCTGGTACATCCGCGCGCCCGTGGCGTCCGCCCCGGTCAGATCGGCATCATTCAGGATGGCGTTCGACAGGTCGGCGCCGCGCAGCACCGCGCCGCGCAGATTCGCCCCCATCAGGATGGCCTTCGCCAGCACCGCGCCTTCGAAGCTGGCGCCCGACACCTGCGCGTTCTGTAGGCCGCCCTGCGTGACGTCGGCGCCGGAGAAGTTGCAGCCGGTGAGGTCGCTGCCGGTGAACTGGCATCCGACCAGGCGCAACCCCTGCATCGATCGGCCGGTGAAGGTGCAGCCGATGAAGTTCGTCCGCAGCAGGCGTGTGCCGGCAAGCCCGGCCTTCACCATGTCCGCCTCGATGAACACCGCATCCTCGCAGACGGCGCCGGAGAGGTCGATGCTGTCGGTCCGGCTTTTCAGGAAGCGGGCCTTGGTCAGGTCCGCCCCGACGAAGGCGCTGCGCGTCAGCCGCGACTGGGCGAAATTCGCCGTCCGCAGGTCCGCCCGCGTGAAGGTGGCCCCGCGCAGCCCGCACATCACCGCGTTCCACATCGGTGCCGTCACGCCATCCAGCCGGGCATGGGACATGGCGCATTCGATGAAGCTTGCCTGGGGCAGTTCCGCCCCGGAGAGGTCCGCATTGTCGAAGCGCGCGCTGGACGCCATCGACTCCCGGAAATTGGCGCCGCGCAGATTGGCGTTGGCGAAGTTTGCCTGCTCGATGACGGCGCCGGAGAGGTCGGCGCCTGAGAGGTCCAGGCCCGAGAAGTCGTGCTCGCGCCCGATCACCTCGCCGTTCCGCACCAATGCCTCGATAGTCGCACGGTTCATGCCGGCACACGACGCGGGTTGAGGCGCACCCGCGTGCGCTGGACGCGATCGAAGCGGGTTTCCGTGTCGCCGTGGATGCGCGCGAGATCGGCCTCGTAGAGGCTGGTGTCGCTGAAGTCGGCGCCACGGATGTCCGCGCGGGCGAGCGATGCGCCCATCAGATCGGCCCGGGTCACCCGCGCACCACGCAGGTCGGCGACGACGAAGCGTGCCTCCCGCGCGCGGGCCAGGTCGAAGGAGGCGCCCTGAAGCGAGCAATCAGAGAAATCCGCGCCATCCAGCACGGCGCCGTCGAACGCCGCGCTGTCGAGTTTGCTGCCGCGGAAGTTGGTGTTCCTGCCCCGCGCGCCGTCGAACCGCGCGCCGGAGAGGTCGCAGCCTTCGACAAACACCGTGCCGCTCAGCGCCGCCCCGGCGAAGACGGCGCCCGCCGCGCGCACGCTCAGCAGGCTCGCCTTGTCCAGAATCGCGCCGGAGAGGTCCGCACCCTCCATGTTGACCTTCATCAGCACGGCGGCACCGAAGCGGGTGCCGCGCGCCGTCACGCCGGCGAGGTGCGCCTCGTTCAGCACGATGTTGTCGGCGAGCGCCCCGCTCAGATCCGCACCCTCGAAGATCGCCTCACCCACCGCGGCATTGGTCAGGTCGGCCTGGACGAGCCGGGCGCCGCGGAGATCGGCGCCACGCAACGCTGCATCGCGGAGGAGCGCGCCCGAGAGATCGGCGCCGGCCAGCATGGCCCGGCCGAGATTGGCGTCTTCGAGGTCAGCGCCGGCGAAGTTCACGCTCTCGAGCCGCGCATGGGCGAGCACGGCGCGCTTCAGCGTGGCCCGCACGAGCCTGGCGCCCGTGAGAATGGCACCGTCGAGCCAAGCCTCCGACAGGTCGAACCCCGAGAGGTCGAGCCCCGAGAGATCGGCGCCGCAAAGGTCGAGACGGCGGCCATCCCGCCGACCATCCATCAGCCGTGCGCGCAACACGGCACTAGCCGCCCGGTCGCGCAGCGGCGCGGGGCGCTGGCCGTCGGCGGTCAGCAGATAGCCCTTGCGCTCGCCGTCCTCGGCCTCGCGCCACATCTTCTCGGTCGCAGCGTCAGCCAGCATGCGCCGCAGCACGCTCATGTCCTCGCCCCGCGCCTCGCCCTGCGCCGCAGCGGCCTCGAACTCCGCACGCTTCGCCGCCGCCGAGAAACTCGGCGGGCCGGCCAGCGGCCTGCGTGGGTCGGCGGGCACCATGCCTGCCGCCTTTGCCGCGGCATTGGTCTCGGCCTCGCGCGCGGCGATGAAGGCCTCGCCGTCCACCTTCGCGCGCTTGGCTTCCGCCTGGACACGCTCGATGATCGCGGGAAGCTGCTCGAGGCTCGGCACCGGCTCCTGCGGACGCGGCGGCGGCGGGCCGTACCTGGCGGGATCGAGGCCGAGCGCGGTGAGACGTTGACGCTCCCGCTCGTACTCCCGGAGCTCGCGCGCCTGGCCGCGCATCCGGAGCAGGCCCTGCTCCTCGTTCCGCTTGCGCTCGGCCTCCATCTCCGGATCTGGCAGGATGAGTGCCGCGGGCACCAGCGCACTGTCCCGCAGGGCCTCGAGAGCGCCGGTTTCCGGGTGCATCCGCGCCGCGACGACGTCGTCGAAGGCTGCCGCAGGCCGGAGCGCACCCAGCATATCGGCGCCGAGCACGAGGCGCGTCACGTCGCGCGCATCCTCCTCCTCCACCCGCACCCGGCCATGGTGGATCATCACCAGCCGCTTGTGCGCGGGGAAGAACCAGACGGTCGTGAGGGACAGCGGCACGTCCTCGAGCCGCTCCGCCCCGCGGCGCTGGAGCAGAATGCGCGGCTGGATGCCGGGCAGCCGGCCGGTCAACTCGGGCTCCTGCGGGTGCAGGTTGGTCAGGGCGTAGTCCTCGTCGCCGCGCAGGAAGCCCGGGAACCGCTGGTCGGGCGGGCCCGCCAGCAGGATGCGCCAGTCGGTGTCGCCCGCGAAGCCGGGGAACTCCTGCTCCAGCCATCTCTGGTTATGGGTGCCGGACAGCTTCGCGCGCTGCGGCCAGGCGATGTCGATCGGCCCGAAATTGATCGGCGCCGGCGCCGCGGGCCGCGATGCCCCTTGCGGGAGGACGACGTTGGGCAGCATCACGCGCATGCCCACACCCTGGATCGGCATCTCCTCGATGCCGCGGCCGAGTGGGTTGTCGGCGTAGTTCGGCCCGCCATAGGAGCGGTCCCAGCCGAGCGGCATCTCCTGGAAGGGCCGCGGCGGCGTCGGCACGCCATCCTCGATCCAGCGATCGCCCACCGCCGCGAGTTGCTTGGTGACGCCGGCGAGCCGCGCGGTGACCGTGACGGTCTGCGCCGGCACGCCGCCCGGTGCGAAGGCGCTGCCGGTCACGAGGAACTCGGCAGCCATCTTCGGCAGGGCCGGGTCGAGCGGCACGCCCGGGGGAAGGACTTCGGCGAGGAACTTCCACATCGCCACCTCGCCCAGCAGGCCAGGCTCGTCGCCGATGGGACAGAAGCTGATCGCGGAGACGCCGAGAAAGAAGCGTCGCTGAAACTCGATCGGCCGCGACATGCTCGCGAGCGCGAGCGGCTTGAAGGTCTTCATCACGCCCTCACGGTGTCAGGGCGACGCGGTCGGGGCGGTGTGGATCGTAACGCACCGCCACCTCCCGGCCCGGGGTGAAGGCATGCATCTCCGCGAGCGAGATGATGCGCCGGACCGAGGCAGGCCATGGCGACCGGCCTTCGGCCCGGACTTGGAGCCGCACGATGATCTCCGGCGTGTCATTGAAGCGATTGCCCGTATCCTCGAGTCCGAGGATCACGGCGCGCGCGGGTAAGCCATCGGCCCGCAGACGCATCTCCTCACGGTGGCGAAGGTAGCCTGGGCCCCAGACGATGGCCGGCACGGCGACGATGGTGATCGCCACGAGCGCCAGCGAGCCGAAGATGAGTGCGTTCAGCCACACGCGCGGCATCGCCTTTCCCTGGATGCCGTCAGACGAAGATCTTGATCACGGCGGCCTTGATCTCCGCGAAGCTGTAGGTATCGGCCTTCAGCCCCTTGTTCTTGATCTCGAGGCCGCCGGTCTTGATCGCAACGCCGAAATTGTCGAACTTGACGGCAGCGACGTCGAACTTGATGCCGACGAAGCCGACGGCCAGGCCGACGATGTCGAGCTTCATGCCCGCGATCCCCATCTTGAAGCCGTAGGCGTCGCCGGATGCGGCACCGGACTTGAACCAGGATGGCGCGGCCTGATTCACCGTCGGAGCCACGACGTTGATGATCTCCCCGCTGTTGGCGAGGATCGGGCCGCTCGAATTGAGGCTGATCGACGTCGTGGCCGTCAGCTCATAGGTGGACGGCGTCGAGATCTTGTAAGCGTTCGTGACTGTCTCGTCGAAAGGCCCGGTGATGGTACGGGTCTCCTTCGCGAGGAAGGTCTCATCGACATCGCCGTGGACCTTGCGGGTCTCGGTGCCGTGGATCGTCTCGTCGTTGTTGCCACCGACGTCGAGCGTCTCGTTGCGCTTGATGCCGGTGTGGCGATCGCCCGAACCGAGATTGCCCGACTTCGGGACGGCGGCGCCGCCGACGGTGTGCGTCTCGTAGTTCTCGACCTCGGTGATCAGATCACGCTCGGCATGGACGAGGATATGCTCGGACCCCTTCAGGTCCTCGAAGCGGATCTCGTTGTAATTCGACGATGAGCCCTGCATCGAGGAGCGTGACTTGATGCCGGACTGAGTCTTGTTGCCCGGCAGGTCGTAAGGCACCTCGTTCTGCTGGTTGTAGACGCGGCCGGTGACGATGGGCCGGTCGGGGTCACCTTCGAGGAAGTTCACGATCACTTCCTGCCCGACCCGCGGCAGGTGGATCTGCCCCCATTTCGCTCCGGCCCAACCCTGCGAGACGCGGACCCAGCAGGACGACCCGTCATTCGACGGCCCGTGGCGGTCCCAGGCGAACTTCAGCTTCACCCGTCCATACTTGTCGGTGTGGATCTCCTGGCCGGAAGGGCCGGTGACGATGGCGGTCTGCGGCCCCTGGATGAAGGGCCGTTCCGTCGTGCGCTCCGGCCGGAAGGGCGTGGCATAGGGGATGCAGACGAACTCGTTGTCGTAGGCGGGCGGCACATCCAGCTGGTCGTTCCACGCCTCCATGGACCAATGGCTGTAGTCCTGGCCCTTGTGGGTCACGGCGGTGACCAGCAGCTTCTCCACCGGCGGACCCTCGAGTGTGATACGGCTGCCCGCGTCGAAGCCGGCGAGACCGCTATCGCCGATCCGTCGGTGGAACCCGGCCTCCTCCACCGCGATCAGCAGGTCGGCGCGCTTCGTCGCATCCTGCGTGTCGACCTTGGGCAGCGTGTCCGTCCCGCCGTGGTACTCGGCCTGGTAGCGGCCGGGATACTCGATGCGCTTGTGGCTGCTCATCTTGCGCACGCTGCGTGTGCCCGCCGCGCGGGACTCGGCGACCACCGCGTCGACCGGGTTGAGCATGCTGTGGTCACGCACCTGCCAGTCGCCGGTGCGGAACTCGAAATGCTCATCGAGCCGCCGGATCGATCCGCCGTCCCGGCTGATCGGGATCGCCGGCCTGTTCATGTCGCGGCAGTCGCTGTTCATGTCCGACAGCATCAGCGTATGCGAGCTGGCCGTGTGCTGGTGCCAGTAGAACAGCCCGGCCTGCTCCATCAGCCGCGTGATGAAGTCGAGCGTCGATTCGCGGTACTGCACGCAGAATTCGAGCTTCGGGAAATCGTCTTCCGCCACGCGCGAGCGATGGGTCACCTTGTGCCGCGCGAGCACCTCCCGGATGATCTGCGGGATGCTGGCGTTCTGGAAGATGCGGCAGTCGGAATCGAGCGAGAGGAACCAGACCTCCGGCACGATCTCGGCATGCCATTCGTACTCGCCCTCGTGCCGCATGCGCCCGCGCGCCAGATTGCGGACGATGCCGTGGAAGGGTCGGCGCGCGTAGAGCGAGGCCAGTTCACCCTCCGCATGCGGGATGCCGAACTCCAGCGTCACCGCTTCGCCGAGCATCGACTTCACGGCATCGACCGGTTCCGCCGTCGCGAAGCTGATCGACATCTCGAAGGGACGGCACAGCGCGTCGCGGCCGTGCAGCCGCGTCAGCACCGCCTTGTCGGTCCCGAGCTTCGCCGATTGCATCGCGAGGATGCGGTCTGTCTGGTCGTAGGTCGTCGTCACGGCATCCACCTGCATCGAACCGCCAACTGCCGCTCGATCGCCGCGCTCGATCGCCGCATCGGGCGGCTTCGGAGCCGCTGAGATGCAGCCTGCTGTCGCATGAAAGGTGCTGGGCCGTCTAAGGCAGTTGCCGCGGGTCCGGCATGAAGTTCCTGTGACTTCGCATGCATGCAGACCTGTGCGAAGCGCGCCGCGGCGCTTGGAGATCGAGCGGATCGTCCGATCAGATCGAAGCACCCGCACCGACGCAACCCGGGGCGTCCACCAGGTGCAGATCCTCCCGCGCGCCGTCTTCGCCGAACACCGTCAGCCGCCTCACCGTCACGTCGCAGAGCACGCCGGGAAGGATCCGGCCCACCTGCGTCGGCGCCACCCCATCCAGCAGCGACGCGCCGCAGCGTACGACAACCCTGGCGCTCTCCGTCTCGGGGCGCACCAGCGCTACCTCGACGCAGCCGTGGCGACGGGGGGATGGTGCGACCAGGAGGTCCGCCGGGCGAATGAACACCTCGACCGGCCCGTCCCGTCCCTTCACGCGGACCATCGGCACGGGCAGGTCCCGCATCTCGAGCCAACCATCGCGCACCTCGCCGCGAAGACGGTTTGCTTCTCCGATGAACCCCGCCACGAAGGCCGTCTGCGGGTCGTCGAGCAGGGCGCGCGGCGTGCCGAACTGGACGATCCGTCCGCGATCCATCACCGCGATCCGATCGGCGAGTTCCATCGCCTCATCCTGGTCGTGCGTCACCAGCACCGATGTAATGCCCAGCCTGTCGTGCAATCCGCGCACCCAACGCCGCACCTCCTTCCGCACCAGCGCGTCGAGCGCCCCGAAGGGTTCGTCCAGCAGCAGCAGCGACGGCTCGATGGCCAAAGCGCGTGCCAGCGCCACACGCTGC
The DNA here is from genome assembly GCF_018129025.1 of Neoroseomonas terrae. GTDB lineage: Bacteria > Pseudomonadota > Alphaproteobacteria > Acetobacterales > Acetobacteraceae > Neoroseomonas > Neoroseomonas terrae. The sequence goes on along the minus strand of NZ_JAAEDI010000021.1, from coordinate 44,845 downwards.
CGCTGCCCGCCCGAGACCTGGTCCGGGTAGCGCCCGGCGAGGTCCGGGATCTGCACCAGTTCCAGGAGCGTCGCGACGCGTCGGGCGATATCGGCCGCCGCCGGCCGCAACCGTCGCGGTCGGACGCGCAGGCCGAAGGCAATGTTCTCGGCGATCGTCATGTGGCGGAACAGCGCGTAGTGCTGGAACACCACGCCGACGCCCCTCAGCCGAGCCGGCACGCCCGCCACATCGGTGCCGGCGATGCGCACGCTGCCCGCATCGGGGAAGTCGAGCCCGGCGAGGATGCGCAGCAGCGTGGTCTTGCCGGACCCCGAAGGCCCCAGCAGCGCAGCGAACTCGCCGGGGTGCAGCGCCAGGCTCACGCCGTCCAGCGCCGCGTTGTGACCGAAGCGGCGGACCAGCTTCTCGATCTCGACCGTCATGCGTGCTCTCCGATCCGGCGCGCGGTGAGCGTCTCAAGCAGGGTCTTCGCCGCGAGCGTCACCACGCCCAGCAGCGCAAGCAGCGCGGCGACCGCGAAGGCGCCGACGAACATGTACTCATTGTAGAGGATCTCGACATGGAGCGGCATGGTGTTCGTCTGGCCCCGGATATGGCCCGAGACGACGGACACAGCACCGAACTCCCCCATCGCCCGTGCGTTGCACAGCAGGACGCCGGCGAGCAACGCCCACTTCACATTCGGCAGCGTGACGCGGAGAAAGATCTGCCAGCCGCCGGCGCCGAGGGTTGCGGCAGCCTCCTCCTCCTCCCGCCCCTGTTCCTGCATCAGCGGAATCAGGGTGCGGGCGACGAAGGGGAAGGTGACGAAGACGGTCGCCAGCACCAGGCCCGGCAGGGCGAAGATGATCTCGAAGCCATAAGCGCGCAGCGCGGGCCCGAAATACCCCTGCGCACCGAACAGCAGTACGTAGACCAGCCCCGAGATGACCGGCGAGACGGAGAAGGGCAGTTCAATCAGCGTGATCAGCACGCGTTTGCCGGCGAAGTCGCATTTCGCGATGGCCCAGGCGGCCGCGATGCCACCGGCCGCGTTGATCGGCACCGCGATCGCGGCCACCAGCAGCGTCAGGCGGATGGCGGCGATGGAATCCGGATCGCTGATGGCCGTCCAGGCGGGCTCCCACCCGCGGCGCAGGGCCTCGGCCAACACGGCCGCAAGCGGCAGGAGGAAGATGGCGGCCGCGAGCGCCGCGCCGAGGAGCACCAGCGCGATACGCGCGGGCGCCGGGTCCTGCGTAGCGGCGCTCATCGCTGCCCTCGCCGCAGCCGGCGCTGCCACAGATTGAGCAGGAGCAGGATCGCGAAGGACAGCACCAGCATCGCCAGGCCGACCGCCGCCGCCGCCGCGTAGTTGAACTGCTCGAGCTTCACGATGATGAGCAGCGGCGCGATCTCGCTGACCATCGGCATGTTGCCGGCGATGAATATGACGCTGCCGTACTCGCCGACCGCGCGCGCGAAGCCCAGGCCGAAGCCGGTCACCGTCGCCGGCGCCAGCGCTGGCAGCACGACGCGGCGGATGGTCTGCAGCCGCGTTGCTCCCAGCGTAGCGGCCGCTTCCTCGGTTTCGGCCGGCAGGTCGCGCAGAACCGGTTCGACCGTGCGCACGATGAAGGGCAGCGCGACGAAGAACAGGGCCACGATCACGCCTGCCGGTGTGTAGGCGACCTTCCAACCCGTCACCGCCTCGATCGGCGCCCCGAGCCAGCCATTGGTCGCGAACAGCGCGGTAAGCGCGAGGCCCGCCACCGCCGTGGGCAGCGCAAAGGGCAGGTCGATCAGCGCATCGAGCACCCGGCGCCCGGGGAAGCGGTACCGCGTGATGGCCCAGGCGAGCAGGATGCCCACCGGGACGCTCGCGAGCGTCGCCGCCAGCGCACCGCCGAATGACATGCGGAAGGCCGCCAGGACGCGCGGTTCCGACAGCGCCGCGAGCACCCCCGCGGCGCCGAGTTCCCAGGGCTTGAGCGCAAGGGCGGCGAGCGGGACGATCACGATCGCCCCGAGCCAGACGACGGTGACGCCCAGCGTCAGGCCGAGCCCCGGCAATGCCTGGTGGCGCGAGGCGCTGCGAGGAGCGATCGCGCTCGCGCCCATATGGCCTCAGCGGCCGGGCCGGTAGATGCGGTCGAATACGCCGCCATCGCTGAAATGCGTGCGCTGGGCGCTGCCCCAGCCGCCGAAGGCACCGTCGATGGTGACGAGTTCGATGGTGGGGAAGCGGTCCCCCGCCGCGCGCAGCAGGTCGGCGTGGCGGGGACGGTAGAAGTGCTTGGCCGCGATGCGCTGGCCTTCATCGGAATAGAGATGGTTCAGATAGGCCTCCGCGATGCTGCGCGTGCCGCGGCGCTCGACATTCTGGTCCACCACCGCAACCGGCGGCTCGGCGAGAATGGAGAAGGGGGGATAGACGATCTCCAGCCCTGCCTGCGGGAACTCCCGCAGCGCGAGATGGGCTTCGTTCTCCCAGGCCAGCAGCACGTCGCCCTGTCGTCGCTGGACGAAAGTGGTGGTCGATCCGCGCGCGCCGGTGTCGAGCACCGGCACCTGGCGGAATAGCTGGCCCGTCGCCTCCTCGGCGGTAGCCGCGCTGCCGCCAGGCTGGCGCAGCGCCCACGCCCATAAGGCAAGATAGTTCCACCGCGCCCCGCCCGAGGTCTTGGGGTTTGGCGTGATCACCGCGACGCCGGGCTTCAGCAGGTCGCCCCAGTCGCGTAGCCCTTTCGGATTCCCACGCCGCACCAGGAAGACGATGGTGCTGGTGTAGGGGGTGCTGTTCTCCGGCAGCCGCGTCTGCCAGTCGCGCGCGAGCAGTCCCCGGCCGGCGATTTCGTCGATGTCATAGGCGAGCGCCAGGGTGACGACATCGGCCCCCAGCCCGTCGATCACCGCCCGCGCCTGTCGACCCGACCCGCCATGGGAGGTGTTGATCGTCGGCCGCTGATTGCCGCGCGCTGCCCACTGCGCGGCGAAGGCGGCGTTAAACTCGCGGTAGAACTCACGAGTGGGGTCGTAGGAGACGTTGAGCAACGTGGGCACCGTCTGGCCGCGGACGGGGGCCGCGGCCATGGCGCCGGCTACCGCGAATGCCTCGCGGCGCGAGAAGGTCGGGAAGCTCATCGCATCAGGCCTCCGGGCGGGGGATATGGGGTGCGTGCAGGCCGTCACGGAGCCGCTCGACGGATCGTGAAGGCCCGCGGAACTTTTCGGTAGCCGACCAGGTCAGGTTCGGAGAAAGTGCCTCATCAGCGCCGCGGCGAGGTGGGGTGAGCGTCTGCTGTGACCTCTCCCTCGTATGCGGCATGAGGACGCTGGAGGACCTGCTTGATGACGATCGTCGCGCCAGGAATCAACGCGGCGTCTCATGTCATCGATAGCGCTTGCCGCACGGTCCTGCGCGTTGAGGGTTGATCCGGTGCTCGACGAGACGAACGCCCGCGCAGGGAGGGCCGTTCGCCTGGCGGGTGGACGTTTCAGGATGGGGTCGGACAGGCATTATCCCGAGGAACGACCGGCGCATGAGGCAACGGTCGCGTCTTTCGCGATGGACGAGACCCCGGTCACGAACGCAGCATTCGCCGGCTTCGTCGCCGCGACCGGCTATGTCACGGTCGCCGAACGCCCACTGGACCCCGCGACGTATCCGGGGGCGAGGCCCGAGATGCTGCAGCCCGGCAGTCTGGTCTTCCACATGACGGATGGGCCGGTCGACACGTCCGATTATCGCAACTGGTGGCGCTGGGTACCCGGTGCATGCTGGCGCCACCCCGAAGGGCCGGGCAGCGACGTCAGCGGCCGCGCCGAGCACCCGGTGGTGCAGATCGCCTATGAGGACGCCGAAACCTTCGCCCGCTGGGCCGGCAAAGATTTGCCGACGGAAGCCGAGTGGGAATACGCCGCGCGCGGCGGCCTCGACGGTGCCGAATTCGCCTGGGGCGACGAGTTGACGCCCGGCGGCGTGCACATGGCGAACACCTGGCAGGGTCCCTTCCCCTGGCGCAACTTCGAGGCCGACGGCTTTGCCAGTACGTGCCCGGTGCACAGCTTCCCACCCAACGCCTACGGCCTGTTCGGGATGTGCGGCAATGTGTGGGAATGGACGAGCGACTGGTTCGCGCTGCGCCACATGCCGGATCAGCCGACCTGCTGCGGCGGCGGTCGCGGTCCGACCCTCGAAGGCAGCTACGACCCTGCGCAGGTGAATATCCGTATTCCGCGCAAGGTGGTGAAGGGCGGGTCCTTCCTTTGCGCGCCAAGCTATTGCCGCCGATACCGGCCGGCAGCGCGCCATGCGCAGATGGTGGACAGCGGGATGAGCCATATCGGCTTCCGCTGCATTGCACGGCCGGACGGCACAATGGGAGAGTCAGCATGAATGATCGCGACACGGCGGGCCGGGTGAACCGCCGCAACATGCTGCTCGGCGGGGCGGCGACGCTCGGCGGGACGACGCAGATGGCGCAAGCTCAGCAGCGGCCTCCGGCCCCGGCCCAGCCAGTTGCGCCTGCGCAGCCTCAGGCGGCGCAGGCGGCGACCACCAGGCCGAACATCATCGTCATCTGGGGCGACGATGTCGGGCAGTCGAACATCAGCTACTGGTCGCGCGGCCTGATGGGCTATCGGACGCCCAACATCGATCGTGTCTTCAACGAGGGCATGGCGTTCACCGATTACTACGCCGAGCAGTCCTGCACCGCCGGCCGGTCCGCCTTCATCACCGGCCAGTGCGTCGCGCGCACCGGCCTGTCCAAGGTCGGCCTGCCGGGGGCTGCCGCCGGGATGCAGGCCGAGGATCCGACCATCGCGACGATCCTGAAGGGAATGGGCTACGCGACCGGGCAGTTCGGCAAGAACCACCTCGGCGACCGCGACGAGCACCTGCCGACCGCGCATGGCTTCGACGAGTTCTTCGGCAATCTCTACCACCTGAATGCCGAGGAGGAGCCGGAGAACGAGGATTATCCGCGCAACCCGGAGTTCCGCCGCCGCTTCGGCCCGCGCGGCGTCATCAAGAGCTTCGCCGATGGTCGTATCGAGAATACCGGCCCGCTGACGCGGCAACGCATGCAGACCGTCGACGACGAGTTCCTCGCCGCCGGCATGGACTTCATGGACCGGCAGAAGGCCGCGAACAGGCCGATGTTCGTGTGGATGAATTCCACGCGGATGCACTTCCGCACCCATGTGCCGCCGAGCTTCCGCGGGCAGTCAGGCCTGAACGAATATGCGGATGGCATGCTCCAGCATGACGATTGGGTCGGGAAGATCCTGAAGAAGATCGATGATCTCGGCATCGCCGACAACACGATCGTCATCTACGGCACCGACAACGGCCCGCATTTCAATTCCTGGCCGGATGCGGCGGTGACGCCCTTCCGCAGCGAGAAGAACAGCAACTGGGAAGGTGCGTATCGTGTACCCTTCGCAGTACGGTGGCCGGGCCGCATCCAGCCGGGCAGCGTGTCGAACCAGGTCGTCTCCAACCTCGACTGGTTTCCCACGCTCGTCGCCGCTGCCGGCGACAACGACATCAAGCAGAAGCTGCTGCAAGGCTTTGCGGTCGGCGGGCGCACCTACAAGGTGCATCTGGACGGCTACGATCAGTTGCCGCTGCTGACCGGCCAGACGCAGGACGGGCCGCGGAAGGAATTCTACTACTTCAACGACGACGGCCAGATGGTCGCGATGCGCTACGAACGGTGGAAGGTCGTGTTCATGGAGAACCGCGGCGTCGGCTTCGGCGTCTGGCGGGAACCCTTCACGACGCTGCGCGTGCCCAAGCTGTTCGACCTGCGCATGGACCCCTACGAGCGCGCCGACGAGAGCAGCAACACCTACAATGACTGGTTCATGAGCCGGGTGTACCTGCTGGTTCCGGCGCAGGCCATGGCGCGACAGTTCCTCGAAACCTTCCGGGAGTTCCCACCGCGCCAGCGGCCGGACAGCTTCAACCTCGACGGGATCCTCCGACAGATGGAGAGTGCGGCGTCGGGCGGCGGCTAACCGTTCAGGCCCATGTTGCCGACGCGCACCGCGCTGCGCGTCGGCTGCTCCAAGCAATGCCAATGCGCGGGACGAAGGCACCGCCTCCTCGACGCTTTGTCGCGGAGCCTGCACGAGGAATGCCATGAACGACCGTGATCCCGCTGGCAGGTTGAATCGGCGCAACATTCTGCTCGGCGGCGCGGCGGGCCTCGGAGCCGGCGCGCAGATGGCGCAGGCGCAGCAGGCCCCGACAGGGGGCGTGGTGGCACCTCGGCCGACGTCGCCCGCGCCGGCATCCGGACAGCAGCGTCAGCCCAACATCCTCGTGATCTTCGGCGACGACATCGGTCTGTGGAACATCAGCTACAACAATCGCGGCGACATGCAGTACCGCACGCCCAATATCGACCGGATCCATGCGGAAGGCGCGACGTTCAGCGATTACTACGGCGAGCAATCCTGCACGGCCGGCCGCGCCGCCTTCATCACCGGTCAGTCGCCCGTGCGCACGGGACTGACCAAGGTTGGCGTGCCGGGTGCGACTGTCGGCCTGCAGAAGGAGGACCCGACGATCGCCGAGCTGCTCAAGCCGCTCGGCTACGCCACGGGCCAGTTCGGCAAGAACCACCTGGGCGACAAGGACGAATTCCTGCCGACTCAGCACGGCTTCGACGAGTTCTTCGGCAACCTTTACCACCTGAACGCGGAGGAGGAGCCGGAACGCCCTAACTACCCGCGCGACCCGGAGTTCCGTCGCCGCTTCGGCCCGCGCGGCGTCATCCGCAGCTTCGCCGATGGTCGCATCGAGGACACCGGCCCGCTGAACCGCAAGCGGATGGAGACGATCGACGACGAGACGACCGCCGCCTGCATGGACTTCATCGATCGTCAGCATGCTGCGAACAAGCCATTCTTCGTCTGGCACAATGCCACGCGCATGCACGTCTACACGCATGTCCCGCCGAATTACGACGGGCGCACCGGGCTGAACTTCTACGCCGACGGCATGGTCCAGCATGACGACCATGTCGGACTGATCCTGAAGAAGCTCGACGACCTCGGTATCGCCGACAACACCATCGTGATCTACTCCACCGACAACGGGCCGCATTTCAACGAATGGCCAGATGGCGCGATCACGCCTTATCGCGGCGAGAAGGATACCAACTGGGAGGGCGGCTTCCGCGTGCCCTGCGCCGTCCGCTGGCCCGGCCACATCCAGCCCGGCAAGCGCATCACCGGCATCGTGCAGGCGAATGACTGGATGCCGACCTTGCTCGCCGCCGCCGGAGTGCCGGACATCAAGGAGAAGCTGCTCACCGGATACGCCGCCGGCGACAAGACCTTCAAGGTCCATCTCGACGGCTACAACCAACTGCCGACCCTGACGGGCGACACGCCCAGCGCGCGCGACGAATTCTTCTACTTCAACGACGATGGCGGCCTGGTTGCCGTGCGGAAGGGGCGCTTCAAGTACATCTTCGGCGAGCAGCGTTCCCGCGGCTTCCGCGTCTGGATGGACCCCTTCGTAAACCTGCGCGTGCCCCTGATCATCGATCTGAAGATGGACCCGTTCGAGCGGGCGCCGACCGATTCCAACAACTACTACCACTGGCTGATCCAGAACGCGTTCCTGGTCCTGGTCGCGCAGGAGACGACCGCCCAGTGGGTTTCGAGTTTCCGCGAATTCCCGCCGAGACAGACGCCGGCATCGTTCAACGTCGACCAGATCCTGCAGCAGCTTACGCAGGCGGCGCGGGCGGTGCAGCGGTGAGCGGAACGGAGGCCGCGACCGACGCCCGCGCGGCCTTCGCTGATCTGCGCGTCCGCATGGGTCAGGCCATCATCGGCCAGGAACGGGTGATCGAGCGCCTGCTCATCGCCCTGCTGGCCGATGGCAACGTGTTGGTCGAGGGCCTGCCGGGCGTGGCCAAGACACGCTCGGTCAAGGCGCTGGCTAAGAACCTGGATGCGCGGTTCCGGCGAATCCAGTTCACCCCGGACCTGCTGCCTTCCGACGTCGTGGGGAGCGAGATCTACGAGCAGAAGACCGGCGAGTTCCGCTTCGACCCCGGCCCCGTCTTCGGCAATATAGTGCTGGTGGACGAGATCAATCGCGCGCCGGCCAAGGTGCAGTCCGCCCTGTTGGAAGCGATGGAGGAGCGGCAGGTCACGGTCAGCGGGCAGACGCACGCGCTGCCGCCGCTTTTCCTCGTCATGGCGACGCAGAACCCGATCGAGCAGGAAGGCACCTATCCGCTGCCCGAGGCGCAGCTCGACCGCTTCCTGATGAAGGTGTCCGTGGATTATCCCCCCGCCACGGACGAACGCGCCATCCTTCGCCTGGTCCGGGGGGAGGAGCAGGCGAAGCACGGCGCGACCCCCACGGCGCCGGCGCCCATCCCGCAGCAGGCGGTGTTCGACGCCCGTGCCGCGATGTCGCGCCTTACCGTCGCCGAGGCGATCGAGGACTACATCGTCGCCCTGGTCTGCGGCACGCGGGATGCGGCTGCGCTCGACAAGGATCTCGGCACCTGGATCGAGATCGGCGCCAGCCCGCGCGCCTCCATCGCGCTCGACCGCGCGGCGCGTGCCCATGCCTGGCTGAACGGCCAGGACCACGTCTCGCCGGACAATATCCGCGCCGTCGCGCCCGATGTGCTGCGCCACCGGCTGATTCTCTCCTACGAGGCGAGTGCGGACCGCATCACGGCCGATGGGGCGGTGGAGCGGCTGATCTCCCTGACCGCCGTCGCGTGAAGGTGCCATGGACCCCCGCATCGTCCCGACGCTGGAAAGCCTGATTCTTCTCCAGCACGAGGCGCGCGGCTTCTCCTTCCTGCACAGACAGCCGGTTACCAGCCTGCTTGCGGGCAGGCGTGCGTCACGCATTCGCGGCCGCGGCCTCGCCTTCGAGGAATTGCGCGCCTATCGCCCGGGTGACGACCCCCGCAGCATCGATTGGCACGCCAGCGCCCGCACCGGGCGCACCCAGACGCGGGTCTTCACCGAGGAACGAGACCGCCCGACGCTGCTCGTGGTGAACATGACCGCGGCGACCTTCTTCGGCACGCGGCACGCGACCAAGACGGCGATCATCGCGCAGACCGCCGCACTCGCGGCTTGGCGCGGCCTGCAGAGCGGGGACCGCATCGGCGCGCTGGTCTTCGCCGATGACGGCATCGACGAGTATCGCCCTGCCCGCAGCCGCGACGCGGTGATGCGGGTGCTGGGCAGCCTCGCCATCCGCGCCGCGGCGTTGGCGGCAGCGGCGGTACGGCCAGTCTCCGCGGCACCGCTGAACGAGGCGCTGCGTCGTGCCGAGCGTCTCGCCGGGCATGACTGGCTGGTCCTGCTGATCAGCGACCTCAATGCGGCGGATGACGACAGTGCTGCGATCCTCGGCCGGATCGCGCGACACAATGACGTGGTGGCCGTGGCGGTGTCCGACCCCATCGAACGCGACCTGCCCGCGCCGCCCTGGCGCGGCATAGCGACGGATGGCGCGCGGCGGGCCGTGTTGGACCCGAGGCAAGGCGGCCTCGGCCAACGCGTCCGGCAGGCGCATGCCGCGCGGCTCGATGAGCTACGCTCCGGCGGGCTGAAGCTCAAGACACCGGTCCTGCCGATCGGCACGGACGCGGAGGCAGCGGGGCAGCTTCGCCGGCTGCTCGGTGCCGCTGCGGCGCCGAGGCGCGCCCCATGACGGCGGACACCCCGACGCGGGAGGCGATGCACGGCCTCATCCTGCCGCCGCCGGTTGCCTTCTGGCCTGCAACGCCGGCCTGGTATGCGGTGTACGGCATCGTTGCGGCGCTGCTGGCCTGGTGTGGCTGGCTGGCCTGGCGCCGCTGGCGGGCGAATGCCTACCGCCGGGAGGCGCTGCGCGCCGTGGCAGGTGCGGCACCGGCGGAGATCGCCGCCATCCTCAAGCGGGCCGCGCTCGCCGCCTGGCCCCGCGCGCAGGTGGCCGGGCTGGCCGGGGCGGATTGGGCCGCCTTCCTGCGCCGCACCGCGCCGCGGGCGGGGCTCGACGCCGCCGCAGCGGAGCGGCTTGCAATGCTCGCCTATGCGCCCGCCGGACCATCGGCCCGCAGCGACGCCGAACGCTGGATCCGGTTCCATGACCCTCGCCTTTGACCACCCCTGGGCACTTGTCCTGCTGCCCCTGCCGCTGCTGGTGCGCTTTCTCCTGCCAGCGTATCGCGCGCAAAGCATGGCGTTGCGCCTGCCGATGCTCACCCGCCTCGCCGGCAGCCAAGCGCCGCCGCCGATGACGGCGCGGCCCGGCGCGCTGCGCATCGCGCTGGCCTCCCTCGCCTGGCTGCTGCTGGTCGCGGCCGTCGCCGCGCCGGTGCGCATCGAGCCGCCCGTGACGCGGGAGACGGGCGGGCGCGACGTGCTGCTCGCCCTTGACCTGTCAGGTTCGATGGAAACCCAGGACATGGAAGCGCCGGGCGGGTCTGAGACGAGCCGGCTGGATGCGGCGCGCACGGTACTCAAGGACTTCATCGCCCGCCGGAAGAATGACCGCCTCGCCCTCATCGTCTTCGGCACCGCGGCCTTCGTGCTCGCCCCCTTCACCCCCGACCACGCGGTGCTCACCACGCTGCTCGACGAGACGGCGCCGCGCATGGCCGGACCGCAGACCATGATCGGGGATGCGATCGGCCTCGCCGCGCAAGCCTTCGAACGCGCGCAGGTCAGCGGCCGGATGATGATCCTGCTGACCGACGGCAACGACACCGGCAGCCGCGTGCCGCCGCAGCGCGCGGCGGAGATCGCCGGCCGGCTCGGCGTGAGGATCTACACCGTCTCGCTTGGCGATCCCGCCGCCGTCGGCGAAGCCGCGCTCGACATCCCGGCACTGGAAGCCATCGCCAAGGCGACCGGCGGGGCGCATTTCCACGCTGCCGATCCCACGGCGCTGTCGGAGATCTATCGCCGCATCGACGCTATGGAACCGACGCCCGCGCAGTCGCAGTCCTGGCGGCCGCGCACGCCGTTGTTTGCATGGCCGCTGGCCGGCTTCGCGCTGATCGCGGCGATGCTCCTGCTGCGGCCATGGCGGCGTGGGATCGTGAGGCCGGCATGACCGACTGGCTGCACGCCTTCCATTTCCTCCGGCCATGGTGGCTGCTGCTGGCGCTCGCCGGCCCGGCGGCGCTGTGGCTCGACCATGCAAGGAGGCGAGAAGCCGGTGGATGGCGCAGCGTGGTCGCCCCGCATCTGCTCGACGTGCTGCTCGTTGCCGACGGGCCGCGCGCAAGGCTGCGCCCCGCCATCGTCGCGGCGGCGCTGTTTCCGCTGGCCGGGCTCGCACTTGCAGGGCCGAGCTGGCAGCGCGAACCCAATCCGTTCGTCACGGACCGCGCAACCATGGTGGTCGCGCTCGACCTCTCGCGCGCAGCACAGCCCTCGCTCGAGGCCGGCAAGCGCAAGATCCGCGACCTCGTCGCGGCTCGAGCGGGCGCTCGCACGGGACTCGTCGCCTATGCCGGCACGGCCCATCGCGTCCTGCCGCCGACCGACGATACGCGGCTGATCGAGACCTATCTCGCCGCGCTGACACCAGCCGTGATGCCGCGCGACGGTGAGGCGGCGGCAGCCGCGCTGACGGCCGCCATCGCCGTGCTCGATGCGGATCCCGGCGCGGGGACGGTCGTCTTCGTGACACCGTCAGTCCCGGCGGACGGGGCCACGGCCTTCTCGGCGGCCCTGGGCGGGAGCCGGCACGCCGGGCTGGTGCTCGCGACGGGGGGCGGCCCCTTCGACGGCGCCCCCGGTGCCCCGGTCGTGACACCGACGCCCGACACGCGGGATGTGGAAGCCATCGCGGCGCGGGCGCAGCGGCATTTCTCGCTCACGCCCGCCGATGATCCGGCGATGCGGTGGCTGGATGCGGGACCGTGGGTGGCGCTGCTGCTGGTGCCGCTCGCGGCGCTCTTCGCGCGGCGCGGCTTTCTTGCGGCGACGCTGGTCGCGCTGCTGCTGGGCGGCCGGCCTGCTCTGGCGGCGGAGGGCGACAGCAGCTGGTTCTGGCGGCTCTGGCTCACACCCGACCAGCGCGCGCAGTTCCTGCTCGATCGGGGCGAGCCGGCTCGGGCGGCGGCGCTGTTCACCGACCCGGTCAGGCGCGGCGCCGCGCTTTACGCCGCCGGCGACTACGAGGGCGCGGCGGCGGCCTTCGCCCAGGCATCCGGCGCGGTCGCCGCCTATGACCGCGGCAATGCGCTGATGATGCGCCCGCAGGGGTGGAACGACGCCATCCCGGCCTATGATCGCGCTTTGCAGCTTCGCCCGGACTTCCCCGAGGCCCGGCAGAACCGCGCCATCGCCGAAGCCTTCCGGCAGCAGCAGGCCGATGCCGAACGCCAGCGCGAGCAGAACCAGACCGACGATCCCTTCGCCCGCCCGCCCGATCCCGACCAGATCGTCGCCGACGGCCGGCGGCAGCAGGACCAACAAGGGCAGGAACCGCAGCAGGGCCGGCAGCAGGGCCTGTCGGACGACCAGATCCAGCAGATGTGGATGCGCCGCGTCGGCGGTACGCCGGCGGATTTCCTGCGCCAGCGCTTCGCCCGCCAGGCAGCGGAAGTCGGCAGATGATGCGGCGCGTCGGCCTCCTGCTCATCCTCGCGATCCCGGCCCAGGCCCAGGACCGGACGCCCGACCCGCCCTGGCGGCAGCGGTCCGGGCAGGTGCCGTCGGACCGGCCCATACCGGCGCAGAACGCGGCACCTTTCGTGCTGCGCGTCGTCGTTTCTCCGGAAGGCCCGGTCTGGGTCGGCCAGCGCATCACCGTGACACTTACGGCGATGACGCCGGTGCGCTTCGCCGCACCCCCCGCCTGGCCCGATGTCACGGCATCGACGGGTCGTCTCCTCGTCCTGCCGGAGGCCAGCACCGTGCCGGGAAGCGAGCGTGTGGACGGACAGACCTACTCCGTGCTCCAGCACACGGTCTCGGCCTTCGCGGCGGCGCCTGGTCCGCTGGTCATCGCTCCGATCGTCATGGCGGTCCGGGTTGGCGGTCCGGACGGGCAGGCCATGGCGGCGGAGGCGACGGCGGAGGTGCGGCCGATCACTGCGCGCCTTCCGCCCGGTGTCGAGGACGCCGCACGGCTCGTGGTCGCGCCCGCCTTCCGCATGACGGCCGGCGTTGAGGGCGGGGAGCAACCGCGCGTCGGCGAGGCCGTCGTGCGGACGCTCCGCATGGAGGCGGAGGACACCGCCGCCATGCTGTTGCCGCCCGGCGCCTGGGGCGAACCCGAGGGGGTGCGGACCTATCCCGATCCGCCGGTGCTGCAGGACCGCAGTGACCGTGGCAACCTCCATGCGCTACGCAGCGAACGCGTCGCTTTCGTGCCGCAGCGGCCGGGAAAGCTCGAGCTCCCTGGCTTCTCGGTGACCTGGTTCGAGCCGCGCAGTGGCCGCGCGCGCGAGGTCCGGGTCGAACCCCTCCAGCTGGACGTACTCCCAGCCGCCGCAGGCGGCGGGACCACGGCCGCCGAACCGAAGCGCCGGGAACGCTGGCTGTTGCCCGCGGGTACCGGCGCCGCCGCCGCGCTGGCCGGGCTGCTGCTGTGGTCGTGGCGCAGGCGGCGGCTGGCCAGGCCAGCGCCCTTCCGGGCCCTCGCCGCGGCCTGCCGCACGCGGGACCCGAAGGCGGCGCTGCGTGCGCTCTACCATTGGGCCGATGGCCTGCTGCCGCCGGGCAGCGAGCGCACGATCGCCGCGCTGGCCCGCCGCGCCGAGGTGCCGGAGCTGGTGGAACAGGCGGCGCGGCTCGACGCGCAACTCGCTTCGCACGGCGCTGGCCGATGGGAAGGCCGGCCGCTGCTCGACGCGGCGCGCCGCGTGGAACGCAGCCTGCACCGCGCGGCACCCCGCACAGGAAGGGTGGCGCTGCCTGCCCTCAATCCGACCAGCCTGCCGCGGCGCGCTCCGCGCCTGACCCAACCGTATTGGCTTCGCTGATGACGAGGATCGCCACGATGTCCACCCTGCCCTTGTTGTCCCGCCGCGGCCTTTCCGGGATGATGCTCGCCGCGCTGTCAGCGCGGGCCACCGCGGCCCAGGCCGGCGACGACCCGCTGCCGTCCTGGCGCGACGGGGAACGCAAGCGCGCCATCCTCGACTTCCTCGCCGCGACGACCACCGAGGGCGATGCCGGCTTCGTCCCGCCCGGGGACCGCCTCGCGGTCTTCGACAATGACGGCACGCTCTGGGTCGAACAGCCCATGTATACCCAGCTGGCCTTCGCCCTGGACCGCGTGCACGCGCTTGCCCCGCAACACCCGGAATGGCAGACGCAGGAACCGTTCCGCAGCGTGCTCGCGCATGATCGCGAGGGCCTGTCGCGCGCCGGAACGCGCGGACTGGTCGAGATCGTGAAGGCGACGCATGCCGGCATGTCGCCCGACGAGTTCCATGTCATCGTCGAGGACTGGCTGAGGCAGGCGCGCCATCCGCGCTTCGGGCGACCGTACACGGAGCTGATCTACCAGCCGATGCTGGAGGTCCTCGCCCTGTTCCGGGCGCGCGGCTTCCGCACCTGCATCTGTTCCGGCGGAACGGCCGAGTTCATGCGGCCCTGGACCGAGCGCGTCTATGGCATCCCGCCCGGCAACGTGGTGGGCACCACTTTCCAGATGAGCTTCGAGAATGGCCGTCTTCTGCGGCTGCCGGAGATGGATCTCATCAATGACGGGCCGGGCAAGCCGGTCGGCATGTCGCGCTTCCTCGGGGGCCTTCCGCAAGCGGCTTTCGGCAATTCGGACGGCGACTATGAGATGCTGCAGGTCGTCACCGCCGGGCCGGGACGACGCCTCGGCATGATCGTCCATCATGACGATGCGTTGCGGGAGTACGCCTATGATCGGCAGTCCCATTTCGGGCGGCTCGATCGCGCGCTGAACGACGCGGCGCGGCGCGGCTGGCACCTGATCTCGATGGCGGACGACTGGTCGAACGTCTTCCCGGCGTAAGGACGCTGCGGCGCGCCCTGATCGACGAAGCGATGGTCGCGCCGCCGGTCGACGCCGGCGTCCTGCTCGTCCTCGACATCCCCTGCGAGCGCCGGGAGGCAGCGAATCCGCGGGTCGCTGCCGATGCCGATGGCCCCCAACAATGCTCGTTCATGCACATCCCTGTCGCGCGACGGCGGTGCAACCGCGTCGGTTCCGTGCGCGGCCACGACCAGAGCCGCGGCACGCGCACCCCTCACGTGACAGCAGCACGCTGCGCCGCGGGACTCGGCGCCCGTCATGCGATGACCGGATCCGGTCCACGCGTCGCAAAGTTACGTTCCGACGGTCGCCGCGCCGCAACCATAGCCGGCGCAGTCTGTTGATCCTCTGACGCGGTCAGCTCCAGGAGAAGAAGGGTGTCGGGACTTACAGAAACCGTGGCCGTGAGGCCTCTCCATCCGATCCACGCCATGCTGCTGGCGTTTCCGCTGGCGCTGTTCGTCGGGGCGCTGCTGAGCGACATCGCCTATGCCCGCAGCTACCATGTGCAGTGGGCCAACTTCGCATCCTGGCTGATCGTCGGCGGTCTCGTCATGGGCGCCTTCGCCGTGCTTTGGGCACTGGTCGAACTGTTCCCACACACGCCGCATCGGGGGCGCGCCGTCATCTATTTTGTCGTGCTGCTCGCCATGTGGGTACTCGGCTTCTTCAACGCCCTGGTCCATGCGCGCGATGCCTGGGGCGCCATGCCCCAAGGGCTCTACCTGTCCGCCGCCACCGCGCTGCTCGCGGCGATCGCCGCCTGGATGGGCTATTCCCGAACGCTCCCGGGAGGGGTGACATGATGCGAACCGCACTTCTTCTCGGCGCCGCCCTCGTCATGAGTGCCTGCGACGGTGATCCCGGGCCGGTCGAACGCGGCGCGAACCCGAACCTGCCGCAACCGCAAAGCAGCCTGCTGCCGGAGATGACCATCCCGCGGCCGGTAGGCTGGGGCAATGAACGCCCCACCGTACCCCAGGGGTACACGATCCAGGCCATCGCCACGGATCTGAGAGTGCCTCGGCAGACCCTGGTGCTGCCGAACGGCGACATCCTCGTTGCCGAAGGTCGGGGTGCGAGCGCACCGGCCCTTCGCGTGAAGGACATCATCGCCGGCTTCATCAAGGGACTTGGCCGCAGCCAGGTGGAAGGCGGCAACAGGCTGACGCTGCTGCGCGATGCCGATGGCGACGGCAGCTATGAGATGCGGCGGGTCTTCGCGGAGAACCTGAACGCGCCATACGGCCTCGCCATGATCGGCAACGTCATCTACGTCGCCAATCAGGATGCGCTGGTACGCTTCGACTATACCGATGGCCAGACCGAGGCGAGCGGACCACCGACGACGGTCGCGGCGCTGCCATCCGCCATCAACCATCATTGGACGAAGGCGCTGACGGCCAGCACCGACGGACGATTCCTCTATGTCGGCATCGGCTCCAACAGCAACATCACGGAGCGCGGCATGGAGGCCGAGGTGGATCGCGCCCTGGTCTGGCAGGTGGATGTGCAGACCGGTGCACACCGACCCTATGCGACGGGCCTCCGCAATCCCACGGCCCTCGCTATCCACCCCGCGTCCGGCGAGCTCTGGGCGGCGGTGAATGAGCGCGACGAGATCGGGCCGAACCTGGTGCCCGACTATCTGACATCGGTGCGGGAGGGCGGCTTCTACGGCTGGCCCTACAGCTACTGGGGCGGCAACATCGACCCGCGCGTCCGGCCGCAGAATCCGGAACGGGTCGCGAGCGCCATCCAGCCGGACTTCGCGCTCGGCGCGCATGTGGCCGCTCTCGGTCTCAGCTTCTCCACGCCTGCCATGGGCGCGCAGTTCGCCGAAGGCGCCTTCGTCGGCGAGCATGGCAGTTGGAACCGCCGTGTGCCGTCCGGTTACAAGGTCATCTTCGTACCGTTCCGGGACGGCCGACCGGCCGGCGAGGCGCTCGACATCGTAACGGGCTTCCTGGACAACCAGGGCAATGCCCGTGGTCGGCCGGTCGGCGTTACCGTTGATCCGCGCGGCGCTCTGATCGTCGCCGACGACCTGTCGAACACGGTCTGGCGCGTCGCGCCGGCGCAACCCGGCGCGCCGCCGGCGAACCGCCAGTGAGCACGCCGGCCGATCGATCCTTGATACGGGTGCGCGGCAGCGTCATCTTTAACCCTGTGCCGGCAATCCGCCGGCCTATCGGAGGAGGAAGTTTCATGGCCTGGAAGAAGCCCAAGATCGTCGAGATCTCCCTCGCCCTCGAAATCAACAGCTACGCCTGCGCCGAGATCGGCTGACGTTACCGCCCCGGGGCTTACGGCATGCTCCGGGCCATTGTGCTGGGCGCTGCTGCCGGCGGAGGCTTCCCGCAGTGGAACTCCGCCGGGGATGGCTGCATGCGCGCTCGCGCCGGCGAGCCGCTGGCGGCCCCGCGCACCCAGGCAAGCCTCGCCGTGTCGGCTGACGGCGAACGGTGGCTGTTGATCAACGCGAGCCCCGATCTGCGCCAGCAGATTGCCGCCACACCAGCGCTCCATCCCCGCCCCGCCTCGCTGCGCAATTCCCCGATCGGCGCCGTCCTGCTGACAGGGGCGGAAGTGGACGCCATCGCGGGTCTCCTGCATCTGCGGGAGCGGCAGGACTTGGTGCTGTTCGCCGCGCAGCCGACGCTGGCGGTGCTGGACGCCAATCCCATCTTCCGCGCACTCAACCCAGCGCATGTCCATCGCCGGACGATCGGTTTTGATAGCGCCTTCGAGACGCTCGGCATCGACGTCACTGTGTACGCCGTGCCCGGCAAGGTGCCGCTGTTCGCCGAGGACACCGCGACGCCCGAAGTGGCGGAGGATGGCGAGGCGGCCGGCGTTCGCCTGTCCGCCGGCGGCGGCACGCTGCACTACATCCCTGGCTGCGCTGTGATGACCGATGCGCTGCGAGCCCGCCTTGCCGGGGCCGACTGCGTGATGTTCGACGGTACCCTGTTCATCGACGACGAGATGATCCGCCTCGGCGCGGGCCCCAAGACCGGCCGAAGGATGGGGCACATGCCGATGACCGGCCCGGGTTCGACGCTTGAGGCCTTCGCCGAGATCCCCGTGGCGCGGCGCATCTTCGTCCATGTCAACAACACCAACCCCGCCCTGCTTGCCGACAGCCCCGAGCGTGCGCATCTCAACGCCGCCGGGTGGGAGGTAGCCGAGGACGGGATGGAGATCCGCCTGTGAGACTGCTGACACCGGATGGGCTCGAAGCCGCGCTCCGCACCATCGGGGAGGAGCGCTACCATATCCATCACCCCTTCCATCACCTGCTGCACGGCGGGAAGCTGACGAAGGCCCAGGTTCAGGCGTGGGCGCTCAACCGCTATTATTACCAGGCCTCGATCCCGGCGAAGGATGCATCGCTCGTCGCGCGGCTCCCCACCCCCGAGCTGCGCCGCGAATGGCGCCGCCGGCTGGAGGATCATGACGGGGACGGCGTGCACCCCGGTGGCGTCGAACGCTGGCTTGCTCTGACCGATGGGCTCGGGCTCGACCGGGACTACGTCGTGTCCCTCGACGGCCTGCTGCCAGGGACACGCTTCGCGGTGGATGCCTATGTCCGCTTCGTGCGGGAGAAGTCGCTGCTGGAAGCCATCGCGTCCTCACTGACCGAGATGTTCTCGCCCAACATCATCTCGCAGCGCGTCTCCGGCATGCTGCGGAACTACGATTTCGTCACCGAGGAGACGCTCGCATATTTCACGCCGCGGCTGACGCAGGCCCCGCAGGACGTGGCCTTCGCCCTGTCCTACGTGCGCGAGCACGCGACCACGGTCGAACGGCAGGAACAGGTACTCGCAGCGTTGCGGTTCAAATGCGACCTGCTCTGGGCGCAGCTCGACGCGTTGCATTTCGCCTATGTCGCCCCGGGGCTGCCGCCACCCGGTGCCTTCCGGCCATGACCCCGCGCTTCGCCCCCGGCGTTCGCCTGCACCACGACACCGCGCGCCAACGCTGGGTCGTCATGGCGCCCGAGCGGATGTTCGTCCCGGACGAGACGGCGCTGGAAGTGCTGCGCCTGGTCGACGGCGCGCGCGACGTGGCGGCGATCGTCGATGCCCTCGCAGCCGCCTTCGCCGCGCCGCGCGAGGAGATCGACGCCGACGTGCGCGCGATGCTCGATGATCTGGTGGCGCGCGGGGCGCTCGCAGGATGAAGGCTCCGCTCGCGCTTCTGGCCGAGCTGACGCATCGCTGCCCCCTGCGCTGTCCCTACTGCTCGAATCCTGTGGAGCTGACCCGTGCCTCGGCGGAGCTGACGACCGAGGAATGGGCGCGCGTCTTCATGGAAGCGGCTGCGCTGGGCTGCCTGCAGGTGCATCTGTCCGGCGGCGAGCCGACCGCACGGCGCGACATCGTCGCCATCACCGCCGCGGCGCGGGACGCAGGGCTCTACACTAACCTGATCACCGCGGGCGTGCTGCTCGATGCGGTGCTGATGGCGCGGCTCGTCGCGGCTGGGCTCGATCACGTACAGCTCTCGGTGCAGGACGCCGAACCGGCCGGCGCGGAACGCATCGGCGGCATGAAGGGCGCGCAGGCACGCAAGGAAGCCGCGGCGCGCATGGTGCGCGAAGCGGGGCTGCCACTGACCCTCAACGCCGTCGTTCATCGGCAGAATCTGCACAATCTGCCGCTGTTGATCGACACCGCGCTGGAGTGGGGCGCCGCACGGCTCGAAGTGGCGCATGTGCAGTACTACGGCTGGGCGTTGGCCAATCGCGACGCGCTGCTACCGACGCGCGCCCAGCTTGACGACGCGACGCGCATCGTGACCGCGGCGCGGGAGGCACACCGAGGCCGGCTCGTCATCGACTACGTCGTGCCCGACTACCATGCGGCACGGCCGAAGGCCTGCATGGGCGGCTGGGGCAACAACTTCCTCGCCGTCTCGCCGGCCGGTCGCGTGCTGCCCTGCCACGCCGCGGAATCCATTGCGGGCATGGTGTTCCCGAATGTGCGCGAGACCTCCCTGCGCGAAGCGTGGGAGGAGAGTGAGGCCTTCAACCGGTTCCGCGGCACGGGATGGATGCCCGCCCCCTGCCGCGGCTGCGCGCATGCCGAGCGCGATTGGGGCGGCTGTCGCTGCCAGGCTTTCGCCTTGCTCGGGGATGCGGCGGCGACCGATCCTGCCTGCGCGCTGTCGCCGCATCATGCCATGCTGGCGGACGCGGTAGCGGAGGCGGGCGCCGCCGATTTCCGGTACCGCGCGTTCGGCTGACCGTCGACTTCAGTCGTGCTGCGCGAGGAAGTGCGCCAGCGCGGCGATCTCCGCATTTGATATGCCGACCATGGCGCTGTTCATCTGCGCGTCCGCACCGACGCGCTGCCCGTCGCGGTACTCCGTCATAGCGCGCAGGAGGTATTCCTCCCGCTGGCCGACGATCCGCGGCACCTGCTCGCGCCCGGTCAGCGCCGGCAGGTGGCATACGCCGCAGCGCCGCGGGCCGATCACCGCTTCGCCGGCGGCGTAAAGGGCCGCGTCTCGCGCCGGCCGATCATCGGGCGGGCCAGGCGGCAGGCTGGCGAAGTAGGCGGCCAAATCCTCGATGTCCTTGTCGGCCATGCCCTCGGTGACGGCCGCCATGGCGGGAACCTGGCGGATGCCCTCGCGGATCAGGATCATCTGCAGCGTGACGAAGCTGGCGTGCTGCCCGGCCAGGGAAGGCGTTTCCGGCATCTGGCTGCGGCCATTGTCGCCATGGCAGGCGGCGCAGCGTTCGGCCGCGAGGCTGCCGCCACGGGCGGCATCCTGCGCCACGGTGGAACCGCAGAATGCGACGGCCAGCGCGGCCGTCGCCGTCAGCAGGCGCAATCTCACTGCTGATACGAGATACGATAGATCGCGCCGAGCTGCTCGCCGGAGACGAGCAATGAGCCATCGCGCATCACGTGCACATCCACGGGACGATCAAGGAAGCGCTGGTTGGCATCGTCGCGCAGGCCCGTCATGAATTCCTCGATGCGCGAGACGTTCCCCTGCGCGTCGAGATGCGCGACGACGACGTCATAGCCGCTGAGCCTCTCGCGATTCCAGGAACCGCGGCGGGCGATGAAGATCTGGTTGCGATACGCTTCGGGAAACATGGTGCCGGTGTAGAAGCGCATGCCGAGGGCCGCGACATGCGGGCCGAGCAACGCGGCGGGCTGCACGAACTCGCTGCAATCGCGGCTGGCATTGTATTGCGGATCGGCGCGGCCGGCCGAGCAGAACGGAAAGCCGTGGTCCTCCCCGCTGCGGCGAACGCGGTGCAGCGTATCATCGGGCCAGTCATTGCCGGCCCAGTCGCGGGCATTGTTCGTGGCCCAGAGTTCCCGCGTCGCCGGATGGTGGGCCATGCCGACGCTGTTGCGCACGCCCCGCGCCTCGATGCGCCGGTCGCTGCCATCGGGGTTGAAGGACACGAGCAGCGCGAACTTGTCGCGGTCCGTCTCGCAGATATTACAGTTCACCCCGACATTCGTGTAGATCCGGCCATCCGGCCCGAGTGCCGCGAACTTCCAGGAATGGTTGCCGCCGTGGTCGGCATCGGTCGGCAGAGCAAAGGCTTGGGTCAGTTCGACCGGCGCGGGCACGCTGTCGAGGTTGGCCTCGATGTTGTCGTACCGCAGGACGCGATTGACGGCGAAGACGTAGAGGTTGTTGCCGATCATCACGAGGCCGTTCGGCTGCGGCAGGCCCTGCGCGATGATTCGTGTGCGCGTCGTGCCGTCGCCATTGCGCGAGATGGCATAGACGCGCCCGATGGCGCGCGAGCCGGCGAAGATCGTGCCGTTGGGCCCCTCGGCCATCATCCGGGCGCCGGGAATGCCGTGCGCATACACTTCCGCCCGGAAGCCCGGGGGCAGGCGCAGGGAGGATACCGGCAGCTGGTCGGCCGGCGTCACCGTCAGACGTGGCGCGTGCGGTGCCAGCGTGGATCCTTCGGGACGCCCGATGGCCCATCCGGGCACCGCGGGCTGTTGTGCGTAGGCCGGGATGGCGACAAGGGCGATCGCAACTCCCGCCAGGAGGCGTCGTATGGTCATGGCGTCTTCTCCCTCCGCCCCCTTGGAGGGCGTGGGAAGAATTGGAATAGGGAATCGCGGCGACCTGCAAGCAAAGGTTGCGGTTAGCGGGCGCAACAGATCGGGCGCCCACCCCGGCGATCGTCGGGGGCCGCAGGCGGCCCAACTCCGCGCGGCCGGTTCCGGCCAGTATCGTTGGGGACCACCCAACCGCTCCGGCGCGGTCAGTAGGGGTGCCGCGGCCGACACCCGATCTGAACCTCGTCGCCAGAGAACCGCGCCGGCAAACGGTCGGACTGCCGACGCTCGCCGGCCGCCTCTCCGGAAACAAAACCTGCGACGTCGCGTTCCTGGCCCATTGGACGGAGGCGTCATGAACGTCCGGAACCGGATGGAGATCGCAGTGACGCCGCACGCGGTGCGTCTGATCGCGGCCTGCCCGGTGGATGAGGTCGTCGTGGGCAGCGGCGTTGCCGGCCTTTCGGTCAGGTATGAGGTGACGCGTCCTGGCTCGTCCGTCATGGTCCTCGGTTGTGGGCCGGCGGTATGATCGCGCGAACCACCGCGCATCTGACGCCGGTCTGCGATGGTTCCTTGGCGCCCCTATGTGTCGGCCCGTGGCCAGGAGCACGCCGCGCCGTCGACAGAGCCGCGAAGATGCAACGGGCGCTCATCCCTGGCTTTTGAGTTCCGGCGGCTCGACGGCGCCCTGGTCCTGGATCCTGAGAGCGACAGCGAGAGAGCTTCTCCCGCTCCACTGGCCCCAGCAACACGTTGAACGACCGATCGGAGGAACTCGGATGAACACCGCAAACCTGCAGATGGAAGGTGTGCTGTTGGCGGTTGCGGCCCTCTGCGCCGAGTTGCGGCGCAGGGCCGTGCTGACTGACGAAGATCTGGAGCGGGCATTTACCGTTGCTGAAGGGGGCGCATCTGCCCGAGCCGCGGCGCTAAGGAACGCCAATGCCGAGGCGATCCTTTTCCCCATTCGCTTTCTTCGGCTGGGGTTGCGCGACAGCGCGCGGGGTCTGGACTACGGGGCCATCGCCGCCGAAGTCGGTCGTGAACGGGATCGGCTGCCTCGTTAGTCGAACGGAAGGACCGGCGACCTGATGGCCTTGCCAGCGCCCAGCCGCTGGAGGCTCCAGCGCGGGCGGCCGGCCAGCCAGGCATGCGATTCGCGTGTGCGCCTTCGCCGCTGGCGGATGGCCTTGTTCCTGTCACCTCCTGCCTTCTTCAGGCGGAGACTCGCAGGCCGGGGCACCGAGAGGCGAAGGTGCATATCTCGGCTGGTGGACTCGGAGCGGTCTGGACCAAGATACGTGCCAAATCCTGGAACTGGATCGACATGCAGGCCCCGTTATTAACGCTCTCGGCGAGCAAACTGTCATCGGGCTGCACTTCTCTTCCAAAGGTCCACCGCCCTAACGGCAGCCGCGAGTTCCTCACCGCCGGTGACGCCTCTACCGGCTGGCGCGTCTGCTCCAGCCCGGCCAAGGAAGTCTGCCGTCCGGGTGGAATGCCGTCCGGCAGGACGGTGGGTTCAACCGCAAGAAAATGGTGATCGCATGCCCGCCCGAACCCAGGCGAGCGACGGGATGCGCCGCATCCTTCCCGATGACGCTCGGAAAGCCGCCCGCCTGAACCGCAAGCTCACTAGGGCCGAAGTTGAGGCAGCGTGCGAGCAACTCCGGCGCCTCCCGCCAGCCGACCAAAAGGTCGCAGTTTGGCTGATCGCTAAGCTCGCTAACGACGACATCCGCTGAACGCTCACGAAAGCGATGGCGGAATCGTAGTGTCGAGAGCAAACTGTGACGATCGCGTAAAGTGATGGTCAATGCATAAGCATTCTATTGCCGAAGAGAAGGGCTCGCGGCTTGGTCGCAAGCCGACGAAGAAACAGATCGAAGCAGCGTGCGAGAAGCTCCGTCGCCTCGGTCCCGATGATCAGAAGGCAGTATTATGGCTGATCGGGAAAATGGTCGAAGGCGACGAGATTGACGAGCTTTGACCCCGCATCCTCCCCCGGAGCTACCGTCGAGGACGGCCCGGTGAAGGGCGCGGCCGGGCGGAAAGGCAATCCGGGTCCTGGTACATGAGGGACCCAAGCCCGAAAGCAGGTTCGCGGGTCAGTGCGCTGTTCAGCGACTTCTCCCGCGCGGCCCGGCGGCGCCGCTGCAGTTCATTGTTCGCGAAGGATGTGCGGTGCCGGGATAGGGCGCGAAGGAACCCGCCGGGTGCCGGCCCGCGAGGTCGAAGTGCAGCCTGCTGCCTCCAGGCGGCGGCGACTTTGTCGTGTGATCGTGCGAGCCCTCAATACGCCTGCGGTTAGGCTACGCACCCTGCTCCTGATCGGCTGAATGCGACGACCCTGTCCGCACGGACCTCGAAAGTCGTTCGGCACGGTGACGGATAGGCCGGGTAGCCGGTCCCGAGGCCAAGCCCCAAGCCTGCGCCGCCGCCGCCCCAACCAAAGCCGCCGATGCCAATACCAATGCCTGGTGCCACGGAGGGCCCCTGCGATCCCAACTGGTCGTATTGCAAGAAGCGCCTTCCTTCTGGCGTGGTGAAATCGCTGTTTGGCACGCCGACGGTCTGCACAAGCTCATCCACCGATCGCCCCACGAGCGGCTGCAGGCGCGCATCGAAGCCGGCCTCGGTAGCACAGCCGGCGAGAACGAGCATGACGAGGGGGAGCGGCCTCATGGTCTGCCTCGCTACCTCCGCTTTCGCCGACGCTGTTTCGACGGCGCCGGGGCACGTGCCAAAAGGCCCGTCGCGCCCCCCGAGGCTACCGCGGCTTGCACGCGCCTTCCTGCGGCGAGGCCCATCTCCAATCCAGCAGCGGCAACGCGGTTCGCCCCGCTAAGCCAGAGGCTCACGAAGGCACTTCGAGAGCCGCGCATCGATCTCTAGGTCCTCTCCATGCGCGGCGGCGGCGCCTTCTTGATCGTGCCTGGGCACAGCTTCGCGAGTTGCTGTCCGATCGGATAGGAGCGGTGTGTCACGGCGGCATTCGCCGGAGGTGCCAGCTTCAGCGGTGACGGACTTGCCAGTGCGCGAGCCATGGTCATTCCCCTTTTCTGCTATCAGACGACAAAACAACACTGCCGAACGGAAGTTTACGGCCGCGGTGCGTCGCTCGCGCTTTTGCGCTGTGCCGTACCCTCACAGTTCGGACGGCGGCCTCCTCTGCGGGCGGCAACTGCCCAGGCGGCGCCGCGACGCGGAGCAGATGGCCAGGGAGTGAACGGCCTGGGCTCGACAGCAAGAATTTGGACCTCCCGGTTTGAGTTTCTTCCGGCGAGTAATGGCGAACTAAGCGGCGACGGCACTCTCGGCACTGTTCATCGTCACACCGACCACCTGGCCCGGATTGCGGCCGAGACGGCGCGGCACATCATGGCGGAAGATGCTGAGGGCCTTACCGGTCGGTCGGAATGGGCAGTATTGCTGTTCACGGAGCGCCGGAAGGTCCTTCAAGAAGTTCAGCAGCTGTGCAAGCCAATGGCTGCCGCGGCAGCATCTCGCGGTGGACGGCGGTGATCTGAGGGGGAGCGCCTCGAGCGGACGTCCATTGGAACTGGCGGAGGAAGTGCTCCCGGGTTCGAACCGTCTCTACTCGCCGCCCCCGCGGGAACCGGCCCGGTGACGCAGTGGTGGGAACCGCGCACTGAAATGGTCTGGCTGCCTACAGATTCGTGTACAGTTGCAGTCTGCCGCGCGCCATCAGAAGCTCAATCGATAGGCGCCGCACTTCAGCTCCGATCAACAGGATGGTAAGCGGCCCCTGCACTATCGGCCGAGGCATCTGCCAGTGCCCGGGCTGGCAAGAACCTGCCGCGCTGATTGCCAACAACATCTATTTATTGGCAGGATGTGAACAGAATTAGCCGGGGACGATGATTTTAACATGCTGGGCAGACGCGGCAAGAGAAGCATTGGCGCAGGCCCGCGCCCGTGGGCGGTTGGGATGGCAAGCGAGACTCCCTTTGCCCCCGCCAGCCTCCAGCCGCCTTTCCCCGATTTGCCTACTGCACCCTCGAGCCCAACGGTCACCAAGCAAGTGAAATGCCCTAACAGATGGTGATCGAACTAAACGAGGAGCAGGACGCGGCGCTCCGTACCATTCGATCCTTTCTGCGCGACGACGCGCTGGACGCCTTCATCCTTCGTGGCAGCGCGGGCACCGGTAAGACAACACTAATTGCCGCCTTGACCGCCGTGCTGGAGGAGATGGAGCTATCCTTCAGTCTGCTTGCGCCCACGGGCCGCGCGGCCCGTATCCTCGGCAACAAGGTGCGCCTGATCAGGGGCACGGTCGAGGGCAAGGGGAGCACGATTCATTCGCGAATTTTCAAGCCTCCCAAAGTCGAGGTGAACGAGGAAGCGGAAAGCGCCAATGACCCTGGCGTCCGCCTCGTCTTCCCCTTGAGCTCCGAAGAAGCGATGGAAGCTCTCTTCGTCATCGACGAGGCTTCCATGGTTGGTGACCGAGAAACCCCGGGCGACTATGTCCAATTTGGCTCCGGCCGCCTTCTCCAGGATCTGGTAACCTATGCCCGGATCAGGCGCCCAGGACGGGGGAACGATCACCGCACCAAACTGCTCTTTGTTGGTGACCCCGCACAGCTGCCGCCGGTGGGAGAGGACACCTCTCCAGCACTTTCGGAGGAATACCTCCAGACAAAATTCGGGCTCCGCATCGCCACCGCTGAACTGAACTCCGTGGTGCGCCAAGCGGCAGGGAGCGCCATCCTCGCTCGGGCGACAGAAATCCGAGATGCACTGCGCGCCAAGCGCTTCAATACCTTCACTCTGAAACCCTTCGACGCCGAGGTCGAGAAGGTGGACCCGGAGCGAGCCCTCGACCTGATCGTCGAGAGTCTTCGGGCGAAGGAATCCACGGTAGCGGTGGTCTTCTCGAATGCCATGGCACTGGACTACAATCGCGCAGTACGTGATCGGCTCTGGGGGGATGCGGACCTCCCTATCCAGGTCGGCGACACTTTATTGGTCAACCGCAACTCGCGGCCCTACCAGCTCAGCAACGGTGACCTTGTGAAGGTCCTCTCGGTGCGGGCGGAATGCGAGAGCGTCCTGGTGCCGATGAAGGGCATAGCTCCAGTTGAGCTTCGATTCCGCGAGGCCGAGGTCGCCTTCCGGGATGTTGATGGCACCGTCATCAGGCGAGAGTGCCTGCTGCTCGAGAACCTCCTGGCATCGCCAATGCGCGACATTTCCCCGGCGGAGCAGCGGGCACTATTGGTACATTTCCGGATGCGGTACCCGCAGCTGAAACCCCACATGCCGGCGTTCCGCCTGAATATTGCCGATGATGGCTACTTCAACGCGCTTCAAGTGAAGTATGGCTATGCCATGACCTGCCATAAGGCCCAGGGCGGCGAATGGCACAGCGGCATCGTCCACTTCTCACTCCCCGGCGACGGGCGAAATTCATCGTCCTTCCGCTGGGCATATACGGCCATCACTCGCGCGGTAAAAAGGCTTGTCGTCGTGAATCCACCCGACTTCACCGATGACAGCGACATGAAATGGAACATTCCCTCCATCCGCACTGAGTTGGATGAGCGGAAGGATTTCACGGCCGATCCCGATTGGAACCGGCTCTCCTTCTCCTCCCAACTCGCTGCCCTGATGACCGTGCACCAGCAGCTGCGTGGGGCGTGGCAGGAACAGGGCATCACCATCGAGCAGCTACAGCACCTGCAATACTGCGAGCGCTATTCCCTCCAGCGGGAGGGCAAGCGCGCGGTCGTCCAATACTGGTACGATGGTAAGTTCCGCGTCGGCCGCTCCGGCACTGCGCCGGGAGCCTTCCATGACGCGACCCTCGCCGATGAGGCGTTGGCCGCCTTCCAAAGGCTCTCGGGTGGGCCGAACGCGCGACAGCCGGAACCTTTCATCCAGGAATTCCTCTCCCGCCTCGACGCCGCAATGACGGGCGCCTCCATCCAACGGACCGGCCATGAGGTCATGCGCAACCGCCTGCGCGTGACCTTCGCTGATGCGACCCGCCGCGGAGCAGTAGATTTCATCCATAACGACGCTTCCACCTGGACGGCCGCACAGGAAGTCGGCGGGCCGGGAAGCAGCCGAGGCCTGTATGAGGAGGTGCAGGGGCTGATGGCCATGGCAAAGGCCTGAACGCTGTGGCAGCGAAGGAAATCTTCGCCGCGCGCAAGGCGGGCAAACTCGACGAGGCGCTCGGGCTTGCACGTACCGAATATGCGCGGGATCCGAAGGACACCTGGGTGCTCCGCGCCTATGCTTGGGTGCTTTATGACTATGTGAAGAAGGCGACGGATGCTTTCGAGGCGAAGCAGCTGTCAGCTACCGCCCTATCCCAGCGCATCACGCCGTACATGAAGGAGTTTTCCAAGTTCGGGGGCCTGCTGCGTCGGGATACCTGCTTCTCCCAGATGGTGCGGCTGGCGATGAAGGCGTCCGGGGCCTGGACTGACTTCCTGATCTTTGCGCGTTGGGCGGGGACAGAAGACCTGGATCCGGAGGCCAACCGTACTTTCATCAACGAGGACGGCAAGACACTAGATAGCCAGCAGACGCGCCTGAAGCGCGCGATTTCCAAGCAAACAGTCGCCATGGCGGGGATGCCTGGCGTGGATCAGGAACTGATTGAATGGGGTCAGGGCGTCCTCGCGGAAGCGCTGAGGGAGACCCCCGACGACCAGTGGCTGAACTTCTACAGCAGCAAGATGCACCTCCTGCGGGGCGAGGTCGAGCCGGCGGCTAAGCGTCTGTTCCCCATCCTGCGGCGGCAACCCCGCGCGGCTTGGCCCTGGTCGTTGCTCGGCCTGATCTTGGAAGCCTCTCGGCCCCTCGACGCGCTCATCTGCCTCACCCATGCCAGTCATCTCGCGCGGGAGGAGCTGGAGGTCGCAAAAGTTCGCCCACGCCTTGCGCAACTCCTCGTCCATGCCAATCGATTCGACGAGGCCGCGTATGAAGTGCAGCGAGCCCTGGCGTTTCGCGAGCAGCAGGGTTTCAAGGTACCCACCGATCTGGCCGCGCTAGCAGCGAGCGATTGGTATCACCACGCTGTGGCGGCGGGCAGCCTGCGGCGTGTGCCACCAGCGGCGACGGCGGCTCACGCCCTGCTTGACGCGTTGGATGCGCGCGAGCTCACCTATACGAAGGGCGTCATCGACCATGTCAACGCCGAAAAGCGCCTAAGTTACGTCGCCACCAGCGCAACGGATGGGTTCGCCCTGTTGCATCATGCCTTCCCCACTATCGCCGAGTTGCCACCAGGCACGCTGGTCGAAATCGGCTGCGCGGAGGTGGGCGGGGCGCCACAGAAATGGCGCTCAGCGCCACACGGGAGCCTGCCCGGTCTCTACGAGGCGGCTTGGGGTTGGCTGGAACGTAGGCCCGACCAGGACTTCGCCTTCATTCGCACCAATACAGACGACGTCTTCGTCCCGCCTCATCTCGCGAAAGACTTCACCGCCGGCGAAGCCCGTGAGGTCCGCTGCTGGGCTATCCGGCGCGCCAACAAGACAGGCAAGGTTGGTTGGCGCGCGATCAGCTTCATCCAGATCGGACCCGAAGATGCCTCGGAAACGCACATATTAACCTCAGCCGCCGTGCCCGGCCCCTGATTCGTCTGCCCGGCGGCAGAATACTCCGACCAAGGCTCCCGGTCGGTCCGGTACCACCCCTCGCATGCAACGGGACCGCAGATTGATGCTACCCCGACCTACTCGATACGGAAATCGAGGCGGCGCCAGAGCTCGAAATCGTTGATCCATGCCACGTCCATGGTCACGCAGACGTCCGGAACCTTTCGGTTCGCGCGCTGCTTCTTTGGGCTCGATACCTCGCGCGTCACCACCACCCGATCCGGTCCGCCTAACGCGGCCGCGATGAGGAAAGGGTCGCGACCGATCTTCTCGAGTTCAACGTCATCAAGATCAGGGGCGTACCCTTTGGCAATGACGGTAGCTACCGTCGTGCCATCCGTGGCTTCTGCTAAGATGATCGCCGCCCTCACCTCGGGCTGCCGCAGCCACTGGCCCAGCAGATCGGAAGACTTCGCAACTTCATCGTAGATCTCGCGCGGCATCTTAACCCGGCCGGCCTCAGCCTCGGCGAGCAACCAATCCCAGAAGGGCTTGATGCGATCTATTGGGTAGTAGTCGCCGTGCGCCCTGATGAGGACGTTCGCGTCTATCAGATAGACCGTCATGCTGCGCGCGGCCGCTCGCGCAAAAGCTGATCCACCGCGGTGGGCGCGACGCCAAGGATTCGAGCAGCCTTCGTGTGAGTGAGTATCTCGCCCTGCAGCGCGCGTCGGACAGCGTCCATAAGCCCTGCCCCAAGGCGGGAACGCCGAACTATGTAGTAGCCTGGCCCAGTCTCGTCAGGCTCCCGAGCCTCACGAGCCCGCTGACGCTCCGCTCTCCACCGGTCTGCAAAGGCGCGGAACATCGCCGTCGCAACCTGATTGGAGATCCAGCCGTTCAGGAGAAGTCGGTATGTGACAACGCCCTGACTCACGTTCCAAATCCGAGCCACGTCGTCGGTGAGAGACAGCGCGCTGTCTAGATCGAAGCTGGCAGCACCTGCCGCGGCGATTGGTTTCAGCGCCTCCGGCGGTAGCAAAAACTCCCCTGCCACCTCGTTGCAAAAGCGCTCGACGATGTTGGCCGGAGCACCCCGAAGCGGCCCACTCACCCCAGTCGCACCGATCCAGATATGCGCCAGTTCGTGCATCAGTGTGAAGGAACGGGCCGGGGTCGCGTCGTTGTCGTTGATCACGACGAAGGGGGCGACGTCATCCGCGAGAGCGAAGCCTCGGAACGTCTCCTCGCTGATGTCGGAATGATGGGAGCCGAGATCGCCCAGGAGAAGCACGAAGATGCCTGCCCGCTCCGCGGCGGTGCGCAGTAGGCTGAATAGGGCTGCAGGATCCCTGGCCCCTCGCTGTTCAGCCGTAGTGACGCCGAGCGTCTTCCGGATGCGGGAGGCTACAGCCTTCGCCCCGTCGGCGACTCGGCAAGAGGCGACGAAGTCCAGAGGAGTGGTATCTTCATCCTCGATGAGCGCCTCGCGGAGCAGCTGCTGGCGCGTGCGAATGTCGCGGATCAGAGCGTCGAGAATAGCGTCCTCGCGAGGGGACGCCGCGCCGGCGATGGTACGGAAGTCCTCGCCTCGCTCGCCTCGTGTGGGGGGCTGGGGCAGGTAGAAGGTCACCAGGGGCCGACGGTAGATCGCAGCCGCCTTCTCCAGCATACCCTGGCCGATCGGCCGTTCACCGCTCTCCGCCTGGAGGAGCTTCTCGACGGCGGTTGCCTTTGCCGTGGATTTCAGGCCGAGCTTGGCCGCCGCCTCCTCGGGTGCGAACCCGGCGGTCTCGCGGGCCCAGGACAGAACCCTGGGATTGATTTGCACGGCTCGTGCCATCTCGGCTGTCAATCGTCCTCCGCCGCATACTACGGCAGTCCCCGGCCGGGCGGAATCCTCCACGAGGCGGGCGCCCGGCGTCTGGGGACGGGTGGCATCGTCGTCCATGGCCCGGCCGGCGTCGCGATCCTGACCATGCGGCAGCGGCGTGGCGAGACGTGCTGCCGCACTGGCGGCCATCACTAGGTATTCTCTGGGTCGACATTGGGGCCAGGCTCGTCCAGCGCCGACAAGGCCTGCCGGAGATGGTCCCTGATTGCGTCCAGATCCGGCGAAGGCTCAAAGCGATCACGCCGCGCGAGGCGCAGCACAGCGAGGAAGACGGCATCGGACCCGGCCATCAGGGCGATGAGGTGTTCACCGCGCGGGCCACGCTTTCCGCCGATCCATCCCTTCACGGCGCGTTCGCTGGCGCCGGTCCAGCGCATGATGGTCTTCGCTGAGGCGCCGTCCGCGGTCATTTCGCGTCGCAGCGCGTCGGCGATCGCGCGCGCATAGCCGACCGGCGGCTGCGAAGCCATGTCGAAGAAGGGCAACTTCTTGCCCTTCGAGTGCAACAAGTTGCCCTTCTTCGTCCGCACAGCACATTCCACTCCCGATATCATGAGAGTGAAGGTGCAATGCGCTCGACCGCCCCGCCCGGCATGTCGCGACGTGACGATGCTGCTGCGTTCCTTCCCGAAGGACTGTGCGAAGGGGACGTGCCGTGGTCGATGCAGCAGCAACCGGCGCAGGGGGAGGACTCGATCAGACACCCCCGCGCACCAGGGCTGCCGAGTATGTGCGGATGTCCACCGACCATCAGCGCTACTCGACCGAGAACCAGGCAGATGAGATCCGCGAGTACGCGGCGCGGAACGGCATCGAGATCGTTCGCACATATGCCGATCACGGCAAGAGCGGGCTGAGCATCGCGGGGCGCGACGCGATGAAGCAGATGCTCGCCGATGTCGAGGCCGGACAGGCCGACTTCTCCCTGATCCTCGTGTACGACGTCAGCCGCTGGGGACGTTTCCAGGACACGGACGAAAGCGCCTACTACGAGTACAAGTGCAAGAAGGCCGGGGTCCGCGTGATCTACTGCGCGGAGCCATTCGAGAATGATGGCAGCATCGCCTCCGAGCTCCTGAAGAGCATCAAGCGTACCATGTCAGGGGAGTACAGTCGGCAACTCGGGAACAAAGTGTTCAAGGGTCAGTGCCGTCTCATCGAGTTGGGCTTTCGGCAGGGCGGCTCGGCAGGCTTCGGGCTGCGCCGATTCCTGATCGATGGCGCCGGAGCGCCGAAGGGCGAACTCACTCGCGGCCAACACAAGAGCATCCAGACCGACCGCGTCGTACTGACGCTGGGGCCTGTCGATGAGGTCGAAGCCGTCCGCTGGATCTACCGCAGCTTCGTGGAGGACGGCCAGAACGAGGAGGCGATCGCGCGACTGCTGAACGGGCGCGGCATCCTGAACGATGTCGGCCACCCCTGGTCTCGAGGGAATATCCACCAAGTCCTGATCAACGAGAAATACGTCGGCGACAATGTGTGGAATCGCGTCTCAGCCAAACTCACTGAGCGGCGGCGCAAGAACACGCCCGATGAGTGGATCCGGCGCGATGGCGCCTTTCCAGCCGCGGTGGACCGGCTGCTCTTCGATGCGGCGCAGGTCATCATCCAGGAACGCTCGCGCAAGCTCACGGACGACGACATGCTGGAAGCCCTTCGTCGGGTGCTTGCCACGCATGGGCGCCTGACCGGAATCCTGATCGACGAGGCCGATGACACGCCGTCGAGCAGCGCTTACGCGCAGCGCTTCAAGAGCCTGCTGAGGGCGTACCAGCTGATTGGCTACACGCCAGAGCGCGATTTCGCCTTTCTGGATGCCAATCGCGCGGTGCGTGAGATGCATCCATCCGTGATGGCGGGGGTCATGGCCGGCCTGGAGCGTGCGGGGGGCGCGGTTGTGCGCGATCCCGAAACCGACCTGCTCACGATCAATGACGAGTTCACGGCGGCCGTTGTGATCTCGCGATGTCGGGTGGCTGCAAGCGGAATGCGGCGCTGGCTCATCCGGTTGGATGAGGGCCTCACCCCAGACATCACGGTGGCCGTTCGGCTGGAGCCGGGCGAGACGACGACGCTCGATTACTACCTGCTGCCCTGGATCGACCTGCAGCTTGCGTCGCTGCGCCTGCGGCAGGCCAACGGCTTCGGCCTGGACGCCTTCCGGTTCGACACGCTGGAGCCGTTCTTCGACTTGGCAGCACGGGCGCCGATCAGGGGAGTGGGATGATAACCGAGCGAGACACCAGGAGCGAAGCGCAAGCCATCCCGGTCGACCTCATTCACATCTCCAACCCGCGGGCGCGTAGCCCGCGCGCCTTCGACGAACTCGTCGCCAGCATCGCCTCAGTCGGTCTGAAGCGGCCGATCACAGTTGCGGCGCGGTCCTCCACCGAGGGGAGTCGGTATGACCTCGTCTGCGGCCAAGGGCGTCTCGAAGCCTTCAGAGAGTTGGGCCAGACGACAATTCCGGCGGTGATTGTCGAGGCCGACCCGGAGCAACTCCAGATCATGAGCCTGGTGGAGAACCTGGCACGGCGTCAACACCATGCCCTTGACCTTCTCCATGACATCCAAGGCATGCGCGAGCGCGGGCATTCCGAGGCCGACATCGCCCGGAAGACAGGATTAACCGGGGAGTATGTTCGCGGCGTCCTCCGCCTGATCACGAAAAGCGAGACGCGCCTGCTCACCGCGGTGGAGAAGGGAACCATCCCTGTCAGCATCGCCGTCGATATTGCCCTGGCCGCCGATACCGATACTCAGCGCGTGCTGCAGGAAGCCTACGAGAAGAACTTGCTGCGCGGCCACAAGCTCATGGCCGCCAAGCGCCTCGTTGAGCAGCGTCGCCGGAAGCGAGGTTACGAAGGAGAGCGCGATCGCGGGGCACGCGCACGCCCACTATCGCTCAACGCGCTGGTACGAACCTACCAGCAGGACACCGAAAAGAAGCGCCTTCTCGTTCGCCGAGCCCAGGCGACGCGCGATCGGCTTGTCTTCGTCCTTGAGGCGCTCCGCGCCCTCATGGCTGACGCAAGCTTCGCCGCGCTGCTTACGGCTGAGCGCATCGAGACCTTGCCTCGCAGCCTCACCGAGCGCCTCCGTGCGCGGGAGGGCGCATGATGGCGAAATCCCCGCTAGGCCAAGCGGTCCATGCGTGCTTCGAGCAGAAGCTCGTCTCGCTCCCGATCAGTCAGATCGACTTCCTGCGACCCGTTGCGCCAAAGGTGCGCCGATCCGCGAAGTATGCGCGCATCGCGGCGTCGATTGACGAAGTCGGAATCATCGAGCCGCCGGTCGTTGCACGACGCTCGCCGAACAACGATCGGTACCTTCTGTTGGATGGGCACCTCCGCGTTGATGTCCTCGCATCTCGCGGAGCGGAGCACGTCGCTTGCCTGTTGGCCACGGACGACGAAGCCTTCACGTACAACAAGCGGATCAGCCGCCTCGCGGCCGTGCAGGAACACCGCATGATCTTGAAGGCGATCGAGGACGGCGCGTCGGAGCAGCGCATCGCACGCGCACTGAATATCGACGTGCAGACGCTTCGGGCAAAGAAGCGCATGCTGGCCGGCGTGTGTCCAGAAGCAGTAGACCTGCTGAAGGACCGCTCTATCGCGGAGGGCCTGTTTCGCGTCCTGAAGCGAATGCAGCCGTTGCGCCAGATCGAGGCAGTGGAGCTCATGATTGCGATGGATCGCTTCACGATCACCTATGCCGAAGCATTGCTGGCGGCCACGCCACAGAACCAACTCGTGGCCGACGACCAACCCAAGCAGGTTCGCGGCCTGACGCCCGAGCAGATGGCGCTGATGGAGCGCGAAAGCAGCCAGCTCGAGCGAGAGTTGCGGGTTGCTGAGCGGAGCTACGGCCCGGACCATATGCATCTCGTCGTCGCACGCGGCTATCTCGGCAGGCTGCTCGGGAACGCCCGCGTGGTTCGATACCTTGCCCAGCAGCATCCTGAGTTCCTCGCAGAGTTTCAGCGGATCATCGAGGGCGACACAGCAGCAGCATGACACCCGGTGGGCCGGGCGGGGCTGGCCGTTGAGATGGGGACCCGGACCCGAAAGCGCGGGGACCACCGGAGAAGCCGCACGGTGGGGCGGATCGAGGGTGGTGGTGGGGATGGCGGCGAACCCGCTGGTGCCCACCAGGCCGGCCGCCATGGGACCGGCCGAACAGTGGAAGCGTGCCCGGCACAGTGACAGCGCTGGGCACGCCTTCTGCCGAGCGCGCATTGGGCCATCACCTCCCTGATGCCCCGTTCTATCGGATCATCTCCCATGGCGTTGACGCAGGAGACGACAGCGATGGCTGGCATAGAAGACGATCCCCGGTTTCCTCGCGGCCCGATGGGCCCTGATGAGCGGGAGGAGTTCATTCGGCTGATGGAGGCACTTGGTGACGAGGGGCGCACAACGGTGTTGGCTCTCGCCAGGCACTATGCTCGACAGAGGGGCATGGCTTGGGTGGACGCCGTGCCCGCCATGAAGTCGCGGCGCAAGCGGCTGGGTCGTCGGGGCTGCGCGGCACGCCGTACGTGATCACCGACCAGGTGCTTTGAACGGTCACGGCACCCTTCGCTTTCGCGCACTGACCGAAAGCGTCGCAGCACCCAGATCGAAAGTCGCCGTGGGCGAGATGTTGCGCGCCATGACGCGGACGGTGTTGTTGGACCAGGTTGCGGCGTCGAGCTCGATGAAGCGCGTCGAGGACGCCAGCGCCGCATGGGCGAGATCCCCCTGCCGTGCGCCATTGACGGTGACGTCGAGCAGGCTGGTCGCCCCAGGCGCCAGGCTCGGCAGGTCCCAGGCCGCCTCTGCGGCGAACTCCCGCTGCCCGACCGGGAGAACCGGCGTGCCGCAGAGCAGCGCCGGTGCCGCCTCCGGCAGGCCGCAGAGCCGCAGCGCCTCAAGCTCGATCTGCCCGTCAAAGCCGACGATGCCGATCTGCGCGAAGGCCACGCCGGGACCGAGCCGCACCGTCATGCGCCTGTTCAGCGAGGCGTCGGCCATGGCAGCCCCGCCGGTCCAGGCCTTGGAGGGGACGTTCCACAGCAGCGTGGTGATCGAGGCCAGCGCGTCGCCGGCGACGTTCTCCCGCACATTCATCGCCGCATCGAAGCAGCGCACGAAGATCCGCCCACCGTCGGTGCCACCGACGAGGGAATGCACCAGGGCGAACTCCTTCGCCTGGCTGCATTCCACCACGAAGGCCAACCCCCGCTGCGCCGCGAGCAGCAGCCCGCGCCCGGTCGGCGTGATGTCGTCCAGCCCGTTGAAGGACAGCCCGGCCAGCGTGGTGGCGCTGGTGGTCGAGGTCGCAACGACTGCCAACCCCTCGACGCCGATCTCGGTCGCGCTGTGGCGGAAGGCCCTGGCCCGGACATTCGGCACCGCCCCGAGCAGCCGCAGATGCCGCGACGCCGGCGCCCGGTGCCGGTTGAGCACCGTGTTGCCGCAGCGGGTGGCCGGCGCGGTGTAGTCGATGCCGACCTGGTAGGTGTTGGACCAGGCGACCTCGTACTCGCAATCCTGTGCCGCGGCGGTGTGCCGGGCGACGATCGGCGAGCAGGCCTCCATGCGTAACGCCCGGCCGATGATCGCCGAGCCGCTGGTCTCATTCAGGAAGGGGATGGCGACGTTGGGATCGAGCTGGCGCAGCTCGAAGTTCGGCGCGTCGAAGACGTGCCGGTTGTGGTTGGAATAGGCGCCATCCGCCTTGGACAGCCGGATCCCGAAGCGGTCCAGGCTGGGGTTGATCCCGGTCGCGATGGCGAAGTGGCCGCCATAGTAGCGAACAGACGTGTTCCAGGCGGTCGCGGTGGCGCAGTGGATGTCGAGGCCGACGCGATTGTTGAGGATGCGGCCGAGGTGGAAGGTGCTGTCCTCGACGCCGCGGCCGTCGCCCAGGGTGCGCATGCCGATGGTGAAGCCTGACACCAACCGCAGCTCGACCACCGAGGCGTCGATGTTGCGCACCAGGATGCCGATGTCGGCCTCGTCGAGCCAGTCGGACTGAGTGGCACGCACCACCTGCAGCCCGGCATAGTGCTTCTCGCCGTTGCGGACGGTGCCGCCATCACCGAGCGTCAGCACCGTCGCTGGGGCGGTGCCGGTGTAGCGGATGACCCCGTGCATGATCAGGCCGCGGGCGCTGCCGCCGAGGGTGACACCGGAGGAAACATTCCAGGTACCGGGCGGGATGACCGCGAACTTCTGGTCCGCCGCGGCGCGGTCGAAGGCGGCCTGGATGGCAGCGCGATCATCGGCGACGCCGTCGCCGAGGCCGCCGAAGTCGGAGGGCAGCACCGCCTCGCGGTCGCGGAGGTACTTGGCGAGGTCGGTCTTGCTGACCGCGGTGTCGAGCACCAGCAGGTCGTCGATGCGGGCGGGCATGGTGGAGTTCCCTACAGCGCGGTCGCTGTCACCGGCCCGGCGAGGGCGGAGACGTTGCCCTCGGCCGAGACGGCGCGCAGCCAGTACCAACGGGTGTCGCCGGCACTGAGGCCGATGCGGTCCCAGAAGAGGCTGGTCGGCTCCTCCGCCAGCTTGGCCGCGGCAGCGAGGCTGTTCGTGCTGGCCTCGAACACCTGCAGCCGCACGGCATCGGGCGGGAAGCCGCCGGAGAGGCGGATGCCGCCAGTGATGCCGGTGGCGGTCGGCGCCGCCACCGTGGCCGGGACGAGGGCCTGCCGCCACCCCGACACCGCCCCACTGCGGGCCACGGCGCGCACCCGGACGCCGGTTGGCTCGGCGGTGGGGATGGCGGCGGCGGTGGCACCCAGGGAGCCGCCATAGCCCTGCCAGGCCGCGACCGAGGCCGGCAGGAACTCGACCTGGTAGCCGGCGAGGTGCGAGGAGCCGACCGCCGCCCAGGACAGAGAGATTGCGGCAAAGGCCGTCGCCTGCGGCGTCTCCACCGTGATGGCGGCCGGCGCGGCAATGACGCCCGGGTTGGGCAGCACCACGGCGGGGTTCGCCCCGGTGGCGCGCTCATCGACCGCCGGGTTCCAGTCCCACACCGCGGCGTCCTCCTCCTCCAGGGTGAGATCCACACCGCCCTCGGCGGCGAGCGACCAGGCGGTGACCCGCGCCGGGAAGGGGGTTAGCCGATCGAGGGCGACCGTCGCCGCCTCCCAGGGCCGCAGCCGCAGGGCGGAGAGGTTGGCGGGAAAGGCCACGGTGCGCTGACGGCGGTTGCGCTCCAGCTCGACCTTCATCAGCCGCTGCACCGTGCTGACGGAGGTGGTCAGCGGGAACTCAAGGTCGCGGTAGATCATCTCGCCGCCATCCTGGGCGACGTAGTTGCTGGCCAGCAGCGGTGGCGCGTCGGTCGGCTGCCAGTTGGCGGTGGGCTCGACATAGACGGCGCGCACCCCGTTGAAGAGATCCCGCCGCGGCCGCGCCCCCTGGATGGTGACGTCGCCGCGGAGATCGTCGGAGGCGAGCGTGGCTGCCGGCAGCGCCGGCGCCCCGGCATGGATGAAGAACCGCCCGCCCGAGACCACCAGCGCCCCGGCCATGGCAGCGGCTAGCTTGCGGGTGATGGCGATCTTGCCCTCGGCGAGCGACAGCACGCCGTTGGCGGTGTAGCGGCGCTCGTAGATCCCGGCCCTGGTACCGACCAACTCGTCGCAGATGTTGGCCGCGGCCATTAGCGCGGGGATGTCGATGTCGGACCAGGCGGCCCGCCAGCCGAAGGGCGCGGTGAGGTACCAGGCGAGCAGCAGGGCCGGGTTGTCGGACCAGCCCGTCGCCCCGGTGCGCGGGTCGAGGATGGTGTCGGCGCCCTCGACGATGGCGGCGATGTTGGGCGGTCCGGCGGGGAAGGCCTCGGCGGTGAGCTTGAGCCGGACGGCAACATAGGCGCGGCCGCGGCCGCGATGCTCGGCGGTCCATTGGCCGCCGGTCTCGGCGATCAGGTTGCCGTCCGCCACCTGGTCGGGCTCGCCGAGATGGCGGTCGATGCGCACCAGCCCGGCGAGCGATCCGTCGCTCTCGACCTTGTCGCCGAGGAATACCTCGCCGATCGCCCTCACCCGGTGCGCCGCGAGCACGACCACCGAGTAGAAGTAGCCGTCGGCGCGGCCCTCGTCGTCGGTCGCCGAGTGCAGGAAGACGATCGGCCCCGAGACCTTGCAGCGGCCGAGGACGAGCTGGTGCTCGGTGACCGGTTGGCGGAAGGCCTGGGTGCGGCCGGCGCCGGGCTGGCCGGCGTCGAAGCCGGCGATCGCCGCGGCCTGCGGACTGAGGCTGGCCTGCTTTTTCTGTTTCTGCGGAAAGACCGACTGGCCGATGGCCGAGACGATGAAGGCGGCGCCGGCACCGACCACCGCGCCGAGGATGCCACCACCGACCGCGGCGGAGGCGATGCCAGCCGCGGCGACGGCGATGAGGGGGACAGCGGCAGGCATCGGGCGCGATCCTCCGAGGCGTCAGTCGATGCGCCAGGCAGTGGTGCAATCGGTCAGGGAGATGCGGACCAGGCCGCACGGCCCGACGAAGGCAGCACGGCCGCCATCGACCACCACGCCGAGGCGCGGTGGATCGCCCGCCAGGACAACATCCCCCGCCCGGGCAAAGGCCGGCGGGATGCGCGGGAAGCCGGCGCTATCCGCAGTCGTCTCCAGCGAAGGACGGCTGCGCCAGCGCGGCCGGCGGCCGGTCGTAGCCATCACCGCTGCCAGGGCAAACCGCCCGCAGTTCCATCGGTGGGCGTGAAAGGGGCGCGTCTCCGCCGCCGACAGCAGGGCTGCCAGCCGCGCGTGCCAATCCGGCAGCCGGG
This sequence comes from Neoroseomonas terrae, assembly GCF_018129025.1. Lineage (GTDB taxonomy): Bacteria > Pseudomonadota > Alphaproteobacteria > Acetobacterales > Acetobacteraceae > Neoroseomonas > Neoroseomonas terrae. The sequence continues at coordinate 4,513 of NZ_JAAEDI010000021.1, read as the reverse complement.
CCATTAGCTGGCCGGCAGCCGGATCTCCGCCTCCTGCAGGGCGGGGACGAACTCAAAGAAACGGTCGCCCGGATACTCCGCCTGCTGGTCGGCGTCGGTGTAGCGCCGCACCTCGGCGCGCTCGAGGTCGACGAGGCGGCTCTCGCAGGTCAGCGAGATGCGTGGCTCGGCCCCGTCCACCACCTGCATGGTGTCCATCAGCCCCGCCCAGAGCGGAAATGGGTCGGCGACGAAGGCGCCCTCGGCATCGAGCAGCGCACCCCACAGCCGCGCCGGGCGCAACCGGAAGGACTGCTCGGCGAGCGCGATGTCCACGACCTCCTGCGGCACCGGCGAGAGGGTCAGGGTGATGCGCACCGCGCGCAGCTCGGCCGTCTCCTCGATGTCGGAGACGGCACCGATGGTGCCCATGCCCTCGAACACCACGCCGGCCCAATGGAGCGACCCAAGTCCGGTCCAGGCGCGGATCGGGCCCGAGGCGAAGTCGAGCTCGACCAGGACGACGGGCGTGGCGACCGGCGCGGTCGCGGCGGCCGCAGCCTGGGGCGACAGCCGCGGCGTGGCGACGATGCCGTCGCTCACGGCAGGGCCTCCTCGAGGCGGATGGTGATGGCGGTGAAGCGGCCCGGCCGCGTGGGGTTGGCGCCCTCATCGTCGGAGGCGAGGCGCATGGCGACGGTCGGGGTGGTCAGCACCAGCGGCTCGGCGAGCGGGGCCGCCGCGCGCAGCGGCGGGGCGATCGGGATGGTCGCCGTACCGGTGCCGGAGGCGCTGACCGTCTCGGTCGCCATGTAGAGCCGGCCGGCGAGGCCGATATGATCGCCCGCCCCGACCGCCACCGCGTTCGGCCACCAGCCCTGGGTTTGCAGGGAGAGAGCGCCGCGTGCAGCGCCGACGGCGAGCGACGGCGTGCCCGAGCCCACAACCAGCCCCGTGCCATCGGTGAAGATGGTGGCGTCCGAGAAGGAGTAGGGTCCCGAGGGCACCTCCCCCTGGCTGCGGGGATCGCCGGTGCGGTACTCGCGCCGCCAGTCCCAGATGCGGACGGTGTTGGCCGATCCTGCCAGGGCGGCCAGCAGCCCCTCCAGCACGCCCGCCTGGGCGTGGTTGAGGGGATCGAAGCTGGCCTCGGCGATCCACCTCGCCCCGTCGCGGCGCAGCACCTGCGTCGCGCGGCTGACCGGCGAGACGAAGCGCAGCGTATTGTGCTGCAGGTAGAAGCTCAGCCGCGACGGCCGGAGCGCAGCGGGCCAGGCGTATTCGGTCATGGCTCGCCCTCCCCGCTATCCGCGCACCGTGTCGTAGGCCGCGCCGCCGCGGCGGATGGCATCCAGCGTCATGGCCGAGGCCTGGCGGGCGATCTGTCCGGCGAGCAGCCGCAGCCGCGCCTCGACGCCGGCGTCCGCACCGCGGGCGTCGATCGTGATGCTGGTGTGGATGGTCGGGCCGCCCCCGCCCGGGGCGACACCGTTCGGCAGCACCGTCCCGGCCTGGCGCGGGACGAACCATTCCGGCCCGCGCTCGCCAACGACGTAGGGCTGGCCGGCGGCGACCGGCCCGCCCTCGGCACGGAACAGGCCGCCCAGCCAGGAGCCGAGATCGGTGAACAGGCTGTCGAAGGAGATGCCGGACAGTCCGGCTGAGACCGCATTGCCCAGCGGCTCGGTGATGACCTTGCGGGCGAGGATGCGGGTGATGTCCTGCAGCAGCCCCTCCAGCACGGAGGAGAACTTCTCGCCCTTGACGATCGCGTCCTCGAAGGCACTGGAGAAAGTCAGGCCCAGCTCGCGGACAGTATCGGAGGTGCGTTCCGCGCCGCGCTGCACGCGTTCCTCCGCCCGCTCCAGCTCCTCCATCGCCGCGACCGCCTCGCGCTGGATGGTCTCGTCGGGCACCGCCCGGCCAGCCCGTTCGGCGCGCTCCACCAGGCTGGACAGGGTGGCGAGACGGCGCTGGTCGCGCTCATAGGCGGTCTCGTTCTGCTGGATCAGCCGCTCGCGCTCGCGCAGCAGCTCGTTGAGCTCGCGCTCGGCCTCGCGCGCCTCCCGCGCCCCCTCATTGCTGGCGCGGCGGACGGCAGCGACACGCGGCTCCAGCCGGCGCAGCGCCTCGTCGCGCTCCTGCAGCGCCAGGGTCTCGAGCCGGGAGCGCTCGGCGGCGGTGACGCCACCGGCCGCCTCGGCCTCGCGCAGGCGGCGGACCCGCTCCTCGTATTCCCGGTTGATCCGGAAGCGGTCATCGAGGTCGCGGGTGAGCTCCTGGACGTCCTGCGTCGCACGGCGCCGGCGGGCCTCACCGGCCTGGGCGGCAGCGCTCTCCTGCTCGCTGCGCTGGCGCTCACCGGCGGCCTGTTCGCCGCGGGTGATCTCGGCCTGGAGGTCCGTGTACTGCCGGCGCAGCTCCTCCAGCCGGGCTGCGCGATCCACGCCGGCCTGCTGCTCGGCGGCGCCGACCAGGCCGGGGCGGATGCTGCCACGGCGTACCGGCGCGGTGAGGCTGGCGCGGCCGTCCTGCTGGCTTTCCAGCCGGGCGATCTGCGCGGCTAGCGCCTCGGCATGGCGCCGCATGCCGGCGAAGCGTTCCTCCTCGCTGAGCAGGCCGGCACCCTGGCGGACGCCATCCACCGCGCGGGCCGCAGCCGACAGCGCTCGGGCCAGGGCATTGGACAGGCCGATGGCGCGGTCGAGCTGGCCGAGGAAGTTCTCGGTCGCTGCCGTCAGCTGCCCGAAGGCGCGGCCGAGCGAGAGCGAGGCGCGGTCGAGCTCGGCGCCGAGCCGCTCGGTGGCGCGCAGCAGCGCCGGAAACACCCGCTCGGCGGTGAGCTTGCCCTCGGAGCCGAGCTTGCGGAGTTCGCCGATCGAGACGCCGAGTTCCTTGGCCAGGCCCTCGGCGAGCAGCGGCATGGCCTCGAGGATGGAACGCAGCTCGTCGCCCTGCAGCACGCCGGAGGCCAGCGCCTGGGCGAGCTGCAGCGTGGCCGAGGAGATCTCCTGGGTCGAGGCGCCGGAGACGATGGCGACGCGCTGGAGGCCGCCGACAAGGCGGACCACCTGGTCGGAGGTGGCGCCGATCTCGCGCGCGGCGATCGAGAAGCGCTGGAAGGCGTCGACGCTCTCGGAGACCGCGACGCCGGTGGACAGCGCGTTGCGATACAGCGCCTCGTAGACCGAACTCGCCCGCTCCACTGAGCCGGTGGCGTTCTGCAGGCTGGAGAGGCTCTGGGTGAGCGCATCGCCGGCCTGGACCAGGGCGCGCGCGGCGACCGCGACGCCAGCGAGTTGGATGCCGCGGGTGGCGACATCCAGAAGGTCGAGGGAGCGGGAGGCGCGCTCGGCGCCACCCTTGATCTGCTCAAGCGAGCGCTGGCCGGTCTCGCCGACCTCGCGCAGCTCGGCCTTGACCCGGGCGGCGTCGTCCAGCGACAGGCGGACCGAAACGCGGCGGGTGGCGTCGGCCATGTCAGGTCGTCTCCCCCTCGCGGCGGGCAGCGCTGCCCTCGGCCATGCCGATGCGGATGGCGAGCAGCAGTTCGGCGGTGGCCCAGCCGGACGCGCCCATCTCGCGCGCCGCGGCGAGTGCGCCAGCGGTATCGAGCGTCAGGCCGGCCATGCTCGCCTCAGCGCAGGCGGTGCCGGCGGCCCAGCAGGCGTGGCCCTCGACGCTGGCGGGGGCGTGGGCGGCGTAGGGGCAGGCCAGACCGCAGTCGCGATCGAGCGCTGCGCAGCCGCGGCAGTAGTCGGGCCCGCGGCCGAAGTGCCAGGCGGCGCGAGCCCTCAGCCGTTTCCCTCGGCGGTCACCGCGGCGACGGGCGCGGTGGCGCGGTCCCAGAAGGCGGCGGCGATGTCGTCGAGGTCCATCAGGCGCTCGACTGCCTCGGGCGAGAGCGCCAGCGGTGTGCCGGCGGCGTCGCCGATGCCCTCCCACGCCGTCACCGCGTGGCGGGCGAGCGCCTTGACCAGGAAGGCGAAGGAGAGGCCGCGCGCCATATCCGGGTCGAGGTCTGGGTCGGCGATGCGGATCGCGGCGAGGCGGCGCGCGGCGGTGGCCTGCGCGGCCGCCATCACGGCGGTCGTCACCGGCCGGATCTCAACGCGCACGCCGCGCGGCAGGTCGAGCCAATACGGCTCGGCCGGGAGGTCGAGGGTGAGCATGAGACTTAGCGTCCTTATCTTGAAGCCGCGTCTGCCAGCCGGCAAAGCAACAACCAACGCTGGGAGATGCTGGGACTCTTGCGGGGAGCCTGCCCGTGGATTGGCCGGCGGCGTCCTACCTGAAGCGAGCGTTCGCTACCGCGGATCGTTGTCCGGTAGCGGCATTTCCGCTCCCGGGCGGCTTACGGAAGAAAGCCGCCAGTTACGTGGTCGCCCCCAAGGCCGCCGTGTTCAGCGCTAACCTGACTGCCCCATCCGGCGCTCCGAGCAGCCTAGATGTTTGGTCCCGGGCTTTGATGGTGCAGTCTTCTCGCCGGCATGGAGGGATGCGCTATGGGCCAGGTTCTCCACGGCTGCGCCCG
>NZ_JAAEDI010000020.1 GCF_018129025.1 Neoroseomonas terrae | reverse complement strand
CGATGCCGCCGCACGCATCGCCGCCGCCGAGCGCGCCCGCGCCGAGGCGGACCGGCTGCGCGCCGCAGCCGACGCCCAGAATGGCGACGCGGCTACCCGCGTGGCCGGCGCCGAGGCGACCGCCGCCGAGCAGACGCGCCTTGCCGACAGCGCGCGTGCCCAGGTTGCGCTGCTGACGCGGCAGATCGAATCGCTGCGCGCGGAGATCGCGCGGCTGGTCACGGCGCTGGAGCTGGAGGAAGCGCAGGGGCGTGACCGCGATGCGCAGATCAGCCTGCTCGGGCAGCGGCTGAACGCGGCGCTCGCCGCCCGCGTCGAGGAGCTCCAGCGGTACCGGTCCGACTTCTTCGGCCGGCTGCGCCAGGTGCTGGGTGAGCGGCCGGAGGTGCGCATCGTCGGCGACCGCTTTGTCTTCCAGGGGGAGGTGCTGTTCGCGCCGGCTTCCGCCGAGTTGTCGGACGCCGGGCGGCAGCAGGTGCGCGACCTCGCCCGCGTGCTGCTGGAGGTCACGCCGCAGATCCCGCGCGAGATCGCCTGGGTGGTGCGCGTCGACGGCCATGCCGACCGCACGCCGATCCGATCCGCCCGCTTCGCGAGCAACTGGGAACTGGCGGCGGCGCGGTCCATCGCGGTGGCGCAGCTGTTGATCGCCGAGGGGCTGCCGGCGAACCGCGTCGCGGCGACGAGCTTCGGCGACACCCAGCCGATCGACGATGGCGAAGGTGCGGGAGCCTATGCGCGCAACCGCCGCATCGAGGTCCGGCTGACTGACCGCTGACGCCATGCCCATCACGCAGACCGAGACCATCTTCGTCGCGGCGCGCGCCGCCATCGTGGTGCTGTGCCTGCTGTCGCTGCTGCTGGTCGGCCGGCAGGCCTGGGTCGGCGGCCAGCCGCGGCGGAGCCTCTGGCCCACCCTGTTCTGCGCCGGCGGCCTGCTGCTCGCGGCGGCCCTGCTGACGGCAAACGATCTCTACGCGGCGCTCGCCCCCGGCGAGCAGCTTGCGACCTATGGCGGCGCATGGCTCTGGCTTGTCTTCGATGCGGGCGTGCCATTGCTGATGATCCAGGTGCTGAGGCTGATGCGACAGCGCGACGAGGCTTTCGCGGCGCTGGAGCGGTTGTCGGTGACCGATGCGCTGACCGAGCTCGCGAACCGGCGCGGCTTCGAGCAGGCGGCCGCCTCCGCCTTGTTGCAGGCCCGGCGTCACAGCGAGCCGACGTCGCTGATCCTGTTCGACCTCGACCGCTTCAAGGCGATCAACGACGGCTACGGCCACGCGGCGGGGGATGCCGTGCTGCGCGGCGTGGCGGCGGCGCTGCGCCGGCAGGTGCGGGCCACCGACGTCGCCGCGCGGCTGGGCGGCGAAGAGTTCGCCCTGCTTTGTCCGGGCACGACGCTGGAACAGGCCGCCGCATTGGCGGAGCGGGTGCGCGCAGAGATCCGGGACGCGGTGCCGCACCCTGCGGGGAGCGACACGCTGGTCACCAGCTCGGCCGGCGTGGCGCCGGTGCAGTGGGAGAGCGGGCTGGAACCGGCACTCAACACCGCCGACCGGGCGCTTTACGCAGCGAAGGCTGCGGGCCGGGACCGCGTGGTGGTGGCGCCGGGCTGAACGGCCGCCACGCGCCGTGCATTGCGCCCCGGCGCGCCGGGAGCCGGCGGTGCCCCTCAGCCCAGCGAGGCGATGATCTGGCGCGTCGTTTCCTCGGGGAACGCCTTCACGGTCCTGGTGCGGACATTGCCCATCCGCCCCAGCATCAGCGAGAAGCGGGCGGACACGGCATCGTCCGGCGCCTCATAGATCGCGACCATGTCGCATTCGCCCATCGTCATGTAGAAGCCATGCATCTTGCCGCCCATCTCGCTCAGCATGCCCTTGGCGGCATCGAGCCGGCGCGGGGATTCCGCGATGGCGGAAATGCCCTGGTCGGTCCAGGACCCGAACATGATGTAGGTGCCCATCGGCGCTGCTCCTTTCCGGCCGTGGTCGGGGAAACGGGAGAAAGCCTGCCGGGGCGAACGCTAGCACTCCGGTGCCGGCGCGTGCGCCTGTTTTCGACCCGGCCGTCTACGCCTGGTGGCCCGCGTACTCAGTACCGGGTGCAACTCTCCGGCCTGCTTGCCTTTTCGCGGTGTGCGGCATCCCCGGCCCGACACGAGCCCCTGGCCGCGGGGGTCAGAGCAACCGGGCCTCGAAGGGCGGCGTCAGGTCCGGGGCCTCAAACTCCACAACCCACAGATCCGGATCGCGCTTCACCTGGCGGTCGACATAGGCGGTGGCGGCGTCCTCCTCGACCGGCGCGGCACCCGTGCCGCGCATCCAGGCCGCCCGCCCTTCCGCGTCCCGCGCCTGGGAGAGCACGACGAAGCCGTCCCGCCCGCGCAACAGGCACAGGATGCCGCCGGAATCCGGGTCCCCCTTGCGCAGCACCGCGGCCGGCCGGCCGGCCATGTCGGACAGACGGATCGCCATCGAGACCCAGATGCCCGCCTTCACCTTCGCTTCCATGCCGGCCAACCTGCCACGCGCAGCCCCTTGCCGGAAGGCGCGGACCGCGCCATTGACCGCGCCTCGACGAGGGTTGCGGCATGAGCGATCGGAAGATGACGGAGGCGCAGCGCGCCTATGAGGCCAAGCGCGCCGCCAAGGCGGGCATGAGCCTGGATAAGTGGCTGGCGGACAAGGAGAAGCGGGCCGCGGCGGAAGCGCGCGAGGAAGCCGCGGCGGCCAAGGCGGCGGCGTCGGCGCCGGCAAAGAAGCCGGGGTTCTTCGGGCGTTTGCTGGAAAAGGCGCAGAAGCCGCTGTGAGGCCGGCCGCGGAGGGATAGGCGAGAGGACCTGTCGCCGCCCTCGCCGCGCGCCGGCGCGGAGGCTTTGCGTGCAGGGTCCCGGAGATGGGCGCCTGGCCCATTTTGCGCGAAGGTGGGATCGGAGAAAGCGCTGCCCCTCCGAACCGCCTCTGGCGCGTGCATCACCTGGACCGCAATCCGTCGTGCCGGGGCGCTTGTTACCTCTCCAGGCGCGCTCTGTGCGCAAGAGCGGATTCCACGCACTTTCCCTGACCGCGACGCGCGGCACCAGGTCGAGGTTTGCAAAGGCCCTTCGGCCTTTGCTGGGGTGGCTTGGAGGGGCAAAGCCCCTCCAACCGCGGGTGAAGCCAGGCGCGCTACCGGCCCCCGGCCCGCCTGTCACACCGTCGGCGGTGCCTCACGCTGCGCCTTCAGTTCGTCGCGGATCTCAGTCAGCAGCTTTTCGGTCGCTGTCAGCCCTGGTTTGGCGGTCGCCTTCTCGACCGCCTGGGATGCCTGCAGCTTCGACAGGATCTTCACCAGCCAGAACACCGCGAAGCCGACGATCAGGAACTTGATCACCGCATTCAGGAACGACCCGATCGCGATCACCGATGCACCGCCCTGGCGGGTCGCCTCCAGCGAGGCCTGACGCTCGCCGAACAGGACGATGAACAGGTTGGAGAAGTCGATCCCGCCCATCAGGATGCCGACGACCGGGTTGATCAGGTCTTCGACGACCGAGCTGACGATGGAGGTGAACGCGGCGCCGATCACGACGCCGACGGCCAGGTCGATGACGTTGCCGCGCATGATGAAGGCTTTGAATTCCTTCATCCAGCCTGGCTCCTTGAGCGGGATGCGGGTCGTGATCTTGTTCGCGAGGTCGCTCATGCGGTTCTGCCCTCTCCTCGGCGTTGGGGGAGGCCGGCCCGCGGGGCCGGCTACGGCAGAGTTATCCCGCGTTCCAAACAGCATGGCCAGCAACGCGGGAGTTGGGTCATCACTGCGGCGTGGATTGTTCCGGGAGGAAGGCGCTGGCGCGTCGCGGGTGTGCGGCTCATCCTGCGGTCATGACGGCGCCGTTCGACCAGCAGATCACCTTCCTCTACGCCGAGGACCCGGCGCCGTCGTGGCGCTTCTACGAGGAGGTCCTCGGCCTCGTCCTGGCGCAGGACCAGGGCACTTGCCGCATCTATGCCCCGGCGCCGGGCGGGCGCGCCTTCCTCGGCGTCTGCCGTGCGCGAGGCCCGCGCGTGACGGACAACCCGCGCGTGCAGGGCGGCGCGATCGTCACCTTCGTCGTGCATGACGTGGAAGGCTGGCATGCGAGGCTGGTCGCGGCGGGTGTCGAGACGGCAACGAAGCCCAGCTTTTCGGAGGCCTACCGCGTCACGTCATTCTTCTTTCGCGACCCTGCCGGCTACACGCTGGAGGTGCAGCGCTTCGAGCGCCCGGACTGGCCCGCGCCGGCCCGGGCTTGACAGCGACCCGCCGCGTCGTCTCAAGAACGGTGATCGCTTCGATCGCTGTTCCCCTTCGCCGCGGCAACGGGCATGGTGGTCGCAATAACCAACTTGGGGGCTTCCTCTTGGCCGAATTCTGGGCCGATTGGGGTGCGCTCGCCTATCTCGGCGCCGCGCTCTGGGCTTTCTTCGAAGGGGAGACGTTCGTCCTCGCCGCCTCGGCGATCGGCGCGACGGTCGGGCTCGTCGACCCGTGGATTCTGCTCGGCTCCGTGTGGGTCGGGTCGTATCTGGGCGACCAGACCTGGTTCTACCTTGGCCGGCGCTACGGCCCGGCGCTGCTGAACCGATACCCGAAATGCCGTCCGCGTGCGGAGAGCGCCGCGCGGCTGCTCCAGCAATACGGCACGCTGTTCATCCTGACGTTCCGTTTCCTTTACGGCATCCGCAACGTCGCCTCGGTGGCCTGCGGCATTGCCGGCTACAGCCGGCTGCGCTTCGCGGTGCTGAACTTCTTCGCCGCGGGCATCTGGGCGGGCAGCTTTGTGGCTGCCGGCTGGTTCCTCGGCGCCTGGCTCGGCATAGAGCGGTTGTTCTGGTCGATCTGCGGCATCGCGGCGGCGGCGCTGGTGTTCTTCATCCTGCGCCACTTCTGGTACCGCTCGCGCACCCGCATCCGCGCGACGGCGGCGGAATAGTCACGCCGCCTGCGCAAGCCGCGTCGCCGGGGGCGGGTGGTCGACCGGGTCGGATGAAGGCGACGGCCGAGCCGTCAGTTCTGTTCACGCGTGGTGGGTGCTTGGCGGAACCCGGCCTCGACGATGTGGGTCAGGATGGGACTGTTCGATGGCCGCCGGCCCGGACGGGGCGGCAGTGGGGCATGCGCCGTGCAGCGCATGCCCCGGGGCGCCGTCAGCGGGTAAGCATCGTCTGCGGTAGCCAAGTCACGATGGCGGGAAAGACCGTGACGATCGCTACCGCCACCACCATGAGGAGGAAGAAGGGCAGCGTGTGGCGCATCACCTCGAACATGCCCTTTCCGGTCAACCCCTGCAGCACGAACAGGTTGAAGCCGACGGGCGGCGTGATCTGCGCCATTTCGACCACCAGCACGATGAAGATGCCGAACCACACCAGGTCGAAGCCCGTGCTGCTGATGATCGGCAGCACGACCGACACCGTCAGCACGATCATGCTGATGCCGTCGATGAAGCAGCCGAGGACCAGGTAGATCACCGTCAGGCAGGCGATGATCATGAAGGGGCTGAAGCCCTGCGACCCGACCCAGGCTGCCATCGCCGCCGGGATGCCGGAATAGGCCATCGCCTGGGTCAGGAACGCGGCACCCGCCAGGATCAGGTTGATCATGCAGGACAGCCGCACCGCGCCCATCAGGCTGTCCTTGAAGGACGTCCAGTTCAACGACCCGCCCCAGGCCGACAGCGCCAGGGCGCCGACCACGCCGAACACGGCGGCTTCGGTCGCCGTCGCAACGCCCAGGTAGATGCTGCCCATCACGAACAGAATCAGCAACACGACCGGGATGAGCTGCCCGCTTTCCCGCAGCTTCTGTCCGAAGGACATAGGCGGATCCGACGGCGGCGTCTTGTCGGGGTTCAGCATCGACCATACCGCGATGTAGCCGCTGAACAGCACCATCAGCATGATGCCCGGCAGAACGCCCGCAATGAACAGCCGGACGATCGAGACCTCGGCCGCCACGCCGTACACGATCATGACGATCGACGGCGGAATCAGCAGGCCGAGCGTGCCCGCGCCGGCCAGTGACCCGATGGCCATCGGCAGATGGTAGCCGCGCTGCGTCAGGGCCGGCAGCGACATCTTGCCGATCGTGGCCGTCGTTGCGGCCGAGGACCCCGACACGGCGGCGAAGATGCCGCAGCCGATCACGTTCACATGCATCAGCCGGCCCGGCAGGCGCTGCACCCACGGAGCCAAGCCGCGGAACATGTCCTCCGACAACCGCGTGCGGAACAGGATCTCACCCATCCAGATGAACAGCGGCAGCGCGGCAAGGGTCCAGGAGGCGATGGATTGCCAGATAGCCGTGCCCATCACCTTCTCGGGTGGCATCGCCGGCATCGCCGGGATCAGCATCGGTAACACCACGACGCCGACCAGCCCGACCATGGCAAGCGCGAGGCCGATCCACACGCCAAGGCCAAGGAAGACGAACAGCGCGCCAAGCAGCAGCAGCCCGGCTTCGGTTTGAGCGAGTTCCATCAGAGTTCCTCCGCCGCCCGTTCCATCGCCGAGGCCTCGGCAGCGCGGCGATAGGAGGGCGTGCCCCCCGAGAGATGCACCGCCAGGTCGTCGATGAGGCAGATCGCGAACAGCGCGACGCCGCTGCCCACCATGCCCTGCGGCACCCACAGCTTCCACGCGATGGAACCCTGCGCGACGTCCTCGAACTCGAAGCTGTCCCAGGCGAGGTCGAGCATCGAATAGGCGAAGAAGGACACGAGCCCCGTGGTCAGCAGCAGCGCGATCGTCTCCATGACGAAGCGCGGCCCGCCGGACAGCCGCCCGATGATCAGGTCCACGCGGATATGCGCCCCGTGGCGGAAGGCATAGGCCAGCGGCAGGGAGGCCGACCCCGCGACCGCGAAGGCGGTCAGGTCGTCGGCACCGAGCACGGTGAGGCCGAACTGACGCCCGACGACCTGCGCGGCGATGATCGCGGCAATGGCAAAGAGAGCGACACCACCGAGGATGCCGCCAAGGACATAAAGGCCGTCGAGACCTCGTCGCAGGGCGGTCATCGCCGTACGTCGCCTGGCTGCAGGGTTGGGGACATTCCTCGTGATTCTCCCTGGGTGAAGACTCGATGCCGGCCGGGGCCAGCGGTCGATCATGCAACGGCCGCTGCGCGCCCGTCGATGCACGCGCCGCTGCCGCGGCCGGGCCGCCCCGGCGGATGGACGGGGCGCCCGAACCGCGCCGTCAGGCAATCGAGGCGCGATACGCCTCCATCAGGCGCCGGCCGTCGTCGCCTGCCTTGGCGACCCATTCGTCCGCCTGCATCGCGCCGATGCGCGCGAGTCCCTCCATCAGCGCCGGCGACGGCGTGCTGACGGTCATGCCGCGCTGGGCGAGCATCGCCTGCTGGCTCACCATTTCGGCGTCGGAGGCCGCCCAGCCGCGTTCCTCGGCCGTCGCCGCCGCGCTGCGCACCGCCGCCTGCACATCGGCCGGCAGCGCGGCGAAGTCGCGCTGGCGCACGAACACCATGTTCTGCGTGCGGCTGAGGCCGATCGGCGTGAAGAAGCGGCAGAAATCCCACGCCTGCACGTCCACCCCCGTCGCCGCCGAGGTGAGCATCACGTTCACCACGCCCGTCGCGAAGGCCTGCGGAACCTCGGCCTGCTGCACCAGCGTCGGCGTGGCGCCGGCGAGCGTCGCGAAGCGGCTGGTCATCACGTTGAAGGTGCGCATCTTGGTGCCGCGCAGCGCATCCAGCGTGTCGATCGGGGTGTTGGTGTAGAAGCCCGACGGCGGCCACGGCACCCAGTAGAGCATCGTCAGCCCCTGGCGCTGCAGCCGCGCCTCGACATAGGGCCGGCGCAGCGTCGCCAGCTTGCGCGCCATGTCGCTGGTGGTCGCGAGCTGCGGGACGCTGTCCACCTCGAAGAACGGATCCTCGTTGCCGTAGGCGGAGAGCATGATCTCGCCAAGCTGGACCTGCCCGGTCTGCACGCCGCGCTTGATCTCCGGCATGCGCAGCAGCGACGCGTTGGAGTGCAGGGTAAGCTGCAGACGGCCGCCGGCGGCCGTCTGCACGTCCTCGATGAATGAGCGCAGGTTCCGGGTCTGGAAGTTGCCGTCCGGATAGGCGGAGGCCACCTGCCAGCGCGTCTGCGCCTGCGCGGCGCCGGAGGTGGCGGCGACGGCAAGGCCGCCGCCGGCGGCCAGCAGGCCGCGGCGATTGATCGTATTCATGAATGGCGCCCTATAGGGTTTCCTGATCAGGGGCCATTTGTCCGCCGCCGGGCGATGGACGCAAGGGGACCCCCGCCGCAATCGCGGTGTGCGGCGCCGGACTGCCTGTGTTGCGGGCTGCGCGCGCCGGGGTTGCCGCCGCCGCGCGCAGGCCCCGTCAGCTGGCCCGGTACTGCTCCAGCAGGCGCTTCCCGTCATCGCCGACGCGCTGCGCCCATTCGTCGGCCATGATCCGCCCGACCCGCGCGCAATCGTCCAGCAATTGCTGCGTCGGCTGCGTCACCCGCATCCCGCGGGTGGCCAGGGTCTGTTCGGTCTCGCGCTGCGCCGCCTCGGCGAGCTGGTAGCCGCGCGTCTCGGCGCGGGCGGCGGCGGCGCGGATCGCGTCCTGCTGCTCGCGCGGCAGCCCCTCCAGCGCGCGGCGGGAGATGAACACGGCGTTCTTCGTCATGGTGAAGCCGAGCGGCGTGAAGACCCGGGCATAGTCCCACGACTGCGTATCGACGCCGGTGGCGGCCGAGGTGACCTGCGCCTGCACCACGCCCGTCGCGAAGGCCTGCGCCAATTCGGCCGACTGGACGAGCGTGGGCTGCGCGCCGATCAACTGGGCGAAGCGGTTCGTCATCGGCGAGTAGGTGCGGAAGCGCGACCCGCGCAGCTGCTCGAGGCTGGTGACTTCCTCCTGCGCATAGAGCCCGGCGGCCGGCCACGGCACCGTGTAGAGCAGCACCAGCCCCTGCCGGCCGAATCGGGCGTCGAGGAAGGGCTTCTGCAGGTCAGCGAGCTTCTTCGCCTGCTGGAAGTTCGTGACCAGCTGCGGCAGCGCATCCGCGTCGAACATCGGGTCTTCATTGGCATAGGCGGTCAGCAGGATCTCGCCCATCTGCACCTGGCCGGTCTGCACGCCGCGCTTGATGTCCGGCATGCGAAGCAGCGACCCGTTGGAATGCAGCTGGATCGACAGCCGGCCGTTGCTCGCCCCCTGGATCTCCTCGATGAAGCTGCGGATGTTGCGGGTGTGCAGGTTCCCGTCAGCATAGGCGGAGGCCATCTGCCAGCGCGTCTGCGCCTGCGCGGCAAGGGGGGCGAGGGCCGCAGCCCCGGTGGCACCCAGCAAGGTGCGGCGATGCATGGTCATGTCCGGCGTCGTCCTCTCCAACCGCGCGGCGGCGCCGGGCGGGCTGAGCGGCAAGGATGTGCAGGGACGCGACGGCAGATCAAGCCGTTGCGACGCCGTTCACCGGCCTCTTGACGCAACATGCACGCGGGCAGTGTGCTTCCGTCGCGCCATGCACGGCGCACGGGAGGAAACCATGCCTGCATTACCTCGGCTGGCCGCGCTGGGCCTGGCCGTGTCGCTTGCCTTTCCCGCCATTGCCGCCGACCTGCCACGGGCGCAACGGGCGGAGGATGTCGGGCTTTCCACCGAGCGCCTGTCGCGCATCGGCGAGTGGCTCGAAGGGGAGGTGCAGCGTGGCGCCATCCCCGGCGCGATCGTGGTGATCGGCCGCCGCGGCAGCATCGCCTATGAGACGGTGGTCGGGTTCCGCGACCGGGAAGCGCAGGCACCCATGGGCGCCGACGCCGTGTTCCGCATCGCGTCCATGACGAAGCCGATCGTGTCGCTCGCCGTGATGATCCTCGCCGAGGAAGGCCGCCTGTCGATCGCGGACCCGATCGGCCGGCATCTGCCGGAGTGGCGCGAGACGCCGCGCGTCGGCGAGATGGTGCGCAATGCGGAGGGCACGACGGCGATGGTGCTGGTCCCGGCGCGCCGCCCGATCACCGTGCAGGACCTGCTGCGCCACACCTCGGGCATCACCGACGCCTCGCCGGGCGACCACCCCGTCGCGGCGGCGTATCGCGAGAGCACGGTGCGCGCACGGACCAACACGATGGAGGAGATGAGCCGCAAGCTCGCCGCCCTGCCGCTGCTGCACCAGCCCGGTACTACCTGGGAGTATTCCTGGTCGACCGACATCCTTGGCCGGCTGGTGGAAGTCGTTTCCGGCACGGACCTCGACACCTTCGTGCGCACGCGCATCACCGGGCCGCTCGGCATGACCGACACGGGCTTCATGGCGCCGAACGCGGGCGCAGGACGCATCGCCCAGCCGCAGAACGACCCGGCGACCGGCCGCCGGCCCGCGATGCCCGATCCCACCGATCGGCCGGCCTGGTTCTCCGGCGCCGGCGGCATGGTCTCGACGGCGCGGGACTATGCGCGCTTCACGCAATTCCTGCTGAACAAGGGCGAGCTCGACGGCAAGCGCATCGCGTCCCGCCACACCATCGACCTGATGGCGGCGGACCACCTGGCACCGGGCACCGCCACGCGCGACGTGGTGCGCGGGCGCTTCGGGCCTCTCGCACCGACGGCGGAGATGGGCCAGGGCTTCGGCCTCGGCTTCGCGGTACGCAACGATGCCGGACGCAACCCGCTGCCCGGCAGCGTCGGCGACTACTATTGGGGCGGTGCGCACGGGACGTATTTCTGGGTCGACCCGGCCGAGCAGATGTACGTGATCCTGATGATGCAGTCGCCGCAGATGCGCCTGCCGTACCGGCTGCTGCTGCGGCAATATGCGTATCAGGCTTTGCAGTGATGCGGGGGATGGAGGGGCGTTTGCCCCTCCGATCTTCGCGGGCGGAAATCGCCAGATCGGCGGAAACGCCGAACCATCATCCGGCGCCGGTCAGCCGCGGATGACGACGGGCACGTCCCTGGTCCTCCGCAGAGTGCACCGGGGTGCGGGCTGGATAAGCGGCGCTCCTCCGGCTCTCATCGATCCAGGAACCACGTCGCGATCGCTGCCGTCCTTTCCCGGGGCCAGACATGGGCAAGGTCGGCGACCTCCTCATGCGTCACCGCCGCGCCGGCGCCGGCAAGCGTCCGCGCTGCCTCCCGCGCCATCGTCGCCGGAAACATCCAGTCGCGCGCGCCGTGCAGGATGTGGATAGGCAGGCCGCGCAGCCGCGCCGGATCGGCGAGCATCATCAGCATCGGGTGGAAGGCGGCGGCGACGGGGGCCAGGTGCGTGAAGGGCGCGCCGTCCTGCACGCCGAAGCCATAGGTGAAAGTGCCACCGTCGCTCATGCCGGTCAGCAGTCGGCGAGCGGGATCGGCGGGCCAGCGGGCCTGCACATCCGCGAGGAGCTGTTCGATGAACGCACCGTCCTCGCCGGGGTCGTCGAGCGTCCAGGTGCGGCCCGGAGAGGTCGGGGCGATTAGCAACAAGCCCCGCGACCGCGCCACACGGAGCCAGGTCCAGAGGAAGTCGGCACCGTTGCCGCTGCCGCCATGCAGGGCAACGATGAGCGGCGGTGGCCGCGCGGGATCGTAGGTTTCCGGGACGTAGAGCGCCGCACCGCCGCGGGTGCCGGGTGGGCCACCGAAGTGCATGACGCCGGTACCGTCCCGCCCTGGCGGCACGGCGGCGAGGCGGGCAAGCAGCGCGGGATCCTCGCGCGCGGCGGGGTCGAGGAAGTGGCGGCTGACCGGCGGCAGGAAGGGCGCAAGGGGGTAGAGCGCGGCCTCGGCGCGCGCCCGGCGGCGCAGGGAGCGGCCTGCGGCGAGCATCGGGCGGGCCTCGGTCGGGGCGGCGGCAAGGCCCTCCGTCGCGGCGCGGGCTTCACTGGCGGCAGCGACCAGGCAATCGCGGATGGGACCGAGGCGATCAGGCCAATCGAAGGCCGCTGCGGCGTCGAGCGCGGCGGCCAGCGCCCCCGCATCCATGCCGGCAGCAAGGGCCGCCAGCGTGTCGGGGGCGACCTGCCGGGCGGCGTCGTCCAGCGCGTCGATCGCCGCGAGGGTGCCGACGAGAAGGCGATCGATCATCGTATCGGCCATGTTCCGCCCCCGTCCCTTCGCGATGCCGAGCATCCCTCCCCTGCCCTGCGCCAGAAACCAGGGTCCAGGGGCCCGTTGGCTCCTGGCGGGGTGGTTTGGAGGGGCGGCGCCCCTCCAATCACCTACCCGGCCAGCTTGATCGCGCCGCTCCCCACCAGCGCGGCAAGCCGCGCTGCGACTGCCACCTGCGCACCCGCATCGAGGCCGAGCACCGCGTGGATCGCCGTCGCGAGTTCCGTTTCCGTCAGCGCCCCGCGGCGGGCGAGAAGTGCCTCGGCCGCCGCCGCGATCTCGGCGGGCGGCACGGCGGCGGCGCGGCGCAGATGCGGGGCGGCGGCGCGGCGGTCGCGTGGGGCGATCGTCGTTGAGGCGATGGTCAGCAGGCCGGCCGTTTCGATCACGCCGTTCTGCGTGCGGGAGAAGGTGGTGGCCTGGCGGATGGCTTCCTTCTCGCGCGGCGTCAGGGCGTCGCGGCCGGCCAGCAGGCGCAGGCGCTCGGCGAGGCTGTCGGGGGTGATCGGGCCCTCGATCGCGACGATTTCGCCGATGGTGGCGCCGAGGGCCGCAGCCGGCAGGGCATCGAGTGGGCCTTGCGCGATCTGCGGCGCGGCCTCGCGATAGGGTTCGGCGAGGCCGGGGTCGGGCGGCGCCAGCGGCGCGGCCGGTTCAACTGGCGCGACGGGCGCGGCGCCGAGGGCGCTGACCAGCTTCGCGGCCTCGGCCTCCGGTCGCGCGTACCAGGCGAGCGACCAGGCGCGGGCGAGGCGCCAGCCCATCATCTCCAGCGCGCCGGGGCGGCCCCGCTCGCGGTCGCGGGCGCAGCGCAGCGCGGACCAGTCGCCGGCGTCGGCCTCGATGCCGAGTTCGTAGCCCTGCTCGCCCTTTGCCGCGACATCGAGGAACAGGCCGGCGAGGCCGACATGCGGGACGGGGTCGCGGCCGGCCTCGCGCACGGCGTCCGAGATCGCGGCGGCGATGGCGCTACCGGTGGCGTCGCCACCGCCGCGCACGGCGGCGGCCGGGGCGCCGGCGAAGGTCAGGAAGGTCTTGAGCGCGGCGACGCCGCGGCCGGAGGCGCGCTCGGTGTCGATGTCGTCGCCGGTGATGCCGGAGAAGACGATGCAGCGCTTCTTGGCGCGGGTGATGAGCACGTTCAGCCGTCGCTCGCCCCCTTCGGCCGAGAGCGGGCCGAAGCGCATGGCGAGGCGGCCGTCCTTGTCGCGGCCATAGCCGACCGAGATCATGATGGCGTCGCGCTCGTCGCCCTGCACGTTCTCGAGGTTCTTCACGAAGAAGGGCTCGTCGGCGTGGTTCGTGAAGAAGGCGTCGGCGGAGGGATCGGCACGACGCGCGGCCTCGATGGCGTCGAGGATGGCATCGCGCTGCTTGATCGAAAAAGCGGCGACGCCGAGCGTGTCGCCGGGCGTTTCTTTCGCGTGTTTCATCACCGCCTCGGCGACGGCGGCGGCCTCGGCACGGTTGACGCCCTCCCCGGTTTCCCAGGCGCCATCGACGCGAGCGAGGGACAGGCCGAGTTCGGGCGAGCGCGGGCGCGGCGAAGGCAGCACCAGCAGCCGGTTGTCGTAGAATTCCTGGTTGCTGGTGGCGATCAGGCTTTCGTGGCGGCTCCGGTAGTGCCAGCGGAGCATCGCACTCGGCACGCCGCGCGCGTTGCACAGGCCCAGGACGGACTCCACGTCGCGCGCCGCGACGGCATCGGGCGCGTCTTCCGGCAGGGTCTCGTCATCCTCGCCGGTCATGCGCTGGAAGAAGCGCGTCGGCGGCATCTGTCGGTCATCGCCGACGACGACCACCTGGCGGCAACGCGCGATCGCGCCGAGCGCATCGACGGGTTCGACCTGCGAGGCCTCGTCGATCACCAGCAGGTCGAAGGTCAGGCCTGGACGCAGCCCGTGCGGCGGGGCGAGGAACTGCGCGACCGAGAGCGGGCTCATCATGAAGATCGGCTTGGCCTGCTGCACGGCCTGGGAGGCGCGCAGCAGCAATTCGCGGACCGGGAGGTGGCCGCGCTTCTTCTCCATCTCGCCGAGGATCACGGTCATGCCGGGCGCGTTGTCGCGCACCTGCCGGACACGGTCGGCATGGGCGCGCGCGGCGTCGGCGCGGGTCAGCGCGACGCGGGCGCGGTCGGCGTCGCGGAATTCGGCGACGAGGCGGTCGTAGCCGGCGGCATCGAAGGCGGCGAGGTCCGGGTGCTGCGCCGTCGCGGCACGCAACAGCCCTTCATGCAGCGCGTAGGAAAACGCGTCCTCGGCGGCGTCGGGGGCGAGGCGGCCGGTCTGGAGGCGCTCGACGATTGGTTCGATGCCGCGGGCTTCGGCGAGGGCGCGGCGCCAGCCCTGCCAGAGCGGCAGCGCTTCCGGTGCGCCGGCCCAGGCACCGAGGCGATCGGCAAGCGCGGCGAAGGGCGGGTCCGGGGTGCCGAAGGCGGTGATGGGGTTCAGCGCCGTTGCCTGTTGCAGCTCGGTCCAGGCCGCGGCCGCGGCATCCAGCACGGCGGCGTCGCCGGAAGGCGTGTCGGCGGCGAGGGCGGCGGCGGCTTCGGGGCCGTGCTTCTGGCGCCAGAGGATCAGCGCGGACATGGCCGAGGGATCGGTGTCCTCGCCGCGCCAGAGGCGGCCGAAAGCGGCCTGGCCGAGCGCGTTGCCGCTGCGGACGCGGTCTCGCGCCGCCTGCCCGGCCAGCGCCGCGTCAAGCGCGGCGAGCGGATCGACGCCATCGCGCGCGACGCGCGCCGCGACGGCCTGCGCGGCGGAACGCTTCGAGCTGAGGAAGCCGAAGAAGCCGCCGGAACTCGCCAGCGTCTCTCGGGCGTCGGCGAGGCCCTCGACATCGAGCGCGCCGGGCTTCAGCCGCGCATCGCGCTTCGCGATGGCTAGCTTGGCGACGGCCTCGGTCAGCGAAACCAGCGGCGCGGGGTCGGCGCGCCAGGCGGCGCTGCCCATGGCGGCCTTGTCGTGGTCGGGGGCCTCGCGCAGCGCGGCGGCGCTGCGCAGGCGGGCGGCCAGCGCCGCGGGACCAGCGCCAGTGCCCGACTGGGCGCCGGCCGCGGCGAAGGAGCGGATCCAGCCGGGCAGGCGCATCATCAGCCGCTCGGCGTCGGCCGGGCCGATATCCGCAGTCACGCCGCGCCAGGGGTTGTTGGCGCCGTCCGCCTCGGTGGCGCGCGCGGCGAGGTCGCGCACCGCGTCGCGCTTGGCGGCGATGGTCGCGCCATCCCAGAGCGTGGCATCGAGGGTGAAATCGGGCACGGCGAGGCCGCGTCGGCGCAGGCCGACCAGCGTACCGACCACCTGGTGCAGCGGAATGCCGGAGGCGCCAGCCGGCGCGCGCATGGCCGCGGCGTGACGGTTCAGCCGTCCGCGCAACGTGGCCAGACGTTCGATGACCGGGTCGCGCAGCGGCTTCGGCGGCGGCGGCAGGGCGAGGGTCGCACGGAGCTCGTCCAGCACGGCGCGCTTCGACTGCTTCTCGGAATGCAGTTCGAGGCAGGCGGAACCGAGGCCGATATTCTCGAGCCGGCGCTTCACCACCTCCAGCGCGGCGAGCTTCTCCGCGACGAACAGCACGGAACGGCCGTCAAGGATCGCTTGGGCCAGGATCGTCGCGATCGTCTGCGACTTGCCGGTGCCGGGCGGGCCCTGGATGACGACATGGCCGCCGCGGCGAACAGCTTCGGCGGCCAGCGCCTGGGAGCCATCCATGTCCACGACATGGTCGAGGCGTTCGACCGGGATCGCCTCATCGACATCGGCGTCGTCGGGGAAGGTCGGCGGGGCGTCGAGCCGTTCGCCGCCGACCAGCGACCGGACCAGCGGATGGTCGGCGAGGCCCGGATTCTCCTCCGGTCCCAGGTCGCGCCACATCAGGAACTTCGCGAAGGAGAACAGGCCGAGGGCGAGCGCGTCCGCATCGACGGACCATTCGGGGCGGTCCTTGACCGCGCCGGCGACCGCCTCCGCCCAGGCGGTGGGGTTGTAGGCGGCCTCGTCGAAGGCGGGCAGCGCGGTGTTGAAATTGACCTTCAGCATCTCGCGCAGGGAGAGGTTCTCGGCGACCTCCGTCGTCCCGGCACGCAGGCGGAATGTCTGGGACACGCCCTCCCGTTCCAGTGTCACGGGGAGCAGGGCGAGCGGGGCGCGGCGTTCCGTCTCCGGCGTGCCGGGGTCGCGCCAGGTCAGCGTGCCGAGGGCGAGGTACAGCGTCGGCACGCCGGTTTCCTCGCGCGCCGTGCGGGCATCCGTCATCAGGTCGCGCAGGCGGCGGGCGAGGTCGGCGGGCGGCAGGCGGACGCGCAGCAATTCGTCGCGCTGCCAGTCCTCGCGACTGATCGTGTCGTCGGCCCGGCTGACCCCTTCGGCCTTGGCGGCGGCCTTGCTCGTCCGCTTGCGGGTGCGGCGCGGCTTGCCTTCCGCCGATGCCTCGGCATCGGGCGCGGCGGGCGCTTCCTCGCCCGCGGCCTCGAAGCCGAAGGCGCGGCCGGCGGCAAGCGCGGCCTGCACGAAATCCGCATCCTCATCGTCCAGGATGACGACGCCGCGCGACCGCCCCGGCTTCGGCAGGGACAGCAGCCGGTTGCGGGTGGAGAGGTCGAGCAGGGCGCGGCGGGCGGCTTCGAGGGCCTGGCGTAGGTCGGTCATGGCGGGGGCGGGTCTCTCCGCTGGCGCGGTTCGGAACGGTCGGCGGGCAGGACGCGGCCGCCTCCATACCAGAGGACGGGGCGGCTACCCATCCGCGGCCCCCAGCAGCCGCCGCAGGCGCAGTTCCTCGAGGTCGAGCTCGTCGACCAGCCGGTTCATCAGGTGCTCGTCCAGCCCGTCCTCCCGCCGATGGCGCAGCAGCCGGTCGCGGCCGGCGCGCAGCGCGTGCAGGCGGTGCTCCAGGCGGGAAGCGCGCTCGGCCGCGATCGGCCCCTGGTTCACCCCGTCCAGCAGCCGGACGCGGTCGCGGTATTCCGTCAGCAGGTCCTGCGCGATGGCGCCGTCCAGCACGTCCTCCGCACGGCGTTCGATCGAGCGCAGGGCGGCGTGGGCAATCAGGGTGCGCGCCGCGGCTTCCTCGACCGACATGTTGGCGCGGCGCGGTTCCTCCACCCCCAACCGCCGGATCACCCATTCCAGCGAGGTGCCCTGGACGACGAGCGTCGCGAGGATGGCGCAGAAGGACAGGAAGATGAGCAGGTCGCGTTCCGGGAACGTCACCGGCAGGGCGAGCGCCGCCGCCAGCGAGACCACACCGCGCATCCCGGCCCAGGACAGCACGGTGATGTGCCCCCAGGGCGGCATCGGGTCGTGGCGCCGGACCGAGGGGATCTGTCGCGGCAGCCAGCTGGCGGGGAACAGCCACACGAAGCGGGACACGATGAGGACCAGCGACACCGCCACCGCGAGCAGCGCCAGGTGCCAGCTCGGGTAGTCGTCCAGCCGGTCCAGGATGACGTTGAGCTGCAGGCCGATCAGGATGAAGACGAGGCTGTTCAGCACGAATTCGATGAAGGTCCAGACCGCCCGGGACTGGCTTCGCGTGTTGGCGGACAGCCGATGCTGCGCGCGGCCCAGCACCAGGCCCGTGACGACCACCGCGATGACGCCGGAAAGGTGCAGCGCCTCGGCCGCGAAGAAGGCAGCGTAGCAGGCGATGAAGGAGGCCGCGGTCTCCAGCAGCGTGTCGTGCAGCCGCGCCGACGCCCAAATGGTGGCGCGGCCGATCACCCAGCCGATCGCCGCGCCGCCGATCGAGACGGCGAGGAAGGTCTCGCCCGCTTCGGACCAGGAAAAGGTGCCGGCCATCGTCGCGACCACCGCGAAGCGGTAGAGCACCAGGGAGGTGGCGTCATTGATGAGGCTTTCGCCTTCGAGCACGGCGACGATGCGGGGCGGCAGGCGCAGCTTCCGAAGCACGGCCGCCGCGGCGACTGCGTCCGGCGGGGCGACGATGGCGCCGAAGGCGATCGCCGCCGCCCAGGGAAAGTCCGGGATCAGGAGCTTCATCGCCGCGCCGACGCAAAGCGCGGTGAACAGCACGGCGCCGACCGCCAGCAGCAGGATCGGGCGGATATTGCCCTTGAAGGCCGTCCAGTCCGTGCGGATCGCGCTGACCTGCAGCAGCGGCGGCAGGAAGAAGGCCATGGCGAATTGCGGGTCGAGCTCGATCTCCGGCATGCCCGGGATCAGCGCGAGCGCCATGCCGCCGAGCACCAGCACGACCGGATAGGGAAGCTGGGTGCGGCGCGCGAGCAGCGCGAAGACCACGCAGGCCGCCATGAGCGCGAGCAGGGCATGAAGGATCGCCATCCCCGCGAACCTGCCAAGCCGGGGCATGGCTGGGAAGCGTTCGTCGCACAGGGCTGTGAAACGGGGGCCAGGCTTCCCATTTTGGGAAGCATGCTCGACGCCCCCTTCCCCGCCTCCGACGACCTGCTGCTCGATGCCTATTCCCGCGCGGTGACTGCCGCGGTGGCCCGTGTGGGGCCTTCGGTGGTGCATGTCGCCACCCGCCGCGGCCCGGGCGGCGGAAGCGGTTCCGGCGTGGTGATCTCACCTGACGGGCTTGTGCTGACCAACGCCCATGTCGTCGCCGGCGCGGAGGCGCTGGAGGCGACCGCGCCCGATGGCCGTCGCTTCCCTGCCCGGCTGCTGGGCCAGGACCGCGCCACGGACATCGCCGTACTGCGGGCCGAGGCCCAGGGGCCGCTGCCCGCGGCGGAGCTGGGCGAATCGGCACGGCTGCGGGTGGGGCAGGTCGCCATCGCCATCGGCAACCCGCTGGGCTTCGCGAACACCGTCACGGCCGGGATCGTGAGCGCGACGGGCCGGGCCCTGCCATCCCGCGGCGGCTGGCCGGTCGAGGACCTGATCCAGACCGACGCCGCGCTGAACCCGGGCAACTCGGGCGGCGCGCTGGCGGATTCGGCCGGCCGGGTGATCGGCATCGCCACCGCCGTGATCATGGGGGCGCAGGGGCTTTGCTTCGCCGTCGCGGCCGACACGGCACGGCTGGTGCTGAGCCAGGTGCTGCGCTTCGGGCGCGTGCGACGGGCGGTGCTGGGCATCGCGGTCGAGAAGGTCGCCGTCGCTGGGCGGCTGGCGCGTGCGGCGGGGGTCGACGGGCAGGGCTTCGGTGCGCGGATCATGCGCGTGGTGCCGGACGGACCGGCCGCCGCCGCGGG
Organism: Neoroseomonas terrae; assembly: GCF_018129025.1. Taxonomy (GTDB): domain Bacteria; phylum Pseudomonadota; class Alphaproteobacteria; order Acetobacterales; family Acetobacteraceae; genus Neoroseomonas; species Neoroseomonas terrae. The sequence goes on along the minus strand of NZ_JAAEDI010000020.1, from coordinate 103,880 downwards.
TCTCGCCGAGGGAGATGTGATCCTGTCGATCGACGGGGTTGCGACGACCGGCGCGGACGCGCTGCTGCGCGCACTGGGCGGGGAGCGGGTCGGCGTGCCGTCCGACATCGTCGCGCTGCGCGGCGGCGAGGTGAAGCAGGTGCAAGTGGTCCCGGCGGAGCGAGGCGGTGCGGGGTGACCGGGGGCCCGCCCCTCACTCCCCCTTCCGCCACCGCCACAGGACGATGATTCCCACCAGGCACACCAGCACCAACGTCGCCATCATGCCCTGAATCACCCCGAAATTCGGGCTGTCGCGGGCCACGAACAGCGCGGCGAGAGTGCCGCCGAGCGCCAGCACGACGCGCACCACGAAGTTGATCATGCCGGCGCTCCCCCCTGGTCGTGCCGCGCTTCCAGCCTCGCCAGCGTGGCCTTCAGCAGCATCAGCAGCTCATCCAGTTCGCGCTGGCGCAGCAGGTCCACCTTTTCGTGCAGCAGGGCGATCTCGGCCTCGGCGCGGACGTTCACCTGATAGTCGGCGCTGGCGCGGTCACGGTCGAGGTCGGCCGAGCGGTTCTGGCTCATCATGATGATCGGCGCCGTGTAGGCGGCCTGGAACGACAGCATCAGGTTCAGCAGGATGAAGGGATAGGGGTCCCACGCCGAATGTCCGGCCACGGCATTGCCGGCGATCCAGGCGCCGAGCAGGCCGCTCTGGACCAGGATGAAGCGCCAGGACCCGACCGTGGCGGCGACGACATCCGCGAGCCGCTCTCCGAGCGAGATAGGTGTGCGGCCCCCGCGGCCGCGGCGCCGGCGGCGCGCCCGGGCGATCGCCGCACGCAGATGAGTGCCGGCGACGCCACCGCCATGGTGATCACGACGGGGCGCGGGCTGATCGGTGGCGGTCATGGGCGCTGTCCTGCCGAAGCTGCGGCGGCAGCGTGGCGCGAGGCGCGGCCGCGCTCAATGGCTGGATCGCAGCGTGCCGCCATCGACGTGGATGACCTGGCCGGTGATGTAGCGGGCGCGCGGCGAACAGAGGAAGGCGACCAGCACCGCGAGGTCGTCTGGGTCGCCGATGTAGCCCACCGGCACCTCCTTCTCCGCCCAGGCGCGGCGTGCTTCCTCGGTGGGCATGACGCGGGCGTCGATCTGCTCCGACCGCAGGCGCCCGGGGGGCACGCAGTTCACGGTGATGCCGTCCTTCCCCAGCACGCGCGACAGCGCCTTCGACCAGATGTGCACGGCGCCGTTCGGTGCGTTCGCGGGGTTGATGGAAAATGGCTCATCCGTGCCGGTCAGGCTGACGATGCGACCCCATTTGTTCGCCTGCATGGCCGGGATCAGCGCATGGGTGATGCGGCGGCCGGCCTGGAAGTTCAGCTCCATCGCCTCCTCCCACACCGCGTCGCTGCCGAGGTCGGTCTGCGGGCGGGAGCCGCCGGCATTGTTCACCAGGATGTCGCAGCGGCCGAAGTGGCCGAGCACCGCGTCGCGGATGCGCGCTGCGGCGTCCGGTGTGCAGATGTCCTGCTCGATGACGAGCGGCGTCGCGGAGGCGGGGAATTCGCCCGCCAGCTCCTCCAGCAGAGTGCGGCGGCGGGCGAGGATGGCGAGGCGACAGCCCTCGGCGGCGAGCATGCGCGCGATGGCGCGGCCGAGACCGGCGGAAGCGCCGGTAACCAAGGCGACCTTGCCGGTGAGGTGGAGATCCATGAGCGCGCTCCTGCGATGACTGGCGGGCGGGAGCATCGCATGGGCGGGCGGAAGCGGAGAGGGGCGTCGCCCCTCCCCGGACCCCACCCCACCAAAGGCCGAAAGGCCTTTGGAAACCTCGACCTGGCGCTGGGCGAGGAAGGCGTCCGGCGACGGTGACAGGATCGCGCCGGGCGCGAAACGCGCTGGTCGAGGCTTCCAGTGTCTACGTCCACGCCTTTGAGGAACGGCAGGTACTTATCGAGCCCCAGCCACGCCAGCCGGCCTCAGGCGGCGGTCACGAAGGCGCGGAGGTTCTCCGCCTCGCTCTCCGCCTCGGCGATGCGCGCCTTCACGAGGTCGCCGATCGAAACCATGCCGGCGAGACGGCCGTCCTGCATCACGGGCAGGTGGCGGCAGCGGCGATCCGTCATGATCCCGAGGCCTTCGACGACGGTCATCGCCGGCGCCGCGGTGATGAGTTCGGCCGTCATCAGGTCGCGTGCCAGCCGCGCCAGCGCAGCCGCGCCCTCCCGCGCGACGGCCCGGACGATGTCGCGTTCGCTGACGATGCCGAGCACCTTGCCGTCCTGGTCGCGCACCAGCGCGGCCCCGATGCGGTGCTGGGCCAGGGCACGGGCAATCGCCGCTACGTCCTCGCCGGGGCCGACGGAGAACACGTCCTCACCCTTGTGGTGCAGGATGTCGCTGATGTGCATCGGTGCGTTCCCTCCTGAACCGCCGGCCCGGAGGCCTGCGATGGACGCGGTCACGGAGTGCGCCGGCGACAGCAGCGAGGTGAAGGGCTCCGGCGATCCCTGTCCGCGCAACCAGGAGGCGAGTGTGCCAGGGCGCCACGGCGCGGCGCAAGCGGGAAGCGCCCCGCGTCGCGCATCAGTGAGGAGCCGGCGTTGCCCCACCGGCGAGCTGCGTGCGCACCAGCTCCGCGAAGCGGCCGTTCAGCGCGACGAGGTCGGCGAAGGGGCCACGCTCGGCGATGCGACCGCCGTCGAAGACCAGGATCTCGTCCGCTTCGCGCACGGTGGAAAGGCGGTGGGCGATGATGAAGGTGGTCCGCCCCGCCATCAGCGCGCCGAGCGCCTTCTGCACGCGCGCTTCAGTCGCGGCGTCGAGGGCGGAGGTCGCTTCGTCGAGGATCAGCACCGGCGGGTCCTTGATCAGCGCGCGCGCGATGGCGAGGCGTTGGCGCTGGCCGCCCGAGAGGTTCGAGCCGCGCTCGCCGACGACCGTCTCGTAGCCCTGCGGCTGGCGGATGATGAAGTCATGCGCCTCGGCCTGGCGGCACGCGGCCTCGATCTCCTCATCCGTCGCGTCGCGCCGGCCGACCAGCAGGTTCTCCTTGATGGTGCGGCTGAACAGCATGGATTCCTGGAACACGACACCGATGTTGCGACGCAGCGATTCCAGGCTGACCTGGCGCAGATCGTGGCCGTCCAGCGTGATGCGGCCATCCACCGGGTCCCACAGGCGTTGCAGCAGCGCCATGGCGGTGGACTTGCCGGCACCGGTCTGGCCGACCAGCGCGATGGTCTTGCCGGGTACGGCGCTGAAGGACACGTCGCGCAGGATCCTCGGGCCGCCCGGATAGGCGAAGCCGACGCCTTCGAAGGCCACATGCCCGGCGGCGCGGCCGACGTCGATGGCGTCCGGGGCCTCCGGCACGCTCGACCGGGCGTCGAGCACATCGAACAGCTCGGCGATGCGGGGGGCCACGAAGACCATGTGGGAGACAAAGCTGACCGCGCTTTCCATCCGCCCGATCAGCAGCGTCGCGAAGCCCATGAAGGAGACGATCTCACCGACGGTCGCCTGGCCGCGAACGTGCAGTACGGTGCCATAGACGAAGATCGCGATGACGCAGATGGTCGATGCGGCGCGGGTGAGCACGGCGACGATCGCCCACCAGTTCAGCACCGGAAACTGGTGGTCGAGCACCTGGCGGACGATGTCGCCAAACATCCGCGCCTCGGACGACAGGCGCGTGAAGGACTGCACCACCACGACGTTGGACAGCGCGTCCTGCGCATTGCCGGCCAGGCGGGAGTGGAAGGATTCGACCTTCGACTGTGCATCCTGCGTGCGGCGGATCACCAACGCGGCAACGATGGCGAAGACCACCACCAGCACCACCAGCAGCAGCCCGAGCCGCCAGTTCATCACGAGCGTGAGCGGCAGCAGCACCAGCAGCGAGACGAAGGTGATGATGTGCTCGCGGAAAAAGCCGAGCCACAGGCCGAACAGGTTGTCCGTGCCGACCAGCATGATCTTCATCAGCCGGCCCGACTGCGTATCCCCATGGAAGGACAGCGGCAGGGCGAGGACGTGCTGGAAGTAGTCGTGCATCACCCGCAGCCGGTTGCGGTGCGCCATGCGGTCGGCGAACAGGCCCACCGCGACATTGGCGGCGATGCTGGCAAGGCCGACCACGCCCCAGACGACGAGGAGCTGCGCCGCTTCCTGCCACAGCGTCGCCGGCGGCATGCGTTCGGACCGCGAGAGCAGGTCCACTACACGGCCGAACAGCACGGGTTCCAGGAACTGCAGCCCCGCCAGCGCAAGGGCGGCGACGCCAAGACCCCAAGCCATCGGCCTGTCGGCCCCAAGCAGCCAAAGCACGCGGCCGTAGAGCCTGACAAACCCCATCCGCAGGCGCCCCCCGTTCCTCGCCGCCGCAAACCCGGGCGGCCCAGTCGCGCATCATCTTAGTGGCATTTCATGCCGGCCGAAACGCGCCGCGGACTTGCTGGTTGCCCCTTCCCTGCGGCACCAATCGCACAAGGCCGCGCGCAAGTGGCCATGGGAATGGAAACACCATGATGCTGAGCCGACGCACCATCATTGCCGGTACTGCCGCCGCCGCCCTGTCGCGGCCCGCCCTCGCACAGGGTTGGCCAACGCGGCAGCTTCGCCTGATCGTGCCCTTCCCACCGGCCGGGGGCACCGACATCCTGGCGCGCATCATGGCGGAGCGGCTTGGCGCGCGGGTCGGGCAGGCCATCGTGATCGACAACCGGCCTGGCGCGGCGGGCAACATCGGTGCCGAGTTGGCGGCGCGCGCCGAGCCGGATGGGCACACCCTGTTCTTCGCCTCGCTCGGCACGGCCGCCATCAATCCGTCGCTGTATCGCAACAGCGCGGTAAGGCCGGAGGACCTTGCACCCGTTGCGCTGTTCGGGGACCTCCCGAACGTCGTCACAGCCAATCCGCGCGCGCCGTGGAAGACGCTGCCGGAACTGATCGCGGCGGCGAAGGCGGCACCCGGGAAACTGACCTACGGTTCGTCGGGCAGCGGGTCCTCCCTGCACCTGACAGGGGAGTTGCTGAAGCTGCGCGCGGGGATGGACCTGCTGCATGTGCCTTTCCGCGGCGGCGCGGCGATGCTGACGGAACTCGTCGCCGGGCGGATCGACATGTGCGCGGGCAACCTGCCGACCGCGATCGCGCTGATCCGCGAAGGCGCGCTGCGGCCGCTCGCTGTCACGAGCCTCGAGCGCAGCCCGGCGGTGCCGGACGTGCCGACCGTCTCGGAAGCCGCCATCCCGGGGTTCGAGGCGGTGGCGTGGTTCGGCGTGCAGGTCCCTGCCCGAACGCCGCCGGACCTGATCCGGCGCATCAACGCCGAGGTCAACGCGACGGCGGCCGACCCGGTGACGCAGGCGCGCATGCTCGACCAGGGTGCGGTCGCGCGGACCGGCACGCCCGAGGACTTCGCCGACTACATCCGCCGCGAGACGGCGAGTTGGGCGGAGGTGATCCGCGCTGCCGGCGCGACGGTCGACTGATCGCGCGCGGTTGATCCTCAGGCGCCGAGGCGCCAGTCTGCCGGGGTCAACGACAAGGACCCGCCGCCGAGCGGGCCTCGGGAGGAACAACGAACGATGATCGACCGCCGTGCCCTGCTGGGCGCCATCGCCCTGACGCCCCTTGCGCGCCCCGCCTTCGCCCAGGCCTGGCCGACGCGACCCATCCGCCTGGTCGTCGGCTTCCCGCCAGGCGGGACCACCGACCTCGCGGCACGCGTGATGCTGGAACCGCTGACGCAGCGGCTGGGCCAGTCGGTCGTGGTGGAGAACCGGCCCGGCGGGTCGGGCGGCAATGTCGGCGCCGATGTCGTCGCGAAGGCCGAGCCCGATGGCTACACGCTGCTGATGCAGACCGTTTCATCGGGCGCGATCAATTTCGGCCTCTATGGCGCGCGGATGCCGCATCGTCCCGACGACCTCGCCGGCGTCGCGCTGGTGGTAAAGGTGCCCAACGCCATCTTCGTCAACAACGACCTGCCGGTGCGAACGCTGCGCGAGCTGGTTGACCTCGCGAAGCGCCAGCCAGGCAAGCTCAATATCGGATCGTCAGGTGTCGGCACGTCCCTGCACATGACGGGCGAACTGCTGAAGCAGGCGGCCGGGATCGACCTGACGCACGTGCCCTTCCGCGGCGCGGGGCCGATGATCCAGGAGATCATCGCGGGGCGCGTCGAGGTGGGCGTGGACAACCTGCCCTCCGTCATCGGCCATCTGCGCGACGGGCGGCTGCGGCCGCTGGCGGTGACGACGGCGACGCGCACGCCCGCCCTGCCCGACGTACCGACGACCGCCGAAGCCGGCTTTCCCGCGGTGGAAGCGACCGCGTGGTTCGGCATCTGCGCGCCCGCCCGCACGCCGCGGCCGGTGGTCGACCGCGTGGCGCAGGCGGTGAACCAGAGCCTCGCGGACCCCGCGGTATGGGCGAGAATGGCGGATCTGGGCGGCATGAAGCCGGACCTGACGCCGGACGGGCTGTCCACGCCGCAGGCCTTCGACACCTTCATCCGCTCGGAGATCGCGAAGTGGGGCGAGGTGGTGCGGCGGGGGAACATCACCGTCGACTGACAGGGACCGTTGGAGGGGCCCTGCCCCTCCAAACACCCCGCCAAAGGCCGAAAGGCCTTTGGAAACCTCGACCTGGTGCTATTCGGGGCGGCTGCGCGGCGCGTGCTTTGGGCACGGTGGCTGGATAAGGACTCCTGGCGCGGGACTTGGTGCGGCTTCCGTTGTCAGCTGGCCCGGGACGCGGCTGAGGTTTCCAGGGATCCTTCGATCTCTGGCGGAGCGAGACCACTCTCCAGCACCCGCGATTGCCGACGCCGCGGCATCGTCTAGGCTGGCGTCACAACAGGGATCAGGGAGCGCACGCATCCCCGACCCGACGGGGAAGGAAGACGCCCATGAAACTCGCGCGCCGCGCTCTGCTCGCCGCACCCTTGTTCGCCCCGCGCCTTGCCAGCGCGCAGGGCTTTCCCTCCCGGCCTATCCGCCTGGTCATTCCCTTCACGCCGGCGGGCACAACCGATCTCGTCGGCCGGCTGACGGGGGAGATGCTGGGGCGGCGGCTCAATCATCAGGTGGTGGTGGACAACCGGCCCGGTGCCTCGGGCAATGTGGGCGGGGAGTTCGTCGCGCGCAGCGAGGCCGATGGCCACACGCTGCTGCTGACGACGATCGGCACGGGCGCCATCAACTACGCGGTGTTCCGTGACCGGATGCCCTACAAGCCGGAAGATCTCGCGGCTGTCGGGCTGATGACGCGCGTGCCGAACGTACTGATGGCGGCGAACAACACGACGATCCGTACGGTCGCCGACCTGGTGCGCGAGGCGAAGGCGCGGCCGGGGCGGATCAATTACGGCACGGCGGGGATCGCGACCTCCCCGCATGTCGTCGTCGAGCAGTTGCGGCTCGCGACCGACATCGACATCACGCACGTGCCCTATCGCGGCTCCGCGCCGATGCTCACCGAACTGGTGGCAGAGCGGATCGAGATCGGGATGGACAACATTCCCTCGGCACTCGGCTTCATCCGCGACGGGAAGATCCGCGCCATCGCGACGACGGGTGCGCAGCGGAATGCGTCCCTTCCGGATGTGCCGACGGTGGCCGAGCAAGGGCTGCCGGGCTTCGAGGCGACGGCGTGGTTCGGCGTGCTGGCGCCGGCGGCGACGCCCTCCCCGGTGATCCAGAAGCTGGGGGCGGAGCTGAACGCCATCGCGCTCGACGCCGATTTCCGCCAGCGCATGTCGTCCTTCGGTGCCGACCCGCCGGCGCTGACGCCGGATGGCGGCACCAGCCCGCAAAGCTTCGCGGCCTTCATCCGCGCGGAGATCGCGAAATGGGCCGATGTGGTGAACCGTGCCAATGTGCGGGTGGAGTAACGCCCGCTACCGCAGCATGTCCGGGAGGAAGACGGCGAGGATGATCGCCGCGATGCCGCAGCCGATCGTGATGAAGCCGCCGCGCCGCATGGCGTCGAGCCTGTCCCGCACGACCGCGGCTGCGACGGCGCCGGCCATGGCGCCGGTACGGCGGTTGATGATCCAGCGCAGGGCGGGATTCTTGACTCGCTCGACCACCAGCACGCCGCGGGCGCGCAGGCCGTCGTCGGATTCATCCGCGAGGGCGGCTTCCAACGCGCGATGCGCGGCGCGCGCCACGAACACCGCGAGGCACCCCGACACCAGCACCAGCAGGCCGAGCAGCCCCGCCAGCACCGCCAACACCAACGCCATCGATTCATCCTTTCCCGGCCACGCGCAGCATGCAGCCCCGCCGCGCCACGGCTACGAACAGGATCACATCGCGGCACCCGAGGAGACACGCCCATGGCCATCGCCCGCCGCCCGCTGATCGGCGCCCTTGCCACCCTTCCCGTCGCGGCGCTGGCGCAGGACGGGCCGTTTCCGTCGCGCCCGATCCGCATGATCGTCAACTTCCCGCCGGGCGGGACCACCGACATCGCCGCGCGCATCTATGCCGAGCGGCTGCAGGCGAAGCTCGGCCAGCCGGTGCCGGTCGAGAACCGCGGCGGCGCCACCGGCAACATCGGTGCCGAGGCGGTCGCGCGGGCTCCGGCGGATGGCTACACGGTTCTGAGCACGGCCGTCTCGCCCGCGGCGATCAACTATGCCTTGTTCGGGGCGCGGATGCCGTACCGGCCGGAGGACCTCGCCGCGGTCGGGCTGTATCTGCGCGTGCCGAACGTGATCATGGTGCATCCGTCCCAGCCCATCCGCACGATCCAGGAGCTGGTCGAGGCGGCGAAGGCGCAGCCGGGCAAGCTTAACTACGGCAGCGCGGGCAGCGGCGGGTCGCCGCACATGGCGATGGAGATGTTCCTGCTGCGCACGGGCACGCGCATGACGCACGTCCCCTTCCGCGGCGCTGGACCCATGCTGATCGAGGCAGTGGCCGGGCGACTGGAAGCCTCGGTGGACAACATCCCGTCCTGCATCGGGCACATCCGAGACGGCCGCCTGCGCGCGCTGGCGGTGACGGGGCATGTTCGGTCCTCCGTGCTGCCCGATGTGCCGACGCTGGCCGAGACGGTCGTGCCGGGCTTCGAGGCGACAGCCTGGTTCGGCATGCAGGCGCCGGCGCGGACGCCGAAAGCGGCGATCGATCGGCTGGGGGCGGAGATCGACGCCATCAGCAAGGAACCGATGACGCGGTCGAAGCTGGCGGAGCTCGGCGCGGAACTGCCGAATTTGACGGCCGATGGCGGCACGACGCCCGCGACCTTCGAGGCCTTCATCAAGGCCGAGATCGAGAAGTGGGCGGAGGTCGTGCGCGCTTCGGGGGCGACGCTGGAATAGCGTTGCCCCGCCTCGGGCGCCGGGCGGGGTCGCGCCTTATCACTGTCCCCGCGCCCGGGCCGTTGGTCGCGGTCAGTGTGGTTCCAATGATGCGCCCGGCGGGCCGAACAGCATGCGCAGCCTGTTTCTCCAGCCCCGCGCACGGCGCACGTCGCGCAGCATGTGGCCCCATTCGTGGAAGGCGATCGTCACCGGGTTGATGCTGTGCACGGGCGTCGTCAGGCCATACCGGCACGGTTCTTCCGGCGCTTCGGGTTCATAGGTGCCGAACAGCCGGTCGAAGACCACCAGCATCCCGCCGAAGTTGCGGTCGAGGTAGCGATCGTTGCTCGCATGATGGACGCGGTGGTTGGACGGCGTGTTCAGCACGTACTCCAACCAGCCGAGGCGGGGCACCGTCTCCGTATGGATCCAGAACTGGTAGAGCAGGTTCAGCGCGAGTGCTGCGAAGACGCCGACGGGGTGGAAGCCCAGCAGCGGCAGCACCAGGAAGGGCAGGAAGCCGCCGCTGACCTCGGACGTCCAGCCGAGCCGCACCGCGGTCAGGAAGGTCAGGTGTTTCGGCGAATGATGCACCGCATGCGTCGCCCAGAACCAACGGACGCGATGATGCAACCGATGGTGCCAGTAATAGACGAACTCGACGGCCAGGATCAGCAGCGCGACGCCCCACACCGTGTCCAGCGGGACCGTCCAGGGCCGGACCTGCCACACCGCCATGAACAGCGCGAAGACCAGGCCGCCGGCCAGCAGGCGCTTCACCGCCTGGCCGACGGCGACGCCGATCGAGGCCGCGCCCTCTCCCCACGGATAGGCGGTACCGCGCAGGCGGCGCCAGAGCAGCGCCTCCAGCAGACCGATCGTGATCAGCACCGGCAGTGCCCAGAGCAGGATGTATTGCGGCATGGCGGTTCTCCCGACCCGGCGCGGCCGCTGCGCGAAGGCTTTGCGCAGCGTCGCCGGTGGCCCCAATATCTGAGCGTTGCTCGGCTTTCTCCACTCGCATCCGGGCTGGTCGGAGGTTACATGGCGAAACAGACCAAGCCCTTGGTGACGCTGCGGAAATCGCCGACGCAAGCCCGCGCTCAGGAGACGGTGGACACCATCCTCGAAGCGAGTGCTCAGATTCTCCAGAAGGATGGCGAAGGGGCGCTGACGACCAACCGCATCGCCGAGCACGCCGGGTTCTCGATCGGCACGCTGTATCAGTATTTCCCCAATCGCGACGCGATCCTCGCCGCCATGGCCTCGCGCGAGCAGGCACATATCCTCGGCAAGCTTGAGGCGGTGCTGGCGCGGCTCGACCCGGCCGATCCGGAACCCATGGTTCGGGAGGCTGTCAGAGCACTGCTCGGTGCCTTCCGTGGACGGCATGGGGTGCGCCGCGCCGTGATCCTCAGCGTGATGCGGCGGCTGCCGGATGGGCCGCTCGCCTCGGCGGGTGTCGCGGAGCCGTTGCTGGCCGCGCTGGAGGCCCGCAACGCCGGGCGCGTCGCGCCCCTGGGAGAGGCAGGGGGCTTCGTGCTGCTGCGCGCCATCACCGGCGCCGTGCGGGCGGCGGCAATCGAACGCAGCCCGCTGCTGGGAACGCCGGCATTCGAGGACGCGCTGGTGCGTTTGGTGATGGGCATGCTGCGCCCGACCACAGGACCGGCCGTCGCGGCAGCTCAGCCCGCAGGCGGCGCGTAGAAGGCCGTCGTGCGGCCTGCCGCCTCGGCGGCCTGCGCGGCATCCTCGCCGCCCGCGATCGCCGCTCGTCGCCAGGCGTCGCTTGCCGCAGCGACGAAGGCGCTGCTCTCGTCAGGCGGCGTGCCGCCGGCGAGGAGCGCCGCCAGCCCGGCGAGCGCCAGTTCCCAACCGAGCCCCGCCGCGCCGGCGCCATAGCTCCGCCAGTGGTCGTCGAGCGGACAGGTGTGCGTCAGGGTAACCCGCGCGCCGTTCGTCGCGGCGGCGATACGCAGCGCGACCCAGCTCACGCCGCCGCCGAATTCCCATGTCACGACGAGGTGCCGGGGCGCCTCGCAGGCGGTGATGGTCCCGCCGGCATTGCCGTCGAACTGGTATCGGCCGCCGAGCCGCAACTCGCCGCTCACCGGCAGGAACCAGCGCGCCAGTTGCTGCGGGTCGGTCACCGCGCTCCACAGCTCGCCGGGCGGCGCGCCGAAGCATCGTTCCACCGTGACATCGCGCATGGCGCGCCCATCGCGTTCGCAGGCCGAGACGCTGCGCGCCACGGCCGCCACCTGTGCGTTCACATCCATCGCTGCCCTTCCGCGATAGGAGACGCGCGAGGTGGCGGCGCAGTTGCAGCGCGTCAGTCGAGCCGCGCGCCCGAGCGCCGGACGACATCCCGCCACTTCTCGTTCTCGGCCGCGATGAAGCGGTCGAACTCAGCCGGGCCGAGCGCGCGGGGCTCGTTGCCGACCTCGCGCAGCTTCGCCTGCACCTCGGGCTTCGCGACCGCCGCGATCGTCGCCTGCGAAATGCGGTCGATGATCGCGCGCGGCGTCCGGGCCGGGGCCTGCAGGCCGAACCAGGCCACGGCCTCGAAGCCCGGGAAGCCGCTTGCCGCGACGGTCGGTGCCTGCGGCACCGAGAACCAGGGCTCCGCCGACGTCACCGCCAGCAGCCGCACCGTCCCCGCCGCAATGTGCGGCAGGTAGGCCGGCAGGTTGTCGATCGCGATCTGCACGCGGCCGGCGAGGAGTTCCGGAATGACGCCGCCGGTGCCGCGGAAGGGCACATGGGTGATGTCGATGCCGGCCAGGGTCTTCAGGTACTCGGCGCAGAGATGCCCCGAAGTGCCGTTGCCGGGCGTGCCGTAGTTCAGCACGCCGGGTTCGCGCTTCGCGAGCGCGATGAGTTCCTGCAGCGTGCGCGCCGGCACCTGCGCATTCACCATCACACCGTTGGCGACCAGGCTGACCATCGCGATGGCGGCCAGATCCTCCTGCCGGAACGGCATGCGGCTGTAGAGGAAGTGGTTGATCGTGACAGTGCCGATCGTCGCCATCAGCAGCGTGTAGCCATCGGGATCGGCCTTGGCGACGGCGTCGGCACCGATGTTGCCGCCGGCACCCGCGCGGTTCTCGACCACGACGGGCTGGCCGAGGGCGATGGAGAGCTGCTCGGCGATGACGCGGCCCGTGACGTCGGTTGCGCCGCCGGCCTGGAACGGAACGATCAGGCGGATGGGCCGGTTCGGCCAGGGAGCCTGGGCCTGCAGCGTGGCGGGGGCGGCGAGCAGCGGCAGCGCGCCGAGGGCGGCGCGGCGGGTGATGCGCGTCATGTGGGCGTCCTCGTTCGTTGGTGCGGGGGCGCTAGCCCGGTCGGGCCACAGGCGCAAGCGCGGCGTGGTATCGTTTCGGCAGCGTCAGCCGAGCGAGCCGCGCGGGACGTGGCGCCAGGGCAGTGCCGTCAGGTCGAGCGCGGCGGGGCCCGGCGCGTCGCATTCCACGATGGCGGCACAGCGGTCCCTGAAGGCGGCGCGGAAGTGGTTCTTGCCCTTGTTGGCGAGCAGGCGCGTGGCCCCGAGGTCGATGCCGTGCAGCGTGAAGAAGCCTGGATCGACGGCGGATTCCTTCAGCGTCGTGCAGATGATGCGAAGATTGCCTGCCCGCAGCACGCAGGTGGGGCCGAGATCGACGGGCGCGCCGCGTTCCATCGGGCCTTCGTTGGTGAAGCGGCCATCGGTCAGGCGCTCGACCTCGACATCGATGATGACGGGGCGGCCGAAGGCTTCGGTGACGGTGGCGCCGAGGTGCCGGGTGAGTGTGGCACCGATACCGGCTTCCCGCGCGGCGGCGACCGAGGCGGGGTCATGCAGGAAGGCGAAGACTGACGGCACGGCGAGATCGGCGTCCACCAGCGTGCGCAGCATCTGCGGCGTGTCGGCGATGCCGCCGGAAAGCGGGTTGTCGGCCGGGTCGAGCAGCGCGACCAAGCCTGGCGGAGCAGCCAGCGCCTGGGTGAGCGCGGCCGCCGGGCCGGGCAGCGTGACGGCGAAGCGCGCGCGGCGGGCGGCGATGGCGTCGGCCAGGCGTTCGGCGAGGTCGCGTGCGGCGCCGGCTTGCTCGGCGAACACCATGGCCGAGGGACCGGCATGCGGACTGTCGCCCCAGGCGAAGCCGCCGAAGATCGAGGCGTCCAGGATCGGCGCGCGCTCGGCCGCCGCGGCCTCGGCCCAGACCTCGGCCATGGGGCCGGCCTCGTGGCGCATGTGGAAGCTGTGCAGCACCATCGGGCGCTTCGCGATGTGCCCATGCGCGCGCGGCGCGCCGGTCAGGCGGCGTTCGAGCTGGATCAGCGCGCGCCTCGCTGCCGCATCCATGTCGATATGCGGATAGGTGCGGTAGGCAGAGGCGCCGTCGAGCCAGTCGGCGATCTCGGGCGCCATGTTCGCGTGGAAGTCGAAGCTTGCGGTGATCGGCACGTCGCGTCCGATGATGCCGCGGATGCGGGCGATGGTGGTGGCATCCGCCTCGGGGTCGGATTCCGTGACGCAGGCGCCGTGCAGCGAGAGATACACGCCGTCGAAGCGCTGCGCCTTCAGCGCGGCCTCGACCTCGCTACGCCAGGCGCGCATCGCGTCGTCCGTCATCGGGCCGCCGGGCTGGGCGCCGGTGCAGGTGAGCACGGTCGCGCGCCAATCCGGGCGGTCGGTCAGGAAGGCGTGCACGGCGCCGAGTTCCGTGGCCGTGCCGGCATAGCGCGCGAGGTGCTCCGCCCCGCTGCCCCATTCGCGGCTCTCGAAGGCGCTGCGCGGGGTCGGGACGGGGGTGAAGGAGTTTCCTTCGAACCACAGGCGGGCGACGGCGATGTGCGGCATGTCGCCAGCTTACCCGGGATCACCCGCCCGAGAAGGTGTCGCAGGCCTCAATCCGCCCGCTCTCCAGCCCACGGCGGAACCAGCCGGCGCGCTGGGCGGAGGTGCCGTGGGTGAAGCTCTCGGGCTGGACATAGCCGCGGCCGGCACTCTGCAAGCGGTCGTCGCCCACCGCGGCGGCGGCGTTCAGCCCTTCCTCGATGTCGCCGCGTTCGAGGATGTTGCGCGTTTCATGCGCGCGGCGCGCCCAGACGCCGGCTAGGCAATCGGCCTGGAGCTCGATGCGCACCTGCATGGCGTTGCCGGCTGCCTCTCCCATGCCGCGGCGCGCCTGTTCGGCGCGGCCGAGCACGCCCATCTGGTTCTGGACATGGTGGCCGACCTCATGCGCGACGATGTAGGCGGCGGCGAAGTCGCCATTCGCGCCGAGCCTCCGCTGGAGATCGGCCATGAAGTCGAGGTCGATGTAAACGCGCCGGTCGCGCGGGCAGTAGAAGGGGCCCATCTGCGCCTGGGCGAAGCCGCAGCCGGATTCCGTGGCACCGCTGAACAGCACCACCCGGGGGTCTTCGTAGCGCGCGCCGCGGCGGGCGAATTCGGCGCGCCAGACGTCCTCGGTTTCGCCGAGCACCTGGGCGATGAAGCGGCGGCCGGGGTCGTCCCGCGGCACCTCCCGCTGCTGCGTCATCTGGGGCTGGGGGCCGCCGGGCTGACCTTGCAGGAGTTCGCCGGGGTCCACGCCGAGCAGCAGGGCGATGACCACGAGCACGATGGTGCCGAGGCCGCCACCCACCGCGACGCCGCGGCCGGAGACACGCCGGCCTCGCCGGTCCTCGACATTGCCGCTTTCCCGACCGCCCAGGCGCATGATGGCGTTCCTCCGCTATCGATCGCCCCGCAGCAACGCGCCAAGAGGCTCCGAGATGCCTGAGGCTTGCCGGCCTGCGAGCGCGGCATAGGAGCCGGCCCGTGGCTTGGGCAGCTTCAGCGCGACGAGCAGTTCGGCCATCCGCACGCCGCAGGCCATGCCATCGAGCAGCGGGACGGGCGATGCTTCCTGCAGCCGGTTGTCCAGGCTGGCCAGGGCGGCGCCGGCGAGGACGACCGAGGTCGCGCCCTCGGCCGCCAGCGCCCGGGCCGCAGCCAGCACCTTGCTGCCGATGGAATCGGCATCGGCCTCGGCCGTTGCGGCATTCACGCCGATGATGTCGGCCAGCCGGGACTCAAGCCCGTAGCGGGTCATCAGCTCACGATACAACTCGACGCCGCCAAATGTAACGAGGCCGAACCGGCCGCCCAGCATGCAGGCGGTCAGGCAGGCGGCCTCGGTCATGCCGACCACCGGGCACGGCATGATCTGCCGAGCGGCGTCGAGCGCGGTGTCGTGGCTGACCGCGAGCAGCGCCGCATCCACCGTGCCGGCATGTTCGGCCAGCAGGTCGAGCACCGCATGGCCGGCGATGACGTTCTCGGCGCGGGAGGCGATGACAGCCGGGCCGAAGCGTGCCGTGACCGCGATGATCTCGGTACCCGGCGCGGCGGCGGCGCGGGCCGCCGCCGCGCAGGCGTCGGTGATCGCGTCCGTGGTGTTCGGGTTGGCGACCAGCAGGCGCATCAGCCGGGCTCCGCCACCGTGCGGCGCGAATGCTGCATGGTGATGCGCAGGCGGCGGAATTCCTGCGCCGCCTCGGGTGCCTCGGCATCGGTCTCGACCAGGGTGCGCAGCTTCCAAACCAAATGTGGATTGAACAGCAGCAGGTCGCCCGAGCGCAGTTCGAGCTTCAGCATCAGCGAGGGCTCGGCGCAGACCTTGTCCAGCAGGTCGAAGGCGGGACGAAGGCCGGCGGCGAGCGGTGGAGCGCCGGGTTGCGGCGTGCTGGATGCCTGTTCGACCGCGTGCCGGGTGTAGCGCGCGGCGAAGGCGCCTTCGGTCAGGGTGAAGACGGCGCGCGGCACGGTCTCCCCATTCTCGATCAGCGGCGCGGGCTCGTAGAGTTCGGCGAGGGCGGCGCGGTCGCGGCGCATCACCTCATTGTGGACGGCGCCGGCCGAGACGAGGACGTGCGGCGGCGCCTCCGGCCCGTTGGCGAGGCAGAGCAGCGCGATGGCGTCGCAGGCCTCGATGTGGAACAGCGGCAGGCCGGAACGGACGGTGCTGCCGGCCGGCGCCGGCCCGGTCAGGCGATGGACCACCGGCTGCGTGCCGTTCAGCGGGCTGCCGAGATGCGTGCCGAGCGCGAGCAACGCCGCCTCCGCGGCGGCCGCGCCGTGGCGGTCGAAGGGCAGGCCGCGCAGCAGGCAGAATCCGCGGCCGGTATCGAGCCGCGTCGTAACGTCGGCGAGGATGGGCGCAAGGCGCGTCAGGGCCGGAACGGGGGCGGCGGCCTGGGCGGCGGTCAGCGCGGCTTCGAGCTCGGCGGCTTCCTCGGTGCCGACGGGCACCATCCAGTCCGCGGTGGTGAGGTCGGCGGCAGCCCAGACGGCGGCGCCGGTCTGGGGCACGGGCCTCGGGCGGGGTCGCGAGGGGGCGTTCATGCACGGATTGGTAGCATGCGCGGTGCGGCAGGTCACAATCCGGCCACCCTTGTCGTATCCCCGCATGCGGGGGAGGCTGCGCGCCGGCCACGCCAGGAGACGCGCCATGACCGACTTCCCCGCCACCGCCCTGCCCTTCGA
Source organism: Neoroseomonas terrae (assembly GCF_018129025.1). GTDB lineage: Bacteria > Pseudomonadota > Alphaproteobacteria > Acetobacterales > Acetobacteraceae > Neoroseomonas > Neoroseomonas terrae. The sequence goes on along the minus strand of NZ_JAAEDI010000020.1, from coordinate 87,054 downwards.
CGCCGACGAGATCCTGGCGCGGCTGATGCGCTGGTCGGCCTGCGAGAGCCCGACCTTCGACGCGGCGGCGGTGAACCGGATGATGGACATGGCGGCGCGCGACCTTGCGCTGCTTGGCGCGCGGATCGACCGCATTCCGGGACGCATGGGCCTTGGCGACTGCGTGCGGGCGCGCTTCCCGCATCCGGCGGGGGATGCCGCGCCGGGCATCCTGGTCCTCGCGCATCTCGATACCGTGCATCCGGTCGGCACGCTCGCGAAGCTGCCGATCCGGCGGGAGGGCAACAAGTGCTACGGCCCGGGCATCCAGGACATGAAGGGTGGCACGGTGCTGGCGGTGGAGGCGATGCGCCACATCATCGCGGCCGGCATGGCGACGCATCTGCCCGTCACCTTCCTGCTGACCCCGGATGAGGAAATCGGCAGCCCCTCGACGCGCGACGTCATCGAGGCCGAGGCCGCGCGCAACCGCTTCGTACTGGTGCCGGAACCCGCGCGGCCAGATGGCGGCGTGGTGACCGGCCGCTATGCCATCGCGCGCTTCAACCTGAAGACGACGGGGCGGCCCTCCCACGCCGGGGCGCGGCTCGGCGAGGGGCGCAGCGCGATCCGCGAGATGGCAAAGCAGATCGTCGCGATCGAGGAGATGACGACGGAGGACTGCACCTTCTCGGTCGGCGTCATCCATGGCGGGCAGTGGGTGAATTGCGTGTCGACCACCTGCGAGGCCGAGTCCCTGTCGATGGCTAAGCGGCAGGAGGACCTGGATGCGGGCGTGCAGCGGATGCTGGCGCTGCGCTCCGGCGCGAACGACGTGACGCTGGAAGTGACGCGCGGCGTGACGCGGCCGGTGTGGGAGCCGGATGCGAAGGGCATGGCGCTGTACGCGCAGGCGCGGACGATCGCGAACAGCATCGGCTTCGACATCGCGCACCAGTCGAGCGGCGGCGGGTCGGACGGCAACTTCACGGGTGCCATGGGCGTGACGACGCTGGATGGGCTCGGCGTACAGGGCGCGCTGGCGCACACGCTGGAGGAACACGTGCTGATCGACAGCCTGGTGCCGCGGGCGAAGCTGCTGGCGGGTCTGATGACGACGCTCGCCTGACGCGGTCGTACGGCTTCGCCGTCCGTGTGCCGCGCAGCGGTGACGCGCGGCGGAGGGGGCCTTCGGGTGTGATTCGCTTCAGACCCCGTGGCCTCGGGGTCTTGCCCCTGCCCCGCCTTTTTCCGAGGTTCGCAGGGTTCGCGGCTCCGCCGCGACCTGACAAAGGGGAGAAGGCCATGACGCCTCGAAGCCGGGATCTGATGTTGGTGGCGGGGCTGATCGTCGGCGCCGCCGCGGCCCTGACGCCGGCTGCCGCCACGGCGCAGGGCGTCACGCCGGTGCAGTACTACCAGCCGGAGATGGCGCCGAACTATCGCCCGCCGCCGCCACGCTACTACCAGCCGCCACCGCCGCGCCGCGTATGCTGGACGCAGAACCAGCGCGTGTTCGTCGGCCGTGACGACTGGGGGCGGCCGGTGTACCGCAACGTGCCGCGCCGGGTCTGCGGCTATCGCTGACGGCCCGACAGCAGCACCAGCGCTGCGGCAACCTGGAGCGCCGCGGCCGCCAGGAACAGCCAGGCGGAGTCGACCGTCCGCAACAGCCCGAAGGCCGCCGGTGCGAAAGCATAGGACGCTTGGCCGACGGCGGTGATCAGCGCGACGGCGCGGGCCGTGTCGGCCGGCGCGAAGTCCGACTGCGCGATCAGCGGCGGCAGCGACGTGGCATTGCCGAGGCCGAGACCGAACAGCGCGATGCCGAGCAGCAGCAGCGCCACATCGGTCCCGCCTGCCGCCAGCAGCACGATCGAACCGACGACCTGCAGCCCGTAGTTGCCGGCCGCGGCCGCGCGCCGGTCCATCCCCGGCCTTAGCACCCAGCCCATGCCCGTGCGGCCGATGATGGCGCAAACCGTCATCAGGCCCGCGACCAGGCCGGCCCGTTCCGCGCCCAGCGGCGCGACGAGCATCGAGAGCAGATGCGCGATCAGCCCGACCTGGGCGAAGAGCCCGAGCGTGCTGCCGGCCACCAGCGTGGCGAAGCGCCGTTCCCGCCACAGGCCCGCGGCCGGCATCGGCGCGGCTGGACGGGACGCGGCGCGGGCGGGCTCGCCCCCCGGGGCGTCGCCGTCCGGTACCTGACCGAGTGCGGCCGGGCCATGGGCGAGATAGCGCGTCGACAGCCACCACAGCACCCCCGCCATGATGAGGCCCACCAGCGCCGCCGCGGCCGGAAAGCCGACCGCGGCGATCAGCACGACCCAGAGCGGTGAAAGCACCACGCCACCGACGCTCGCGCCATTGTAGGCGGTGCTGAGCGCAGCGGGGCGCCGCCGGATGAACCAGGGGGAGACGATGGCGTTGATCGCCGCCGCTCCGGTCATCGCCCAGCCCGCGCCGCTGATCGCGGTGGCGAGGAAGAGTTGCCATGGTGCGACGGCGAGCGCCCAGCCGAGCACGCCGAGCGCCGAGAGCGCACCGCCCAGCCGCGTGACGCCCGGCACGCCGAACCGGCGGTGGATTGCCGGCAGCCGCGCGACAACCAACGCGCCGAGCAGGAAATGGCAGGTGACGGCGGCGGAGACGAGTGGGATCGACCAGCCCCGCGCCTCATGCACCGCGAACAGGAAGACCGGCGGACCGTAGAAGCCGACGCCCCAGCCGAAGACCGCGACGGTGAAGGCGGCCCAGGCGACGCGCCAACCGGCGAAGGGCACGGCGCCGGCGGTCGTCGGGGTCGCGGCGCGGCTGGTCGGCATTCGGCAGGCTCCGTCGGTGAGCGCGCACCATCGCCGACGCCGCGCGGCCCATGCTGCGGCGGCCACCGAAGCATGGCGGCCGCAGGCACGCCACCATCTGGCCGCGCCGCCGCCGGCGCCATAGGCTGCCGGGGAAGACGCGGAAGGACGCAGGTCATGCAGGCACCCCGGCCGGTCGATCGGATCGAGGTCACCGTGCTGGTGGACAACGTCACGGATGCGCTGTCCTCCACGCCGTCCTTCGTCACGCGCGAATGGACCCGGCTGCAGCGCGTGGGGATGAAGCGCAGCTCGGGCGGGGCGATCTGCTGCGCCAATCACGGGCTGTCGCTGGTCATTGCTGTCGAGGCCGATGGCGAGCGCCGCACGATCCTGTTCGACGGCGGGCCCGTGGACTACGCGGTGGAGCGCAACGGGCCGCGGCTCGGCGTGGATTTCGGCGCAATCGAGGCGATGGTGCTCTCCCATGGCCATTGGGACCATGCGGGCGGGCTGCCGAAGGCGATCGAGATGGTGCGCGCGGCCAATGGCGGGCATGCCGTGCCGCTGCACCTGCATCCGGGCATGTTCCGCGAGCGCGGCGGCCGTCAGCCGGATGGCGGCGTGCTGCCGATGGACCGCGTGCCCGCGCCGGCGGAATGGGCGGCGATGGGCGCGGAGCCGCAGGTCTCCCGCGAGCCGGCCGTGATTGCGGGCCATGTGCTGGTCAGCGGTGAGATCCCGCGCGTCACGGACTACGAGACCGGGCTGCCGGGCCAGGTGTCGCGTGCCTCGGACAACGCGCCGTGGCAGGCGGATGAATGGCTCGCGGATGAACGCTTCATCGCGGTGCATCTGCGCGGCAAGGGGCTGGTCGTCTTCTCCGCCTGCTCTCACTGCGGCATCGTCAACGTGCTGCATGAGGCTCGGCGGCTGATGCCGGAGATCCCGCTGCTCGCGGTGATGGGCGGATTCCATCTGTCGGGGACGAATGAAGGGATCATCCCGCGGACCGTCATCGATCTCGGCGGCTTCGGACTGCGCTGGATGTTCCCCTCCCACTGCACCGGCTGGCGCGCGGTGAACGCGCTGGAACGCGCCTATGGCGAGGATGTCGTCGTGCCCGGCGCGGTGGGGAAGACCTTCGTGCTGGAGGCGTGATCCTCCTCCTGCAATCCGCGCCCCTGCTGCTGCTGCTGGGGCTGCTGGTATCGGGGCGGGCGGGGCCGCTGCCGGCGGTGCTGGCGGCGCTGGCGGCGGCACTGCCGGCGGCCTTCGTCTCGCTGCCGGCGGGCAGCGGGTTCCTCGCCTTCCTGGCCGATGAAGCCGCGCGCGGCGCCTTCCTGGCGTTGCAGCCGATCGGCGTGGTGGTCGGCGGTCTGCTGTTCCAGGCCGCAGTGGAGGATCGCGGCGATGCCGGCGGCGCCCAGCCGGCGACGCCGCGCGCGGTCTTCACCGCGACCCTGCTGATGGGCGTGTTCATGGAGTCCGTCACCGGCTTCGCGGTGGGGGCGGTCTTTGCGCTCGCTGCGCTGCGCGGCATGGGGCTGCGTGGGCCGCCGGCGGCGGCGCTCGCCCTGCTGGCGCTGTGCCTGATCCCCTGGGGCGGGCTGGGGCCGGGCACGGCGCTGGGTGCGGCGCTGCTCGGCGTGCCGGCGCAGGAGATCGCGGCGCTGACGGCGCTGCCGAGCGCTGCCTGGATCATGCTGCTGGGGCCGGTCTGTTGGCGGCTCTGTGCCGTGGCCGGCGTGCCGGTGCCGGCGGCGGAGCGGGTGGCACAGCTGGGGTTGCTGGCGGTGATGGCGGCGATCCTGGTGGCCGGACATTTGGTGCTGCCCTTCGAGGTGCTGGGCGTGATCGGCGCCGGCGTACCGCTGCTGGCCGCGCTGTGGCTCGCGGACCCGCCTCGCGATGCGGCCGCCTGGCGGCGCGCGGCGCGGGCGTTGTGGCCCTATGCGCTGCTGACCGCAGCACTGCTTGGCGCGCGGGCGGTGCCGCATCCGCCGGCGGTCCAACCCTATGCCGCCCTGCCCGCCTTTCCGGTCACGCATGTCGCCATCGTGCTGCTGCTGGTGGCGGGCGGCCTGCTGGTGATGCGATCCGATGGAGGGCGGCGGGCGCGGGCGGCAGTGAAGCGGGCGGCGCGGCCGGCGCTGGTGCTGCTGCTGTACGTGCTGCTGGCGCGCTGGATGGCCGGCAGCGGCGCGACCGCCTCGCTGGCCGATGCGGCGGCCGGTGCGCTCGGCGGGCTGGCGCCGTATGCGGTGCCGGTGCTCGGACTGGTGGCGGGCATGGTGACGGGCAGCAATGTCGGGTCGAACGCCGCCATGATGCCGGTGCAGCAGGCGCTCGGGCTGGCGGCGGGGCTGCCGCCGCTGCTCGCGCCCGCCGTGCACAACTTCGCCGGGGCAGCGGGGGCCGGCATGTCCTTCGCCGTCACGGCGCTGGTCTGCGGGCTGCTCGCGGACGGCACCCGGCCCGCGCAGGTGTGGCGGCTGCTGCTGCCCTCCTTCGCCGCCATCGTGGTCATCGGCTGGGTGACTGTCGCGCTGCTGCGCTGACCGCCGGGGCTTGCGCCGTGTCGCGGGGGCCGACAGGCTGACGGCCAAGCAAGAATGTCCATGGAGGAAACAATGTCCCGCATCACCCGCCGCGCGGCGCTCGCGGTCGGCGTCGCCGTCCTGGCCGCGCCCGGCCTTGCGCGCGCGCAGGGCGCCTTCCCGAACAAGCCGCTGCGCATGATCGTGCCGTACCCGCCGGGTGGCGTGACGGACCTCATGGGCCGCCTCGCGGCCGAAGCGATGGGCCGGCACATCGGCCAGACCGTGGTGGTGGAGAACCGCCCCGGCGCCGGCGGCAACATCGGGGCGAAGGCCGCCGCGCAGTCCGAGCCTGACGGCTACACCATGCTGCTCGGCACCATGGCGACGCAGGGCGTCAATCCGGTGCTCTATCCCGATCCGACCTTCGATCCGCGGCGGGACCTGGTCGGCGTCGGCATGATGGCCGACATGCCGAATGTGATGATCTGCAATCCGCGCCGGTGGAACCCCGCCAATGCGCAGGAGGCGATCGCGCGCATGAAGGCCGAGCCGGGGAAGATCCTGTTCGGCTCGGTCGGCAATGGTTCCTCCTCCCATCTCAGCCAGGTGATGCTCACGCGGATGGCGGGGCTCGAGGTGGTGCACGTGCCCTATCGCGGGTCCTCCCCCGCCGTCGCCGCGATGATCGCGGGGGATCTCGACCTGCTGTTCGATGCGTCGGCGACATCGGGGCCGCACATCAAGGGCGGCACGGTGCGCGGACTGGCGATCACCATGAACCGGCGGATCGAATCGCTGCCGGACATCCCGACGCTCGAGGAAGCCGGCGTGCAGGGCTATCACCTCAGCGTCTGGAACGGTGTGCTCGCGCCCGCGCGGGTGCCGCGGCCGGTGCTGACGCGGCTGCAGGAAGCGTTCATGGCCTCGATGGACGCGACGATGCTGGAACGGCTGCGTGCGAATTTCACTGAACCGCTCGTCATCCCCTCCGATCAGTTGCAGCCCTGGCTGAACGAGGATGCGGAACGCTGGGTGCGCATCGCGCGGGAGGCCGCGATCCGCCCGGACTGAAGCTGACCCTGACATGGCCACCGGATTGCCGCGTTGAAACTTGCCGTTCGGCGCGCCGTGACTAGCGTCGCGCGGCAAATCAGCCTGCCCATCCGGGGCGGCGCCGGGAGTTTGTCATGGACGGCCTTGTCGCGGCGGCGCCGCGTTTCTTCGAGATTCTGTGGCTGAACATCGTGTTGTCCGGTGACAACGCGGTCGTGATCGGCATGGCGGCGGCAGGGTTGCCGCCGGCGCTGCGCAACAGGGCGGTGATGTTCGGCATCGTCGCGGCGGCTGTACTGCGCGTCATCTTTTCCATCTTCGCGACGTATCTGCTGGGCCTGTGGTGGATCGCGCTGCTCGGTGGCCTCGCGCTGCTCTACATCGCCTGGTCCTTCCTGAAGGAGCTGCTTCACCACGGCGACAAGGAGGAGACCGAGGAAGGCGAGGTGAAGGAGAAGTCCCTCGCCGCGGCGCTGTGGCAGATCGTGCTCGCCGACGTGTCGATGAGCCTCGACAACGTGCTGGCCGTCGCAGCGGTCGCACGCAACGACATCACGATGCTGATCATCGGCCTGACCATCTCGATCGTGCTGATGGGGCTGCTGGGTGGGTTCCTGGCGCGGCTGCTCGATCGCTTCAAGGTCATCGCCTATATCGGCGTGGCGCTGATCGCCTGGATCGGGCTGGAACTGGTGTGGGACGGTACGCTGAACGCCAATGCGGCGCTGCATATGGGCCTGCCGCTGCCGGCGCCACACGACGCGCCTGCGCATTGATCTCATCCCCGGCCTTCGCGTAGGAGGGCTGTATAAGCGGGTGGCGGCAACCGCCGCCCGCAAGGGAGAGATCCAGGAATGTCCATCGCCCGTCGCGCGGCCTTCGCCTTGCTGGCCGCCGCCGGCCTCGCCGGTACGCCGGCCCTGGCCCAGACCACCATCACCATCCAGCACCCGCTGCCGACCAACAGCCATTACGGCGCCGGGGCCGCCGCGCTGAAGGAGAGCTTCGAGCGCGCGACCGGCGGCCGGTACCGCGTGAACATCCAGCGCAACGACAATGAGCGCGAGATCGTCGAGAGCGTCCAGATCGGCACGGTCGAGTGCTACATCGGCTCGACGGGCCCGGTCGGTAACTTCGTCCCGGCGGTGCGTGTGGTGGACGTGCCCTTCCTGTTCCGCGACTACGCCCATGCGCGCGGGGCGCTCGATTCCGAGGTCGGGCAGCAGATCCTGGCCCAGTTCCAGCCGCGCGGACTGGTGGGCGTGATCTGGCTGGAGAACGGCTTCCGCCACCTGACCAATTCGCGCCGCGAGGTGAACGCACCGGCCGATGTGCGCGGCCTGAAGGTCCGCACCATGGAGAACCAGGTACATATGCGGGCCTTCTCGACGCTCGGCGCCCTGCCGACGCCGATGGCCTTCTCCGAGCTGGTCCCCGCCCTGCAGCAGGGCACGGTGGACGGGCAGGAGAACCCGATCCCGGTCATCGTCGCGAATAATCTGAACCAGGTGCAGCGGTATCTGACGCTGACCGGCCATGTCTATTCGCCGGGATTACTGATCTGCAATCCGGCAATGCTGCAGGCGATGACGCCTGCCGACCGCGCCGCCTTCATGGAAGCCGCGCGGGCCGCCCAGCGGGCCAACCGCGAGCGCGTCAGCGCCGATGAAGCATCTGGCGTCGATGAGCTTCGGCGGCGCGGCATGCAGGTGGTGACGCAGGTCGACACCGCGGCCTTCCAGGCGGCCCTCGCCGCTGCCTTCGCGCAGTATGAGCGGGAGCTGGATGCCGCCACGCTGCGCCGGCTGCGGGACTGGCAGCCGGGCTGACCGTGCCGGCCCATTGAGGGCCAGATCCTCCCGAAGCGGGACGCGGGCATCATTGCCAGCGCCCCGCACGCTTGGTTATGTGCGAATCAACAACAAACCAATGTGGAGGATTCACGATGACGACGCTTGCCCGACGCCTCGCCTTCGCCTTCGCCCTCGCCGCGCCGCTCGCCACCGCGCCGGCGCAGGCCCAGACCGAGATCACGGTCCAGCACGCCCTGCCCGCCAACAGCCATACCGGCGTCGGCGCCTACACCTTCAAGGAGGCCTTCGAGCGGCTGACCAACGGGCGATACCGCGTCATCGCGCAGCGCCAGGACAATGAGCGGGAGATGGTCGAGAGCGCGCAGATCGGCACCATCGACTGCACCTTCACCTCGACCGGACCGGTCGGCAATTTCGTGCCGGAAGTCCGCCTGTTCGACGTGCCCTTCCTGTTCCGCGATGCCGCCCATGCGCGCGGCGTGCTCGATTCCGAGGTCGGGCAGCAGGTTCTGGCCCGCTTTCCGGCGCGCGGTCTGGTTGGCGTCGTGTGGCTGGAGAACGGTTTCCGCAACATGACCAATTCGCGCCGGGAGATTAACACCCCGGCCGATCTGCGCGGCCTCAAGATCCGCACCATGGAGAACCAGGTGCATATGCGGGCGTTTCAGACGCTCGGCGCGCTGCCGACGCCGATGGCCTTCTCCGAGCTGATCCCGGCGTTGCAGCAGGGCACGGTGGATGGGCAGGAGAACCCGATCTCGGTGATCGTGGCGAACAACATCTTCCAGGTGCAGCGCTACTTCACCATGACGCGCCACGTCTATTCGCCGCAGGTGATGATCTGCAACCCGCAGACCGTCGCGCGGCTGAGCCAGGCCGATCGGGCGCTGTTCTACCAGGCGGCGCAGGAAGCGCAGCGTGCGAACCGCGCCCGCGTCACCGCGGATGACGAGGCGGGCGTCGCGGAGCTCCGCCGGCGCGGGATGACGGTGATCACCGAGGTGGACACCGCCGCCTTCCAGGCCGCGCTCGCGCCCGCCTTCGCGGAATGGGAACGCACCCTGGATGCCGCGACGCTCCGGCGCATCCGGGACTGGCAGCCGAACTGACATGCAGCGCGCCCAGACTTCCGAGGAGATACCATGAATGCCATGAACCTCCTGCCGCTGCAGGTGACGGTCGCCGCCACCGCCGCGACCGTCATTCTCGCACTCTGGGCTGGCTCCGGCGGGGGCGCACGCGGTGCCGTGCGGTCGGCGATCCTGTGGATCGACCGCATCACGACCGGCGTCGCCGCCGTGGCGGCATGCCTTGCGCTGACGATCGCGGTCGGTGCTGGGCTGTGGCAGGTGGTGGCGCGCTTCGCGACGGAGACGCCATCCGTGTGGTCCGAAGCGCTGGTGCGCACCGCGCTGATCTGGATGGCCTTCCTCGGCGTAGCGCTGGCGCTGCGCGCGGGGGCGCTGGTGTCGATCGACGTGGCGCATCGCTATTCCACCGGCGCGGTGCGGCGGGCGCTGGAAGCGGCGGCACTGGCGGCGGCGCTCACGCTTCTTGGCATCATGTTCTGGTTCGGCTGGATGATGGCGCAGCGCGTGCAGTTCCAGGAGATGGCAGGGCTCGAGGTGTCGATGTCGTGGGGCTATGCCGCCATTCCGATCGGCGCGATGTTCGCGATGGTCGGCGCGGTCGCGCAGTTCCTGGACCATCGCTCGGAAGAACTGGAAACGGCGGTATGAGGCAGGCCAGGAACCGGACGGCGGGAGCGATCGCGCCATGAGCCCGGCCATGCTCACCACGATGCTGGTGCTGTTCGCCATCAGCATCCCGGTCGCCATCGCGATCGGCATCGCCGCCATCGTCGGCATCGCCGGCTTCACCAGCTTCCCGCTGATCGTCGCGGCGCAGCAGTTGTTCGTGGCGCTGGACAAGTTTCCGCTCGCGGCCATCCCGTTCTTCATCCTGGCGGGGAACGTGATGGATGTCGGCGGCATCTCCCGCCGGCTCGTCGAGTTCGCGCGGTCGATCGTGGGCGGGGTGCAGGGCGGGCTGCCGGCCACCTGCGTCGTCACCTGCATGATCTTCGCGGCGATCAGCGGGTCCTCGGTCGCGACCACCTTCGCGATCGGCGCGATTATGATCCCGGCGCTGGTGCGGGCGGGCTATCCCGTGGCCTTCGCCGCCGCGCTGCAGGCGACGGCGGCGGAACTCGGCGTGGTCATCCCGCCCTCGATCCCGATGATCCTCTATGGCGTGACGACGCAGACCTCGATCCCGGAACTGTTTATCGCCGGCTTCGGCCCGGGGATCCTGATCGGCGGGGCGCTGATCGTCACCGTGCTGATCTGGTGCCGCATCAGGGGCTGGGGGAAGCAGGACGGCGTCGGCCGCCTGCCCTTCCTGACCGCGACGCGCCAGGCCGGCTTCGCGCTCATCATGCCGGTGGTGGTGCTGGGCGGCATCTATGGCGGCATCACCACGCCGACCGAGGCCTCGGTCATCGCCGTCGTCTACGCCCTGATCGTGGGCATGTTCCTGCACCGGGAAATCGGGCTGCGGGACCTGTATCCGATATTCCGCAAATCGGTGATCAGCAGCGCGGTGATCATGTTCATCATCGCCTGCGCGGCGCTGTTCTCCTGGCTGCTGAACCGGCAGAACGTGCCGGACGCGGCGGCGGCCTGGCTTTCGACATCCTTCGACAGCCCGGCGGCCTACCTGCTGGTGGTGAACCTGTTCCTGTTCGTGGTGGGCATGTTCGTCGAGACCTCGGCCTCGATCATCGTGCTGGCGCCCATCCTGCATGAGGCCGCGGTGCGGGTGGGCGTGGACGGGGTACATTTCGGTACCATCATGGTGGTGAACCTCGCGCTCGGCATGATCACGCCGCCCTTCGGCGTGAACCTGTTCGCGGCGGCGCAGGTGGCGGGGTGCAGCATCGACAAGATGATGAAGCCGCTTGCGGTCTTCATCGCCGTGATCTTCGCTTGCCTGATGGTTATCACCTACGTCCCCGCCATCACCCTGGTGCTGCCGCACCTCGTCTTCCGGTGAGCATCGGCACGCCGGAGGCGCTGAAGCACCTACGACGGGACCCGATGATGAAGGCGGTGATCCGCCAGGTCGGGCCCTGCACGCTGACGCCGGCGCGGCGCCAGCCTTATGAAGCGCTGGTGCGGGCCATCGCACACCAACAAGTGCATGGGCGGGCGGCGGAGGCGATCCTCGGCCGCTTCATCGCCTGTTGCTGCCCGAAGGGCTTCCCGGCGCCGGAGGAGGTACTGGCGCTGACGCCGGAACAGATGCGGGCCTGCGGCCTGTCTGGCAACAAGGTGCTCGCCATCCGCGACATCGCGGAGAAGGCGGCCACCGGGATGGTGCCGACGCGGGCCGCCGCGCGGCGGCTGACCGATGAGGAGCTGGTCGAACGGCTGCTGCCGCTGCGTGGCGTCGGGCGCTGGACCGTGGAGATGCTGCTGATCTTCACGCTCGGCCGGGCGGATATCCTGCCGGTCGACGATTTCGGCGTGCGGGAGGGGTATCGCGTCGCGGCGCGGCTCGATGAGCAGCCCAAGCCGCGCGCCTTTGCGGCGATAGGGGAAGCCTGGGCGCCGTATCGCACCACGGCGGCCTGGTACTTCTGGCGCGCGGCGGATCTGTCGAAGGAAGGGCGCTTCCGCGCGCCCACCGCCATCTGATCGGGGCCGGAATGCAGCCGGCGATGCCGTGGGCTTGCCATCTTCGCCGGTGCAATATGCGGCAATGATCGGCCGACGGGGCATCATTGCGACGCTGGGCGGGTTGGCGGTCGCCGGTGTGGCAACCAGCGCCTACGGCCTCGGTGTCGAGCCGTTCCTGCGGCTGCGGGTACAGGAGCACCACCTGCGGCCTGCGGGCTGGCCGGCGGGGCTGACACTGCGCGTAGCCCAGGTGAGCGACCTGCACGCCGGCGCACCGTTCATGGACGAGGCGCGGATCGAGCAGATCGTCGAGCGGGCGAATGCGCTGAAGCCGGACCTCGTGCTGCTCACGGGCGATTTCGGGCCTGCCTGCCGAGGCGTCGACCGGGTGTTGCCGCACAATTCGGTCGCGCGCCGGCTGGCCGGGCTGCGCGCGCCGCTCGGCGTCTTTGCCGTGAACGGCAACCATGATTGGTGGGAAGATGCCGAGGCGATGCGCCGCGGCACCGGCGCCGTGCCGGCAATGGCCCGGGCGCTCGCGCGGCATGGCATCCGGACGCTGTCCAATGAGGTCGTCCAGGCGGGGCCTGTGCTGCTCGGCGGGCTTGATTCGCAATGGGCGTTCAGGGTCGGGCGCGGCGCGGCCGACGTGCCGCGCATGCTGGGGCAGGTAACGGGCGATGCACCGTTGCTGCTGATGGCGCATGAGCCCGATATCTTCGCCGTCCTGCCCGCCCGCGCCGCCGTGACCTTCAGCGGGCACACCCATGGCGGGCAGGTGCGGCTGCTTGGCTGGTCGCCGGTGACGTCCTCGCGCCTCGGCAACCGCTATGCCTATGGGCATGTGCGGGAGGAAGGGCGCGACCTGGTCGTGTCGGGCGGGCTGGGCGTCAGCACGTTGCCGATCCGCTTCGGCGTGCCGCCCGAGATCACGCTGACCGAGATCACCGCCTGACGTGACGCGCGCCGGCCGCGCGGTGCAGACTTCCCGGGGGATCCGGGAGAAGCGGCATGACCATCGACCTGCTGGATGCGCAGGGCCTGTCCGGGATGCACGCGGCGACGCGCGATGCCGCTCGGCGCTTCTCGCAGGCGGAAGTCGCGCCGCGCGCTGCCGATCTGGACGAGAGCGAGACCTACCCCGCCGATCTCTATCGCAAGCTGGCCGAGGCCGGGTTGTTTGGCATCACCGTACCGGAGGCGCTGGGCGGCGCCGGGGCGGATGCACTGGCCTATGCGCTGGTGATGGAGGAATTGTCGCGCGGCTATGCCTCGGTTGCCGACCAGGTGGGGCTGGTGGAGCTGCTGGGCACGCTGCTGACGCAGCATGGCACGGCCGCGCAGCAGGCGCGCTATCTCGGACCGCTGTTGAAGGCGGAGCGGCGCTGCGCCTACGCGCTGACGGAGGCTGGCGCCGGGTCGGACCTAGGCGGGTCGCTGAAGACGACGGCGCGGCGCGACGGCGATGGCTGGGTGCTCAATGGGGCAAAGCTGTGGATCCACAACGCGCCGGTGGCGGACTTCGCCGCAGTGCTGGCGCGAACCGATCTGGCCGCCGCGCATCGCGGCATGTCGGTGTTCCTGGTCGATCTAGATGCGGCGGGCGTGTCGCGCGGCCGCAAGGAGCACAAGATGGGGCAGCGCGCCTCCCCCGTCGGCGGCCTGACCTTCGAGGATGTTCGCCTGCCGGCGGGGGCGCTGCTCGGCGTGGAGGGACGCGGCTTCCACATGATGATGTCGGTGCTCGACAAGGGGCGGGTCGGGATCGCGGCGCTCGCGCTCGGCATCCTGATGGCGGCGCTGGAGGACAGCATCGCCCAGGCGAAGCAGCGCGAGCAGTTCGGCAAGCCGATCGCCGAGTTCCAGGCGGTGCAGTGGATGGTTGCCGACATGGCGAAGGATATCCAGGCGGCACGGCTGATGATCGTGGAAGCCGCGCGCCTGCTCGATGCCGGCGGGCGGGCGACGCTCGCGGCCAGCATGGCGAAGTGCTTTGCGGCGGATGCGGCGGTCGCGCGCACGGCCGATGCAGTGCAGATTCATGGCGGGTCCGGCTACATCCGCGGCGTGCGGGTCGAGCGGCTGTATCGCGACGCGAAGATTACGCAGATCTATGAAGGGACGAACCAGATCCAACGGATGATCATGGCGCGAACGCTGCTTGGGTAGCGCGATGCACCATCAGGTCGTTCTCGCCGGCCTGGACGGTCTCGCTTTTCTGGTTGAACAGCGTGAGATCCAGCGTGACGATGCCGCGGTCGGCATGGCGCGTGGTGCGCTTGCCCACCACCTTGATGCGAGCATGCACGCGGTCGTTCACCAGGATCGCGCCCGTGAAGCGCCACCGCCAGCCGAGTGAGACAATCGCCGCCAGCCGCACCGGCGACCGGTTCTTCAGCCCATCCGCCAAGGCAAGACCGAGAATCCCATGTGCGACGCGGCCGGGATAGCCTAGGGCGCGCGCATAGTCGTCATCGACATGGATCTCATAGAAATCGCCGGACAGCCCGGCGAAGGCGAAGATGTGGCTTTCCGTGACGGTGATGCCCGGCGTCTCCCAGGCGAGGTCCTCGGCAATGTCGTCGTAGAGCAGGCGCCCGTCGTTCATGACCAACCCTCGATGCCGAGATAGGCGGCCGCCAGCCGCGCCTGGCCTTCGTGCATGTCGCGGCCGGTAGTTGTGGCGCAGCCGATCGCGCGGGCGGCGGCGATCAGCGGCGTGACCTCGGGGTTCGGGATCACGTCCGCGACGACCTGTGATGCGGTCAGCAGCGACGGGTCGATCGAGGTCGGGTCGCCAGGGCGCAGGCCGAGCGGCGTGGCGTTCACCACAATGTCGAAGCCGCGCGGATCGGGCGGTCCGGCAGCGATGCGTGTAGCCGGGAAGTGGGTGCGCAGCAGGGCGGCCAGGGTCTCGGTCCGCGCCGCGGACGTGTCGTGCAGGGTGAGTTCCGACATGCCGGCGCGCGCCAGGGCGCAGGCGATGGCCGTGCCCGCGGCGCCGCAGCCGACCTGCAGGATGCGCCGGCCGCGCGGCGGGTGGCCCGCTCGGTCGAGGCCGTCGCGAAAGCCCTCGCCGTCGAACATGTCGCCTTCGAAGCTGCCATCGGGACGGCGCCGGATGGTGTTCACCGACTGCGTCAGCCGCGCGGTCGGGCCTAGGTCTGACAGGAGGGGCATCACCGCTTCCTTGTGCGGCATGGTGATCACGATGCCGTCCAGATTCGTCATCGCCTCGAAGGCCGGCCAGGACCGTTCCAGCGCGCCGGCAGGGATCTGAAAAGCGACGAAGGCGATGTCGCGCCCCATCCGCGCGAAGGCCGCGTTGAAGAAGGCCGGGGAGCGCAGCGGCGCCACCGGATCGCCGATGATCGCCAGCAGCCGCGTGGCACCGGTGATGGTCATGGGCGGCTCCCCAGCCAGCTCTCGATGAGACGCTGGACGTGCAGCGCGCTGCGCGCGTCGTTGGACGGAGCGCGGTTCTGCTCGATGGCATCGAGCATCTCGGCGATCAGGGCGCGATGCGGTCCGTGGTCGAAGGCCATGGGGTCGGCACCGCCGCCGGTGCCCGCGCCGGGGTCGATGACCTCCGGCGGGTTGTCGCCGGCATACCATTCCAGACGATTGCCGATCAGCAATGCGCTGGCCTTGGTGCCGGCGATCTCGATGCGTTCCGGGAAGCCGGGGCGCGCGACGGTGGTGGCGTCGATCACGCCGAGCGCGCCGTTCGCGAAGCGGATGGCGGCGGCGGCAACATCCTCCGTGTCGTTGGCGCGGATGCCGGCGTTCTGCGCGAAGCCCGTCACCGCCTGCACCGGACCCATCAGGTGCAGCAGCAGGTCGATGGTGTGGATCGCCTGGGTCAGCAGCACGCCGCCGCCGTCGCGCGCCACGGTGCCCCGGCCCGGCTGCGCGAAGTAGGCGGCATCGCGCCACCAGCGGATGGAGGCGGAGGCGCTGAGCGGCGCGCCGAGCTTACCGTCGCGCAGGCGCCGTGCGAGTTCCAGGGCGCCGGGGCGGAAGCGGTGCTGGAAGCAGACGGAAGCCCGCACGCCGGCGCGTTCCGCGGTGGCGGCCAGCGCCTCCGCACGGGCAACGGTCAGTTCCAGCGGCTTCTCGACGATCATGTGCTTGCCTGCGGCGGCGGCGCGTTCGGCGAGCGATAGGTGTTCGCCCGGGGGGGCGAGGATCAGCACGAGGTCGAGGCCCGGCGCGCCGAGGATGCCGTCGAGGCTGTCGAAGACCGGGGTGGCCCAGCGCGCCGCGAAGCCGTCCCGTCGCGATGCCGACGGAGCGTGGCCGCCCACGATGCGCGTGCGTCCCGCGGCTTCGAGTTCGCGCAATGCGAGCAAATGCGGCGTCACGGCCATGCCGAGGCCGATGATGCCGACGCCGATCGCCATGGCGTCTCTCTCCCCTGTCGATTCCGGCTTCCACGCCGTTGTTGGCGGGCGCTAGGCTGCGCCCCGGCAAGACCCGAGACAAGGGTCCGCAGGAGAGGATTCATCCATGACGACGACGGTCATCGACCGGCGCACGCTCGCGCGCATGCTGGGCCTGTCGGCCGCGGCGCTGCCGATGCTGCCCGAGAAGGTCCTGGCGCAATCGCGTAACACGACGCTGGTGCTCGGCATCGACATCAGCGACACCATCACGCTCGATCCGGTGCGCCAGGCGCAGTACACGCCGCCGATGACGCTGGCCGCGACCTATGACGCGCTGGTCACGCTGACGCCGGATGATCTGGTTAATGTTAAGCCGTCCCTCGCGACCGCCTGGCAGCGTACACCCGATGGGCGCGGCTGGCGCTTCACGCTGCGGGACGGGGTGAAGTTCGCCTCCGGCAATCCGCTGACGGCCGAGGACGTCCGCTGGACCTTCATGCGCCTGCTCCACATGAAGGAGCAGACGCAGCAGTATCTGAAGTCGGTCGATCGCGTGGAAGTCGTCGATCCCAGGACCGTCGACTTCATCATGAACGCCCCGAATGCACCGGTGCTGTCGATCCTCGCCGCGCCGGGCAACGGCATCCTGGAGAAGGCCGCGGTGATGGCGCAGGGCGGCACGGATGCCGCGGATGCGCAGCAGACCGACAAGGCGACCGACTGGCTGAACAACAACTCGGCCGGTACCGGCGCCTTCCGGCTGGTGCGGTGGGAACGCAACGCGCAGATCCAACTTGTGCGCAACCCGCACTACTGGGGGCCGGCATCGCCGTTCGAGCGCGTCATCATCCGGCATCTGTCGGACAGCGCGGCGCAGTTGCTCGCCGTGCGGCGCGGGGATGTGCAGGCGGCGTTCAACCTGATCCCTGAGCAGATCGCGACGCTGCGCACGGAAAGCGCGGTGCGCATGGACCGCATGCCGAGCCTCGATTTCGTCTACATGGCCGTGACCGAGAATCCGCAGGCGAACCCGGTGCTGGCGAAGAAGGAAGCGCGGCACGCGATCGGCCACGCCATCGATTATGACGGCATCCTCGGCAATCTGCTCGGCGGCGCCGCGGTGCGGCCGGCGCATTTCCTGCCGATCGGGGTGAATGGCAGCACGGAGCGCATCGCGCGGGAGGTCGGGTTCAACACCAATCTCGACCGCGCGCGGCAGCTGCTGCAGCAGGCCGGCGCGCCGGACGGGTTCGAGATGGAGATCGCCTACGGCAACGCGGCCGTCGCCGGGATCTCGTACCAGGTGCTGGGGCAGAAGCTGCAGGCGGACCTTGCCCGCGTCGGCATCCGCGTGCGGCTGAACCCGATGGACCAGGTGAACCTGCGGACGGTCTACACGCAGGGGCGCATGGCGGGCGGTGTGCTCACCTTCTGGAATCCGCCGGCGGTGTCGAACGATCTCTGGGCCTCGGCGGTGGTGGAGCGCGTTGCGCGGCGCGTGCACTGGACCGTGCCGCAGGCGATGACGGACCTCGTGAAGCGGGCGTCGGAGGAACAGGATCTCGAGAAGGCCGCGGGGCTCTGGGTGGAATGGCAGCGCGGGGTGGTGGACGTCGCCCACCATTTCATCCTGTTCCAGCCGACCTACCAGATCGCCGTGCGCAACACGATCGGCGCCTTTCCGCTGACGGCGGCGGGGTGGCAGCTCGAAACCGGCCAGGTGCGGCCAGCCTAGCGGGAGAAGGCTGCGCCCCGCTTCTCGGCGAAGGCGCGGATCCCTTCCAGGTGGTCGCCGGCCGAGAAGCAGAGGACGTTCATCTCGTTCTCGTAGAGCAGGCCGGCGGTCAGCGGCGCTTCCATCGCCATCCGGACGGACGCTTTCACCGACTGGACGGCGACGGGGCTGAAGCCGGCAATCTTCCCCGCCATGGCCATCGCTGTCGCCAGAAGGTCGGCCTGCGGCACGACGCTGTCGAACAGGCCGAGTACCTGCGCTTCCGCCGCTTCGATCGGGTCGCCGGTCATCAGCATGCGCATGGCGCGCGCGGCACCGATCATGCGCGGCAGCATCTGCGAGGCACCGCCGCCGCCGACCCAGCCGCGCGTGACTTCAGGGAAGCCGAAGCGCGTGCCTTCCGCCGCGATGCGGATATCCGCGCCCAGCGCCATCTCGGCGCCGCCGCCGAGCGTCCAGCCCTGAAGGGCCGCGATCACCGGCTTGCGAATGGTGCGGATGGCCGTCGCGTACTCCACGCGGTTACGGAAATGCCATGTGCTGGGATAAGCGGCGAGCGAATTCAGGTCGCTGCCGGCGCAGAACGCCCGCTCCCCTGCCCCGCGCAGCAGCACGACCCGCACGGCGTCGTCGGAATCGAGCGACCGGGCGGCTTCCGCGATCGCTGCCGCCATCGCTGGCGTGACGGCGTTGTGCTTCGCGGGGCGGTCCAGCAGCAGTTCCGCCACCGCGCCGTGCAGGGTCGTCGTCACCGCGCCATCCATCGCCTTCCTCCAACATCTTGATTGTCGCATCAGGACAAGTGCAGCATGCCTGCCAAGGGAAGGATATGTCTGCGTGCTGCGATACGTCGCGATCAGACTCGTCTCGGCTGTCGTGATGGCGCTGCTCGCGAGCGGCGTCATCTTCCTCATCTCCAATTTCGTGCCGGGCGATCCGGTGCTGGCGCAGCTGGGCGACATCCTCGCCTCGGACCCCGCCGTCGTGGCGCAGTGGCGGGCGAAGTGGGGCCTCGATCTGCCGTTGTGGGACCGGTACTGGATCTTCTTGAACGGGCTGCTGCACGGGGATCTGGGTATCTCCATCGCAACGCGACGCCCGGTGCTCGAGGACATCGTGCAGTACGCGCCGGCGACGATCGAGTTGGCGACCGTCTCGTTCCTGCTGGCGCTGGTCATCGGCATCCCGCTCGGCGTCGCGGCGGCGGTGTGGCGGGACAGCGCTGTGGATGCGGTGGCGCGGGCGGTGTCGCTGCTCGGCGTCTCGGCGCCGACCTTCTGGCTCGCCTTCATCGTGCTGGCGATCTTCTATGGCTGGCTCGGCTGGGCGCCGGGGCCGGGACGGCTCGACCCCATCGCCTTCCCGCCTGAGGGCGGCACGGGATTCTTCCTGTGGGATACGGCGATGGCGGGGGATTGGGAGACCTTCCAGGACGCCGCCGCGCATCTCGTGCTGCCGGCCATCGTGCTGGCGGCGGCGACGCTCGGGCTGATCACGCGCACGACACGGGCCGCGATGCTCGAATGCCTGCATCAGGACTATGTGCGGGTGGCCCGGGCCAAGGGCATGAAGGAGCGCGTCGTGGTGCTGCACCATGCGCTGCGCAATGCGCTGGTGCCGGTGGTGACGCTGGGTGGCCTCGCCTATGCGAACCTGCTGACGGGCGCCGTGATGACGGAGACGATCTTCGCCTGGCCGGGCCTCGGGCGGTACACGTTCCGGTCGGCCGCGGCGCTCGATTTCCCGGCGATCATGGGGATCACGCTGGTGGTGTCGGCGACCTACCTGCTGGTGAACCTGCTCGTCGACCTGTCCTATGCGATGCTCGATCCGCGGGTGCGGCGTTGAGCGCGACGGCGGCGATGCCGGCATCGCGGCTGCGGCGGCGCCTCCGGCGCTACGGCCTCGCCTGGGCGGGCGGCGCGATCGTTGCCGGGTGGATCCTGGTGGCGATCTTCGCGCCATGGATCGCTCCGTTCCCGCCGGAGGCACAGGACATCGCGAACCGCCTCGCGGCGCCATCCGCGCAGCATTGGCTCGGCACCGACATCCTCGGGCGGGATGTCCTGTCGCGACTGATCTACGGGTCGCGCGTGTCGCTGCTTGCCGGCTTCTCGGTCGTGCTGATCGGGGCGGCGTTCGGCACAGCCGTCGGCATCATCGCCGCCTGGCTGCGCGGCTGGGGGGAGGAGGCGCTGATGCGCTTCACCGACCTCGTCCTGTGCTTCCCGCCGATCATCCTCGCGCTTGCCTTGGCCGCCGCGCTCGGCATCGGGACGACGAACACCATCATCGCCATGCTGGTGGTGTGGTGGCCGAAATTCGCGCGCCTCGCGCGCAGCCTCGCGATCGTGCAGCGCAGCCAGGAATATGTGGAGGCAGCGACGGTGGTCGGCCTGCCGCAGCGGCGCATCCTGACCCGTCACGTCCTGCCGAACACCTTTGGGCCGATCGCGGTGCTGTGCACGCTCGACCTCGGCATCGCGATCCTGACCTTCGCGGGGCTGTCATTCCTCGGCCTTGGGGTGGTGCCGCCGACGCCGGAATGGGGGTCGATGATCGCGGAGGGGCGCGAGCTGGTCGAGCAATGGTGGGTCGCGACGTTCCCGGGCATCGCGATCCTGTCCGTCGTCGTGGGCTTCAACTTCCTGGGCGACGGGTTGCGCGACTGGCTCGACCCGAAGGCGGCCAGCCGGTGAGCGCCCCCGTCCTCGATGTCCGGGGCCTCGTCACGGTGTTCCATACCGATGCCGGGCCCGTGCGCGCGGTGGATGGCGTGTCCTTCGCCGTCGGCAAGGGGGAGACGCTCGGCATCGTCGGTGAAAGCGGCTCGGGCAAGTCGGTCACCGCGCAATCGCTGATGCGGCTGCTGGACCCGCCGGCGCGGATCGAAGGCGGCGAGGTCCTGTTCGAGGGGCGCGACGTGCTGACCATGTCGCGGCGCCAGCTCACGGCCTGGCGCGGCGCCGGCGCGGCGATGGTGTTCCAGGATTCGCTGACGGGGCTGAACCCGGTGATCCGCATCCTGCGGCAAGTGACGGAACACGTCGTCGCGCATGGCCGCATGGACCGGCGCGCGGCGCGGCGGCACGGCATCGACCTGCTTCGGCGGATGGGCGTCGCCTCACCCGAGCGCGCCGCCGCGTCCTATCCACACCAGTTCTCGGGCGGCATGCGCCAGCGCGTGATGATCGGGATCGGGATGGCGAACGACCCGAAGCTGCTGATCGCGGACGAGCCGACCACTGCGCTGGACGTGACGATCCAGGCGCAGATCCTCGACCTGCTGGGCAACCTCAACGAGAAGTTCGGCACGGCGATCGTGCTGATCAGCCACGACCTGGGCGTGATCGGCACCATCTGCCAGCGGATCGTCGTGATGTATGCCGGTGAGGTGGTGGAGGAAGGCCCCACCGCTGCCGTGCTGGAGGACCCGCGCCACCCTTACGCCTGGGCGCTGGCGAATGCGGTGCCGCGGCTGGATTCGCCGGTCGCGGAGCGGCTGCCGGGCATTGAGGGGGCACCGCCCGATCCGCTGGCGATGCCGGCCGGCTGCCGCTTCATGCCGCGCTGCCCGTGGCGCCTCTCGCGCTGCGGCGCGGAACGCCCGCCGCTGGTCGAGGTGGCGCCAGGGCGCTTGGCGCGCTGCTGGGTGACGGCGGACGGGCGCCGCCTGCCGCCGCGCACCGAACCCCTCCATGCCAAGCCGCCGCAGCCATCGACGCGGGAGCCGTTGCTCGTCGCGCGGGACTTGGTGAAGCACTTCCCCTTGCCGAAGAAGACGTTCTTCGGCACGCGGGAGGTGGTGCATGCGGTGAACGGCGTGTCGTTGCACGTCATGCCGGGCGAGCGGCTCGGCATCGTGGGCGAGAGCGGCTGCGGCAAGTCGACGCTCGCGCGTCTGGTTACGCGGTTGCACCGGCCCGATGCCGGCGACATCCGCTTCGACGGGCAGGACATCGCGACGCTGAACGGAGAGGCGCTGCGCCGGTTGCGGCCGCGGCTGCAGATGGTGTTCCAGGACCCCTATGCGTCGCTGAACCCGCGCATGCGGGTGGGGGATATCCTGGCGGAGCCGCTGCTGGTGCACGGCCGCGCTGCATCGCCCGCGGAAGCGGCCGGACGCATAGCTTCGCTGCTCGAGCTGGTCGGGCTGAACCCCGCTTGGGCGGCGCGCTTCCCGCATGAGTTCTCGGGGGGGCAGCGACAGCGCATTTCCATCGCGCGCGCGCTGGCCCTGGAACCATCGCTGATCGTGGCGGATGAGCCCGTCTCGGCGCTCGACGTGAATGTGCAGGCGCAGGTGCTGAACCTGATGCTCGACCTGCGGGAACGGATGGGTCTCGCCTATCTGTTCATCGCGCATGACCTCGCGGTGGTGCGCGCCTTCTGCGACCGGGTCGCGGTGATGTATCTCGGACGCATCGTCGAGGAAGCGCCGGCGCGCGAGCTGTTCGCGCATCCGGCGCATCCGTACACGGTGTCGCTGCTCTCGGCGGTGCCGGAACCGGGGCGGCAGCGCATCGTGCTGGGCGGTGAGCCACCCTCGACGCTGCGCCTGCCTCAGGGCTGCGCCTTCCGGGCGCGCTGCCCGGTGGCGCAGCGCGTCTGCGCCGAGCCGCCGCCGCTGACGGAGATCGCACCCGGCCATCGCGTGCTGTGCCACGCGCCGGGATCGCTGAAGGGAGCCGCATGAGACAGATCACCGCGGAACAGGCGGCGGCCACCTTGCGTGACGGGGACACGCCGCTGATCGGCGGTTCGGGCGGCGGGCATGCCGTGCCGGATGCGTTGCTGGAGGCGGTCGGCAATCGCTTCCGCGATACGGGAGCGCCGCGCGGCATCACGGCGCTGCATCCGGTGGGCCTGGGCGATGGCAAGACGCGCGGCGCGGGGCACCTGGCGCAGGATGGGCTGCTGAAGCGTGTCGTCTCCGGGACCTTCGTCAACAGCCCGGGCATCGCGCGCCTCGCGCTGGACGAGAAGATCGAGGCCTACACGCTGCCGCAGGGCGCGCTGTCGCAGCTGATGCGGGAAATGGCGGCGGGGCGCGCGGGGTTGCTGACCAAGGTGGGGCTGCGCACCTTCATCGATCCGCGCATCGGCGGCGGGCGGCAGAGCCGGCGAGCGACCGAGGATCTGATCGAGGTCCTGACGCTGCACGGCGAGGAGTACCTGTTCTACAGGCCCTACAGGATCGACGTCGCCTTCATCCGCGGCTCGGCGATCGACGAGGCCGGCAACCTCTCGATGGAGCATGAGGCGGTGACGCTCGAGATGCTGTCCATCGCGCAGGCGGCGCGGCGGCAGGGCGCGCCGGTGATCGCGCAGGCGAAGCGGCGGGTAGCCCGCGGCACGCTGCATCCGAAGATGGTCAAGGTGCCGGGTATCCTGATCGATGCCTTCGTCATCGTGCCGGAGCAATGGCAGACCTACGAGACGCAGGACAGCCTCGCCTATTCCGGTCATCACCGCGTGGCGCTGGACGAGGTGCCACGCCTGCCGCCCGGGCCGCGGCGCATCGTCGCGCGGCGTGGCGCGATGGAACTGTTCGAAGGCGCGATCTGCAACCTCGGTTCGGGGATCTCCACGGGCATCGCCAATGTCGCGGCGGAGGAAGCGATGCTGGACCGCATCTGCCTGACCAACGAGCAGGGCAACATCGGCGGCGCGCCGGCGAGCGGGAACGAGGCAGGCGCGGCAAGCAGCCCGGATGCGCAGATCGACCAGCCCTATCAGTTCGATTTCTACGATGGCGGCGGGCTCGACCTCGCCTTCCTGTCCTTCGCGGAATTCGATGCGGCAGGGAACGTGAACGTCTCGCGCTTCGGCGGGCGGATCGTCGGGCCGGGCGGATTCGTGAACATCAGCCAGGGGGCGGGGCGCGTCGTGTTCGGCGGCACGCTGACGGCCGGGGATTCGAAGAAGGCTGTGCGGCAGGTGGAACAGATCTCCTTCTCCGGCCCCTATGCGCGGGAGCGGGGGCAACAGGTGTTGTATGTGACGGAACGCGCCGTGTTCCGGCTTGGCGAAGATGGGCCGGAACTCATGGAGATCGCGCCGGGCCTCGCGGTCGAGGAGGTGATCGGCGCGATGGACTTCCGGCCCGCCGTGTCGCCCTCCCTGAGGACGATGGACGCGGCGCTGTTCGCGGATGGGCCGATGGGGCTGGCGGCGCGGTTGAAGCCGCGGCCGGGCCGCGCGGCGGCGGCGCGGCTGGCGTGAAGACTTGGCTCGAAGCCGGCGAGGCGGCCGAGTACATGCGGACCATCGGGGCGGAGGACATCGCCGCCTTCGCCCGCATCAGCGGCGACGACGATCCGGTGCATACCGACCCGGATTTCGCGGCGCGCACGGCGTTCGGGCGCTGCATCGCGCATGGGGCGCTTGTGATGGGGCTGCTGTCCACGACAGCGAGCATGATGTCGCGCCGTTCCGTCGCGCGCGGGGCCGCCGGGACGCCGGTCTCGGCCGGGTATGACCGCATCCGCTTCACCCGGCCCGTCTTCGCCGGGGAGACTCTGACCGCCCGCTACGTCATCGAGGAGGTGGACGACGCGCGGGGCCGGACGCGCGCGCGGCTGGAGGTGGTGAACCAGGACGGCGAGACCTGCCTGGTCGGCACCCATATCCTCGCCTGGGTGGCGCCGGCCTAGAGGTCGCTCGCGCTCAGGCCGCCTGCGCCGGCCTTCCGTCGCGCGAGCATCGTCGCGTGCGCTGATGCCTCAAGCCGAATGCGATCGGCTCTAACCGGCGAGGAACGGCTCCAGCGCCTCCAGGAAGCCCTGCGGGTTCTCGGCATGGATCCAGTGGCCTGCCTTGGGGACCGTCGCGAAGGTCGCGTGCGGGAACAGCGCGCGAAAGGCGTCGTGATGCTCCGGCCTGATGTAGGGCGACAGGGCGCCGCCCATGACCAGCACCGGGCCGTCATATCGCGCGCCCGCGGGCGGATCGAAATCCTCGATGACCGGCATGGCGGCGGCAAGTTCCGGCAGGCCGAGGCGCCAGGATGGCGGGTCTTCCTCGAAGCGCAGGCTTTGCAGCAGGAAGGCCCGGATGCCCGCTTCCGGGACGGCCGCGGCCAGCGCCGCATCGGCATCCTTGCGCGTCAGGCCGGGGCGCAGCGGGACCGCCTGCATGGCGTCGATGTAGCCGCGCAGCGTGGGTTTGTAGCGTATCGGCGCGATGTCGGCGACAACCAGCCGCTCCACGCGATCGGGGTGCGCCAGCGCCAGCGCCATCGCCACCTTGCCGCCCATCGAATGGCCGAGCACCGCAGCCCGCGACAGGCCGGCGGCGTGCATCGTCTCGACGATGTCCTCGGCCATGGTGGCGTAGTCCATCGCCGCAGCGCGCGGAGAGGTACCATGGTTGCGCAGGTCCGGCGTCAGCACACGGAACCGCGGCGCCAGCGCCCGGCGGATGCCGCCCCAGTTCTGTCCGGCGCCGAACAACCCGTGCAGGAGGATCAGCGGCGGGCCCTCCCCTGCTTCGGATAGCGCGAGCTTCATCGGCGCGACGCCAGCACGACCGAGGCGACGATCAGCCCGCCGCCCAGCAGCATGTCCCAGCCCAGCGGCTCGCCCAGCCAGAGATTGCTGACGAGTACGCCGAAGGCCGGCACCAGCAGGAAGGCCACCGAGGCGACGGCGCCGGGCAGCCGGCGCCCGACCTCGATGACGCACCAGGTCCCGATCGGTGCGACGATCAGCCCGATGTAGAGCATGTATGGCCAGGACGGTCCGAAGATGCCGCCCGCCGGTTCCAGCACCAGCGCGAAGGGCAGGATCAGCACCGTCGCCAGCGCGAAGCACCAGGGCAGCAGTTCGAAGATCGGGCTGTGCGGCGGGAAGCGCCGCGTGGTGATGATGGCGAGCGTCCAGAACAGCGCCGCCAGCACGAGCATGAGATGGCCGAGAAGCTGATTGGGATCGGCCCAGTCAACCGCCCAGGGGCCTGCCAGCACCGCGACGCCCGCCAGGCCGAGTCCTGCCGCGGCCCAGCGATGCGCGGGTACCTTTTCCCCCAGCACGAAGACCGATAGTGGAATGAGCCAATAGGTCACCACTGCCGAGATGATTGCCGTCCGGCCCGCCTGCACGAGGGACACGGCGGCATGGGCGAGCACGAAGAAGGCGCCGAGTTGCAGCAGTCCGAGCGCGAGCACCGAGGCCATGTCGCGACGATGCGGCAGATGCAGCCGTCCGAGTGCCGCAAGGACCCCCGCCGACACGAGCGCCGCAAGCCCGGCGCGGCCGACCGCGAACCACATCGGCGTCGCGTGCGCCAATGCAGCCTTCGTGACGGGCCAGGCGCCGCCGAACAGCAGGATCGCCACAATCAGGAGATGCAGGGCCGAGCGCATCGTTCTCGCAATCCGTCCCGGTCCGTTCGACGTATCGCCGCGCCTCCGCAGCTTCCGTGCCAATCTGAGCGCATGCGCGGCTTTTTGGAAAGCGGCCCGCCGATGAATTCGTCAATCAGGATGCGCTGCGCCAACGCCGCGGCCGATGGCCGGGAAGATTGCCCGCGCGCAGCCTGACCATCGCGGCGCTGCACAGCGCCAGAACTGCGATGCCGGCGGCAAGCGCCCGCATCGGGCCGCGCGGCTGCCGACCGATGGCCAGCGCGAGCACGGCGACCACGGCGATCAGTGCAAAAAACATGATTCAGTCCATGTAGAGGCCGCCATTGATGTGAATCGTCTCGCCGGTGACGAAGGCGGCAGCGTCGGAGGCGAGGAAGGCGATGGCCGAGGCGACTTCCTCGGGCGAGCCGAAGCGGCGCATCGGTGTCGCGGCGAGAAGCGCGGCGCCGTTGCGCGCCATGATCTCCTCCGTCATCGGCGTCGCGATGATGCCGGGCGAGACGCAGTTGGCGCGGATGCCACGCGGGCTGAGCTCATGCACCAGCGACCGCGTGAAGCCAAGGACCGCAGCCTTGCAGGCTGCGTAGTGCGCATGCCGCACCGAGCCGCGATGCCCGGCCATGGACGCCATGTTGACGATCGACCCGCCGCTCCGCAGCAGCGGCATCGCGGCGCGGCAGGCATGGAACACGCCGTCCAGATTGACCGCGACGGTGCGCCGCCAGTCGGCATCCGTCATGGCCGTGACCTCCTGCTCGACATAGAGGCCGGCGCCGGTCACGAGGATGTCGATGCCGCCAAATTCGCGGGCGGCTAATTCCATCGCCGCATCCACCTCGGCCGCCTGAGCGACGTCGGCGCGCGCGGTCACGATGCGCGCCTCGCCGGGCGGCAACGTGGCGGCGAAGGCGTCGATCGCGACGGGGTCGAGATCGGTCAGCACCAGATGCGCACCGAGGCGGCGGAACAGTGCCGCCGTCGCGCGCGGAATACCGCCATTGGCGCCGGTGATCAGGGCGACCTTGCCGGTCAGGTCGAACATGGTGCCCTCTCCGTTGGTCAGTCGGCGACCTTCAGCATGATCTTGCCGATATGCGTGCTGCTTTCCATCAGCCGATGCGCCTCGGCGGCCTCGGCGAGCGGGAAGACGCGGAAAATCTCCGGCCCGCAGGCGCCCTTGGCGAGGATCGGCCAGACCTTGGCTTCCAGCGCGGCGGCGAGCTTGCCCTTCTGCATCGTGGTGCGCGGCCGCATCGTGCTGCCCGTGACGGTCAGGCGCTTCACCATGATCGGGCGGAGATCGGCCTTCTCCGCCTCCGGCCCGCCGAGGAAGGCGATCAGCACCAGGCGCCCATCCATGGCAAGGCTGCGAAGGTTGCGCTGGAAATACGACCCGCCGACCATGTCGAGGATGACGTCGACGCCCTTCTTCCCGGTCAGGCTGCGGACTTCCTCGGCGAAGTCCTGCGTGCGGTAGTTGATCGCGGCATCGGCGCCCAGGCGCAGGCAGGCCGCGCACTTGTCGTCGCTCCCCGCCGTGGCGAAGACCCGCGCGCCGAACGCCTTGGCCAGCTGGATGGCGGTGACGCCGATGCCGGAGGTGCCGCCATGGATCAGCACGGTCTCGCCATCCTGCAGCCGGCCGTGGCCGAACAGATTGGCCCAGACCGTGAAGAAGGTCTCGGGCAACGCGGCGGCGCGCGTCGCGTCGTAGCCGGCCGGCCAGGGCAGCGTCTGCGCCTCGGGCGCCGTGCAGTACTCGGCATAGGCGCCGCCATTGGTCAGGGCGCAGACGCGGTCGCCGGGCTTGTAGCGGGTGGCCGCCGCGCCAACCGCCACCACCTCACCCGCGCATTCCAGGCCCATGACGGGGCTGGCGCCGGGCGGCGGGGGATAGCTGCCGCCGCGCTGCGCCACGTCGGGGCGGTTCACACCCGTGACCATGACGCGGATCAGCACCTCGTCCGGTTGCGGTGTCGGAACGGGGGCGCGCGCGACCTGCATCACCTCCGGCCCACCGCCGGCGCCGTGATCGATGATCGTCATCTCCTGCGGCAGGCTGGCCATGCGCATCATCCCTTTCCTAGCGTCTCGCGACCAATCTCTCCGGGGCGCAGGTCCGTCAAGCGGATGGTGGGCTTGCCACGGAGCGCCGTGGCGCGGAAACATCGCGCCCGAGGTCGCGCACCGGGAGGACAGCATGCCGCAGTTCCGTCGCCGCCCGCTGCTGGCGGGCCTTGCCGCCGCGCTCGCGGCGCCGGGCCTCGCCGCGGCGCAGCAGGCGCAGGAGCTCAAGCTCGGCGCGCTGTTCCCATTCACCGGCCCACTGGCCCTGCTGGGCGACGAGAGCTTCCGCGGCCTCGAGATCGCGGCGGAGGAACGTAACGCGGCCGGCGGCGTGCTCGGACGACAGCTTCGCCTGGCGCAAGGCGATGCGGTCGACCAGGGGCAGGCCATCGCTGAGGTGCGCCGGCTGATGGGTGCCGAACGCGTCCCGGCGGTGTTCGGCACCTTCGCCTCGGGCCTGAGCTTCGCCGCGACGCAAGTGACCGAGCCGCAGGGCATCCCCTATTTCGAATTGGGTGCCATCGCGGATCCGATCACGGAGCGCGGGCTTCGCTACGTCTTTCGCAGCTGTCCGCGCGCATCGGACTTCGCCGCGACGGCGGGCGCCGCCATCGTCGATGCGCTCGCGCCGCTCTATGGCGCCGACCCCACGACGCTGCGCATCGCCGTGCTGCATGAGGACGGGCTGTACGGCCAGACCGTTGCCGGCTTCCAGGAACAGCAGCTTCGTGCGCGTGGGCTGAACCTCGTCGAGAAGCTCGCCTACTCGGTGCGGGCGACCGAGCTGACCTCGGCGATCCAGCGCCTGCGAGGCGCGAATGCCGAGATCGTGCTGCACACCGGTTATCAGAACGACATCCTGCTGTTCTTCCGCGGCATGCAGGAAGCGAACTGGAAACCGCGCATGGTGATTGGCGCCGGTGCGGGCTACTCGTTGAGCGAGACGCCCCGCGCCATCGGCCCCGCCTCCAACGGCGTGATGAATGTGGACTTCACGCAGTTCGCGGTGAACGAGCGCTACGCGCCGGGCGTCACCGCCTTCGTGGAGCTGTACAAGCGGCGCTACGGGTCGGAGCCGCGATCCGGCCATTCGCTGACGAATTATGTCGGGGCGAGAGTGTTCCTGGATGCCATCCAGCGCGCGGGCGGCATGGACAAGGACCGCGTCCGTGCCGCCGTGCTGGCGACCGAGATGGCGGAGGGAACGATCGCCAACGGCTGGGGCATGCGCTTCGACGAGCGCGGACAGAACACGCGCGCGAAGCCGATGCTGCTGCAATGGCAGGACGGGACCCAGGTCGCCATCGCCCCGCAGGAGGCGGCGGTGGCGCAGGCGCGCGGGCGGATGGGCGGGCCGCCGCCGGGCTGACGGCGGCGGCCGGCGCCAGTCAGTCCACGCGGATCCCGGCTTCCTGGATGATCGCCTCCCACTTGGTCCGCTCGGAATCGAGCCAGGACTTCGCATAGGCAGGCGACTGGTCGTCCACGACGCGCATGGCGAGGTCGGACAGGCGCGTGCGCACGCTCTGTTCCTTGGCCACGCGACCGAAGGCGTCCGCCGCGGCGTTGATGATCGGATCGGGCGTTCCCGCCGGGCCGAGCACCATGTGCCAGGTATAGGCCTCGAGGCCAGGAAACCCGGCCTCGGCCGTGGTCGGGACGTCCGGCAGCTGCGGCAGGCGCTGGCTGTCCATCACGGCGAGCGCGCGCGTTTCCCCGCGCTGAACGAACGGCAGCGTCGTCGTCGCGACGTCGACGATGATGGGGATGGTGCCGTTCAGCACATCCGGCATCGCCGCCGCGGTGCCGCGATAGGGCACGTGGTTGGCACGGACATTCGCGCGGCGCAGCAGGAGCTCGCTCGCGAGGTGCAGTGCGCCGCCATTGCCGCTGCTGGCGTAGTCATGCTTGCCGGGCTCGGCACGCAGCTTCTCGATCAGTTCCTGCAGCGTCCGGGCCGGGAAGTCCTTGTTGACCGTGATCACCATCGGGATCACGCCGATCAGCGAGACGGGCGCGAAATCCGCCACCGGATCGAAAGGCAGGCGCGGGAAAAGCGGCCGCAGCACGGAATGCGCGACAGTCGTGTAGAGCAGTGCGCTGCCGTCCTTTGGCGCCTTGGCCACCGCGTCGGTGCCGACGACCACCCCGGCGCCGGTGCGGTTCTCGACGATCATGCGCTGCGGCAGGATCTTCGAGATCTCGTCGGCGAAGAGGCGCGCCGGAATATCGGTCGGCCCGCCCGCGGCGAAGGGTACGACCAACCGCACGGGCTGCGTCGGCCAAGCGGGGCCCTGGGCCCGGGCGGCAACAGGGGCAAGGGCCGCGGCAGCGCCGAGGCCCAGTAGGTTACGACGGTTCATGTTTGGGTTCTCCCAGATGCGGGGACACTTGGCGGGCGACGTCGAACCCGTCAACCAGGAGAAACCCGTCGTTACACCGGAATCGAAATCATCAATTGGCGGTGATGTTGGCGCTGCGGATGATCGGTTCCCACTTCGCGATCTCGGCATCGAGGAACGCCTTCGCGCTCGCCGGCGTGCTGTCGGAGACCACGGTCATGGTCAGTTCCTGCAGCCGTTCCTTCACGCCGGGCAAGTTCAGCGCACGGTTGATGGCCGCGTTCATCGCCGTGACGATCGGCTCCGGCGTGCCGGCCGGTACCAGCACCATGTGCCAGGTGTAGGCGACGAAGCCCGTGACGCCCTGTTCGTTGAAGGTCGGCACGCTCGGCGCCGCCGGATTGCGCTGCATGTCGCTGATGCCGATGGCGCGCAGTTCGCCGCGCTGAAGGTACGGCACCGCGCCCGCGGCGACATCCATGATGATGGGAATGCGGCCCGACAGCACATCGGCCATCGCCTGGCTGGAACCGCGATAGGGCACGTGGTTCACGCGCAGCCCGCCCGCCTGATGCCAGAGCAGTTCGGTCGCGAGGTGCACCGCGCCGCCATTGCCGCTGCTGGCATAGTCGTACTTGCCCGGATTCGCGCGCAGCAGGGCGATCAGTTCCTGCGCATTCGAAACGCCGAGCGACGGATGCACGAGCATGATCATCGGGATCTGGCCGCACAGCGCGACCGGCGTGAAATCCCCGACCGGATCGAAGGACAGGCGCGGGAACAGCGCGCGCAGCACCGCGTGGGCGATCGTGTTGTAGAGGATGACCGACCCGTCCTTGGGGGATTTCGCAACGACTTCCGTGCCGATGACGACGCCGGAGCCGGTGCGGTTCTCCACCACGACGCGCTGGGGCAGGAACTCGCTCATCCTGTCGGCCAGCAGCCGGCCGACCACGTCGGTGGGGCCACCCGCCGCGAAGGGAATGACCATGCGCACGGGCTGGGTCGGCCAGGCGGCCGTCTGCGCCTGCGCGGCGGCGGCAGGCGTGAGGGCGGCGAGCTGCAGGACGTGGCGGCGCTTCATGGCGGTATCCTCCCGTGGCGGGTCAGATGCCCGCATCGCGCACAGTGTCGGGAGGACGCGCCGGTGGCGTCAAGGAACGACGCGCTTGCCCGTCTCGGCGTCGAAGACGTGCAGCGTGCCGGGCTCGGGGGAGACGCGGATCGCCTCCGCCGTCGCGACGCCGGCGATGCGCGCGGTGAGCGTGGTGCCGTCCGCGAGGCGGCCGTGCAGGACGGTCTCCGAGCCGAGCGGCTCGGCGAGTTCGACCGCGATGAGCAGGCCGGCCGCGGGGTCCGGCATCAGGTGTTCGGGGCGGATGCCGATGGTGACCGGGCGGCCCTCCCCGCCCGCGCGCGCCCCGTCCGTCAGGGGCCAGACGGTGCCATTGGCGAGGCGCGCGGCAGCACCGCCTTCCACGAGGGTCGCCGCGAGGAAATTCATCGCCGGACTGCCGATGAAGCTCGCGACATAGGTGTCGGCGGGCTTCGACCATACCTCCATCGGCGTGCCGATCTGCGCCGCGCGGCCCTCATGCATCACGACCAGCCGGTCGCCCAGCGTCATCGCCTCGACCTGGTCATGCGTGACGAACAGCGAGGTAACGGAGAGCCGCTTCTGCAGCCGGCGGATCTCGGCGCGCATCTGCACGCGGAGCTTGGCGTCCAGGTTGGACAGCGGCTCGTCGAACAGGAACAGCTTGGGGTGGCGCACGATGGCGCGGCCCATGGCGACGCGCTGGCGCTGGCCGCCGGAGAGCTGGCGCGGCTTGCGGTCGAGGAGTTGGCCGATGGAGAGCAGGTCGGCGGCTTCCTGGACGCGGCGGCGGATCTCATCCTTCGGCAGGCCGCGGATCTTCAGGCCATAGGCCATGTTGTCGAAGACCGACATGTGCGGATAGAGCGCATAGGTCTGGAAGACCATGGCGATGTCGCGGTCGGCCGGTTCCAGCGGCGTGACGTTGACGCCGTCGATCAGCACGGCGCCGCCGGTCGGGCTCTCGAGGCCGGCGACGATGCGCAGCAGCGTTGACTTGCCGCAGCCGGAGGCGCCGACGATCACCACCATCTCGCCGTCGCGGATGGCGAGGTCGATGCCATGCAGGACCTTGGTTGCGCCAAAGGACTTCGTCACGCCCTCGATGTCGAGACTGGCCACGCGCTATTTCTCCGTCTCGGTCAGGCCCTTGATGAACCAGCGCTGCATCAGCACCACCACGGCGACCGGCGGCAGCAGGGCGAAGACCGCCGTGGTCATGATCAGGTTCCACTCATTCTGCGTGTCGCCGATGCCGATCATCTTGGTCAGCCCGACGATGACGGTCTCGAGGTCCCGGTCCGAGACCATCAGCAGCGGCCAGAGATACTGATTCCAACCGTAGATGAACTGGATGACGAACAGCGCCGCCATGCTGGTGACCGACAGCGGCAGCACGACATCCTTGAAGAACCGCATGGGGCCGGCGCCGTCGACCTTGGCGGCTTCCACATACTCGTCCGGAATGGTCAGGAAGAATTGGCGGAACAGCAGAGTCGCGGTGGCCGACGCGATCAGCGGCAGGGTCAGGCCCGTCATCGTGTCGATCAGCGACAGATCGGTCATCACCTGGAAGGTGGGGATGATGCGCACCTCGACCGGCAGCATCAGGGTGATGAAGATCATCCAGAAGAAGAACATTCGCAGCGGGAAGGAGAAGAATACCACGGCGAAGGCCGACAGCAGGGAGATCGCGATCTTTCCGACGGCGATCACCAGCGCCATGATCAGGCTGTTCCACAACATGGTGGAGGCCGGCACGGCGAAGGTGTTGCGCCCGCCGCCGCCCTGCGCCCAGGCATGGGCGTAGTTGTTCAGTGCCTCGGTCCCCGGCAGCAGCGGCACGTCGCCGCGCCCGATCGTGTCGGTGTCGTGGGTGGACCCGACGAGGGTGATCCAGATCGGCAGGGCGAAGACGATCACGCCGAGGGTCAGGGCGAGATAGGTGAAGAAGCGGTCCCGTGCCTTGCGTCGGCGGGCCGCCGCGGCGAGGCGTTCGACATCGATGGCCGTACCCGACATCAGTAGTGCACCCGGCGTTCGATGAAGCGGAACTGGATGGCCGTCAGGCCGATCACGATGACCATCAGGATCACCGATTGCGCGGCGGAAGACCCGAAGTTCAGGTTCTGCACGCCGTCCACATAGACCTTGTAGATCAGCGTCTCCGTCGCGTTGCCGGGCCCGCCGCGCGTCAGTGCGTGGATCACGCCAAAGGTGTCGAAGAAGGCGTAGACCAGGTTCACCACCAGCAGGAAGAAGGCGGTGGGTGACAACAGCGGGAAGATCACCGTCCAGAAGCGGCGCATCGGCCGCGCGCCGTCGATCGCCGCGGCTTCCAGCACCGAGGTCGGGATCGACTGCAGCCCCGCCAGGAAGAAGATGAAGTTGTAGGACACCTGCTTCCACGCCGCCGCGATGATGACCATGGTCATCGCCTGCCCGCCATTCACCCGGTAGTCCCAGTTGATGCCGATGGCGGCGAAGCCCCGTCCCACCAGCCCGATCGACGGGTGGAAGATGAACAGCCAAAGCACGGCGGCAAGCGCGGGTGCCACGGCATAGGGCCAGATCAGCAGCGTCTTGTAGAGGCCCGCCGCGCGGATCTGCTTGTCCGCCTGCACCGCTAGGAACAGCGCCGCGCCGAGCGCAAGCGCGGCGACCGCGGTCGAGAAGACCGCCGTGTTCCACGCCGCGTTCAGGTAGATCGGGTCGCGGAACAGGTCGGTGAAATTCTCCAGCGCGACGAATTCGGAGCTGAGCCCGAAGGCGTCCTCGCGCTGGGTGGACTGCCAGACCGCCATCCCCGCCGGCCAGAAGAAGAAGACCGCGGTGATGAGAAGCTGCGGCAGCAGCAGCAGATAGGGCAGCGCGACGCCGCGGAAGATGACCTTCTTTCTCATGCCATCCCCCGCGGCGACGGATGCGTCATCAGCCGCGATTCGCGCGTTCGAAGTTGCGCAGCACCTGGTTGCCGCGCGTCGTGGCGTTGGCGAGTGCCTGCTGGGCCGTCTGCTGGCCCTGGAAGGCGCGCTCCATCTCCTCCTCCATGATGGTGCGGATCTCGACGAAGCCGCCCAGGCGGATGCCGCGGCTGTTGTCGGTCAGCGTGCCGCCGCCGCGCAGCAGCTGCTCGATCGGCACGTCGGCGCCGGGGTTGTCGCGGTAGAAGCCCTTCTCCCGCGCGATGGCGTAGGAGGCGCGGCGCACCGGGACATAGCCGGTGTCCATGTGCCACTGCGCATCGACCTCGGGGTTCGACAGGTACTTGAAGAACTCCGCCACGCCCTGGAACTCGTCGCGCGAGCGTCCGCCGCCGGCGGCGGGCCCCTTGTTCATCACCCAGAGGCTCGCACCGCCGATGATCGAGTTGATCGGCGCGCGCGGCGTGCCCTCGTAATAGGGCAGCATCGCCACGCCCCAGTTGAAGCGGGCCTCACGCTGCACGCGGGCGCGGAAGCCGGAGGAGGTGAACATGATCGCCGCCTCCCCGTTCGGGAAGGCGGGCTCGCCGGCGTTGTTGCGGCCGCCGTAACGGAACAGGCTGTCCTTCTGCCACTGGACCAGGTTCGCCATGTGGCGCTGCACCAGCGGGTTGTTGATCTGCAGCTCGGTGCCGAGGCCGCCGAAGCCGTTCGCCAGCGTGGCGAGCGGGATGTCGTGGATCGCCGAGAAGTTCTCGACATGCGCCCAGGTCAGCCAAGCGGTGCTCATCGGCACCTGCGTGCCGGCGGCGCCCTTCAGCTTCGGCAGCATCTCCGCGACCTGCTGCCAGTGCTCGGGGAACTTGTCGGGGTCGAGCCCGGCGGCGCGGAAGGCGTCCTTGTTGTACCAGACGATGGTGGTCGAGCTGTTGAACGGCATCGACATCATCCGACCGTCCGACAGGCTGTAGTAGCCGCGCACGCCGGGCAGGTAGTCGTCGAAGTCGATCTGCACGCCGGTTTCGGCCAGCAGCTCATGCACCGGCTTCACCGCGCGGCCGGCGTTCATCATCGTACCGGTGCCGACCTCGAACATCTGGACGATGTGCGGGGCATTGTTGGCGCGGAAGGCGGCGATCGCGGCGACCATCGTCTCCGGGTAGGAGCCGCGAAAGGTGGGCACGATCTTGAAGCGCTGCTGCGTCGCGTTGAAATCCGTGGCGCGCTTTTCCAGCATGCCGCCAAGCGGCTGGGCGAGGCCGTGCCAGAACTGGATCTCGGTCGGCTGGGTCTGGCCCAGCGCGGGCGCGGCGACACCCAGGGACATCGCCCCGGTCAGCAATGTACGGCGGTGCATAGCGTCGTCCTCTCCCAGTGGCGATGCGGCGGCTTAGCCGCGCCATTTTGCGGAGAGATTACAGATCGATGTCAATCCGATGAAGGGGCGTGACCGACAAGGCGCGCATAAACCTCGGGGTCGGTCGCGCCCTCGGTGCCGAACAGCACGATGCGGCTGTCGGATTCGAGGCCCAATGCTGCGCGTGCGAATGGTTCGCCGGCAGCAAGCAGCAGCCCGGCGAGACCGGCGACTGCACTCTCCCCCGCCACGACGACCGGCGTCCGGGCATCCAGTACCTTCATGCAGTCCACCGCGGACTCGTCCGGCACAGCCATGAAGGCGAAGGCGGCGCGTTCCAGTTCCTGCCAGGCGAGCAGCGAGGGCTCGCCGCAGGCGAGACCGGCCATCAGCGTGTCGAGGTCGCCGGGCACCGAGACGGGCTCCCCGGCCTCGGCGCTGGCGAGAAGGCATGCCGCCTTCTCGGGCTCGACGACGACGATGCGCACGCCGGTGCCGAAGCGCGCGCGCATCTGCGCCGAGACGGCGGCCGCGACGCCGCCGACGCCGCCCTGGATGAAGACATGCGTCGGCGCGGCGCCGAACTGCGTCGCCGCCTCCTCCGCCATGACGCGGTAGCCCTGCATCACGTCGCGCGGCACCTCGGTATAGCCCGGATAGGAGGTATCGGAGACGACGAACCACTTGTTCGCGTCGGCCTGCTTCTGCGCCTCACGCACCGCATCATCGTAGTTGCCGGGGACGACGCGAATCTCGGCGCCATACTTCGCGATGGCGTCGCGACGGCCCTGGCTGACATGTTCGTGCACGAAGATGACGCAGGCGGCGCCGAACAGCTTCGCGCCCCAGGCGACCGAGCGGCCGTGATTGCCGTCGGTCGCACAGCAGACGGTGATCGCCTTCGTCGCGTCCTTGTACTTGCCCTCCATCAGCTCGGCCGCGGTCGCGGCGTTCGCCACGCCGCGCTTCGCGAGCTCGGCCTGCAGCAGCCGCATCACGGCGTAGGCACCGCCGAGCGCCTTGAAGGACCCGAGACCGAAGCGCGTTGCCTCATGCTTGTAGGCCACGGCGCCGACCCTTGCCGCGACGGCGACATCGGGCAGTTCGACCAGCGGCGTCTGCGCATGGCCCGGCCAGGAGGCGATCTCCTCCTGCGCGCGGCGGAAGCCCGAATCGGGAAGCACCACGACGCCCGGCGTGCCGTGGCGACGGTTCATCATGAAGCGGAATGGACGGGTCGGGATCATACCCCGGCCATGCGCCCGCGCCGGGGGCGCGGTCAAGCCTTGGGCGGGGCTTGGCGCCTTGGCCGCGGCGGCGCAACGTGACCGGCTCAGGGACGGGAGCGACCATGCGCATCACCATTCTCGGCGGCGGCGGTTTCCTCGGGAAGAAGCTGGCCGCGCGGCTCGCCAGGGACGGCACGCTTGGCGGGAAGCCGATCACAGGGCTGACGCTGTTCGACCTGGCCGCGCCCGCCGCGATCGATGCGCCCTTCCCCGTCACTTGCCTTGGCGGCGATGTCGCCGATACGGCCGCCGTGGCCGCGGCGATCCCGGCCGGGACACAGGTGGTCTTCCACCTGGCCGCCGTGGTCAGCGCGGCGGCGGAGGCGGATTTCGATCTCGGGCTGAAGGTAAACCTGCACGGGACGCTGGCGGTGCTTGCCGCCTGCCGCGCGCTGGGCACGAAGCCGCGGGTGATCTTCACCTCCTCCGTCGCCTCCTTCGGGGGCGGGCAGGATGCGGTGGTGCCGGATGACGGGCGGCAGGTGCCGACGAATTCCTATGGCGCGCAGAAGGCGATCGGCGAATTGCTGCTGCAGGATGCGACGCGCAAGGGCTTCCTCGATGCCGTCAACATCCGCCTGCCGACGGTGATGGTGCGGCCCGGGCGGCCGAACAAGGCGGCATCGTCCTTCGTCTCGGCCGTGGTGCGTGAGCCGCTGCTGGGGCTGTCGACCGACTGCCCCGTCCCGCCGGAATTCGCCGTGTGGATCTGCTCGCCGCGCAGCGCGATGGAATGGTTCCTGCACGCGGCGACGATGGACACGGTGCCGCTCGGCGCCGATCGCGGCATCAACCCGCCAGGCCGCAGCGCGACGGTCGCGAAGATGCTGGAAGCGCTGGAGGCAGTGGCCGGCACGGAAGCACGGGAGAAGGTGGGTTTCGCCTTCGACCGGGAAGTCTACGACATCGTCGTCGGCTGGCCCGCGGCCTTCGACCCGGCTCGCGCCCGGCGCGTCGGCTTCGTCGAGCAGGAGTCGCTGGAGGATCTGGTGCAGGCGTTCATCGAGGACGACCTGGCCGCGACGAAGACGGAACGGGGGATCGGGTGATCAGGAGGGGCTCTGCCCCTCCCGAACCCTCCCCGCCAAAGGCCGAAGGGCCTTTGGAAACCTGGACTTGGCGCCGGGCACGACGGGGGCGCCTGGAAAAACGGTGGCGCCGTGCCCGTGAGCGGTACCGTTCGCGCAAAACCGCGCACTCCGACGGGCGTACAACGCCACCTCACCCTGTCCGATGAACTGACCTGCCCAACGCCGGATTGAGGTTTGCAAAGGCCCTTCGGCCTTTGCTGGGGAGAGGTCCGGAGAGGGGCAAAGCCCCTTTCCGGCCACCCGCCGCGCGGTCGGTCACCGCCCCTGGAATGCCGGCTTCCGCTTTTCCATGAACGCCTTGCGGCCTTCCTGGTAGTCCGCGCTGTCGAAGCACGCGGCCATCGCCGCGTTGATCGCTGCGATGTCGCGGTCCGCCCGGTCCTGCAGCACCGCCTGCACCGTGCGCTTGTTCGCGTAGAGCGACAGCGGCGCATTCACCGCGAGCGTCGCGGTCAGCTTCGCGATCTCGGCGGTCAGGGCATCGGCCGGCACCACCTTGTTGATCAGGCCGACGCGCTGGGCTTCCTCGGCCGGGAAGCGTTCGCCGGTCATCAGGATCATGTTGGCATGCGCCGGGCCGACGAGCGCGACCAGGTGCCGCACCATGTCGAAGCCGTAGGCGATGCCGAGCCTCGCGGCCGGGATGCCGAACTGGCTGCCCTCGGCGGCGATGCGGATGTCGCAGGACATGGCGA
This sequence comes from Neoroseomonas terrae, assembly GCF_018129025.1. GTDB lineage: Bacteria > Pseudomonadota > Alphaproteobacteria > Acetobacterales > Acetobacteraceae > Neoroseomonas > Neoroseomonas terrae. The sequence continues at coordinate 47,829 of NZ_JAAEDI010000020.1, read as the reverse complement.
TGCCAAGCCCGCCGCCCATGCAGAAGCCGCGGATCTCCGCGATGACCGGCTTGGGGAAGGTGGCGAGCTTAAGCCGCCCGCCCGCCGTCTGCCGGCTGTATTCGCGCTGCGCATCGGCATCCGAGCGCAGCTTGTCGAACTGGCTGATGTCGGCGCCGGAGACGAAGGCCTTGTCCCCGGCACCGGTCAGCACCACGCAGCGGACGGAAGCATCGGCCTCGAACAGGTCGAGCGCCTCGCCCATGCCGGCCCACATCGTGACCGACATGGCGTTGCGCTTCTCGGGCTGGTTGAAGGTGATGCGCCCGACGCCGTCCTTGATCTCGGCGAGGATCTTGCCGTCCGCGAACTCCATCGTGCTCAGGCCCCGCTGATCACGCCGAGGCCGCGCAGGCGGGCCACGTCGTCGTCGCTGTAGCCATGTTCCTTCAGGATCTCGGCCGAATGCTCGCCGAGCTTCGGCGGGATGCGCCGCACCTGGCTGTCATGGCCTTCGATGTTGATGGCGGTGGAGACGAGGTTCGTGTCGCCGCGGCCGGGGATGGTGATCGGCATCGCCATCTTCAGGTGCTGCACCTGCGGGTCGGCGAAGACCTGATCGACCTTGTTGATCGGGCCGCAAGGGATGCCGATGCGCTCCAGCAGGTCGATCCAGTGCTCGGACGGCTGCGTCTTGAAGACCGCGGTAATGGCGGCGTTGAGGTTGGCGCGGTCGTCGCTGCGGCCCTTGGCGGTCTTCCACTGCTCGACCTCGAGCCATTCCTTGTGGCCCACCGCCTCGGCGAACTGCGCCCACATCTTCGGCGAGGAGGCGGCGATGTTCACCGGCTTGTCGGCCGTGTCGAAGGCGCCCATCGGGATGTTCACCGGATGGTCGTTGCCGGCCTGGCCGGGCACCTCGCCATCCATCAGGTAGCGTGCCGCCTGCAGGTCGAGCATGAACACCATGGCTTCGAGCAGCGAGGTGTGCACCCAGCGGCCCTTGCCGGTCTTCTCACGCTCCCACAGCGCCATCATCACGGCGAGCGCAAGGAGGTTGCCCGCGGTGAGATCGACGAAGGGGATGCCCGCGCGCATCGGGCCGCGGCCCTTCTCGCCGGTGATGGTCATCATGCCGCCCATGCCCTGGGCGATCTGGTCGACGCCGGCGCGCTCGCTGTACGGACCGGTCTGGCCGAAGCCGGAGATCGAGGCGTAGACGAGGCGCGGATTCACCGCGTGCACCTGCTCGGGCGCGATGCCGAGGCGGTGCTTCACGCGCACGCGCATGTTCTCGACCAGCACGTCGGCGGTCTTCGCCAGCTCGAAGAAGGCCTTCTTGCCGTCCTCGGTCTTCAGGTCGAGCGCGATCGACCGCTTGTTGCGGTGCAGGTTCTGGAAGTCGTAGCCGTCGCGGGACCCGCCGAGGCCATCGTTGAAGGAGGGCGGCTCGACGCGGATCACCTCGGCGCCCCAGTCGGCCAGGTGGCGCACGCAGGTCGGGCCGGCGCGGGCCAGAGTAAGGTCCAGCACGCGGATGCCGGCGAGCGGCAGCGTGGCCTCCTGGGCGAGCTTGGTGTCGATATGGCTTTCCGGCATCGTCGGTCCTCCGTCCCTCGGCAGACTAGGGCGGAGCGTCGGAGGTGCCTAGAGCAGGCGGCGCTCGCTTGCGGCATCTGCTCAGCCAGCGCTCCTGCGACCACCGTCGCGAGCCCAGGGGATTCCATCCGAACGCGACGTGTTCGAGGGTGGCGGGAACGACTCTATCGCAGGGTCGCGAAGATCTCTTCCTCCGCCTCGATCTGCGCGCGCTCCAGCGCCCGGAAGTCGCTGCGCAGCACGAGGGCGACGACGCGGCCGCGCTCGATCACCGGCACGTGACGGAAGCCGCCATCATGCATCAGGTGCAGTGCATCAATCGCCCGGTCGCGCGGGCCCAGCGCCTCGACCTTCGCCGTCATCACCGTAGCGAGCGTCGTCACGGCGGAGTCGTGGCCCTCCGCCAGCATGCGGCAGATCGCGTCGCGCCCCGTGAAGATGCCGAGCAGGCGGCCGGCGTCATCTGTGACCAGCACGGCCGAGACGCCGGCCTCCCGCATCCGCGCGCAGGCTTGCTGCACGGTGGTGTCAGGTGGCAGGCACATCGTGTCGCGGTGCGGCGCGACGTCGATCAGGGGGCGATCCTTCATGGGCGACCTCCGGCAATACGGGTGGGCGCGGCACGCGGCGGTGCGCGTACCACTCGGGATTATAGCGCCTCGGCCGATCACGGGTTGCGGATTTCACCGGGCCGCCCCGCCAGCCGGGTCGCACGGGCGGCGCAAGGCGTGGCAGTCTCACCCGATCGGCATGGAGGAAGCGCCAGATGATGCCCGACCCTGGAATGACCCGGCGCGGAGCGTTGGCGGCAGGCGCGGCGGTGCTCGCCACGCCTTCCCTCGCCCAGTCGCGGCCGATCGTCGTCGCCAGCAAGATCGACACGGAAGGCGGCCTGTTGGGGCAAATGATCGCGCTGGTACTGGAAACCAACGGCATGCGGGTGGAGAATCGCGTGCCGCTCGGCCCGACCCGCATCGTGCGCACGGCGATCCTGGCTGGCGAGATAGACGTCTACCCCGAATACACCGGCAACGGCGCCTTCTTCTTCCAGATGGAGGCGGACCCCGCATGGAAGGATGCGCGCGCGGGCTACGAGAAGGTCCGGGATCTCGACGCGCAGCGCAACGACATCGCCTGGCTGCGGCCGGCGCCGGCGAACAACACCTGGGCCATCGCGGTACGCGCCGACCTCGCGCGCTCCGCCAATCTGCGCACGCTCGACAACCTCGCGCCGCATATCGCGGCAGGACGGCCATTCAAGCTCGCCGCGTCGGCGGAGTTCGTGGAAAGCCCCGCGGCGCTGCCGGCTTTTCAGCAGGCCTACGGCTTCACCCTGCCCCCCGACCGGCTGCTGGTGCTGCCCGGCGGCGACACGGCGGTGACGATGCGCGCTGCGGCGCAGCAATTGAACGGCGTGAACGCGGCGATGGTCTACGGAACCGATGGCGGCATCCCCGCGCTCGACCTCGCGGTGCTCGAGGACACCAAACACGTCCAGCCGGTCTACAATCCGGCGCCGACGATCCGGGGCGCCGTGCTGCGCGCCAATCCCCGGATCGAGGAACTGCTGGCCCCGGCCTTCGCCAGCCTGGAACTGACCGTGCTGCAACGGCTGAACGCCCGCATCGCCGTCGAAGGGCAACCGGCCCGGGAGGTGGCGCGCGCGCATCTCGCCTCCGCCGGGCTGCTCCGCTGACTCACGCGCGCCGCGCGGGGCCGATCGAGGCGGCGCTGCTGCTGGCCGCCGTCGCTGCCCCGCTGCTGCTGGGCCTCGCCGTCCTGGCGCCGAACCGGATCGTGCCGCCCCGGCTGATCGGGCCCGGCGAGGCGGAGGCACTGGCGTTTCTCATCCCCGCCGCGCTGGCCGCTCTCGCGGCGACAGCGCTGCCTGCCCGGCTCGCGGTGCTCGCCTGCGCCGGCGCCCTGTGCGCGCTGCTGGGCGCGCTCGGTGACGCCGCTGCCAGACTGGCCGGTTCGTCGGAAGCGGCCCGGCTTGGCCCGGCGGCCGGTGGCTGGATCGCGATCGGCGCGCTGCTCCTCGCCGCGCGCCTCGCGACGGGCCGCGCAGCGATGGGCGCGCGCGGCCGCGCGGTTGTTGCCATCGGCATCGCCGCGGCGCTGGGTGCCATGCTGGCTCTTGGCCTGCTCGACAACCTGGGCCTGGTGCGGGAGGCCGCCGCGCGCGGGCCCGAACTGCGCGTCGCCTTTGCCGGCCATCTGCAACTCGTGGCGGCGGCCCTGCTGCCGGCGCTCGCGGTGGGCGCGGCCTGCGGCGCCATCGCCTTCGCCGCGCCACGCGCCGGGACGAGCGTGATGGGACTGCTCGCCGCCCTGCAGGTCATCCCGGCCATGGCATTGTTCGCCCTGCTGATCGAACCGCTCGCCGCGCTCGGCCGCGCGGTACCACTGCTGCGCGAGGCCGGGCTGCGCGGCATCGGCGCGGCGCCCGCGGTCATCGGCGTGTTCCTCTACCTCCTGCTGCCGATCGCGGCGGCGATGCGCGCGGCGCTGGGCGCGGCGCCGGGGGCGGCCGTGGACGCCGCGCGCGGGCTCGGCTTCGCGCCGGCGCAGGTGCTCTGGCGCGTGCGGCTGCCGCTGGGTGCGCCGGTGTTGCTGGGCGGGCTGCGCGTAGCGGCGGTGCAGGCGGTCGGGCTCGTCACGCTCGGCGCGCTGGTCGGCGCGGGTGGGTTCGGCGTCCTGATGTTCCAGGGGCTCGGGCAATTCGCGCCCGATCTCATTTTGCTCGGCGCCCTGCCGGTCGCGGCCCTGGCCCTGATGCTGGATGCGGTGCTGCGCGGGCTGGAAGACGGCCTGTCGCCGACGCCGGAGGCCGCCCGGTGATCCGCTTCGAAGGCGTCAGCAAGGCCTTCGGCGCGACGCCCGCACTGGATGGTCTCGACCTCACGGTGCCCGAAGCCGCCTTCGCGGTGCTGCTGGGCGGCTCCGGTGCCGGCAAGTCCACCGCGCTGCGCACCATCAACCGGCTGGTCGAACCCGATGCGGGGCGCGTGCTGCTGCGCGAGCGCGACGTGGCGTCGGAACCCGCGCCCGCCCTGCGGCGGCGCATCGGTTACGTCATCCAGGGGATCGGGCTGTTCCCGCATTGGACGGTCGCTCGCAACATCGGCGCGGTGCCCCGCCTGCTCGGCTGGCCCGCGGCGCGCATCGCGGCGCGGGTGGATGAATTGCTCGCGCTGTTGCGGCTCGATCCCGACGCCTATCGTGACCGGCTGCCGGCGCAGCTCTCGGGCGGTCAGGCGCAGCGCGTCGGCGTGGCGCGGGCGCTCGCCGCCGATCCCGACATCCTGCTGATGGACGAGCCCTTCGGCGCGCTCGACGCCGTCACCCGCCAGGCCCTCCAGCAGGAAATGGCGCGGCTGCACGCGGCGACGGGCAAGACCATCCTGCTGGTGACGCATGACGTGGAGGAGGCCTTCGCCCTCGCCACGCGCATCGCGGTCATGGCGGATGGTCGGCTGTTGCAGGAAGGCCCGCCGCGCGAGCTGCTCGACGCCCCGGCCGATCCGCGCGTGCGCGACCTGCTGGACGGCGGTGCGATCGGGATGCGGCGGCTGGCACTGTCGCAGGCAGCAACGCTCGCCTCGCCCGGCGGCGAAGCGCCCCCGTCGCTGCCGCGCATCCCCCGCACCGCCACGGCGCGGGACGCCCTCGAGGCCATGCTTGCCGCACGGGCAGAGGCGGTGCTGCTGCTCGACGAATCCGGCGCGCCCGCAGGCGTCGTCGCCCTGCGCGACCTGTTGCGCGCATGAGGCTCGCGGCACTGCTGCCGGTGCTGCTCTTCGCCGCGGCGCTGGCCGTCCTGCCGCTGACGGCGCCGGTCTTCGCGGCGCTGTTCCCCGATGTCGCCGAGCCGCTCTATCGCCGCGAATCCTTCCTCAGCCTCACGCTCAGCCACGGCGGGCTGGTCCTGGTCTCGCTGCTGCCGGCGGCGGCGATCGGCATTGGCCTCGGCATCGCCGCGACACGCCCCGGCGCGCGGGAGGTCCGCGAGGTCGCCGACGGGCTGGTCGGCTTCGCCCAGGCCGTGCCGCCCGTCGCCGTCATTGCGATCGCGGTGCCCGCGGTCGGCTTCGGCGCCGCGCCGGCGCTGCTCGCCCTGGTCTGCTACGCGACGCTGCCGGTGCTGCGGGCAACGACGGCGGCGCTCGCCACCGTCCCGCCCGACGTGTTGGACGCCGCACGCGGCGCCGGGATGACGCCGCGCCAGGTGCTGGTGCAGGTGGAACTGCCGCTGGCCGCGCCGCCCATCCTCGCCGGGCTGCGTGTCGCCGCGGTGCTCGCCGTGGCGACGGCGGCAGTCGGGGCCGTGGCTGGCGCGACCTGCCTCGGCACGCCGATCATCGCCGGGCTGGTCAACGGCAATCCTGCCTGGGTGGTGCAGGGTGCGGTGCTGACCGGCCTCATGGCCTTCGCGGTGGACGGGCTGCTGGCGGCGCTGGCGCCGCGCGATCAGGCGGGGCCCGTCTCCATCGGCAGCGCGGCATCGCGGCCCCATTCGTCCAGGCTGCCGTCATAGACCGCGAGGTCACGCCAGCCCGCCCGCTTCAGATTGAAGACGAGGTTCGAGGCGGCGATGCCGCCGCCGCAATAGGCGATGACCCGGTCCTCCCTGCCGATGCCGGCCTGCGCGGCCAGCGCCGCGACAGCCTCCGGCGGCAGCGTGGCGTCGGCCAGCAGCGGTGCGGGCAGGTTTCGCGTTCCCGCGATCCGGCCCGGCCGATGATAAGTGAGCCCGCCGCGCCCCTCATGCTGCTCGGCCGAGAGTGCGTTGACCACCGCCACCCCTGGCACGCCGAGGGCGGCCAGCACCTCCTCCCGATCAGCAATGGCGGCGGCACGCAGGCGCGGTGCGAAGGGCTTCGCGGCCGGCACCGGCGCGGGCGCCGGCCCGCTTTCCACCGGCAGCCCGGCCGCCTTCCAGGCGGCAAGCCCGCCCTCCAGCACCCGCACATCGTCAAAGCCGAGCCAGTGCAGCGTCCAGAAGGTTCGCGCCGCCCAGTTGCCGCCGACGCGGTCATACAGAACGACGCGGCTGCCCTCCCCCACCCCATGGGCGGCGAATGCGGCCGCCGCGGCTTCCGGCGAGGGCAGCGCGAAGCGGAAGGGCCGCGAGCGGTCCCACAGCCAGTCGATCGCATCGAGATGTATCGAGCCCGGGATGCGCGACTTCTCGAAGGATGCGCGCGCCGTTTCCGACAGCATCGTCGCATTGTCGGGGGACGGGCGCTGGAAGACGCTGCCGTCCAGTACGAGGAGGCCTGGCGTGCCGAGTTCGGCCGCCAGCGCGGCGGGGGTGACGGTGAGCATCATTCGGGCTGGAAATTCGCGATACGCAGCAGCTCGGCATTGCGCGCCACGTCCTCGGCGATGAAGCGCTCCAGCTCGGGCACCGTCTCGGCCACCGGTTCGAAGCCGAGGCCGGTCAGGCGTTCCACCACCGCGGGTTCGCGCATCGCATCCACGATGGCCCGGTTCATCCGGTCTACGATCTCACGTGGCGTCGTACGGGCGGCCCAGACGCCGTACCAGGAATAGAATTCGAAGCCCGGCAGGCCGGATTCTGCCATGGTCGGCAGGTCGGGCGCGAGCGGCGTGCGCTGTGCCGTCGCGATGCCGAGGCCGCGCAGCTGCCCGCCGCGGATCATCGGCAGCGTCGCCAGCACCGGGTCGAACATCAGCTGCGCATTGCCCGCCGCGACATCCGTGAGCGCGGGGGCGGAGCCGCGATAGCCGACGATCTCGATGTTCGCGCCGGTCATGCGGTTGAACTCGATCGACCCGAGATGCCCCGCGGAGCCCAGCGAGGAGGTCGCGAAGGTCCATTTGGCCGGCTCGGCCTTCGCGGCTGCCACCACCTGCGGGATCGCCGCCGCCGGCAGGCGCGGGTTCATGACCAGCACCAGCGGCCCGCGCGCGGTGCGTGCCACCGGGATGAAATCCGTGACCGGATCATAGGGCGCGGCCTTCATCACATACCGCGCCATCGGGTGGATCGAGGCCGAGCCCATGATCGTGTAGCCGTCGGCCGGCGCCTGGAGCACCGCCTGGCTGCCGATCGCGCCATTGGCGCCCGGGCGGTTCTCGACCACCACGGTCACGCCGAGCTTTTCCTGCAGCTTCAGCGCGGCGAGCCGTGCCATCGCGTCCGTCGCCGCGCCGGGCGTATAGGGAACGATCATGCGGATGGGGCGGTTCGGCCAGCCCCCCTGCGCCAGGCCCGGGCGCGCCAGAATGAGGCCCGCGCCGGCGGCGAGCAGGGATCTCCGGAACATCGAGCAGTCTCCCCAGCGGGTCGGTTGTGTCATCGATATGACCGCGGCCGGGCGTGCGGCCAACGGTCTGCCGTGCGAAAATCAGCCATGGAGAAGGTCGATCTCGCCCTGTGCCTCGCCGTGGATGCCTCTTCCTCGGTGGACTATGACGAGTTCGCTCTCATGCTCGGGGGTTATGCGGCCGCGCTGCGCGACGACTCGGTGCAGGGGGCGATCGTGGCCGGGCCGCGCCGCGCCGTCGCGATCGGGCTGCTGATGTGGTCCGGACGCGGCGCCCAGGCGGCGGCGGTGCCCTGGACGCGGATCGACGGAGCCGAGGCGGCGGCGGCCCTCGCCGACGCGGTCGCGAATGCCCCGCGGCTCGTCCCCGCCGGCGCGACGGCGCTCGGGGAGGGCATGGCCGCCGGCCTCGCCTTGCTGGGGAGGCTGCCGACCGAGGCGACGCGGCTGGTGCTGGACGTCTCCGGCGACGGGCGCAACAACCAGGGCCGGCCGCCGGGGCCGGTGCGCGACATCGGCGTTGCGGCCGGCGTCACGATCAACGCGCTGGCCGTGCTGAACGAGGAACCTGACCTGCTCGACCACTACCGCGCGGAGGTGATCGGTGGGCCGGGGTCCTTCGCCATGCACACGCCCGACTATGCCGCCTTCACCGAGGCGATCCGGCAGAAGCTGCTGCGGGAGATCATCGGGCAGCAACTGGTCGCCTGAGTCGCTCGGCCGTCATCCCTCGGCCACCGCGCCGTCCCGCTCCGCCATCAGGCGCCGCATCGGGTCCGCGATCTCCGCCTTCAGCCCCGTGGCGTTGTCCACCACGACGCACAGCGCGCGCGCCGAGCACAGCACCCCATCGCGCCACATCGCGTACTGATGGACGAAGGAGGTACGGCGGAAGGAGACGGTGCGCGCGGTGAGCAGAACGCGGTCCTGGAACTTCCCCGGGCGGTGGTACTTCACCTCCAGCGAGCCCACCACCGGCCCTGGCGCGGTCGCCGAGAAGCCGCCACCCGCGCCGAGCCACCAGTCGATGCGCATGTCCTCGAACAGCGTCAGGTACGCGGCGTGGTTGACGTGGGCGTAGATGTCGCATTCCGCCCAGCGGATCGTGTGTTCCTTCGAGAGAGCCCAGTCGCCCTCCACGCCGAAGCGTTCGCGCAGCGCAGCATCCATGGTGTCGTCCCGTTTCCTTCACCGGCGATTGTGCGGCGGTCGGGGCCTCGCGGAAAGTCTCCCCTTGATTGCGCGATCCGGCGCGACGAGGCTGCGGGCAAAGACCAATGCAGGGAAACGCCATGATCGCTCGCCGTCACCTCCCGCTTGCCGCGCTGGGCCTGTCGCTGCCCATGATCCGCCCTGCCCGGGCGGCTTGGCCGGCCGACCGGCCGATCGAAGTCATCATCCCCTTCCCGCCCGGCGGCGGCGTGGATGCGGTGGGGCGTTTCGCGACGCACCAGATCACGTCCCGCCTGCCCGGCGTGCGCTTCGTCGCGACCAACCGGGCCGGTGCCTCGGGCCAGCTCGGCATGGAGCTGATCTTCAACGCCGCGCCGGATGGCTACACGATCGGCGCGATCGGCAGCCTCAACGTTTCGACCCTGCCGCTGGAACGGCCGGTGCGCTGGAAGGCGGAGGAATTCACCTATATCGCCAACATCGTGGACGATGCCTGCGGGTTGTGGGTGCTCGCGAATTCGCGGTTGCGCAGCCTGGGTGACCTTGTGGGCGCGCTGAAGGAGCGGCCGGAGAGCATGTCGGTCGGCTCGGCGGCCGGCGTCGGCTCCGATGACCACCTCGTGCTGCTCGGGCTGGAGGAGAAGGCGGATGTCCGCGCGCTGCACGCACCCTTCAACGGGACAGCGCAGGTGCAGCGGGACCTTCTGGGTGGCTCGGTCGACGTCGCGTCCTTCAACATGAGCGAAGGCATCGTGCTGATGCGGGAAGGCAAGATCCGCTGCCTCGGCCAGGCATCGCCGGCGCGCTGGTCCGCCGCGGCGGATGTGCCGACCTTCCGCGAGCAGGGGTACGACGTCGTCATCGGCTCGGCCCGCGGCATCGTCGCACCGCCGGGCTTCCCGGCTGAGGCCGCGCGCGCCATGGAAGCCGCCTTTGCCGCTGCCTTCGCCGACCCGAAATTCACCGAGGAAGCGAACCGTATTTCCCTGCCGCTGCGCCCGCTGGTCGGCACGGCCTATCGCGAGATGGTGCTTTCGGAAGGGGCGATGGTGCGGGCGATGTTCGAACGTCGGCCCTGGCGGCGCTGATTTCCTTGCGGCGGCAGTCAGCGAGCCCCTAGCCTCCTGCCCAATCAATCACGGGAGGAAGGTCCATGACCACACGACGCACCCTGCTCGCCGGGGCGGGAACGCTTGCGCTGCCGGCCCTCGCCCGCGCCCAGGCTGCCTGGCCGGGCGACAGGCCCGTGGAAGTCATCGTTCCCTTCCCCGCCGGCGGCGGTGTGGACGTGATGACGCGGCTGGTGATGCCGCTGGTCGCCGCGCAGATCCCGGGCTTCCGGCCGGTGGTCGTGAACCGCACGGGTGCTGCGGGCCAGATCGGGCTGGAAGCGACCTTCAACGCCGCCGGCGACGGCTACACCATCGGCGCCACGACCATCCCGGCGCACAACGCCATTCCGCTGGAACGGCAGGTGCGCTACCGCGCGATGGACTTCACCTTCCTGTGCAACATCGTCGAGGATGCGAACTGCTTCTACGTCCGCGCCGAGAGCCCGTTCCGCAGCGTGGCGGACGTGGTCGCCGCGGCGCGCGCACGTCCGGGGCAGATCACCTACGGCACCACCGGCATCGGCAGCGACGACCACCTGTTCATGCTCGCCTTCGAGGCCGCGGCGAACGTCCCACCGATGGTGCAGGTGCCCTTCGCCGGCGCGGCGCCGCTGATCCCGCAGCTGCTTGGCGGCAACATGGATCTCGCGGTGATCAACGTGAACGACGCGATCCAGCTGAAGCGCGACGGCAAGCTGCGCATCCTGGCGCAGGGTGCTGCACGCCGGCAGCCGGAAGCGGCGGACGTGCCGACGTTCCAGGAAGCCGGCGTCGACATCATCGGCGGCGCATCCCGCGGCATCATCGGGCCGCCGGGCATGCCGGCGGCTGTCGTCACGCGGCTGGAGGCCGCATTCCGCAACGCCGTGAACGACGAAGGATTCCGGCGCGAGGCCGAGCGCCAGTTCATGCCGCTACGGCCGCTGTTCGGCGCGGAGTACAAGGCGTTCGCGCAGGGGATCGACGACAATCTGCGGCGGTTGTGGGAGGTGCGGCCCTGGCGCGGGTGAATTTGCCGCGGGGGGAAGCGCTGATCCGGCATGACGCCTGCCGACACCGCGCGGCCGTGTCGTCGCGAAGCGCCAAGTACGGGTTCCAGGGGGTTTATACTCCGCTGTCGAGTTGGAGGGGCGTCGCCCCTCCAAACCACCCCAGCAAAGGCCGAAGGGCCTTTGCAAACCTCAACCTGGTGCCGTGCGCCACTGGCGGAAGTGCTGCCGGAAGCCGCTTTGCGCACGGAACACGCCTGAAACGGGCGGCAAAGCCCGCGACGCTTGGCACCAATAGATTGCGGTCCAGGGGGTCCAACCCCCTGGCGGGGTGGTTCGGAGGGGCGGCGCCCCTCCGATCTCCGATCGGGAAGGTAGGGCGGTCAGAAAGGCCCCTCCGCCCTTCATAGGGTAGGCTCCGCACGCCTTCCCGATGGCCTACAGCCCCGTCTGCTCCAGCCGCGCGATCGCCCGCGCCATCGCCTGCGCGCGCGGCACGAAGCTTTCGACGTCCAGATATTCCTCCGGACTGTGCGCCAGCCCGCCCACGGGCCCGACCGCGCACAGCGTCGGCGCGCCGAGGGCGGCAGTGAAGCCGGAATCGGCGCAGCCGCCGGTGAACTCGCCTTCCACCGTCAGCCCGCTATCGGCCGCGGCCGCCTGATACACGGCGAAGACGCGATCCGACGCCGGCGTCGGGTTCAGCGGCAGGAATTCCCCCTTGATCGTCAGCCTGGATTTCGTGCCGGGCACATAGGCGCGGGCCACGATGTCGTGGATCTTGCCCATGATCTCGTCACGGTCGGCGGGCTCGACGTAGCGCAGGTCGATCTGGAACTGGCAGTTCGGCGCGGTGGTGTTCACCGACTGGCCGCCCTGGATCAGCCCGACATTCAGCGTGATGCCGCGCTTGAGGTCCGTCAGGGCGTGGATGGCGACGATCTTGTTCGCCGCCTCCCCGATTGCGCTGATGCCGGCTTCGAAATTGCCGCCGGAATGCGCGGCCTTGCCTTCGAGGTCCACCACCGAGAAGACGCCGCCCTTGCGCGCCTTCACGACATTGCCGGAGGCGCGGCCGGGCTCGCTGTTGAAGACGACGCGGGCATTCTTCGCTTCGGCCTCGATGACCGGGCGGCCTTCGGGGCTGCCGATTTCTTCGTCGCCGGTGAACAGGCCTACGAGCGGGCCGGGCGCACCGCCGAACTTCCTGAAGGCGGCAAGGACGAACATGTTCATCACGATGCCCGCCTTCATGTCGGCCACGCCCGGGCCGTAGGCGCGGCCGTTCTCGATGCGGAAGGGCCGGCGTTCGGGCTCGCCCTTCGGGAACACCGTGTCGCGATGGCCCATCAGCACGATGTTGGCGCGCTGATTGCCGGTGCCGAGCGCATGACCGCCATCGACGATGCCGCGGATGCAATCGCCATGCTTCTGCTGCGGCAGGGTCTCGGTCGGGATGCCGTGAGAGTCCAGGAAGCGCCGCACCTGCGCGCCCGTGCGGTCGACGCCTTCCTTGTCGTAGGACCCGCCATCGGTGTTCACCATCTCGGCGAGTTCGGCGAGCATCGCCTCCTTCTGCGATGCCAGCCAGTCGGTGATCTGCGCTTCCGTGCTCATGCGGTGTCTCCTTGCCGGGCAGCAGGGTCGCACCGGCGCGACGCGACGCAAAGGGGCGGCGCGCTACTCGATCTTCCCGAGCGCCCGCACGACGCGCACCAGTCGCGCCGCATCCTCCGCGTAGAAGGTTGCGAAGGCATCACCGTCGCGGAAGTCCAGCGTATTCCCGCTCGCCGCCATCGCGCGCTGGAACTCCGCCTCCGCGGCGACGAGACGCGACGATTCGCGGATGCGCGCGATGACAGGCGCCGGCGTGCCAGCCGGCGCGAACAGGCCGACCCAGATGTAGAACTCGCAGTCGGGGAAGCCTTTCTCGATCAGCGTCGGAACGTCCTCGAACCCCGCGAGCCGGGTGCGGCCCCAGGTGGCGAGCGGGCGCAGCGCGCCGCTGCGCACATGCGGCGCGATGGGGCCGGGCCCGGAGGCGAGGCATTGCACCTGCCCGCCGAGCAGCGCGGTCAGCGCCGGCCCGCCACCCTGGAAGGGCACGTGCAGCATGTCGAGCCCGGCGGCCTGGCTGAGCTGCGCCATCGGCACATGCAGCGCCGAGTAGTTGCCGGCGGAGGAGTAGGAGACCTGCCCCGGCCGTGCCTTCGCATCGGCGATGAAATCCTCGATTGTCCGCACCGGGCTCGCGGTCGGCACGACCAGCACCGTCGGGTCGGCGGAGAACAGGGCGATCGGCGCCAGCATCTCGGGCGTGTAGGCTGGCTGGCGACCATTGACGCGCGCGGCCTCGGGCAGCAGCGTCATCGAGGACAGCGCCATCAGCAGCGTGTAGCCATCCGGTGCGGCGCGGGCGACGGCGGCGTTGCCGATCTCACCAGCGGCACCGGGCCGGTTCACGATGGGGACGGCAACACGCCAGATGCGTTCCAGCGCGGCGGCAACGGGGCGACCGACGACATCGGCCTGGCCACCGGGCGGGAAGGCGACGGTCATGGTGACAGGACGCGCCGGGAACCCTTCCTGGGCATGGGCAGCCGTGGCGACGGCTGCGGCGGTTCCGGCGAACAGGGCGCGTCGCAGCATGACGTTCTTTCCTCCTCGTTTGTGTTGATTCAGTGCACCGTACGATAGCCATCGAACCGCTTCATCGCGTCATCCATGGCGTCATCCGAGGTGCCGTAGATCCCGGCAGCCGGTGCCTGCTCATCCACCGCCCATGCCTGCGGTTCCGCTGCCTCGGCAAGGCCGCCCTGCAATTCCTCCTCGACGTAGGTGTACCGGCCATCCTCGCGCATCAGCAGGACGAGGCGGCGGCGCCCGTCCGGATGATCGACGATGCGAAGGCGGATGACATACATCTCAGGCCACCGGGTTCTCCAGCACGCCGATGCCGGGCACTTCGATACGGACGGTATCGCCCGGCCGCAGGAAGCGCGGCGGCGTGAAGCCGATGCCGACGCCGGCCGGCGTGCCGGTCGCGATGATATCGCCCGGTTCCAGCGTGATCGCCGCGCTGATCGTCGCGATCAGCGTGGGAATGCCGAAGATCAGATCGTCGATGGTGGCGCGCTGGCGCAGCTCGCCATTCACCCAGGTCGAGATCGCGAGTCGCGGCGGCGTGCCAGCCGCATCCGCCGTCACGATGGCCGGACCCATCGGGCAGAAGCCGTCGATGCCCTTGCCCAATATCCATTGCCGGTGCTTGTGCTGCAGCGTGCGCGCCGTCACGTCGTTGACGATGGTGTAGCCGAAGATGTGGTTGTAGGCGTCGGCCTCGCTGATGCCGCGCCCGCTCCGGCCGATGACGATGGCGATCTCGCCTTCGTAGTCGGTGCTGCCTGATGAATCGAGAAAGGACGGGATCGGCTCGTTCGGCCCGATCACGCTGGTCGGCGGCTTGCTGAACACAACGGGCGCCTCGGGCACGACTTCCTTCGCCGTGGCGTCGAAGCCGCTGGAGGCAAACTCCTTCGCGTGCTCATGGTAGTTCTTGCCGACGCAGAAGATGTTCTTCGCCGGGCGCGGGATGGGCGCGAGGATGATGGCGTCCTCGACGATCGGCGCGGTGGTTTCCGCCGCGCGCGCCAGGGCCAGCGTCGCCTCGCCACCTGCGATCAGACCAAGCATGTCGCGCGGCAGCACCGCATCCGCCGCCGCGAGGTCGAGCACCTTCCCCGCCTCGTCCAGCGCACCGATGCGCGTGCCCTTGCCGTCCCTGAAGGTGACCAGTCGCATGCGTTTCCCCTCCTATCGCTTGCGCACGAACTCGGTGCGCAGCACCAGCCCCTTGATGGTGTCGTGGCGGCAGTCGATCTCCTGGGGATCGTCGGTCAGGCGGATCGATCGGATGACCGTACCCTGCTTCAGCGTCTGGTTCGCGCCCTTGACCTTCAGATCCTTGATGAGCGTGACGGAATCCCCGTCGGCGAGTTCGTTGCCGGCGGCGTCGCGCACGACCACACGAGCCGCCGCCGCCGCCGCGGCCACCTCGGAGGCCGGGCGCCATTCGCCGGTGGCGTCATCATAGACATAATCGTCGTCGGACATCTCAGGTTCCAGGCGCAGTCGCGGCCGGGTCGGCCAGGGGAAGCGTCGCCGCGCGTTCGATCGCGCGGGCCCCACGGAACGCCAGGTCGTCGCGATAGAGCGCCGCCACCACCTGCACGCCACGCGGCATCCCCTCCCCGTCCAGCGCGACCGGCACGCTGATGGCGGGCTGGCGCGTCAGGTTGAAGGCGAAGGTCCAGGGGGCCCAGTCGCGCCACAGCGATAGTTCCGGCTGCACGGTTGGCTGGTCGGCCGCGAAGGCGGCGGTGGGCGTGCACGCCGTCAGCACCAGATCGTACTTCTGGTGGAAGCGCGCCATGGCGTGCGCGGCCTCGAGGCGCATCGCCTCGGCCGCCAGGTAGTCCACCGCGGTCATGGCGCCGTTCTTCCGCGCCACCTCGACGATGCCGGCATCGAGCTTGTCGTGCCGGTCTTCGGGAATGGTGGCGAGCACGCGCGACAGGGCGACGCCCCAGACACGGCCGAAGATGGCGCGGGTGTCGGGCAGGCCGGGATCCGCCTCCTCGACCAGCGCGCCCTGCTCGGCCAGCATCTGCGCGGCACCGGCCAGCACGGCTTCGCCATCCGCATCCAGCGGCGGTTCGAAGCCCATGCGGCGGACCACGGCGACGCGCAGGCCGGCGACCCCGTCCTCGATGCCGGCGCGCCAGTCGCGCGGATCGTCGGGGAGGCAATACGGGTCCCGGAGGTCGTAGCGCGCCATGGCGGAGAACATCAGCGCCGCATCGCGCACCGTGCGCGTCATCGGCCCTGCCACCGCGACATGCCCGAAGGCGCCGAGCGGCCATTGCGGGATGCGCCCGAAGCTGGGCTTCACCCCGACCAGCCCGCAGAAGGCCGCCGGGATGCGGATCGAGCCGCCGGCATCCGTGCCGATATGCAGCGGCCCGAAGCAGGCGGCCCCGGCCGCACCGGCGCCGGAGGAGGATCCGCCGACCGTGCGCTGCGGGTTCCACGGGTTGCGGGTGATGCCGTGTAGCGGGCAGTCGCCGGGCGACTTCCAGCCGAATTCCGTTGTCGTCGTCTTGCCGATGATGACGGCGCCGGCCTCCTTCAGGCCCATCACGGCAGGCGCGTCGTCGGTCGCCGGCGTCTTGTCGGTAGCGCGGCTGCCGCGGCGGGTGGGAAAGCCGGCGAGGTTCAGCAGGTCCTTCACCGTGGAGGGCACGCCGTCCAGCGGGCCGATCGGGCGGCCGGCGGCCCAGCGGGCCTCGCTTTCCCCCGCGGCCTGCAGCGCCCGGGGGTTCATCGCCGCGAAGGCGTTGACCCAGGGGTTGTAGCGGGCGACGCGCTCCAACACGGCCTTCAGCGCCTCGACAGGCGACAAGGCCCGGCGGGCATAGAGGCCGAGCAGCGTCTCGGCGGACATCAGGGCGGGATCGGTGTCGGACATGCCTCCCATCTAGCGCCCGCTTTGCCCGGGCCGGAAGCCCGGTATCGGGCGGCAGGGCGCGGCCGCCCGGTGGGCCGGATTGACCGTGGGGTGCCCGCCGCTACCGTTTCCGCCACGCATGACAGAAGGGGGCCGGGCCATGAGCGACAGCACACCGAAGCCATGGGAGTGGGACGAGCCGCAATGGCGCCGGATCGTCGGCCGGGCCCGCGCGGGCCGGTCGCTCGCACCGTCCGCCTGGCCTGGCGGCGCGCGCTGTGCCGTCGCCCTGTCCTTCGACGCGGATCACGAGACCATCCCCCTGCGCGATGCCGATGAGAGCCCGATGCGCATCAGCCAGGGGCAGTATGGCGCGCGGCAGGGCATGAAGCGCATCCGCGCGCTGCTCGACCGGCACGGGGTGCGGGCTACTTTCTTCTATCCGGCGGTCTCGGCTCTGCTGCATCCGGACGAGGTGCGCGCCGTCGCCGATGAAGGCCACGAGATCGGCATTCATTCCTGGATCCACGAGGCCAACACGGCGCTGCCGCCCGGCGTGGAACGCGATCTGACGCTGCGCGCCGCCGATGCGCTGGAGGCGCTGTCGGGCCGCCGCCCCGTCGGCATTCGCACGGCGTCTTGGGACTTCTCCACCGACACGCTCGACATCGTTCGGGAGATGGGGCTGCTCTACGATTCGTCGCTGATGGCGGATGACGATCCGTATGAGCTGGAGGAGCAGGGCGAGCCGACCGGCATCGTCGAACTGCCGCCCGAATGGATCCGCGACGATGCGGTGTACTTCAACATGCAGCGCTTCTCGGCGCTACGACCCTACACGCCGCCCTCGGCGGTGGAGGAGATCTTCCGCGCGGAGTTTGAGGGCGCGGTCGCGGAGGGCGGGCTGTTCCTGCTGACGATGCACCCGCATGTCATCGGGCATCGCAGCCGGATCGCGATGCTGGACCGGCTCGTCACGCTGATGCGCGGCACGCCCGGCGTGTGGTTCGGCACGCACGAAGACGTGGCGCGCTGGTGCGCCCAGCAGGCGGGGCTGAGGGGCGCGTCCACCTAGTGCCATTCCCGATCGTCCCGGCTCGCGGCGGGGGGTTCGCAGCCGTGTTTGAGCGGGCATCTTCGTCCCATCGGATGATTCCACCCGATGGGGATCTGCCCTAACCGGCGTCTGGCCGCAGCCGACTGAACAGGAAGCGATCCATTTCCGGCACATAGCGACGCTGCCTGAAGCCCGCCTTTTCGAGCACCCGCCTGGATCCCGCATTTTCGGGATGCGCGAAGGCGCTGATCTCGGGGAGCTTCAGCGCACCGTCGGCTTCGACCAGGCAGGCGGCAAGCAGTTCGGAAGCATAGCCGCGCCCCCAGGTCTCAGGGTGAAAGAAGTAGCCGACCTCGACACCCCAACCAGGATCGAAGGGGTCGTCATCGAGTCCGCCCCAGCCAATAATCCGCCCGTCGCACTTCGTGACGACGGTCCAGGGTGCATAGCCATCCCTCCGGCGGCGCCGCTCATGCACCGCGACGCGCTTGCGGCAGGCGGGCAGCGAGGCATCCACATGCGTATGGGACATCGCCGCCGCATCGCCCAGGAAGGCGAAGAGCGCCGGCACATCCGCCAGGAGAGGACGGCGCAGGATCAGCCTTGCGGTCTCGATATCCATGATTGGTCGATGCCGCGGCGCCGGAGGGGCGCAGCATTCCCCCTCCGGCGCCGCACGATCACGTCACGACGATGTTGAACTGCCGGGCCACGGCGGTCCAATCGCCGATCTGCTGGTTGATGATGGCGGTGAAATCCGCTCCCATCGGGGGTGGATTGCGCGGTAGGGTCTGCAGTTCCTCGAAGCGCACCATGAGTTCCGGCCGCGCCACCAGTTGCGGGATCAGCGCGTTCAGCCGTTCGACGATCGGCGCCGGCAGGTTCTTCGGCCCCGACAGGCCGAGCCACTGCGCCGAGGTCAGCTTCGGGAAGCCGAGTTCGGCGAAGGTCGGCACGTCAGGGAAGGCCGGGAGGCGCTCCGGCGTCGAGATGGCGAGCGCCCGCAGCACGCCGTCCTTCATCAGCTGGACGTTGGTGGTGATCGGATCGATGAAGGATTCGATCTGGTTCGCCATCAGGTCCTGCATCGCGGGTGCCGAGCCGCGATAGGGCACATGATCGAGGTTGATCGCCCCGCTCTCACCCGTCAGCATCGCGCCGAGCAGATGCGGCGCCGAGCCGATGCCCGATGAACCGTAGCGCACCGGCCGCGTCCGTGCCGCCGTAAGGTACTGATCAAGCGTCCGGTAAGGCGATTCCGCCTTCACCAGCAGCACGTTCGATGCCTCGACCAGCATGCCCAGATGGGTGAAGTCGGTGACCGGATGGAATGGCAGCGTCGGCATGGTCGCCGCCGAGAAGACGTGCACCGATGCATGGCTGACGAGGAGCGTGTAGCCATCGGCGGGCTGCTTCGCCACGAAGTCAGTGCCGATGACGCCGCCGGCGCCGGCACGGTTCTCGACCACGACGGTCTGGCCCAGCGACTGGGACAGGATCGGCGCCGTCAGCCGCGCGATGGTGTCCACCAGCCCGCCCGGCGGGAACTGGGCGACGAGGCGGATGGAACCGCGGGACGGCCAAGCGCCAGCCTGAGCGACCGCCAGGCGCGGCGCCGAAAGCGCACCCGCCGCGGCCAGAAGAACGGAACGACGATTCATGACGATGCTCCCTGCTGAAGCACGTCGGCACCGTCATGCCCAAGCGATAGGCGGAACTTTTCGGCGAGGGCCTGCAATGCCACGTGGCGAAGCAATACGGGCAAAGGTCGTGCCAGCTTCGAGACGAGACGGCAGGGAGGGTGGGAGTGAAGATCGGAGATCGGAGGGGCGCCGCCCCTCCGAGCCACCCCGCCAGGGGGTTGGACCCCCTGGACCGCAATCTGTTGGCGCCGGGAACGCCGGACCATCAACACGTGCTTCGTGCGCACGATCGGGCTCCGGCGTCGTTCCTGCCCTTGTTGCCCGACGCCAGCTGGAGGTTTGCAAAGGCCCTTCGGCCTTTGCTGGGGTGGCTTGGAGGGGCAAAGCCCCTCCAATGACCACGCGCAGAGTATCAGGGCAGCCAGGACCGCCCCTTCAGCCGTCATGCGTCGAGAGGGGGACGCTACTCCCGGCTCAGTCCCACAGTCGCGGACTCACCAATTCCGCCGCGATCCGTTCCGCCGCCGCCTCCAGCAGCGCCTCGCCTTTCTCTGCCGAAGCCGACCGCGCATCGCCGATCACGCCCGATGGGGTGATGTCCTTGAAGGACCGCCGGCGGATCATCGCTGCCGGCTGGCCTTCCGGCCGGGTGGAATGCGGGCCGTGCGCCTCGGGCAGCCGGTCGGTGCGCACCGCTTCGGGCAGCAGTGTCATGACCATCGAGGTCTCGGCCTCGCAGGCATGCAGCACGTTCGACTGGCGTTCGAGGATCGGGGCGAAGGTGTCGCCGGCGAGGTGCCAGTAGGTGCCGGCCGCGACCGCGATGCCGAAGTCCTTCTGGCATTCGCCGCCGACGACGGCGACCGCCTCGGCATTGCCGCCGTGGCCGTTGAGCAGCATGACACGCTTGAAGCCGGCCCGGGCGGCGGAGCCCACCACCCCCTTCAGCACGGCCGAGAAGGTGGCGAAATCGAGCGTGACGGTGCCCCCGAACGGGACGTGATGTTCGGCGAGCCCGGTCCAGACGCAGGGCGTGACGACCACGGGCTGGCCCATGGTGGTGAGCCGGCGGGCGATGCGCTGCGCGACGCCGCTGGCGCAGATGATGTCCACGCCGGTCGCAAGGTGCGGCCCGTGCTGTTCCAGCGAGGCGACCGGCACGATGACGAGCGCGCCTTCGGCCGCGCGGGCATTCAACTCGGCGAAGGTGAGCTTCATCCATTCGATCTCGGGCGCCATCTCGGTCCTCCTCCGCGTCGGTGCGGCGAGGATGGAGCCGGCGCCGCGAGGCGTCGAGGCCGTTCAGCCCGGCGCGTAGACGATCTCGTTGCCGTCCTCGCGCGCGGAAAGGCCGACCCAGCGGCCATTCGCATCGAAGGCGACCTGCGCCTCGACATCCCCCATGCAGGTGAACTCGGGCCCACCGGCGGCGGCGCGCCCGGCCTGCCAGCGGAGCGTGAAGGCGCGGCCGGTGGTCGTTCCGAACAGCGGCCGGTGGCCGCCGAGGCGCCGCATCTCCCACCAGGAGAGCGGCGCCGCGTCCGGCGGAAGCCGCGCCGGGCCGGCCGTGCCGTCCAGCAGCACGGCATCGGCGGTGGCGTGCCCGCGCACTTCCATGATGCGGCCGTTGCGGTTCAGGCGGGACGTGACGCTGACGAAGCGGCCCGCCTCGGTCACTTCCTCATAGATGTGCTCGTAACGATAGACGACGATGCCCATCACCGCGGGCCGGATCAGCAGTTCGGACGTCGCGACGCGCTGGATGCCGCGCGTGGCGAATCGCACCTGATGGGTGCCGATTGCATCGCCGCGGCGCAACACGCGGAAGGCATAGTCGCCCTCGGCCGCGGCGGCGGGCCGGGCGGCGGCCAGCGCCGGCAGCAGCAGCGCGGCGCGGCGCCGGATCAAGGGCCACGGGCGGGGCGCGGCGGCCGCGTCGGTCATGCGAAATCTCCCCTTCCGGCGCCATCGATCCGGCGCGGCCGAGCATCGTCCGCGAAGCGGCCGGCAGCGGCAACCGGCTGGCATGCGAGGGCTGGCGAGATCGTTGACGACTCGAATCTTCACGGCAATCCGGCGAAAAACCCCCGCCAAACGGCCGGATTGGCGGCTAGGGTCACCGCGGCGAGCGCGACAGGGGCAGCCGGCCATGGCAGACTGCCGCGGATGCGTCAGCTCCTTCTCCTGCGCCACGCCAAGTCCTCCTGGGACGATCCGCTGCTTGCCGATCATGCCCGGCCCCTCAATGCGCGCGGCCGGCGCGCGGCGACCGCGATGGCCGCGGCGATGCGCGACCTCGGCCTGTCGCCGGACGTCGTGCTCGTCTCCTCCGCCCGGCGCACGCTGCAGACGCTGGAAGCCGTCTCGCCCTTTGCCGACAGCCCGCTGATCGAACCGATGGACGACCTTTACCTCGCCCCCTGGCCACGCCTGCTGGAGCTGCTGCGCAAGGCGCCCGAAACGGCGCGGAGCGTCCTGATGATCGGCCATAACCCGGGGCTGCACGATCTGGCGCTGGCGCTGGCCGGGCCCGCGGCGATGGCGGGGCCGGCCGCCATGGCGGCGCGCCGTATGGCCGAAGCCTTCCCGACCTGCGCGCTCGCTGAATTCGCTGTCGCCACGCCTTGGGGCGGCCTGGCCGAGGGCGGCGGCCGGCTCGTACGTTTCATGATACCGGCCGACCTGCCGGAAGCGGTCCTGTGAGCGAGGCGATGAGCGCGTCGAGCCGCCCGCCCGTGGCCGAGACGGAGGCCCAGGCGGCCGAACCTCCGCCAGCGCCCCTGCCGGAAGCGCCCGGCCCGCAGCCGGTGACGCTGGAATTCGAGATGCCGGCCGAGGCCGCGGCGCGGCTGGGTCGCGTGCCCGCCGTCGTCGCGCTGCGCAGCGGCCGGTCGCGCGGCACGGCGGTCTCGATCATGTGGTACGACACCGCGGATGGCCGGCTCGCCGCCGCCGGCCAGGTGGTGGAAGCCCCGGCGCGCGGGCCGCGCCTGTTGCTTCAGACCATTCCGGAACCCGCGGCCGTCTGGCACCCGGCGCAGCCGCCCGCCCTGCTCCGCCGGCTGGCCGCCGGGGAGCTGCCGGAGGAAGCCGGCGGCGATGCGCTCGCCGCGATCGCCGCCTTTGCCGGCCGCCAGCAGAGCTTCACTCTGGAGACGTCGCAAGGCGCGGTGCAGGTTGTGCTGCGCGACGGCATGCTGCGCAGCCTGGCCAGCGAGCGCGCGGCTGCGCGGCTCTCCCTGACCGGCGCACTGCCCGCAGTGCTGGAGGCGGCGCGCGCCATCACCCTGGAGCTGCCGCTGCTGCCGCCGCTGACGGCACTGGCCGAGGAGGGGCGCGCCCTCGCCATGGGGCTGATGCCCCGGCCTCATCGTCTTGGTGCGCCGGACACCTCGGCCGCGACGACCGCCGAGGAGGCCTTCCTGACGGCGGCGGGCCACCTGCTCGAGGTGGTGCGCCAGCAATCCGCCCGCATCCAACAGGATTCGCCGCCGGAGCCCGTGCACCAGACGCGCGTCGCGCTGCGCCGGCTGCGCTCGGTGTTCCGTGTCTTCCGGGGTTCGACCGACTGTGCCGTGCTACGGGCGATCGACGCCCGGCTGCGCGAGGTGCTGTCCGTGCTCGGCCCCGCGCGCGACTGGGACGTCTTCCTGGGCGGCATCGTGCGCGAGGTCGAGGCCGCCTTCCCCGAGGAGAAGCGCGTCGCCGGGCTGCGCCGCGCCGCCGAGGCGCAACGGCGCGAAGCCTACGGCGCCGTGATCGGGATGCTGTCCGGCGCGCCCTGGCGCCTGCTGCTGGTCGACGCCGTCGGCGTGCTGCTGGGCCGGCCCTGGCGGGACGGCGCCGAGCCGCCGCAGCTCGCCACGCTGGACATGCCGGTCGCGTCATTCGGCCGGTCCGTGATGGATCGCCGCTGGCACCGCCTGCGCCGCGCCGGCCGCGACTTCAGGGAATTGTCGGCTGAGGCGCTGCATGAGCTGCGGCTGGACGGCAAGCGCCTGCGCTACGCCGCCGAGGTCTTCGCGCCGGTCTTCGGCGTGAAGGACGGCAAGCGCTTCCTGCGCCGCGTGGCGGACCTGCAGGAAGGCCTCGGGCTGGCAAACGACGCCGCGGTGGCGCGGGGGCTCGCTGCGAAGCTTGCCAAGCCCGGCGACGGCGGGCGGGCCTGGGCCGTCGGCGTGGTGGAGGGCTGGAGCGAGGCGCGCGTCGCGGCGAATCGCGGCGATGCGCATGAGGCCTGGCAGCGGCTTCACGGCAAGGATCGTTTCTGGTCAGAGGACTAGCCGGCGCTTCTCACGAAGCGTGAGTGGCGGATGGCGGCCGTTGCGAAAATTTGCGGCGGGAGCCCCGTTGCGGCGCCCCGCCGGGTCGGTTTAACGATCCATGGTGCTTGAACGACGGCGTATCTTTAAGGGGCGGAGAACGCGGCCACGCATGCGTGGCGCGGCCCTGCTGATTTCGGCGGCAGTGGCAGTGCCGCTGCTGGTCGCGCTCGGCTTGCCGGCCAATCTGTTCGGCTCCGGCCCGGCGGACTGGCATTGGCAGGCCGAAGCCTCCGATATCCGGGTGGTCGATGGGGAAACGCTGGCGCTGGGCGATCGCGTGGTCCGGCTGGCCGGCATCGCCGCGCCGATGCGCGGGGAAGCCTGCCGGCGCGCCGATGGCGAACGCTTCGACTGCGGTGGTGCCTCGGCGGCCGCGCTGATGCGCCTCGTCGATGGGCGCCCCGTCTCCTGCCGCATCACGGGCCGCGACGCCTTCGGCCGCGGTGTCGGGCAGTGTGAGTCGAACGGCACCGACCTGTCCCGCATGCTGGTCGGCAACGGCTTTGCGGTCGCGACCGGCAGCGCCATGCGCAGTGCCGAGGCGACCGCGCGCCAGGGCGACCGGGGGCTGTGGGCAAGCCGTACCGGCGCGCCGATGGACTGGCACGGGCGGGAATGATCCGCCCCGGCACGCAACGCGGGCCGGATTTGCCATTCCCGACGACAGGCTTATCTTGCGCTGCATCATAACCGGTGCGTGCCTTCCCACGCGCCGCCGAACGGGTTGAGGAAGTTCCTGCATGACCAGCAAGGCCACCGGCTCCATCACCGTCACGGTGGAGGGCTCGAACAAGAGCACCACCCTGCCCCTGCTCGGCGGAACGCTCGGGCCGCAGGTGGCCGACATCCGCAAGCTGTACGGCGACCTCGGCATCTTCACCTACGATCCCGGCTATGGCGCGACGGCGTCCTGCGAAAGCACCATCACCTACATCGACGGCGATGAGGGCGTGCTGCTGTATCGCGGCTACCCGATCGAGCAGCTCGCCGAGAACTCGGACTTCCTCGAAGTCTGCTACCTGCTGCTGAACGGTGAGCTGCCGACGAACGGCGAGTACAAGGCCTTCCACAAGGGCGTCACCTACCACACGATGCTGCACGAGCAGCTTCGGCGCTTCTATGACGGCTTCCGCCGGGACGCGCACCCGATGGCCATCATGTGTGGTGTCGTCGGCGCGATGGCTGCGTTCTATCACGACAACCTCGACATCAACGACGCGGAGCAGCGCCGCATCGCGGCCTTCCGCCTGATCGCCAAGGTGCCGACCATCGCGGCCTGGGCCTACAAATACTCGATCGGCCAGCCCTTCCTGTATCCGCGCAACGACCTCGGCTACGCCGAGAACTTCCTCTACATGCTGAATGGCGTGCCCGCCGAGGAGTATGTGAACAACCCGATCCTGTCGCGCGCGATGGATCGCATCCTGATCCTGCACGCGGATCACGAGCAGAACGCCTCGACCTCGACGGTGCGCCTGGCCGGTTCGACGGGTGCGAACCCCTTCGCCTGCATCGCCGCCGGCATCGCCGCCCTGTGGGGCCCGGCGCATGGCGGCGCGAACGAGGCGGTGCTGAAGATGCTCGCCGAGATCGGATCGCCGGAGAACATCCCGCAGTTCATCAGCGAGGTGAAGGACAAGAACTCCCACACCAAGCTCATGGGCTTCGGCCACCGGGTCTACAAGAACTTCGACCCGCGCGCGAAGATCATGAAGGAGACCTGCCACGAG
Source organism: Neoroseomonas terrae (assembly GCF_018129025.1). Classification (GTDB taxonomy): domain Bacteria; phylum Pseudomonadota; class Alphaproteobacteria; order Acetobacterales; family Acetobacteraceae; genus Neoroseomonas; species Neoroseomonas terrae. The sequence continues at coordinate 22,423 of NZ_JAAEDI010000020.1, read as the reverse complement.
GTCCTCGCCGAGCTCGGCATCAAGGATGAGCCGCTGCTCGACATGGCGATGGAGATGGAGCGGATCGCGCTGTCCGACGACTACTTCATCCAGCGCAAGCTGTACCCGAACGTGGACTTCTATTCGGGCATCATCCTGAAGGCGATGGGCATCCCGACCAGCATGTTCACCGTGCTGTTCGCGGTGGCGCGCACCGTCGGCTGGGTGAGCCAGTGGAAGGAACTGATCGAGGACCCGTCCCAGCGCATCGGCCGCCCGCGGCAGATCTACACCGGCGCGGCGGCGCGGGACTTCGTGCCGGTCGACAAGCGCGGCTGAACCGGCCGCCATCGACGGAAGCGACCGAACCGGCCGGGGACGACCCCGGCCGGTTTTTCGTTGGGTTTCAGTCGGCGTAGGCGCCGGCAGCCTCGATGATCGGGCGCCAGCGCGCCACTTCCTCGGCCAGGAAGCGGCGGTGGAAGGCGACGGTCGCGCGCTCCTCCGTCGCCGGGTCGGTCAGCAACTCCGCAAAGCGCTGGCGCAGCCGGTCATCCTTCAGCGCAGCGCGGAGCGCGGCGGAAATCTGGAGCTGGATCTCCTCCGGCGTGCCGGCCGGTGCGTACATGCCGTGCCAGGTGCTCATCGCGATGCCCGGAAAGCCGGCCTCGGCAGCAGTCGGCACGTTCGGCAGGCCCTGCAGGCGCCTCTCCCCCGTCACCCCCCAGACGCGGATGCGGTTCTCGCGGATATAGGGAATCGTGTTGGTGGCCTGGTCGCAGAAGATGTCGATGCGGCCGGCCATCAGCTCGGTGATCGCGGGCGCCGAGCCGCGGAACCCGATCACCGTCGCCTTGGCTTCCGCGGCGTGCTGCACCAGCAGGCCGCACAGGTTCGACGCGGAGCTGAGCCCCGACCCCGCTAGGTTGATCCGGTCACCTTGCTGCCGCAGGACATTGACCAAGTCGGCCAAATCCGCGGCGGGGAAGTCGGGACGGCTGATCACCGTCATTGCCGCGTCCGAGACGATGCCGATCGGCGCAAAGCTCGTCAGCACGTCATAAGGCAGGCGGCGGAACAGCGTGGCGCTCGCCGCCATGCCGATATTGTTGACCAGCAGCGTGTACCCGTCCGGCCGCGCATTCGCGACGCGCAGCGGCGCGACGGTCGAACCGCTGATGCTCTCGACCACCAGCGGCTGGCTCAGATGCGGCCCCATCGCCTCCGCCACGATGCGCGTGATCGTATCGGTCGGCCCACCCGCCGCGCCCGAGGCCACGATGGTGATCGGCCGCGTCGGGAAGCCCTGCGCCCGCGCGAGCCCCGGCAAGGCAAGCCCGGCGGCCAGGCCCGTCAGCAGGTGGCGGCGTGATGTCATGACGTTTCCCTTCTTCCCTTGCCGCGCTGAAGTCCGATCCCGGCGCGGGCATCGCGATCCTGCCGCGCCCGGAGCAACATGCAACCCAGGCCGGTACATAGGATGCTCGACAGCACGAAGCCGGTCGTCGGATAACCGCTGCATGGACGATCAGGTCTTCGACATCGTCGTCGTCGGCGGCGGCATCAACGGCGCGGGCATCGCGCGCGATGCCGCGGGGCGCGGCTTCAGCGTCTGCCTGCTCGAACGCTCGGACCTGGCCAGCGCGACGTCATCGGCCTCGACCAAGCTGATTCATGGCGGGCTGAGATACCTGGAACAGTACGAGTTCCGGCTGGTGCGGGAAGCGCTGGCGGAGCGCGAGGTGATGCTGCGCATTGCGCCGCACATCGTTTGGCCGATGCGCTTCGTGCTGCCGCATCGGCCGGAGATGCGGCCGCGCTGGATGATCCGCGCCGGGCTGTTCCTGTACGACCGGCTGGCGCGGCGCATCAGCTTGCCGGCGCATGAGGCGGTCGATTGCCGCACCCACCCCTATGGCGCGCCGCTCGACCCGCACATCACCAATGCCTTCGCGTATTCCGACTGCTGGGTGCAGGATGCGCGGCTGGTGCTGCTGAATGCGCGCGACGCCGCCGCGCACGGCGCCGAGATCCTGACCCGCACCGCCATGGTCGCGACGACACGGCACGCCGACCACTGGGAGGTTTCGGCGCGATCGGAGGACGGCACGCATCGGCGGCTGCGCGCGCGCCTGCTGGTCAACGCCGCGGGGCCCTGGGTGATGGAAGCCTTCGGCATGGCCGGGCAGACGCCGCGCGGCCAGGTGCGGCTGATCAAGGGCAGCCACATCGTCGTGCCTGCGCTGCATGACGGCGCGCAGGCCTATCTGCTGCAGAACGACGATCGGCGCGTGGTGTTCGTGATCCCCTATGAGGAACGCTTCTCGCTGATCGGGACGACCGACGTGTTCTACGAGGGCGACCCGCGCCAGGTGCACGCGTCGGAAGCGGAGATCGCGTATCTTTGCGCCGCGGTGGGCAAGCAATTCAAGAAGGCACCGGAACCGGCCGATGTGGTCTGGACCTATGCGGGTGTACGGCCGCTCTATGATGACGGGTCCGCCGATGCGTCGACCGTCACCCGCGACTACGTGCTCGAGATGGATGCCGGACAGGGTGCGCCGCTGCTGTCGGTGCTGGGGGGCAAGATCACCACCTATCGCCGGCTGGCGGAGGAAGCGGTCGGACACATCGCGAAAGCGACGAGGCATGCCGCCGGGACGCCCTGGACAGCGACGGCTGTGTTGCCGGGGGGCGATCTCGGCCCGGGCGGGCTTGCGGCCTTCGAGGCCGATGCCAGCCGGCGCCACGACTGGCTGCCGCCGGCGATGCTGCGACGACTGGTGCGGAGCTATGGGTCGGAACTCGACCTGATGCTGGATGGCGCGACATCGCTGGCCGGGCTCGGCGCCGCGCTGGGGGGCGGGCTGACCGAGAAGGAACTCGCCTGGATGCTGCGGCACGAATGGGCGCGCACGGCCGAGGATGTGATGTGGCGACGGTCGAAGCTCGGGCTGCATATGACGGCGGGGGAGCGGGAGGCGTTGGTGGCGCGGGTTGGGTGAGGTGGATTGGAGAGGGGCGCCGCCCCTCTCCAAGCCTCTCCCCGCCAGGGGGTTGGACCCCCTGGACCGCAATCGCCTGGTGCCTGGCGCAGCGGTTGGAAGAACTGAAGCGGGGGTCCGTCGTCCAGGATCGATTCACGGCGCCGGACGCAACGCAACGGAACGCCTGAATTGCCCGGCGCCAATCGAGGTTTCCAAAGGCCTTTCGGCCTTTGGTGGGGAGAGGTCCGGAGAGGGGCAAAGCCCTTCTCCGGTCAGTCCGTCGGCGGGCGGTGCAGACTGACCGCAATCCCTTCCAGCCCCTGGACGGCCGGATACCGCCGCATCACCTCGGGATCATGGCCCGGCACGATATGCGCCGGTGACGGCGCCAGTGCCCGCAGCCTGTCGAACCCGTCCAGCATGCCACCGAGGTGGAACAGCGTCGTGAAGCCCCGCCCGGTCTCCATGTTCTCGTAGAAATGCGTGACGTCGGAGGCGAGGACGACCGGGCCGCGATCGGTCTCTACGCGCACGCATTGCAGGCCGGCGGAATGGCCGCCGATGGCGTGGAGGGTGATGCCAGGGAACAGCTCGGCGTCCCCATCGTGAAACACCACGCGGTCGGCGTAGGTCATGCGGATGATGCCGGTCACGTCCTCGACCTCGAAGGAATGGCGCAGCTTGTGGTGCTTCATGTAGTGGCCGCAGGCGTAGTACATCTCGGCTTCCTGGAGGTGGAAGCGCGCCTTCGCGAATTTCTGGAACGTGCCGACGTGGTCGTAGTGGAGGTGGGAGATCACCACGTCCTCCACGCTTCCGGGATCGATGCCGAGCAGTGAGAGGCTATCCACCGGGCAGCGCAGCCATTGCCGCTTGCGCTTCTTCGCGACGGGCTCGGTGAAGCCGGTGTCGAGGATGACGGTGCGTTCGTCGCTGACCATCGCCCAGACGAAGTAATCCATCGGCATCGGTGCGTCATGCGGGTCGCCGCCGATGAAGTGCTCGTGACGGCGCGCGTCGCGAAAGGCGTAGCGGAGGGCGTAGACCTTGTAGGTCATGGCTCCCCGTCGATCACCGCCTGCACGGCCTTGGGGTCGCAGGCGACGGTGACGCCGGCGCGTTCCAGCTGCAGCTTCATGGGCACGCGGCTGTCGAGATGGTCCCAGCCGCGCATGCGCGCCTCGTTCATCTCCTCGAGCGTCAGGTTGCACAGGCGCATCGGCACGCCGAGTTCGCGGCCCATGGTGACGGCGAGCGTGACGTCCTTGTGCGCGAGCTTCAAGGAGAAGGCCGGCGGATCGTATTTGTCGATGAGAAACTGATCGGCCAGGCGTTCGAAGGTGCGACGACGACCGGAGGCGCCCTGGCGGACGGCGGACCACAGGTCGAGCGGATCCATGCCGGCCTTCACGCCCATGGAGAAGACCTCGGCCATCACCGTCTGCATGGCGTAGCCGGTCATGTTGTGCACCAGCTTCGCGACGGTGGCGGAGCCGATCGGGCCGATGTAGCGCGCCTGGTCGCCAAAGGCGTCGAGCACGGCTTTGCAGCGGTCGAACACCGCGCGGTCGCCGCCGACCCAGATGGCAAGCTTGCCGGTCTCGGCCCCCTTCGGCCCGCCGCTGACCGGCGCGTCGAAACCGAAAGCGCCCTTCTCGGCCAGTGCTTCGGCGAAGCGCCGGACCAGCGCCTGGGAATTGGTCGAGAGATCGAAATACGCGACACCCGGCTTTACCCCGGCGAGGATGCCGTCGGGTCCGAAGACGACGGCCTCCACCTCGGGCGGGCCGGGCAGCGAGGTGAAGATCACGTCGCTCTGCTCCGCGACCGCCTTCGGGCTGTCAGCCCAGACGGCGCCGGCGGCGAGGCGGTTCGCCCCCGCCTCCCGCCGTACGTCATGGATGACGAGATCGTAGCCGGCCTTCTGGATGTTGGCCGCCATGAAGGCGCCCATGGTGCCGAGGCCGATGAAGCCGACTTTCATGGTGTCAGCCCTTCGCCTTGTCCTGTTCCTCGAAGACCGTCGTCGCGACATGCGCGGCGGTCATCGCGGAGGGCCAGCCGGAATAGAGGGCGAGATGGGTGATGATCTCGCTCACCTCCTCCCGCGACAGCCCGTTCGCGAGGCCGCGGCCGATATGGCCTTCGAGCTGATCGCGGAAGCCGAGCGCGGTCAGCGCGGCGATGGTGACTATGCTGCGGTCGCGCTTCGACAGTTCCGGCCGTTCCCATACGTCGGCGTAGACGTAGTCGCGGGTCATCTCGACCAGCTTCGGGAAGTGCGGGTTGATGCGGTCGCGGCGGGCCTGAGAGGAATAGGACAAGGCGCTTCTCCTGCTGCTGGTATCGGTCGTCATGAATGCGCCGAACCATGCGCGGCGCGTCGCGGCCGGCGCGCTGGGCGCCGGCCGGGCAGCCCCGTCAGTCGCGGAAGCCGGGATCGGTGCGGTCGAGCATGCGCAGCAGCCCTGGCCATTCCAGCAGCCCGTAGCTGCGCGACTTGCCGGGCGCGTACATGGAGCAGGATTTCTCCACGACTTCCGGGCTCGGCATTTCGAGTTCGGTGTTGCAGGCCATGGCGGCGAGCTGCGCCTGGCAGGCGCGCTCCATGCCCCACATCGCGATGAAGGCTTCCGGCACGCTCGGCCCGAGCGTCAGCAGCCCGTGGTTGCGCAGGATGCAGTAGTTCAGCGGGCCGATCGAATGCGCCAGCAGGTCGCGCTCGGACGGGTCGCGCTCCGGGCCGCGGAAATCGTGATAGGCGATGCGGCCATAGAAGCGCGTCGCCGTCTGCGTCAGCGGCAGCAGCCCGCATTTGAGCGCGGAGACCGCCATGCCGGCGATGGTGTGGGTGTGCATCGCCGCCATCGCATCGGGCCGCGCGCGATAGATCGCCGAATGGATGGTGAAGCCCGCGGGATGTAGGCCGTAAGGCAGGTCGGGGCGATACAGCACCTCGCCCTCCCCGTTCACCTTCAGCAGGGAGGATGCGGTGATCTCGCTGAACAGCATGCCGTTCGGATTGATCAGGAACTGCCCCGGCGCATCTGGCACGCGGGCCGTGATGTGGGTGTAGATCATGTCCGACATGCCGTAGCGGTCACACAGCCGGTAGCAGGCGGCGAGATCGACGCGCGCCTGCCATTCGGCCGCGCTGACCGAGGCCTGGATGGGCGCGATGCTGAGCGCGGATGTCTCGTTCATGGCGTTGATCCTTCCGCCGAGGGCTCCGGTTGCAGAGGGGCGAGGTCGAAGCGGGTCATCTCGTCGAGGGTCGCACCGAACCAGCCGCGGATGGCGGCCTGGTGCTTGCCGATGGCACGCGGCACGCCGTTCTCGACGACGAGCGGCAGGTCGTGGCCGGGGATCAGCAGACAACCCGGGCGTTCGCGGCAGATGCCCCACACCATCTCGATCGTCGCGCGGCTGACGGCCGGGTCGTAGGTCATATCGGTGGCGTGGGTGCTGAGCTCGACGCGATTCTTCACCGCGTCCTGCAGCAGCACGCAATCCTGGCCGCTACCAGCGATGACGAAGATCAGGTGGCCCGGCGTGTGACCCGGGGCGAGATGCGCGGTGATGCCCGGCAGCACCTCCTGCCCGTCATCCATCAGTTGCAGCGTCGGCCATTGCGACAGGGCGGCAATGGCGTGCTCGGGCACCGCCGTCTCGCCCCAGGGCACGCCGAGCGCCCAGGCCAGTTCCTTGCGGCCGATATGGATGCGGGCCTCGCGGAACATCGGCCAATTCACCGAATGGTCGTGATGCGCGTGGGACAGCAGCAGGTCCGTCACGTCGCCGAGGGCGACGCCGCGGTCCTTCAGCATGCCGCCCAGCACCTTGCGCAGCCCATAGCCGCCGCCGTCGAGCACGACGACGCGGCCATGGCCGCGCAGCAGCACCACCGTGGACCAGCCGAGGCCGCCATGCGGCACCGCCTTGCCGGGATAACCGTTCACCAGGACCTCGAGATCCCAGCCGCCGCCTTGCCATTTCATCGGGACGTCCTTCCTTGGCACGAAGCCTAGGACGGGATAGCGGCGGGGACCAGCCGGCCCGGCGTCGTCGTGAGAAGGCCGCCTGCCCTGGCCGCCGGGGCGCGCCGTGGATAGGCTGTCCTGCCCCGCTGCCGGAGATGCCATGCGGCTGCTGCTCGTCAACCCGAACACCAACGCGCGAACGACGGCGCTCATGGTCGAGATCGCGCGGCGTGCCGCGCCCGCCGGCGTCGGGATCGAGGGTGCGACGGCGAGGCATGGCGCGCCGCTGATCACCGACCCCGCGGCCCTGGCGACGGCGGCCGAGGCGGTGCGGGACCTGTTACAGGCGAGCGACCTCGCACCCTTCGCCGGCATCATCGTCGCGGCCTTCGGCGATCCCGGGCTCGACGCCGCCCGGGCCGCCGCGCCGTCGACCGGCATCGCCGAGGCGGCGATGGCGGAGGCGGCCCACCATGGGCGCTTCGCCGTCGTCACCACAACGCCGCTCCTCGCCGACGCCATCGCGGAACGTGCCGCGGCCTACGGCCATGGCGGCGCCTTCGCCGGGACCTGGCTGACCGAAGGCGACGCGGCCACGCTGACCGCCGATCCGGCGCGGCTCGAAGCCGCGCTGGAGGTGGCGGCCCGCCGCGCCCTGGCCGAGGCGGGACCGGATGCCGTGATCATCGGGGGTGGGCCGCTTGCCGCGGCGGCCGCGGCGCTGCGGCCGCGCCTGCCCGTGCCGGTCATCGAGCCGGTGCCGGCTGCCGTGGCCCTGGCGGTGCGGCGCGCGCACGAATCCGGATAGACTTCGCCCATGGTGCGACGGGCAGGACAGGCTACAACCGCAGCCATGACGCTCGCCGCCCCGACCGCGGATTCCGCCATGGCCGGCGCCATGGAGGCCTGGCGCACGCCCGCGCGGCTGTGCGAATGCGGGAGCTGCGGGCAGTTCCAGACCCTGCCCTCCCTGCTGCCGGGCCAGACGGCGCGCTGCATCCGCTGCGATTCGGGGCTGCGCCGGGCCCGGGTCGATCCGCTGGGGCGGGCGCTGGCGCTGAACCTCGCGGCGCTATCCATCTTCGCCGTCGCCTGCCTGATGACGCTGATGACGGTCAGCACCGCCGGCATGGTGCGCCATGCGAGCCTGTTCAGCGGCCCGGTCGACATGGGGCGGAGCGGGCTGTGGGAGCTGACCATCGTCGTGCTGTTCACGACGGTCATCGCGCCGGTCGCGAAGCTGGCGGCCATGGCCTATGTCCTGATCGGGCTGCGGCTGCCGCGCCCGCCGCGCCATGTGCGCCGCGTCTATGCCTGGGTCGAGCACCTCCGGCCCTGGTCGATGGTCGAGGTGTTCCTGCTCGGCGTGCTCGTCGCCTACACCAAGCTGATCGACCTCGTGCATATCGAGCTCGGCGTCGCGCTCTACGCCATGGCATTGCTGATGCTGACGATGATCGCCGCGGAGGCGGTGCTCGACCGCCAGGCGGTGTGGGACGAGATGGAACGCCGCGGCGTGCCGCATGGCGACATCGACCATGTGGCGACGGCGCTCCGCGCGCCGACCGGGGGTGCGGTGTCCTGCCACACCTGCGGGCTGGTCAGCCTGCCGCATGGCCACGACCACCAATGCCCGCGCTGCGGCAGCACGCTGCATGCGCGCAAGCCACAGGCAGTGGCCCGCGCCTGGGCGCTGCTGATCGCGGCGGCGATCCTGTACGTGCCGGCCAATGTCTACCCCGTGCTGCAGTTCATCCAGCTCGGCTCGGGCCAGCCCAGCACCATCCTGGGCGGCGTGGTCGAGCTGCTGGACAGCGGGATGTGGCCACTCGCCGCGCTGGTGTTCTTCGCCTCCGTCGCCGTGCCGATGCTCAAGATCTTCGGCCTCGTAGTGCTGCTGGTTTCCTGCCAGCGCGGCTGGGGGCAGCGCCTGCGCGACCGGACGCGGCTATACTTCGTCGTCAATGCCGTCGGACGATGGTCGATGATCGACATCTTCATGGAGACGATCCTGGTGGCGCTGGTCCGCTTCGGCTCGATCGTCAGCATCGAGCCCGGCGTGGGCGCCATCGCCTTCTGCGGCGTGGTCATCCTGACCATGCTAGCCGCCGAGGGCTTCGACCCGCGGCTGATGTGGGACACCGCCGGGCGGAACGGCCGCGCGGCGGCGGAGGCACGCTGATGGCGCCGGATCATCCCCAGGCGAAGATCACCACCGCCCGCGTCGGACGCAGCCGCTGGCTGTCGCCGATCTGGTCCATCCCGATCGTCACGGCGCTGATCGCGGGCTATCTCGTCTGGCACAGCTATGCCGAGCGCGGGCCCACCATCACGATCACCTTCCGCGGGGCGGAGGGGCTGACGGCCGGGCAGTCCCAGCTCCGCTACCGGGACGTGGTGATGGGCACGGTGCAGGACATCGCGCTGTCGCCGGACCTCGAGCATGTTACGATGACCGTGCGCACCACGCGCGCCGCCACGCCGCTGCTGACCGAAAATGCCCGATTCTGGGTGGTGAAGCCGCGGCTGTTCGCGGGGTCCATCTCCGGGCTCGATACTCTGCTCTCCGGCTCCTACATCCAGGTCGCGCCGGCGCCGACTGCGAGCGGCCAGCCGGCGCGCCATTTCACGGGGCTCGAGGACCCGCCCCTGCTGACCGCGCAGGAACCGGGGCGCACCTTCCTGCTGCAGGCGGACCGGATCGGCTCCATCAGCCTCGGCTCGCCGGTCTTCTACCGCGACATCGACGTCGGCCAGGTCATGGGCTGGGACTTCGCCGACATGGCGCAGAGCGTGACCATCCACGTCTTCATCCGCGCGCCCTTCGACCAGTATGTGCGCGAGGGGTCGCGCTTCTGGAACGCCTCGGGCGTCAGCCTGCGGATGGGCGCGGACGGCATCCATCTGCAACTGGAATCGCTGCGGGCGCTGCTGCTCGGCGGCATCGCCTTCGAGACGCCGGAGGCCGCGCGCACCGGGCGCCCGGTGGCGGCACGCGACACCTTCCGCCTGTATGCGACCCAGGAGGCAGCGAACAACGCGGCGATCACGCGGCGCATCCCGGTGATCTCCTATTTCACCGATTCCATCACCGGCCTGTCGCCCGGCGCCGCCGTCACCTTCCAGGGCGTGCGCATCGGGGAGGTGCTGGGCTACGACCTGACCTACGACGCCACGACCAACAGCCTTCGCGTCCCCGTGCGCTATGAGATCGAGCCCGACCGTATCGCCGGTTCGTTCCAGGTGCAGCAGCGCGGCGCGCTCGAGAATGCGCGCACGCTGGTGCGGCAGGGCATGCGCGCACGGCTGGTCAGCGCGAATCTCATCACCGGCCAGCAGCAGATCGCGCTAGAGATGATCGAGAATGCGACGCCCGCCGAGATCACCATGGAGAACGGCGTGATCGTGATGCCGTCCGTGCCGGGGCAGTTCGCCTCGATCATGGAAGGGGTGAATCGCGTGCTCACCGCGATCGAGGGGATGCCCTGGGCCGATATCGGCCGGAATGTGGACAACACGGTCGCCGGCGTGAACGCGCTGGTGCGCGGGCCCGAACTGCGCGCCTCGCTCACCGCGCTGCAGGGGACGCTGACGGCGGCGGAGGAGACGATGCGGCGGCTCGACGCCTCGTTGCAGCCGGCGCTGCGCAGCCTGCCGCAGATCATGACGAACCTGAACAACACGGTCGCCCAGGCGAACCAGCTGATTCTGTCGACCAATCGCGGCTATGGCAGTGAATCGCAGTTCCAGCGTGACCTGGAACGCATGCTCGAACAGATCACCGTCGCCGCGCGATCGCTGCGCAGCCTGATGGACCAGCTCAACCGCAACCCGGAATCGCTGATCCGGGGGCGCTCCACGCAAGGGCCCTGACCGCATGACGCTTTTCCGCCGCCAGGCCGCGCCGCTCGCCGCGCTGACCATGCTCGCAGCCTGCCGGTCGGAGGAGCCCCGGCTCTACACGCTGCTGCCGGCGCCCGGCACGCCGCGCCGCCGCGGGCCGGCGAATGTCGCGGTGCGGGAGGTCTCGCTGGCGCGGTATCTCGACCGCGTGCAGATCGTCCGCTCGGTGGATGAGTTCCGCCTCGCCGTCTCGGGCAATGACTGGTGGGCGGAGAACCTCGACACCATGATGACGCGGCTGCTGGTGGAGAACCTCGCGCAGCGCCTGCCGCGGTCGAATGTGTTCGCGTCCGGCGGCGCCATCTCGGTGACGCCCGAGGCGATCGTCGAGGTGAACCTCCAGCGCCTGGTGCAGAGCGGGCCGCAGACGCTGGCGATGACGGCGCAGGTCGCGGTCACGCTGCGCGAGCCGCGCCGGCGCGAGATCACGCGCACCGAGACGCTGTCGTCGCCGATCGTCGGCGAGGGCATGTCCGCCTTCGTGGCGGCGGCGAGCGACGCGGCGGGCCAGCTCGCCGATGCCGTGGCGGCCGTCCTGGCACCGTAGCCGCATCGCAGCACGCCGGCATATTGGAACGCCTTGTCCAGCCGCGGGACGCGCGGAGGCTCCTCGGGCCGCGGCACGGCGTCTAGCGTGTCCGGCTGCCGCGGCTCCTGCTCCGTTGCGGCAATCCGCGCAGCCTTGTGCCAGTATCGGGCCGAGGGCGGACACGGGAACGGACAAGACGCGCCATGCACGACCGCCTGCACACCGACGAGGCCTTCGGGCCATCCATCGTCTCGACGGGCCATCTGCCGCCCAATCCGCGGGTCGACGAGCTTGTCGAGGAAGCCTGGCAGCGATACCGCGGCGTCGGCGACGGCACTGTCGCCGACTACATCCCCGCGCTCGCGAAGGCGTCGGCCGACTGGTTCGGTATCTGCATTGCCGGGGTGGACGGGGTAGTCCACGCGATTGGCGATGCCGAACGTGCCTTCTCGATTCAGTCCATCTCGAAGCCCTTTGTCTTCGCGCTGGTTTGCCAGGCGCTCGGCGGCGGACGGGCGCGGCAGAGCATCGGCGTGAACGCGACCGGACTGCCCTTCAATTCCGTGATGGCGATCGAACTGAACGCCGACCGCACGATGAACCCCATGGTGAATGCGGGGGCGATCGCGACGACATCGCTGGCGCCCGGCGCCAATGCGGAGGAGCGCTGGCGCTTCATCCGCGACGGCCTGTCCCACTTCGCCGGGCGCGAGCTGACGATGGACCAGGAGGTTTATGAGTCCGAGGCCGCCACCAACCAGCGCAACCAGGGCATCGCCCGGCTGCTGCTCGCCTACGACCGTATGTATTCCGACCCCGAGGAAGCGACGGACATCTACACCCGCCAGTGCGCCCTGAACGTCACGGCGCGCGACCTCGCGGTGATGGGGGCGACGCTGGCCGATGGTGGCGTGAATCCGGTCACGAAGGAACGGGTGGTCGATGAGGATCGCTGCCGGCGCGTGCTGGCGGTGATGGCGACCGCCGGGCTCTACGAGCAGTCCGGCGACTGGCTGTACGAGGTCGGGTTGCCGGGCAAGAGTGGCGTCGCCGGCGGCCTTGTTACGACCGCGCCGGGCAAGGGCGGGCTCGGCGTCTTCTCGCCGCCGCTCGATGCCGCCGGCAATAGCGTGCGCGGGCAGCTCGTCACGCGCTTCCTGTCGGAGCGCCTGGGCCTCAACCTGTTCGCATCGCAGCCGGCCTGAGACCGGCAGGGGGAACGCCGTCATGAACACGGATGCTGTCGAAGTTCGGGAATCCTGGGTGCCGATGATCGCCATCGCGCTCGGGCAAATGCTGATGTCCTTCAACGTCGCCGCCCTGCCGGTGTCACTGGCGGGGATGGTCGCGAGCTTCGGCGTACCGCCGACGACGGTCGCGACGGGCATCGTGATGTATTCGCTCTCCGTGGCCGGCTTCGTCATGCTGGGCGCAAAGCTGGTGCAGCGCTTCGGCTCGACCGCGGTGTTCCGGGCGGTGATCGGCGTCTTCGCCGTCGCGCAGATGCTGATGGTGGTGTCCTGGGCGGCGCCGGTGATGCTGGGGGCGCAGTTGCTGGCGGGCCTCGCCGCCTCGGTCATCGTGCCGGCGCTGGTGGCGCTGATCGCCCATCACTATCGCGGCGCGCAGCAGGCGACGGCGGTGGGCGCGCTGGGGTCCGCGCGCGCCGCGGCGGGTGTCGCCGCCTTCCTGATCGGCGGCATGCTCGGCACCTTCATCGGCTGGCGGCCGGTCTTCGGGATCCTGGTCGTCGCCGCGGCCGTCGTGTTCTGGCTGTCCTTCCGGCTGAAGCCCGAAGATGCACGGCCCGAGGTGAAGATCGACCTGATCGGCGTCGCGCTCGCCGCCGCGGCGATCATCATGATCGTCTTCGGCTTCAACAACTTGAACCGCTGGGGGCTCGGTGTCGCGCGCCCCGGGGCGCCGTTCAACGTGTTCGGGCTGTCGCCGGCGCCGATCATGATCGTCGTCGGTGCTATCCTGCTGCAGTCCTTCATCGCCTGGTGCAAGCGCGTGACCGCGCGCGGCGGCACGCCGCTGCTCGACCTTTCCGTCATCAGCAGCAGCCGCGAGCGGGCCGCGGTCTATGCGATGTTCACCGTGGTCGGGCTCGAGGCCATGCTGAACTTCACCGTGCCCCTCTACATCCAGATCGTGCAGGGGCGCACGCCGATCGAAACCGCGATCGCGATGATGCCCTTCAACCTGACCGTCTTCTTCACCGCCATGCTGGTGGTGAAGCTGTACGACAGGGTGGCGCCGCGGCGCATCGCGCAGGGCGGGTTCGTGCTGTGCGTGATCGGCCTGCTCTGGCTCGCCTGGGTGGTGCGCAACGACTGGTCGGCCATCCCGGTCATGCTGGGGCTGATCACCTTCGGCATCGGACAGGGTGCGCTGGTGACGCTGGTGTTCAACGTGCTGGTCACCGCCGCGCCGAAGTCGCTGGCCGGCGACGTGGGCTCGCTGCGCGGCACCACACAGAACCTCGCTGCCGGCGTCGGCACGGCGGTCGCCGGCGCGCTGCTGGTCGGGCTGCTGTCCGCCGGCATCATGGTCCGCATCGCGGACAATCCGCAGCTGCCGCCGGCGGTGGTCTCCCAGATCGACCTCGACAGCATCAACTTCGTGAGCAACGACCGCCTTCTCGGCATCATGGAGGCGACCGGCGCGGGTCCCGCGGAGGCCGCCGAGGCGGTGCGCGTGAACGCCGAGGCGCGGCTCCAGGCGCTCAAGATCGGCCTGTTGCTGATGGCGTTGCTCGCGGCGCTCGCGATCATCCCCGCCGGCCGCCTGCCCGCCTACCGCCCCGGGGAAATCCCCGACGGCATCACCCCGCGCGGCGCGAAGGCATGACGCGACCGCGCCTGCTGCTGCTCTCGCTCGGCGGCACCATCACCATGGTGCCTTCGGCCGCGGGCGGTATCGCGCCGAAGCTCGGCGCGGCGGAACTGGTGGCTTCGGTGCCGGACCTCGCGGCGGTCGCGGACATCGAGGCCGACAGCCCTGCCCGGCTGCCGAGCCCGTCCCTCACGCCGGCCCATCTCCTCGATGTGGCACAGCGCATCGAGGCAGCCTTCGCGGACGGTGCGGACGGCGCCGTCGTCATCCAGGGCACGGATACGATCGAGGAATCCGTCTTCCTGCTCGACCTGCTGATCCCGGGCGACAAGCCGGTGGTCGTCACCGGGGCGATGCGCGGCGCGGCGACGCCGGGGGCGGACGGGCCGGCGAACCTGCTCGCCGCGGCGCGGGTCGCGGCCTCGGACGCGGCGCGCGGGCTGGGGGCGCTCGCCGTGCTGAACGACGAGATCCACGCGGCGCGCTTCGTGCAGAAATCGCACACCGCGCTGACCTCCTCCTTCGCCTCGCCGATGGCGGGTCCGCTCGGGATGGTCGCCGAGGATCGGGTTCGCATCCTGGCTCGCGTCGCCAGGCTGCCCATCCTGCCTGTGGGCCTCGGCCCACCGGCGCCGGTCGCGCTGATCAGTTGGGCGATGGGCGATGACGGGCGGCTCCTGTCCGCCCTGCCCGATCTCGGCTACGCCGGCGCGGTGATCGAGGCGATGGGCGCCGGCCATGTACCCGCCGACGCGGTCGAGGCGGTGGGCGCGCTCGCGGCGCGGATGCCGGTGGTGCTCGCCTCCCGCTGCGGCACCGGGCCGGTCTTCACCGGCACCTATGGCTATGCGGGTGGCGAGATCGACCTGATCCGCCGCGGGCTGATCCCGGCGGGGACGCTATCGGCGCTGAAGGCCCGGTTGCTGCTGGGACTCACCCTGCGTGGAGACCATGCGGAAACCGGGGCGGCCTTTGCCGCGTATCAGTGATCGCCAGAAGGACCGCGTGACCATGGTCATCCTCCATCCGAAGCATGCCGCAGCGGCCCTCGCCGGGCTCCTGCTCGCCGCGCCCGCCGTCGCCCAGCAGGCGGTGCCCGGGCCGGAGCCTCGCTTCGGCACCTTCACCCTGACCTACGAGAACGACACCTTCGCCGGCACCGACCGCTACTATACGAGCGGCTTCCAGCTCGCGTGGCGCTCGGCGCCCTATGAGCCGCCATCCTGGATCGCCAACGGGCCCGGCATCGTGCTGCCGGCGGGCGGGACGCTGCGCTGGGGGCTGGCCTTCGGGCAGAGCATCTTCACGCCCGAGGACACCGCGCTCCGCAACCCGGACCCGAATGACCGACCCTATGCCGGCTGGCTCTACGGCGCGATCAGCCTGTCCTCCACCACGCCCAGCTCCTATGGCAGCATCGAGCTGCAGCTCGGCATGGTCGGGCGGAGCGCGCTGGGCGAGCAGGTGCAGAACGGCGTGCACGACCTGCTGAACATCGACCGCGCCTATGGCTGGGACTACCAGCTCAAGGACGAGCCGGGCATCAACCTGGTGCTCACGCGGCAGTGGCGCTTCAACAGCGAGCCGATCGTCGACGACGTCTCGGTCGGCTTCGTGCCCAGTCTGACGGCGAGCCTCGGCAACGTGCAGACCTATGCCTCCGCCGGGCTCATGGTCAGGGTGGGCAATGAGCTGAGGTCGGATTTCGGCCCGCCGCGCATGCGGCCCTCGATCTCCGGTTCGTCCTTCTATGTCCCGGAGCGGCCCTGGGGCTGGTATGTCTTCGGCGGCTTCGACGTGCGCGGCGTGGCGTACGACATCTTCCTCGACGGCAACGCCTGGCAGGACAGCCGCCACGTGGACAAGGAATACTTCATCGGCGAGGTCAGTGCCGGCGTCGCCGTGTTCACGCCGCTCGGGCGTCTGACGTTCTCCTACGCCGCCCGCACGCGGGAATTCCAGACGCAGCGGGAGACGGCGCAGTTCGGCTCGGTCAGCCTGTCCGTGCAGTTCTGAGCACGGCGAAGACGCGGGCCGGGGTCGCGTTCTCCCGCACGAAATCGACCCTCGTGCCATCCCAGTGGTAGTCGAGGTGCCGGCCCTGCCGGACATTGGCCGCGAGGTCGGGGTGGAACAGCGCGACGCACTCGCCGGCCGGATCGCGAACGCTCGGATACACGACCCCGTCGGCCCCGGCGGCCCGCAGCCCGGCGGCCAGGACCTGCGGCGCGGCGTAGTCGTCCGCCGCCAGGAAGGGCGCGAAGGCGGGATCCGCACCGCGGATGTCATGAAGCTCGGCCGCGACGTCGAGGACCAATTCCCTGAACTGGGAGGTCCAGCCCGGCGCCTCCTTCGTCGCCACCATGAAGCGCTGGTGATGGTGGATCGTCTCGGCGAGCGCCGTCTCGTACCGGCTGGCGATGTAGAGCACACCGTACTGACCGCGGCTGAAGCGGCTCGGCCGGTCGAGGCTGACATGGGTGAACGGCGCCATCAGATAGCTGGCGCCGGGGCCGGATACGCGGCGCGCGGGCGGGACGAGGTCGAGATTGCCGATGGTCTCGGCGAGGCGCGGGTTGGTCTTGGTCTCGGCGGCGATCAGCAGCGGCCAGTCGGCCGGGTCGGCGATGTCCTCGAACAGGTCGATCGGCGGGTAGAGGCTGCGGATGATGCGCCGTGCACCGTCCCCGCGGACCGGCGCGATGGGCGCCGTCACCACGCGCCGCGCTCGGCATCCAGGTAGCGGCGCACGCGCATCAGGTCCGTCAGTTCGCCACCCACCATGACATCGAGCGCCGACCGGCCACCAAAGGCGTCGTTCGGCGCCTTCACCCAGCGATAGCCGCGTACCGGTTCCTTGAAGATCAGGCGCAATGCCTTGTGAATGCCCATGAGGTTCGACAGCCGCGCCTTGTCGTCGCGGCCCATCCGGCCCGGGCGCCGGTCCGCCTTCCAGCGGGCGTAGGTGCGGGGCGGCACGTCGAGCAGCAGGCTGGCCTGCTCGTCACTGACACCCCATTTCTCGAACAGATTCAGCGCGGCGCGGAACATCGCCGCGGCTTCGGCGTCGGTGATGGCGGCCCCGCTGGGCGGAAGAGTTGCGATCGCGACTTCCGAGAAAGCGACCATGGTCGCATCCTTTGCCATTTGGCTTTATATTATTACTTAGACGCCAAATGGCAATAGGCGCAGCGTGCATTCTAACTGACGCACCTCGGAGAACCGCGCTTTTTCCCTCATGCGCGCCAGCGCTTCGCCCCGCTGAAAGGGCCAACTGTCTTGTGGAAGGGTTATGCGTCCCGCAGTCCGGGGCTTCTGCTCCGCGTCGAGCCCAGGACCCGCGGCCGCCGCCCTGACCGCTCGTCGCGCACGACACCGGATCGAGGTTTCCAAAGGCCCTTCGGCCTTTGGCGGGGAGGGTCCGGGAGGGGCGGCGCCCCGCCCGGTTCCTGTCCTTCGGCCGGTCAGGCAACTCCCTGCGGCGTCATTTCTCCCACCACGGCAGCACTGGCTTCATCATGTCCCGGCCTTCGCTCACCGCGCGTTCCGCGTCGCCACGGTGGATTCCGATGTCGCGCAGCATGCGGTCGTCCATTTGCCCGATCATCGTCAGGGCGCGTCGACGCTCCATCGCGACGGCCGCTGCGAACCAGAGGCGTGCAAACGGCCCCGGCGTCGTGGCCGAGACCCGGCGCCCTGCGGTCCGGAGGGGGTTGGCGATGCGTTCGACGGACATTGGTCTGCTCCTGCGGCGCCGGGTTGCGGGTGGCGCCGTGCCGGGAAGCTTTGCGCGCATGGCATGGCTCGCGGAAGCGCCTCGCATTCACGGGGGATGTGAGGAATACTCACGCTCATGCGCCCGACCCGCCTGCCCAGCATGGAGCAGCTTCGCGCGCTCGATGCCGCGTTGCGCGCCGGCAGCTTCGGGCGGGGCGGCGCTGCGCTGGGCCTGACCCATGGCGCCGTCAGCCGCCATGTCGCGGCGCTGGAGGCCATGCTCGGCGCGCCGCTGTTCCGCCGCGGGCCCCGCGGCGCGGAGCCGACCGCCCTGGCCATCCGCTACCATGCCGAGATCGCGCCGCTGCTCGCCGGCATCGAGGATGCGACGCGACGGGCAGCGGCCCGCGGGCGCCGGCGCGCGCAGGACGGCGGAGCGGAGGTCCGCGTCGGCGTGGTGCCGACCTTCGCGGCGCGCTGGCTGCTGCCGCGCCTGCCGACCTTCGCCAAGGCGCATCCTGCAATCCGCGTCGAGGTCGTCGCGACGACCGAGCTGCAGGATGCGCGGCGCGACGGGCTCGACTTCCTGGTGCGCCACGGTGCGCCGCCCTGGCCGGGGCTCGAGGCGGAGCTGCTGATGCCCGAGACGCTGCGCCCCGTCTGTTCGCCGCAGTTCAAGCTGCGGGGCACGCCGTCGATCAAGGCCCTCGCCGAACGCCTGCCGCTGATCTTCGACGTCAACCGCGACCATTGGGCGGGGTGGCTGGCAGCGGCCGGCTGGAAGGGCGGGCTGCCGGCCAACGGCGTGGTGTTCAGCGATTTCGGCCTGACCCTGGAAGCCGCTGCCGCCGGGCTCGGCATCGCCCTCACGCGCGGGGATCTGGCGGAGCGGGAGATTGCCTCGGGGCGGCTGGTCTATGCGCATCCCTTCGCTGCGCCTGGGCCACGCGCGTTCCACCTGGCGCGGCCCGCGGGGCCGCTGCGCCGGCCGGCACAGGTCCTGTGGGATTGGATGCGTGCGGAGACAGCGGCATCGCCTTGACGGGCGGCCCCGCGCGGGGGCACAGGAGCCCGCGTCAGACGGCCGGACGGCCGCTGGTTCGCGAGCGATCGCGGGCTGGAGGAAAGTCCGGGCTCCACGGGACTACGGTGCCGGCCAATGGCCGGCGGGGGCGACCCCAGGGAAAGTGCCACAGAGAACAGACCGCCGCGGCATGCCGCGGCAAGGGTGAAACGGTGGGGTAAGAGCCCACCGCGCTTCCGGCAACGGCGGCGGCACGGCAAACCCCACCGGGAGCAAGGCCGAATAGGGGCGGACGGCGAGGCGCGGCAACGCGTTGTCGCAGGGGCGGTCCCGCCCTTCCGCCCGGGTTGGCCGCGCGAAGCCCGCAGCGATGCGGGTTCCAGAGGAATGGCCGTCCATGCCCGGCAACGGGCATGACAGAACCCGGCTTACAGGCCGTCTGACGCTTTTCGCCGCCGGCAGGCGGCGAAAAGCTGAGTCTTTGATCGATCCCTCGGACGGCGGGCGCCGGCCATCCGGCCGGCTTGCCTTCGCGCCACGCACTGGCGCATTGGCGGCGGCTGGTAATCTGGGCGCGGTCGCGCCGTGCGCTCCCGGATCGCGGCTTGGCCGCGATCCGTTCATGTCCATCGCTCTGGCGACGGGCGCCGCGCATCCGCGCGGCTTGGCCGCGATCCGCTGTTCCGGTGATCATGGGCGCGCCCTCGGCCGATCGCTCTATGATCGCGGCATGGACGCCGGCGGCCCTATCATTCTGTTCGACACCGACTGCGTGCTGTGCAGCAGCATGGTGGCCTTCGTCCTGGCGCGGGAAAGCGCGCCGGTGCTGCGCTTTGCCGGTGCCTGGTCGGAAGAAGGCCTGGCCCTCGCCGCGCGCCACGGGCTGGCGCGGCAGGATCTGAACGACACCTTCGCCGTCATCGACGGTTCGGTTGCCCTGCTGCGGTCCGATGCCGGGATGATAGTGCTGCGGCACTTGCGCGCACCCTGGCGCTGGCTCGCCGTGCTCCGCCTCGTTCCCCGGCCGCTGCGCGACGCCGTCTATGGCTTCGTCGCCAGGCGGCGCTATCGCTGGTTCGGCCAGCGCTCCGACTGCACCGTAGTGCCGGCGGACCAAAGGCATCGCTTCATCGGCGTTCGCGGCCGGCCAGCGACGTCCTGAGCCCGCCGAAAGGCAGCACCGCTCCCGAAACGGCGACGATGATTGCCGTGGCATGAGGTTTTCGCCGCTCGGCCCGATAAACCTCTCGCCATAGCTCGCCCAATGATTCAGGCTGTCGCTTTAAGCGCAAGTAATCGTGGTGTTTTTTGCGCAACACACCGGTATCGTAAGATTCTTTCTCCCTTGCTGTCCCAGAATTTCCCGTGTTATCCCATGTCATCCCGTGAGGATCCCACAAACGCTCGGGGGGGCGAGAGGGTTCCGGAGCGGGATGGTCGGGCGAGCCGGCGAGGTCGGGGGGCCTCGCCGGCCGCTGATCCGGAACAAAACAGGCTTCATCAACGGCATCGCGGGGCCGTCAGCGGGGGGCGATGACCCAGTTCCTGGGCACGCACAAGGGCAAGTTGGACAAGAAGGGCCGCATCTCGGTTCCCGCCTCGTTCCGCGCCGTCCTCGAAGCCCTGGGAACCACCGACATCGTGCTTTTTCCGTCTTTCCGCCATCCCTGCATCGAGGCCTGGCCGGCACCCGCCTTCGCCGCCCTGTCGGCCGGCCACAGCAGCCTCGACATCTTTTCCGACGCCTCGGAAAATCTCGCCGGCGCGCTGTTCGCCTCGGCGCATCAGGCCCGCCCCGATGGCGAAGGCCGCCTGGTCCTGCCCGAGGACCATATCGCCGAGGCCGGCCTGACCGAGACCATCTCCTTCCTCGGCGCCAACCAATGCTTCCAGATCTGGGACAGCGAGCGCGCCGTGGCCTACATGCGCGACGCCCGCGCCCGGGCGCGCGACTTCCGCCTGACGCTGCCCTCCCCCGCCGCCCCGCCGCGCCCGGAGGGAGGTGCGGCATGAGCGGCCACCTCCCCGTGATGCTCAACGAGGTCCTCGCGACCCTCTCGCCTCACGGCGACGCGAGATATCTTGATTGCACCTTCGGCGGCGGCGGCTACGCCACGGCTATCCTCGACTCCGCGCCGGGTTGCACGTTGTTCGCCATGGATCGCGACCCGGATGCCATCGCCCGCGGTGCCGCGCTCGCCGCGCGCTTCGCGCCGCGGCTGCGTCTCATCGAAGGTCGCTTCGGCGACATGCTCGACCACCTCACCGCGCAGGGCGTCACCGCTCTCGACGGCGTGGTGATGGATCTCGGCGTCTCCTCCTTCCAGCTCGACCAAGCGGAACGCGGCTTCTCCTTTCGCGCCGACGGCCCGCTCGACATGCGCATGGAGAAGGACGGCCCCTCCGCCGCCGATCTCGTGAACACGCTCCCCGAGGGCGAGCTCGCCGACATTCTCTACCGCCTCGGCGAGGAGCGCTTCTCCCGTCGCATCGCGCGCGCCATCGTCGAGCGCCGCAGGGAGCAGCGCTTCGAGACGACCGGCGACCTCGCGGCGCTCGTCCGGTCTAAGGTGCCGCGCGACCCGTCCGGCATCGACGGCGCGACGCGCTCCTTCCAGGCGCTGCGCCTCGCGGTGAATGACGAGCTCGGCGAAGTCGAGCGCGGCCTCGCCGCCGCGGCGAAGCTGCTCGCCCCGGGCGGGCGGCTCGTCGTCGTCGCCTTCCATTCGCTCGAGGACCGCATCGCCAAGCGCTTCATGGCGGATGCGGCCGGCCGCGCAGGCGGTGCCTCGCGCCACGATCCTGCCGCGCTCACGTCCCGCAGCGCGCCACGGTTCCGTCTCATCACATCCCGCGCGCTCCGCCCCACCGAGGCGGAGACGTCGACCAATCCCCGCGCCCGCTCGGCCCGCCTTCGGGCGTTGGAACGACTGGAGGAGGCCGCATGATCCGCCCCCTGACCCTCGTCACCCTCTGCGCCGCCGCCGGTGCGGGGCTGTACCTCTACCAGGTCAAGCACTCGGTCGCGCAGCTCGACCGGCAGCTTCGCGAGGTGAACCGACAGACCGAGCAGGCGCGCGAACGCACCCAGGTGCTGCGCGCCGAGTGGGCGTTGCTGAACGAGCCCGACCGGCTCCGGCGGGTAGCGCAGCGGCATCTCTCGCTGGAGGCGATGACGCCGACGCAGTTCGTACGGCAGAGCGACCTCGACCGCCGGCTGCCGGGTCCGCGGCAGTTCGCCGGCGCGCCGTCCCTATTCGCGCCGACCGAGCCGCCGGGTGACGGCAGCGCGGCGCCGATGGCGATCGCAACGGCGGCACCGCGGGACCTGCCGGCGGTCACGCTCGCCGCGGCTGCGGTTGCTGTGCCGGAACCGGCGGTGCCCGACCCGGCTGCGGTGGTCGCGGCGGCTGCCGCGCCGGTGATTGCTGCGGTGCGTCCGGCCCCGGCGCCCGCGCCGGTTGTC
>NZ_JAAEDI010000019.1 GCF_018129025.1 Neoroseomonas terrae | reverse complement strand
TGCGCCCATGCGGCGTTCAGCTCGGCCAATACCGTCTGAGCATTGACGAAGGCCGCGTCGGCGCCATCCTTCAGTGGTTCGGCCTCGCGGAGCGCCAGCCTGGCGGCATCGCGGCGTTGCTCGGCCTCCGACAGCGCGCCCCGAACGGCCGCCGGATCGGCGTCAAGCTCGATGGATTCGGCGGTGGCGTGGGCCTCCTGGTGGGCGACACCCTCGCGCAGCTTCGCCAGCCCCTCGGGCGCGAGAAGGGCGAGCCGGTCGCCCAGCCCCTTCAGTTCCACCTCCAGCCGCTGCCCGTCGAGTTGCCGCTTCTTCGCAGCCGCCAGGCTGTCGAGCCCCATGGATGAGAGCAGCGTCGAGCGCTTTCCTTCCAGCTCGCCGAGGCGATCGGTGCGCTTCGCCGGGCGATGAGACCGCAGCGTCATGGTGCCGACGCCGGGTATCGCCAGGACCGCCAGCTCGTCGTAGCTCCGAGCCTCGTCCGCTTCGAGCGGCGCCCCGTCCATCAGGATTCGATGGCCGGCCTCGGGCGAATAGGCGATGGCGACGGTCGGACGGGCGGTTTCATCGATGGCGCGCTGCTTGGCGATCTCGACCTCCAGCATCTCCAACTCGTCGATGGCCTTCGCCGGCAGCTTCTCGATCGCGAGCCTCGCCTTCGCCTTGCCGATCGCCGATTCGACCGTCTCCGCCTCGGTCAGCAGCTTTCGCAGCTCGTCCAGACGTTCGGCTGCCTCGCGCGCCTTCGTGGCCACATCGAACTTGGCCACCAGTTCTCGCGCCGCCTGCTCGGCGGCTTCCGCGGCCGCCACCTCCTTCCTGGCGGCGTCAATGGACGCCGCTGCCGCATCACGCCTCGCCACGGCCTCGCCACGCCGCCGATCCGCCTCCCGTTGCCTCTCCCGCAACTCGCGCGCCGCCGTGAGTGCCTCGCCGAACACCTCGACCTCGCGCAGGGCGCGGTCGCGACGTTCCCGGACGAGCGCCAACTGGGCTTCCGCGGCCTTCAGGGCCTCGCGCTGTGCCCTCGCCGCCTCGAAGGCCGCCTCGGCCGCCTCGATGGCCTTACGTCGTTCGGCGCGGTCCTCCGGGCGGTCGATCTCGGCCAGGCGCCTCACGGCCGATGCGCGCTCCGTCAGCGCCTCGCGCAGCAGCGCGACCTCGGCAGCGAGCCGGCGCTCATCCGCCCGGAGTCGGTCGCGCGCCTCAATCGCCGCGGCATAGCGCCCGCCGGCCTTCGGCCGTCCCATCGCGGTCACGAGTTCGCCCAGGGCGTCGTTCGTGGCGGCCATGATGCCGCCCATGCGCCTGCCGCCGGTGACGGCCTCGACCTCGCCCTGCACCGATTCCAGCAGGCCGAGCCGGACCTGCCTCTCGCCGTCTTCCTCCGCCTTGCCACGCTTCTCGAGACCAGTGATGCCCTGGCGCACCCAGAGCAGCCCTCCGGGGCCATTGACGCCGCCCTTGGTCAGGTCCGCGATGAACCTCTCGGCCTCGTCAGCCTGGGCGATCATCCGGCCGGTCGCCAGATCGCTCACCTGGGCCGAACGTCCTCCGTAGTACTGCTTCGTGATCCGGTAGCACGCATCGCCGACCGCGATATCGGCTTCCAGCAGGGGGCTGCCCCCACTGTAGGGGCGCAGCCGCTGCACATCGCCCGGCGTGCCCGAATGGGGCTGGAAGAACAGCGCGTGCAGCGCCTCGAAGCTGGTGGACTTGCCGAATTCATTGGCCGCGCACAGCACGTTGACGCCGTCGCCGATGCCCTCGATGGCGACGCCGCGCCCGGCGAAGCGCTTGACGTTGAACAGGCGCAAGGCGGTGATCTTCATCGGGCGATCTCCTGCGCGAAGGAATAGAGCCGCGCGAGCGCCTTCCACGCGACGTCGCGGTCGGCCGCCGAGCGGCTGTCGTCCCTGGCTTCCGCGAGCAGCGCGTTCGCCGCCTCGCGCAGCGCGCCTGCCTGGTCGATCTGGTCCAGATCCTCGACCTCGCATTCCGTCGCGAGCCCGGTCTCATCCAGGTCGAGATGGGCGAAATCCGGCGCCGCATGCCTCGTGGCCGCATCGAGCGCCGTCCGCCCGGAGATCCGGCTGCGGCCTGTTGCCAGGATGCGGGCCAGCGTCTGGCGCCGTTCGCGCGCCGGCGGGAGCAGGGTCTGCAGCCTTGCCACGGGGTCGTCGCCGTCCAGCAGATGCAGCGGCAGGGAGAGCCAGGCGAAGCTCGCCGTGGGCAGCGGCGTCGCCGCGGGCAGGGCCGAGGCGCCCGCGATCTCGATCAGCAGGGCTTGGCCCGGCTGGTCATGCTTGAAGCGATCCGGCTCCGGCGAGCCGCAGTAGCGGGTGTGCGGATCGACCTCGAGGGCGCCGTGCCAGTCGCCGAGCGCCAGATAGGCAAGGCCCGCGCGCCGGGCGCGGTCGGGTGCGATGACATCGGTGGCCGCACCTTCCTCGGAAAAGTCCCGGATCGGGCCATGGGCGAGCCCGATGCGGATCGCGCCCTCGGGCGTCGCCTCGTCGGTCATCCAATCCGTCAGGTCCCGCCCGGGGCGCCGCGTCGTGCAGGGCGCGGGCAGCAGGACGACCTCCGGCGCGAGCGTGATGGGCCGGGGCTCGGTGGCAAGAGTGACATTCGCCGGCGCTTCGGCGGCCAGCAGGTCCCAGAGCTGGCTCGCCTGGAGTGAATCGTGGTTGCCCGGCAGCAATACCCAGCGGACCGCGCTGTGATGGGCCATTTCGGCCAGCGCCTGGCGGCGGACATCCGGCGCCGGCGTCTCGGTGTCGAAGGTGTCGCCGGCAATGAGGATGGTGTCGGCGCCGTTCTCCCGCGCCTGCTGGCCGAGGCGTGCGATCGTCGCATGCCGCGCCTCCCGCAGCCGGCTGGGGAGGTCGCCGGAGAAATTGCCGAAGCGCTTGCCGAGGTGCAGGTCGCTCGAATGGAGGAAACGGAACATGCCACTCCGAGGGTCTAAGCGGGATTGATATGGAGCCGCGCCCGCGCGATGGCTTCGTCGAGCCGGGCGCGTGACACGGCGGCGAGCCTTTCGACACCGAGGAGCCGCGCGAGATCTCGCGCAGGATCCTGCTCCGCCAGGAGCGCGGGATTGGCCAGCACCAATGACGCCAGTTCGGCCAGCGGGATCTCCGAAACCGGCCGGCGCGCTTCCTCGTCGGCCGGCGGCCGAAAGGGCAGGATCTCGACGACGGCGCCCTTCCGCCACAGGAACTCCCCGCTCGATTCCGCGGTCCTGTCCACGTCGTGCAGGAACATCGCGATCTGTTCGCGGATGCGCGCGCCCGTCCGCTGCCAGCCATGGGCCCGGGAGATGCGCTGCGCGAGCGTGTCCGTCCGCAAGGGGCTCTCGGTCTCGACGATCGCCGCAATCATGCGGCCCAGAACCTCCCGGTATCCGAGCTCGAAGAAGCGGTCAGGATCCGGTCGGAAGGGCGAGAGGTCGATGGGGGCGTAACTGAGGGTTCCGCCGGCCGTGGGCGTGGATCGCTCGCGCCACGAAGGCGCGATGCCTTCCTCCATGCGCACCGCTCCGGACTTAAGGGCTGCGTCGGCTTCCTCTCGGTGCATCTCGAACCGGCCCGGCGTCACCTCCATCACTCGATAGCCGTCGAGACCTTTCCTGTTGAGGTGGCCTTGGGCTTTCTCCGCGCTCGTGAACCATTTCGGCGCACCGTCAGCACCCATCAACGCAGCAACCGGTTCGACGACAGCAGCGGGTGCCACGGACTCGTCATGAGCGGATGGGCCGTGCTCGTCCTCATCGCCCTGCTCGTCATCCTCCTCGTCGTTTTCGTCAGTGCCTTCCTCCTCCTGGTCGCTGTCCTCCTCCTCGTCCTTCTCGTCCTGGGCGGATAACCGCGCCCTGCTCTCTGCCAGCAGCTCCTCCAGGCTGGCATGCAGCCGGTCGGCGCATCCTTTCGCATCGAACCACCAGTCCGTGGACCAGACGCGGAGGATGCTCCACCCCAGCCCGCGCAATACCTGCTCGCGGACCTTGTCGCGGTCTCTCGCCGTGGCTGAGCCGTGATAGGTGGCGCCATCGCATTCCACGCCGGCGAGATAGGCTCCGGCCAGGTCGGGATGGCGGATGCCGAGATCGATCCGGAAACCCGATATCCCCACCTGCGGCACGACGGACCAGCCTCGCCGCTCGAGATGACCGCAGACGGCTTCCTCGAAGGCGGAATCGAAGCCCCCGACCGATCCGATATCCTGGGCCGGCAAGGCGATGGCGCCACGCTCCGCGAAGTCCAGGAAGGTCTTCAGATGCCGGACCGCGACGGCCTTGGTACGGTTCACGTCGATATGGTCTGCGGTGAAGCCGGAGAAGATGATCAGTTCCCGCCGCGCGCGCGTGACGGCGACGTTGAGCCGCCTTTCTCCGCCGTCACGGTTCAGCGCCCCGAAATCCATCGCGAGCTTGCCGGCCGCGTCCTTCCAGAAGGTGATCGAGAACAGGATCACGTCTCTCTCGTCACCCTGCACATTCTCCAGGTTTTTGACGATGGTGGCCTCGACCCGGTCCTCGGAGAAGAACCATTCGAGTTCGGGATCCTCCCGCCGCGCGGCGTCGAGAAGATCAAGGATCAGCGACTGTTGCTGGGCGTTGAAGGTGATCACGCCCAGGGTGGGCCGCTCCTTCTCCGGCAGGCGCAGCCAGCGCTTCATGCGCGCGGTTGCCTCGGCGGCGACTGCCTCGGCCTCGATCCGGTTTGTCCGGCTCTTGCCCCGATCGTAGATGCCGTGCGGCACCTTGCACAGGCGCACCGCGCGGTCCTCGACAGCCGGAGAAGGGAAGGTCACCAGCCGGTTCTGATAGTAGTGATGATTGGAGAAGGCGATCAAAGACTCACTCTGGCTGCGGTAGTGCCACCGCAGGTCGCGCACCGGGATGCCCGCCGCCCGTGCCTCGTCCAGGATGCTCTCCAGATCCTTCTCGTGATCGGCGACCTCCTCGTCGTCTTCATTGCGTCCGAAGAAGTTCGTCGGCGGAAGCTGCTTGGGGTCGCCCACGATGATCGTCTGGCGCGCGCGGGCGATCGCGCCCACGGCATCCCAGGTCGTGATCTGCGAGGCTTCGTCAAAGATCACCACGTCGAACAGCGCCTGATCGGGGGGCAGGTACTGCGCGATGGAGAGCGGCGACATCAGCATGCACGGCGCCAGCTTGGGGAAGTTCTGCGGCATCCGGCCGATCATGTCGCGGATCGATTGGCTGGGCCGCTGCAGCTCCATCTGGTGGCGAAGCAGGCCGAGTTCCGAATTGCGGGACACGCTCTGCACCGAGGGCAGCCCGTGCGCCAGCGCGGCGATCACGCGCCTGCTGGCATGGGAGCGGACGAGGTCGTCGATCTCGCGGAAGTCGCCGATGGCATTTTCGTGCTGGAAGCGCCGGAAGTCACGCAGGACGGGATCGCTATCGAGCACCTTGGGCAGCCACCAGCGCGCATAGCCGAGACGCATCGCCGCCCTGGCCTGGCCGGGCTGGATTTCCCCGCGCTCGACGAGTTCGACCAGCGGGGCCAGATGCCGGGCGGCCGCACGGCTCCGGACCCGGCACCAGGCCGCCCAGTCCCGCAGCAGATGCCGGACCTCGGGCAATGTGCCGACCTTCGCGCCGATGGCCGCGAAGCCGGACTCTCCGGCCGCTGCGTCCCGTCCGGCGACCTCGTTGAATTCGCCGAGAGCCGCGCTGAAGCCGCTGGACGCCGCGATCACCCGTTCGCCCGATAGTAGCAGCGCATCCTTCTCCGGCCCCTCGCACAGCAGCCGCAGCATTGCGTCCCGGTTCAGCTCCGGGAGATGCAGGGCGTCGCGGAGCCCGCGCGCCGCATCGAGGATGTCTTCTGCGGCGCCGAGATCGCTCGCCAACCCTTCCGTCGCGAGCTTCCTTGCCGCGAGCAGGTTCCGGTCGAGCGCCAGCAGGTTCGCCTGCATGCCGCGCAGCAGCGGCAGGTCGCGCTCCACATCCACCTGGCCCCGCCCCGCAAGGCCCTGCAACAGCTTCGCGAGCCTGCGCTTGCCCAGGGCGGAGTTGGGCCAGAAGGCCGCCGTGGCCTGGCGCCACTGCAACTCCAGCCCCTGGATGTCCAGGTCGCGGATCGTGGCCTCGGCAAATCCGGCCGAGAGGCGCTGCTCCGCTTCTCGATAGTCCCGGACAGATTGACGGAAGCGGGCGAGTGCCTCGGCGCATTGATCGAAGTCCGGATCGAAGGCGACGGACAGGTCTTGGCCGCGGCTGCGCTTGAGTGCGGCGGCGAGACGAACCAGGGGTTGGATCTCGGCTTGCGACACGAATTCCCGCGATGTCAGGCCAAGGCTGGCGCCGTAGGCCTGGATGGCGGCGGTCAACAGATCGGCGGCGTTGCGGAGGGTTTGCGCCGCCGCGAGCAGCCTCTCCTGCCAGCCGGCGCTCCACTCCTTCGCGTCGACGAGGTCCAGCACCGGACGACGCTCGACGGCGGCGAAAGTCTGACCAAGCTCGCTGGCCAGTTCTTCGAGTTCGCGCAGCGTCTGTGCGTCGTGTCGGTCCCCATCGGGCCAATTCAGGGCCGGAGCCGGTTCGCCTTCCGCCTTGAGAGCGGTCCCCAGTGCGAGGTAGGGCGTCCAGCCATTGGGGTATGGCCTGTGCAGCGCCTCGACATAACCGTTCAGCTCGTCACGCCGCAGCCGGAGGCGCTCGTTGACGGCGATCCATTCGGAGGTGTTGTCGGCCTGGCCATGCTCCCAGGCGCTCTTCAATTGCTTCAGGAAATAGCGGCGGTCGGCCTTGTTAGAATGCAGCTCGATGCAGTGGTCGCCCAGCCCGTGTTCCCGCAGGCGGCGATAGACGACGTCGAGCGCGGCGGTCTTCTCAGCCACGAACAGCACGGTCTTTCCCGTGGCCAGGCAATTGGCGATCATGTTCGCGATGGTCTGGCTCTTGCCTGTGCCGGGCGGCCCGATGATGACGAAGTCGCGGCCTTCCGCGGCGGCCATGCTGGCGGCGGTCTGCGAGGAATCGGCCGGAAGGAGGCTGATGATCTCCGAGGGCGCGTAGACGCGGTCCAATTCCCGTTCGTCGCGAAAGGCCGAACCGCCGCCCTGGGCCGTGTGGAAAGCCTGCTCGGGCGTATCGAGCAGATGACGCACCACGCGGTTTCCGCGCAGGGCCTCCGAGCGTTCCGCCAGATCCTTCCACATGAGGAACTTGGCGAAGGAGAAGGTGGAGAGCGCGGCCTCGTCCAGAACCTCCATACCGGGCACGTCGCGGACGGCGTGCCGCATCGTCGCCAGGAGGCGCGGCACGTCGATGCCCTTACTATCCATCGGCAGCTCTCCCCCCGCATAGGGGAGCTTCAGGTCGAACTCTCGCTCCAGGAACTGGGCGAGTGTGGCATTGAAGCGCGGCTCATCCTCATGGAAGCGGAGGCTGAAGCGGGAACTCGCACTGCGCCGTTCAAGCTTGACGGGAAGCAGGAGGAGAGGAGCCCGATAGCTGCGCTGGTCCTCGGGCTTCTTCTTCCAGCGGAGAAAGCCGACGGCGAGGAAGAGGGTGTTGGCGCCGCCCTCGGCCAGATCGTTGCGAACCTGCCGATGGAGGTCGGTCAACCTTGTTTCGAGTTGTCTGCCGTCCAGGAGCGAGGGGAGCTCGTCCCGGCGCAAAGCGTCTTCAGCGAAACTTCCGTAGAGATCCTTACCATGGGTTTCGCGGTGAAGCGTCGGATCGCGCTCCCCGATGGGGTTCTGCTCGGGAAGCGAGATGATCTTCAGCGATGCTCCAATGGAGAGCCGATCCTCCATGTGGGCGACGTCCGTGCAGAGAAACGGGATCGTCTTCGCCGAATCGGGAAAGTTGAGCTGCCGGTTTCGAAGCGTGAGGTCGAGCAGCTTCTTCTGCCACCGGTCGAGGCGGCCGCTCGCCGTGACGGGCTTGACCTCCACGACCTCGGCCGGCAGGTCTGCGAAGGATGGTTCGGCCGGTAGTGGAAGGTCTTCAGCCGTGACATCGCCGACGGTAGCGCCCTCGGCTTGCGTGAGGCCGCGCCGCGAGGGTTCGTGCGACGCAAGTGGTGTGATCCCTCCGCTGCGGGCACGACGGACATCGATCGCGGCACGGAAAGATCCGGCCTGTTCCTCGCTGAGGCGGGGTGCGAGGAGGCACTCCGCCGTTTCCATCGTCATGGCAGGACGATGCGTCACGCCCGTGGTCTCGAAGGCGATCAGTTCGCGGGACGCCAGCGCTTTCCGGACCTCCATCGGATCCGTCTCAATCATACCGGGCAGGGTTTTCTGCGCCAGCCAGACGCCGACCGCGGCATGCCCATCGAACATCAGGATGACAGGGTGCAGGCCCGCGGCCTCCAGAGCGGCGGAAAAGAGGAGCGTTGTGTCGAGGCAGGTCGCGAGCCCATCCTCAGCGATGACGGTGGGCCTTCTGATCTTTTGCCCGCGCATCTCGAAACTTGCCGGTGGCTCCGCGTAGTGCAGCGCCATATTGGCGATCGCGGAATAGACGGCCGCAGTGAGCATATAGGCGCGCTGCGGGCTTTGCGATTGGTAGCCGTCGAGGCTGCTCGGATAGCCGTGCGCCGCGAGCCGGTCGGCTGCGGTCCGCAATAACCGGGCGACGGCCGGGTCGTTCGGCATGACAAACGCGGGGAGGAGTTGTGCCATATCGCTGACGCCGCCCCACTCGTCGCGAGCAAGGAGCCTCACCTGGACACGCTTCTCCACAAGGATCTCTCCTGCCGAGGAGAGTACAAACGTGATTTCGCCTCGCTCAGCCTCATTCAGGCCAGCCAGATACCCCGCGTCTAACTCGATTTTGCGGTCGCTGAGCGGAAGGATGTCGCCCGATTTGAGTTGATCAATCATCCAAGTTCTTGGCCGAACAAATGGCGGAGAGGAGGACAATTCCAACCGGCACTGTTCCAAACTGCGCTTGGATCCGTTTTTAATTCGTACTGAGCGGAGAATTGGAACGGAATTTTGAAATGATGCATAGGTAAAAACTGCGGGGCTATCGACGTCAATCTTGATTGTATCTTCGATACTAGAGCCAATTATGTTAAATTCTTCAACTTTGACACTGGCAACAATTTCCATGAGACGCCTCCCGCAACCTTCACGCTAGCGTGGATTTTTGTAAGGGAAAAGTATCATATTTTAGACATTTGCAGCGTGTGCGTGCGCTCGCTGGCCTTTGGCAAGTTGTAGACCGGCGTCGGGCGTTACCAGGAGAAGGCGGCGCCGTCTGAATGATGAGCTCCCGCGTCCGCTTTGCAGATTTGGGGCTCCCGGACCGGCTATTCCGCTTTCGGCCAGCTTCAGACCGTGTCGCGGTCGTGCCCAAGCCAAAATTCGACCGATTCAAACCTCGGCTGCCGCACAAAGAGGTCGGCCAGGCTGGCGTGTCCTGGCAGCTATTCGGGCCGAATGCCGACGCGCAGGGCCACCTCCCGCCACGTCGCGAGCTCGGTCCGTATCCGGTCGGCAAAGGCAGCGGGGCCGGCGAAGTCCGGGACGGCCGCCTGCGTCGCCAGCTTCGCGCGCGCATCCTCGGTCTTCGACAGCGCCTCGAGGTCACGCGCCATGCGCGCGACCAGTTGCGGCGGCGTGGCCGCCGGCGCCATCAGCCCGAACCAGACGCCGGAATCCGGCACCGGGAAGCCGAGTTCGGCCATGGTCGGCACCTCCGGCAACTCCACCGCGCGCCGCGGCCCGAGAATCGCCAGCGGCCGGATCTGGCCCGCCTGATACGGTCCAACCGCGCCCGCCATGCCATGGGCCAGCAGGGGCACGCGGCCGCCGATGACGTCCTGCATCAGCGGCGCCGTGCCGCGGTACGGGACATGGCTCAGCGAGATGTCGAGGGCGCCACACAGCGTCTCACCGCCGAAATGCCCCGTCCCGCCGACGCCCGTCGTGCCATAGGCCAGGGCGCCCGGCTGCGCGCGGGCGGCGGCAACCACCCCGGCGATATCCCGCCACGGCTGGTTCGCCGCGCACCAGAAGACATTGGGCGCGGCGCAGAAGGAGCCGACGGGCGCGAAGCTGTCCGGCAGCGTATAGGGCAGGCTTGGATGGATCGCCCCGTTCAGGACGACGGAGTTCGACGCGAAGACAGCGTGTGCCCGTCCGGCGCCGCGCGCGACACGCCCTCCGCCGCGACAGATGATGCCGCCCCTGCCCGGTTCTCGACGACGACGGTCTGGCCCCAGGCCGCCTGTAGGCCGCTGGCCGCCACGCGGCCGATGAAGTCGGTGGGCCCGCCCGGCGGAAAGCCGATCAGCATGCGGATGGGGCGGTCGGGCCAGGTCGGCTGCGCGGCCGCCCGCGCCGCCAGGAGAATACCCGGCGCGGCCAGCAGCGCCCGCCGCGAGGCAGTGGCGTCCATCGTCTTTTCCTCCCACACCCGGGGTCGCGATGCCGCGCCCCGGGTCCTGTCTGGAGGCTAGCGTCCCTACGGCGGAGGACGCCAGTGCGCCACCTCAGCCACCAAGTTCCTGGCGGACGAGCCTCACCCAGAAGCCGATCCCATGCGGCAGGGCCGCATCGTTGAAGTCGCAGTCCAGCGCGTGCAGCCCATTCGCCGGCGCGTCGGACCCGTCGCCATTGCCGAGGAAGATGAAGGTACGGGGCTCCGCCCGCGCCATCTACGCGAGATGTTTCCCGCCCGCGACCAGCGTGGTGTCAGCATCTACCTGCACGTCGCGTGAAACCCCGTTCTAATCACGGGTGACGGCGAGTACCTCTTCCGACTTGGCCTATGCCGTGGTTCCGCGCTGACGCGCAGCCCGTACGACAGCGCCTCCGCAATCTCCTGCCGAGTGGCTTAGCGTTCGCCCTCCGGCATCACTGCAGGAACATAGGTCGCCGCGGCGGGGTCCGGCACTACGGCCGCCATAGCGCCATCGATCTTGGTCATCGGCAGGGCCGGCCCGCGCGGCAACCGCAGCTCTCGCGCCATCTCGGCAGCCGCCAGAGCATCCGGTCCCCCCGCACGGTCGGGCAGCCCCCACCCATCCGGGTCCTGGCGGGCACGCCGCAGTGAAAGCGTTCGCCGCCGGTCGCTCCGATCCACGCCCGGCCAGGCACCCGTTGTGGGAACAGTTGTGGGATGAGTTCCGAAAATCGCCCGGAAAGCGGCAGAATAACTTGGAAACTGGCGGAGGGGATGGGAGCCTAACCGTGGTCCCGGCGCATCCCGATCGGTTCCCATCTCCCTTCTAAGCAATTGATATTGGTAGCGTTCTCCCAACATCCCATCCTAACTCGTCTCGCCGCATCTCGCCCCAACGCCACTGTGGCGCGGGTAAAAACGCGGGTAAAGGAACTGGGATGAAATTAAATCGCTTGAACGCCATCCAGGTGAAGAACGCTGGCCCGGGGCGCCATCCGGACGGTGGCGGGCTCGCGCTCCTGGTCGGCACATCGGGCTCACGCTCCTGGGTTTTCCGATACCGGAGGCCCGGCGGCGCAGGTGAGACCAGCATCGGGTTCGGCAGCGCCGATGTCGTGGGATTGAAGGATGCGCGGGAGAAGGCCGGCGAGGCTCGCGCTGCGCTCGCCCGCGGCGATGATCCGCAGGCGATGAGGACCCGCGAGGCGCCGAAAGCGACTCCAACCTTCAAGGAGGTTGCGAGGGACTACCTCACCGCCATGACGCCTTCCTGGCGCAATGCGAAGCACGCGGCACAGTGGGGCACGACGCTCGAAACCTATGCCTATCCGACGATCGGCGATCGTCCCGTGGACGCGATCACGGCGGAGGATATGTTGACGATCCTCTCGCCGATCTGGAGCACAAAGCCCGAGACAGCGACGCGCGTGCGTGGTCGCGTTGAGGCTGTCCTAGATGCCGCATCGGCGCGCGGCCTTCGCTCCGGCGACAATCCCGCGCG
This sequence comes from Neoroseomonas terrae, assembly GCF_018129025.1. Classification (GTDB taxonomy): domain Bacteria; phylum Pseudomonadota; class Alphaproteobacteria; order Acetobacterales; family Acetobacteraceae; genus Neoroseomonas; species Neoroseomonas terrae. The sequence continues at coordinate 125,631 of NZ_JAAEDI010000019.1, read as the reverse complement.
GTGGAAGGGCGCAATGGCGCGGCTCCTTCCTCCGCGCTCGCGGGTCGCGACGGTGAAGCACCACGCCGCGGCCGCCGCCGCCGATGTTCCGACAATCGTGAAGGTAATGACTGCGACCCGCGGCTCCGCTCCCTTGGCGCTTCGTTTCACGATCCTGACCGCGGCGCGGACGGGCGAGACGATCGGCGCGAAGTGGGGAGAGATGGACCTCAAGGCGAAGGTCTGGACCGTGCCGGGCGAGCGGATGAAGGCGGGACGGCCGCACCGGGTTCCCCTCTCCGCCCCTGCCCTCGCTGTGCTCGCTGCGGCTGCGGAGATGCGCCTGTCCGACGATCCGGCTGCCCCGGTCTTCCCGTCTCGGGGCGGCGCGGGCCACCTGTCAAACATGGCGTTGGCGATGATGCTACGGAAGAAGGGATTTGCCGGCCTGACGGTGCACGGTTTCCGCAGCACCTTCCGCGACTGGTGCGCGGAGCGCGGAGAGGATTGGACGGCCGCAGAAATGTCGTTGGCGCACACGGTCGGCGATGGTGTTGTTCGGGCTTACCTGCGAAGCGATCTTTTGGACCAGCGGCGTGCGCTCATGACGCGATGGGGCGCGTTCTCCACCGGAACGAAGGTGAAGAAGGGAGCGGCGGCAGATGGCGAGTGAGACTGACGACCTCATCGACCGCATCGCCGCGCTCGCCGCGGAGGCGGAGAGGCTGCGCACGGTGCCGCGTTACGCCGGCCGCGCCGATGAGGTCGCGAAGGCGCTGGACGCTGCGAAGGCCAAACTCGCTGCCGTGCTCGCCGGCTTGTCCGGCGAGGTCGCCGCCGCCGATGCGGCGAAGACCGCCGCCGCGGAGAAGCGATCCGCCGACGCTGTTGCAGCCGGCAAGGCGGGGGGCGCGGAGACGGCAAGGCGGCGGGCCGCAGGCTTTATCGGTGAGCCGAGGGAAATCGAGCCGCCGATCTGGGAAGGCGACGATGAGCCGCCGATCGAATGGCGCACCAGCGTGGAGCGGGCGATCCTGCATCGGCGCCGGCTGGCAGGGCCGAGCCCGAACATGACGCAAATCCTTCGCGCCGTCGCGGCCGCGAGCGGGCTCACCGAGGCGACGATGCGGCGGCGTTGGTTCGGCAGTCCGAAGACGCGAAAGGCAATCCTCGCGCTGCCGCTGTTCCTGCATCCGCCCCGTCGCAAAGATGATGGCTAGCCCTCCTTCGCCTCACCATCACCACCATCACCACCGACCAGGCGCGAGATTTCGGCGGCCGGCACCAACGTCCTGCCGCCGACGCGGCGGACCCGGAGCGTGCCGGCGCTGATCCAGCGGTAGAGGGTCGCCCTGCCGACGCCGAGCAGCTTAGTCGTCTCTGCGATGCTGTAGGCGATGCGCTCCATGGCGGGAGTCCCGTTCCGTCTCGCTCCGTTCTAGCCGCGACGTTGGTGCAGCGCCGGATAGGGCATCGAGCGTCGCTCAAACGCCTATCCTCACAGCACGTCGTGACTGCGCTTGGATGATCATGCGTGCGGGCCATTCCGCACGCTGTTCGTTGGAGATGTGAATATGCCTGACACCGATGAGCCTATCGATATTGAGGAGGCGATCAGACAGATGATCCGGGACGCGCTGGTGCCAATCGCAGCCCGCGTGGAGCGTCTTGAGGAAGTGATCGGACGCCTTCGTGAGGCCGCTCTCGCGGCGGAACAGGACCGCCTCAACACCGAAATCGAAACCGCCTGAACCCAACCGGCCCGCGTCGCGGTGATGCCGCGGCGCGTGCCGGCGATCGAAGGAGAAACCGACATGCCTAAGAACGACGACTTCATTGACTTCCTGCATGACCAGGTGGGCCTCGACAACCTCGCTTCTGCGGCGGCCAGGGGGCTTTCCGAGACGGCGCTTGCGGAAGCCCTCGAAACGCACGCGGGAAACCACGGCGTGACGGTTGATCCCGCCGAGGTCCGTGCAGCGGCGGTGATGCTGGAACCGATCGCGCGGAGCATCCAGCGCATGTTCGACGTGCTGGAAGCCAACCGGCGCGAGCCGGCGCCCGCCCCGAACGGCCGTGAGCCGGATCGGCGGGGTGATCCGCGTCGTGGCCGCCGTCACGACGACATCGCCCTGGACGTGTGACGACCGGACGCGCCGGTGGGGCTCGCCCTGCCGGCGCGTGCTGGCGCAACCGATGGAGGATGGAGAATGCGCGAACTCGACCCGCTGGGCCTGGGGCCAGCGCTGCCGCCGCAGGAGGTAGCCGACACCGGTGCCTTGCTCCTGCACATGCTGGGCTGCTGCGATCTTATCGAAGCGGTACAGCAATTTCCTGCGCCCGATATGGGCTTCGCGTCGGCGCTGTGGCGCAAGCACGCGGTCGCCGCCTACCCGAGCCCGGATGGGCGCGACGAAGACAACGACCGGCCGCTGCTGCGCCGGTTCATCACCGCGAACATGGGCAATCTGCACGCGGCCGCGCTGCTGCTCGCGAAGGTCGCCGAACGGGGAGGCCGGGCATGAACTACATGGCGCCCGATTTCCCGCCCAAGTCGGCGGAGCGCACCCTGTCACGCCGGGCGCGGAGGACGCTCAACTCTGCTGGGCTGCTGCTCGGCCTGGCTGAAAAGCATCGCCAGCTTTTTGAGGTCAAGGACGAAGCGCCTGACGGCTTCCGTGATGACCTGCTGATTCTGGCAAATGATGAGGCCGACCAGCTGTGGCCCGCCGGAAACGGCTTCCGCAATTCCGAGGTTGCAGAGAATGTCGCCAACGCCTGCGGCGACTTCTACTGGGCTGAGGCGTGCGAGATCATGCGGAAGAACTCGATGGCCCATAGCCGGGCGGTCCAGTCCGTCCGGCGCCTCAAGCAGGACGACATCGACGGCATGTCCTCGGTTCAACAGGCGGAACTTGAGGACATGGTCGAGCACGTCGATGGGCTTCTGATGTTCGCGAGCCGGCCGAAGGATATTTGATAATACTTGACACCGAAAGGCAGGTTCGTCCTGCCTTTCGATTCCCGCCTACTTAACAATATACGCCAAAGACAGTTCCGATCTATTCTCCGTGTACTGTAACGCGGAGTAGCGTCAATGAAAACACGATGGGTTATGCAATTGCCGCTCGGCGCTTTGGAGCCATATGAGGCAGCACTCTACACTGGCAGCGCGAAGAATACGCTGATGGCCTATGTCGGATTTAAAGATGGACCCGACAATTACAGGCTGGCCACCCGCTACCCCTTCCCCTTCTTTTTCACGCCCCGCGACCTCGATGCGTGGCTGCAGAAGTATCCCTACAGAGGCGACCCGCCCGGCGGCAGGCCAGCCCCAGGCGCGCGCCTGCCGCCGCCCCCTCGGGTCCAGGAGGTCGCGCCTGTCGAGATCACGGTGCGGCGGCGCATCTACCCCCGGCCCGCCGCGAAGGCGGCCGCCGCCTTCGCCGCTGCCGCTGCTGCCGCCGCGCGGAAAGACCGGCCATGAGGCTGGAAGGCCGAAAGCCCAACGAGCCAACAGAGGCCCCCGCGGTGGGGCTGGCGCTGGCGGAGGCTCGCGCCCTAGGCGCCGCCATCCGTCTCCGCGCGCAGGCCGTGGCGCGGCTCGATCAGAACACACTGGCCGGTGCAGCGACGATCGCCGTGGCGGTCGGCGGTCTGGCCGGTGGGGTCGGAATGCTCGCTGTCGCCCTCGCCCAGGCTGGACGCCTCGATGCCGCGCAGCGGGTTGCCGAGGCCTGCAACGGGCTGCCCCGCGAGGTGCTAGCCGCGCTGGCCGATCGAACAGTCAGTGGAGCATTGGAATAAAGAAGCGCCCCGCCGCGGGGGACGTGGCGGGGCTTAGTTACTTGCGTTGGATCAAAAACACCCGAACCTCGAACGGAGGATCAGATGAACAAGTCAAAGAAGGCGACTAGCGGGGCGAATATTACCCGGACCGAAGCTGCGCCGTCTACGCCGAGCATGGCCGTCCCCGCCGTGATTTACATTCGGCGGGGCTTCTCGCTGGTCCCGCTGGAAGGCAAGCGCCCGACGCAGACAGGCTGGTATCTGCCGGGCCGCCTGGTGGTCACGGAAGACGCCGCGCGGGAGGTCTTCGGCGCCGTCCCGCCGCCCAACATCGGCTACCACCTGGCCGCCTCGGGCGTGGTTGAACTGGACCTCGATGCGGTGGAACTCGCCCGCAAGGCCCTCGGCGCCGCCGGGGTGAGCGTCGCGGCGCTGATCGCCTCGGGCTGGGCGATTCACGGGCGCGGGACGCGGATCGTCTTCGCTGCGCCAGAGGGCATGACGCTGCCGACTTACCGCTTCACGATCCCGGACCCGACCCCGGACAAGCCGCATCGCCGCCGCACCGTCTTTGAGCTGCGCTCCGGCTATGACGCGAAGGGTGAAGTCATGAACCTGCAATCGGTCGCGCCGCCCTCGGTCCACCCCGACACGGGCAACCCCTACCGCGCCGGGCCGATCCGCATTGCCCCGCTGCCGGCCGGGCTGCTGCGGCTCTGGCAGGGCTATGAGGCCATGCTGCCGAAACTGCGCGATGCGCTCGGCGTGCCACCTGACGACCCCGGCGACGACACTGCGGGGGAGAACACCCTGCCGTATCGCTCGCGCTACCGGAACCACTTCAACGCGGCGGTGACGGCGGAGGGCATTCTGGAAGATAATGGCTATGAGCAGCATGGCGACCGATGGAGTGGCCCGGGCTCGCGCGGCAACGCCGGCATCAAGCACATCCGCGGCACCACGGACCTCTACTTCTGCCACGACACCGACGATCCGCTGCGCGGCCTGTTCGATCCCTGGTCCGCGTATGTGCGCCTGGAGCATAGTGGCGACCTCGCGGCCGCGGAGGCGGCAGCCGCGGACTATGTCGGCGGCGGCGATCCGGAGAAGGCGAGAGCATTCACCACCAGCCTGTCTCCTTTCCGCGCGTTGACGGACGCGGAGCGCGCGACGGCGGAGGCGCGCCAGGGGGACCGGGACAAGATTGCGCGGCTGACCACCTCGCTGCAACGGGGTGACGGCGCTTTCTACCTCGGGGCTTTCGAGAGCACCGAACTCGCAATGGACCGGCTGCCCGCCCGCTACATCGTCCCCGGCATCCTGCCCGCCGGCATGGTCGGTGCGCTGGTGGCGCTGCCGAACACCGGCAAGACGGCGCTGGCGATCGGCCTATCCGCGGCGGTCTGTCTCGCCCGTCCGGTCGCGGGGCTTGAGCCGATCGAAGAGGAATGCGGGATGGTCGGCTACTTCGCAGGCGAAGATGCGACGGGCGTGCACCACCGCTTCCGCGCGCAGCTAGAAGCCCTCGGCATTGAAGGCCGGGACGGGCTCCGGCAGGCCGGCTTCTTCGTCATGGACAGCCTCTCCGCCCGGCTCGGCGACCCGAAGGCGACGGCGCAGATCATCGACGTTCTGCGCCTCACCGAACTCCGGCGGCGGCGCCCGTTCCGTCTGTTTGTCTTCGACACCCTCGCGCGGCATCGGGCACCCGGGCTCGATGAGAACAGCGCCGCCGACGCGGGCGATATGATGAACTCGGCGCGAGATGTCGCGCTGGCGTTCCCGGGCGCCACCGTCCTGGTCCTGGCGCACCCCGGCCGGAAGGAGACGGATCGGCTGCGCGGCTCGATGGCGTTCGATGGCGACCTGGATTTCATCCTGATCCTGGAGCCGACGAAGACGGATGCGAAGAACACGCTGCCGGTCCGGCCGAAAGATGCGCCGCAACCAACCGGAAAGGTATCGACCCTCAAGGGCACGAAGTTCCGGGCGGATGCGGTGGACGGGCACCTGCTCACCGTCCGCCTCGCCCGCGTGGACGGGCGCGAATGGCTCAACGTCCGATATCCGAGCGGGCGTGTGCAGGAAGGCTCGGCGCTGATCGTCGACAATGTCGAGGCGGCGCGCGCGAAGGAAGACCTTCCGGACGTGAAGGAGGCGGGCAAGGCAGATCGGCGGCGTGCGGACCCTGAGGATGACCGGGCGATCCTCCGTGCGGTTGACGCAGCGGGGAAGGATGCTTCGCAGCGGGACCTTGCCGAGGCGGTGGGCGTTGCGCTCACGACCTATCAGCGGGCGATTGCCCGGCTGGTGAAGACGGGGCTGCTCCGCGTGGCGACGAAGGGGGAGTCGAAGGGGAAGACGTTCATCACCCGGGCAGGCCGCGCGGCACTCGAAAAGGCCGAAGGCGTTGTGGAAAAATAGCGGGTCGCGCGACCCGGTATTTTCGAACGAGTCAGATACCGGGTCGCCTCTCGCGGGATGCCAAGGAAAAATCGAGGAAATCCGCGGCATAGCGCGAGCGACCCGGTATTTAGGCCAGGACCCGCTGTGGTTTTCTATGTCTCACTTCGCGCTAAACCAGGGAAACGGCGGGCGACCCGCTATCAGCGACCCGGTATCGACCCGGTATTTTCGCCCCCTCGCGACCCGCTATCCCGCGCCCCTTCCCCCCTTAGGGGGAAGGGCGGGTAGGGTCAGGGCCGGCCGGGTCGGGTCGGAAGGAGAATCAAACCACCCCGCCGTGTCCTTCCCCGGTTTGGCGCGCGATCCCGGCGCTCAGGCTACGTCGCCGGCCGTGATTGGGCTCGGCGCGCATGGCCCCTCGCCGCCGGGCTTGCTGGTTGGTCCACCAAGATCGTTCCGGCCCACTAGCCCCAATTTAGACGTGGGGCGGGCCCTAGCCCTAGACACCCGGGGGGGCCTCCAACTTGGGAGGGGGGTGGGTCCCCCAAACCGGCGGGGGTTGTCGATCTTCGAGTTCAACAGCCGGGAAGTCAGCACCATCCCCCAAATACCGCAGTGCCAATCTTTCCACTCTGGCCGTAGCACCGATACCATGTGCCTGTGGCTTTCTGCTGCCGAGGGTTTCTAAGATAAAGGCGAGGTGCTTGTGACGTATCGCATAGCGCTGGTGCGGTTCACGCCGGACGAACGGAAGTATCCTGTTAACTGTCCCCGCTCGGATATCAATGCCGGCGAACATGTCATTGTGCATATGCCCAATCGCGCCGAGAAGTTGCGAAATGCCGTCGTTGATGAAGTTCAGTTTCTCAATTGGAACTGCGTTAATACGATCATTGGGGTTGAATCAGAAGTCACTTACCTTCCGAATCAGGAGTATACGGTCAATCGGAGGCCCAAAAATACATCGGTCCCGGACACCCCTCAGGACGTGGGGCGCGCGCTCCTTGCGCGCAACTGGAGATTGTATCACCCCTCATCCAATGTGTGGCGAGGAGTCTACCTCAAGACGACCCGTCAGCGTACTGCACTCATCGCCTCCCGAAAAAACGGAATCGATTTCCAGATAATACAAGGTTCATTGCCGCATACCGAAGGCAGGAAGATTTACATATCCGTCGGTAATGGAAAATTTGTTCGGCATTCTTATTACAATTCAGGTGTCGACCTTTACCAGTACTGCCTGGACTTCGCCCAAGCCGCCGAAGATCTGTCAAACGATTGCGCGCCGTTCTTCGTCTCGAAAGGGGAGCGTAGGCCCAAGGGCTCATGGGAACGCAATGATCTGAAGGATATCTACGACGCCATCACGGACGGCCTTGGAGGGTCGGCTTATCTCAGCGACGACGTCTGGATCCATCGATCAGATTTCTAGGTTCCGTCGCACAGGCGACGAACACCGCACGCTCGCCCGGCAGCCATTCTCGGGAATATCCTCTCGACCATGACGAACTTTGAGACGAAGCCCGACGGCGCCGTGCGCGAGGTCTACGAAGGCTCCCGCGGGCAAGTGCAGAAGGACCCGAACAATTCGCTCGCCGCCGCCACCGCGGCGCGTGCGGAGGCCGAACTGATGCGGCGAGGCCTGATGAACCCGAAGACGCGCCGGCTCATAAAGCAATGGACTTCGGGCGAGGTCGAGGACGTCATGCAGCCCTTTATCGCCTTGTCGAAATCCGTCCCCGGCAACCAGCGCCTCCCGCTTCGCGGCTTCACGTCCGCTGGCGGTGCGAAGCGAACGGGCGAAATGTTCATCGACGCTTACACGGGGGTGACGACCGATCGCGTCAACTTCGTGCTTGTCGCCTACGCCAAGAAGAGGGGTGATGTGCCGTGGTTCGGGCTCTACGACATGAGCCAGGGCGGCCGGCGAAATCGGAACCCCGGCGACGCGGGCGGTCTGTCGCCAAACGATGCGCTTGAAATCTTCTCCCCCGCCGATCTTGTCGCGCGCGGCCTGCCGATCTGGAAAGACATCATCAAGCGCGCCTGATCGGCTCGCTCAGATGCAACCGCGATCGGCGCACACCTCAGTCGCCGCCGAGGCCTCCGCCGGTCCTCACTACACCCCCGGAGCCTAGACCTGTGCCGGCGCTCATCGGACGCAGCCCTCTTGCGCCGATCGCGCGCGCCGGCCAGCCCGGACGCGGGGCTCATTCGCCTATTGCGGGAATTTCTATCTGACAATTCTACCGAACCCGGGCGATCCCCGGAGAACAGCGCCTAGGCCCCTCCGGCCTTCCCCGGCCCCCGAAGGGCCGGCCGGGCGCTCGGGCTGTGCCGGCGCGTGCGGGAACTGGTCGCCCGACCTATCCCCACGCGGCCGCCACCAGCGCCGCGGCCGTATTGGGAGGAACGGGAAGAAGCCCCGCGTCCGGACGATCCCGCCTGCGCAGGCAGGCGCGCCGTGCTGCTGCTCGACCAGGCCGACTGACACCTCTCCGGCCACGTCGCCTTGTCCGACAACGTCACCCTGCTGCTGCCGCTGCCGGCTAAATGGACCGAGCTGAACGTCGTGGATAACGTCTGGCAGTTCATGCGCGACAGTTTGCAGTCGAACCGGGTGTTCCACGACAACGACGGTATCGTCGATCACTACTGCCACCACCGGCAGCGCCTCGTCGATCAGCCGTGGCGCATCATGTCCATCGGATTGCGCGAATGGGCACATGTGTTTCGATCAGCAGGAATTGGTATTAGAGCCCACCCCGCAAGTTTGGACTGACGCTGAGGGCTTTGCTACGAGGCGGCGGAAGCATGATGCGGATCATGGACACTCGGACGAAATTACACGAGATCATGTGTCCAGAAATAAGATCCCGCTCACGCCTTCGGCAAAGTTCCGCGCCGTATCCAAGGCCCCCGTCTAGGGACCGCACTAACATCATGAAAACAAGAGACGTAGCATCGGAGTCAGAACAAGCTGATCTTTTCCCCACCCAATCCGCCAGGGGGGTGAAATGGAGTATTTGATACTCATTGGTCTGCTATGGATCATCGGGAAGATAGTCGGCATCAAGACACCTCGGAACGATCCTCCAGCCAAGCCAGCGATCGATCCTGCAGTGGAAGCCGAACGACGAGCCAACCAAAAGAGGGATGACGACACATTTCAAGGAGCGTTCAAGCAGTGGGAGGGGCATCTGTCGGCCTTGGCTGGCAGTGATAGATGGATCCCCAAGGGAGCCGCGCCGCGATTTCTGGCCAAGTACCCAGCGCCCAAGCACCCGCGAAAGACCTGGAGGCAGGCGGTCGGTGCGTCATCGCCTGAAGAGAGCGTGCGGATCCAGTTCGATAAGGTGAACGCCAGCCACCTAGCACGCCAGAAGGTAGTGCGAAGGGACTTCTTCAACACGGTGGAGAAGAACCCGCTGACCGACGAGCAGATCCATGCCTGTATCTGTATGGACGATAGCGTCATGGTCGTGGCCGCCGCCGGCTCGGGCAAAACCTCTACCATGGTGGCCAAGACCGGCTACGCCCTCCACGAAAAACTGGCCGCGCCCGAGCAAATCCTGTTGCTGGCGTTCAACAAAGCCACCTCCGAAGAACTCGGTCAGCGGATCACCGAGCGACTGCGTAGTGTGCCTAACGTGAGCAAGGTGCGCTCCAATACTTTCCACGCCTTCGGCATCGAAGTCATCGGAAAGGCCACCGGCAAGAGGCCGGCGCTTGCGCCTTGGGTAAGCCCTGACAACCCCGGCGCCGACATCCGGGAAGTGTCCGAAATCATCAAAACTTTGTCGGACCAGGACGCGGCATTCAAGCGCGACTGGGACCAGTTCCGCACGATCTATGCGCGCGACGTTGGCAAGTGGGGTCAGGACCAGGAGCCTGACGCCTATGCGGACGGCCGGCGGGGGTTTCTCACGGCCCACGGCGAGATCGTCAAGAGCAAGGAAGAGCGGATAATCGCGGACTGGTTGTTCTACAACGGCGTGGCCTACGAGTACGAGCGCGCCTACGAATACGATACATCTGACAACCAGTACCGCCAATACTTTCCGGATTTTTATTATCCAGACGCCAATCTCTACCACGAACACTTCGCCTTGAATGGAAAGGGCGAGGCGCCCAAGGCCTTCAAGGACTACCTCAAAGGCGTGGAGTGGAAGCGCCAACTCCACGTCGACAAGTGCACTGCGCTGGTCGAGACCACCTCACATGGCTTGTTGACTGGGCGGGCCATTGCCGACCTGGAACAGGCGTTGATCGCTCGCGGTGTTAAGCCGGTGTTCAATCCCACGCGGAAAGTCGTAGGGTTGGCCCCCGTCGACGAGCAGGACCTAGCTAGGTCGTTCCGGGTGTTCCAGCAGCACGTAAAGAACAACGGCCTGACTCACGCCCAGCTGCAAGCAGCCTTGAACGAGCAGTCCACTGACGGGTACGGCGCCCGCCTGAGCATGTACCTGGCCCTCTACGAACGTATCGAGGGCGAATGGGAGCGTCGTCTACGGGCGGGTCGGTTCATCGACTTCGAGGACATGCTCATCCAGGCGGCCACACATGTGGAGTCCGGGGCCTACAGGAGCCCCTTCATCCTTATCCTGGCCGACGAGTTCCAGGACAGTTCCAGCGCTCGCGTCCGGTTGTTGAAGGCGTTAGCCGGAAACCCAGGCGTGCCCACCCACCTGTGCGTGGTTGGCGACGATTGGCAGGGGATCAATCGGTTCGCAGGCTCTGATATCTCGGTCATGACGGAGTTCGAGAAGACTTTTGATTACGCCACGCGCTTGACGCTCAACACGACGTTCCGCTGTCCGCAGCACCTGTGCGATGTGTCCAGCCAATTCATCCAGGCGAACCCCGCCCAGATCAAAAAGACCGTCAAAACCACCAATCCGCTAACAAAAACGCCGATGCTGGCGTATGGGTTCGCCCAGGAAGACGCGATTCCCGGCCACATCGAACAGCAGCTGGCCGACATGCATCGCTACGCCGCTGCGGGCAAACTCAAGCCAGCTAAAGGTGCCCAAATCACGATCTTGCTACTGGGTCGCTATCGGCGCGACATTCCGGCCTCGTTGGCCCGGTGGCAACAGCGGTTCGGCGACCGGTTGAAGATCGACTTCAAGACAGCGCACGGTTCCAAGGGGTTGGAAGCCGAATACGTCTTCGTCCTCAACGTCCTCGAAGGCACCCATGGCTTTCCTAGCCAGATCCAGGACGACCCCGCGCTCCAGTTGGCCATGCCCGCTCCCGACCCATACCCGTTCGCCGAAGAGCGCCGCTTGTTCTACGTGGCCATGACCCGCGCCAGCAAACAGGTACGCTTCTATACCCTCCTGACTCAGCCCTCCCAGTTCCTGGTGGAACTGGTCAAGCGCGAACACTTGGCGATCGAACCTTTGGACGGAGAGGGCGTGGAACCGTGCGCCCGGCCAGGCTGTGGGGGCGTCATGGTGCCGCGTGGCGACGGCACTTTCCTTGGCTGTTCGCACTTTCCGGCCTGCAACCGAACGCGCAAAGTAATGAATACGGCACCTGTGCGACGTTCCGAGCGGATTACGGTGCCAGTGGTCGCCGGACAAATTTGCCCCGTGTGCGAGAAGGGCGTGATCCAGGAGAAGAAGGGTAGCAACGGTCCCTTCTATGGATGCTCGCGCTTTCGCGACGGCTGCAAGGCCACGGCCAACATCCCACTCAAAGGTGATCCGGGAAGTATGAATTCACACTGAAAGCTTTGCTGCGAGGCGGCGGAGCATGTGCGGATCATTGCCATCCGGACGAAGGCGGCGGCGATGCGGCATTGCCGCTCGAAGTCACGGGTCAGCCGTCGGGCGCGCCTGCTCCAGCCCAGGGTGCGCTCGACAATCCAGCGCTTCGGCAGCACGACGAAGCGATGCCGGCCGCAGCGGCGCACGATCTTCATCGTCCATGTGCTGGTGCGGGCTGCCGCCGCAGCCATCGTCGGGCCCTGATAGCCTGCGCCGCCGATGATGCGCTGGATGAAGGGGGACAGCCTGCGCACCTGCGGCGTTCGGCGATGGCTTCCTGCTCATTCATGGTCGTAAACCTCCACAGGGCTTCCAAGCATTGCAAGAGCCTCAAGGATCAGCAGGACGATCCCGAGTTGGCACCGGCCGATCCGGTCTGGCTTCTCCGCCCGGATGACCGTCAGACGGCTAACCCCGGCCTTTGCTGCGATATTGTCGTGCGACAATCGACCCTTGACCCTCGCCGCCTTTATTGAGATAGCGAGTAGCCTTGGGGAGTCATACTTGACGTTGTTTGTCTCGATGACCAACATTCGGGGATAGTATCTCGGAAGTTACTTAAGGTCTATTCCGGGATTTCTGCATCGCGGCCTAGCCTCCCGGCCATTCGACGCCCCCGATGTGGAGGATCCAGATGGATCGCAATTTCGGCTACGGCCGCCGTGACTTCACCGCCGGCTCGCGCGGCGCCCCGATCGCGGCCGCCGCCGTCACCCGCGCCGCCTTCCCGACCCGTCGCCGCGAACTGGCCGTGATCGGCCCGGCCGATGGCGCCATGACGATTGGCAGCGACGTTCCCGGCGCCAATGTCGAGGTCACGACCGAGGACGGCGCGACCGTTTTCCAGGAACGGCTTCCGGACGGCTCCGCCGGGGACACCATCGTGATGAGCATCGCCCCGTCGCCGGAAGCAGCCTGAACCCTTCACCCTCGGGGGGGGGCTCTCCCGAGGGCGATAGGCGGGAGAGGTCAGTGGTCCTCCCCAAGGTCCCCAGGGGCCTCTCCCGCCGAACCATACGGAGACGCCGCCATGCCGAACGCACCGCCGCTGGAAGACGTCATCGCCCTCGCCGGTCTGGTCCCCTTCGATCAGCAGCGCGCCATCGCCGCGCAACAGTTCATCGCCGACGCGACCCTCATCCACGTTCTCGCCCGTCTGCCGCACCCCCGGCCCTACGCATCGCCTTCAGTGAAGGTCATCCCGAACGGCTACTGGCGCAGCGAGCATTCATTGGGCTTCACGGAAGCGCCGACGCTGACCGTGATCCTTCCCGCCGCCGGAAGCGCCGCCGATGCGGGCCCGGCGAAGACGCACGGAATATCGCCGCGTCAATTCGCCGCGATCCTCCTGCACGAAATCGTCCACCTCATCGAATTTTCCCGCACCGGCTCCGCCGAACTCGTGCGCGACGATCTGGACCGATACCCCGACGATGCATCGCGCCCCTCCTACCGCGCCGCGATCGGCGGCGCCTCGCGCACGCTGTTCAATCGTCCCCTCGATACCGCGAAGGACCTCAACCACTGGCCGGAAGGTCAGGGGCCTGAGTCAGTGACGCTGATCCGAACGATCGCGGATCACGTGCGCGCCGAACTCGCGCCGCCCGCGCGGATCGAAGTGGACGCCGCGGGGAACCTTCGCCGCATCAACCTGTGGAGGTCAGTCGCATGACCGTTGTTCCGTTCCCCCCGCTCCCGCCCACGGGCGAGGACAACGGCATTACCGCTGACGAGATTCGCCGAATTGATGAGGCGCTGTTCCTCATCGGCGACTTCGGCCGCGACGAAGGCAATTGGCGCCGCTGGTCTTCCGACCGCCCGCTGACCCTCGGGGAGAGTGAGAAGGCGCTCAAGTGGTTCGGCGAAGCCGGCGACGATCCTGCCGAGGTCGCGCGGCGTTCCGAGGTCCTGCGCGACTATCTTTGTCAGCTTGATTTCCAGGTCGTCTCCTTCCGCGCCGCCGCGGCCGCCCTCCTATCGAATGACACCGGGAAGCTGCTGCCCGATGGACCCGGGCGGGGATCGAAGGAGGCGCGAAAACTCATTGAGTTCCGCGCCGACCTGCTTTCCCCCGCCGGCCTCGCCGACCCGGCAGCAAGGGCGGCCATCCGCCAGGAAGTGGAGCGTGTCTCCGCCCTCTTCCTTCGCGCCGCAACCGACCTCCGCGCGATCGCGGATGCCGTCGCCGTCGCGCGCGGCGTGAAGGATGGCGACCGCCTCCGCGCCCGCGTCCTCTCCACCTACGGGATGACCGACAATGGCTAACCTTGATGACCGCGACGCCGCCATCATCGGTGCCGTCCGCGACTTTTTCGGCGGGGAGATCACCGCGCTGGGGCGGAAACTCGAATCCTCCCTCGCGGTCCACGTCCGCGACATCAGCGCGAACATCGCGAGAGTCGAGCGCGACCTGAGCGCCGGCCTCGCCCGCGTGGAGGCGGAGAACGGCCTGGCCGTCCGCGAGGCCAAGACCGCAATCGGCGAAGTGCAGGGCTTCGCCCGCATCGTGGAGGAAGACCGCGCGGCGCGCATCGCGCGCACGGCGGCCGCCTTCGGCGAAGAGGTCCGGGCCCTGAGTCATTGGCTCGATCTGTGTATTGCGCAGGAAGGGGAGGCGGCGTGATGCCCTACGATCCCGCACCCATCGTCGCGACGATCCTCCGCCAGAAGCGTCTCCGCGAACTCCGGGCCCGCGCCGCGGCCGCCGTCGCCGCCTCGCGCGCCGTCGCGCCGGGGATCAGCTACCCGACCGCAGCAGCGAACGCAGCAGCCGCCCGGCTGCGCGCCGATCTGGCCGAACGGCTGACGCGCCGACTGGCCTGGGGCGCGACCGTCCTCCCGACCGCGTCGCATGACGGCAAGGGCGGCGTGCACGTCGCGATCGTCAAGGCGGAGCCGATCACCGGGAAGGACCCGCGCACGGTCCTCTTGTCCATCGACGCGCGCGGTGATCTTCGCTCCGGCGGTCGCGCGGTAACCCTCAGTATGGCCATCCGCGAGGTCGGGGGGTCGGTGCGGTGAGCGGCGCCACGACCAACAGCTAAACCTTCTGAAAACGCCGTAGCGTCGACCGTCTACACGGCCTTCACGATAGGAAAGGCTCGGCGGGAAGGAGAGCCCGGATATGTCGTCATCCAAATGCGTTCGCCAACGGCCAAGCTAGACGCCGCAAAGACTGATTTCACATGGCAAAAAACAGCGCCACTCGGCGCACCAGCGAAACCCCAGTTACTATTATCGAATCTTCTTATCGTTCCGAATTCGCGCGGAACTGTTGAGTAATATAAGCCCTCGCAGGTTGTGACGAGTTGGTCGGCAGTGGGGCGCGCCGCCGGATTCTTCTGCATGCACGCAGTGATAAGATCGAATACCGCTCTCGCAAACGGAGCGAATTGCGTGTTGCTTGTCAATGGACTAGGCAGCGGAGGTACCTTAGCTGCCTGAATGAGCGGAACGGCTCTGTACCCGAAGCCAAAGGGCCGATTGCCGGTTAGAACTTCAAAGGTTAGCGCGCCGATCGCCCAAACATCCGCCGGCTTGCCTGCATTCTGCATGTCGTCGATCGTCTCAGGCGCCATGTATGGAAGGGCTCCGAGCGCGGTCTGAGAACTGGTTAATCCTTCTTCATCACCGGCCACGGCTTCTCCAATCTCTTCCTGCGCCATCTTTGCGATGCCGAAGTCAGTGATCTTAAAGCCTGTGAAATTTTGACCACCCACAACCATGACGTTTGTCGGCTTCAGATCGCGATGAACAACGTTGACACGGTGGGAAGCGGCTAGCCCCTTAGCCAGATGATGCATCACTCGGCCAGCAGCGAAAGGATCCAGAATACTTACATAGTTCTTTAAAAAATATCCTAGATCGCAACCCTCAATGAGCTCCTCAATCAAGTAAAAGCGATCACCATCCTCAACGTAGTCAAGCGTTTTCGCCACGTTGTCGTGGTTGACGCGAGCGCTTAGGGTAGCACTTCTATTGAATCGCTTCTTCGCCGATGGATTTTTCGGAGACTTTAGGACAGCGTCCCGTTCAAGCAAACGATCGTGAACGCGGTATACTTCCTGCATACCGCCTTGGCCGATATAGGTCGTGACTTCGTAGCGATCGCCGACGATGTCGCCAGCCGTATGTAGCACTCCACTCAAAGTATCACCTCCGGATGCGTTACATCAAAAGTGATGTACTGCCGTTGAAAGCCGAGGCTTGGCGCGCCGAGAGTAATAACGGATGCGCCAGGCAATTTTTGCGGCGGTATGATTCCCATGTTGTTTATATAGACGTCGCCCGTGACGTTAGTCGCAATGAAATCGTAACCGTCATAACTAACATCCACTGATCCTAGCGATCCCGCACTGAGCTTCACGGACTGTCCGATCTTCTCAAGATAATGTATCTTGTCGCCAGCGATCATAGTCGCCTTATGCCGACCATGGAGCAGGTGACGGCCAATAATATTCCGGACTGTTTCCATACTGGGTCGCGTCATCGGCTTTTTTGAAAGGCATTGATTTAAAGTTGCTGCAATCGCGGGCGGAAGAGCAAGCGTTTGCTTGGTAAAGTCTGCATCGGTGGCTGGCAGATTCGGTGGGATCGCGCGGAGATCGCTAGGCAACCTGCCACGAACCAGCTTGAGCGCCGTAGCACCAAATGCAAAAACATCGACGGCCAATGTGAAGCTAACCTTTTGATTCGCCGGAGCACAGAGTTCTGGAGCGATGTAGCCCAGTGTTCCGATGGTCCCTATCGTCTCGCTGTTGACGCCGTCCGTGCGGGATAGCCCGAAATCAAATATTCGGAGACAGCCTTCTGCATCAATCTTCATATTATTAGGCTTTATATCGCGGTGTACAACTCCCACTGCATGAATATCGGCGAGACCGCAGGCAATCGCGTAAATATGACGCAGGAAAGTCGACGTGTCCGTTATCGGTAGTACATCATCTAGATCTTGGCCTGGAAGGAATTCCTCCACGAGTGCCGTGACCGCGCCGGAGCGGTCCTTAAGAACATCATAGATCTGAACAACATGCTTTGAGCGAATTGCGCTGAGTGCTTTGACTTCGTCGAGAATACGCTTCTGGTCGATACCTTCTTGCAGCACCTTCACGAGAACATGGCGGTCAAGATGCTTATCTTTGCATTTGAACGCCGTCGACATTCCCCCACCGGAAAACGGAGAACCGACTGCCTCGTAACGAGCGGGCAATTTCATTGCTGGTCCTCTTCCGATTGGTTGGCCGGAGTAGAAAAC
This sequence comes from Neoroseomonas terrae, assembly GCF_018129025.1. Taxonomy (GTDB): domain Bacteria; phylum Pseudomonadota; class Alphaproteobacteria; order Acetobacterales; family Acetobacteraceae; genus Neoroseomonas; species Neoroseomonas terrae. Next base: position 108,429 of record NZ_JAAEDI010000019.1, on the reverse strand, counting down.
TTCACATCGACTTTATTGCCGGGCTCATCAAGCGGCAGGCGTTCGGCTGCGTCCGTCTTAGGGCGCGCTGCACTTCGCCTTGGCCTGCGCGCCTTCGTTGCCGTTCCTTTACTCTTCGGGGGGAGCACTTTGGGCTCAGGTTCACTTCGGTCGATACTTGCCGGAGCGCGTGCCTCTTCAAGGGGCCTGCTCGTCTCACGAACCGGATGATTCGGCGGCGAATGGCCCCTATTGTCCGACCGCTCCCAAGCATCGGGCCCGGCGATGTAAATCGCCATCGTATCATTGGGGAGGACGACGAGAAGCTCGTGCTCTCCGCTGTCTTCGTAAAACTCCGTCTCGGTTCCGATGGGAAGAAGAATAGCAGAAGCGTTGTCGCGGCCGCCCGTCATATCAGCCAGCGTAAGCAATTTGCGGATTAGATCACTTCCTCCCGCAGCGGCACTGACGACACGTTGGAATACAGAATGCGGAACATCATGCGCGCCGTCAGATGTCAGGAGAACGGAGCGGCAATGAACCGGAACGCCGGCGATTTGAGCCTCCATTTCGTCACCCATACCGACAAACTGTAGCAGCCGGGAATCCTTCGGGGCTCCAGCTTCCGCCTCTCGCCGTTTTAGTGCTGCGTTAATAGTGTCGTCGCGACTTAGTTGCTCTAGCGCACGGTCCGGCATAACACCGTAGATGCGACTGTCGCCGACATGACAGAACATCGCCCCACTATGGGATGAAATTACCGCAGAAAGCGTTGTGCCGCCGTCACCGCGGAGCTGCCCATAAACCTGCGTGTTCGCATAAGATATCGCGCGAGAAATGCTTGCCTCGCAGCTAGTGGCTGCGATGCAAAACAAGTGAGCGGTAAAGGCGCTCGCAGCAAGGATAGCGGCTTCCCGCCCCTGACTCATCCCGCCCAGGCCATCGCAAACCATCGCTATGGTGAAATTCGCGCGGCCACCATGTGGATAGGAGGCTCGCACGACCAGACAGCAGTCTTCATTGCGTTTTCGCACCAATCCGACACTTGATCCGATTGCTGCCCCGCTTTGCGTGCGGACGACTTTCGCTGAGCCTTGAGCCTCTAAGGCTTTCGCCAATCTGTTTTGTATCCGCTCGATCAAACGTCCGCCCCGTATTCATGAGATGATAGGTTACAGCGTCGATAGGAAGATGCGAGTCCTGGCACTCTGGCTCTATGCGGCGATGAAATTGAGCTTATCCGCACGCAGCCTGATCAACCAGTCGCAGCTCATTAGGATCACCGCGTAATTGAGTGAATAGGGTAAGCGGGAGCGGAATAGCCAGCACGCCATTCGGGCCTTGCGCGGACGTGCGACACCGGGATCGCCGAGGCGATGGGGAATGTCGGGCTCGATCCCGCGTTGCTCGGCTCGATGTTCGGGGACGGGATGGCAGCGACGGTCCGCGACCAGTTCCCCGGGCTCACCGAGGCGCGCCGGGCGAACGTCCTACGCGCTGTCGCGGCGCGTCTCGTGGCGATCGCGGACGGTGCGCCTGTCGATCCCGACATGGCCGGGTAGCCTGCGGGAGTCTCAACGCTCCCTTGATTTCTGAGTTTTGGCGATGTGCCCATACCTCCGCCAAGCCAAATCGCTGACACAGCCCTACGCGCATCCTTGATGTGTTTCTGCGCAAGTGCAGTTTCGCCGCCCGCATTGACGTTTTCCTTCCCTCCTTTCCGCGCGCCGGCTAGGCCGGAGAGGCGGCGCGAATGGGCGCGCCGGATGGAACGCAGCGCGTGTTTGGCCGTCAGATCAGCGAAGCGGACCCCGCCCCCGATGGGGCATACGTCTACTGCTACATCCTCGCTGGGGTCCCCCGATATGTCGGGAAGGGGAGCGGCCGGCGATGCTGGGACCACCTTCGCTACGCGCACGGCCTGAATGCCGCTCGCCAAGCGGGACGGTCACAAGTGGTGCCAGGGTATGTCAATCCAAAATGGCAGAGGACCGTCGCCAAGAGGCTTCGCGAAGGTGCGACGATCGAAGTCCGCATCCTCGTGGAGGGCCTGGCCGCTGCGGAGGCGAACGCGCGGGAGCGCCAGTGGATCAGACGCCTCGGGCGCGAAGACCTCGGGACGGGTTCGCTTCTCAACAGGTCGGACGGCGGGGACGGCGCCACGTCTGAGGATATGAAGCGCAACCACGCGCAGCCAGAGTTCAAGGCTCATCACCGGGCCGCAATTCAACGCCTTCATGCTGACCCGGAGTTTCGGGAGCGATATCTAACCGGGCTCAGGCTCGCTACGTTGCGGCCCGAGGCGCGCGCAAGGCGCAAAGCCGTAGCGCAGTCTCAGCACGCCGACCCCGCCTTCAAGTCTAAGAACTTCGTGGGCCATCGCCTTCCCGCCGCCGATCGCCCCCGAGGCGCCGCGCTGGTCCGGCTCGCGATCGAAGTCCGGGGATACGAAGCCGCCCGCGAGGCACTACGCGCAGCCGGAGCGCATGACCTCGACACCTTCCGCGCCGTCTTGGGCTCTGACCTGAAGGCCGCGCTCGCCGGTTTTGCTCGCAGGCGGGCGGACCTCCTTCGCCACATCGGGGCGCTGGGCTGCGCCGGCTAGTCCGGCTCCGCCTCCGGCGCCGGAAAGTTCAACGCGATCCCGCGCATCATCGACAGCGCCTCCGTGACCACGGTTTCATACAGGACGTTGTCCCCGATGTTGGTGCCGATCAGCCGGCTATCGGTCCCGCTAAACAGGTGTTCCGTGTCCGCGTCGGTGAGCATTCCTTTCGCGCGCATCAGGCCCACTAGGTTCGCGAGCAGGATGTTGGCCGCGAAGGAAACAGGGTGCTGTAGGGACGGTATGGACGCGGACATTGACGACTCCGGACGGGTTCAGGGTCCGGAACGGTAGCACGCGGGCTCGCCCCGATTAGGTCTCACCCGGTCTCACCGCATCGCGCCATCTGCGCGGGTAAAAACGCGGGTAAAGGGCTCTCAAATCGCCCGGAAAGCCAAGGAAAACCTAGGAAACTGGCGGAGGGGATGGGATTCGAACCCACGATAGGACTTGACATCCTATAACGGTTTAGCAAACCGCCGCCTTCGGCCACTCGGCCACCCCTCCGCAGGAGTGGAAAGTCACACGGCGTTGCAGGGCGCTGCTTCTACCGGCGGGGACGCGGCCCGTCAAACCTCCCCGCGCCCCGCCTCGCGCAAATCAGGACAATGCCACCTCGAAGCCTCGCTTCGTTGCAGGCCGCGCCATCATCGTGTCGTACCACCGCGCCACGTTCGGGTAGTCGGTGATAGCCTTCCCCTGCGTCGGCAGATGCCGCTCCGCCCGCCAGGCCCAGCCGAGAATCGCGAAATCCGCGACCGATGGTTCGCCATCCGTCGCCACGAAATCCCGCCCCGCCAGCCGCTTGTCGAGCACGCCGTACAGCCGCAGCGTCTCCTTCCCATATCGCTCCAGCCCGTATTCCTTCGCCGGCCCGTCGGGACGCATCATGAAATGGTGCACCTGGCCCGGCATCGGCCCGAAGCCGCCCATCTGCCACATCAGCCATTCGTAGACCGGCACGCGGTCACGCAAGGACGTCGGCAGGAATCGGCCCGTCTTCTCGGCGAGGTAGAGAAGGATCGCCCCGCTTTCAAAAACCGTGATCGGCTGGCCGTCCGGCCCGTCCGGATCCCTGATCGCCGGAATGCGGTTGTTCGGGCTGAAGGCCAGGAATTCCGGATTGAACTGCTCATCCTTCCCGATGTTCACGGTCTTGACCGTGTAGGGCAGCCCCATCTCCTCCAGCGCCACGCTGATTTTCCGGCCGTTCGGCGTGTTCCAGGTCCAAAGCTCGATCGCCATGCGTCGGCATCCTCGTCCGTTCCTGGCCCGAGGAGTCGCATGGCCCGCCGCGCCCGTCCACTACGTGCCGCGCGCCGGAACCCCCGCCTGCCGCCACGCCTGCAGCAGCCCATGCGCCACGGCCAGCAGCGCGGGCCCCACGAACAGACCCAGGAAGCCGAAGGCGATCATCCCGCCGAACACGCCGATGATGATCAACCCCAGCGGCATGGCGCTCCCGCGCTGGATCAGCAGCGGACGCACGATGTTGTCGCTGCCCGACACCGGGACCAGCCCCCACACCACCATGAAGATCGCCCAGCCCGTACTGCCCTGCGAATACAGCCACGCCGCCGCGGCCAGCCACATCACGACGATCAGCGGCCCCAGCACCTGGCTGATGGAAAAGATCATCGCCAGGAACCCCAGTACGACCGCACCCGGCACGCCGGCGATGGCAAGGCCCACACCCATCAGCACGCCCTGGATCAGCCCCGTACCCACGACGCCCCAGGCAACGCCCCGCACGGCGCCACCCGCGGCGTCGACGGCGTCGATCCCCGTCTGCCCGCCGAGCCGCCCCGCGATCTCGCGCAGTTGCGCCACGGTCCGGTCGCCGCCGGTCCAGCACATGGCCGCCACCAGCAGCGACAACAGAATTTGCATCAGGCTCGCTGCCGCCGCCTGTCCCAGCGACACCAGCATCGACGCGATCGCCCCGCTATAGGGCCGGATCACCTCGGTGAAGTTGCCCCGCGCGCCTTCCAGCTGCGCCCACAGCCGACCAGCGCCAGAACCGACAAGCGGCAGGTCGGTTACCCAGGCCGGGGGCGTTGGGGACAGGCGTTCCAGCGCATTCCGCGCCACCGTCACCGTCGCCACCACCTGGTCGCCGAGATCCGGCACGATCAGGGTCGCCGGCAACGCCACGGCCAGGATCAGCACCAGGAGCAGCACCATTGAGGCCAAGGCGGGCCGCACACCGCGCGATACCAGCGCCTCCCGGGCCGGCCAGGTGCCGATGGCGATGAAGGCGCCAAGCGCGATAGCGAGGGCAAAGGGTTCCAGCACCCGTCCCACGCCATACAGCAGCAACGCCAGCATCAGCAGGACGGCCGCCCGCTCTGCGATCAGCACTGTCCCCGCATGGCCGGCCTGCGGCGCGCCGCCCTGCCCGTCCGACTCGGCTGCCATGACCACCCCCACCCGTTGCGGGCGGAGCCAAGCACGCCGCCCGCCCTCCGGGGAAGCGGGCCGTCAGCCGAGCTTCTTCTTCAGCACCTCATTCACCAGGGCCGGGTTGCCCTTGCCCTGCATGGCCCGCATCGTCTGGCCGACGAAGAAGCCGAACAGCTTGTCCTTGCCCGACCTGTACTCGGCGACCTTGTCGGCGTTCTTCGCGAGCACCTCGTCGATCACCGTCTCGATCGCTCCGGTATCGGTCACCTGGCGCAGGCCACGTTCCTCGACGATCACCCCCGGGGCGCGGCCGGTCTCGACCATCACCTCGAACACTTCCTTGGCGAGTTTCCCCGACAGGGTGCTGTCAGCCATCAGGTCCAGCAGTGCCCCGAGATCGGCGGCCGACACTGGCGGCTCCGCAATGGACGTCTTGGTGCGGTTGATGGCGGCGAACAGGTCGCCCATCACCCAATTCGCCGCCTGCTTCGCATCGCGTCCCTTGGCGACGGCCTCGTAGTAGGCAGCCGTCTCCTTCTCGAGCGTCAGCACATGCGCGTCATACGGGGTGACGCCATAATCGGCGACATACCGCGCGCGCCGCTGATCGGGCAGTTCCGGCAGCGCGGCCTTCAACTCGTCCACCCAGGATTGCTCGAACACCAGCGGCGGCAGGTCGGGATCGGGGAAGTAGCGGTAGTCATGCGCATCCTCCTTGGACCGCATGGACCGCGTGATGCCGCGCCCGGTATCGAACAGGCGCGTCTCCTGCTCCACCGTGCCGCCCGACTCCCACACCTCGATCTGGCGCCATGCCTCGGCCTCGACCGCCTGCATGACGAACCTGATGGAGTTGACGTTCTTCACCTCGCAGCGCGTACGGAACCCCTCCCCCGCCTTGCGGACGGAGACGTTTACGTCGGCGCGCATGGACCCTTCCTCCATATTGCCGTCGCAGGTGCCGAGGTAGCGCAGGATCTGCCGCAGCTTCGTCAGATACGCACCGGCTTCTTCCGGGGACCGCATGTCGGGTTCCGACACGATCTCCATCAGCGCGATGCCCGACCGGTTCAGGTCGATGAAGGACTTGCTGGGATGCTGGTCATGCAGCGACTTGCCCGCATCCTGTTCCAGATGCAGCCGCGTGATGCCGATGACCTTGGTGGAGCCGTCCTGCAGCGCGATCTCGATCTCGCCCGTGCCGATGATCGGATGCGCGAACTGGCTGATCTGATAGCCCTGCGGCAGGTCGGCGTAGAAGTAGTTCTTGCGGTCGAAGCGCGACCACAAATTCACCTGCGCATTCAGTCCCAGCCCCGTGCGAACGGCCTGCGCCACGCATTCGCGGTTGATGACGGGCAGCATACCGGGGAAGCCGGCATCGATGAACGACACCTGGCTGTTCGGCTCAGCGCCGAATTCCGTCGCGGCACCCGAGAACAGCTTGGCGTTGGACACGACCTGGGCATGGACTTCCAGCCCGATGACCAGCTCCCAGGGGCCGGTTTCGCCGTCGATGGTGTAGCTCATGCTCCGGCCCTCATGCCCGGCAATGCCTTGAAGTCGGCTGCGCGTTCCAACGCCGCACCGACGGCGAACACCGTCTCCTCGTCGAAGGGCCGCCCCAGCACCTGCAGCCCCAGCGGCAGCCCCTGCGGGTCGAGCCCCGCCGGCACCGACAGCCCCGGCAGCCCGGCGAGGTTCGCCGTCACGGTGAACACGTCGTTCAGGTACATCTGCAACGGGTCGTCGCTGTTCTCGCCCTCCGCGAAGGCAGCGGACGGCGTCGCCGGCGTCACGATGGCATCGACCTTCGACCACGCTTCCCGGAAGTCGCGCGCGATCAGCGCTCGCACCTTCTGTGCCTTCAGATAGTAGGCGTCGTAGTATCCTGCCGACAGGACGTAGGTCCCGATCATGATGCGCCGCCGTACCTCCGGCCCGAAGCCGGCGGCCCGCGTCCGCTCATACAGGTCTCGCAGGTCGGAATTGCTCTCCGCCACGCGCTTGCCGAACCGCACCCCGTCATACCGCGCAAGGTTCGAGGACGCCTCGGCGGGTGCGACGATGTAGTAGGTCGGCAGCGCGTACTCCGCATGCGGCAGGGAGATCTCGACGATCTCGGCGCCGGCGTCGCGAAGCCATTCTAGCCCCTGCCGCCACAGCTTCTCGATCTCGGCCGGCATGCCGTCGATGTGATATTCCCGCGGCACGCCGATCCGCAGCCCCTTCACCGACTGCCCGCAGGAGGCGACGAAATCCGGCACCGGCTTGTCCGCGCTGGTCGAATCCTTCGGGTCATGCCCGGCCATGGACCGCAGCAGGACGGCGCAATCCTCCACCGTCCGAGCGAAGGGCCCCGCCTGGTCGAGCGAGGAGGCAAAGGCCACGATCCCGAAGCGCGAGCACCGTCCATAGGTCGGCTTGATACCGGCAATGCCGCAGAACGCCGCCGGCTGGCGGATCGACCCGCCGGTATCCGTACCCGTGGCCCCCAGCGCCATCCGCGCCGCTACCGCGGCCGCCGACCCGCCGGACGACCCGCCTGGCACGAGCCGCGCCTGCGGATCGTTCCGCCGGGACCATGGGTTCAGCACGCCGCCATAGGCCGAGGTGAGGTTGGACGATCCCATGGCGAACTCATCGAGATTCGCCTTGCCGACGAACACCGCCCCGTCGCGCTTCAGCCGGGTCGTGACCGTGCTCTCATAGGGCGGCACGAACCCCTCCAGGATCTTCGACCCGGCGGTCGTCGGCACGCCCTCGGTGCAGAACAGGTCCTTCACCGCCAGGGGAATCCCCTCCAGCGGCCCCGCCTCGCCCCGGGCGCGCCGGGTGTCGGAAGCCTTCGCCGCCTCGATGGCGTGCTCGGCCGTCACCGTGATCAGTGCATTGATCTTCGGGTTCAGCGCCTCGATCGCCGCGACATGGGCACGGGTCAGCTCTTCGGCCGAGATCACGCCCTCTTCCAACGCGGCGACGGCGCCGGCGATGGTGAAATCCGTCGGATGCATCACTCGACCACCTTCGGCACGCCGAAATACTCGCCCTCGCGATCCGGGGCGTTCGCCAGGACCTTCGCGGCCTGGCCGCCATCGGTCACCACATCGTCACGCAAGGGCATGGCCGCGATCCCTTCCGGGTTGCCGCCCGCCATGGGCTCCACGCCGTCCGTATTCACCGCCTGCAATTGCTCGATCCAGCCAAGGATTCCGTTGAGCTCGCCCTGGACGCGGGCGACCTCCTCCTCCTCCAGGCGGATCCGGGCAAGGGCGGCGACGCGCCGCACGGTGGCGGTATCGAGTGACATCAAGGCTCTTCCAGGGGAACGGGGCGCGGACCATAAGCCCCGCCATGGCCATCATCAACCTGAAGGACCTCCGGGCCGGGCTCGGGCGCCACCAGCGCCTGATCGGGCTCGACCCGGGCAGCAAGACCATCGGCGTCGCGCTGTCGGACGTTACGCTGATGCTGGCGAGTCCCTATGCCGCCCTCAAGCGCGGCAAGCTCGCCGCCAATGCCGCGGAGATCGCCGCCATCGCCCGCAAGGAGGACGCGGCCGGTCTGGTCGTCGGCCTGCCCCTGTCGATGGACGGCTCCATGGGCCCCGCCGCCCAGGCGGCCAAGGATTGGGCACGGGCGGTTTCGGACGTCACCGCCCTGCCCTGCGCCCTGTTCGATGAGCGCCTGTCCTCGGCCGCCGTGAATCGCATGCTGATCGCCGAGGCCGACCTGACGCGCGCCCGGCGCGCGGAGGCTGTCGATCGCGCCGCGGCGGCGTATATGCTGCAGGCCGCGCTGGATGCCTCGCGCGCAATGGAGCCCGAGGAACCATGACCAGTCGTCACACGCCGATGCCGAGCCCGGCAGGCTGGGTGCCGCCCTCCTCGATCGAGGAACGGCTACGCAGCGCCTGCATCCCGCCGCGCCTGGCGCTGCGCTGGGACCTGTTCCAGGCCCTGCGGCGCGGGGAACGCGAGCTGCATCTCGTTCCGTCGCTGGCGGACCGGAGCCGGACCTCGATCGATGTCGGGGCCAACCGCGGCGTCTGGACCGAGATGCTGCGGCGCCACTCCCGCTCCGTGCTGGCGTTCGAGCCGAATCCGAAGCTGTTCCGTGAGTTGTCCCGCCGCCTCGGCCGCGGCGCCTCCGCCCTGCCCTACGCCCTGTCGGATTGCACCGGGGAGGCGGAGCTGCGCGTGCCGCGCCGCCGCCGCGGCTACTCCAACCAGGGCGCGACGCTCGCGCATGACAGCCTTGGCGAAGGCGCCTATGGCGCCCTGACCGTTTCGACACGCAGGCTGGACGAGATCGACACCGGCGACGTGGGCTTCATCAAGATCGACGTCGAGGGCCACGAATTCGCGGTGCTGCGCGGCGCCGCCGGGCTGATCGCGCGCTGCCGCCCGGTGCTGGTGATCGAAATGGAGGAGAAGCACCTCCACCGCCCGATTGCCGGCGCCATCGCCGAGGTCGCGGCCTATGGCTACCGGCCGCATTATCTGCAGGCCGGCCAGCTGGTCGCGGTACAGGAGGCGGAGCTGCCGCGCCTGCACGGCCCCAACGTCCCGGCGGCGGACTACGTGTTCAACTGGATCTTCCTGCCCGCGTGACGGCCGCCGTCAGGCCATGCCGAGGATCGCCGGCATCAGCCGGTCGCAGACCGCGGCCCAGGAGAAACGCTCATGGACCAGCCGGCTGCCGGTCTCGCCGCCGGTCGCGCCCGGACTCGCCAACACTGCCTCGATGGCCTGGATCAGCGAATCGAAGTCCGGCTCCAGGCTGCGACCCTTGTCGTCCGGGACGACTCGGCTTTCGACCTGATGGCCCAGCAAGGGGTCGAAATAGTCGTCCGTGGCGCCGCCCCGCGTGACGATGATCGGCACGCCGCAGGCGGCGGCTTCGAGCGGCGGCATGTTGAAGCCCTCCGCGCGGTAGGGTGAGGCATAGCAATCCGCCGCGACGTACAGCGCCTGCATCTGCCGCATCGTCAGGTTGCGCGAGATGAAGCGGATCCCGCTGAGCGCAGCCTCGGTGAACAGGCGGCCATGCGGCCCGTCCATCAGGTTGCGCAGCACGGTCTGCGCCTGCCAGCCATAGAGGTCGGCGGAATCCTTCAATGCCAGGCGCAGCTGCGGATGCCGTGGCTTCAGCGTCGCATAGGCCCGCAGCAGCAGGTCGATGCCCTTGCCGCGCGCCATGCTGCCAACCGACAGCAGCACGAAATCGTCCGGCGCGAAGCGCAGCATGGCACGCAGTCGCGCCCGGTCGGCCGGACCGGCGGGGCGAAAGATGGCGGTATCGACGCCATGCGGAATCACCGCGACCTCCTCCTCCCTGAAGCCGTAGGCCAGGAAGCCCACGCGCGACCAGTTGGAGGGCGTCATGATACGAACGCGGTTGCGCCGCGCCGTCGCGACATCGGTCCCGTCGCGCACCATCCCGTCGATGAAACCGTCCTCGGACGTGCCGAAGACCAGCAGGCGTTCCGTCCTCGCGGGTGAGAAATCATAGGGGTAGGCGATGCGGAAGGTCGCCCCGATCGCCTCCCCCGACAATGGCGGGTGCAGCCCGGCGATCAGCGCGACCTGCTCCGCGTCGAAGCCGGCGGCGTTGTCGCGTTGATTCCAGCCGGGCTTGAAATAGGGAACGTCACGGAAGCGCAGCGCCACGCCGCGTCGCGCCAGTTCGAGCATCTGCCACTGGTTCACGACGGCGTAGGATTGGTTGATCCCGCGCCAGCCTTCGATCAGCAGCGTCAGCGCCGCCCCCTCCGTCATCAGGCGGCCTGCTCGCCCATCGTGTCCGGGATTGTCTTGTACTGATACTCCGGCGCGACGTACCCGCCCTTCTTCTGCCGCTCCGGCAGCGTGATCTTCTGCCGCTTCGGCGCCTCGTAAGGGATCTGGCGCAGCAGATGGCGGATGATGTTCAGCCGCGCGCGCCTCTTGTCGTCCGACTGCGCGACGAACCACGGCGCCCAGGCCATGTCGCTCGCCATGAACATCGCATCCCGCGCGCGTGAATACTCGTACCAGCGGCTGTACGACTTCAGGTCCATGGGCGAGAGCTTCCAAAGCTTCCGGCCATCCTCGATCCGGGCCTCAAGCCGTCGCGTCTGTTCCTCCGGGCTCACCTCCAGCCAGTATTTCAGCAGGATGATCCCGGAATCGACGAGCGCCTTCTCATAGGACGGGACGGTCTCGAGAAAGCGCTCGACCTGCTTCTCGGTGGCGAATCCCATCACGCGCTCGACACCGGCGCGATTGTACCAGGACCGGTCGAAGATCACGATCTCGCCGCCGGCCGGCAGGTGCTCGACGTAGCGCTGCATGTACATCTGCGACTTCTCGCGTTCCGTCGGCGCCGGCAGGGCAACCACGCGGAACACCCGCGGGCTGACCCGCTCGGTGATGGCCTTGATGGTGCCACCCTTGCCGGCGCCGTCGCGTCCTTCGAAGACGATGCAAACCTTCGCGCCGCTCTGCTGCACCCACATCTGCAGCTTCACCAGCTCCACATGCAGCTCGGCCAGCGCATGCTCGTATGCCTTGCGGCCCAGGCGACCGTCGCCGCGGAAGCCCGGATCGGGCGCGGCCGCCACCTCGTCCCGCTTCTCCTTGCCCTTCTTGCCCATCGCTCCAGCCTCCCCGTCACGCGTCACCCGGCGCGCCGGATGCTGCCACGGCGGTGCGGCCGCCGACATAGCCGGGTTACGGGGTGGCGTCGAAAGCCACGCCGCGGCACGGCGAGAGAGCACTCCCTACGCGCGTCGCAGCCGCCCCGCCGCCCCCGGGGCAAGCCAGGCGAGCCGGCCCGCGGCGAAGACCGCCGCCGGCGCCCGCCGATCCGGGTCCACCGCCACCACATCCCCGCGCAGACCCGGGTCGAGCCGCCCACGGTCCGTCAGGCCGCAGGCCTCGGCGGGATTGGCGGAGACCAGCGCCCAGGCCCGCGGCAGGTCGAGCACGCCGCGCGTCGCCATCGCGAACGCCGCCTCCATCATCGCCGGCCAGACGTAGTCGGAGGCGAGCACTGTGACGAGGCCGCGCTCGGCCAGCGGCGCCGCCGATGCCCAGCCGAGATGGCTGCCGCCGCGCACCACGTTCGGTGCGCCCATGACCACCGGTTCGCCCGCCTCGCGCGCGTCGGCGGCGACCGCCTCGGCCATCGGGAACTCACAGATCGTGGCGCCGACGCCCCGGAACAGCGCGCGATCGTCGAGGGTCGCGTCGTCATGGCTCAGCATCGGTATGCCCGCCGCGCGCGCCGCGTCGGCAAGCCGCATGCGCGCCGCAGGGATCTCGCCGCGGCGCGCCGCCGCGGATTCGGCCAGCGCACGGAAGGTCTCCGTCTTCACGCCCGCTCGGCCCGCGTATTTCGCCGTCTGCACGGCGTCATCCAGCTTCTTCACGATGGCCATCGTGTGGTCGTTGAAGCCGAGCAGATGCACGGATCCGTCAGCGATGCCGGCGAGGGCGTCGTCAAGCGCGTCGAAATTGTCGGCTTCGAAGCGAAGATGCACGCGGAGGTCGGTGGCGGAGTCTTCGCGTGCCGCCGGCAGTGCTGCCTTCAGCGCCCGCCACGCGGCAAGCGACCGCAACCCCGGCTCCCACGACAGCGTGACGCCGAGATAGGCGGTGGTGATGCCGCAGGCGATGAGCTGCGCCGCGGAATCGCGCAGCGCCAGGCTGACCGGCAGGTCGACGCCGGGGCGCGGCTGGAGCTGCCGCTCATGCGCATCGCCGTGGATGTCCACCAGGCCGGGCATGACGAGCAATCCCGTCGCATCGAAGCGCGACGCGGCGGGTGCGGCCGTCTCCGCCACCACGCCATCGCTGAGTGCAAGTACGCCTTCGGCCATTGCCCCGTCCCGCAGGACGGCGCCGCCGCTCAGAATCCAATCCATAAGCTCAGGGCTCCACCACCAACTGCACGCGGCCAGCCGCGTAGATCGCCATGGTCCAGTCCACCGGCTGGCCTTCCGGATCGACATTCAGCGATTCCGCGACGAGCACCGGGCGGGAGCGCGACTGCTGCAGCAGGTCGGCCTCCTCCGGCGTCGGCAGCCGCGCGGTGATGCGGGAGGATTGCCGGCGGTAGTCGGGAATGCCGCTCGCCTCGAGCGCCGCGGTGATCGACGAATTCGTCCCAAGCACCTCCGCCGCCGCGGCGCAGCGCGGCAGCGGCAGGTGGTGCACGCCGAGAACGACGGGCCTGCCATTGGCGAGACCCAGCCGGTCGATGCGCAGCACCAACCGGCCGCGCCGAATGCCGAGCGCCTCGGCGAGTTGCGTCTCGGCAGGCACTTCGCCGATCCGGAGGATGCGACCCGCCGGCTCGCGGTTCTCACGCCGCACCAGTTCGGAGAACCGGGTGCGCGGGCCGAGCCGGTAGTCCACCACGTCCTCCGCGACGAAGGCGCCGCGGCCCTGCTCGACACGGATCAGCCCGCGCGCCTCGAGGTCCTCCAGCGCACGGCGCACGGTATGGCGGTTCACGCCGAAACGCGCGGTCAGCGCGGCCTCGGTCGGCAATCGTTCGCCGGCAGCCTTGGCGCCCTGGGCGATCTCGCCCTCGATGGCCGCGGCGATCTGCCGCCAAAGCGCCACCCCCTGACCCCGGGCGAGCGGCGGACCTGTCATCGAAACTTCAACCATCACCGATCATGTCCGTGGGATATCCGTGTGGACTTTCTGACGGGTAGACGTCTAACTGTCTAGACAAATCAATGACCCGAAATGCCATGCCCCCTGATCCCGAGCGCCGCCACTGGATGGCCGTTCTCGCCCGCGCCGATGGGGAGGCGATCGCCGCCCTGCTCGCCCCGCTGCCGGCGTTGCCGCCACATGAGAAGCTACGGCCGCCCGAGACCGGACTGGTCATGGTGCGCGGCCGCGCCGGCGGCGACGGCGCGCCCTTCAACCTCGGCGAGATGACCGTGACCCGCTGCGCGGTGCGGCTCGGCGAGGCCGTTGGCCATGCCTATGTCGCCGGCCGCGACAAGCGTCAGGCCGAGCTCGCCGCGCTGCTCGACGCCGCGCTCCAGGACCCGGCACGTCGCGGCGCGCTGATGGACGGCATCATCGCCCCGCTCGCCGAGCGGCAACGGGCGCTGCGCGATGCGGATGCACGCCGCGCGGCGGCCACGCGGGTGGACTTCCTTGCCATGCAGACCACGCGATGACTGGCCTGACCCCCGGCTTTGCCGACCCCGCCCTCGACGCGCAGGCAAGCTTCCGCGCAGTGCTGGAGGCAATGAGCCGCCCCGGCCGCATCCAGCGCACCGGCAGCAGCTTGCATCTCCCCGCCCCGCTGGGGCAGGCGACGGCCGCCGTGCTGCTGGCCCTGGCCGATGCCGACACGGGCTTCGCCCATGATGCCGGCGCGGCCGCCGAAGCCTGGCTGCGCTTCCACTGTGGCATGCCGCTCGTGCCGGCCGGTGAGGCGACCTTCGTGCTCGCCACCGGCGCTCCGCCCGCGCTCGCCACGTTGTGCCAGGGCAGCGAGGAGGAACCGCAGGCCAGCGCCACGTTGGTGATCCAGGTGGCGGGCCTCGCGGAAGACGAGGGCTGGCACCTCACGGGGCCAGGGATCGAGACCGAGCACCGCCTGCGTGTCGATGGCGCGCCCGAAGGCTTCGTTGCTGCGTGGGCCGCGAACCGCGCTGGCTTCCCCTGCGGCGTCGATGTGGTGCTCTGTGCCGGGGACAGGCTCGCCGCCCTGCCCCGCACCGTCATGATCGCGGAGGGCTGAGCCATGTATGTCGCGGTCAAGGGCGGCGAGCGGGCGATCAGCGCCGCTCATGCCTGGCTGGACGAGACACGGCGTGGCGACCCGGCCGTGCCGGAGCTGACGGTCGCGCAGATCGAGCAGCAGATGGGCCTCGCGGTGGACCGGGTGATGGCAGAAGGGTCCTGTCATGACCGCTTCCTCGCGGCGCTCGCGATCAAGCAGGCCAAGGGCGATCTGATCGAGGCCGCTTTCCTGCTGCGCGCGTATCGCACCACCCTGCCTCGCTTCGGCGCCTCCGAGCCGCTTGAGACCACGGCGATGCGGCTGCGGCGGCGCATCAGCGCGACCTACAAGGACTTGCCGGGTGGGCAGGTGCTCGGGCCGACCTTCGACTACACGCATCGCCTGCTCGACTTCGCACTCGCGGCCGAGGGCAGCGAATGCCCGGCGGCGCCGGAAGCGGCCTCGCCTGTCGCCGACGTGCCGCGCGTGACGGAGCTGCTGGCGCGCGAAGGGCTGATGCAGCGGGAGGCGACGTCGGAAGCCGAACCTGGCGACCTGACGCGCCAGCCGCTCACCTTCCCGGCGGAACGGCCGGTGCGGCTGCAGAACCTCGCCCGTGGCGACGAGGGCTTCCTGCTCGCCCTCGGCTACTCCACGCAGCGCGGCTACGGCAACGCGCATCCCTTCGTCGGCGAGATCCGCGTCGGGCACATCGCCGTGGAGTTCACGCCGCCGGAACTGGGCTTCCCGATCGAACTCGGCGAGATCGGCATCACCGAATGCCAGATGGTGAACCAGTTCAAGGGCAGCCGCACCGAACCCGCGCAGTTCACCCGCGGCTACGGCCTGGTCTTCGGCCATGGCGAGCGGCGCGCGATGTCGATGGCGCTGGTGGACCGCGGGCTGCGGGCGCGGGAACTCGACGAGGACATCACCGCCCCGGCGCAGGACGAGGAGTTCGTCCTCTACCATTCCGACAACATCGAGGCGACGGGCTTCGTCGAGCATCTGAAGCTGCCGCACTACGTCGATTTCCAGTCGGAGCTGGAGAACCTCCGCACCATCCGCCGCACCGCCGAACAGGCGAGGCAGGAGGCCGCCGAATGACCATCACCGTGGTACCACCCGCCCCCAGCACGCTCGAAGGCTACAACTTCGCCTATCTGGACGAAGCGACGAAGCGGATGATCCGCCGCGCGCTGCTGAAGGCCGTTGCCATCCCGGGCCATCAGATCCCGTTCGGTGCGCGGGAGATGCCGCTGCCCTATGGTTGGGGCACCGGCGGCATCCAGGTGACGGCCTCCATCCTGGGGCCGACCGACACCCTGAAGGTGATCGACCAGGGCGCGGACGACACCACCAACGCTATCTCGATCCGCCGCTTCTTCACCCGCGTGGCCGGCGTCGCCACCACCGAGCACACGGCGGAAGCGACGGTCGTGCAGACCCGGCACCGCATCCCGGAACGCACGCTGCGCGAGGACCAGATCATCGTCTATCAGGTTCCGCAGCCGGAGCCGCTGTTCCGGCTGGAGCCGCGGCGCATGGAGACGAAGCGCCTGCACGCGCTCGCCGACTACGGGCTGATGCATGTACGGCTGTATGAGGACATCGCGCGGCTCGGCCATATCGCGAAAGCCTATGACTATCCGGTGATGGTGAACCGGCGATACCTGATGTCGCCTTCCCCGATCCCGGCCTTCGACAACCCGAAGATGCACCGCATGCCCGCGCTGCAGTTGTTCGGCGCGGGGCGCGAGAAGCGCATCTATGCCATCCCGCCCTACACGGAAGTGCGCAGCCTCGACTTCGAGGACCATCCCTTCCGCCCGATCCGCGCGCCCCATGCCTGCGCGCTCTGCGGCAGCCGCGACACCTATCTGGACGAGGTCATCACCGACGATGCCGGTGGGCGGCTCTTCGTCTGCTCCGACACCGATTTCTGCGCCGAACGCCAGGCGGACTCGGCGAAGGAGGCCGCCGAATGACCACGCCATTGCTGAAGGCCACCGGCCTGAACCTGCGGTTCGGCGCGATCCCGGCGCTGGTCGATGTCGCGATCGACGTCGCCGCCGGGGAGGTCGTCGCCATCGTCGGTGAATCAGGATCGGGGAAGACCACATTGCTGCGCGTGCTGTCGGGCATGATGGCACCCGACGCCGGTGACGTGCTGTGGCTCGGCCAGGACGTGCTCGCCATGGGCGAGGCCGCCCGCCGCCGTCTGATGCGAACCGAATGGGGCTATGTCCACCAGAACCCGCGCGACGGGCTGCGCCTCGGCGTCTCGGCCGGCGGCAATGTCGGCGAAAGGCTGATGGCCGTCGGCGCGCGCCACTACGGCAACATCCGGGCCGAGGCGCTGTCCTGGCTCGCCAAGGTCGAGATCGACGCGTCGCGCATCGACGACCTGCCGCGCACCTTCTCGGGTGGCATGCAGCAGCGCCTCCAGATCGCCCGCACGCTGGTGACGCATCCGAAGCTGGTCTTCATGGACGAACCCACGGGCGGGCTCGACGTGTCGGTGCAGGCGCGACTGCTCGACCTGATCCGCTCGCTCTCCCGCGAACTGGGGCTTTCGGTGCTGATCGTGACGCATGACATCGCGGCCGCAAGGCTGCTCGCCGACCGTATCCTGGTGATGCGGCGCGGCCAGGTGGTGGAACAGGGGCTGACCGACCGGGTGCTGGACGATCCGCAGCATCCCTACACGCAGCTCCTCGTCTCCTCGGTGCTCGCGGCATGAGCGCGGCGCTGCGCACGGAAGGCCTCGGCAAGGCCTTCACCCTGCATCTCCAGGGCGGGACGCATATCCCGGTCCTCGGCGGCGTCGACCTGGCGGTGCATGCCGGCGAATGCGTAGCCCTATGGGGCCCGTCGGGGGCGGGCAAGTCCACCCTCATGCGCTGCCTCTACGGCAATTACGGTGCCGGGGCGGGGCGCATCATGCTGCGCCATCGCGGCGCCGATCTCGACCTCGCCACCGCCGACCCGCGCCAGGTGATCGAGGTGCGGCGGGAGACGCTGGGCTACGTCTCCCAGTTCCTGCGCGTCATCCCGCGCGTCGCCACGCGCGACATCGTCGCCGAGCCGCTGATGGCCCGCGGCATGGCCCGTGATGAAGCCCTGGATCGCGCCAACGCCCTCCTCCGCCGGCTCAACCTGCCGGAGCGGCTGCACGGACTGCCGCCCGCCACCTTCTCGGGCGGCGAGCAGCAGCGGGTGAACCTTGCCCGCGGCTTCGCCCCGTTCTACCCGGTGCTGCTGCTGGATGAACCGACCGCCAGCCTCGACGCAGCCAACCGCGCCGTCGTGCTGGACCTGATCCGCGAGGCCAAGGCCGCCGGCGCCGCCATCATCGGGATCTTCCACGATGCCGAGGTGCGCGAGGCGGTCGCGGATCGCCTATTCGACGTGCTCCCCCAACAGGATGCCGCATGACCGACGAGACCATCATCACCAACGCCATCCTCGTCCTGCCGGATGAGGCGATCCCCGGCACGCTGGTCATCCGCGACGGCCGCATCGCGGAGGTGCAGCCCGGCCGCAGCCACGCCTCGACGGCACGCGACCTGGAAGGCGACTACCTGATCCCCGGCGCGGTTGACGTGCATACCGACAATCTCGAACGCCAGGTGCAGCCGCGGCAGAACGCCCGCTGGCCGTCACGGTCGGCGATGATCGCGCATGACGCGCAATGCGCGGCGGCCGGCGTCACCACGGTCTTCGACGCGCTCTGCCTCGGCGATCTCGGCTTCGACCAGGGGCGCGGGCAGACCTTCCTCGATGGCGTCGCCGATCTCGACGCGCTGGCCGACGCCGGCGTGTTGCGGGCCGAGCACTTCCTGCACCTGCGCTGCGAGCTTCCTGCCGCCGACATGGTCCCAGCGCTCGATCCGGTGGCCGACCATACGCTGGTGCGCATGATCAGCCTGATGGATCACTCGCCGGGCGTGGGCCAGTATCGCGACCTTGAACGCTACGTCGTCATGCGCCGCAAGCAGACGAGCATGACGCTTGAGGAAGTGCAGAACCGCATCGCCGACCTGCTCGCCCAGCGCGAACGCCTGCGCGAACCGCAGCGGACCTGGCTCCTCGACCGCATCCGCCACCGCGATCTGCCGATCGCCTCCCACGATGACGAATCAGCCGAGGAAGTCCGCCGCAACCTCGCCGATGGCATCGCCATCAGCGAGTTCCCGGTCGCGATGGAAGCCGCCGAGGCAGCGCGCGATGCCGGCGTCGCGGTCATCGCCGGCGCACCGAACATCGTCCGCGGCGGCAGCCATTCCGGCAACGTCGCCGCCGCCGACCTCGTGCGCGCCAAGGCGGCGGATGCCTTCGCCTCCGACTACGTCCCCGCCGCGATGATCGAGGCCGCCTGGCGTACCGTCGCCGAGACAGGCATCACCCTGCCCGCCGCCGTCGCGATGATCACCGACGCCCCCGCCCGCATGACCCGCCTGCCCGATCGGGGCCGGCTGGAAACGGGGCTGCGCGCGGATCTCGCGCAGGTGCGGCCGGTGGGGGAGATTCCGGTGGTGCGCCGCGTGTGGCGCGAGGGCAGCCGCGTCGCATGACCCCCTACCGGCTGGCGCTCTACTGGGCGCCGGAGCAGGACGATGCGCTGCATGTGCAAGGCTCGACCTGGCTTGGCCGCGATGCCGCGACGGGGGAGGCAATGGCGCAGCCCGCGGTGGATGGCGTGGATCTCGCGCAACTCACCGCCGATCCGCGCGGCTATGGGCTGCATGCGACACTGAAGCCGCCGTTCCGCCTCGCCCATGGCTACGCGGCGGCGAGGGAGGCCGCGGCGGCGCTTGCGGCGAGCACCGCGCCCTTCGAGCTGCCGCCACTATCCGTGCATGACCTCGACGGCTTCCTGGCGCTGCGGGAGGATGCCCCCTGCCCCGCGCTGCACGCCTTCGCGGACGCCTGCGTCACCAGGTTGGACGACCACCGCACCCCGGCCGACGCGGCCGAGATCGCCCGCCGCCGCCCGGAACGGCTGACGGAGGCGCAGCGTGAGCACCTGGCGCGCTGGGGCTACCCGTACGTCTTCGGCGAATGGCGCTTCCACGTCACGCTGACGCGCCGCCTGACGGCCGGGGAAAAGGCGATCGTGATGCCTGCCGTCACGGCCTATCTGGGCGACGTGCCGGGTGTGCCGCGCCGCGTCTCCGCCATCAGCCTGTTCGTCCAGCCCTCGCCGGGCGCGCCTTTCACGATCGCCGAGCGTCTGCCGCTGCGCGGGTGAGTTCGGCGGCGACGCGCGCCGCACCGTCTACCGGCGTCGCGTCGTTCATCACCGTCACCACGTCGAGGCCCGGCGCGAGCGTCATCTCGCGCGCAAGTCGCGCCTCGATGTCCTCCGCCGTCTCGCGCCCGCGCGCCGCGAGCCTCGCGGCCAGCACCGCTACCGGCGCGGTGATGACGAGCACGCGCAGCCGATAGCGCGCTGCGGCGTCCGCCAGCACCCCGCGCGACAGGTTCGCGACGGCCACGCGACCGGCGGACAGGTCGCCCTCGATGTCGCGCGGAATGCCGTAGAACAGCCCGTGCACATTCCACCACAAGGCGAAGCGGCCAGCGTCGCGCTCGGCCTCGAACCCCGCGACATCGAGCGCCCGATGCGCCTCCCCGCCCGCCGCAGCCGGCCGGGTGATGGCGCGCTGCACGAAGCGGAAACGCGCATCGCCCTGCAGCCGTGCCCGGGCGAGCGCCATCAGCGTATCCTTTCCGGCGCCCGAGGGACCCACCACCGCCACCAGCATCCGTCGCACGCGCCCCTGCAGGATTGACGTGCCCCGTCTGCCGCGCGACGAGTTTCGCTGCAAGACCGAGGAACCGGACACATGTCCACTGTGACGCCGGAGATGATCGGCTTCCCCGCTAAGGAGGCGCCCAGCATGTTCACCACCCGCCCCGAGATCATCGGCACCTTCGGCGCCGTCGCCTCGACGCATTGGATCGCCAGCCAGGTCGGCATGTCTGTGCTGGAACGTGGCGGCAACGCCTTCGATGCCGCGGCGGCGGCCGGCTTCGCGCTGCAGATCGTCGAGCCGCATCTGAATGGCCCGGGCGGCGACTGCCCGATCATCGTGCACAGCGCCGCGACCGGCGCGCAGCAGGTGATCTGCGGCCAAGGCCCGGCTCCCTCCGGCCTAACCGTCGCGCATGTGCGGGATGGCCTCGGCATGGACATCATGCCCGGCACCGGCTTGCTCGCCACACCCGTCCCCGGCGCGTTCGACGCCTGGATGGTGATGCTGCGCGACCACGGCACCTGGTCGGTGCGGGACGTGCTGTCCTACGCCATCGGCTATGCGCGCCACGGCGCACCGATGGTCCCGCGCATTCGCGCCACCATCGAAAGCGTCCGCCCGCTGTTCGAGGCCGAGTGGAAGACCTCCGCCGCGCTGTGGCTGCGCAATGGGGGACCGGAACCGGACGGCGTCTACGCCAACCCCGTGCTCGCCGACACGTATGAGCGCGTGGTGAAGGAAGCCGAGGCCGCCGGTGGCAGCCGGGAGAAGCAGGTCGATGCCGCCCGCGCCGCCTGGTATCGCGGCTTCGTGGCCGAGGCGATCGGCAAGTTCGTTGCCACGACGGAATCGATGGATACCTCCGGCCGCCGCAACAAGGGCGTGCTGACGGCCGACGACATGGCGCGTTGGTCCGCACCGATCGAGGCCCCGACCACGCTCGACTACCACGGCCACACCGTCCTGAAATGCGGACCGTGGAGCCAGGGCCCCGCCATGCTCCAGACCATGGCGCTGATGGCGGGCTTCGATGTCGCAGCGATGGACCCGGTCGGCGCCGACTTCATCCACCATGTCATCGAGGCACAGAAGCTCGCCTTCGCCGATCGCGAGGCGTTCTACGGCGATCCGAAATTCGCGGATGTGCCGGTCTCGACGCTGCTCTCGGCCGCCTACAACGATGCACGCCGTGCGCTGATCGGGAAGCAGGCGTCGATGGAGTTCCGCCCCGGCAGCCCGGACGGCCTGACGCCGCGGACCGACTACGCCGCGGCGATCCTGCGGTCGAAGCAGCTCGCCGCGGCGATGGGCTCGGGCGAGCCCACCGTCTCGCGCCTCGGCGCCTCGGGCGGCGACACCTGCCATGTCGATGTCATCGACAAGGACGGCAACATGGTCAGCGCCACGCCCTCCGCCGGCTGGCTGCAATCCTCCCCGGCCATCCCGGAGCTCGGCTTTTGCCTCGGCTCCCGCTGCCAGATGTTCTGGCTGGATGAGACGCTGCCCAACGGGCTGAAGCCCGGCAAGCGTCCGCGCACCACGCTCTCCCCGTCGATGGTGCTGCGGGACGGCAAGCCCTGGATGTCCTTCGGCACGCCGGGCGGCGAGCAGCAGGACCAGTGGCAGCCCATCATGCTGATGCGCATGATCCACCACGGCTTCAACATCCAGCAGGCGATCGACCTGCCATCCTTCCATTCCGAGCACTGGATCAGCAGCTTCTGGCCGCGAGGCGCGAAGCCCGGCAAGGCCGTCATCGAGGGCCGTTATCCCCCCGAGGTTCTGGAAGACCTGATCGCCCGCGGCCATGTCGCGGAGATGGGCGGCGAGTGGTCGGAAGGCCGGCTGACCGGCGTACGGAAGGAACCGGACGGCACCATCCGCGCCGGCGCCAATCCGCGCGGCATGCAGGGCTACGCGGTCGGCCGCTGATGCGCGTCCTCCTCGCCCTGGTCCACTACTTCAAGGCCGAGGAGGGCTCGACCCATTCGTCCACCGACGCGCATCGCCGCGACCAGCGCGCGGCGGTGCTGCGCCGCGCGGTGGATTCCTGGCGCGGCAATCTCGGCGCGACGACATCCCTGACCATCGAGACGAAGCGTTTCGACCGTGTGCGCGGCGCCGTCGATTCCCTCGACATCGTCGTCATCACCAACGGCAGCGACCATCTGCTGGATGAGGAGTTCATCCGAAGCCGAGGCGTCCGTCACGTGAAGGCGCAGGTGGACAATCCGCGGATGCTGGGCTTCGCCGCCCATCGCCTGTTCGCCGAGACGCGCAACGCCTACGACCTGTTCTGCTATTCCGAGGACGATCTGCGCATCGCCGACCCCGGCTTCGTGGACCGGCTGCGTGCCTTCCAGGACAGTTTCGGCTGGAAGCGGCTGCTGATGCCGAACCGCTTCGAATGGAACCCCAACGGCCCCACGCTGAAGACCTGGATCGATGGCGACCTCCGCCCAGGTGCAACGGAGCGCTGGCGGGACCCGCTGCCGGATGAGGAGTTCCTTCACCTGCCCCTGCCCGGCCGTGCACTGGTCGCCTTCCGCCGCGCGCTGAACCCGCATTCCGGCTTCTTCGCGCTGTCGGCGGCGCAACTGGCCCACTGGATGCGCCAGCCGACCTTCCTCGATCTCGACTGCTCCTTCATCTCGCCGCTGGAAAGCGCAGCGACGCTCGCCGTGCTGAAGGTGTTCCCGATCTACAAGGCTTTCGGACCCGATGCCGGCTTCCTCGAAATCGAGCATCTCGACAGCCGCTTCTCCGCGATGAAACTGCCGGGAGCGGGAGGAACGCCATGATCATCACCGACGCGCAGGTCCATATCTGGGCCAGCGGCAAGCCCGGCCACGACCACCGACAGGTCTCCGCTTTCACGGTCGAGGACCTGATCGCGGAGATGGACGAGGCCGGTGTCGACGCCGCCGTGATCCACCCGCCGGTCTCCTGGGACCCGGAGTCCAATGCCCTGGCCGAGGACGCCTCCGCACGCTTTCCCAACCGCTTCGCGGTGCTCGGCCAGGTGCCGCTGGATGCACAGCAGACCAGCCGCGAGCTTCTAAAGAACTGGCGCAAGCGGCCCGGCCAGTGCGGGCTCCGCTATCCGCTGGTGCGCGCGGACCAGCAGAACTGGCCGTTCGACGGCACGCTCGACTGGTTGTGGCCAGTTGCCGAGGCGGAAGGCCTGCCGATCGCCACCATGGCCTGGCGCTTCCTGCCCGAATTCGCGCGCATCGCCGAACGCCACCCGGCGTTGCGCTTGATCATCGACCATTGCGGGCTGATCCGGCAGGAGAAGGGTGCGGCGGCCTTCGCGAACATCGATGCCGTCACGGCGCTGGCGCGCTTTCCGAATGTCGCGCTGAAGGCAACGGGTGCGCCGGGCTACTCGCAGCAGGGCTATCCCTTCCGCGACATCCATGACGGGCTGCACCGGCTGTACGACGCCTTCGGCCCAGACCGTTTCTTCTGGGGCACCGACATCACGCGCATGCCGTGCTCCTGGAAGCAATGCATCACCCTGTTCACCGAGGAACTGCCTTGGCTGCAGGGCGATACCCTCACGCGGGTGATGGGCCCGGCCATCCGCGACTGGATCGGCTGGCACCCGATTGCGCAGCAATCGCCCGAAGGTGCAGGAAACTGAGTTTCCTGCCGGGGTGCTCGAGGGGCGGCGCCCCTCGATGCTTTTCTGTGCCTCGGACGCCGGCGCCGGCATTCCGCCGGCTTGGCTTTCGCGCCCTGCACTGCCGCTCTGACGACCACGGTCGGTCTGGGCGCGGTCGCGCTGTGCGCTCGCGGATCGCGGCGTGGCCGCGATCCGATGGGGCTCAGAACATCCCGATCGCCAATCCGGCGGCGATGGTCGCTCCCAGTTCTTCACAGCGAGCGATCTCATCCGGCGGGATCACCTTCGCCGCGAGGATCGCCTCCGGCGTCTGCGCGTGTGTGCATACGATGATCGGTTCCGCCGCCGCCCGCAGTCGCCACCCTATCGCGATGCGCGCCACCTGCCGCACAGCGTTGGTCCCGTCGCTGCCGGCGCAGACCATCAGCCCGTAGGCACGCCCTTCGATCCGTCCGAGCGCGGCGTAATAGGTCCGATCGAAGAAGTCCTTCATCATCCCCGCCATCGCGGCGAGATTCTCCGGCGTCGCGAAGATGAACGCATCGGCGCCGAGCACATCCGCGGGCCCGGCGTCGCACGCCTCCAACAGCCGCACGGCCACGCCCTCGCCTTCCGCCGCGCGCGCCGCGGCCTCGGCCATCTGCCGGGTTCCGCCGGTCATGGAATGGAAGACTACCAGCAGCGTCTTCGTCATCGGAACGGCCCGTGCCTATGCTCCCGCATCATCATGCAGGAGGAACCGCGATGACCGACACAGACGCGCATGGCGCGCTGCAATCCACGGGACGCCAGACGATGAAGGAGGTCCTGGGCGATGCCTACGTGGCAAAGCGCGACGCCAGCACCACGCCGCTGAACCAGGCGCTGCGCCATCTGTCGGAGGAATTCCCCTACGCCACGCTCTGGACGCGGGACGTCATCACCCGGCGGGAGCGCAGCATGGTCACCATCGGCATGCTGGTGGCGATGAGCCAGCATCACGAACTGCGCGGCCATCTCGTCGGCGCCCTGAACAATGGCTGCACGCCGGCCGAAATTGCCGAGGTCATCACCCACGCCTGCGCCTATGCGGGTTTCCCCGCCGCCATCGCGGCCATGCGCACGGCGGAGGAGGTGCTGCGCGAGGTCGGCGCAGCACCCTGAACCCTCAGCGCAGGCGCGGCCCGGTGCGCCGCGGCGCCGGCGTCGTGCGGGCGGCCTGCGCGGGTTGGGCCGCCTCGGTCGCACCGGCCGCCTTCGCCGCCTGCGCCCGCAGGTCGGCGATCGTCGCGCGGTTCGTCACCTGCTCGGGGTTCGTCCGCACCTCGACGATCGCGGGCTTCCCGGACGCCATGGCGCGCTTCACCGCGGGTACGAGTTCGTCCGTCGTCTCGACAATCTCGCCATGGCCGCCGAAGGCCTCGATGAACTTCGCGAAGTCGGGGTTGGTCAGCGCAGTGCCGGAGACGCGCGCCGGATAGACCCGCTCCTGGTACATGCGGATCGTGCCGTACATCTGATTGTTGAACACCAGGATGATGGGGTTCACCGAGTGATGGAACGCCGTCGCGATCTCCTGCCCGGTCATCAGGAACCCGCCGTCGCCGACGAAGGCGATCACGGTCC
Source organism: Neoroseomonas terrae (assembly GCF_018129025.1). GTDB lineage: Bacteria > Pseudomonadota > Alphaproteobacteria > Acetobacterales > Acetobacteraceae > Neoroseomonas > Neoroseomonas terrae. The sequence goes on along the minus strand of NZ_JAAEDI010000019.1, from coordinate 82,709 downwards.
GGTCCGGATGCGTGATCTTCGCGCCGATCGCCGCCGGCACCGAATAGCCCATCGCGCCGTTGGTCGGGCCGAGGAAGTCCTGCTTCTCGCTGAAATGCATGAAGCGGTTCGGCCAGGTCGCGAAATTGCCGGCGTCGGTCGTGAAGATGGTGTCGGGCGGCAGCTCCTTCTCCAGCGCCTGCAAGGCGGTGGCGAGGTTCAGCGGGCCTTCGTAGTCCTGCGGCTTGGCCTGGGCGAGCCGCGCGGCGCGCAGTTCCTTCGTCCAGCCGCTCCAGGCCGGCTTCTTCACCGCGCCGGCAGCCTTCGCTGCGGCGGCGAATGCATTCACCTCGGACACGATCCCGAGCGCCGGCCGATACACCCGACCGATCTCCGCCTGGTCGGGATAGACATGGACGATGGGCGTCGCACCCGCCATGTCGAGCAGCGTGTAGCCTTGGCTCACCGGCTCCCCGATGCGGGTGCCTATGGCGAGGATCAGGTCCGATTCCTTCGCCTTCGCGACAAGTGCACCATCCGCGCCGACGCCAAGGTCGCCGACATAGTTCGCCGACGTCCCGTCGAACAGCCCCATGCGGCGGAAGGCGACCGACACCGGCAGGTCGTTCGCGAGCAGCCAGTCGCGGATGTCCGCCCGGCCCTGCTCCGTCCAGCGCGACCCACCCAACACCGCGAGGGGCTTCTTCGCCGCCCCCAGCATCTTCATCACGCGGTCCATCGCGTCGGGCGCGGGGTGCGGCGGCAACACCTCGGCCGGCCCGATGTCCGGCGCGGTCGAAAGACGCTTCTGCATCTCCTCGCTGATCGCGACGACCACAGGCCCCGGCCGACCGGAGGTCGCCACATCGAACGCGTGCGCCATAAGCTCGGGGATGCGCTTCTCGTCGTCGATCTGCGTGACCCACTTCGCGAGCGGGCCGAACATCTGTCGGTAGTCGACTTCCTGGAAGGTCTCGCGGTCGGTTTCCTCGACCGGGATCTGGCCCACCAGGAGCACCAGCGGCGTCGAATCCTGGAAGGCGACATGCACGCCGATCGAGGCGTGGCAGGCACCAGGCCCGCGCGTCACGATCGCAACCCCCGGCTTACCGGTCAGCTTGCCATAGGCTTCGGCCATGTGGACCGCGCCGGCCTCGAAACGGCAGGTGACCAGCTGCAGCCGGTTGCGCACCGAATACAGCCCGTCCAGCAGATCGAGATAGGATTCACCCGGCACGCAGAAGGCGTGCGTGACACCCTGCGCCACCAGCGCATCCGCCAGCAGCTTGCCCCCCGTGCGCCCCGCAGCCGCGCGCCGACCCTCAGTCATACGGACATCCTTCCCACGATTCACTCAACAGTGGGCGCGGAGGCTAGACCGTCGCGCCCCCCTCGTCACTCCGCCGGCTGGGGCCCGTGCCCATGGCCCTTGCCGCCACTGCGCCGCTGCTCGGCCTCGAGATCGGCGAGCTTCGCCGCGATCGCCCCGATCGGCTTGGTATAGGGCGCAAGCAGCAGATACAGCGCCGGCACGGCATAAAGGGTGACGAAGGTCGATAGCGTGATGCCACCGACGATCACCACACCCAGCGCCGAGCGGCTTTCCGCCCCCGCCCCCGTCGCCACGGCCAGCGGCACCGCGCCGAGCACAGTCGCGATCGAGGTCATCAGGATCGGCCGCAGCCGCACGACCGAGGCCTCGAGAATGGCATCGTGGATGGAGAGCCCGCGGTCGCGGAGCTGGTTCGCGAACTCGACGACGAGGATGCCGTTCTTCGCCATCAGCCCGATCAGCAGGATCATGCCGATCTGGCTGAAGATATTCAGCGACTGCCCCGTCAACCACAGCGCCAACAGCCCGCCGGTGATGGCGAGCGGCGTGGAAAGCAGGATGACGAAGGGATGGACGAAGCTCTCGAACTGCGCCGCCAGCACCAGGAACACGACGAGCAGCGCCATGGCGAAGGTGACATAGAGCGCGCCTGAGGATTCCTTGAACTCCAGCGACTGGCCACGATAGGAAATGCGGGCGTCGGACGGCAGCACCTCCCGCGCCACGCCATCCAGGTAGTTCAGCGCATCACCCAGCGAATAGCCCGGCGCAAGCGACGCCGTGATGGTGATGGCGCGCACCCGGTCCTCGCGCGACAATGTCTGGGCGCGGGCGCGCTCGGTGAGTTGCACCACGTTCGACAGCGGCACCAACCCGCCCGACCCGGTGCGCACGAAGACGTTCTGCAGGTCATAGGGCGAGATGCGCATCTCGGTCGGCGCCTGCAGCAGCACCTTGTATTCCTGCCCGCCGACGACATAGGTCGTGACCTCGCGCGAGCCCATCATCGTCTCGATGGTCCGGCCCACCGCAGCGATGGAAATGCCGAGATCGGCTGCCTTGCGGCGGTCGATCTCGACGCGGACCTCGGGCTTCGTCTCCTTGAAGTTGTGGTCGAGGTTCAGCAGCCGGGGATTCTCCCGCGCGCGAGCCAGGAAGCGGTCGCGCCAATCGACCAGCGTCTCATAATCCGGCCCGCCGATGACGAACTGCACCGGCGGCTGGAAGCCCCGGGCACCGAGCGAGGGCGGGTTCAAGGCGAAGCCCCGCACGCCCGGAATGGCGGCGATGTCGGGAAAGACCTCGGCGGCGATGGTCTGCTGGCTCCGCTGCCGGTCCGCCCAGGGCGACAGGCGGATGAAGATGTTGGCGACGTTGCCGATCGCCGGCCGCTGGAAGCCGCCCACCGTGGAGAAGACCGCGGCCGCCTCGCCATTGTCGACATAGCGCTGCAGCAGCCGCTCGATCTGCGTCACATGCTCCATCGTATAGCCGAAGGAGGCACCTTCCGGGCCAGTGGTCGGGATGATGACGACACCGCGATCCTCGGTCGGTGCGAATTCCTTGGGCAGCGCCCCATACAGGGCGACGCCGAACAGACAGAGCAGCGCCGAGGCCGCCAGGGTGATCAGCGGGGCGCGCAAGGCGCGCGACAGCGTCCAGCGCAGACCACCATTCATGCCGAGGAAGAACGGCTCCGTCGCCCGGATCAGCCAGGTCTCGCCCTGGTGCGGCTTGAGCAGCTTGGAGCACATCATCGGCGTCAGCGTCAGCGCGATCAGGCCGGAAAACAGCACCGAGGCGGCCAGCGCCAGTCCGAATTCAGTGAACAGACGCCCGGTGTTGCCGCCCATGAACGACAGCGGCACGAACACCGCGACCAACACCAACGTCGTCGCGATGACCGCGAAGGCGATCTCCCTCGCGCCATAGATCGAGGCGAGGAGCACCGGCTCGCCGCCCTCGATGCGGCGGTGGATGTTCTCCAGCACCACGATGGCATCATCCACGACGAGGCCGATCGCCAGCACCAACCCCAGCAGCGTCAGCACATTCACCGAGAAGCCGAGCGCCGCCATGGCGATGAAGGAGGCGATGATCGAGACGGGGATCGCCACCGCCGGGATGATCGTCGCCCGCACCGACCGCAGGAACAGGAAGATAACGCCGATGACGAGAGCGAGGGCGATCATCAGCGCGTGCTCGACCTCGTAGATCGATTGGCTGATGAACAGGCTCTCGTCGTAGCCGATGATGGTGTCCACGCCTTCGGGCAGGGACGGGCGGATGCGCTCCATTTCCGCCTTCACGCCATCGGCGACCGACAGCGTGTTCGCCGTGGACTGGCGCAGTATGCCGAGCCCGATCGCCGGCCTGCCGTTGATCCGGTAGCCGCCGCGCGTGTCCTCCGCGCCGATCTCGATGCGCGCCACCTCGCCCAGCAGCACCTGGGCGCCGCCTTCGCCGCGCCGAACGACCATCTCGCGGAACTGTTCCGGCCGGGACATGCGCGTATCGGTGCGCACGGTCAGTTCGCGCGCATTGCTCTCGATACGGCCGCCGGGCAGTTCGACATTCTCGCGCCGGATGGCGTCTTCGACGTCCTGCACCGTCAGGTTACGGGCGGCGAGCGCCTGGCGGTCCAGCCAGACCCGCATGGAGAAGCGACGCTCGCCCTGGATCAGTACCTGCGCCACCCCCTCGACGATGGCGAGGCGGTCGACGATGCGCCGTTGCGCGAGGTCGGTCAGGTCGAGCGGTGTCAGGCGGTCGGAAACCAGCGCGATCCACAGGATCGGTCGGCTGTCGCCATCGACCTTCTGTACGATCGGCGTCTCCGCCTGGTCCGGCAGGCGCGCGAGCGCGCGCGCCACCTTGTCGCGGACGTCGTTCGCCGCCGCATCCACATCGCGCGACAGGTGGAACTCAAGCGTGATGACGCTGCGCTCGTCGCGCGAGGTCGAGGTGATGGTCTTGATGCCCTCGATGCCCGCGACGGCCGATTCCAGCAACTCGGTGATCTGGCTATCCACCACCGGCGCCGAGGCGCCCGTATAGGTGGTGATGACCTGGATGATCGGCGGGTCGATCTTCGGATACTCGCGGATCGGCATGCGCATCAGCGCGAACAGGCCGAGCACGGTCAGCAGCAGGCTGATGACCATGGCAAAGACCGGTCGCTTGATCGAGACGTCGGAAAGCACCATCGCCGTCGACTCCCCGCCTCAGCTCGTCGGGCGGCTGACGGACTCCGTCACCCGAACCGGCAGATCGTTGCGCAACCGCTGGACGCCCCGCACCACCACTGGCTCGCCGGCATTCACGCCCTGGCGGATCTCAACCTCGCCGGGCAGGCGGAGACCCAGCCGCACCTCCTGCCGGCGTGCCCGCCCGTCCCGCACGACATAGACATAGGCGCGGTCGCCGACCGGATCGATCGCCTCCTCCGCGACCAGCAGGGCGCGCTCGCGTTCCTCGAGCACCATTTCCACGGTCAGGAACAGGCCCGGGCGCAGCGCCTCGTCCGCGTTGTCGAACTCGCTGATCACCCGCACTGACCGCGTCGCCGGGTCGATGCGGGTGTCGATCACCGCCACGGTGCCCTGGAAGCGGCGGCCTTCATAGGCGCTGCTGCGCGCGGTCACACTGCTGCCGACGCGGATGCGCGCGAGATGCACCTCAGGCACCGAGAACTCGACACGCACCTTCGCGGTGTCGTCCAGCGTGGTGATCACGGTGCCCGGCTGGATCAGCGCGCCGGGGCTTACCTGGCGCAGCCCGACGCGGCCGCTGAAGGGCGCGGTCACGCGCAACTCCTCAAGGCGCGCCTCAGCCTGGCGCACCCGGCCTTCCGCCTGACGGGCCAGAGCTTCCAATGTCTCGAGACGCTGGGCGGCGATGGTGGCACCGGCCTGGAGCTGGCGCCCGCGTTGAAGCTGGCTGCGTGCATCGTCGAGCAGCGCGCGTGCCTGGTCGAGTTCCGCGCGCAGCGCCGCGGCGTCGAGCTGCACCAGCGTTGCGCCCGCCTCCACGCGCTGCCCTTCGCTGAAGCGGATCGCTTCGACGATGCCGGCGACCTTGGTGGTGATGGTGACGGCCTCACGGGCGCGGACCGTGCCGACGCTCTCCACCCGGTCAACCACCTGCCCGACCCGGACGGGCTGCACGATCACGCTAACGGGGCCGGCAGCGCCGCCACCGCCGCCCGTCGCGGCCTGCGAGGTATTCGACCGAAGCCCGATCAACTCCATCGGCGGCGGCAGGCCGACCTGCTCACCGTAGTAGTGCCAGCCTGCACCCGCCGCACCGAGGACGGCGAGGACCGCCACCTGTGTAACCGTCTTCATCGTGAGCCTGCCCGCGAATATGGAATAGATGACGCTGTCGCGAGCGTTCGGCAAGCGCCTCGCAGCCCTGTATTACCCGTCAGTCGCGTTGACGGTCGAACATTCTTCCGCCCCGCCCGGCGCGCATCTCAAGCACCCCAGATGCGCTCCGCGGCCGAAGACGCGCCGCCCGGCACGGATTATGGCGGTTCGGGCAGCAATCGCCCGTGCCGCGGGGCAGTCATTGGCAGGTGAAACGCCGACTCTGCCTTGCTTTCCAGCAATGCCGACAGCCGCAGCGCCTGAGTCTGCATCATGGCACCGGCTATGGTCGTCGCTTGGTTCGCAGTCGAGCCAAGCCGCAATCAAGACGCGCCAATCAACCCTGCAAGACAACCCACGCGAGCGTCTAGCGAGCCATCATTTCGGCGACCCCACCCGAATTGCACAGTTGGCGCTTCCGCGCGGCGACTGGCGCAGTGCGTGCGGGCCGGGCGGCCGGAAGGCAGGCGAACCGGCTCGCCCGTTGCCGGCGGTTCGTTCAGGACGACGCCAGCGCCCGCCTGCTGTACAAACCGGCAACCGAGGCGCCGGCATCCACGCCGCGCCGCAGCGACGGAACCGGCGATGCGCGCGATTTTCGTGATGATCAAATGCGACATGGGCCAAGCCTATCGTGTGGCCCGCGACATGGCCGACACGATCCAGGAATTGTCGGAGATGCATTCCATTTCCGGCCAATATGACCTGCTCGGGAAATTCTATCTCGAGACCGACCGCGACATCGGCCAGTTCGTGGTCGAGACGGTGCAGACCGTCCCCGGCATCAAGGACACCTATACGCTGCAAACCTTCAACGCCTTCTCGGGCCAGCGCGGATGATCCGCGTCCTGCCCGCAATTCTGGTCGCCGCGGTCCTTTTGGCTGGCTGCCGCGACACCGCACCGGCCGACACGCTGCGGCCCGGCTCGCTCACCGTCGGCACCGGCGGCTATGTCGGCATGTCGGGCGGGTTCGTGTCGCAATCGCGCTGATTGTGGCGAAGCCGCCCCAAGGCGCCACACCCCCGCCCTGACTGCGCCGCGCGCCGGACATGACGCCCGGGCAATCTCCCCACCATAGGAGGTTGCTTGCCATGCGTGTACTTCCAGCTCTCGCCCTTTCCGCGTCCCTCGCCCTCGGCGCCTGCCAGTATCCGGACGGCACGACCGACTGGGGCAGCACGGCCGCGCTCGGCATCGGCGCGGCGGCGGTGACGGGCCTCGTCATCGCCGCGAGCAACAACAACAATAACAACCGGTACTACCGCAACGACGGCTACTACCGGCAGCCGCGCTACCATCGCGGCGGCCCGCGCTATGCTTATCGCGACGGGCCCTATCGCCGCTGGTAGGCCGGGCTCAATCCCAGCCGACGGCGCCCGGCATCGACGTCACCGCTTCCGCCGCCGCCAGGGCGGCGAGGTCGGGCACGGGACGGCGCAGCACCGGATCGGCCGCAAAGGCGTCCTCGATCGCCGCGGCCACGCGCAGCACCAGCGCGTCGCCCCCGCGCGGGCCGACGATCTGCAGCCCGAAGGGCATGCCGAGCTTGTCCACGCCCATTGGCAGCGAGATCGCGGGATGCCCGCACAGCGTCACGTAGTAGGCGCAGGCAAGCCAATGGAAATAGGTCCGCGTCGGTTTGCCGTCGATCTCCGCCGGATAGAGTTCCTTCCACCGCCGCGGTGACAGGGTGATCGCCGGGGTGATCAGCACGTCGTGGTGGAAGAAGAAATGCTGCCAGGCGCGGTACATGCGGGTCTGCGCGGCAGCCGCCTTGGCCGCGTCCTCCAGCGTGTAGCGCAGCCCTTCCTCGACATTCGCCCGCACATTCGGCCCGACATCCTGCGGCCGCTCCCGCACCTTCTGGAGGTGGGAGGTCAGGAAGCCGGTCGCGCGTAGGACCTCGAACGCCTCATCGCCGCCGCGGCAATCCGGGTCGGCCTCCTCGGCCGCGCCGAACAACGGCGCGATTGCCTTGGCACGGATGGCGAAGGCTTCGCGGATCAGCTTCTCGACTGGTGCCTGCCCGAAATCGGCGCTGATCGCGAGCCGCAGCGAGGCGAGATCAATGGGCTGCAACGGGAAGAAGGCTTCCGGCACGCCGCGCACAGGCCCTTCCGGCAGGGTGTAGGCCAGCGGGTCCATCGAATCGTCCGACGCCATGGCGGAAAGCATCAGCGCCGCATCCGGCACGTTGCGCGCCATCGGTCCGAGCACCGGCAGGCCGGACCAGCCATGCGCCCGCTTCTCGGACGGCACCAGCCCCGGTGACGGCCGGTAGCCGACGACGCCGTTGAAGGCTGCCGGGTTGCGCAGCGACCCGCCGGTGTCCGAGCCCGAGCAGATGGGCGCCATGCCGCAGGCCAGCGCCACGCCTGACCCGCCGGACGACCCCGCGGCCGACTTCGTCGTGTCGAACGGGTTGCCGGTGACCCCATAGACGGCGTTGCGCGTATTCGCCCCGGCGCCGAATTCCGGCGTGTTGGTCTTGCCGATCACCACCGCGCCGGCGTCGCGCAGGTTCGCGACCATGAGGCAATCCGCCTCCGGCACGAACTCCTTGAAGATCGGGCTGCCATAGGTGGTCCGCAGCCCCTTCGTCTCCTCCAGATCCTTGATGCCCACCGGCAGACCATGCAGCGGGCCGAGCGGCCCACCCTGCATCACCGCCGCCTCGGCCGCCCTCGCCCCGGCGCGCGCGGCGGGTTCGTCGATCGCGACCATGGCGTTCACGGCATGATTCACCGCCCCGATGCGCTTCAGGCAGGAGTCCATCAGCTCGACCGGCGAGAGCGCCTTCCGCCCGATCAACCGGCGCGCCTCCAAAGCCGTCAGATCGCAGGGTTCGGTCATGCGCCGCCTTCCTTCCACGTGTGCTGGTCGCGGCGCGAACCGCGCCGACCGCCGCACCATCCTCCGCCGTCGCCGCGCCGGCAATCGGTCACAGGATCGAGCGCCTCGCAACGGATACGGCGTTCATGCGTTCGCCAGTCATCACACCGAGGAGGCAGCCCATGCGACCATTCCCGCATCCCCGGATATTGGCGGCCGGCCTGGGTCTGGCAGCGCTGGTCCTGCCCGCGGTTGGCCAGGCCCAGAGTCTGGTGGCCATCCGCAGCCACATCGCGAGCGAGAACCCCGGATGCGAGGTGGCTCGCCTCGAAGAAGCCTATCGCGGCGCCCTGCCCGGCGCGGCCGGCCATGTCGTCATCGCCGTCTACACGGTGGAAGGCTGCGGCGGCGGCAACAACTGGGTGCGCCAGCTCGGGGTCTTCTCGGAGGAAGGCGGCCGCGTGGTCGAGTACGTCCAGCCCGACCCGCCGACCTTCGTGGTCGAGGAAGCCCGCGTGAACAACACGGTGATCGAGGTCAACGGATTGGGCTACGCGGCGACGGACGGCCGCTGCTGCCCCTCGGTCCGCAGCAGCACCCGGCTGCGGGTCGAAGGGCGGCGCGTGGTCGCGGCGAACTGACCGAGGCGACAAAGGCTTTCCCTCAGCGGAATTGCCCGATGATCGGACAACAGGTTGGTCAAGGTTGCTTCCGGCGATTTGGTATACTGGTCGCGCGTTCGGCTTCCGGTGAACCATAGCCGAGTGCAATCATGAGGCAGACCTTCTGCAGGGTATGGAAGAGCCACAGCGGCTGCTTCTCATAGGGAAAGCCCTCTTCTTCCCAAAATGCCACGAGCTTGGGGTGCACCTCGTAGACAACCCGGTCATCATCATCAGCGCCCCGCGCTGGATCGAGCATCGCCGCCGCCAGCTCCCGCATGAGGTCGGGCCGCCGTTCCACGAGAAGCTCGATCATCCGCAGAGCGGCGTCGTGTTTCGTCCTGGGATCAGGAGATGCGGTTGCCGGTGCTGCAAGCTGCGATCCCGACCTCTTCCTACGCCATGGCCCTGCAGCAACGACCTGGCGGAACGGCGGTGCGGGGATCGCACCGTGCCCCGAAACGAGCTTCAGCCTCAACCAAAGGCGGATCAGGCCGACGAGGACAATCGGCCAGAGAAGAAGAGCGAACGTCGGCGGATCGGGCCTGGCCGGCGGTATCAACCTCTCATCCAATCGGAGCGTCGCTGCGGCACGCAGATAGTCGCGGCGTATCCCCGTACCGACGCCCGGATCGCGCAGAGCATCGAGGAATGCCCAGAAGGGCACATAGCGCTCGAAAGCCTCTTCCATTGTCCGCGGTCGGGCGCGAACGAAGGCCGCATAGGCCTTCCTGCGATGCCGGCGCAGAAAGGCATCGACAACGCGATCAATGACGGGGCCAAGCGGCTCGGTGTCCGTCATCGGTTTCGCTGCGGTTTGGTGCGGCGGCGCGCTCAATACCCCAGCGCGCACCCATCCTTCCGCGGGTCCGATCCACCCACCAGGCAGCCCTTCTCCCGGTCGATGAAGATCGCCTGCCCGCCGCCATGCGGCTTGTCGATCAGCTCACACTCGTGGCCGAGCCGATTCAGCTGGTCGACCACGGAGCCGGGAATGCCGTTCTCGATCTGCACCTTGCCGTCCTGCGGCATCAGGCGGGGGAAATCGATCGCCTCCTGCACATCCATGCCGAACTCGAAGTGGTTGGTCAGGAACAGCGACTGCCCGGTAGGCTGGAAGCGCCCGCCCATGACGCCATACGGCATGATGGCCTGCCCGTCCTTCATCACCATGCCCGGGATGATGGTGTGCAGCGGCCGCTTGTTCGGCGCGATGCAGTTGACGTGGCCTTCCTGCAGCCGGAAGCCGAAGCCGCGGTTCTGCAGCATGACGCCCGCCTTCTCGGCCAGGATGCCTGACCCGAAGCCCTCGAACAGCGAGTTGATGAAGGAACAGGCATTGCCGTCCTTGTCCACCACGCAGAGGTACACGGTGTCCTTGTGCTTCTTCAGGTCGCTCTCGCCCGGCCCCGGCAGTTCCGCCTCAGTCATCGCCACGTCGTCGCGGATCGCGGCGGCCAGGCGCTTCAGGTAATCCGGGCTCAGCAGCTTCTCGACCGGCACATCCACCTGGGACGGATCGGCCAGGAAGGCGTCGCGGTCGCGATAGGCAAAGCGCGCTGCCTCGATATGGCGATGATAGCGCAGCGCGCTGCCCGGCCCGCCCGCCGGCGTCTCCAGATTGCCCAGGGTGCCGAGGATCTGCAGCACATGCATCCCGACGCCGTTCGGCGGGCACTGGAACACCTCCATGCCGCGCCACTTGATCGAGATCGGCTCGACGAACTCGGCCACATCGGCGCCGCGTGCGAAATCCTCCTCGGTGTGCAGGCCGCCGGCGGCGCGCAGCGTGGCGACGATGTCGGCCGCCACCTCGCCCTCATAGAACGCCTTCTTGCCCTTGGCCGCGATCGCCCGCAGCGTCTTCGCCAGCTCCGGCTGGGTGAAACGGGTGCCGAGCGCGGGCGCCTCGCCGTCGCGCAGGAAGCGCCGCGCCGAGGCCGGATGCTTCATCAGCTTGCCGACCGAGCCCTCCCAATCCGACGCCACGCGCGGGGAGATCGCGAAGCCTTCTTCGGCATAGGCGATCGCCGCCTGGACTATGCGGTCCAGCCCCAGCCTGCCATGCGCCTTGTTCAGCGCCTCCCAGGCGCTGACCGCGCCCGGCACGGTCACGGAATGGGCGGAAGTGTTGACCATCGCGGTCATACCGGCGGCGCGCAACGCTTCGGGCGTCGCCGCGGCCGGGGCACGGCCCGACCCGTTCATCGCGATGACCTTGGAAGACCCCGCCGGGACGTAAAGGCAGAAATTGTCGCCGCCGATGCCGGTCGAGGCCGGCTCGATCACACATTGCACGGCGCAGGCGGCGATGGCGGCATCCATCGCATTGCCCCCCGCCCGCAGGATGTCGAGCGCGGCGAGCGTCGCCTGCGGCATGGAGGTCGCCGCCATGCCATTGGTGCCATAGGCGGCGCTGCGGCCGGGCAGGTGGAAGTCGCGCATTGCGGTGTCCGTTTCCGTCCTGGGTGGATGTGACGCTTCCATGCAACGGGACGCCGGCGTTGGAAAGTCCGCACAGGGGGGCGACCCGCGGGCCGCGCGATGCTGGAATGCGTAGCCTCACCATCGGAAACCCCCGCCGCATGGCCCTGCATCGCCGCCTGGTCCTCACCGCCGCCCTGGCTGCCCCGACACTCGCCCGCGCCGAACCCGCGCAGGCACCCCGCCCCGCCACGCCACTACCCGCTCCGCTGGCTGAAGCCGCCCGCGCGCTCCCGGCCCGCCGCTTGCCCGTCCCGGACACGGTCAGCCCTGCGTTGCAGCGTCTGATCGCCGGCCCGTACCCGCCCGGCTGGAACGCCATCCCCGCTGATGCGGCCGGCTGGCGCGCGTTGCAGGCGGTCAGTGCCGCCGCCGTCGAGCCGCACCTGCCGGCGCTGCGTGCGGCCCTGCGCGTGCAGGTCGAGCGCAGCAGAATCGGCGGCGTGCCGGTCTTCACCGTCACGCCGGAAACCCTGCCGCCTGAGAACCGGGACCGCCTGCTGCTGCACCTTCATGGCGGCGGCTACGTCCTGTTTCCCGGCGAATCCGGCGCCGGCGAGGCGATGCTGATGGCCGCCCATGGTGGCTTCCGCTGCATCTCGGTCGATTACCGCATGCCCCCCGACCACCCCTTTCCGGCCGCGCTGGAGGACACCCTGGCGGTCTGGCGCACGCTCTGCGCCCAGCATGACCCCCGCCGGATGGCGATCTTCGGCAGCTCCGCCGGCGGCGGTCTTACGCTGGCCACGGTGTTGCGGGCGAGGGGCGAGCGCCTGCCCTTGCCCGCCGCCATAGCGCCCGGCACCCCCTGGGTCGATCTGCTCGGTGCCGGGGATACACGGCAGGCGAACGCCTATGTCGACAATGTCCTCGTCGCGGACACCGGCTGGGTGTCGGGCGCTGCGCGGCTCTACGCCGCCGGCCGAGACCCCGCGGAGCCGCTGCTCTCGCCGATCAACGGGGACTTCGCAGGTTTCCCGCCCGCCATCCTGACCTCCGGCACACGCGACCTGCTGCTCAGCGACACTGTGCGCACCCACCGCAAGCTGCGCCGCGCCGGCGTCGCTGCCGAGCTCCAGGTCTTCGAGGGCCAGAGCCACGCCCAGTTCATCACCCCCGGCGTGCCGGAGACCGCCGAAGCCTTCGAGGAGATCGGCCGGTTCCTGGCGCAGCATCTGCTGTAGGTTTCCGACGCAGTTCTCATGAGGGTCGGGACGCCAAGCGCGGTTTGCGCCCATTCACCCTGATGCGGAGCCGCGCAGAATGCGCGCAGCGCGGGTCCTGCCTCGACTGCCGTGCCCTGAGCCAGGGGTCTGCGGTTCTGGATGCCCAGCCTCCTGGCGGGGTGGTTCGGGGGGCAACGCCCCTCCGCCCATCGGCTGACGGACCCCTCGCGCGGCGGTCGTTTCCGGTCTAGAGCCCGCCCATGAGCACGCACGCCACCATCGAGGATTTCGACCGCCTCGACATCCGCGCCGGCACCGTCGTCGACGCCCAGCCCTTCCCGGAGGCGCGCAAGCCCTCCATCCGGCTCTGGGTGGATTTCGGCGGCGCAATCGGCGTGAAGCGTTCCGCCGCTCAGGTCACGGTCCATTATGCCCCGGACCGGCTGATCGGCCGCCAGGTCATGGCGGTTGTCAACTTCGCGCCCCGACGGATCGCGGGTTTCGAGAGCGAGGTGCTGGTGCTCGGCGTGCCCGACGAGAACGGCGCCGTCGTGCTGCTGAAGCCGGACCTCCAGGTGCCCAATGGCGGGAGGATGTTCTGAGATGGCGCCGCGCTACTACACCGTCACCTGGGACCAGTTGCACCGCGACAGCAAGGCGCTCGCCTGGCGCCTGCTGGAAAAGGGTCCGTGGCGGGGCATCGTCGCCATCACCCGCGGCGGGCTGATCCCGGCGGCGATCATCGCGCGGGAGCTCGACTGCCGACTGATCGAGAGCGTCTCGATCATCACCTATGAGGAGGAAAAGCGCGGCGACCCGCGCGTCGCCAAGCCGCCCTCCGCGGCCGGCGACGGCGAGGGTTGGCTGATCGTGGACGATCTGGTCGATACCGGCACCACGGCCCGGGTCGTCCGCAGCCTGCTGCCCAAGGCGCATTTCGCCACCGTCTATGCGAAGCCGGCCGGCAACCCGGTGGTGGACACGTTCGTCACGGAGGTGTCCCAGGACACCTGGATCCTGTTCCCCTGGGACACCGAGCCGCAATTCATCGCGCCGATCGCGAAATCGGTCGCGCAATAGTCAGACCAGCGTCTTCTCCTTGCTGGCCAGGATCTTGTCCACGCGCCGGCCGTCCATGTCGACCACCTCGAACCGCCAGCCGGCCCAGACGATGCGGTCACCCTCCTTGGGCACTCGCTTGAGCAGGGCAAGGATCAGCCCGCCGACCGTGTGATAGGTTCCGGCCCCGGGCAGTTCCGGCAGTTCCAGCCGGGCGCGCAGCTCGTCGGACGGCATCGAGCCATCCAGGAGCAGGGAGCCGTCGTGCCGCTGGACGGCAACACCGTCCGGCATGGGCTCCACAGGCCCCAGGTCGCCGACGATCGCCTCGAGCAGGTCGGAGGCCGTGACGACGCCCTCGAAGGACCCGTATTCGTCCATCACCAGCGCCATGCCGAGCGTGTCGCCGCGGAGCCGCTCCAGCGCATCGAGCGCCGAGAGCGTGTCGGGCAGTACCAGCGGATGCCGCAGCGCATCGGTGAGCGACATCGGCGTGCCTGCCAGGATCTGGTCCAGCAGGTCCTTGGCCACCACCACGCCGACCACATTGTCCACACGCCCCTCGCCCACGACGAAGCGCGTCACGTCGCTGGCGCGCAGCTGGGCCACGACCTCCTCCGTCGTGTCGGAGGTGTCGAGCCAGGAGAGGTCGTTGCGCGGCGTCATCAACGCGCGCACCGGCTTGTCGGCGAGCCGCAGCACGCGCTCGATCATGTGCTGCTCCTCGGTCTCGAGGGCGCCGGCCTGGGCGCCTTCGGCGACCACGGCCTTCACCTCCTCTTCCGTCACTGCCTGTTCCGGCGGAGGCGGGCCAAGCAACCGCAACACCGCGGCGGAGGACCGGCTGAGCACCCAGACGACCGGCGAGGAGAAGCGCGACAACGCAGTCATCGGCCGGGCGACGATGACGGCGACCCGTTCCGGATTACGCAGGGCAACCTGCTTCGGCACCAGTTCGCCCAGGATCAGGCTGAGGTAGGTGATGACGATGACCACCAGGGTGAACGCGATCTCGGAGGCATAGGGCGCGATGAGCGGAACGGCGCTCATCGCCTCGGCCAACGTGCCGGACAACCTGGCGCCGCCGAAGGCGCCGGCGAAGATACCAACCAGGGTGATGCCGACCTGGACGGTCGGAAGGAAGCGCTGCGGGTCGTCGGCCAGCGCGAGTGCCGCGTCCGCACCGGGGCTGCCGCGGCGCTGCAGCGAAGCCAGCCGCGACCGCCGGGACGAGACGATCGCCAGTTCGCTCATGGCGAAGGCGCCGTTCAGCAGGACAAGCAGGATGATGACGCCGATTTCGAGGGCGGTGCCCATGGGTGTGAATTACCTCCGCCGCGGCTTCTAGATGAAAAGCCGGAGAGGTGGAACGCGGGGCGCCTCCTGAGGAGGCGATCCTCGCGCTGTATGCAACCGACGGCGGCGGATTCGTCCAGCGATTGTGCTGATCACGACTTGCCACCGCTCAGATCATTGAATGGATCAGAATAGGCTCATAGTTATCTGATTTATAAGCCTTTATTTCAGGCTCCACCACGCAGCGAGCCTAGCCGTCGCCGAGTTTTGCGACTCAAGTCGAATTTCGAGACATTAGTTCTCGCGCCATCTGCAACTATCGGTTAAAGATCTACTAAGATCTCAGCGTGAGGCACCCCGATGGCTGGCTCGTCGAACGATGTGGAACCCGTAGCGTCGTCGTGTGTCACGGCGTTCCCGCACCGTCCCGAGGACCGTTTGCGTCTCGCGCTGCGCCGCCTCGACGAAGCGATCGGCGAGCAATCGGCTGCGACCGCAGCCCTGCGCAACGCTATCGGTGACCTTTCGCATACCATGTCGCGGCTGGGCGACAGCGTCGCGACCTATCGCGGAGCGCTCGACACCACCGCCGCGGAGGTCGACCGTGCGCTGGCCACCGCTCGTCGGCTCGAAGGAACGGTCGCCCGCATGGCCCCCTAGGGCCGCAGTCTGCAGGTTCCGTTCCTGCCAGCAGCTTCACACGATAGGATGGCGCCTAACGATCGGGATCCGATCTGCCGTCGGGCCTTGCCACCGCGCCCGTCACGAGGAGCCGAGGCCATGCACCCCCTGATCCCTCGCCTGAGGGAGGCGCGCATCATTCCGGTGGTGCGCACATCCACGGCGGCCCGCGCCGCCACTGCCGTCGCCTGGCTGCAGGAAGCGGGGCTGCGCATCTTCGAGATCACCATGACGGTGCCTGAGGCGCCCGCGCTGATCCGTGCGCTCGCCGCCGATCCCACCCTGCTGGTCGGTGCCGGCACGGTCGCCGACGCCGCGCAGGCCCAGGCCTGCCTCGACGCGGGCGCGCAATTCATCGTCGCGCCATGGGTGGATGCCGGCCTCGCGGCCCCGGCGCAGGCGGCCGGCGCCTGCCTGATGCTGGGCGCGCTTACGCCGACCGAGGTCCGCTCGGCCCTAAGCGCCGGTGCCGATGTTGTGAAGGTGTTCCCGGCGGGTTCCGTCGGTGGTCCCGCGCATGTGAGGGCGCTTCGCTCGGTGTTCCCAGATGTCGTCTTCTGCCCGACCGGCGGCGTCGATGCTCGCAACGTGCCGGACTACATCGCGGCTGGCGCCGCCTTCGTCGGCATCGGCGGCCGGCTGGTGGACGAAAAGCTGATAGCCGCCGGCGACCGCGACGCCGTGCAACGCGCAGCGGAAGACGCCCTCGGCATCGTGAGGACCTGACGTGCCCGACCTTCTCTGCATGGGCGAGCCGATGCTGGAGTTCAACCAGCAGGCGCCAGGGCCCGACGGGCGAGTGCTCTACCTGGAGGGCCATGGCGGCGACACCTCCAACGCCGCCATCGCTGCCGCGCGGTCGGGCGCCTCCGCCGGATATATCAGCGCAGTCGGCACCGACGCGGCCGGCGACAGCTTCATGACGCTGTGGGCAAGGGAGGGTGTCGATGCAAACACCGTCATCCGCCGCCCTGGCGTGCCGACCGGGATCTACTTCGTCACTCACGACGCCCGCGGGCACCACTTCTCCTTCTACCGCACCGGCAGCGCCGCCGCGTTGTACCGGCCGCAGGAGGTGCCCGAGGAAGCGATCCGCGCCTCGCGCATCCTGCATGTCTCGGGCATCAGCCAGGCGATTTCTGAGACCGCCTGCGACGCCGTCTTCCACGCCATCCACATCGCGCGGGATGCGCAGGTGAAGGTGTCCTACGACACCAACCTTCGGCTCCGCCTGTGGCCGGCCGCCCGCGCTGCCGCGGTGATCCACGCCGCGATCGGCATGGCGGACATCACCCTGCCTTCCCTGGACGACGCGACGGCGCTGACCGGGCTCACGGACCCCGACGCCATCGCCGATTTCTACCTTCGGCTCTGCCCGCTCGTATTGCTGAAATGCGGCGCCGATGGCTGCATCGTCGCGACCCGGGACAGCCGCACGCGCATCCCGGCGCATCGGGTAAAGGCGGTGGACGCGACAGGGGCTGGCGATACCTTCGCCGGCGCGCTGCTGGCGCGGCTGCTTGCCGGGGATGATCCGGTCACGGCTGCACGCTACGCCAATGCGGCGGCGGCGCTGTCCACCACCGGCTACGGCGCCGTCGCGCCCATTCCGCGGGAAGTGACGGTACGTGCGCTGATGGCCGCCGGATGAGAACGGCGCTGTTGCTGCTCGCGCTGCTCCTTGCGGCGGCCGAAGCGCCTGCGGATTCGATCACCCGTTACTGCGGCGGTGGTGCGACCGGCGGCGGCGGCGGCCTGCGCCTGGACGCCGACGGCAGCGCGACGACCTTGCGCCGCCCGCGCGCCGGCGCGCCGTTGGTACAGGTTCCGACCGAAAGCGGCACGACCTACGCGGAGGTCGCCCGCCTGCTCGAAGCCGCGCGTTTCGAGCGCCTGGCGCGCGGCGAACCGTCGAACATGACCTGCTCGATCACCTGGCAGCGCGGCGGTTGGTCGCACCAGGTGAGGTGGGGCATCGGACGCGTGCCGGCAGCGTTGCAACCGGCGTTCCGCGCACTGGAAATGCCGGCCCGCTGACCCGCCTTGCTCAGACGGGGATGATATCGTCGTTCGACGTCACGCGGATGAGGAGATCGTTGAAGTCGGCGTCGCCCTGCATGAGCAGCAGATCCTCGAACCCGATCATCAGGCTGCCATCGGCATCCACGCGCGATAGGGTCTGGATGAGACCGCCGGTATTGAGCGGATTCACCATATCGAAGGTGTTCGCATCGGCGGTGTGGAAGATCTCGCCTTCCACCGCCTGACCGGGTCGGTCCGCGCTCACCAATGTCGGGGCAACGGACCCCAGCCGTGCCGGCGCGCCCGTCGCCGCGTCGACGAAGCGGAATCCGCCGGTCAGGTCTTCGTTCAGCGCCGCGCCGTTGGAAACGAGAAAGAGTGCAAGCCTGCTGCCCGCGCCGAGCCCGGCGACGTCGAAAGTGCCGTCGGCGATATCGACGAACTGCGCATCTCCGAAGGTGCCGTCGGCGCGCAGTTCGAACCAGCCGAGCGCGTTGTCGTAGGCCGCCTGTCCACCGATGACCGACACGGTGAAGTCCGACCCCATCATACGATGGGCGGCGACGCCATTGACGGTGCCACGGACCGCCTCACCTTCCGTCAGCTCGACGGCGACATCGCTCCCGGAGATCTGGGTCAGGTTCACGTAGGCATAGATGTGGTTGTCGCCGTTGTAGCCCCCGGCCCAATCCATCTTGCCGTCCCCGTTGAAGTCGAGTGCAGCGGTGCTGAAGATGTCGGTTCCCAGCGTGATGCCGGTATGGCTCTGTGGGGCCGCCGGATCTCCTACTGACCAATTATATCCGGTAAGGATGGCGGAACTGTTGCCATCAACATACATCAGATCGACGAGGCCGTCGCCATCGTAGTCGTAGGCCGGACCGAATGGGCTGCGCGGTGTATTGTTGATCTCGTCATCACGGTAGACCGTTTTACTGTAATTGAACAGGGCGGCATAAGAATCGCCGTTCCGGGCGACGCCGAGGTTCCCAAGAACGGAAACGGGACCCTGAGCGGGACTTTGCCAGATGGCGATAACGTCCTGCGGATCGTTCCAGTCGTAGGTCGCATAGACGCTGCTGCTATCCGTCATGTTGATGGTCAGGCTTGGCGTGCCGGAACTCGAGTTCGCGTCGCCCCAGACGACATAGGCGCCAGCGACGTTGGACGGCAGTTCGTCATTGTCTTCCAAGTGATACGCGAAGGCGACGTCGACATAGCCGTCATCGTTCATGTCCATCGCCGCGACGCGGGCAAGAACGGGGTCGCTGTCGCGCTGTTCAATGACGGTCCCGGTCTTCTGCAGGGGCTGGAAATCGAAGCTGCCGCTACCGTTTCCGAGACCAATCGAATAGACGCCGTCCCAGTCATAGTCGAAGGACGACGGCGCCTCAGCCAGCGGCTTGGAAGCGGCAACGCCGGCCACGATGATGTCGAGGATGCCGTCGTGGTTGAAGTCAGCGAAATCGAAATCAGTGATCGCGACCTCGGCTCCAAGGCTACCGTCGGCGGGAATGCTGCTGTGGATGATGTCGCCTCCGTTGAAGGGCATCGAATCCCCAGGGCTAGCGATCAGCATGCCGAGTGTCAGCGTCGGCGGCGTCTCCGTCGTTTGGGTCCAGCGATCGAACAATGTGCCGAACTGGGAATTCAGCAGAACCAGATCCCCGAACCCATCGTTATTCAGGTCGGCCGTGCTGGCGTAGTTGTACTGGCCGGGTATCGTGGTCACTAGCGAACCGTTGAAGGTTCCAGACCCGGTGTCGAATGTCCGGAAATGGATATCGGTATCGCTGCTCGTGCCCTGATTGTACTGCAAGAACACCAGATCCTGCTGCGCTGTCCCGGACCGATACTGGCCGCCGGTGACACTCCTGATGGTGTAGCTCTCCTGCATCGATTGCTGCAGCCCGTAATCCAGGCCGCTGCTCGATGCGCGCACGCCGATCGTGAACGTGTCCGACAGCGTGTTCAGGCCCATCGCGCAATGCTTCCTTCCGTCTGCGGAGGGAACCCTATGCCACTGAATGGAGTTGCGACACCTCGCAGCCAAGACACTTCAATCAAATGACGATCAGTACTCCGTGATGTTTAGCTTTCAATGTGAGTCGACAAACAACCATTAGTTGTATGTCTCTATAAATGCCCCCATAGGTCGCAACAAAAACTCTAAACCGTGCGCTGGTTGTCTCCCGGCCGCAGCCGAAGCCCGGGGCGTAGATTGGTGAACGGCAGCACCGCCGGATCGGCGACCACCGGACCCGGCGCGGTGACCACGATGACCTCGGACGCGATAGGCTGGAAATGCGCGCGGAAATGCACCGAGGACTTCACCGCGACGATCTTCTGCTCGGCCGGCTCGATGCCGAGGAAGCGGAAGATCTCCTGGTCATGCGCCTGCATCTTGCGGCTGACGACGACGACGCGGACGCCCGGCGCCACGCGGATCAGCGCAGAAGGACCGAGATTGGCCGGATTGCCGCCACCCATCGGCCCGCTCAGCGTGAAGCGGCCGTCGGACAGCTTCTCAACCCGCGCGGTGACGCGCAGCGCCGCACCATCGCTCTTCCCGCCGAGGTCGAGCATGATCTCCGCCCCCTCCCCCGCCGCGTGGCAGGCCGCCGCGGCGTCGGCGTCGTTCATCGGCGCGAGCACCGCGCCCTGCGCGTCCTGGCGGATCAGTTCAGCCAGCAGGCCGGTCGTGTCGCCATGGCCGCCGCCACCGGGGTTGTCCTGCGTGTCGGCGAGGATGACGGGCCCCGTCCCGTCGCGCTTCGCCATGGCGCGCGTCACGCCTTCCGACGCGGTCGCGACGCCGAGGGCGAATTCCGTCTCCTTCGCCGCGATGAAGGCGGCAAGCGCCTCCGCCGCCTGGGCCGCCTGGTCCGGCGTGTCGGCATAGGACGCGATGGCCATGCCGCAGCCCGGGAAATCGGCATAGGGAAAGCCGAAGCAGAAGCCGAGCTCCCAGACGCCCGCTGCCTCGTTCAGCCGCGCGCGCTCGGCCATGACGTCCTGCATCGGCGCGACCATGGTGCATTGGCCGGGCAGCGGCGTCCAATAGTCGAGTTCGCGGAACACCTTGGCCGGCCGCGACCCGTCGCGCGCCATGCGCAGCAGCAGCCGCATCGCCTGCGCCCCCACCTGCTTCATGTCGACATGCGGATAGGTGCGGTACGGCACGAGCACATCCGAGAAAGCGACCATCGCCGCGGTCTTGTTCGCATGCGGGTCGAGGCTCGCCGCAATCGGCACGCCCGGGCCGACCACGGCGCGGACGCGGCGAAGGACTTCGCCTTCAGCATCGGGGAAATCGTCCGATACCATCGCCCCATGCAGTTCGAGATAGACGCCGTCGATCGGGCCATCGTCCAGCGCGTCCGACAGCGCCGCGACGATCAGCGCGGAGATGCGCTCGAAGGCCTCGCGCGTGACGGGGCCGGCAGGGTTGGCGAATGCCCAGGCGAGCGGGACGAGTTCGACGCCCTCGCCCTCCGCCGCCGCGATGGCGCCGGCAGACGGCACGCCGGTCGGGCGCAGCGTGTCGACCAGCGTCGCAGCATGCTGCACGGGCGGGAAGCCGCCCGGCTTGACGAACTCCGCCCAACCCGTCGGGCGCGGCGCGAAGGAATGGCTCTCGTGCTGGAAGCCGCCGATGGCGATGCGGGTCATCAGTCTGTCAATCCTTGGCAATGCCGGCGGTGGCGAGCACCGCATCGGCGAGCACGCGCATGCCCGCCTCCGCCCATTCGGGGGTGATGCTCTCCGCCTCGTTGTGGCTGATGCCGCCATGGCATGGGCAGAAGATCATCGTGGTGGGAACGCGCCGCGCGACGTAGACGGCGTCGTGGCCGATGCCTGTCGGCATGTCCATATGCGCGTAGCCCAGCCGCTCAGCGGCGTCGCGCACCCTGCCGACCAGCGCCGGATCGAAGGGCGTCATCGGTGAGTACCAGAAATCCTCGATACGGATCGTGACGCCGCGATGCGCGGCGATGGTTGCCGCACGCTCGCGGATCTCGGTCGCCATCCGCGACAGCAGCTCCGGATCGTGGTGGCGCGTGTCGATGGAGAACCAGATGCGCGATGGCGCGATGTTGCGGCTATCGGGATAGACGGTGAGCCGCCCGACGGTCGCGCGGCCCGGATCGCCCGCGGCGGTGACAGCGTCGAGCGCGATCTCCTCGATCGCTGCGATCAGCGGCGCGGCCGCCATCAGTGCATCGCGCCGCCCGGCCATGGGGGACCCGCCATGCGCCTCCTCCCCTTCCACCGTCACTTCCAGCCAGTTCTGCGCAAGTGCATGCGTGACGACGCCGACCTGCTTGCCAGCATCCTCCAGCAGCTTGCCCTGTTCGATATGCAGTTCGAGATAGGCGCCGATGTCGCGCAACGCGGCCGGGTCGGCGTCACCCCGCCAACCGATGCGCGCCAGTTCCTCGCCGAAGACCAGACCTTCCGGGTCCTGCTTCGCCAGCACCTCGGCCTCGGTGAAGATGCCCATCGCCGCCCCGCTGCCCATCATCGGCGGGGCGAAGCGCGCGCCTTCCTCGTTGGTCCAGTTGATGAGCATGAGCGGGGCCTCGGTCTCGATACCCGCCTCATGCACCGCCCGCAGGATCTCGAGCCCGGCCAGCACGCCGAGCACGCCGTCGAACTTCCCACCCGTCGGCTGGGTGTCGAGATGGCTGCCGAAGGCGACCGACTTGCGCGACGCGTCGCGTCCCGGGCGGGTCAGCGTCATGTTGCCGACGCGATCGACCGCCATGGTGCACCCCGCGGCCTCAGCCCAACGGCGCAGCAGATGACGGCCGTCGGAATCGAGGTCCGTCAGCGTCTGACGGTTGTTCCCGCCCTTCGCCGTGCCGCCGATCTGGGCCATCTCCATCAGGCTGTCCCAGAGGCGCTGGCCGGAGAGAGGAACGTTGCTCATGGGGTGTTCTCCACCCCGCACCATTCAGCCATGGTCAGGGCGATGGTGCGGGTGATGTCGTGCATGCTGTCGATCCCGACGCTCTCATCGATACCGTGGATCTCCTGCGCATCGGGACCGAAGCAGGCGACCGGCGTGTCCTGGTACAGGGTGAAGAAGCGCCCGTCGGTCAGCCCCGTCGCGGGATAGTCCCGCAAGGAGCCGCCGGAGACTTCGGCGAAGTTCCGCTTGGCCATCCGCACGATCGGCGCGGACATGTCGAAGACACAGGGATCGGCCATGAAGCCCTTGAACTCCAGCTTCACCGTCGCGCCCTTCAGTGCAGGGTCGTTGCTGGCGTCCGCGACGAGACGCTCGATGTCGGCCTTCGTCTGCGCTGCGGTGTAGCCCATCATCACCCCGACGCGCATGCCGATGCGCGCGCGCGTCGGGACCGAGGAATTCCACTCGCCGCCCTCGATCGTGCCGAAATTCACATTCACCGGGTGGTTCACGCCCCGGAAGCTCGCATGGATGCGCTCCGCCTTGTTCATCTCCGCCTGGTAGTCGTCGAAGCGGGCAGCGATGGCGTTGGCGGCCTTGATGGCGTTGATGCCCGCCTGCATGTCGCGCACATGCGCCGGCCGGCCGGAGACCGTCACCCAGGCCCAGACCACGCCGACCTCGGCCGAGTACATCGCCGGCAAGCCCGGGCCGGGCTCGGGGATGATGACCGCATCCGTACGCGGCAGCGCGAGCATCGCGGCGAGCGCACCGTTGCCGGTGCATTCCTCCTCGATCACCGACTGCATCTGCACCTCAGCGGCGGGTTGCAATCCGGCGAGGCGCAGCGCCCTGAATGCAGTGACATAGGAGACGATCCCCGCCTTCATGTCGCCCGCGCCGCGGCCGTACATACGGCCGTCGCGGATCGAGGGCTCATAGGGCGGGGTCACCCACATATCCGCGGCACCTTCCGGCACCACATCGACATGCCCTTGCAGTGCCAGGCTACGGCCCTTGCGTTCCCGCGGGGCATGGACCGCGACGACGTTGTCGCGCCCCGCATAGGACACCAGCGGCGGCGAGAATCCAGGATGCGAGGCCAGTGCCGCCGGATCGGTCGGCACACGGCGCGGGACGAGACCAAGACCATCGTAGATCCGCGCCATCTCCTCGAGCGCCGATGCCTCGTTGCCGAGCGTCGAAGGGCAGCGCACCAGCCGTTCGAGCGTCTGCACCGCGTCGTCGCGCAACGCGTCCACCGCATCCAGGATCGCGCGGCGCGCGCCGGCATCGAGGGTTTCGATCATGCTTCGTCCTTCAGGCGGCGATCACGGGCGGCGTCCAGGCCCGGCCCGGAATACTGTCAAGCAACTGCCGCGTATAGGCATGCTGCGGATTGCCGAAGACATCCACGGTCGGCCCCTGTTCCACGATCGCGCCGCGCTGCATCACCGCGATGCGGTCGCAGATCTGCGCCGCGACGCGCAGATCATGCGTGATGAACAGCATGGTCAGGCCAAGGCGCGCACGGATATCCGCCAGCAGCGCAAGCACCTGTGCCTGCACGGACACGTCCAGCGCCGAGACAGGCTCATCCGCAATCAGCAGCTCCGGTTCCATCGCAAGCGCCCGCGCGATGCCGATGCGCTGCCGTTGTCCGCCCGAGAACTCGTGCGGGTAGCGGTCGATCGCACCAGGATCGAGTTGCACCAGCCGCAACAGATCGCGCGCGCGCGCCAGCGCCTCGCCTCGTTCCGTGCCGTGCGTGACCGGTCCTTCGGCGATGATGTCGCCAACGCGCCGCCGCGGATTCAGCGAAGCGAAGGGGTCCTGGAACACCATCTGGATCTTCTTGCGAAAGGGCTTCCACGCGCCACGTGACAGCGGCCGCAGATCCTCGCCCTCGAAGATGATCTCGCCTTTCTCGGGCTGGACCAGCTTCACGACGCAGCGCGCCAGCGTCGACTTGCCCGAGCCGGACTCACCGACCAGTCCGAGGGTCTCGCCCTTGCGAAGGATGAAGTCGGCATCGTGCACGGCGCGGACCACCGGCGCCGGCCCGAACCAGCCGCCCGGGCGGCGATAGGTCTTCTCGACGCCACGCGCCTCCAGCACCATCGGCGCGGTCGAAGCCGCGGCCACGGAGGGCGAGCCATGCGGCACCGCCGCGATGAGCGCCCGCGTATAGGCGTGCTGCGGCCGATTCAGCACCTCATCGGCCGATCCCTGCTCGACGATGCGGCCCTTCTGCATGACGGCGACGCGGTCCGCTATCTCCGCCACCACGCCGAAATCATGCGTGATGAACATCACCCCCATGCCGCGGCGCGACTGGATCTCGCGGATCAGCCGCAGGATCTGCATCTGCGTCGTCACATCGAGCGCCGTCGTCGGCTCATCCGCGATCAGCAGCGACGGTTCCAGCGCAAGTGCCATCGCGATCATCACACGCTGGCGCTGCCCGCCGGAAAGGCGGAACGGATAGGATCGCGCGGTTGCCGCGGGGTCCGGCAGGTTCACCGCCGCGAGAAGCTCCGGTACGCGGCGCGCCGCGTCGCCGCCCGCTCCGTGCACGTGCATTGCCTCGGCGATCTGATCGCCGACGCGCATCACCGGGTTCAGCGCGGTCATCGGCTCCTGAAAAATCATCGCCAGCCGGTCACCACGCAGCCGCCGCATCGCCTCCGGGCCAAGGGCGAGCAACTCCTTTCCCTCGAACGCGATGCGCCCGGCCCGCGCGGGAAGGCCCTTCGGTAGCAGACCCATCACGGCATTGGCGGTGATCGATTTCCCCGACCCGGATTCACCGACGACGCAGACGATCTCACCGGGATTGACCGACAGTGAGATGTCCTCGACGGCGTGCGGCCGGTCCCCGCCGGGCGGCAGCGCGACGGTCAACCCTTCGACGGTCAGCAGCGTCATGCCGCCCCTCCCCGCTGCCGCGCGAGGCGCGGGTTCAGTGCGTCCGACAGCCCCTCCCCGACCAGGTTCAGCGCCAGCACGGTGATGAAGATCGCCAGCCCCGGGAACACGGACATCCACCAGGCGATCCGGATCACGCTGCGACCCGACC
Organism: Neoroseomonas terrae; assembly: GCF_018129025.1. Taxonomy (GTDB): domain Bacteria; phylum Pseudomonadota; class Alphaproteobacteria; order Acetobacterales; family Acetobacteraceae; genus Neoroseomonas; species Neoroseomonas terrae. The sequence goes on along the minus strand of NZ_JAAEDI010000019.1, from coordinate 56,832 downwards.
CGATCAGGAAGCCCCAGGTCATCAGATTGGGATCTCCGAGGCCGAGGAAAGACAGCGCGCTCTCAAGCAGGATCGCCGAGGCCACCATCAGCGAGGACAGCACGACGATCGGCGACAGCGCATTCGGCAGGATGTCCGTCACGACAATCGACAGCCGCGACTTACCCAGCACCTCAGCCGCCTGGACGAACTCGCGCGACCGCAGCGATAGGAACTCCGCCCGCACCACGCGCGCCACCGGCGGCCAGGACACCACCGCGATGGCAAAGACGACCGAGGTGATCGTCGGCGTGAAGATCGCGACGAGCAGGATCGCGAAGACGAAGGACGGGATGGTCTGGAAGAACTCGGTGAACCGCATCACCGCATCATCGACCCAGCCGCCGACATAGCCCGAGATGGCGCCGAGCGAGACGCCGATGCACAGCGTCGCCACCGTCGAAACGGCGCCAACCATCAGCGAAATACGCGACCCGTGCGCAATGCCCGCAGCGACGTCGCGGCCGAGACTGTCGGAGCCGAGCAACATTCCTTCCTCGCCCGGTGGAACGAAGGGCGCCGTGGCCATGTCCCACGGGCTACCGGGAAACAGCACGGAGGCGAAGGCAGCGACGGCGAAGACCAGCAGCAGGATAGCCAGCCCGACCACGGCGCCGCGATTGCGGCTGAAGCGCCGCCAGAAATCCATCATCCCTGCACCTCCACCCGTGGATCGACCACGGCGTAGAGGAGATCCGTGACGAGGTTGAACAGCACTACCATCACCGAGGTGCAGAAGAACACGCCGAGCAACACCGCATAGTCGCGCGCCAGGAGCGCATCGAAGGCAAGGCGCCCGATACCCGGCCATGCGAAGACCGTCTCGACCAGGATCGACCCGCCGATGAGCTGCCCGGCCTGGATACCTGCGAAGGTGATGACCGGCAGCAGCGCGTTGCGCAGCACGTGCCGCCGCACAACCTGCCCTTCCGGCACCCCCTTGGCGCGCGCGGTCTTCACGAAGTCCTGATCCGCGACTTCCAGCATCGTCGCCCGCGTCAACCGGGCATAGACGGCGAGGTAGAACAGCCCGAGCGTCGCCGCCGGCAGGATGAGGTGCTTGCCCACGTCTAGCACTGCATCGATGCCGTGCAGTTCGACGCCCACTGTGGCCATGCCAAAGCTCGGCAGCCATTCCAGCCAGACCGAGAAGAACAGCACCAGCATCAGCCCGACCCAGAACAGCGGCGTCGCATAGAAGGTCAGCGCTATCACGGTGATGATCGAATCGGCCCAGCTCCCGACACGCCGGGCCGCCAGCGTTCCGAGCGTGACGCCGGCGCCGACCGCGAGGACGAATGCCGCCCCCGTCAGCAGCAGCGTCGCCGGCAGCCGATCGGCGATCAGTGTCCAGACCGGTATCTGCTGCCGGTGGCTGAATCCGAGGTCGAGCGTCAGCACGCCCTTCAGGTAGATCCAGAGTTGAACATAGAGAGGCTTGTCCAGGCCGAACTGCTCGCGCAACTGCGCCAGGAACCGCTCATCCGCCGCGCCGGATTGCCCCGCGATGACGCTCGCCGGGTCGCCCGGTGCGGCATGGATCAGGAAGAAGTTGCAGACGACGATCGCGAGCACCACGATCGCCGCCTTGACCCCGCGCCGCAGAAGGAACCCGGGCAGCCGCGACAGTTCCATGCCTCAACCGGCGATGAAGACGTCGTCGAAGGACTTGCTCGGGCCGAGGCCGGTCGTGATGACGTTGCGCACCTTCTTGTCGTAGATGGTCGGGAAGGCGAGTTCCGTCAGCCAGATCTGCGGCACGTCCTCGACCAGGATCTTCTGCACCTCGCTGAAGGCGCGTTGCCGCTCCGCCGCGACGGCAGCGCTGCGCGCGGCCTGGAACAGGGCATCGACCTGCGGGTTGGAATACCCGCCGGTGTTGGTGAAGGTGACGCGCTGGATGTTGCTCGACACATAGGTCCGCTCAACGCCGAGCGTCGGGTCGCCGAACTGGTACACGAAATTGATCGTCGTCTCGTATTCCCAGTTCCCGACGCGACGCGCCCAGGACCCGGCATCGGTGCTTTCAAGGTCCAGCGCGACGCCGATCTGGCGCATCGCCTGGCGCAGATACTCCGACAGCCGCGTCCAGATCTCGCCATAGGGCAGCGGGATGTGCTTCAAGGTGAAGCGCACACCCTGGGCATTGCGGGGGAAGCCCGCCTGGTCCAGCAGCGCATTCGCCTGCTGTACGTTGAAGGCTGCGATCTTCGCATTCGCATCGTAAAAGCGCGTGGTGGACGCCACCGGCCCCGTCGCCGGCTTGCCGACGCCGAACCACAGCCGGTTGATGATGAAGTTGCGGTCGATCGCCATCGACATGGCGCGCCGCACCCGCGCGTCATCCAGCGGCTTCACGCGATGGTTCAGCTCGATCCAGGACAGCGGGGAGAAATACTCCCAGCCATTGGTGTTCACCTCGAGATTCGGCCGCTGACGAAGCTGCGGGATGTCGAAGGGCTCGATGTCCGAGGCCTGGCTCAGCAACACCTGCCCCGATTCCAGCGCGAGGCGCCGGCTCTGGCTGTCCGGAATGATGCGATAGATGACGGTGTCGAGATAGGGCTGGCCCTGCTTCCAATAGTCGTCGAAGCGGTCCATCCGCACGAAGTTGCCGCGCTGCCATTCGGTGAAGCGGAACGGCCCGGTCCCGACGGGCCGCTGCACGGCCGGCGCCGTGCGGTAATCCTGCCCATCGAACAGATGCTTCGCAACAATCGCCGCCGCCGTCGCGTCGAACATCAGCAGGAAGGGCTGGAAAGCCTGCTTCAGCACGATGCGGACGGTGTGCGGGTCGCGCGCCTCGCAGGTCTCGATCAGCGTGAAGATGGCACGCGCCCGCGGCGAGAGCTCCATGTGGAACTTCATGATCGAGAACACGACGTCATCCGCCGTGAAGGCGCGGCCGTCGTGCCACTTCACGTTCTCCTGCAGGGAGAAGACGTACTCCTTGCCGTCCTCGCTGATGGTCCAGGACTTGGCGAGCAGCGGCTGCGGCTCCAGCGTCGGCGAGAAGGTCAGCAGCCCCTGGAACATCTTCGGCGCGGCGGCGAGCGTCGGCCCCTGCTGGTTCACGCCGATCTGCAGCACCGGCGGCTCCGGCGTCAGCATCATCTGCAATGTGCCGCCGCGGCGCGGGGCAACGCCTTGCGCGAGCCCCTGCTGCACGGTCATCAGGACAGGGGCGGAAGCGGCTGCGGCCATGAAACCGCGTCGCGAGACGGTCATTGTTCGTGTCTCCCTGGATTATGCACGAAGGCTATCCCCCCGGCGGCGGCGGCGACAAGGTGCGCGTGGTCGCCACGCGTGGACAAGCTCGCCGTCGCTGCCTAGCCTCGCGCCACAATGAAGACCTTCGCGCATCCCGATCAGGCAGGCCACACCCCCGGCTTCTTCCTCCAGCGCGGCCAGGTGCGCCGCAATTTCGAGGTGCCGGCCCGCGCCGCATCGCTCGAAGCGGCGCTGCACCGGCTGGGCCTGGCGCCGCAGACGCCGCCGCCAATGCCGGCGCGCGCCATGGAGGCCGTGCATACACCGGACTATCTGGACTTTCTTGCCACGGCAGCAGCGGACTGGTCGAAGCTGACGGAACCGGGGCCCGAAGTCGTCGCGAACATCCACCCGGCCCCTGAGATGCTGGCGCAAGGCGGCCGGCCCGGCGCCAACATCATCGGCCGCGCCGGCTGGTACACCGCGGACACCGCCTGCCCGATCGGCGCCGGCTCCTGGGCGGCGATACAGGGCGCGGCGGCCTGCGCGCTCGCGGCGGCGCAGGAAGCGTCGCAGGGGCGCACCGCCTATGCGCTGTGCCGCCCACCCGGCCACCACGCCTATGCCGCGCGCGCCGGCGGGCATTGCTATGTGAACAACGCGGCGCTTGCGGCGCAGGCACTGCGCGACGCCGGCGCTACGCGCGTCGCGGTGCTCGATATCGACAGCCACCACGGCAACGGCACCCAGGGCATTTTCTGGGAACGTGGCGACGTGCTCACCATCTCGCTCCATGGCGATCCGGACAACTATTACCCATGGTATGTCGGCCGCACGGCGGAACGGGGCGCGGGCGCCGGTGACGGACGCAACATGAACATGCCGCTCGCCTTCGGCACGGACGATGCGGGCTGGCTTGATGCACTGCGCTACGCGCTCGCCGCCATCCGCGACTTCAAGCCCGATGCGCTGGTGGTGCCGCTCGGCTTCGATGCGTCGAAGGACGAACCGCTCGGCGCACTGGCTGTCACCGAGGACGGATTCGCCAGGGCCGGTGCCATGATCGGCGGGCTGAAGATCCCGACCGCCATCACGCAGGAGGGTGGCTACAATGTCGAGATGATCGGCACGCTGCTCGAACGCTTCCTGAACGGCTGGGCGCGGGCATGAGCGAGACGGTCCACGCAGCGACGCTGACGCTCGACACGCATATCGACATCCGCTGGCCCGACCCGCCGGATGCGACGACCGAGACCGACCGCCGCGTCGATTTCCCGAAGATGCGGCGCGGCGGGCTGAAGGCGGCGGTCTTCATCGCCTATACCCAGCAAGGTAAGCGCGATGCGGATAGCCTTGCGGCCGCCGCTGCGCGCGCTGAGGCCATGCTGCGCCACATCCGCACGCGCGCCGATGGCGTCACGCGGCACTTCTGCGCGGCGGCTGCGGAGATGGAGGCAGCGCATGCGGCCGGCGCGCTCGCGGTGCTCAGCGCCGTCGAGAATGGCAACGCCATGGCCCGCGACCTGTCGCGGCTGCGGCTGTGGCGCGATCTCGGCGCGATCTACCTCACGCTCACGCATGATGGGCACAACGATCTCGCGGACGCGGCACGGCCAAAGCCCGATCTCGGCGACGGCGCGGCGGAACATGGCGGGCTGTCGGCGCTCGGCCGGGACGCGGTCCGCGAGATGAACCGCATCGGCCTCCTCATCGATGTCTCGCACAGCGCGAAGTCCACGATGATGCAGGCGGCGGAACTCTCCCGCGTGCCGATCGTCGCGACGCATTCCTGCTGCCGCGCGCTGTGCGACCATCCGCGCAACCTGGATGACGAACAGCTCGACATGCTCCGCACGACGGGCGGCCTGGTGCAGATCACCGCCCTCGATGCCTTCCTGCGTGCCGCACCGCCCGGCGGCCGGTCACCGGCCACTGTGAAAGACCTCGTGGACCATGTGGATCATGCCGTGGCACGCATCGGCATCGACCATGTGGGCCTCTCCTCCGATTTCGACGGCGGCGGCGGCATTCCCGGCTGGAAGGACGCGTCCGAGACCATGAACCTCACCGCCGAACTCCACGCCCGCGGCTATGGCCCGCGCGAGATCGACCTGCTGTGGTCGGGCAACTTCCGGCGGCTAATGCGCATCGCCGCCTCCGCCGCGGAGGGCTGAGGGATGCGCTGGCTGGCGGTGTTCCTCCTGCTCGCCATGCCGGCGGCCGCGCAGCAGCGCCCCGCACCCGGCGGCGGCGCGGACCATCCGCTCGTGGGGCGCTATGATGGATCGGTGCAGCGGCTGCGCGAGCAGCGCGACTATGCGGAAATGCGGGTCGTCACCGCCCCGGTGCTCGGTGCCCATCGCGTGGGCGGCGGCCCGCGCGCGGTTGAGGCCAACAGCACGGCGGTCGCCGGCCGTACGCTGCGCCTGCGCTATGAGGGGCCGGCCGGGCGTTCGCCGCTGGAACTCGTGCGCAACTGGCAGCAGCGCATGGAGCGCGACGGCTTCCGCACCGTCTTCGCCTGCGAGGCCCGTGCCTGCGGCGGCACCGGTTCCGACCTGTGGTTCGCGGTGACGGAAGGCCTGCCGATCAACGCTGGCCTGCCTTCCAACTGGGACGGCCAGGCCTTTGCCGCCTTGCGCCTCGAACGGCCGCAGGGCGACGTATGGGTCTCCATCCTGTCGGTGCCCGGCGGCGGCAATCGCCCGCCGATGACGCTGATCGACGTGGTCGAGACGCGGCCGATGGAGACCGACCGCATCGTCTTTGTCGATGCCGCGGCGATGGAACGCGCCATCAGCACCACGGGCCGCGTCGCGCTCTACGGCATCCGCTTCGACACGGATCGTGCCGAGCCGCGGCCAGAGTCCCGCGCGACGCTCGAGGAGATCGCGAAGTATCTGCGGGCGAACCCGACCGTCTCGGTGATCGTCACGGGCCACACCGACAGCCAGGGCGCCTTCGACTACAATGTCGATCTGTCGCGCCGTCGCGCCTCGGCCGTCGCCACCGCCCTGACGCGGGATTTCGGGATCGCCGCGTTGCGTCTGACGGCCTTTGGCGCCGGGATGGCCGCGCCCACCGCCGCGAATGACAGCGACCAGGGCCGCGGGCAGAACCGTCGGGTAGAAATTGTCCGGCGCTAATCATCTCATAAGTTGATTTTCCATCGATGCCGCGCCACCCTGGCGCGGCATCATGACCATCGCCCGCATCGCCACCTTCGCCTTCTCCGGCATCGACCCCGTGCCGGTGGAAGTGCAGGTACAGATCGCAGCCGGGTTGCCCGCCTTCCTGCTGGTCGGGCTTCCGGACAAGGCGGTCGGCGAGAGCCGCGAACGGGTGCGCGCTGCGCTGACCGGCCTCGGGCTGTCGCTACCGCCCAAGCGTGTGCTGGTGAACCTCGCGCCGGCCGACATCCAGAAGGAAGGGTCGCATTTCGACCTGCCGATCGCGCTCGCGCTTCTCGCCGCGATGGAAATCATCCCCAAGGAGGATGCGGCGGGCTACGCGGCGCTCGGGGAATTGTCACTCGACGGCTCCATCATGCCGGTCGCCGGCGTTCTGCCCGCAGCGCTGGGCGCCAGCGCGCGCGACCTCGGGCTGATCTGCCCCGCCGCGCAAGGGGGCGAGGCCGCCTGGGCGGGGCAGATCGAAGTGCTGGCAGCGCCCGACATCCTCGCGCTGCTGAACCATTTCCGCGGCGTGCAGCTCCTGTCGCCACCGGCGCCGCCGGCGCTCGATGCCGCGCGGCCGGCCGGCCCGTGCCTGTCCGAAGTGCGCGGCCAGGAAAGCGCCAAGCGCGCGATCGAAATTGCCGCGGCAGGGTCGCACAACCTGCTGATGATCGGCCCGCCGGGCGCTGGCAAATCCATGCTGGCCGCGCGGATGCCGGCGCTGCTGCCGGACCTCTCGCCGGCGGAGGCGCTGGAGGTCTCCCTGGTGCATTCCATTGCCGGCGTGCTGGAGGGCGGCAAGCTGGTGATGCGCCCGCCCTTCCGCGAACCGCATCATTCGGCCTCGATGCCCGCGCTGATCGGCGGCGGCAATCGCGCCAAGCCGGGGGAGATCAGCCTGGCGCATCGCGGCGTGCTGTTCCTGGACGAGTGGCCCGAATTCCCGCGACCGGCGCTGGAAGCGCTGCGCCAGCCGATGGAGACCGGCCGAACCACCATCAGCCGCGCGCTGGCGCATGTGACCTATCCGGCGCGCTTCCAATGCATCGCGGCGATGAACCCGTGCCGCTGCGGTTATCTCGGCCAGGCGGGGCGCGAGTGCGGGCGCTCGCCCCGCTGCGGAGAGGACTACCAGGGCCGCCTATCCGGCCCGCTGCTCGACCGAATGGACCTGACGATCGAGGTCATGCCCATTCCCGCCGCCGAGCTAACGCGGGCACCGGCAGGCGAAACCAGTGCAACCGTCGCCGCGCGGGTGCAGGTGGCGCGGGACGCGCAGCGCACGCGGTGGGGCGAGGACGGCCCGCGCAACAATGCCGAGGCGGAGATCGGCCAACTCATACCGCTGCTGGATGCGGACGCCGAAGCGCTCGTCGAAACCGCAGCGACGCGGCTGCGGCTGTCCTCCCGCGCCCATGTGCGCACCCTACGGGTGGCGCGCAGCATCGCGGACCTGGCGGGCAATGCGACCATCCGCCGCGCCCATGTCGCGGAGGCGCTAGCTTTCCGGCATCGGATGCCCGGGCGGGCCGCAGCCTAGAGCATTCTTCGTTCGCCCTGGCTCACTGCGAATGCTCCAGTATGTTGTTTTTGCGAGCATCTTCACCCGATCAGGTGATTTCACCTGATCGGTCTGCTCTAGTCTCCGACGCGGAAGGCATCGGCGATCCGTCGCGCCGTACCGTCTGCAGCCACGATCACGACGTCGAACCGCATGCCGGCCGCGCCGTGGCCAGGGTGTACAGCCAGCCAGCACTCCGCCGCGGCGATCAGCCTCGCCCGCTGACGCGGGCCGAGGGCGAAGGCGGCTTCGGAAAGGGAGGGACGAGCCTTCACCTCGATGAAGGCAAGGAGCCCGTCTCGTTCGGCCACCAGGTCGATCTCCCCGGCCGGCGTGCGCGCGCGCTGCGCAAGAACCGCCCAGTCCTCGCGCCGCAGCGCCGCCGCGGCGATGCCTTCCGCGTCACGGCCTGCGGCCTCCGCTCGACGGCCCCGGATCAACCGGCGCGTCTGCTCACCTGCCTCGCTCATTAGGCTATCCTGCCGTGATGATCCTGCGCCGCGCCATCCTCATCCTGCTACTCTTCTCCAGCGCCGCCATTGCCGAGCCGGCACGGCGCTTCATGGTCTCCGTCGGCCATCCGCTTGCGGCCGCCGCGGGTGCGGAGGTGCTGCGGGAAGGCGGCAACGCCGTCGACGCCACAGTCGCGGCGCAGATGGTCCTGACGCTGGTCGAACCGCAATCCTCCGGCATCGGTGGCGGCGCGCTGCTGCTGCATTTCAGCGGCGGCAGCGGGCGGCTGACGGCGTGGGACGGCCGCGAGACCGCGCCCGCCGCGGCCGTCGGCGACCTGTTCCTGCGCGACGGCCGGCCCATGCCCTTCATGGAGGCCGTTGTCGGCGGGCGTGCCGTGGGCGTGCCCGGCACGGTCGCGATGCTCGAGGCCGCGCACAAGGAACTCGGCCACCTCCCGTGGGCGCGGCTGATCGCGCCGGCCATTCGTCTCGCCGAGGAAGGCTTCCCGATCAGCGAGCGCCTGGCGCAGGACATCGCGGCCGACAGGGCGAATCTTCGGCGTGATCCGGGGGCCGCGGCCTACTTCTTCTCCGCCGACGACGCGCCACTGCCGGCGGGGCACCAACTGCGCAACCCCGCGCTGGCCGAGACGCTGCGCGCCATCGCGGCGCAAGGGGCGCAGGCGATGGCGCAGGGCCCGATCGCGGACGCCATCCTCGCCGCCGTGACCGGGCATCCGACCAACCCCGGCGTGATGGCAGCGACCGACCTGTCCACCTATGCGCCGCAGCAGCGGCAGGTGATCTGCGGCGGCTACCGGCGGTATCGCATCTGCGGCTTCCCGCCACCCTCCTCAGGCGGGATTGCGGTGGCGCAGATCATGGGCCTGCTCGGGCATGCCGACATGGCGCGGCTGGACCCGCGCGGGGCCGAGGCCGCGCATCTGCTGGGCGATGCGGGGCGCCTCGCCTTCGCCGACCGCAACGCCTATGTCGCCGATCCTGATTTCGTCTCGGTGCCGACGCGGGGGCTGACGGACCCAGGGTATCTGACCGTGCGAGCGCAGATCCTGGATCGCGACCGCGCGGTCGCGTCGCCACGGGCGGGCAACCCACCGTGGCGCGAGACGCGGCTGGCACCGCAGATGCAGGAGTACGAGGCCGGGACGAGCCATCTCTCGATCGTCGACGCGCAGGGCGATGCGGTGTCCATGACCACGACGATCGAGGCGTTGTTCGGCGCCCGCGTCATGGTCGGCGGCTTCATGCTGAACAATGAGCTGACTGATTTCTCCTTCGTGCCGGAGCGGGATGGACGGCCGATCGCGAACCGCGTCGAGGGCGGCAAACGCCCGCGCAGTTCGATGTCCCCCACCATCGTGCTGAACGATGATGGGCGGCTGTATGCGGTGACGGGGTCGCCGGGCGGGGCGCGGATCATCCTCTATGTCGCGCAGTCGCTAGTGGCGCTGCTGGACTGGGGCATGACGCCGCAGGAGGCGGCGGCGCTGCCGCATGTGGGCACGCTGGGCGGCAGCATCGACCTGGAAGCCGACACGCCGGCTGCCGCCCTGGCCCCTGCCCTGCGGGCGCTGGGGCATGAGGTGCGGATAGTCGAGATGGATTCCGGCCTGCAGATCATCCGCGTCACCAGTGATGGGCTGGTCGGCGGGGCCGATCCGCGGCGGGAAGGCGTTTCGATCGGTGACTGATCGGCCCGTCGCGCGTTGCAGGCGCAGCATGAGGAAGACCGCCATGACCCGAAGGATGCTTGCAGCCCTGTTCGCCATCGCCCTCGCCGGCCCCGCCGCTGCCGAGGAGACGCGCGAGATCGGCTATGTGAACACTGCGCTGACCAATCTGGGCCTGACCCGCAGCCATCGCGTGGTGGTCGAGCGGTTCAACGATCCGGAGGTGGGCGGGGTGTCCTGCTACATCAGCCAGGCGCGGACCGGCGGGGTGTCCGGGATGGTGGGGCTGGCGGAGGATCCCGGGCGGTTCTCGCTGACCTGCGTGGCGACCGGCGAGGTTCGCGTGGCCGACGGGGCGCGCCGGGGCGAGCGCGGGGAGCAGGTGTACGAGAGCAACACGTCCCTGTTCTTCAAGGAGACGCGCGTGCACCGCTTCATCGACGAGGAGCAGCGGGCGGTCGTCTACCTCGCGTGGTCGACCCGGCTGGTGGACGGGTCGCCGTATAATGCGGTGGCGGTGGTGCCGTATCGGTAAGCGGCGCGGCGGACCAGCCCGCCGCCGCCTCGCTTGCCTGCGCGCAGCCGGGAATGACGCGATGTGGCTGATTGCGGCGTCCTGCCCAGCCGATACGCCATCTGAACATCAAACTGCTTGCAATCCGCAAGCAGAATAGTATCCCCTGGCCCGATCCAATTCGCGATCGGGAGCGTCCAATGACCGGCGTCAGCCATCGGACTTTCGTCTTCGAGCGGCAAACAGGTGCCGAGCCTGAGCGCGTTTTCGCCGCCTATGCCGATCCCGCCGAGCGCCAGGCCTGGAGCGCGCCATCGGATACGGCGATGTTCGCCTATGAGACTGCCGATTTCACGGAAGGCGGCGTCGACACCTTCCGCTGCGGATCGAAGGAGGCGCCGCAATACGCCGGTCGCACCACCTACCTCTCGATCGTCCCGTCCGAGCGGATCGTGACCGCCGAGGTCATTCATGCCGGGGGTCGCACCGTCATGACCTGCCTGAATACGGTGGAGCTCGTGGCTCAGGGGAGCGGGACGCGCATCCTTGCCACCGTCCAGGTGGCGTCATTCATCGGCGACGCCATGCTGGATGGAGTTCGTGAGGGCAACGAGGCGTCGCTGAACAACCTCGTCCGCCATCTGGCTGGCTGAGTTCGTTTGGCGGCGCGAAAACGACGCCGGACCTACGCCGCCGCCCGTGCAATCGCCGGCATCGGCATCGCGTCGTCGCGGCCTTCCTCCACCGCATGGCACGCCACCAACGCATCCCCGGCCACTTTCAGCTCCGGCCGTTCGCGCTTGCAGCGGTCGTTCGCCAGCGGGCAGCGCGGGTGGAAGGAGCAGCCCGGCGGCGGGGTGATGGGCGACGGAACTTCGCCGCCGACGGGGATGCGTTCGCGCCCGGTCATGTCGAGGTCCGGGATCGCTTCCATCAGGGCGCGCGTATAGGGGTGCCGCGGGGTGCGGAACAGCGCCTCGGCCGGGGCCAGTTCCGCGAGGCGGCCGAGATACATCACCCCGATGCGGTCGCTGACCTGCCGCACGACGGCGAGATTGTGGCTGATGAACAGGTAGGTCAGCCCGAGGCGCTGCTGCAGCTCCTTCATCAGGTTCAGGATCTGCGCCTGGACGGAGACGTCCAGCGCCGAGGTCGGCTCGTCGCAGACCAGGAATTCCGGGTTGGAGGACAGCGCGCGGGCGATCGAGATACGCTGCCGCTGGCCGCCGGAGAATTCATGGGGGAACTTCTGGCCGTCGAGTGGCGAGAGCCCGACCTGGGTCAGCAGCTCGGCGACGCGGTTCTCCTGCTCGGCGCGGGTCTTCATCAGGCCGAAGGCGCGGATCGGTTCGGCGATGATGTCCGCCACGCGCCACCGCGGGTTTAGCGAGGCGTAGGGATCCTGGAAGATCATCTGCATGCGCCGGCGCTGGTCGGCCATGGCGCGGGCCTCGGCGAGGTCACGGCCATCGAAGGTCACGGAACCGGCGGAAGGTCCGTACAGGCCGACGGAGAGCCGGGCGACGGTCGATTTGCCGCAGCCGGATTCACCAACGAGCGAGAGTGTCGTGCCCTTCGGGATGGCGAAGGACACGCCGTCGACGGCGCGCAGGATGCGCCGGCCCTCGCGGGCGACCAGGCGTTGCAGCAGTGGGCGGGAGACGTCGAAATGGCGGGCGAGGTCGCGTGCCTCGAACATCGGGGTGGCGTCAGCCATCGGCCAGCTCCGTGTCGAACAGCCAGCAGGCGGCGCGAGTGGTGCCGGCATTGATCAGGTCGGGCCTGAGCACGCGGCATTTGTCGAAGACCTGCGGGCAGCGCGGGTTGTAGGCGCAGCCCTGCGGGATGGCGGAAAGACGCGGCATGGCGCCGTCGATCTGCGCGAGGCGTTCGACGCGACGGTCCAGGGGCGGGATCGAAGCCATCAGGCCGACTGAATACGGATGGTTCGCGTGCTTCACCACCTCACGCACCGGGCCGATCTCCGCGACACGGCCGGCATACATCACCGCGACGCGGTCGGCCGTCTCGGCGATCACACCCATGTCGTGCGTGACGAGCATCATCGCCGTGCCCTTCTCCCGCGCCAGCGTCTTCAGCAGCGCGATCACCTGCGCCTGGATCGAGACGTCGAGCGCGGTGGTGGGTTCGTCGGCGACGATCAGCCGCGGCTCGGCGCAGAGGGCGAGTGCGATGACGACGCGCTGGCGCATGCCGCCCGAGAATTCATGCGGGTAGCTGTCGATGCGCTGCGCGGCCGCCGGGATGCCGACCATCTCGAGCCAACCGATGGCGCGCTTGCGGGCCTCACCGGGGCCGATCGGCAGGTGGGTCGTCATGGTTTCAACGAGCTGGCGGCCGACCGTGTAGAGCGGGTTCAACGTCGTCAGCGGGTCCTGGAAGATCGCGCCGATGTCCTTGCCACGGATGCGGCGCATCTGCTCGTAGCGGAGATTGTCGATCCGCTTGCCGTCGAACAGGATCTCGCCCTTCGCGATGCGGCCGGGGGGTTCGAGCAGGCCGATGATCGCCGCGCCGGTCATCGACTTGCCGGCACCGGATTCACCAACGACGCCGAGCACCTCGCCAGGCGAAATGTCGAAGGAGACATCGTCGAGCGCGACCAGCGTGCCGCGGCGGGTGGGAAATTCGACGCGCAGGTTCCGCACCTGCAGCAGGGGAGCGGTATTCGACATCAGCGCAGCTTCGGATTGAGGGCGTCGCGCAGCCAGTCGCCCAGGAGATTGACGGAAAGCACCATGGCGATCAGCGCGATGCCGGGGAAGATCGTGATCCACCATTCGCCGGAGAACAGGAAGTCGTTGCCGATCCTGATGAGCGTGCCGAGCGAGGGCTGGGTCGGCGGCACGCCGACGCCAAGGAAGGACAGCGTCGCCTCCGACAGGATCGCCAGCCCCAGGTTCAGCGTGGCGACGACGAGGACCGGCCCGATCACGTTGGGCAGTACGTGGCTCGCCATGATGCGGACCTTCGGCACGCCGATGACGCGCGCGGCCTGGACGTATTCCTTGTTGCGCTCGACCAGCGTCGAGCCGCGCACGGTCCGGGCGAATTTAGGCCATTCGCTGATGCCGATGGCGAAGATGACGACGAACAGCGCGATCTGATCGTGCACCTCGCGCGGCACGGCGGCGCGGACGACGCCATCGACCAGCAGGGCAACCAGGATCGAGGGGAGGGTGAGCTGGATATCGCAGATTCGCATCAGCAGGCTGTCCACGGCGCCGCCGACATAGCCTGCGATCAGCCCGAGGGTGACGCCGAGCAGCGTCGCGAAGATCGTCGCCGACAGGCCGACCAGCAGCGAGACGCGCGCGCCATACATGATGGCCGAGAGCACGTCGCGACCCTGGTCGTCGGTGCCGAGCAGATATTCGGGTGCGCCCTCCTCGGTCCAGATCGGCGGCTTGAAGGCGTCGATCAGGTTGAGGCTGGCGAGGTCGAAGGGGTTGTGCGGCGCGATCAGCGGGGCCAGCACCGCCCCGATGATGCAGATGGCCGCGACGATGGCCGAGGCGACAGTCACCGGCGACCGGCGGAACGACCACCAGAGGTCGGAATCCAAGAAGCGCTTCACGGCGGCGGCCATGTCAGTGCCCCCCCTTCCCGCGCCCGATGCGCAGCCGCGGATCGACGGCGTAGTAAAGCAGGTCGACGATCAGGTTGATCGTCACGAAGACCAGGGCGATGAGCATGAGATAGGCGCTCATCACCGGAATGTCGGCAACGCCGACCGACTGGATGAACAGCAGACCCATGCCGGGCCATTGGAATACGGTCTCGGTCACGATGGCGAAGGCGATGATGGCGCCGAGCTGCAGACCAACGATGGTGATCACCGGCACCAGCGTGTTCTTCAGCGCATGGCCGAAATGCACGGCGCGGTTCGGCAGGCCGCGCGCGCGGGCGAATTTGATGTAGTCGGTGCGCAGCACCTCCAGCATCTCGGCGCGCACCAGCCGCATGATCAGCGTCAGCTGGAACAGGCCGAGGGTGATCGAGGGCAGGATCAGCGCCTTGATCCCTGACCAGGTCAGGAAGCCCGTCGACCACCAGCCGAGCTGCACTGTGTCTCCCCGCCCGAAGGACGGCAGCCAGCCGAGCCACACCGCGAAGCACAGGATCAGCAGGATGCCGATCAGGAAGGTCGGCAGCGACACGCCGATCAGCGAGAAGGTCAGGAAGAATCGCGACAGCCAGGAGTTGCGATACAGGCCCGTATAGACCCCCATCGGGACGCCGATCAGCAGAGCGAGTGTCGCGGCGCAGAAGGCCAGTTCCAGCGTGGCGGGCGCGCGTTCGGCGATGAGTTCGGCGACCGGGCGCGACAGGCGGTACGACAGGCCGAACTGCCCCTGGACAGCATTCGCCACGAACTCCGCGAACTGCACCCAGAAGGGCTGGTCGAGGCCGAGATCGCGCACCAGCGCCGCCCGCTGCGCTTCGGTGAAGTCCTGCCCCAGCATGATCGCCACCGGGTCGCCGACATAGGCGAACATCGCGAAGGAGATGAGGGCCACCGTGAGCATCACGGGGATGGCCTGCAGGATTCTGTTGACGATGAAGGCGAACATTCAATCACTCCAGGGGCGCGGCGGCAGGTCCGCCGCGCCCGCCTTGCCGTTCAGTTCAGTCGCGCCCAGCGGAAATAGGGCTGGTTGTTGGCCATGTGCGGGATGGTGAAGTTGGACCGCATCGCCCAGGGGATCATCTGGTGGTGCAGCGGGATATGGGGCACATCTTCGCGATAGATGCGCAGCGCCTCGCGGATCGCTTCCTGCCGCGGCGCGCCCGACTGGTTGGTCATGACCTCGATCAGCTCATCCATCCGGGCGTTCGAATACCGCCCATAGTTCCAGATGCCGTTGCCCTGCCCGCCATCACGGGACCGCAGCAGCGACTGGAAGGAATAGAGCGCATCGAGCGTCGGCACGCCCCAGCCGAGCAGGTAGATCGAGGTGTCGTCGCGCTGGATCTTCGCGAAGAACGGCGCCAGCGGCATGGAGTTCAGCCGCGCGCGCACGCCGACGCGCGCCCACATGGCGACGACCGCCTGGCAGATCTGCTCGTCGTTGATGTAGCGGTTGTTCGGGCAGTCGAGCGTGATTTCGAAGCCGTTCGGATACCCCGCCTCGGCGAGCAGAGCGCGGGCGCGGGCCTGGTCGTAGGGCAGCCGGACGTCTTCCTCCTGCACGTAGCCGTTCACCTGCGGCGGGAAGAAGGTGCCGGTCACGACCGACTGGCCGCGCATGGTCGTGCGGTGGATCGCCTGGATGTCGATCGCCTGGTACAGCGCGCGACGCACCCGGATATCCTTGAGCGGGTTGCGGCCGCGCACGTCGGAATACAGCAGCTCATCCCGATGCACGTCCATCGCGAGGAAGATGGTGCGGACCTCGGGGCCTTCCGTCACCTTGATGTTCGGCGCGGCGCGCAGGCGGTTGAGATCCTGCAGCGGCGGGTCGAGCACGAAATCCACCTCGCCCGACAGCAGCGCGGCGACGCGCGTCGCGTCCGAGGCGATCGGACGATAGATGATCTCGGTGATGTTCGCGTCGCGGCTCGCCGGCTCGCGCCAGCCCCACCAATCGTTGCTGCGGACCATGACGGTGCGCACGTCCGGCTCCCGCACCGTCAGGCGGTAGGCGCCGGTGCCGTTGGTGTTGCGGGTGGTGTACATCTCCTCCCGCGCTCGGGTGTTCTGCGGGCGGGTGGCGTTGTGCTGCTCGGACCAGGATTGCGACATGATCAGCAGCGACGCGATCTTGTTGGGCAGGATCGGGTCGGCCACGCGGGTGATGACGTCGACGACCAGCGGTTCGACCTGCACGGCGCGGTCGATGGTGTCGACATAGATGGCGAAGTTCGATGTCGGCTGCTGCGCGCGGGTGATGCTGAACACCACGTCAGCGGCGGTGAAGGGCTGGCCCTCATGGAACTTCACGCCGTCGCGCAGCCAGAAGCGCCAGCGGGTGGGCTCCACCTGTTCCCAGCGTGTGGCGAGGCCCGGGGCGAGGCCGAGCTCCTGGTCGCGGGCGATCAGCGGATCATAGATCTGTTGCAGCACCATCGTGACGGTGCCGACATTCTGGCTGTGCGGATCCATGGTGTTGGGATCGCCCGAGGCGGCCCAGCGCACCGTCCGCGCCTCTGTCGTTGCTGCGGCGCACAGACCCATGGCCAGCGCGGCCGCCATCAGCAGCTTACGCATCCCTCCGTACTCCCTCGCTCCCAGCGCCGGCGCCTTCTGGACCGGCTTTCGACGAAGCCCGCGGCTATAGGGCCGGCGGGGTCGGGGCGGAAGGGGATTGCGGTCCCTCCTCCACCCCGGCAGCGAATTCAAGCAGAAGCGTGTAGCCCACCGCCAGCACCACGGGGCCGAGGAACAGGCCAAGGAAGCCGAAAGCGAAGACACCGCCCAGCGCGCCCATCAGCGTGAGCAGCAGCGGCAGGTCCGCGCCGCGGGCGATGGCCCAGGGACGGATGATGTTGTCGACCGAGGAAATGACCAGGGCGCCGTACAGGGCCATGAAGATCCCCCAGCCCGTCTGGCCCTGGGTCAGCAGCCACAGGGCGGAGGGGATCCAGATCAGCGGGGCGCCGACCGGCAGGATCGAGATGACGCCCGCGATCACGGCGAGCAGCACCGCCTGCGGTACGCCGGCGATCCATAGTCCGATGCCGGTCAGGATGCCCTGCGCGATCGCCGTGCCGACCAGGCCCCAGACCACGCCGCGCGTGACATCGGCCGCCAGCGTCATCATGCGGACGCCGGTCGCGCCGGCGAGCCGGAGCGCGAGCGCCTCGACCCGCTTCGCCATGGCCGGCCCGTCGCGATAGAAGAAGAAGGCAAGCACGATGGCGAGCAGCAACTCGGCAATGCCGGACAGCACGGCGAGCAGGATCGACACGGCCTGCGACGTCAGCGTGCCGGCATAGGGACGCAACAGGCCCGCAAGCCCGAGCAGGTCGAACTCCGCGTCACCGATCCAGCTATGGATCGAGGGGCCGACCACCGGCAGGCCGGACAGCCAGCGGCCGAGGCCGGGGAGGCCGTCGGTGATCAGGCCCTCAAGGCTGTTGCGAAGGCCATCGATCTCCTCGCGGCTCGTCGGCGTGGCGAGGATGATCGGCAGGCCGACCACCAGGAACAGCGCCACGACCATCAGCGCCGCCCCGAAACCGGGCGACAGGCGCAGGCGCTGCCGGACCAGGGTGAAGACCGGCCAGGTGGAGAAGGCCAGGATGACGGCCCAGAGCAGCGCGGAGACGAAAGGGCGCAGCACCAGCAGGCAGGCCGCGGCGAGCCCGGCCAGCGCAACGATCCCGATGAGGCGCGCCGTGCGCGGGGTGTCCAGGGGCATGACAGCATCCTGCCCGAAGCCCGTCCGCCGCGCGAGCCCGGGACTGGCCCGGGGAAAGGGGCGGCGTTAGCCTGCCGTACCACCTTTGGGGGAAATGCCGGGATGCCTCGCTTCGCCGCCAACCTGTCGATGATGTTCAACGAGGTGCCCTTCCTCGACCGCTTCGCGCTGGCCGCCGGGGCCGGCTTCAAGGCGGTGGAGTTCCTGTTCCCCTACGACTTCCCGGCGGCCGATATCGCCGGGCGGCTGAAGGACAACGGACTGTCGCAGGTGCTGTTCAATGCGCCGCCCGGCGACTGGACGAAGGGCGAGCGCGGCATGGCCGCCCTGCCCGGCCGCCAGGGCGAGTTCCGCGATGCCATCGCGAAGGCGCTGGAATACTGCACGGCCCTTGGCTGCCCCCGGCTGCATGTGATGGCGGGGCTGAAGCCGGACGGGGTCTCGCACGATACCCTGACGGCGGTGTATGGCGCGAACCTGGCCTGGGCGGCGGAGGAGTGCGCCAAGGCCGGCGTGAAGCCGGTGATCGAGCCGATCAACCACCGGGACATCCCCGGCTTCTTCCTGAACACCACCGACCAGGCGGCGGCGATCATCAACGCCGTGGGCCCTGACCGGCTCGGCATGCAGTTCGACCTGTATCACTGCCAGATCACCGAAGGCGACGTGGTGAAGCGCGTCGAGAAGCACCTGCCGCTGATCGCGCACATGCAGGTGGCGGACAATCCCGGCCGCAACGAGCCCGGTACCGGCGAGGTGAACTGGCCCTTTGTGTTCGACCGGATCGACGCGCTCGGCTTCCGCGGCTGGATCGGCTGCGAGTACCGGCCGGCGGGAGAGACCGCGGCCGGGCTGGGGTGGTTCGCGCCCTACAGGGAGTAGGAAGGGGCCGGAGGTCCCCTCCCCGATCACCGCCGCGCAGTCGCCGTTCGCCGGTGCGGCTCGCAGTCGCCCATGAACGCCGTCATCTCCCGCGCCATCGCCTCGCGGCCGATCGACAGGCCGGCGATGCCGCCGAGCAGGATCCGAAGGTCGCTGCCGTCGGCATCGGGATATTCGCCCTGCGCCTGGGCCAGCGCCCGGGCGAAGACGCTGCGACTGATCGTGAAGCGCAGCCGGTCAGGCGCGAATTCCAGTGGAATCGCGGGCACCGGGATGAAGGTGCCACGCGAATCCCCGAAACCGACATCGAGCCGGATGCCCGGCTGGACGCGGATACCCGTGAGGTCCAGCGTCCAGACCCCACCGTCCGGGCAGGTCATTTCCAGCGCCATGGCGGCATAGGACGGTCCAAGGCCGGTGCCGAGCATGGAGACGGCCGGCCCGTTCGACGCCGATGTATCCAAGCGGATGAAGCTGTCTTGCGCTTGCGCGGACGCAGCGAGCGAAGCCAGCATCGCCAGGCATGCAGCGAAGCAGAGCGTGCAGCGGCACATCCGCTTTCCGGGACAATGGCGCATCATTCTGTTCGCCGACGAGACAAGTCGTTCTCATAGAACGCTCGCGACTCGATATCATGTCTTATTTTTTGTTCAATGCCTCGTTTTTCGGCCCGATGGCGGCCCCGTGTTCGCGAGGCGGCAAACCCGTTATTGCTGCAACCGCAGGGGCGTTACGCCCGACCAACTCGACGCGCTTTATCGGAGTGAACGCATGAAGATCGCCTTCATCGGCCTCGGCATCATGGGCCGCCCCATGGCCGGCCACCTCAAGGCCGCGGGCCACGACATCACGGTGGTCGAGCGCAAGAGCTTGACGGCCGAGGATCGCGCGGCGTTCTCCGTTGCCGCCGACATCGCCGCCGCGACCGCCGCGGCCGAGATCGTCATCCTGATGGTCCCCGACACCCCCGATGTGGAGGCCGTGCTGTTCGGCGCGAAGGGCGTGGCCGAGGGGCTCAAGCCCGGCACCCTCGTCATCGACATGTCCTCGATCAGCCCGACCTCCACCAAGGCGTTCGCCGAGAAGATCGCGGCCAAGGGCGGCGACTACCTGGATGCGCCGGTCTCGGGTGGCGAGGTCGGCGCCAAGCAGGCGACGCTGACGATCATGGTCGGCGGCTCGGATGCGGCCTTCGACCGGGCCAAGCCGCTGTTCGACGTGATGGGCAAGAACGTCACGCTGGTCGGCCCGATCGGCGCGGGCCAAACCTGCAAGGTCGCGAACCAGATCATCGTCGCGCTGACCATCGAAGCGGTGGCCGAGGCGCTCACCTTCGCCTCAAAGGCAGGCGCGGACCCGGCGAAGGTGCGGCAGGCGCTGATGGGCGGGCTCGCCACCTCGCGCATCCTGGAACTGCATGGCGAACGGATGATCAAGCGGACCTTCAACCCGGGCTTCCGCATCCGGCTGCACCAGAAGGATCTCAATCTGGCCCTCGCGGCCGGGCGGGACCTCGGTGTGGCCCTGCCCAACACCGCGTCCACCCAGCAGCTGTTCGCGGCCGTCGCGGCGGCGGGCGGCGCGGAACTCGATCATTCCGGGCTGGTGAAGGCGCTCGAGACGCTGGCGGCGCACAAGGTCGCCGAGGACGCCTGACAGGCGCCCCGGGGCGAGGCAGCCTCGCCTGCCCGCCCCGGCCGCATCTGTCGCGTGACGCGAATAGCATGATAGGTTTCGCGCGTGCATCGAGGACCCTTCCCATGGTCACGCGCCGCCTGCTGCCGCTGACGATCATGCCGATGATGGGGCTCCCGCGGGACGCCGGGGTGGCCGCCGCGGTCACGGCGCCACCGCCCGACCGCCGTCACTGCGGCGATCCGGGTGGCAGCTTCATTGCCTGTGAGGCTCTGCAGGACGCGCTGCCGCTTGCGACAGGCGGGCGCTGCCCGCTGTGCGGCGGTCCGCGCCGCGCCTTCGGCCGCTGAAGCATTTCCTTCGTCCGCCGCAACATCGGCCTGACACTGGCGGCATGAGCACGACCCGCCGCGGCCTCGCCGCTACCACGCTGCCGATGCTGTTCCTCGCCAGCGCCGCCTTGCGCAACGCACAGGCCAAGACGGCCGCGCCGCTCGAGGCCGCCGCGTGTTCGCCCGAAGGCGGGCCAAAGGGCTGCGCGACCGGCAAGGGGCTGGGCGGCGGATGCCCGCACTGCGCAGCGGCCGCCAAAAGCGCGGGCCGGCCCTGATTGCGCGCGGCCGTCCCGCCAATCGCAGCAAGGCTTGGCGCCCAGACATGCCCGGGGGTCATTCCCGGTCCGCGAATCCTGTTCTAGAACCGGGCCGCGCCCCAGAGGCGCGTCATCGCAGCTGCGCTGCGGCGCAGACCTCAAGGAGCGGCCGGCATGAGCAAGATCACCCGTCAGGGCACCAACAAGATCCTTTCGTCCTCGGTCGAGTATCACAATTTCGTTTATCTGGCGGGCATGACCGCCAATGACCTGTCCAAGGACATCAAGGGCCAGACGGAGGAAGTGCTGGCGAAGATCGACGCCGCGCTCGAGGCTAACGGCACCGACAAGACCCGCCTGCTGACGGCCACGATCTGGGTGAAGAACATCGCCGAGCGCGGCGCGATGAACGAGGTGTGGACCCCGTGGCTGGCCGAGGGCCAGGCCCCGGCCCGCGCCTGCGTCGAGGCGAACATGGCCGATCCGCGGATCCTCGTTGAGATCATGGTCACCGCCTGCCGCTGAGGGGCCGCGCCGGCAAGTGCCGGCAGGAAATGTTTCAGCGACTCTTGCTTCAACGCCCGGCTTAATCGCCGGGCGTTGTTGTTTTTGGGCCGCCACACTGTAGCCCGGCCCCATTCTCGCCGCATTCCTAAGACTGCTGTCTTCTTCTGCGGCCCGCGAGCGGGCGGCAGAACGGAAATCACCTTAGATGATACGCATCACGCACCCCGCGGGTTGCAGCGTCACCACCCCATTGTTACCCCAGATTTCAGAAAGCAGGGGGCCGCAGGGGGCACATGAAGGTAACGGGGGCTGCGATCGCCTTGGCGATCCTGTTGAGTGGACTGGGCTTCGGCG
Organism: Neoroseomonas terrae; assembly: GCF_018129025.1. Taxonomy (GTDB): domain Bacteria; phylum Pseudomonadota; class Alphaproteobacteria; order Acetobacterales; family Acetobacteraceae; genus Neoroseomonas; species Neoroseomonas terrae. The sequence goes on along the minus strand of NZ_JAAEDI010000019.1, from coordinate 34,831 downwards.
CGCCGAGCGCAGAAGCCAGGGCGCCGGAGGCCCGGCAGAACAAACCGGCCCGCACCGCCGCAGCCAGCCCCGCCCGTACGAACGCCGCCCCGGCCCGCCAGCGTACCGCCAACGCAACCCAGCGCGGCACCGCACAGCGCCGCGGCGCGGCGGTCGCATCCCGCACGGCCGTCGCCGCACGGGGCAGCACGGCGCGCCGCGGTGGCGGGCGCTATGCCGCTGGCGGTGGTGCCGGCATCTCCTGTGTGCCCTATGCCCGCCAGGCAACCGGCATGGCGATCACGGGCAATGGTGGCCAGTGGTGGCACAATGCGGCCGGCCTCTATGCCCGCAGCAGCCGCCCGGAAGTTGGTTCCATCATGGCGTTCCCGGGATCGGGCGGCATGCGCGCCGGCCATGTTGCGGTCGTCGAGCGCATCATCTCCTCCCGCGAGGTGATGATCCATCACGCCAATTGGGGCGGGCCGGGCATCCGCCGTGGGTCCATCATGCGCGGCGTGTCGGTGGTTGATGCCTCCCCGAGCAATGACTGGTCGCAGGTGCGGGTGCAGGTCGGCCATAGCGCCGAGAACTACGGCCGCACCTACCCGCTGCAGGGCTTCATCCACAATCGGCCGGACACGACCGGAGGCGCCATGTTCGCCGGCACCCGGCTGCAGGGCGGCGCGGCGCAGGCCGCCGCGCTGGGCCTGGAGGAAGTGGCCCAGGCCCCGGCCGGGCGCAGCGCGCGCCGCTGATCCGCCAGGACCTGCCTGATCCCTGCAAAGGCCGTCCCGAGAGGGGCGGCCTTTTTGCTGTCCGGGACCACCCCGGCCCACCGCCAACCGTCATTTGATGAAGGCCACGCGTCAGGCGAGGCATGATGGCTCAGATCCTGGAGCGCGGGAGCGGGCGTGGCATGCACGAACACCGATTGGACGGCGCGGAGCTGATCTTCCTACCGGATGGCGTCACCATCCCCAACAACCCGCGCCTGCCGGTGCTGCTGCACCGCGGTGCCGTAGCACCGGGCGATCCGGACGGGGCGGAGGCGCTGTTTCGCCGTCATGGCTGGCTGCCCGCTTGGCGCAACGGGATCTTCGACTGGCACCACTACCACTCGAACGCGCATGAGGCGCTGGCCATCGTGACCGGCACGGTGCAGGTGCAGCTTGGCGGCGAGGCCGGGGTGCGGGTGGAGCTGGCGGCGGGGGACGTGGTCGTGCTGCCGGCGGGAACCGGGCACCGCAACCTCGGGGCGGAGGGGCCGCTATTGGTGGTCGGGGCCTACCCGCAGGGGTCGGCGCCGCCCAACCAGATGAATGAAGGTTCCGAAGGCGGGGATCGGGTGCGCCGGACCATCGCCGGCACGCCCGATCCGGGCCGCGATCCCGTGAGCGGCGAGGCCTATCCGCTGAGATAGCCGAAGAGGAGCATGCCCCTCCCCGGCGCGGCCTACGCTGCGCTGGCGGTCAGCACGATCCGTCCGACCACCTTGCCATCCTTGAGCCGGTTCAGCGCCGCATCGGCCTGGTTCAGCGGCATGTTGGTGATCGGAATGGCCGGCAAGGCGCCGGACTGCGCGATCGAGACCAGTTCCCGCAGCTCCTTCACATTCCCGACGTAGCTGCCCTGGATCGTCAGGGCACGGATCGGCATGAGGGGCAGCGGTATGTTCATCTCACCGCCGAACAGCCCGACCTGCACCAGCTTGCCGCCCTTGCGCAGCGCATCGAAGGCGAAGCGGGCCGTGTCGGTGCCGTTCACCAGATCGACGATCGCGCCGACCTGGCCGCCGACCGCCTCCACGATGCGCTTCGCGGTGTCTTCACCATCCGCCAGCACCGTGTCGCTCGCGCCTTCCTTCTTCGCCGCGTCGAGCTTCGCTTGCGAGACATCGACGACGACGATGCGCTTGTGCCCCTTCGCCTTCAGCACGGCGATGGCGTTCAGGCCGAGGCCGCCGGCGCCGACCAGCACGATCGGGTCGTCGGGCGGCATCGGCATCACCTTGTTGATGGCGCTGAACACGGTGATGCCGGAACAGGCGTAGGTGGCCGCGAGCGACGGGTCGAGGCCGCCCAGCGGCACGAGGTGCCGCGGCTCCGGCGCCACGACATGGGTGGCGTAGCCGCCGTTCTGGTAGACGCCGAGGGAGGCCGGCTTCACGCGGCACATGTTGTCCTCGTCGGCCAGGCATTCGGCACATTTCCCACAGCCGACCCAGGGGAAGACGATCATCTGGTCGCCGACCTTGAGGCCGGCACCGTTGGCCTCGGGCCCCCACTTCACCACCTTGCCGACGATCTCGTGGCCCATGGCGAGAGGCAGCACCACGCCGCGGTCGGTCAGGCGCATCTTGCCGCGGGAGCCGAGGTCGTACTCCCCTTCCCAGATGTGCAGGTCGGAGTGGCAAACGCCGGCATGGGTGATCTCGAGCAGCACCTGCTTGCCGGTGGGCTCAGGCGTGGGCAGTTCGATTTCCTTGAGCGGCTTGCCCGTTTCGACGACGGCCCAGGCGCGCATGGCGGTTCCTCCGGTTGACGTTTCCCGTCGAGTCATCGGACCAGCGGGCAGCACCCCGGTCAAGGCGCCACCCATTGGCCAGAATGGCCCGGTCATCGTCGCTTCCCCGCGCGTTGCGCGGGCAGCGCCCGTCCCCTTAGTGCGTCGCGCCCATCACCGGCACGGTGATCAGCGCCTCATACGCGCCCATGACGTCACGCACCTGTGGCGGTGCGGAAAGCCGGCGCACGGTCTCCTGCGCGCCCAGCGGGAAGGTGCCGCGCGGCAGGGCGCGGGCGAGTGCCGCCTGGTCGTTGGCATCGATGGCACGGGCGGCGCCGGCGAGGCCGTTGATCACCGCCTGGCCGGGCGCGCGCTCGGGAATACCGAGGGCGCGGCGGGCTTCCCAGCGCGACTGCTGGATGCCGTTCAGGCCCACGGCGCTGGCGTTCTGCCAGCGCGGATTGTTCGGCAGGTTGTCAGCGAGCCATTCGAGCTCGGCGATGGCGCGGGCGGCGGCGGCAGGCTGGTTGGGCTGCGGGTTGCGGAAGAAGCTGGTCACCTCGCGCCCCACGCCGAGCACGGGCCGGTTGGTGGCGCCGGGGGCGGCGACGCCCTGCGGCAGGGTCGGCGATGTCCCCTGCGGCGTACAGGCGGCGGCGAGAAGAAGCAGAGCGAGGGCGGGGTGGGAGCGCATGGGTTCCTCCGGCGTGAGCCCGGGAAGGATAACATGCGTTGCGGAGGTGCAACCCTCACTCGAAGCGGGCGAGAAACTCCATCGCGGCGCGCAGGCCCGCACCTGTCGGGTCGTTCAGGATCGCCGGATGCGCGGCCCCGGGCAGGATGATGAGGCGGGCGTCCGGCGCGGCCTCGGCAAGGCGGCGGGCATGGTCGGGCGGCGTCAGGCGGTCGCCGGCGCTCGCCACCACGAGCACCGGCGCGGCGATAGCCGGCATGCGGGGCAGGTTCTCGAAGCGGTGGCGCAGCAGAAGGCCGGTGGGCAACCAGGGATAGGTCGCGGCGGCGAGGTCGGCGACCGAGGTGAAGGGACTTTCGAGGATGATACCGGCGACGTCGTCCTGCCCGGCCGCCAAGCGCGTCACGACGGCGGTGCCGAGGCTCTCGCCCCATAGCAGCAGCCGCGCGCCGGGGAAGGATTGTCGGACCCATGCGAGCATCGCCGCCGCGTCGGCGGCGAAGGCGGCCTCCCCCGGCTGACCGGGATTACCCGCGTAACCGCGATATTCTCCAAGAACAATACTTAAGCCAGCGTTCTTCAGAGCATTCCCGAGGTCCGCGCGGTCTTCGGCATTGCCGCCATTGCCGTGGAAGTGCAGCACGACCGGGCGGCCGGGCGGCCCGCGTGCGACGAGAAGGGCGAGATCCGTACCGTCCGCGCTGCGCAGGCTGGCCTTCTCCCAGCCCGGCGGGGCGGCGATCGGGCGGGCGTCGGGGAGGAAGATCAGCCGCTCCTGCCCCAGCCACAGCATGCAGCCGAGCAGCATCGGCAACGCCGCCAGCAACGCGAGGATGGTCAGCATGCGGCGGCGCATCAACTCACTGCGGGCAGGGCTGAGAACCGGCGGCGAGCCCCGCAATGGCCCCCACCCCTGCCCCAATCGCCGCGCCCTGCCCCGCATCCGCGCTGAAGGAGCCGGCCGCCGCACCGAAGCCGGCGCCGATAGCGGCACCATAGGCGGCGCCGGCGACCAGATCCTCGCAGACCGGATTGACCGGCACAGGTACGGGGACCGGCTGCACCACGACGCAGCCTGCGAGCGGGATCAGGAGGAACAGTCGGAACATGTGTCCCATCCTCCCGTCCCAATCAGGCAGCACGAAGGCCACCCCTTGGGTCCGTTCGCAGTCGCTCCGGCACACGGCAGTCGCTCCAGGCCATCGATCTGGCGAGAATGCCTCGCCAAACCGGGGCCTGCCTTACAGCACGCCGCCGCGCCGCGGGTTCGGGCCGTTGGCGAGCGCCCAATAGGCCTGCATCACATCCGGCACCGAGGGCGGCTGCGACAGGCGCTGCACGATCGCCTGAGGACCCAGCGGGAAGACGCTGCGCGGCAGGGCGCGGGCGAGCGCCGCCTGGTCATTGGCATCGATGGCCCGGGCGGCGGCGGCCAGGCCGTTGATCACCGCCTGGGCCGGCGCGCGCTGCGGGATGCCGAGCGCGCGGCGGGCCTCCCAGCGCGATTCCTGCAGGCTGTTGATGCCGGCGTCGCTCGCCGTCATCCAGCGCGGGTTGTTGGGCAGCGTATCGGCGAGCCATTCGAGCTCGGCGATCGCACGCGCCGCCGCGGCCGGCTGGTTGGCCTGCGGGTCGCGGAAGAAGCCGACGACCTCCTGCCCCACCACGACGATCGGGTCACGGCCGACCATGGCGTCGGAGCCACCGAGGCTCGCCGGCAGGTTGGGAGGCGGGCCGACCGGCGCGCAGGCAGCAGAAGCCAGCGCCAGCAGCAAGGCGGAAGCACGGATCATGAATGTCCCTCCAAGGATCAGGCGGTGCAGCGTAATGCCGACAATCGAGTTCTTCGACCGTCGGCATCGTCATTTCATGTTCACAGAAGCCGGGCTCAGGTCTCCGCCCGGCGCAGCGTCTCGCCGAAGGCAGGCGTCCGGCGAGGCGCTGGTCCAACACCGGCGCGCCATCGTGGCCGCGGCATGAGGCGAAGCCTCACGCCGCCCACATTCAGGCGCCCGCGCCGCGGTTCAGCGCATCCGCGCGGAGCCGGACGGCCCGCCCGACAGCGCGAAGGCCGCCTGCATCGCCGAGGGCACCGAGGGCGGAGCCGACAGGCGCTGCACCACCGCCTGCGGGCCGACCGGGAAAACATTGCGCGGCAGCGCACTGGCAAGCGCGGCCTGGTTGTTGGCAGCGATGGCCGTCGACGCAGCGGAGAGGCCGTTGATGACGCTCTGCGCCGGCGCGTTCTGCGGAATGCCGAGCGCGCTGCGCGCCTCGTAACGGGCCTGCTGCAGCGCGGTCAGGCCGGTGGCGTTCGCCGTCTGCCAGCGCGGGTTGCGCGGCAGGGTGTCGGCCAGCCATTCCAGTTCGGCTACGGCGCGCGCCGCCTCGGCGGGCTGGTTGGCCTGCGGGTTGCGGAAGAAGCCAACGACCTCCTGCCCGACCAACACCATCGGATCGCGGCCGACGGCGGCCGGGCCGCCGCCCAGGCTCTGCGGCAGCGTTGGGGGCGGGCCCTCAGGGGCGCAGGCCGCGACGGCGAGCGCCAGAAGCAGAGTTGCACGATGAATCATGGCTTCATCCTCCGGACTTCCCGCCCAACCTAGCACACGGCGGGGTTGCCGGATCAGCCGTAACCCGCCTCGCGCAACTTGTCGCCGAGTACTTTCACCTGAACCGCGAGTGCCGCGCTTTCCTGTTCGCGCAAGCGGGTGCGGAGAACACGGGCCGCCTCCTCCATTTCCCGAAGCAGGGTGGACAGGCTGGGTGGCGCCTCGGCGCCGGCCGACAGGCGCGCGGCGATGCGTTCCAGCCCGTCGAGGTTGAGGCCGAGGAAGCGGCGCGCCTCGTCGAGCCGTTCGGGCCGGCGCTCGAATTCGTCCAGCACGGCACCGATCGCGACGGCAACGGGGATCACGCGTGGCTCGGACGCCGCGCGAGCGGTCTCGATGATCCGCACGAGGCGTGCGCGGGCGTCGTCGAGCGGGCCGGGCGGGGCCGGTTCGGGCGGCGGCAACGGGGCCGCGATCTCGGTGACGCCGCTGTAGAGCAGGCGCGTGCCGCCCCAGGCGCCGGCGCCCAGCAGCAGCGCTGCGACCGGCCCGGCATCGGCGCCGAGGAAGCCGACCAGCGCGGCGGCCAGACCCATGGCGGCGGCGGCGAATTGCGCATCCCCTGCCCGGCCGCGGCGCATCAGCCAGGTCGCGGCCATCGGCAGCGCAATGCCGGCGACGCAGCCGAGCAGCGCCCATTCCCGCCCGGCGAACAGGTTCACGAGCGTCGCCGGCAGCAGCGGCAGGACGGTGAAGGGCAGCAGCCAGCGCCGCCAGAACGCCGAGATCACGAGGATGGCACCAGGGCGAAGATCGCGCGGAACAGCGCGAGCAGCCCGGCAATCCACATCGTCCCGCCAAGCAGGAAGAAGCCGAGCATGCGCGTGCCGAACGGCGGCGGCGTGGTCGGCGGGGCGCGATAGGGCGCGTTGCGGAGGTCGTTCACGCGGCCTTAGATCGCCCGAAGGGCGTGGCGCTTCAAGCGGGCATCGCCGGGAGGGGAATGAATGGAACGGATTGCGGTGGTGGGCGCGGGGCTGATCGGCAGCGCCTGGGCGATGGTGTTCGCCCGGGCCGGGCATGCGGTGCGGATATGGGACCCGGCGACGGGCGCGAGCGACGCGGCGATGCAGGTCGTCGCGGCGCGCCTCACCGACCTTCATGCCGCCGGGCTGATCGCCGAGGCGCCGGACGCCGTGGCGGCGCGGGTGCAGGTGGCGCAGACGCTGGAGCAGTGCCTCGACGGCGCGGAGCATGTGCAGGAGAACGGGCCCGAGCGCGTCGAGGTGAAACGGGCGACCTTCGCGCGGCTGGATGCGCTGTGCGGGCCGTCGGCGGTGCTCGCCTCATCGACCTCCGGCATACCCGCGAGCGCGTTCACCGAGGGCTTGGCCGGACGCGCGCGGTGCCTCGTCGCGCATCCGGTCAACCCGCCCTACCTCGTGCCGCTGGTGGAGCTGGTCGGCGCGCCCTGGACCGATCCGGGCGTGGTGTCGCGCACGCGGGGCCTGATGGCACGCGTCGGCCAGGTGCCGGTGACCGCGATGAAGGAGACGCGCGGCTTCGTGCTGAACCGCCTGCAGGCGGCGTTGGTCGCGGAGGCGTTCCGACTGGTTCGTGACGGGGTCATGTCGGTCGAGGATGTCGATGCCTGCGTGAAGGACGGGCTCGGCCTCCGCTGGTCCTTCATGGGGCCGTTCGAGACGATCGACCTGAATGCGCCCGGCGGTGTCGCAGACTACGTCGCGCGCTTCGGGCCGCTGATGGGCGGCATTACCGAGGAACAGGCGCCATATCTCTATGATGCGCCGACGGTTACGCAGGTGAGCGAGGCTCGGCGGGGGGCGCTGGCGCCGGACCGTATTGCGGAGCGGTCGGCCTGGCGGGACCGGCGGCTGATGGCGCTCGCCGCACACAAGAAGGGCCAGGCGACGTGACAGGCGCGCGCCGACGACGAATGCGACGCGCGGTACTAGGAGCGCCAGTCATCGCGATGCGGGCCGGGAGTGAAGCGGCCGGTTGCACGGTTTCTCTCGCGGCGAGGCCGCGTCGCCGCCCCCCGCCTTTTGCTGGCTACAGGATGAAGTCCGCGGCGATCGGCGTGTAGCCCGGGACGGCAATGACGATGCGGAACTCCATGTCGGCATCGGCGTCGGTCGAGCCCTCGATAATCGTCTCCGTCGCGCCGACCATGTAGCGCAGACTGCCAGCGCCAACCGGCGTCGGGCTGCCGGCGGCGAGCGGCGCCGAGAAGGCCTGGTCGCCGAGCATCCCGGTACTGGCGTCGACGGCGCTGAGGTCGACGCGGTCACCCTGCGCGCGGTTGAAGTCGAGAATGGTGTCGTAGGCGACGAGCTGGCCCGCCTTGATCACCCCGCTGTCGCCATCGTCGTACACGAAGCGATCGGCGCCGGGGCCGCCCGACAGCGTATCCCCGCCGCTGCCGCCGATGATGCTGTCGTTGCCGGCGCCGCCCAGGATGGAATCGCCCCCTATGCCGCCGAGGATCGTGTCGGCGCCGCCCTCCGCGACGATGGTGTCTTCCCCGGCGCCGCCGAGGATGGAATCGCCGGCCTCGCTTGCGGAGATGCGGTCGTTGCCGGCACCGCCGTCGATGGTGCTGCTGCCATCCGTGACCGACGGGGTCTGACCGACCAGCGAGATCCTATCATTGCCGTCACCGCCCAGGATGCGGCTGAGGCCGTGTTCGGAGAACCAAATGCGGTCATCGCCTGCGCCGCCGTCGACGGTGGAAGCGATGCCGGTGGCGGTAATGGTGTCGCTGCCGCCGAAGGTCGCGATGTTGGAGAAATCGCCCATGACGAAGACCTCGTCATTGGCGAAGCTCATGGAGCTGTCGCGGCCGATCACCGTGTGCGGGACGCCGCCCTCGGCGAAGACCTCGAGCCGCTGTCCCGCCGCGAAATCATAGGTGATCGCGCTGAGATCGATGACGCCGCCGCTCTCGACGCGAAGCTCGGCCCGGTTCGCGGGGCCCTGGATGACGAAGGTGTCGAACTGCGCGATTTGCGCGGCCGTTAGGGAGACGGAGCCGTATGAGTTGTGCCAGGCGAGCGCCTCGAAGCCGGTGACGGTCCAGCCGGTGATGCTCACGGCCTGAAGCGTGTCCTCCCCCGCGCCGCCATCGACGTATTGCGCGTCGTTGGAAACGCCCATCCGGATGAAGTCGTTCCCGCCCTCCCCGCGCACGTCGTTGGCACCGGTGCTGCCGCCATCGACCAGCGTGTCGTTGCCGTCGCCGCCGAGCAGCGTGTCGGCGCCCGTTCCGCCGACGAGGGAGTCGTTCCCACCATAGCCAAGGAGCCGGTCGGCGCCCGAGCCGCCGATGACCGTGTCCGAACCGCCGTAGAGGAGATCATAGAGGGTGGCGGCATTGGCGCGGAAGGAAGCCGCGGCGACGTTCAGGCCCGAGGCGGTCCAGGACAGGGTCGAGCCGTCATGGCGGTACTGGACGGAGGCAAGGGTGCCGCCGGAAGGCAGGGACTGGCCATCATAGGTGAAGCCGACGCCGGTCAGGGTGATCGTCGCGCTGCTCCCGATGACCTGGTAGGTCGCGCTGGTGGAGGTTGCCCCGGGAAGCCGGATCACGGAGGGCATCGCCGCGAAGGGCACGGCGATGGCGCTGACGGATGTGGAAACGGTGATCGTGGCCATGCGGCAGCCTCCTGCGGTTGCCGCCACCCCGGCAGCCGCGCCGAGACTGGCTGTGCCGGAACGTTCCGTCCAGGCAATTTCAAGTGTCGCGGTGGCGCGGCGTGCGCCGCGTCACGCCTGGAGAAAGCCGACCCGGTCGCCTTCGAACACGCCGCAGGTCAGCGGCCCGCCGGACCATGCCGCGGTATCCAGGCAGATGCGGTTGTCGCGGACCACGGGCTGGAAGCCGGCGGTGTGCCCATGCACCACCACCATGCCGTGGTCGCGTTCCGAACCCAGGAAGTCGTGGCGGATGCGCAGCATGTCCTCGCGCGACTGGTCTTCCAGCGCGATGCCGGGGCGGATGCCGGCATGGACGAAGAGATACCCGCCTTCCTGGTGATGCAAATGCAGCCGGCGGAAGAAGCGCATCTGCGGCGCGGTGAAGTGGTCGGGCCAGGTCGCCTGCGTCGCGTCTCCGGCGATGCCCCAGGAATCGAGCGTGGCGCGCCCGCCGCCCCAAAGCCAGTCGGCCGCGGCCGCGCCGTCGCCGTCGAGCGCGGCGAGCATGGTCTCCTCGTGGTTGCCCGTGAGGTTCAGCATCTCGACGCCCGGTACCGGGTCCTCGTCGAGCAGGTAGTCCACCACGGCGCGGCTGTCGCCGCCCTTGTCCACGTAGTCCCCGAGATGCAGCAGCAGCGCCGAGCCGACCGGGCGGGCGCGCAGGTCGGCCGCGATCTGCCCATGCAGGTCCCGCAGCTTGGCGATGGAACCGTGGATGTCGCCGATGACGTAGAGACGTCGGCCGCGCGGCAGGGCGGCGGGAGCTTGCCGGAGTTCGATCATGATTTCTCGGAGCGGGGGTCGAGCGCGTCGCGCAACCCGTCGCCCATCAGGTTGAAGGCCAGGACAACGACCATGATGGTAACCCCGGGAAAGATCGACAGCCAGGGTGCCTGGGTGAGGAAACGCTGGGACGAGTTCAGCATCGACCCCCAGGACGGGTCGGGCGGCTGCTGGCCGAGGCCGAGGAAGGAGAGCGCGGCCTCGGCGATGATCGCCTCGGCGATGGCCAGCGTCGCCTGCACCAGCAGCGGGGGAATGATATTGGGGAGGACATGCACGAAGGCGGTGCGCCAGGGCGGGTTGCCGAGGGCGCGGGAGGCCTCGATCCAGTCGGTGGATTTCGCGTCGAGCGTCATGCCACGCGAGAGGCGCACGAAGACGGGACTCGCAGTGATTGCGATGGCGAGCATCGCGTTCTCGAGCGCCGGGCCGAGGAAGGCGGCGAGCGCGATGGCGAGAATCAGGAACGGCACGGACAGCATCGCATCCGCGATGCGGGAGATGATGGCGTCCACCCATCCGCCGGCGAGTCCGGCCAGCAGGCCGAGCGGCACGCCAATCACCAGCGCACCGAGTACCGAGACGACGCCGGCCATGAGCGACGCCCGCGCACCCCAGATGACACGGGAGAGGACGTCCCGACCGTTCTCGTCCGTGCCCATCCAGAACTCCCAGGACGGCGGCCGACGGATGCGCGACCAGGAGGTCTGGAGCGGGTCATAGGGCGCGATCACCGGGGCGAGGATCGCGACCAGGATGAAGGCGACGACGATGACCAGGCCGAAGACGGCCAGGCGGTGGCGCAGGAAGCGGCGAAGGGCGCGACGGCCTGGGCTCTCCCCGGCTGCGGTCGCGACGGCGGGGGATGTGGCGCTCATGGCCGCGGCAGCCCGCGTTCGAGGTCGGCCATCCGGCGGATGCGCCGCGGCCAATGCGCTGCCCACCAGCGGAAGGCGAGCCAGCTTAGCCAGATCGCCAGGCCCCCCGTGACCAGGGGCGCGATCCAGCGATCGCCCCCCTGCTCCGGCGATAGCATGGTGACGAGGCAGACCGTGATCATGGTGGCGGCCATGCCCCCGGCTACGGCACAGGAGAGGATTGCCCACCCCCAGCCCGATCCCGTCGCGATGCCGTCCTGCCGGCCGCATGCTGCGAGCCGGGCGGCCAGCCCCCGCACGAAGCCGGCATAGCCGAACCCCTTCGCCACCGCGTCGGAAGCGTCGGGCAACGGGCGCAGCAGGAAGGTCTCGGCGGGATCGCGGAGGAACAGCCGCAGCTGGGGTTCGTCGCGGCGCTGCACATGGAGCACGCCGACCCGAAGCCCCACCACACGGGCGAGCGGAATCATGCTGTCGCGGCCCTCATTGCCCAACAGACCGATCGCATCCTTCAGCAGCACGACGACGACGCGCTCGCCGCGCACCCCGTGCCGACGTAGCGCCATCGTGGTGTCCAGCGCGAAGCTCGGGCAGGAGCCGGGCGGCACCCGCCAGGTGATGAGATCCTCTTCCGTCCCCTCCCCCGGTGCGAGATGGCCCATCGCTGAGCTCATGCCTGCCTCAGACGCGGGTTGATGGCCATGTACAGCATGTCCGTCAGCAGGGAGAGCAGGACGAAGATCAGCGCCGTCGCCATCACCACCCCCTGCACGACCGGATAGTCGCGGTTGAACACCGCATCGACGATCAGCTTGCCGAAGCCCGGGATGGTGAAGATCTGTTCCGTCAGCACCGCGCCGGCGAGCAGCCGGCCGAATTCGATGGCGCCTAGCGTGACGACGGGGATCAGCGCGTTGCGCAGCGCGTGCTTCCAGACGACGACGCGCTCCGCCAGACCCTTGGCGCGCGCGGTGCGGACATAGTCCTGAGAGAGTGCGGTCAGCATCGCCGCGCGGGTATGGCGCATCAGCACGCCCGCGACGTTCGTGCCGAGCACGAAGGCCGGCATGATGGTGGTGGCGAGGGACTGCACCGGGTCCTCGAAGAACGGCACGTAGCCCGAGGGCGGCAGCCAGCCGAGCTCCACGCTGAACAGCAGGATCATCATGATGCCAAGCCAGAAATTCGGCGTGGAGATGCCGAACAGCGCAGTGCCGTTCGCCGCCCAGTCGGCCGGCGTGTCCTTGCGGATCGCCGAGACGATGCCGAGCGGTACGCCGATCAGGATGGCGATGATGAAGGCCATGGTGGCGAGCTGAAATGTGACCGGCAGCTTCGTCAGGATCAGTTCCGACACCGGCACGCGGATGCGCCAGGAGAAGCCGAAGTCGCCGGTCAGCACCTTGCCGATCCAGATCAGGTATTGCTGCCAGACCGGGCGGTCGAGCCCGAGTTCGGCGCGGATCTGGGCGAGCACGGCCGGGTCGCCGCGTTCCTCCCCGGCCAGGATGATAGCCGGGTCGCCGGGCATCAGCTGCTGCAGCCCGAAGATCAGGAAGGACAGGATCAGCAGGGTGGGGACGATCTGCCCCACCCTGCGCAGCAGCCAGATGCCCACTTACTGCAGCCGCATGCCCTGCAGCCGGATCATGCCGTCCGAAATCGGCCGGTAGCCGGACAGCCGCGCGGTGTGCGCCATGATGTTCTTCCGGTGCCACAGGTAGATGCGGCCGATGTCCTGCCCGAAGGCGAGGCGCAGGGCCTGGGCGTACAACTCCTTCCGCTCGTCGACGTCCAGTTCGACGCGCGCGGCATCGAGCAGGCGATCGACCTCCGGGTTGGAGTATCGGCCGTCATTCTGCCCGCCGCCGGTGCGGGTGAAGGTGTAGATGTTGCCGTCCGGATCGACGCGGCCGGACCAGCCGACGAGGTAGGTCTGGAACTCCCCGCGCGTCGCGGCCTGGAGGGAGGAGGCGAACTCCATGGCCCGCAGGGTGATCTGGAAGCCGGCCTCGGCGGCCATGGCCTGGATCACCTCCCCGACCTGGCGCAGGTCCGGGTTATTCGGCACCGTCAGCTCCACCGGGAAGGGCGTCGTCACCCCGGCCTCCCGCAGCAGGGCGCGGGCGCGGTCGACGTTGCGTTCGGTGGGTGCGAAGGCGCGGACGTGGAAGGGGTTGGCCGGCGGGAAAGGCTGCCGGGTCGGCGTGTACATCCCCTCATAGACCACCTGGTTGATGGCGGCGCGGTCGATCGCAAGTTCCAGCGCCTGGCGCACCCGCGGATCGCGGCCGAGCGGCGTGTTCGCGCGTTCGCCGTTGCCGACGTTGATCGCGAGCGACTGGTAGCCGAGCTCATCCACCGCAACGGCCCGCAGGTTGCGGTTGCGGCTGATGGTGGTCATGTCGTCGGGCTCCATCCGCTCGACGAACTCCACCGCGCCGGATTGCAGGTTGGCGAGGCGCACCGTGTTGTCCGGGATCGGCAGGTAGGTGACGCGGTTGAAGTGGATGTTCGCCGCGTCCCAGTATTCGGGGAACCGTTCGACGACGATGCGTTCCTGCGCGACGCGCTCGACGAAGCGGAACGGGCCGGCGCAGACCGGGCGGGCGCCGAAGTCGCGGCCGGCGGCCTCCGCGGCGCGAGGGCTGACGATCATGCCCGCGCGGTCGGTCAGCGCTGAGATGAAGGAGGCCGAAGGCGTCTTCAGCACGAAGCGCACGGTCAGCGGATCGACGACCTCGACGCGATCCACCTCGGAGATCTCGCTGCGGCGGAAGCTGCCCTGCATGGTCAGGTGGCGGTTGATGGAGTATCGGACCGCCTCGGCGTCCATCGCTTCCCCGTCATGGAAGCGCACATTGGGCCGCAGGGTGACGATCAGCGTCGTCGGGTTCTCCCAGCGGAAGCCGGTGGCGAGCTGGGGAACGGGTTCGAGCCGCTCGTTGATGTCGAACAGCTTGTCGCACAGCGCCATGTAGACGATGCGCCCGACATAGGTGCGCGACAGGGTCGGATCGAGGATGTCGGGGTCCTCGCGCAGGCCGATGCGCAGGTTCTGGGCCTGCACGACAGCGGGAACCAGCAACGCGGCGGCGGCCAGCGCGGCGCGGATCGTGTTCTTCATTGAGGCACTCCCGGTTGTGGGCTCGGGGCCCGGAAGAAGGATTGCAGGCGACGCAGCCTTTCGCCACCCGCAAGGCGGCCGGGGCGCGGCGCCGGCGGCGGCAGGCGGCCATCGAGGTGACAGGCGACGGCGTGCGGCGCTGCGGATAGCAACGGCACAGTCACGCGGCAGCGATCCTCGACGAAGGGGCAGCGCGTGTGGAAACGGCAGCCGGGCGGCGGGGAGATCGGCGACGGCACGTCCCCCTCGATCGGCGGTGCCTTGGTCCCGTGGCCCGGCACGGCGGCAAGCAGCGCGCGGGTGTAGGGGTGCCGGGGATCGGTCAGCACGTCCTCGGCCGGCCCCTGTTCGACGATGCGGCCGAGATACATCACGGCGACGCGGTCGGCGACATGGCGCACGACGCCCAGGTCGTGGCTGATCAGCACGAAGGTCAGGCCGAGGTCGCGGATCAGGTCCGACAGCAGGTTCACCACCTGGGCCTGCACGCTGACGTCGAGCGCGCTGACAGGCTCATCCCCCACGATCAGCTTCGGCTGGGAGGCGAGCGCGCGCGCGATGGCGATGCGCTGGCGCTGACCGCCGGAGAACTCATGCGGCCAGCGGCGCGCGAGTTCCGGCCGCAGCCCGACGCGGGACAGCAGGTCCGCCACGCGCGCGCGTTCCTGGCTGCGCGGGACGATGCCGTGGAGGCGGAGCGGCTCCGCCACCGCCTGTTCGACCGTCATGCGCGGATCGAGGCTGGCGAAGGGGTCCTGGAAGATGAGTTGCATGTGGCGCCGCCGGGCGCGAAGCGCGCCGGCCGAGAGCCGCGCCAGATCCTCCCCGCCGAAACGGACGGTGCCGCTGTCCGGGCTGATCAGGTTGAGCATCAGGCGGCCCAGGGTGGACTTGCCGCAGCCGGACTCCCCAACGATGGCGAGGGTCTCGCCTTCCTCAACGGCGAGGGAGACGCCGTCCACCGCATGCACGGCGCCGGCGCGGCGGCCCAGCGTGTCGCGGACCGGGAATCGCTTCACCACCTCGTCGAGTTGCAACAACGCCTGGCTCATCGGCCATCGGCCCCCGGGTCATCTCATCTCCCGGGTCAAGCAAGGCACGGACCAGCGATGGCGTCCACCCGCCGCGGGGCTCACGCCAGGAACGGATCGGGGAGGTCGCGCCAACCTGCCGGGCCTGTGACCATCTCGTGGTCGGTCATCAGGCAGCGGTCGAGGGCGGCGACGATCTCCGCCCGCGGCATGGCCTGGCCGATGAAGACCATCTCCTGTCGCCGGTCGCCCCACGGCTCCTGCCACTGACCGCCGAACCATCGGCGCCAGGCGTCGCCTTGGGGCCAGGTTGCGCGGGGCCGCGCGGCCCACCAGGGGCCGGCGGGGGTCAGGCGACGCTGGCCGCCGGCCAGATGCCACTGCGCCGCCCAATCGTGGCGGTTCGCCAGCCACAGCACGCCCTTGGCGCGGAGCACGCCGGGCAGCGGCGCGCGCAGCACCGCGGCGATGCGGGCCGGATGCAACGGCCGGCGAGCACGCCAGACGAAGGAGGCGATCGCGAATTCCTCGCTCTCCGGCGGGTGCTCGCCGGCCAGCGCGCGCTGCCAGCCGGCCGCGGCGCGGGCGCGCGCGGCGTCGAAGCGGCCGGTGCCGATCAGGGATGCCGGCGGCACCGCCCCGCCGACGCAGGGGATGATCATGGCGGGCGGGTTCAGCGCGGCGATCAGCGCGGCAAGGCGGCGCAGCGCCTCCGGCGGGATGAGGTCCGCCTTGTTCAGCAGGATGACGTCCGCGAACTCCACCTGGTCGGTCAGCAGATCGACAAGATGGCGCCCATCCGCCGCGCCGTTGCCCAGCCTGCGATCGGCGAGGCTGTCGCGGCTGCAATAGTCGCGCAGGAACGCGTCCGCATCGACGACAGTGACCATGGTGTCGAGCCGCGCGATATCCGCCAGCGCGTCGCCGGACGGCAGCGGCAATTCGAAGCCTGCGGCGACGGGCATCGGTTCGCTGATGCCGGTGCTCTCGATCACCAGCGCATCGAAGCGGCCGGAGCGGGCGAGTGCCGCGACCTCGGCAATCAGCTCCTCGCGCAGGGTGCAGCAGATGCAGCCATTGGTCAGCTCGACCATGTCGCCACTGCCGCGCCCCGCGGCCCCGCCGGCATCGAGCAGCGCCGCATCGATGTTGGTCTCCGCCATGTCATTGACCAGGACGGCGAGGCGCCGACCGCCGGCGTTGTCGAGCAGATGGCGCAGCACCGTCGTCTTCCCCGCGCCGAGGAAGCCGGACAGCACGGTCACCGGGAGGCGGCGGGGGGCATATTCGTTTCTATACACGTAACGATATCACTTCTCGCACACGCGCCTATGATTCGGTTTGCAGTCACGAACCGTTTCAAGCAATACATATCCATTACCGTGAAACGCAACAGAAGAAGTGTAAAGAATCGCATAATACCATGCCGGACCCGCCACGCATCACGTCACTGGAATCCCTCGCCGATGTCGCACGCCATCACGGCATGCATCTTTCGGTTGAACGGCTGCGCCGTGATTACACGCTTGGCGAGGGAGAAACCCCGGCTGCTATGATGATCCGCGTGGGCGGCGAGATCGGGCTTCGCCTCGAACACACGACCCTGTCATGGGCGGATTTGCGGGCGTTGCCGCCGACCCATCCGGTGCTCGGCCGGCTCGACAACGACAATTGGGTGGTGGTGCTCGGCGTCGCGGCGGAGGAGGACGAGGAGGCCGCGCTGGTGCGCGACCCGCTGGCCGGCGAGACGGTGCTGCGCGTGCCGCGATCCCGCTTCGAGGAGCGCTTCACCGGCGAGGCGCTGCTCGTCACGCCCGCCGCGCTGGCGGAGGAGGCACCGCGCTTCGGCCTCGCCTGGTTCGTGCCGGAGCTGTTCCGGGAACGCCGGCTGTTTGGGGAGGTCGCGCTGGCCGCGCTGTTCCTCTGCCTGCTCGGCCTGTCGGTGCCGATCTTCTTCCAGATCGTGATCGACAAGGTGCTGGTGCACCAGAGCTACGCCACCCTTCAGGTCCTGCTGGTCGGCGTGCTGCTCGCGCTGGTGTTCGACGCGGTGTTCGGCTTCCTGCGGCGCTACCTGCTGATCTACGCGACGAACCGCGTCGATATCCGCATTACGACGCGCACCTTCGCGCATTTGCTGCGGCTGCCGATCGACTTCTTCGAGCGCATGCCCGCCGGCGTCGTGGTGCGGCACCTGCAACAGGCCGGGCGGGTGCGGGAATTCCTGACGGGGCGGATGTTCCTCACCCTGCTCGACAGCATGACATTGCTCGTCTTCCTGCCGATCCTGTTCCTTTACAGCGCGCGGCTGGCACTGGTGGTGCTCGGCTTCGCGCTGGTGGCTGCACTGGTGATCGGCGCGGTCTCGGGGCCGTTCCGGCGACGCCTCGCCGCCCTGCACCGGGCGGAGGGCGAGCGACAGGCCCTGCTGGTCGAGAGCGTGCACGGCATGCGCACGCTGAAGTCGCTCGCCATGGAGCCACGGCAGCGGCAGGTGTGGGATGCGCGGTCCGCCGGCGCGGTACGCATGCGGCATGAGGTCGAGAAGGTCTCGGCGCTCGCTCAATCCGCGACCGGGTTGCTCGAGAAGTCGATGATGGTCGCCATCGTCGGCTTGGGTGCGCTGCTCGTCTTCGACGGTCAGATGACCATCGGCGCGTTGGTGGCGTTCAACATGCTGGCCGGGCGCGTCTCCGGGCCGCTGCTGCAGCTCGTCGGCATGGCGCATGAGTACCAGGACGTCGCCATGTCCGTGCGCATGCTCGGAGAGGTGATGGGGGCGGAGCCGGAACGCGCCGGCCGTGGCCAGGGGATCACCCCGCCGATCGACGGCGCCCTGGCCTTCGAGGGCGTCAGCTTCCGCTACCCGAACACCGCGGCGCCGGCGCTGGACGATGTCAGCTTCCAGATCGCGGCCGGCGGCGTGCTTGGCATCGTCGGGCGCAGCGGGTCGGGCAAGTCTACCCTGACCAAGCTGCTCCAGGGCCTGCACACGGCCCAGGAGGGCGTGTTGCGGATCGACGGGCACGACATCCGCGAATTCGACCTCGCGCATCTGCGCCATGCGACCGGCGTGGTGCTGCAGGAGAACTTCCTGTTCCGCGGCACGGTGCGCCAGAACATCGCGGCCCCCCGACCGGACGCGCGGCCGGAGGAGATCGCCGAGGCCGCGCGGCTGGCCGGCGCCGACGAGTTCATCGAACGCCTGCCACGCGGCTTCGACACCGAGATCGAGGAAGGCGGGCAGAATCTTTCGGGCGGGCAGCGCCAGCGCCTGGCGATCGCGCGCGCCCTGATCACGCGGCCGCGACTGCTGATCCTGGACGAGGCGACGAGCGCGCTCGACCCGGAGAGCGAAGCCATCGTCCGGCGCAACCTGCGCCGCATCGCGGAAGGGCGGACGGTTCTCATCGTGTCCCACCGGCTTGCCACCCTGGTCGATGCCCACGCCATCCTCGTGATGGATCGCGGCCGGGTGGTCGATGTCGGGCGGCACGGGGAACTGCTGCAGCGCTGCACGGACTACCGCGCGCTGTGGAACCAGCAGATGCGGGTGGCGGCATGACCCCCCCGGAACTCCGCACCGTCGATGGCGGCAAGGGGCGGGACCCCTCCCCTCCCCCGCCGCCGCGCATGGCGGCCTTCCAGCCGGACGCCTCCGCGCTGGTCCAGCAGCAGCCGCGTTCCCCGGCGCGGCTCGTGCTCTACGCCGCGGCGGGGCTGATCGTGACGGCGGTGGCCTGGGCAGCGCTGTCCCAGGTGGATCGCGTGGTGGTGGCGACCGGACGGCTGACGGCGACGACGCCGAATCTTGTCGTCCAGCCCCTCGAGACCTCCGTCATCCGCGGCCTGAATGTCGCACCGGGCGACGTGGTGCGCGCCGGGCAGACCCTCGCCACGCTGGACCCGACCTTCGCGGCGGCCGACCTCGCGCAGCTTCGCGGGCGGCTGTCGGCGCGCGGGGCGCTCGCCGCCCGCCTGGAAGCGGAACTGGACGGGCGCGACTACGCCCCGGGGCCCGGGGCCGATGCCGAGGAACGGTTGCAGGCTGCCGCCTTCGCGCAGCGCAGCGCCTTCCGCCGTGCGCGGCTCGCCGAATTCGACGCGCGCATCGCTTCCACCCAGGCCTCCATCCAGACCAGCCAGCGTGACCAGGAGGTGATGGCCGTACGGCTGGATGTGCTGCGTGAGCTGGAAGGCATCCGCACACAGTTGCTCGCGACCCAGACCGGCTCGCGCGTCACGCTGCTGGAGACACGGAGCAGCCGGCTGGACCTGGAGGGGCGGCTGGAACGGCAGCGGGCCAACCTGGACGAGCTGGCCCACGACGTGCTGCGCATCCAGGCCGAGCGCCGCGCCTTCCTCGAGGATCTCCGCCAGCAGATGTTCGAGGAACTGGTGCGCGTCCGCGCCGAGCGCGACGCGAGCCAGGAAGAGCTCGCGAAGGCGGAGCTGCGCCGCAGCATGGTGGTGCTGACCGCGCCAACCGATGCGGTGGTGCTGGAAGTCGCTGCCCGCTCGGTCGGCTCGGTGGTGCGGGAGGCCGAGGCGCTGTTCACGCTGGTGCCCACGGACGCGGTGCTCGAGGCCGAGCTGACCATCGCGCCGGCCGATGTCGGGCGGCTCGCCGTCGGGCAGCGCGTGCGGCTGAAGCTCGACGCCTTTCCCTATCAGGAACATGGCAGCACGGACGGCCACCTGCGGACGATCAGCGAGGGCGCCTTCCCGCGCGACCGCGAGAATGGCGGCGAGACCGCCTATCGCGGCCGCGTCGCATTCGAGGACGTCGCGTTGCGCGGCGTGCCTGCGCCGGTCCGCCTGATGCCGGGCATGACGCTGGTGGGCGAGGTGCAGGTCGGGCGCCGCAACCTGCTCGCCTATTTCGCCTACCCCCTCCTGCGCGGGCTCGACGAGAGCCTGCGCGAGCCGTGACCCCTGTCGCCGGAGACCGAGCATGTCCACGACCACGACGACACCCGGTTCCAGCCTGATCCCCCCGCTCTACGATCCGGGTCTGGAACCGCTTGGCAGTCCGCAGGGCGAGATGTTCATCCGCGGGGTGAGCGACGTTGTGCGCTTCAGCTCGCCGGCGGCGTCCATCACGGGGACGTTCCAGCCAATGACGGCCGCCGCAGCATCAGAGGCGCCACCGGCTGCCGGCGACCTCCAGGCGGCATCGACGATGTCGAGCTTCTCGGTTCAGGCGCCGACGATGTCGAGCTCGTCGATTCAGGCCGCCGCGGTCGGTCCGAACGCCATCGTGCTCGAGAACATGAAGCAGGGCACGCCGCAGAGCGTATGGGACCTACAGGGGCCCGCCTCGAACAACATCGAGGGCTTCACCACCGACATCAGCTACAATCTCGGGCAGACGGTCAGCTTCAAGATCAACACGAATACCAGCGACTACCGGATCGAGATCTATCGCCTCGGCTACTACGGCGGCGATGGCGCGCGGCTGATGGGCACGTTCGACCACCAGGGTGGCGTCGTGCTTCAGCCGGGGGCGCTGTACGACGCCGCGACGGGGATGGTGGATGCCGGCAACTGGTCGGTGACCGATACCTGGCAGGTCCCGATGGATGCGGTCTCGGGCATCTACATCGCGAAGCTCGTGCGGGAGGACGGCACCTTCGGGGAGAATCACGTCCCCTTCATCGTCCGCAATGATGCCGCGCCGAGCGACATCGTCTTCCAGACCGCAGACAGCACCTGGCACGCCTACAATGGCTGGGGCGGAGCGAATGTCTATGGCGGCAACGGGCCGGGCGGGGATACCGCGCCCGGCCGCGCCTTCGCCGTCAGCTACAACCGCCCGATCGTCACGCGGGACAGCATCGGCACCTATTCCGGGCCGCAGGACTTCATCTTCGGTGCGGAGTATTCGGCCGTCCGCTGGCTGGAGGCGAATGGCTACGACGTCTCCTACATCTCGGGCATCGATGCGGCGCGCAACGGCGCTGGCCTGCTCGACCACAAGATCTACCTGACGGTCGGCCATGACGAATACTGGTCCGGCCAGCAGCGCGCCAATGTCGAGGCCGCGCGGGATGCCGGCGTCAGCCTGGCCTTCCTCAGCGGCAACTCGGTCTACTGGAAGACGCGCTGGGAAGCGTCGATCGACGGCAGCGAGACCGACTACCGCACCATGGTCGTCTACAAGGAGACACGGGCGGGATCGAAAATCGACCCTAGCGACGAGTGGACCGGCACCTGGCGCGACCTGAGCTACGACCCCGCCCTTGGCGGGCACGGACCGGAAAACGCGCTGCAGGGCACGCAGTTCAGCGTCGACAGCTACCGGCTCGACACCATCCAGATCCCGTATTCGATGACCCAGCTCCGCTTCTGGCGGAACACCGAGGTGGCGGAGACACGGCCGGGCGAGACGGCCGAGCTCGTGCGGAACCTGCTCGGCTACGAGTGGGACAGCGCGCCGGACAATTCCTTCACGCCGGACGGGCTGATCCGGCTGTCGCATTCGGCCGTCGCGGTGAACCAGCTTCTTTACGACTACGGCACCTCGGTCGGCCCGGGCATCGCGACCCACAACCTGACGCTGTACCGGGCGGCGAGCGGCGCGCTCGTCTTCGGCGCGGGCACCGTCTACTGGTCCTGGGGCCTCGATTCCAACCATGACCTCGAGGTCACGCCGACCGACGCGAACGTCCAGCAGGCGATGGTGAACCTGTTCGCCGACATGGGCGTGCAGGCGCAGACGCTGCAGGCGGGGCTGGCGCCGGCGACGGCCTCGATCGACTTCACCGCGCCGACCTCGACGATGAATGCCATCGCGGGGCAGGTGATCGAAGGCCAGCGCGTCACGCTGACCGGCAACATGGCGGATATCGGCGGGCGCGTCGCAGCGGTCGAGGTCTCCACCGATGGCGGGACATCCTGGTGGGCGGCGACCTTCGATAGTGTGGCGGGCACCTGGTCCTACCAGTGGCGGGCACCGGAGGCTGGCAGCTACCAGCTTCTCGCCCGTTCGGTCGATGACAGCCTGAACATGGGCTTTGCCAGCGCAGCGCGGACCGTGACGGTCGGCGAGGCCAGCCAGGTCAGCCTTTTCGCGCCCGACGAGACGCCGCCGCCCCTGCCGGAGAACTGGGACCCGTCGCAGGTCGCGGTGTGCTGCAACGTCTGCGTCGTGCACGTCTTCGGCCCGACCGAGGTGGGCGTGAAGTTCGCCGCGGAGCGCAGCGGCACCATCTCCTCCATCCGCTTTTACAAGGATGAGCGCAACACCGGGCCGCATGTGGCCAAGCTGTGGTCGGCGGATGGTACGCTGCTCGCGACCGGGACCTTCACCAACGAGACCGGCAGCGGCTGGCAGCAGGTCAACTTCGCCCAGCCGGTCACCATTGCGGCGGGCACCGTCTATGTCGCCTCCTACAGCACGACGACGGGCATCTACCTCGCCGCCCATGGCAGCCATTTTGCCGAGGCGCATCAGAGCGGCCCGCTGACAGGGCTGCGCAGCGACTGGATGACCGGGCCGAACGGCGTGATCGGCGCCGCCGGCGCCTTCCCGGGCGGGCCGGTGCAGGCCGCGATGAACTACTGGGTCGACGTCGTGTTCAATCCGAACTCGGCGGTGGGCAACACGGCCCCGGTCGCCGCCGCCGACCCGACCCTGAGGACCGAGCGCGGCGCGCGCATGGCGATCGCGGCGGCGACGCTGCTCGGCAACGACAGCGACGCCAATGGCGACCCCCTGTCCATCCTGTCGGTATCCGGCGCGACGAACGGCACGGTAAGCTGGGACTACTACCGCCAGATCGTGACCTTCACGCCGGATCAGAGCTTCGTCGGCCAGGCGGGCTTCACCTACACGATGACGGACGGGCGCGGCGGCACCTCGCAGGCCGTCGTCACCGTCGCGGTCCAGGAACCGCCCTATCGCGTCGGCCTGTTCGGTGCGGCAGATGCGCCGCAATTCGTCACCACGGCCGACAGCAGCGCGGTGGAGCTGGGCGTGCGCTTCGTCGCCGCGACCGGCGGCACGGTCTCGGGCATCCGCTTCTACAAGGGCACGCAGAACACCGGGGTGCACACCGCGCATCTCTGGCGGGCGGACGGCACGCTGCTGGCGAGCGCGACCTTCAGCAGCGAGACGGCAACCGGCTGGCAACAGGTGACCTTCGCGACTCCGGTCACGCTGACGGTCGGCCAGACCTATGTCGCGAGCTATCACACGACGACGGGCTACTACGCCTCGACGCCGGGCTTCTTCCAGAACGGCCATGCCAGCGGGCCGCTCTCTGTCGCCGGCAGCGGTGGCGTCTATGCCTACGGCGCGTCGGGCAACTTCCCGACGCAGACCTACAACGCGACGAACTACTGGGTGGACGTGCTGTTCGAGCCGACGGTGACCGTCAACGTCGCGCCGATCGGCGTGGATGACAGCGGCTTCGTCGTGGCGCGCAACACGCCGCTGGTTCTCGGCGCGGCGAGTCTGCTCGGCAACGACACCGACCAGAACGGCGATACGCTGACCATCACGGGCGTCTCCGGCGCCGTCAACGGCACGGTGGCCTACGACGCAACGGCGCGGGCCGTCACTTTCACGCCGAACGCGGGCTTCGCCGGCACGGCGGGGTTCACCTACATCCTCTCCGACGGCCGCGGCGGGACATCCCAGGCGAATGTCGCGCTCGAGGTGCGTGACCTGCCTCCAATCACGACGCTGTTCCAGCCGAGTGCGACGCCCGCCGTGATGGCGGTGGAAGATAGCGGCGCCATCGAGCTCGGTATGCGCTTCAAGGTGACGCAGAACGGCAACGTCGCCGGCATCCGGTTCTACAAGGGCCTGCAGAACACGGGCGTGCATGTCGGCAAGCTGTGGTCGACCGACGGTACGCTGCTGGCCTCCGCGACCTTCGTGCAGGAAACGGGCAGCGGCTGGCAGCAGGTCTACTTCGCGCAGCCGGTCACGCTCGTCACCGGCGATACCTATGTCGTATCCTATCACACGACGGGACGGTACTCCGCGACGCCCGGCTTCTTCTCCGCCGACCACACGAACGGCGCCATCGTCGCGGAAGGCGGCGCCAACGGCGTGTACGCTTACAGCAGCGGCGGCAGCCTCCCGACGAACAGCTACAGCTCGACCAACTACTGGGTCGATGTCCTGTTCGCCGCCGGCAACACCGCACCGGTCGGCATGGACGACAGCGGTCTGATGACGCAGGGGAACACGCCGCTGGTGATCACCCTCGCCTCCCTGCTCGCCAATGACCGGGATCCGAATGGGGATGCGCTGTCGATCACGGGCATCTCGGGCGCGGTGGGCGGCACCGCCGTGCTCAACGCGCAGGCCGGCACCGTCACCTTCACGCCGGACGCCGGGTTCCTCGGGACGGCGACCTTCAGCTACACGCTCGCCGATGCCCACGGCGATGTGGGGGGGGCCTCGGTCGGCATCGATGTCGTCGATCCAGGCACCAACCTGCGCCTGTTCGATGCGCTCGACCGCCCCACGGTGGAAGCGGTGCAGGACAGCCGGGCCGTTCAGGTCGGCGTGCGCTTCACCGCCGAGCTGGGCGGAATGATCACCGGCATCCGCTTCTACAAGGGCGCGCAGAACACCGGCACGCATACCGGCAACCTGTGGACGGCAGACGGCACGCTGCTCGCCAGCGTCACCTTCACCACCGAGACGGGCAGCGGCTGGCAGCAGGCGAATTTCGCGCAGCCCGTCAGCATCACGGCCGGGCAAACCTATCTCGCATCCTATCACACGACGTCCGGCTACTACTCGGCGACCGCCGGCTACTTCAGCACACCGCACGACAACGGCGTGCTGGCGACCGCGGCGGGCGCCAACGGCGTCTTCGCCTACGGCAATGCCAGCACCTTCCCGGATGGGAGCTGGAACGCCACCAACTACTGGGTCGATGTCGTGATGGACGCCCGCAACCGCGCGCCGGTGGCCACGGACGACGCCGGTTTCTCGACGATGCACGGCGCGCCGCTCGTGCTGCCCGTCGCGGCCCTGCTCGGCAACGATCGGGATCCGGACGGGGATGCCTTCAGCCTCAGCAGCGTATCCGGTGCGAGCAACGGCAGCGTGGCCTACGATGCCCAGGCGGGCACCGTCACCTTCACGCCGCAGGCCGGCTTCACCGGAACCGCTGGCTTCTCCTACGGCATCACGGATGCGCGGGGCGGGACGGCCACGGCCTCCGTCGCCGTGGCGGTGGGGGCGCCGGCAGCTTCCGCCAGCCTGTTCGGTGCCGGCGACGTGCCAGCCATCGCCTCCGTGAACGATCCAAGCGCGCTCGAGCTCGGCATGCGCTTCCGGTCGAGCATGGACGGCTTCATCACCGGCATCCGTTTCTACAAGGGCGCGCAGAATACCGGGCCGCACACCGGCAGCCTGTGGACGGCCACGGGCACGCTGCTCGAGACCGCGACCTTCACCAATGAAACGGCCAGCGGCTGGCAGCAGGTGGAATTCGCCACGCCGGTCGCGATCACGGCCAATACCGACTACGTCGCGTCCTATCACACCCAGTCGGGCAACTACGCCGCGAATGGCGGCTACTTCAACCAGGCGCGCGAGAGCGGGCCGCTCACCGCGCCGGCCGGGAACAACGGACTGTTCGCCTATGGCGGCAGCCAGTTCCCGACCGGCTCGTGGAACTCGACCAACTACTGGGTGGACGTGGTCTTCCAGGGGCAGCTCGCGGCGTAAGCCGCGAGCCGCAAAACTGTTGCGGTGCCGATGTGTGCCGCGGAATCATGGCCGCGGGGCGAACAAGGAGCGCAGCATGCATCCCGAAATCTTTTCCGACGGCATCGGCGAGATCACCGTCAGCGGTTCGATCGTCCGGGTCGACCTGACGAGCCTGTCGCCGACGGAGCGGAACCCCGACAACACGCCGCGAGCCGTGCTGCGCCAGCGCGTGATCTTCTCGATCGAAGGCTTCGCGAATTCGGTCGATGTCATGCAGAAGGCGCTGCAGGGCCTGATCGACGCCGGGGTCGTCCGCCGCACCGATGCGGCGGCGAATGGCGCAGACCGGCGCGCGCCGGCCTCCCCCAACTTCCGATGAGGCCGCGCCCCGGCCCCGCGCGTCAGGATCGCGCGAGGGCCGGCGCGGGGTCGGCCGGGCGCGAAGCCTCGCGCTGATCCAGGAAGGCCGCGAACATCAGAAGCTGCCACAGCGGCTGCGCGTGGTCGGCCACGCCATCGGCGTGTTCCTCGGTGAGGCGCGCGATCGCCTCGCTGTCGAACAGCCCGCTGTCGAGCATCGGCGCGCTCAAAAGCTGCGCGCGCAGTTGCGGCATCCGGGTGCGGAGTTGACCGGCGATATCGGCGGCGAAACCGCGCTTGCGGCCCCACAACAATTCGCTTGGCAGCAGCGGCGCGAGCGCCTTGCGCAGAACCTGCTTGCCATGGCCGCCCTGCAGCTTCACGCGGGCCGGCAGCGCGAGGCCCCAGGCGACGAGCGAGGGATCGAGCAGCGGCGGCCGCACTTCGAGCGACGTCGCCATGCTCATCCGGTCGACCTTCACCAGGATGTCGCCGGGTAGATAGGTGTGGATGTCCGCGTACTGGGCCTGGAGCAGGCCGTCGCCGGGGTCGCACTCATCCATCAGCGCCGCGAAGCGCGCCGCCGGGTCGTGGCCGTCCAGTTCGGTTCGCAAGCGACGGGAGAGCACGCCGCGGCGGCGGTCCTCCTGCATCTTGCAGATCGTGCGGTAGTAGCCGATCGCGCTGTCGAGGCTCATCTCGGTGAGCGTCGACTTCGCGCGCAGCCAGCGCGGCGCGCCGGCCATGCGCGGATACGCGCGCGCGAGCCCGCCCAGCACGCGGCGCCGCGCGCCGGCCGGCAGATGGCGTCGCACGGCTTCCGCCAGGCTGTGCCAACGGTAGCGGCGATAGCCGGCGAACACCTCGTCCCCGCCATCCCCGGTCAGTGCCACCGTGACATGGCGGCGCGCCAGCCGCGCGACGGCAAGCGTCGGGACGGAGGAATGATCGCCGAAGGGCTCCCCGAACAGCGCGGCCTGCTCCGCAGCGGCGGCGACGTAGTCGGCCTGGCCGGGCTCGGCGGTGTGGGCAGTCCCGTAGCGGGCGGCGACCGATGCGGCGAGCGCTCGTTCGTCGCCTGCACCCTCGAAGCCGATGGTGAAGGTTGCGAGCGGCCCGGCGGCCGCACGCGCGGCCATGGCGGCAACGCCCGCGGAATCGACGCCGCCGGACAGGAAGGCGCCCAGCGGCACATCCGCCATCAGCCGCGCACGGACCGCGGCATCCAACCGCGCCGCGAGTTCGGCCGGCGCGTCATCCGGCGCGGGTCCGGCCGCGGTCGGCAGGGACCAGTATCGGCGGGGCGCGCTGTCGCCGCCGCCATCCCGACCCCGGTGAAGCAGCATGAAGTGCGCCGGCGGCAGGCGGCGGATCGCCGCATGGATCGTGGCCGGATCGGGCACGTAGCCCAGTGCCAGGAAATCATCGACCGCCGCCGGGTCGAGCCCCCGCGGCAGTTCGGGCAGCGTCAGCAGGGCCGCGGGTTCCGATGCGAAGGCCAGCGTGCCGTCGGGCAGCCAGGCGTAGTCGAGCGGCTTCTCGCCGAGCCGGTCGCGCGCCAGTAGCAGCGTGCCCCGTGCCGCATCCCACAACGCGAAGGCGAACATGCCGTCAAGCTGGTCGAGGCATCCGACGCCCCATGCCCGCCAGGCGAGCAGGATCGCTTCGGTATCCGAGCGCGTGCGGAAGCGGTGGCCGGCGGCCTCGAGCCGCGCGCGCAGCGCGTGATGGTTGTAGATCTCCCCGTTGAAGACGATGCACAGCCGCTCATCCTCGGTGAACATCGGCTGGGCGCCGCCGGCAAGATCCACGATCGCCAGCCGGCGGTGGCCAAGGCCGAGGCCCGGCGCAAGGTGAAGCCCGCTGCCATCGGGACCGCGATGCGCGATGGCATCAGTCATGCGGACCAGCCGGCGCGAGCCGGGTGGCGCACCGTCAAACGGATGGAAAAGGCCCGCGATGCCGCACATCAGGTGCCTCTTCCACAATGGATGCGGGATACTTGCCGCGGCATGTTGCTTCTCTGCATCACATTCCTCGGATACGCACAACCGGTGCTTGCGCATCCGGAATCTTCTTCCCACATCTCACGATGTGTGATTGAAATCGGAAGGATCACGCGGGAGCGACGAATCCTTTCGGGGAGGCAGGTGATCGTGAGTGGTGTTGATCGGACGAATGATCGCTTGGTAGGCGGAGCCGCAGGTTCTGTTCCTGTTGACCGCGTTGGGTGGCCGCTGGGTGCGGGGCTGATTATCGTCACGTCGGTCTTGCTCTGGGTGGTCATCATCCAGGCCGTCTCATGGCTGGGCATTCTCTAGGACGCGCAGCGGCCCGCTGCTGACCAGGCGCGGCTGACCCGCCCGGAACCAGTCGGACAGATCGATGAGGCCGCGGTCCAGCGGCATGGTGTCCGCCAGCCCGAGTTGCACGGCGGTATCGGTGCGCGATCCGACCGAGTGGCGGATCTCGCCAGCTCGCGGGGTGCCGAACCGTAGCGTCGGCGTTAGGCCCCAAGCATCTCCAAGCAGCATCGCGAGGTCACGAACGCTGGTCGCGCGGCCCGTGCAGACATTGAAGACGGGCGCGTCCGGCGCAGCGCGGCGAAGGGCGGCGACCAGTGCCGCGACGACATCGGCGACATGGACGAAGTCGCGTGTCTGCTCACCGTCGCCATGGATGTCGAGCGGTTCGCCGCGTGCCAGCCGGCCGCAGAAGATCGAGACGACGCCCGAATAGGGCGAGCGCGGATCCTGTCGTGGCCCGAACACGTTGAAGAAGCGCAGGCCGACACTGTGCAGCCCGTGCACCGCGCCGCCGGCACGCGCATGCAGCTCGCAACCCAGCTTGTCGGCGCCATAGGCCGATAGCGGGCGGGCCGGCGTCGTCTCGGCGGCGGGCAGGCTCGCCGGATCGCCATAGACGGCGGCGGAGGAGGCGTAGACGACCGGCACGGACACGCCGCGGGCCTCGCTCTCGCGCCGCGCCGCCTCGAACACGGCGACCGTACCGGACAGGTTGGTGCGATGCGTGCCCGTCCAGTCACGCACGCCACGCTCCACGGATGCGATGGCCGCCAGGTGGAAGCAGCCATCCACCCCCGCCATCGCCTCATGCAGCACATGGCAGTCGGCGATGTCGCCGACCATCAGCGCGGCACCCGGCGCGAGATTGTCGGGATGCCCGGTCGACAGGTCGTCGAGCACCAGGACGTCGTGGCCGCCGGCGAGAAGCGCGACGCAGAGATGGGAACCGATGAAACCGCAACCGCCGGTCACGAGATAGCTGGCCATGCCGCACTCCCAGACTATGGTCCGCCCCCGGATCCGATGTCGCTTCTGCTGTCGTGCCGGCCTTGCCGGCCGCGCCTATCCGGCCACCCGCCGGCCGCGCAGACGCATCGCGCAGCCGAACAGCAGGAGGGCCGTGCCGAAGACCAGCAGTGACGCGGGTTCCGGGACCGCCACGATCGGGCTCGAAACGCCGTTGATCGACGCCGTCGAGACCACCGAGGCTCCGCCGCCGCGGAACACCGCGGAGATCAGGATCGTCTCGGAGAACAGGCTGCCCGGCGGCAGGGAGATGTTCTTGGAGAAGCTCTGGCTGCCGTCACTTGTGAAGGTCTGGGACCCGATCAGCGTCGTCATGCCGAAGGCGCTGTTGCCGGCATCCATCCAGCTGCCCAGCGTCACGCTCTTCACCATATCGGTGAAGCCCAGAAAGGTCGTGCTGACGCTGCTGAGGAGCTGCGAGAGGAGCCCACCGCCGCCCGTGCTGCTCAGCCCGGTTTGCGAGAAGGCGAAAGTCAGCGTGTGCTCCCCGCTGAAGCCGAACAGGCTGCTCAGGCCGATCGAGGCCCCCGCTAGCGACGGTGAGTCGAGAACCGGCACGCCGCTGACGGCGGCACCATAGTAGAAGCGCCCGCTCGACGTGACGCCGCCGACCGCGTCAACACCCGCGGACGTCGAGGATGCGGCAACGAGCTGGTTGTCCTCGTAGACGCGGGTCAGGATCATCGGCCCCGCCGAGGCCGGCACGGCCTGGCCGGCACAGAACAGCCCCAATAGGGCAAGGGCAAGCCGCTTCATCGAATTCTCCCGTCCCCGTCCATGCAGCACCTCGGCCCCTCCGAAGCACCGACGAACCAGTCGCATCGTTCGTTACGCAAGCCGCGTGCCGCGATAGTAAGGTGTTTATTTTCCGATACTTACGGTGCTGCCGTCGTGGTCGCCGACGAAGACTGTAAAATCCGCCGACAGGACCATCCGGCTGCGCCCTGGAGCGTCCGGTGCAGGAACGGGGCCCTATCGCACACAGGCCGGTACGGCGCCTGGCACCCGCGGCCGGCCGCGCGGCACGATGCTGAGCGTGGGATCGGTGCGGTATGATTCGGGCCGCGTCGCCGGCGGCGCGGCCGCCTCAAGCCAGGCATAGGCGCGCCGCGCCTTTTCGCTGCCGAGCACATCGATCATCGCGGAGAGGCTCTGCAGGGCCCACGAGCCGTAATAGCCCGCGCTGCTGCCCCAGCCCCCACCGTTCGACCAGCCCCGGGCGACGGTGTCGGCGCCGATGCGCGCCCAGTTCCCGTGGGGGCGGCTGTTCCGTTGCGGGGGCGCGTAGGCGAGCGCATAGGCGCAGCCATCGCGCGGGTTGAAGCCCCGGTCGCCGGCGAGGAAGCGCCCGGCGATGAAGTTCTCCATCCAGGCGAGCACCGCGCGCGCGTCGGCATGACCGCGGCGTGCGGCCGCAGCGGCGGTGCTGGCCAGCATGTCCTGCTGCCAGGGGTAGAGGCGGCCGTCGTCATTGTCCGCCGGCGGGCACCAGCCATGCGCCTCGCCCTGCTCGGCGGTCCAGGCCGGGATGCGGGACCGCGCCCAGGCCCAGTTGCCGTCCTCGGCCGCCGCGACCCACGCAAGGTGCCGATCGCCCTCCGGCGTCGCCCAGCGGGAACCGCCGAGTTGCCGGAGGCTCCAGGCGGTGCCGCGCACCTGGTTGTCGCGGAACAGGTTGAAGCCTTCGCCCGGGCCCGGCCGGTCGGGAGAGCCCCGCTGCTCGGGCCAGTAGTCCATCACGCTGCGGGCAGCCTGGGCCTGCAGCCCGTCGAGGAAGGCGCGCCGGCCGGTCAGCAGGTAGGGCACGTAGGACAGGTCAGGCTGGTGGGCGAGGTCCGTGGACCATCCCGTATCGGTCGGCACCTGGATGAGCAGGCCCCGTGGCGGCGCGCGGCCCCGCGGGTCGGTCCACAGCATCGGCCAGCGCCTCGTGTCGAGCCAGCCATCGGCGGCCGGGTCCCAGAAATGCCAGGGGACGGATCCCGCCGCTTCCGCCTGGCCCATCGCATAGGCGGCGGCGCGGCGGTCACTCGAGATCAGCCAGGCGGCCTGGCTCAGCGTCGTCGGCCCGATATCCGGACGGCCGCCGGTCATCGGCATGTACTGGGTGATGCCGCGCGCCCCGAGCGGCACCGCCCAGGCCGGCGCGGCCACCGCCGCCCCGAATTCCTCCAGCACCCGGTCCGCAACCGGGATGGACCGGTCGTAGCGGGCTATCGCGCCGAGATCGGCGAGGCGTTCCGCATCGTGGCGGACATGGGGCGGGTCGGGCGCCGGCCCGCCACTAGGCCGAGCGGTCACGGCGCGCCCCCAGCCGGTGTAGAGCGGCTGGGAGACGCCTTCGGCCTTCAATGCGATGCGGTTGTCCAGCAGCAGACGCATGTCGTATTGCGCCCGCCCGCCGCCGCGCTGCATGGCAATGTCGT
This sequence comes from Neoroseomonas terrae, assembly GCF_018129025.1. Taxonomy (GTDB): domain Bacteria; phylum Pseudomonadota; class Alphaproteobacteria; order Acetobacterales; family Acetobacteraceae; genus Neoroseomonas; species Neoroseomonas terrae. Next base: position 2,763 of record NZ_JAAEDI010000019.1, on the reverse strand, counting down.
TGCGCAGCCAGGCATCGACGCGCAGTACGCCATCGGCCTGCAGCGTCACGTCCGCGACCAGGCGCATCGAGGTAATGCCGCCGAGCGCCGCCGGCGGTACGGCCTGCGTCACCCGCGACTGCACGGCGAGCGGACCAGCCTGCCACACGCCCTGCCCCGTCCCCGGGCTCCGCGATGCCAGGGCCAGCAGATCGCACCGCCACGGCTGCCCGCCCGGCGGCCCGACTTCCATGACCGCGTGGCGCGCCTGGAGCAGCGCCGGCGCGTCGAGCGGCGGCGGACGGGTCTGCGACGCCGTGAACAGGATGACGGCTGGCTCGCCCCGGCGCAGGCCCGGCGCCGCCAGGGCGACGACACCGAAGCGGGCGGAGCCGTCGCGATGCCGCGTCACGACGTCGAGCTGAGCAGGCAGCGGGCCCTGACCGGCCAGACGGGCGGCCAGACCCGCTCCGCGCGGCACCTGGCCCGGGGCGAAGGCGAGGCCGAAGGTGACGATGCTGCCCGCGGCCGCACCGCTGCCGTCGAGCACGATGCCGGCGACATCGCCGGGGCCGACACAGGGCGGACGCCCCTGGGCGCGGACCGGGGCGGGTATCGCCGCAGCCCCGAGGGTGCCCACCAGCAGCGCGCGTCGTCCGGTCATCGGCCGCATCCTGTCAAACGGCGGAACAGGTCGAGCTGGCCGCGCGTGGTCTCGTCCCAGCCAAAGCCCTCGGCATGGGCACGCGTCGTCGCGCGGTCGGGCGGCGCGGCCAGAAGGGCGCGCGCGGCATCGGCGATGGCGCCCGGTGTCAGGGCATCGAGCACCACGCCGGCGGCGGGCGTGCAGATCGCTTCCCGCGAGCCCCAGGCCGGGCCAGCGATGGCCGGGGTGCCGCACGCCATGGCTTCCAGCAGGACATTGGCCCAGCCCTCACGCTCCGAGGCCAGCACCAGCAGGTCCGCGGCACCGTATAGCGGCGGCAGCGCGGCGTGCGGCACCGCGCCCAGGAAGCGCACCCGGCCGCCAAGACCAAGGCGCTGCGCCTGGGCTTCCAGCGCCGCGCGGTCGGGGCCCTCCCCGGCGATGAGCAGCGTCGCCTCGGGCAAGTCGCGCAGCGCCTCGATGATGAGGTGATGGCCCTTGCGGGGGATCAGCAGGCCGACCGAGAGCAGCACCGGCCCCTGCACGCCAAGCGCGGCCCGGGCCGCCGCGCGATCCGCGGGCGGGTGGAACAGCGCCAGGTCCACGCCGTTGCGCAGTACCGTCACCTTGGCGGGATCCGCGCCGAGGGCGACGAGGCCCTCCTTCAGCCCGGCGCTGACGGCGATCAACGCGTCGGCCTTCGTGATCGCCTCGCGGATGAGCCGGCCGGGACGGCGGAAGCGCGGCAGCAGGCTGGTGTCGGAGCCGCGCGCCGTGATCGCCACCGGCAGGCCGAACTCCCGCCCCAGCCGCACCGCGACGACGCCGTCCGGGTAGAGATAGTGGGCGTCGATGGCGTCCAGGCATCGCCCTGCGGCGATCAGCCGCCGCAAGGCGATGCGGGCCGTCACCCACAGCGCGTCCGGCCCCGTGTGCATGCCGATGCGCGGCAGCGCCAGGTATCGTGGATGCAGGACCTCGATGCCGTGCCGCCGCTCCGTCCGGGGGGCAACGGCATAGCGCGCCCAGGCACCGAAGCGCGCCGCGCGGAAGGGAAACCAAGGCACGGGGGCAAGGACCGTGCTTTCGACAGGCGCGCCCGCCAGGAGATGGCGCAGCCGGGTCTCGACGAAGATGCCGTGGTTGGGCTGGCCGGCATTCGGATAGAGCGTGGTGAAGGTGAGCAGACGCAGCGTCCTGGCCGGCGCTGCCACCGGGGGCGTCACATGACCTTCCATCGTCAGCGCCCCGCGCCGAGTTGGGCGCGAAGCGCCTCGGCGATCAGCCGATCGCGGGGCGGCAGGGCGGCAACCGGCAAGGCCTCGAGCTGCCGAAGCGCTTCCAGCGGTTCGCGTCCGGCTTCCAGAGCGCGGGCGAGACGCAGCCTCGACGCCGGGTCGTCATCCGCGGCGGCGATCCGCAGCAGCGGCACGGCTCGGCGCGCATCGCCCCGGCGGAACAGGATCCAGCCGAGCGTGTCCGCCGTCTGCCGGTTCGGCATCAGGTAGTAGGCTCGCTCGGCCAGGGCCTCGGCGCGATCCTCGGGCGGCTGCGCCTCGTCGCGGGCGAGAAGCCAGGCGAGATTGTTCAGCGCGACGGCATCGAGCGGCGAGACGCGAACCGCGACGTCAAGCAGGCGGATCGCAAGCGCCCAGTCCTCCGCGGCGATAGCGAATTGCGCCCGCATGCTCAATGCCGCGGCGTCCTGCGGCTGCGCGTCCAGCCAGCGGTCGAGGACGCGCAGCGCGGCCGCGCTCTCGCCCGCAGCCTCGCGCGCCATGGCCTCGCGCAGCGCGAAGAGCGTCGCCGGCCAGCGTGCGCCGGCCTCGGCGTAAAGAGCGGCCGCCTCCTGCGGGCGGCGGGCCTGCAGCAGCAGGTCGCCATGAAGAAGCGCGACGGCGGCGGCTTCCTCCGCCTCGCCGGTGGGCAGGTCGGCGACGACCGCGAGCGCGGCCTCGATGCCGCGCTGCCGCTGCACCAGCCCGATGAGGGCACGCATCACCACCGGCTGCCGGAGCGCGGGCGGCGTGCGCAACAGGGCCTCGGCGGCCGGGGCCTGGCCGGCGGCTTCCAGCACGCGCGCCAGGCTGAGACGGGCGGGGATGGAGGCCGGATCGGCGTCGAGCGCGGCCCGGCCC
>NZ_JAAEDI010000018.1 GCF_018129025.1 Neoroseomonas terrae | reverse complement strand
CGGCGAGCCCTTCCGCCGCTGCCCGCCGCCGCTGCGCCTCGGCCGCCTCGGCGGCGCTGCGCGACGCGTCCTGCTCTGCGGCGCGGCGGTTGCGTTCCTCCTCCCCGGCGCGGGCGAGCGCCGCCTGCGCCTGGCGCTCCAACTCGTCGCGCAGCGCGGAAAGCGCCTGCACCTGCTGGTTCAGCCGTGCGAGATCGGCAAGCCGCGCCTCGATGGTCTCTCGATCGACGCGCACCTGCTGGTTCAGGGCTGCCGCCTCCGCGCGCAGCGTCTCCAGGTCGCGTCGCGCGGCGGCGAGCTGTTCCGCCGTCTGCGCCGCCTGCTGTTCCAGCGCGGCGCGCTGCTGTTCCGTCTGCGTCAGGGTGCGGCGCGCCTCCGTCAGGTTGCGCGTGGTGCGCGCCGCATCGCCACCGACGCTTTCAGCCCGCGCCACCGCCTCGGCCAACTGTCGTTCCAGCGTGGCGACCCTCTCCTCCGTGCCGCGCGCGCCAAGGCCGAGATCGTTCAGCCGCGCCGCCAACCGTTCCTGCTCGCTGCGCGCCGTGTCGCGCTCCCCGGCGAGCCGGTCGCGCTCCTCCCGCAGGGACCCCAGCAGCCGCAGCGCATCGTCACGCGCCGCCGCGGCCGTCGCCAGCTCGCCTGTCGCCCGCGACAGCCCGCTCCGCAGCTCCTCTGCCTGGCCCCGTTCCAGCGCCAGCAGTTCCGCCAGTTCCGCGACCTGCCGGTTGAGCCGGTCCAGCGCCCGGTCGCGCGAGGACAGCGCGACCGACAGGAACCCCTGCGCCAGCACGAAAACCAGCAGCACGAAGATGATGACCATCAGCAGCGTGGCCAGCGCATCCACGTATCCGGGCCACGCGTCGAGCCCGCCGCCGCGGCGGCGGTTGGAGGAGCCGGCCATGGCTAGCCCCGCCCGCTCATGACCGCGGCTGGTCCTCGGCGATCGCCGCGATGGTGCGCGTCAGGATCTTGATCTCGTTCCTGATCTCGGCGGTCGCCTGGGTGCGGCCCTGCGCCACCTCCTCGATCAACCGCGCCATGTAGATCTCCAGGTTGCGGATGTTGCTCCGCGTCCCCTCGTCGATCGCGCCGCGATCCTGCCCGTCCGCCAGCTTCGCCAGCGCGGCCGCGATGGTGGACTGCCCTTCCGCCACGCGCACCATCACCTGGTTGTTGGCGCGCATCTGCTCGGTCAGCACGGTCAGCCGCTCGGTCATGGTCATGATCGCACCGGACGTCGCCGCGCGGCCTTCCTCCCCCCGCTGCAGGATGGTCTGCAGCCCTTCGAGGTTCTCTGCCGTCTGTTCCAGCAGCGCGTTCACATAGGCGGGGATGTTGCCATCCCCTTCCTGCCCCAGCACGCCGGTCGACAGGCGCGTCAGCCCGGCGAGCCATTCTTCCAGCTCATTCGTGAACCGCGTCTGCGCCTGTCCGGCCGTGAGGTCCATGAACCCCAGCACGAGCGCCCCGGCGAGGCCGAGCATGGAGGTCGAGAACGCCGTCCCCATCCCCTCCAGCGGCCGCGCGAGCCCCGCCTTCAACTGGTTGAACAGCTGGTTCAGGTCCCCCGAACCGACCGACATGTTGCCGATCACATCCGCCACCGACCCGATCGTCAGCAGCAGCCCCCAGAACGTGCCCAGCAGGCCCAGGAAGATCAGCAGCCCGGTCATGTAGCGCGACAGCTCGCGCGTCTCATCCAGCCGCGAGACGATGCCATCCAGCAGCGACCGCATCGCGATCGCCGACATCGACACCCGTTCCGACCGCCGCGCCGACAGCATCGACGCCATCGGCGCCAGCAGCCGCGGCTGCACCCGCTCCTCCGCCCCGCGGATGGACCGATATCCCTCGAGCCAAGTCACTTCCCGCTTCAGCGAAACCACCTGCCGCAGGTTCCACCCGATGCCGAACAGCAGCACCGCGACGATCACCGCGTTCAGGACCGGGTTCGCCTCGAAGGCATGGCGCAGCTGCCCCCAGACGGCGAAGGTCACGATCCCCACGAAGGCGAGGAACCCCAGCATCCGCCACAGATAGACCACCGGCTGCGTCATTGGCCGCTCCGCGCCTCCGTATTCGGGCTTGCCACGCCGGGCGGCAGAATATCCACCGCATCGACCCCGGCCGGCAGCCGCCCCAACGGGCGCAGATCAATGCGAGTCGCGTCCAGCCCGCCGACCATCAGCGCGGCCTTCACCGCCTGCGCCCGCGCCAGCGACGCCCGCCGGGCCATGGAAACGTCATTCGCCGGCCCGGCCACCTGGGCCTCGACCGTCACGCGCCCGGCGGGCAGGGCGGCCAGCCGCCCCCCCATCTGCCGCAGCGCCTCGGCGAGCGGCGGGTCGATCGCCTCCCCGCGCAGCGCGATCCGCACCACGCCATCGGCCATCGTCTCCATCCCGGCCGGCAGCGTGGGCTGCGGCGGGGCGGGCTGCGGCACGATCGGCGCCCCGGTCGGCGCCAACGCCGCCGGCGCAGGCGGCGCGGGCGCGGGCTCCGGCAGCAACGCCTCCGGCGCCTCCTGCGCCCGCGCGCCGAGGCCCACCAGCAGCAACCCGATCAGAAGCGCGCGCCGCCTCATCCGGCCGGACGCGCCTTCACCGCGGCGATGCCTTCCACCACGATCTCCTTCAGCCTCGGCTGCATGGTCTGGTTTCCGACCACGACATTGCCGGTGGCGTAGGGATCCCCGCCATCCGGGTCGCTCACCGCCCCGCCGGCTTCCTTCACCAGCACCAGCCCCGCCGCAATGTCCCACTTCTTCAGGCCCAGTTCCCAGAACCCGTCGAAGCGTCCCGCCGCCACCCAGGCAAGGTCGAGCGCCGCCGCCCCGAACCGCCGCACCCCGGCCACCTGCGGCATCACCCGATGCAGGATCGCGCTGAACTCCACCTTCCGCGGCACCGCGCCGAACGGGATCCCCGTCGCGAACACCGCCTCCCGCATGTCCTTCCGCCCCGACACCCGCAGCCGCCGATCGTTCAGGAACGCCCCCACGCCCTTCTCCGCCCAGAACAGCTCATCCGACGGCGGGTTGTAGACCACGCCGGCCACGAGCTCGGACGTATCGGTCCCGGTGCGCTTCTCGATGCCCACCGAGATCGCCCAATGCGGAATGCCGTGCAGGAAGTTCGTCGTCCCATCCAGCGGGTCGACCACCCAGCGCCACTCCCAATCCGCATCCCCCGACGCGCCCGATTCCTCCATCAGGAACGCGAAGCCCGGCCGCGCCTTCGACAGTTCCTCCTTCAGCGTCTGCTCCGCGCGCATATCCGCGGTCGAGACGAAATCCATCGGCCCCTTCATGCTGACCTGGAGCTGCTCCACCTCCCCGAAATCCCGCAGCAGGCGGCGCCCCGCCTTGCGGACGGCCGAGGTGACGACCTGCATGGCCGGAGAAAGACGCGACGAGACGGGAGCCATGACGGAATAACCCTGCACGATGGAAAAAGAGCGGCTGAGCCGCCGACGTAGCGGAACCGGCGCCGCGAGGCGAGGGCGGCTTGCCCACCCGACGCCCGCCGCTACTCTCCCGCCCCCACAAAAACGGCCCGGGACCACCGCACCGCATGCACACCGCAATCGTCGCCCTGCTGACGATGATCCTGCCCCTGGCCTGCACCCTGGCCGCCTGGGCCAGCGGCGCCCCGATGGGCGAGGCGATCGGCCGCTGGTTCGCCTTCTGGGCCGTCGGCGTGCGGCTGTTCACCGCCGGGCTTAGCCAGGTGATCCGCCCCCGCTTCACCAGCGAGACGATCTTCGCCGTCACCGACCCCCGCGCCCGGCCGCTGGTGCGCGAACTCGGCTTCGGCAACATCGCCCTCGGCACGCTCGGCATCGCGAGCATCGCCTTCCCGTCCTGGGTCGTGCCGGCCGCGGTCGGCGGGGCGGTGTTCTACGGGCTGGCCGGGGCCGCGCATGTCATGGCGAAGTCTCGCAACGCCAAAAGGCGGCTCGCGATGGTGACGGACCTCGCAGTGGCGGGGGTGCTGGTGGTGGCGCTGGTGGCGATTGCGGTGGACTGACGGACCAAGGGGGCGCCGCCCCCTTGGAACCCCCGCCGGGGACCGGGCGCGGTCCCCGGACCCCGCGAGGACGTGGCGCGGGGGAGGGGGACGCGCCGAAGGCGCCTTACTTCGCGCGTTCGTAGTAGGTCGCGTCGGCAGTCTTTACGACGATCTTCTCGCCCGCCGTGATGAAGGGCGGCACCATCACCTTCACGCCGTTCGACATCATCGCCGGCTTGTAGCTGGACGACGCGGTCTGGCCCTTCACCACCGGATCGGCCTCCACGACCTCGAGCGTCACCGTCTCGGGCAGGTCCATCGAGACCGGCTCGCCCTCGATCAGGCGGACATTGACCGTCATGTTCTCCTGCAGGAAGGGCAGGCGGTCGCCGAGGATGTCCTGCTTCACCATGGTCTGCTCGAAGGATTCCGGATCCATCAGCACCAGGTTCTCACCCTCGGTGTAGGAGAAGGTGAACTCCTTGTCCTCGGTCATCAGCCGCTCGACCGTGTCCGCGGTGCGCCAGCGCTGGTCCTTCTTGGCGCCGGTCTTGACGTTGCGCATCTCCACCTGGATGACCGCAGCACCCTTCCCCGGGATCATGATGTTCTGCTTGAGGATGGTGTAGCGAGCCCCTTCGAACTCGATGACCATGCCGGCACGCATCTGGTTGGCTTGCATTTTTGCCATGGGGGCGGTGTCCTAGCCGTGTTGCAGTCTTAGGGATGCACGGGCCGCCTAAGGCGACGTTCTGGCGCTTTAGAGTGGGTTCGCCATTCGGGCAAGGCTATAGGCTTAAGGAATCTCCCAATATAAAGTTCATGTGCTGCATCAGACGGGCGCAATGTTTGGCACCCCCTAAACGTATAACTTGGACAAGAAATATATAGGAGGAAATATGAAAGAGAAATATCCAGAGTATTTTCCGCTGACCGAAGAAGAGTTGTCTGCACTTTGGTCCAGATCAAATATAATATTTGATACTAATGTTATATTGAGAATGTATAGATATAAACACAATACAGTAAACGATATCCTGTCTTTGTGGGAGAAAATTCAAGAGAGACTGTGGATTCCTGACCAAATTGCCTGGGAATATAATAAAAACAGAATAGAAAAAATCAAGGAATCGGAGAAAATTTATTTGTCTCTCAAAGCGTCACTTTCTTCATGTGTTAGGGACGTTGAAAAATTATTGGACGATGGCGCAGATTACGGATTTCATCCGTCTATAAATTTAGAAGATAAAGTAAAGAAACTTATCGGATATATATCTGATAAAACCAAAGAAATAGATAAAGAGTACCTCGGCGCCCCTACGGCGGGGCACTATGCAAAATTACACGATAGAATAGCGGAAATTTTTTCTGGAAGAGTGGGTGATGAGCTCACGGAAACTGAATTATCTTCTATTATTGAGGAAGGAAAATCGAGATACTCAAAAAACGAGGGGCCTGGTCATGCGGATTTTGAAGAAAAAACAAAGAAAAAAATGTCCGATCGCGAAATATATGGTGACTTAATCATATGGAAGAATGTAATTCACAACGCAAAATTACTAAGCCGTCCGGCTATCATTGTCACTGAAGACACCAAATCCGATTGGTGGCTGCGACGAGAAGGGCAAACCGTCGGCCCACTGCCCAGCTTGCGTAGAGAATTCTTGCGAGAATCTGGGCAAATGGTTCATTTTTATCGGCTGCAACAATTTTTGGAGCACGCTGCCAGTCGTCTCAATGCGTCGGTGAAGGCGGCGACAGTCAAGGACGTAGAGCGAGACGCGGCGCTAGCGTCTGCTGAACAAGAATCAGAGTCAAAGTTACATACAAGAAATATTCGCCAGTATCTCGCACAATTTGGCGTCGTCGATAATCCCAAGAATGAGGATCTTGCCTTAACTGCTATTGAAAGAAGGAGTGGATATTCGGAGTCTCATTCCCGGATTCGACGAGAATTTCAATCTTTAACAATGCAACGAAAATTGATAAAAGATCGCATGGATGAAGAAATGGCGGAGATGGAACGACTCCGGCCAGCACTCCGGGAGAGTAGAATTCCTGCCGAAGCTTTAGCGAGAAGGAAAATAATCCGAGATAATGTGAGGCGGTATTCTTCAGAGATGGAGAATATTGAATTTGAAATCGCGCATTTACAAAATAAAGCAAAACTTTTTAATATTGAGATAGATTATGAGAATACTAGAGACAATGACGATGAGCCATTCTAATAGAATGCTACTTTTTTCACGCATCGTAGATCGCTCGAGTCACTTGATGGTTGACCCAACTGCTGGGGCTTTTTCTTCGCGGCACGCACTCATCCGGCACTTTCACTCGCCTCGGTAAGCTCCCGCTCGACGCCGGCGGCCCCCCCCGCCATTGGCGCCTGCGCTGACCGCCGATGCAGGGGCGCCAGCTCACGGCGGGGTCCGGGGTAACACGGTTACCCCGGCGGGGGTTCGGGGGCGGCGCCCCCGACCTTCACCGCGCCCACCCGGTAGACACCCCACCCCCACCATCGCACCCTGTCCCGAGCCGACCGGGAAACCGCGTGACCTCACCAGCCTTTCCTCCCCAGCGCATCCTGCTGGGCATCCTCTTCATGTGCGTCGCGGGTGTGCTCTTCGCTGCCATGGGCGGCTGCGCGAAGCTGCTGGGGCAGAGCTATTCCTCCCTCCAGGTCTCCTGGGCGCGCGCCTTCGGCCACATCATCTTCCTGCTCGCGGCCTTCCTGCCGCGCCATGGCCTCGCGGTGCTGCGGACCCGGCGACCATTCACGCAGCTTGGCCGGTCGACGCTGCTGTTCACCTCGAACCTCAGCCATTTCTTCGCCATCACCTTCATCCCGCTGGCGAAGGCGGCCTCGATCAGCCTGACGGCGCCGCTGATCGTCGCCCTGCTGGCCGGCCCGATGCTGGGGGAACGGACCACGAAGGCGCGTGTCATCGCGCTGCTCTGCGGCTTCGGCGGCGTGCTGCTGGTCATCCGCCCGGGGTCGTCGGTGTTCCACTGGGCGTCGCTGCTGGTGGTGCTCAGCGCGACGAGCTACGCCGTCTACCAGATCCTCACCCGCCAGGTGGCGACGACGGAAAGCCCCGAGACCTCGGCGCTCTACAGCAGCGTGGTGGGTGCCTTCGGCATGCTGCTGGTGATGCCCTTCGTCTGGACCACGCCGGACAACTGGCTGGACATCGGGCTGTTCTGCGCACTCGGCATCCTCGGCGCGCTGGGCCACTACTGCGTGGCCTATGCCTTCGGCTACGGGCCGGCGAACATCATCTCGCCCTTCCAGTACTTCCAGCTCATCAGCTCGGTGACGGTCGGCTACCTGATGTTCGCCGAGGTGCCGGACGCCGCCATGTGGCTGGGGGCTGCGATCATCATCGGTTCCGGCCTGTTCATCGGCTGGTCGCAAACCCGGAAGCGGCCGTAGTCACGCTCCGACCGGCCGCTTCCCCCCGCCATCCGGCAATTCCCGCACGAAGGTCGGGATGGCATGGCCGGGAACGCGCCCGCGGAGGGACCGCAGCAGCGCCATCCCCTCCGCATCCGGCACCGCGAACCGGCTGGTCCCCGGCGCGGGGTCCAGCGCGTGTAGGTAATACGGCTTCACCCGCGCGCGGAGCATCGCGCGGAACAGGTCTTCCAGCGCCTGCGCGCTGTCGTTCACCCCGCGCAGCAGCACGGATTGCCCGAGCAGCGGCACGCCCGCCCGCGCCAGCCGGTCACAGGCCGAGACGGCTTCCGGCGCGAATTCCCGCGCATGGTTGGCGTGCACCGCGATGAAGACGGGCTTGCCGACATCGAGCGCCGCCGCCAGCGCGGCGTCCACACGGCCGGGGTCAGCCACCGGCACGCGGCTGTGGATGCGCAACGTCTCGATATGCGGCATCTCCGCCAGCCGCCGCAGCATCGCGCCCAGCCGCCGCGCGCTCAGCATCAGCGGGTCGCCCCCGGTCAGCACCGCTTCGCGCACCGCCGGCGTGCGGGCGAACCAATCGAGCGCCGCGTCCAGCTCCGCCTCGCTCAGCACGCCGCCATCCGGCCCCACCACCTCACGCCGGAAGCAGAAGCGGCAATACACCGGGCAGGCGAGCAGCGGCTTCAGCAGTGCCCGGTCGGGGTACCGATGCACCACGCCCTTCACGGGTGAGAACGGCGCATCCGCCGTCGGGTCCTCGACCTCGTGCGGCGCGGTCAGCAGTTCCGCCGGGTCGGGAATGTATTGCCGCGCGATCGGGTCCGCCGGGTCGGCCGGGTCGATCAGCCCGGCGACCTGCGGCGTCACGGAAATCGCGAAGCGTTCCGCCACGGCTTCGGCGCCTGCCTCGTCCTGTGCGCGCAGCAGCCCGGCGTCGCGCAAGGCGCGCGGGGTCCGAAGACTGCGCAGCGCGCGAGGGCTGCGCAGGGCCCGTCCCTGGCGTGTGGCGTCACCGTCCGGCATGGTCGCGGCTGCTACCGGAAGGCCGCACCGCATACAATGCCGAACCCGCCCTGGCACCCCGAGCGCCTCGCCGCGCGCCTGCCCTTCCTCGACCGCCGCGCGGCCCTCACGGTGGCGACGCGCGCCTTCTTCACGGGCCGCGGCTATCGGGAGGTCGAAACCCCCTGCCTGGTCCCGGCGCCCGGGGCCGAGGTCCACATCCGCGCCTTCGAAACCCGCTTCGATCCGCATCTGGGGGCAGGGGAGGGGCGGCCGCTGTGGCTGCGCACCTCGCCGGAACTGGCGATCAAGAAGCTGCTTGCTGGCGGTGCCGGCCCGGTCTTCGAACTCGCCCGCGTCTGGCGCAACGGGGAGGTCTCGGCCCGCCACGCCCCCGAATTCACCATGCTGGAATGGTACCGCCCCGGCCTGTCCTTCGAGGGCCTGATGGACGAGACCGAGGCCTATATCCGCGCCGTCTGCCCGCCCGTGGTGGAACACGCCGGCATCCGCACCGACCTGACGCCGCCCTTCGAGCGGCTGACGATGCAGGCGGCCTTCGCCCGCTACTGCAACGGCCTGGACCTGCTGGCGACGGAAGGCGACACCGCCCGTCTGCATGCCGCGGCCACCACCGCCGGCCTGCCGCCGCGCCCCGACGAGACCTGGGAGGACCTGTTCTTCCGCCTGCTGCTGGAATGCGTGGAACCGGCGATCGGCCGCGACCGCGCAACCTTCCTGACGCATTGGCCCGCCCCCCAGGCCGCGCTCGCCCGCCGCGACCCGGCCGACCCTCGCGCCGCGCTGCGCTTCGAGCTGTTCGCCGCCGGCCTGGAACTCGCCAATGCCTTCGACGAACTGACCGACCCCACCGAGCAGCGCACCCGCTTCGAGGAAGCGAACGCCGAGCGCCGACGCCTCACCGGCGCGCATGGCTGGGATGTGGACGACGATTTCATTGCAGCCCTCGGCCACGGATTGCCGCCCACGGCCGGCATCGCCCTCGGCTTCGACCGCCTAACGATGCTGGCGGCCGGCGCCCCGCGAATCGAGGACGTGATGTGGCTTCCCGTCACTTGACCCCGCGCGGCCGCCTCGCGTCTAAAGGCGGCGCATGTCGATCGGATCAAGACGCAGCCGGGAACGCCGGCGTCGCACGGGACAGATCGTCCTGCGCCTCGCGAAGTGGGCACTCATGCTCGCCATTTTCGTGGGCCTGGGCTTCTGGTCGTACCAGGGCGGCCTCGACCTCGCCCGGTCGGAGGTCACCGCGCTCGAACGCCGGCTCGATACCCTGTCGAGCGAATCCCGCGCCACCTATGCCCGCAACACCCAGCTCGAAGGCGAGCTGCGGCAATCGCGGGAGGACAACACCGGCCTGCAGCGACGCTACGAACGCGACGTGCCCACCGGCGATGCGGCCGCGCTCTTCTCCCTGGCGCAGGCCCGCATCGCCGCGGGGGTGCCACGCGACCGCGTGGCCCAGCTCATGCGCGACGCCGGCCCGGTGCAGCGCTGCGAGGGCCGCGCGACATCCCGCCGCTTCGCCGTCGCCTATGGCCCCCGCCTGCCGGACAATGCCGGCATCGAGCTGCTGGAAGGCCTGATCCGGGTTGTGGTCAGCGCCCCTAACCAGACGGATGACCTGACCCGCGCGGCGACGGTAGTGATCTCGGTCGTCGGGCAGGACCCGGTGACGCTGACCGGCCTGCCGCAGCGGCACGCGATTACCCTGGGCAATGCCGAGCTGGCGCTGAGCGTGACGAGCGAGATCCGCGGCTTCGCGACGGCGTCGCTCTCCAGCTGCAGCTGAGGCGCGCCGTCCTCTTCCCCGCCGGCCCCGGCAATGGTCTGCTGCGGCAGACCAGATCAATCGGGGGAAACGCGGTTGTACGACTACATCATCGTCGGCGGTGGCTCCGCCGGCTCGGTCCTGGCGCATCGCCTGTCCACCCCCGGGGCCAACAAGGTCCTGCTGTGCGAGGCGGGACCCGACACCCCACCGGGCCAGGAACCGGCGACGATCCTCGATACCTATCCCGGCCAGGCGTATTTCGATCCACGCTTCCACTGGACCGAGCTGAAGGTCCGCACCCAGGTCGTCTCTCACAACAACCCACAAGCCGACCGGCCGCCACTGCGGAAGTACGAGCAGGCGCGGGTGCTGGGCGGCGGGTCGTCTATCAACGGGCAGATGGCCAATCGCGGCGCGCCGCACGACTACAACGAGTGGGAACAGCGCGGTGCCGCCGGGTGGAACTGGGACGCCGTGCTGCCGTACTTCAGGAAGGTCGAGCGCGACATCGACTTCGACAATGAGTGGCACGGACGGGAAGGGCGCATTCCCGTTCGCCGCGTGCCCGTCGAGCAGTGGTCCGAACATTCGCGCGCGGCCGCCGAGGCATTCCGCCAGCACGGCTTCAAGAAGCTCGACGACCAGAACGGTCGCTTCGAGGACGGCTACTTCCCGTTGACGGTGAACGTGACCGAGACGTCGCGCGTCTCGGCGGCGATCGGCTACCTGGATGCGGAGACGCGCAAGCGGCCGAACCTGACGATCTCGACCGAGACGCAGGTGATGGGGCTGGTCTTCGACGGCACGCGCTGCACCGGCGTGCGTGCCCTGGTGAAGGGGCAGGAACAGGAATTCCAGGGGCGCGAGGTCATCCTCTGCACCGGCGCGATCCATTCGCCCGCGCATCTGATGCGCGCGGGCATCGGCCCCGCCGCGCATCTCAAGGAACTCGGCATCGAGGTGCGGGCCGACCGGCCCGGGGTGGGGCAGGGGCTGATGGACCACCCGGCCATCTCGCTGTCCTGCTTCGTGAAGCCGGAGGCGCGGCTGAACCGGACGAAGCTGCGCCGGCACATGATGGTGGGGCTCCGCTTCTCCTCGGGCATCGAGGGCGCGCCGGAAGGCGACATGTTCATGTCCGTCGCCTCCAAATCCGCGTGGCATGCCGTGGGCGAGCAGGTGGGCTCGATGCTGACCTGGGTGAACAAAACCTATTCCCAGCGGGGGCAGGTCCGGTTGGTGAACACCGACTGGCGGAGCCATCCGGATGTCGAGTTCAACCTGCTGTCCGACCGCCGCGACCTCGAACGGCTGATGATCGGGTTCAAGCTGGCCGCCGCGCTGAACCTGTCGGCACCGCTCGCGGCGGTAACTGCCGATCCATTCCCGGCCTTCTACTCGGACCGCGTGCGGCGCATCGGCGTGGTGAATACGAAGAACCGGCTGATCACCTCGATCATCGCGAAGTTCCTCGACGGGCCGGCCGCGCTGCGCCGCGCCTTCATCGACCGCTTCGTCGTCGAGGGATTCACCTTCCGACAGGTGATGGAGGATGACGAGGCGCTGGAGGAGTTCATCCGCAAGGGCACGATCGGCGTCTGGCACGCCTCCTGTTCCTGCCGCATGGGGGCGGATGGCGACCCGATGGCGGTGGTGGACCATGCGGGGCGCGTGCGCGGCGTGGCCGGGCTGCGGATCGTCGATGCCTCGGTCTTCCCCGTGGTCCCCTCCGCCAACACCAATTTCCCAACGCTGATGACGGCGGAGAAGATGGCCGACGCGATCCTGACCGAGGCAGGCTGACCCGACCGCGTGCAGTGCACAGGGAGGGCCTTGGCGGGTTGCCTTGCGCACAGGCATGCTAACCCCGGGTCAGCCGGAAACGCGGCGGCTTCATGTCTGGAATCTGGGAGACAAGGTCGATGATGAGCATTCGCGCCCGCCTCGCGGGCCTGGCCGCGGTTGCGGTCCTAACCGTGGCCGGGCAGGCCGCGGCCCAGACGGCGCCGCCCGATACGGTCGCCGCCATCCGCGCCCGCGGCCACCTGATCTGCGGTGTCGCGGTGAACGCGCCGGGCTTCGCCCTGCCGGACAGCCGTGGCGAGTTCCGCGGCCTTGATGTCGACACCTGCCGCGCGGTCGCCGCCGCCATCCTGGGTGACGCCACCAAGGTGCGCTTCGTGCCGAACACGACGGTGCAGCGCTTCCCGATGCTGCAATCGGGCGAGATCGACATCCTGGTGCGCAACACGACTTGGTCGATGGCGCGCGAGACGCAGCTCGGCCTCGCCTTCGCCGGTATCAACTTCTATGACGGCCAGGGCTTCATGGTCCGCCGCAGCTCGAACATCACTTCCGCCCGCCAGCTCGACGGTGCCAGCATCTGCGTGCAGCCGGGCACGACGACCGAGCTGAACCTCACCGACTACTTCCGCACCAACAACATGCGCTTCACCCCGGTGGTGATCGAGCAGGCGGAGGAAATCCGCGCGGCCTTCGTCGCCGGCCGCTGCGACGCCTACACCAATGACGCCTCCTCGCTCGCCTCCTTCCGCGCCACGCGCACGACGGATGCGAACGACTTCGTGCTGCTGCCGGAAATCATCTCGAAGGAGCCGCTGGGCCCGGCGGTGCGCAAGGGCGACTGGCGCTTCTTTGACATCGTGCGCTGGGCACTGTTCGCGCAGATCGCGGCCGAGGAGCTGAACCTGAACACCGGCAATGTCGAGGAGACGGCGCGCACCACGAACAACCCGGACATTCAGCGCTTCGTCGGGCGCACCGGCGACCTTGGCCGGTCCATGGGGCTCGACAACGACTGGGCGGTGCGGATCATCCGCCAGGTCGGCAATTACGGCGAGATGTATGAGCGCAACATCACGCCGATCGGCATTCCGCGCGGCGTGAACAACCTGTGGAGCCGCGGCGGTCTGCACTACGCGCCGCCGATCCGGTGAGAGTCGATGGGGGAGGGCGCTGTCCCTCTCCCATCTTTGCGCCGAAACCATCCCGGGCTCCGGCGCGGCGGGACCATCGTGATACCGAGAGCCCGCTTGGCCCAGCACCAAATAGAGGTTTCCAAAGGCCCTTCGGCCTTTGGTGGGGTGAGGTCGGGAGAGGGGCAAAGCCCCTCTCCGGTCACCCTGGCGGCGGCGCGACCGGGATAGCCGCGCTGTACGGCTCGATGCGATAGGTTTCCTGCCGCATGATCGCGATCCGCCCCGTCGCGCCGTGGCGCGTGGACCCGTCTGTCGCGCGACCAACGACGTAGCGCCAGGCCCCGACCTGCCCGTCGGTGGCGAGCTTGCGGGCGATGCGCTCCGCTTCCGGGCCGGATCCCATGGCGGCGAGTTCGGCGGGGGTCAGTCCGATGATGATCTCGTCCCGCTGGGAGACGACGCGGAACAGCAGCACGGCCGGCGCCTGGGCGGCGACGGGCATGGCGAGGGCGAGCGTCGGCAGCGCGAGCGCAAGCCGGCGGGCGAGGGGTGGCATGTGACGTGTCTCCAGCTGCGCGCGCCTTTTCCGGCGCGGCCCAGTCTTCGCCGATCCGGTTCGTAACGACGAGAGATCATTCTCACAGCCGGCGCATGAAAAAGGGCGGCAGGTTGCCCTGCCGCCCCTTGATCGGTCAGTCTTCGCCGGTCAGCCGACCGTCAGTCGCCGCTCCACGACCTGCTGCTTCATCGACTTCTGCAGCTTCTCAAAGGCGCGGACCTCGATCTGCCGGACCCGCTCGCGGCTGATGTTGTACTGCTGCGAGAGTTCCTCGAGCGTCGTCGGTTCCTCCTTGAGGCGCCGCTCGATCAGGATGTGGCGTTCCCGCTCGTTCAGCGTCTTCAGCGCGCCGTTGAGGAGGTCGCGGCGGTTGGTCATGTCCTGCCGCTCGGCGAGTTCCTCCTCCTGGCTCTCACCGTCGTCCACCAGCCAATCCTGCCACTCGCCCTCGCTATCGGCGCGGACGGGCGCGTTCAGGCTGTGGTCGGGGCTGGCAAGGCGCCGGTTCATGGACACGACGTCCTGCTCGGGCACCTGGAGCGTGTGGGCGATCTTCGCCACCTGCTCGTCCTTCAGGTCGCCTTCCTCGAGCGCGGACATCTGCGCCTTCAGCCGCCGCAGGTTGAAGAACAGCTTCTTCTGCGCCGCCGTGGTGCCCATTTTCACGAGCGACCAGGAGTGCAGGATGTATTCTTGAATCGCCGCGCGGATCCACCACATCGCGTATGTGGCCAGGCGGAAGCCGCGCTCCGGATCGAAGCGCTTTACCGCCTGCATCATGCCGACATTGCCTTCGGAGATCAGTTCCCCGACAGGCAGGCCGTAACCGCGATAGCCCATCGCGATCTTGGCCACGAGACGCAGGTGGGAGGTGACGAGCTTGTGCGCGGCACGCTCATCGCCCTTCTCCTTCCACTTCCGCGCGAGGGAGAGTTCTTCTTCGGGGGCGAGCATCGGGAACTTGCGGATGTCCTGCAGATAGCGGGACAGGTTCCCTTCGGTCGCCATCGGGATAGCCATACTGGAAGCCATGAGTCATCTGCCTCCTGGACCGAGCGGTCCCCCCGTGACGGCGGGGCGCGCTGGCGGTCGATAGCCTGGGTTCGGTCGCTCTTCCTTCGGGCCCTACCGGGCTGCCCAACCCGGTCACGTCGGGAAGGGCCGGAACGGGGTCTTGCTGGCACCCTGGGAATCCGACTTGCGCTTTTCTAGCGGCTGCCGCGTTGCAGCGCAAGAAAAACCGACTGCAATAGTCGGGTTACCCGGTGTTACCGTCCAGCAACGTAAGCAGTCTTCGCATGTCGTCTGGCAGCGGGCTTTCGAATGACAACGACTTTCCGCTGGCCGGATGTTTGAAGCCAAGGGTGGCGGCGTGCAGTGCCTGACGTGGGAACGCCAGCAGGGCGGCGCGGGTTTCCTCCGGCAGCAGACGGGCGGCGGCTGGCGTGCGGCGGAGATAGACGGGGTCGCCGACGAGCGGATAGCCGATATGGGCCATGTGCACGCGTATCTGATGGGTGCGCCCGGTCAGCAGCCGGCATTCCACGAGTGCGGCCGCCGCGCCCCAGCCGCGCTTGACGGCATAGCGAGTGGTCGCCGCCTTACCCCCACGCTCGACGACCGCCATGCGCTTGCGGTCGACCGGATGCCGGCCGATGGGGGCGGAGACTTCGCCCTGCACGGGGTCGGGCAGGCCCCAGGCGAGGGCGAGGTAGGCGCGGTCGAGGTCGCGAGCGGCGAAGGCCTCCGACAGGGCGTGGTGGGCGCGTTCGGTCTTCGCCGCGACCATGACGCCGGAGGTGTCCTTGTCGAGCCGGTGCACGATGCCTGGGCGCTTTTCCCCGCCGATGCCGGGCAGGTCGTCCCCAGCATGGGCCAGCAGGGCGTTGACCAGTGTGCCGTCCGGGTTGCCGGGAGCCGGGTGGACGACCAGGCCGGCCGGCTTGTCGATCACGATGAGGTCGCGATCCTCGAACAGGATCGTCAGCGGGATGGCCTGGGGCTGCGGCGTCGCCGGCGCGGGCGGCGGGATGCGCAGGCGATAGCGGGCGCCGGCGCGCACGGGTTCGGCCGGATCCTTGATGGGCGCGCCGTCGCGTGAGCCGTGCCCGGCCTCGATCAGTGCCTTGACGCGGGAGCGGGAGAGCGAACCTATCGCATCCGCGAGGAAGCGGTCGGCACGCATGCCGGCGGCTTCCGCCGGCGCCAAGGCTTCGGCGTCGTTGGATTCGGTGACAGACGAGGGGGTTGGTGTGGCTGCGCTCAAGGCTCTGGTGATCGGAATGGGGGTGCTGATCGTGGCGGGCACCGTGGCGCTGGCGGTGCTGCTCGTCCAGCGTCTTGGCGGGAACAGCCCGGCGGGCGCCGCGGCGACGTCCTTGTCGCTGGCCCAGCCGGAGGGGGCAAGGATCGGCGGCATCGCGGCGACGGACCGGGCGCTGGCGGTTTGGGTGGTGCAGCCGGATGGGGATCGGGTGATCCTGTTGGATCCGAGCGGAGCACGGCGGATCGGAGAGATCCGGTTGCGTGATTGAGGCGCCGGGCGGGAAAAGATGCGCACCGATGCAGAAGGCCGCTTGATCCCGCCGGGAGGGGGGGCTAGAAGCGCGCCTCCAGCCGGGTCCCCTTCGTCTAGAGGCCTAGGACACCGCCCTCTCACGGCGGTAACAGGGGTTCGAATCCCCTAGGGGACGCCAACCTTTTCAATTGGTTGGCAGGATCATCGGTCGGGTTCTTCAACATATTGGCGGAAGACCGCGTGTTCCTCACGGGCCGCCGTCCGGTTCTCCGCCCGTCCCGCATTTCCGGTCGGCGGACCGCATCGGGACAAGGTCCTTGGGCGCTGTCGCCAGCCCTCGCACGGTCCGCCCCTATTGGCCACAGAAACGTGCACGCTTAAGCAAAAGAGCGAAAGCGCTGCGATATCAATTGGTGCGGGTCGGGATAGTCAGTGGCAGACGAAGCGGCTGAGTGCTGGTCCGCCGTTTTTCTGCCTTCTTCTCATCGGGGAGCGTACGCTCTCGCGCTGATGAAAGAAGGATCGCGTGTCATGACGGCGCCGATCGAAATTATTAGAGTCGGATCCGATAACAATTTATTCCAAGTGGGAAACGGCGAAAAATTCGCCTTGGTGGCGTTTCCCGGCGGGGGGCCTCAACGGAGGCTGGAGCAATTGCGGCAGCCGCAGGTCGAGCGTTACCTTCTGGTATGGCTTGAGCTGCAGGGCGTGTTCAACGGCTCGCAGAAACCCCCCCGCCTGGACTGGACTGAAATAGAAGCCGGTGCGGGAATGGCGGCGTAAGTCATGGGGTTCGCCTGGTTTCGATGCACCGCGTTGCACGGCGCGGCGGGTCAGCACACCGCAGCTCACTCGCCTTGAACGGCACCGCACCGCCATGGATGCCATCGAGGCGGCGGCGCAGCGGTCTCCGCCGAATAAGCCCTTTGCGGCCGCAGTTTGTACACTACTGTCAATGAGTGGCTGGCCTGTATCCGGCTGCATGTTCGCGCATAGGGAGCGGAGCACGTCCGTGGCTAAGGCCGCGCGCGAGGTCGGCTACATCAATGCGAGTCACTTCGCGCTTCTGTTCCGAAATCGCTAGGCCCTGCTGCACACCACGTCCCAGCCGTGCGGAGGTCTCCACCACGGTCCGGCGCGCACGTCGAACGAACGTCGCGCGCTGGCGACCGCGCGGCGCGAATGAAGTGCGCCTTGGCGCCCGGTTCACTAACGCCGCGGATCGTCGCCCGGATTGACGTAGGTGATGGTCCAGGGCCCGATACTGTTGAGCTGCACGACCGTGTCCCCCTCGGCGCGGGCGAAGTGGGGCATGTTCGCCGGCATCGCCGTGAAGCTGCCGGCGGTCAGCCGCGTCACTTCACCCATGGAGGCGTTCTCTCCGGCGCCGAGTGCGAAGGTCCCCGATATGACGGTCAGTATCTCCGCCCCGCCGTGCCGATGGGGCGGGACCAGATACCCGTCCGGGAACCGCAGCCGCAGTACGAACGGCCCTTCCTTGGAGGGATCGCCGAACAGCAGGGCAGCCTGCGCGCCGCGTGGCAGTGAAGGCGGACCTGCCGACCAGGTGATGGCCTGGGGCGTAAAGGTGCGGTGGTCGGCCTGAGCGTGGTTCGTGGTCTGCGCCATCGCCGTTCCCGCGATGAAGCAGCCGATTGCCGCGAGGGAAACCGCAGATACCATCGCTTTCATGCAAGCCTCCTGCTCGGTTGGACTTGGCATTTGCAAGGTTCGGCAAGGCAGCCACAGGCGATGCGACCCGCGCAAGCGGAAAGCCCATGAACACGCGTCGGACGGTTGCCCCTGGCGGCTGCGCGGGTGGGGAATGCGTCGTGGCAGCGTGGCGCAACGGCGGCTCCGGCGCGCAGGCGCAGCGCCGGACCTTTGCCTTCGCGGGGATCTCAACCGATCAGCCGGTTCCACCTGATCGGGGTCTGCTTCACCCGATGCGCCGGATCGCAGGCGGTGCCCATGATCCGTTCAGGATCGATGGCGCTTCAGTCTTCGGCCAGTACATCCGCATCATCGGGATGAACGCGCCGGCGGGCGCCGGCAGCCAATTGCTTTCCCGCTCCGCGCCCGGTGACTCGCGCTGGAAGTACAGCGTCGTCGAGCCATCCGCATTCGTCTTGAGATTGTTGCGCGGGCTGACGGTGAACTTGTTCAGCGGGTTCGGCACGAACCACCAGCCCTGGTCGATCTCGTACATCGTGATCGACCAGAAGGCATTGACCTGCGGCGTCTGCCCGGCCGCGAAGGTCAGCGTGTAGCGGTTCGCCCCGTCCAGCGGCCGGCCTTCGCTATCCACCGTCGCGTAGGGATAGACCGCATCATCCTCGAGATTCGCAGGCCAGCCGAAGGCCGCGACCAGGGCGCGCTTCATGTAGTCGGTGCCGTAGCGGCCGAGCCCTTTCGTGATGATCCACCCATTCACATTGGTGCCCATCGCGGCCCGGTTCGCCTCGATCGTGGCGAGGGCGCGTCGCGGCAGGTCGCGCAGCGCCTCCTGCACGACGGCGCTCTGCTTCGCGGCCTCGAAGGGCTGGCCCGGCACGATGCCGATGCGCGCCATGCGCGCGATCATCGCCGCATCCTCCGCTGCGGGTGGCGCGGCGCTGCCCATCAGGCGGGCCATGCGGCTGAAGTATTCCTCTGCCGACATCCCCAGGATCACCGATTGCGGCTTGTCCGTCATGCTGAAGCCGGGGTTCGGGTCGACCGGCGGCGCTTCGTAGGTGAACGGTCTGCCGAACGCCGACAGCGGGGTCAGCCTGTACTGGTTCTGCAGTTCATTCACGGCGGCGTAGTCGGCATCGGTGCCGTCGGCATAGGTACGGCCGAGGATCACCAGGTAGCGCGTCGGCGACCTGATCTGCCGCATTCCCGCCGGCAGCTCGCCCGACCAATCCGGAGGGGTGATCAGGAAGTTCGCCGCGCGTCCGCCGGTGGTACGGCGGCCGGGCGATTCCACGACCGGCATCCACAGGCTGTACATCGGGAACAGGAAGTACCGGCCGCCCATGTCGGGATGGGAGAAGACCACTGGCCCCGAGCCGAGATCGACCCAGGCGAGCGAGTAGAGCGTGTCCGCGTTCGGGGCGGAGACGCCGCGGTAATCCGCCGGCGGGTAGCGCCGGATGTTCAGGAACTGACCCATCGGCGCCTGCAGGCCGCGCAGCTCCGGCACGTTCGACATCTGGACGCGCGTCACTTCCGTCGTGATCAGCGAGTAGCCGTAGAGATAGGCGTCCATCGCGATCCGGGCGGCGTCGGCCGCATCGCCCGGTTGCATTTCCGACGGTTGTGCCGTGGCCATGCCCGGACGGGCGAGAAGGGGTGCGGCGAAGCCGGCGGCCGTGAGGCCGCGCCTGGTGATGCGTGCCATTGGAAGGGCGCTCCCTTGGTATCGATCCGGCGTTCCGCGACCGCCACGGCGCGCGGCTGCCGGCGTGGCGCGCATGGTCTAGCGGGGCGGCCTGCGGGCCGCGACCGGAAACCCTGTCCATTTCCCGCAGCCGCCGCGCCGCAGGTCAGAAGCGAAAACTTGCCCCGATGATCGGCCCGCTGATCGCGAGGTTCAGGCTGCTGGAGGCATTGCCGAAATCAAAGGAGAGGTAGCGCCAGCCCGCGCGCAGCACGAGCCAGTCATCGGGTTGCCAATCGACGGAACCGATCACCTGCCACGTCAGGTTCGAGCCCACGCCAAAGCCGCCGACATCCCCGTAAGCCGTTAGGCTGACCTGTTCGGAGAGGCGCACCCGGCCGCGCAGGGCGATCACCGGGTCGGTCCAGTTCACCGAACTGCCGATGGTGCGCCCCTGCGCCAGCCCGGGATTCAGCCGCAGCTTGGTGTCGACCCACCATGGCCGCACGCCCGCTCCTGCATCCAATGACCATGCCGTCTCATCGACGGGCCGGACCATGGCGACGAACCCGGCCCCCGTCGTCCGCACGGAGGCGCTGCCCCCGGCGTACAGCCGGTCGCGCGGCGTGGAGATGCCGTTCTCGAGGTCGAGGTACAGCAGGTCCGCGAGCAGGGCGAAGCGGCCGTAGCGCGCCTCCGCCGCACCCATGAAGGCCATCTTGAGATTGCCGAGCACGTCGCCGAAATCGGCGGTGGTGCCGACGACACGCTCTGTTCTGGCGCCATCGAGTGCGCGCCCGCGCAGCGTGGCCTCGCCGCCGATGCCGGCCATCCAGACATACGGCGTGACCGCGAAGCTCCAGCCGGGCTCCTCGCCCCGGGCCGTACCCGCTCCGCAGGCAACCAGCATCGCGGCCGCGGCCCATCCATGAAGGTGTCGCATGAATCCATCCCCCGTCGGGGGGAGTCTGCGTGCCGCGGCCGGGTGCCATCCAGACGAAAAGGATGGCCGGATTCGGCAAGGTGCAGGATCGGCTTGGGCACGATATCTTGAGCGCCGCCGGGCGCTCTCCAGGAAGAGGGATCGAGATGGACAGTGCCGCGCGGGCCGTCGCGCAGACATGGTCGGCGGCGTTCAGCACGCCGGACGAGATGGCGGCGGCGCAGAAGGACGCCAGCGTTGAATACCAATCCCTCGCCGACCGGGCACAGTATGCCGGGCGCCTGACTGTCGTGCAGCTCGGCGGGATGCATTTCCAGGCCGCCGTCGACGGCGCGCATGTCGTGCGCGGCACGGTGCTGCCGGAACGTGCCGTCATCCTGCTGCCCAACGGGCGCGTCGGGCAGGGCCTGCGGGTGAATGGCTGGGGGGATTTCGAGCATACCGGCGTCCTGCTGCGAGGCGGTTCCGAGCTTCTCGCCGTCACGCCGATGCCCCAGCGATGGTCGGCTCTCGTCGTTCCCGAAGCACATTTCTCCGGCCTGGCGCACGGCACCGAGGTGGCATCGGGCGGCAGCTTCGCCCCGCTGCGCGACGTGCTGCGTCGCGTGCCGCAGCTCAGACGCTTCTCGACCGCGCTCGAGGACGTCGCATGGAACGATCCGGATCGCCTGTCCGTGGGCTCGGTCGCAGCGGCTCTGCGCGATGAGCTGGCGCACTACTTCGCCCGAGCCTGTGGCGAGATTCGCGAAGGCTGGCACAGGAACCTGCGCCTCGGCCGCCGCGTCCGGCTCGTCTCCGAGGCGGAGGAGTATCTGCGCGCGCGCCTCGGCCATGCGATCTACACGGCCGAGGTCGGCGCGGCGCTCGGCGTGTCGGAGCGCACGCTGGCCGAGGCTTTCTCGGCCGTCTACGGCATGAGCCTGCAGCGCTACCTGCTGCTGCGGCGGCTCAACCAGGTGAACCGGGTGCTGATGGAGCATGGCGACAGTGCGCCCATCCTGGTGAAGACGGCGGCGCTGGATTTCGGCTTCTGGCATCTGGGCCGCTTTGCCGGTGCCTACCGCAGCGTCTTCGGCGAGACACCGTCCGAAACCGCGCATGCTGCCGCCCGCCGGCATGGTGGCGTGCACTGACGAGGACGCCGGCGTTCCACCCGCCGCCGGCGTTCCACCTGCCGCCGTCGCTACTTCCGCCACCGGGCATCGACATTGCTCCGGGTGCCGCTGGTGCCTGGAGCACCTGGATCGTATCCGCTGGCGCAGGGCGCCGGAGCGGGCGTCGTCGTGGTTCCTGCCTGCGGCGCAAGGCGCCAAGTCGAGGTTTGCAAAGGCCCTTCGGCCTTTGCTGGGGTGGCTTGGAGGGCCGAAGCCCCTCCAACCTCGACCGGGGCAATCAGGACCGCCGTTGCCCTCGTGCCTGGGGCGGTGCACCAAGGCATCGACAACTCGGAAGGCCCTGACCGGATGCCCCAGAACGACACCGCGGCACGCATCGCTCGCCATCTCCCTGCGATCACGGACCTTCGCCACGACATCCACGCCCATCCCGAGCTCGGCTTCGAGGAGACGCGCACGGCCGCACTTGTCGCCGCGACGCTGCGCAGTTGGGGCGTCGAGGTCACGGAAGGGGTTGGGCGCCTCGGCGTGGTCGGCACGCTGCGTGGCCGCCGGCCGGGGCAGCGGGCGATCGCGTTGCGCGCCGACATGGACGCGCTGGCGCTGACCGAGCGCACGGGCCTCGCCTACGCCTCCACCAATGCAGGGCGGATGCATGCCTGTGGTCATGACGGACACACGGCGATGCTGCTGGGCGCGGCGCAGGTCCTTGCCGAGGCGCCGGACTTCGCGGGAACGGTGCACTTCATCTTCCAGCCTGCCGAGGAGGGCCGCGGCGGGGCCGAGGCGATGCTGCAGGATGGGCTGTTCGACCGTTTTCCGGTCGATGCGGTGTATGGCATGCACAACATGCCGGGGATCGCCGTCGGGTCATTCGCCACGCGGGCGGGACCGCTGATGGCGGCCTCCGGCCGGTGGAAGGTGACTTTCCGCGGCACCGGCGGGCATGGCGGCAACGCTCCGCACCTCGCGTCGGACATCACCGTCGCGCAGGCGATCTTCATCCAGGCCCTCCAGACCATCGTCGCGCGCAACGTGGCGGCGACGGAAAGTGCCGTCGTCAGCGTCGGCCACATCGCCGGTGGTGCGGCCGAGGCGCTGAACGTCATGCCGTCGGAGCTGCTGGTCGGCGGCACCATGCGCGCCTTCACGCCGCCGATGCAGGCGCTGGTCGAACGCCGCATCCGGGAGTTGGCGGAACAGTCCGCCGCGATGGTCGGTGCGACGGCGGAGGCAACGCTGTGGTGGAACACCGTGCCGCTGATCAATGGCGATCGCGAGACGGCGGCAATGCTGGCCGTCGCGCGGGGGCTGGTTGGCGACACGCGGGTGGATGCCGACACCACGCCGGTCACGGGTGGCGAGGACTTCGCCTACATGGCCCGGGACAAGCCCGGCGCGCTGATCTTCATCGGCAATGGCGCCGCGGATGACGGGCCGGTGCACGGGCTGCACACGCCGGACTATGACTTCAACGACGCCATCCTGCCGCATGGCGTCGGCTTCTGGGTGGGGCTGGTCGAGGAGGAACTCGGCGCCTAGCCGGTCGCGGATCTGTGCGACGGCGGGGCCGGACGGTAGGTAACCCGCCGGGCCCTGCGGGGTTATGCTGATGGGCGCCCACCAAAAGCGCCCCCGGCCGTCGCCCAGGCCTGGATCCTCCTGGGCGGGCAGCGATCCGTCGCTGCCGACCTGCATGGTCGCGGATCAGGTCCGGCCGGGCCATCCCTGATAGCGGCCGCGCAGGTTGCGTGGCTTCGCCATGCCGCTACCGTTCCTCCAGACGCCGCCATTCGAGCGAGCGGCGCGGAGGGAACGATATGAGCATGATTGCGACACGCCGCGCGGTGCTTGCCGCGCCTGTGCTGCTCGCCGCGACAGGCAGCAGGGCGCAGCCCGCTTGGCCCGACCGGCCGATCCGCATGCTTATCGGCTTTCCGCCAGGCGGCCCGACTGATTTCATCGGCCGCGTCGCGGCTACGGGGCTCCAGGCCGCCTGGGGACAGACGGTCGTGGTCGAGAACCGCGCCGGCGCCGCTTCGGCGGTGGCGGCGGAGGTGGTGTCACGTGCGGCCCCGGACGGCCACACGCTGTTCTTCGCTTCCAACTCCGTCGTGCTCAATGGCGCCATCCATCCGAGCCTGCCCTACGCACTGCCGGAAAGCTTCGCGCCGGTGGGCTCCTTCTGCAGCGCGCCAAACGTCTTCTGGTGCGCGGCGAACCAGCCCTGGCGGGATCTTGCCGCCGTCACTGCCGCGGCGCGCGCGCAGCCCGGCGCCCTGGCCTATGGCACGACGGGCGTTGGCGGCACCGGACATTTCGGCGGTGAGACATTGTGCGGCGCGCTCGGCATTTCGCTGACCCACGTCCCGTACCGCGGCACCGCGCCGCTGATGCAGGACGTGATCGGCGGCCGTGTGCCCCTGTTGGCCCACGGGATGGCCGGCGCGGTCGGGCCGTACCAGGCCGGCCATATCCGGCCGCTGGCGGTGCTCGGCCCGCGCCGCGCGCCGGAACTTCCGGAGGTGCCGACCATGGCGGAACTCGGCCATCCCGTGCCGGATTCCGGCGTCTGGTTCGGCATCATGGCGCCGGCCGGGACGGCGCCGGGCCTCGTCGACCGCATGGCGCGCGACCTCGATGCGTTGGCGAAGACGGACGACACGCGAACGAAGCTCGCGACCCAGGCGGCGGTGCCGGATTTCAGCGGGCCGCACGACTTCACGGCGCGCATCCGGACGGAACTGGCCACCTGGCGCGAGGTGGCGCAGCGCGTCGGGATCAAGCCGGAATAGGGCGCCGCCGGGGGCCGGCGGCGCCGCGTCTGGCGTCAGTCGATGCGGATGTTCGCGAACTGCGCCACCTCGCGCCAGCGCGCGATGTCGGTGCGCAGCATTTCGATGAACTGTGCGGGCGTCTCCGGGGAGGGGATGGCGCCTTCCCCTTCGAACAGCCGCGCCATGTCAGGCTCCCGCAGGGATGCATTCGTCTCGGCGTTCATCCGCTCCAGGATCGGCGCCGGCAGGCCGGCGGGGGCGAACAGGCCCCACCAGATGCTGCTCTCGTAGGCGAACCCCGCTTCCGTCACCAGCGGGGCCGGGCGCGCTCCGGCCGGGGCGCCGGGCGCGGTGTAGGCCAGCAGCCGGACGCGGCCGTCGCGCACGACGCCCGCGGCGCTCGGCATGGTCGTGATCATCACCTGCACATGGCCGGCGACGAGGTCGGTCACCGCCGGTCCGGTGCCGCGGTACGGCACGTGGTTCATCCGCGCGCCGGTGACCTGCGAGAAGTACTCGGTGACGAAGTGGTTGATCCCGCCGGGGCCGGAGGTCGCGTAGTCGAGCGTGCCCGGCCGTTCCTTCGCGAGCTGTACCAGGTCCTGCACGCTGCGCACCGGCAGGTCGTTGTTGACGATGACGATGAAGGGCGACCGCGCGAGCAGCGCGACGGGCGTGAAATTGTCGAGCACGGTCCAGGGCACGCGCTGCGCGATCGAGGTCGTCGCGAAGGAGGAGGACGACACCATGAAGGTGTAGCCGTCGGGTGGGGACTGCGCGACGAAGGTGGCGCCGATGGCACCGCCCGCGCCGGCGCGGTTCTCGACCACGACGGGTTGGCCGAGGCGCTGCTGCAGCCGGTCCGCGAGCGGCCGGGCGACCACGTCGTTCGATCCGCCGGGCGTGAAGGGCACCACCACGCGGATTGGCCGGTTCGGCCAGGCCCCCTGCGCCATCGCCGCCGGGCTTGCCAATGCGGCGCCCAGGCCGAATGCCGCGCGGCGGCCGATGCGAAAGCCGGTCATGTCGTTTCCTCGTACAGAATTCGGAACAGTTTCGCCGACCTTGAGCCGGCCCGGAAGACGGCACCGCCTTGTGTTTCGATTAACCCTGATCTGCGATAGGCGGGGGTCGATCCATGGAGGGGGAGGCGCGTGTCGGTCGGCTCGCCGCCGGAGCGGCCCTTGCGGGAATGGCCGCTGGAACAGCTTGTCGAGCAGGCGGCATTGCATGCGACCGATGCCGCGGCGCTCGGCGCACTGCAGCACGAGACCCACCACCGGCGCGGCGCGCGGGCCAGGGCGCTCGAGGCCCGGCTGGGCCGGATGATCCTCGATTGTGCGGCCGGTCCGGATCCGGGTCCTCCGGTGCGGCGGCTGCGCGCGACCCTCGCCGCGGCCGGTGAGGAAATTGCGCGGCTGCGGGCGCGGGTTTCCGTACTCGAACAAACGCAGGCGGCGGCCGAGCCGGCTTGCCCCTATCGTCGCGTCCATCTCGCTCCCGACGCGCCGGCCTGGCTTATAGCCGAGGTCCGTCGTGCCTTCCGCCGGCGCTACCACCCCGATACCGAACCCGACCAGCGGCGCCGGCAGCGGTCGGAGGATGTGTTCAAGCGGCTGGAGGCGCATTTCGCCGAGATCGAGCGGCGACGCGGCTCATGATCGGCATTGGCGATCTGGCGCGCGGAAACACAACCCGGCAGGCGGCGAACCACTACCGGAGGTACGTGGCGCCCCGCCGAAACCACTGTCACATTCGCAGATCGTTACGACGCAGGTGATCGAACGCAATGGCAACGGCGGCGCATGACATCGCCCGGCGGAGCATCGGCAACTGGCCGTCGTCCCGCCTGCTCGACTTCGCGGAGGAACACGCCGGGGACCGCGAATTGCTGGAGCTGATCCATGGCGAGCTGATGCGGCGCGACGTGGCGATCGCCGCTTCGGCCGCCAGGCGCGTTGCGCAGCTGCTGGGGCATGGCGCACGGGATGCAGACGCTACGGGCGGCGCATCTGAGGAAAGCCGCGCCCAGCTTGCGGCGATGAAGTCGAAGCTCGACCAGACCGAGCGGCGGATGCGCGAGGCGGAGGCCCGTGCCTCCGCAGCCGAACGCGCGCTGGCGACGGAGGCGCTGCCGTCACGCGGCGGCACGCTGCTGCGGCGCGTGCACCTGTCGGAGACGGCGCCGACCTGGCTGGTGGACGCGGCGCAGCGCGCCTTCCGCCTGCGTTTCCACCCGGATCGTTTCGCCGACCCCGAGATGAAGGCTCGGGCCGAGGAGACCTTCAAGGAGGCGGAGGACGTCTTCCGCCAGATCGCAGTGAACGGGCACTGAGCCGGGCCGCTCGGGAAGCCGGTCCAGGCTTCGGTGGCTGCTCCTCCGCTACTCCTTCAGTTCCCGCGCCGCCTCCAGCACCTGCGCGGCATGCTCCGCCGGCTTCACCTTGCGCCAGATGCGCACGATCTTCCCGTCGGCGCCGACCAGGAAGCTGGTGCGCTCCACGCCCATGAACGTCCGGCCGTACAGGGATTTCTGCACCCAGACGCCATAAGCCTCGGCGACTTTGTGGTCCTCGTCGGAGGCGAGCGGGAATGACAGCCCGTACTTCTTCGCGAATTTCTCGATCGCCGGGATCGCGTCCGGGCTCACGCCGATGATCTCCAGGCCCAGATGGGCGAGCTGGGGCAGCGCTTCCTGCACGCCGCAGGCCTGGGTGGTGCAGCCCGGCGTGTTCGCCTTCGGATAGAAATAGAGCAGGTAGGGCTGGCCCTTCAGCGCGTCGGACGAAACCTCCCGCCCGCCACTCGCCGCCATCCGGAAGGCGGGTGCGTTACTGCCCTCGGCCAGTTCGGTCATGTCGTCTCTCCCTGAGCATCAGGGCGGCCGAGCCGCCGTTCGAACACCGCGCGCACCTCGTTCGACCGGCGCGCGATCAGCGCCCGGAGCGCCGCCTGGTCCGCCGGTGCCGAGGCCGGATCAAGCCGGCGGCAGGCGTTGATCAGCGTCGCCGCGATGCTGTCCGGCAGTTGCGGCTCGCGCCAGCGCCCGACCGTCAGGCGCAGCAGGCCG
Source organism: Neoroseomonas terrae (assembly GCF_018129025.1). GTDB lineage: Bacteria > Pseudomonadota > Alphaproteobacteria > Acetobacterales > Acetobacteraceae > Neoroseomonas > Neoroseomonas terrae. The sequence goes on along the minus strand of NZ_JAAEDI010000018.1, from coordinate 115,101 downwards.
CTCACGGTGCGCCACAGCCGTTCGGCGCCGATCAGCGCCTCCGCCTCCGCGGCATCGAGCAGCCCGGCGGCCGCGAGCTGCGCCAGCGCGACATTGGTGGTGGTGGCGAGCACGCCCGGATGCTGCCGGGCGTGGACCAGTTGCAGCGTCTGGGCGATGAACTCCACCTCGACCAGCCCGCCGCGGCCCAGCTTCACGTCCCACGGGCCGTCCGGCGGCAGGTCGCGCAGCATGCGCGCGCGCATGGAGACGGCGTCGGGGATGGCCTTCGCCGCGGCGTCGGGGCGCAGCAGCCCGGCGCGGATCGCGGCCTGCACCTTGCGCCGTAGCCCGGGCGGCGCGGCGACCACCCGTGCGCGGGTCAGCGCCATGCGCTCCCAGGTCCAGGCTTCCTCCGCGTGGTATCGCTGGAAGCCCGACAGCGAGACGGCGACCGGTCCCTTCGACCCGGACGGGCGCAGCCGCATGTCGATCTCGTACAGCTTGCCTTCCGCGCCCGGCGCGGTGATGCCGCCGATGATCTGGTGAGCCAGGCGGGTGAAGTACTGGGTGACGGGGATGGATCGCGGCGGGGGTTCGCCGCGCTTCGCCTTGCCCTCGCTGGCCTCCGCGCCGGCGGCGTGATCGTAGATCAGGATCAGGTCGAGGTCGGAGCCCGGCAGCATCTCTCGCCCGCCGAGTTTGCCGAGCGCCACCACGGCAAGTGCACCGCCCTTCACCTTGCCATAGCGGCGGGCGAATTCACCCTCGATATGCGGCAGCAGCCCGGCAATGGCGGCGTCCGCCAGGTTGCTGCGGGCCTCGCCGGCAGCGTCGACGTCGATCGCGCCTTCCATCGTCGCGGCGTCGATCTCGAACTGGCCTTCGAGGACGAGGCGGCGCGCGGCTTCCATCGCCTCCTCGACATGCCGCGCGTCCTTGAGCTGCGCGGGCAGCGTCGTCGCGGCATTGCCGATGGTGCCGCCGGCGCCGACCAGCAGACCCTCCAGCGCCGCGGTGTGGCGGGCGAGGTGGTCGGCGAGCTGCGGCGCGGCGCCGAGGATCGAAGCCAACCGTTCCAGCAGCGCCGGGTTGCGCGCCAGCAGCGACAGCACCTGCACCCCGGCCGCGAGGCGGCCGAACACGCTGTCCAGCCTTGCGAGCGCGGTATCCGGGTTGCGCTGCTTCCCGAAGGCGGCGAGCAGGGAGGGCATCAGCGCCGTCAGCAATTCCCGCGCCCGCTCGCTGCGCGTCGCCCTTGTATGCCCGTGGTGCCAGCCGCGCACCATGGCCGCGACGCCGGACGGGTTGCCGTAGCCCATGGCGCGCAGCGTCGCGATGGTCGCCGGATCGTCCTCGACGCCGGTGAAGACGAGGCTGCCATGCGCCTCCTCCGAGGCGAGGGTGGGCTCGGCCTCGAACATCCGGCCGTAGTGACGTTCGACGCGGCGCAGATGCGCGGTGAAGGCGGCACGGAAGGCATCCGCATCGGGAAAGCCGAGAAAGGAGGCGATGCGCGCGATGCCCACCGCATCCTCCGGCATGCGGTGGGTCTGGTGGTCGGCCACCATCTGCAGCCGGTGTTCCAGGTTGCGCAGGAACACATAGGCGTCGGCGAGATCGGCGGCGGCGCGGCGGTCGATCTTGCCGGCGCTGGCCAGCGCCGACAGCGCGCCGAGCGTCGTCGGATCGCGCAGCCCCGGATCGCGGCCGCCCCAGATGAGCTGCAGCACCTGCGCGGTGAACTCGATCTCGCGGATGCCGCCGCGGCCGAGCTTCACGTCATGGCCTTCGACCTGCACCGTGTCATGCGCGCCCTTGGCGCCCTTGTGGGCGTGGATCTGCCGCTTGATGGAATGGATGTCGGCGACCGCCGCGAAATCGAGGTGGCGGCGCCAGACGAAGGGGCGGATCTCGCGCAGGAAGGCATCGCCCGCGGCACGGTCGGCGGCGACCGGGCGCGCCTTGATCATGGCGGCGCGTTCCCAGTTCTGCCCCATGCTCTCGTAGTACAGGATCGCCGTCGGCATCGAGACGGCGAGCGGCGTCGCCGCCGGGTCGGGCCGCAGCCGCAGGTCGGTGCGGAACACGTAGCCGTCGGCGGTGCGTTCCTCCAGCAGCCTCACCAGGTCGCGAGCGATGCGGACGTAGACGGCGCCCGCCCGATCGGCATGGTAGGCTGCCGCCATTGGGTCGTAGAGCACCATGAGGTCCACATCAGACGAGTAGTTCAGTTCCCGCCCGCCGAGCTTGCCCATCCCAAGCACGACGAGGCCCGAGTTCCGACCGACCAGCCGCGGTTCAGTCCGCGCCGCGCCGGAGAGCCGGATTTCGCCCCGCGCCGCCGCATCCCGCAGCAGATGCGCGCATGCGGCGTCGATCGCGGCTTCGGCAAGGTCGGACAGCGCGCCCGTCACGTGGTCCAGCGTCCATTGCCCGGTGATGTCCGCGACCGCGGCGGCGAGCGCCCCCTGGCGCTTGGCCTGGCGCAACACGGTCGCGACCGCGGCGCGCGGGGTTTCCGGATCGATCCGGGTCAGCGGGTCCAGCGCGCGGGCCATGGCGTCGTCCGCGCCGCGTTCGGCGAGCAGCATCAGCGCCGCCGATTCGCGAATGGCGAGATCGGCCAGGTAGGGGCTGTGTCCGCCCAGCGCATCAAGCAGCGCGCGGCCGGCGGCGGAGGCGGCGAAGTCGCGCTCAGCCGCGCCGCGTTCGGCGAATTCTTCCCGCGCCATCGCGGCGGCGGCGGGGTCGAAGGGGCGGGGCAGGCGTTCCGGGGCGAAGCTGGCCGTCATGGCCGGGCAGGGAACAGGTGAGGCGGGTCGCCGGTCAAGCCGGGCGCTGGCTGGACCGTCTGGCTCGGTTGCTGATCGGCGCGGCCTTGCTGGTGGGGCTCGGCCTCGCCGCCCTCGCCTGGCGCCTCCAGGAAGGTCCGCTGCCCCTGCCGATGTTGGCTCGGGAGGTCGAGAAGGCGGTCAATCAGGGCCGCGAGGGCATGCGGCTGACGATCGGCGACGTGGCGATCGCCTGGGCCGGCTGGCGCGACGGGGACCGTTCGCCGATCGCGCTCACCCTCGGCCATGTGCAGGCGATCGGCGACGACGGCGCGGTGCGGGCCGAATTGCCGGATGCCCGCGTGTCGCTGTCGCTCCCGTGGCTGTTGCGCGGCGTCGTCGCGCCCAGCGCACTGGAGGTCCAGGGGCTTACCATCGTCGCGGCACGCTCGGCGGAAGGCGCGCTGCGACTCGACCTCGGCGAGCCCGCGGCGGTCGAGGCCGCCGAGGCGGACGGCCAGCCGCCGGCGGCCGAGAGTGAGCCGATCCTCGATCTGCTGGCGCAGCTGATGAAGCCGCCCTCGGATTCCGGCCCGATGTCCGCGCTGCGCCTGGTGCGGCTGACCAATGCGCGGGCGCAGGTGACGGACGCGCAGCTCGGCCGGTCCTGGACGGCGGAGATCGGTGCGCTGGTCCTGACCCGGCGGGAAGGCGGCGGCGTCGACCTGAACGGCAATGGCGGGCTGGTGTTGGAAACCGGGCGGGTCGGGCTGCGCGTGCAAGGATCGATCGACGGCGCGACGGGGCGGGGCAGCCTGAGCGCGACCATCCCGGCCATCCGGCCGGCAGCGCTTGCCGGCAGCGCGCCGGTGCTCGCACCGCTCGCGGCGATCGATGCGCCGGCGTCGCTGACGGTCGACGTGCAGCTCGACGGTCTGCATATCCCGACCCTCGCGCTGGCCCGGCTGCGCATCGGTGCCGGCACCATCGACCTGGGCGAGCCCGGGCGTGTCGCGCTGACGTCGCTCGATGCGGACCTGACGCTCGATCGCACGACGCTGCGTGTGGAACGCGCGGTGCTGTGGCCCGCCCCGCTCGACGGCCGCGGCGCCCCGGGTGCGCCGCCGCGGATCACCGCCACGGCCGAGGCCCGCCTCGCCGATGGGCGCTGGCAGGGGGAAGCGCAGCTCGGCCTCGACCGCATCGCCGTGGCGGACCTCGCGCAATACTGGCCGGCCGGCGTGGCGCGCGGCGCGCGCGACTGGATCATCGAAAACCTGACCGGCGGCACCGCCCGCGATGGCACCTGGCGCATCGGCGGTGAGCTCGACCAGGCAAGCGGCGAGGCTCGCATCCTCAGCCTGGATGGAACGCTGGCGGCGGACGACGCGGTGGTGCACTGGCTGCGCCCGATGCCGCCCGTGGAAGGCGTCGATGCGCGTGTCCGCTTCGCCCTTGATGCGATCGAGATCGACGTCACTAGCGCAAGGCAATCAGGCACGGCGATCGAGGTCCGGGAGGGGAAGCTGCGCATCGGCCTGTCGGCCGAGCCCGAGACAGCGGAGATGGACATCGTCGTTGGCGGCCCGGCCGCCGATGTCTGGACGCTGTTGCGGCACGAGCGGCTCGGCCTGTTCCGGCTTCGGCCGCCGCCGGTGGGCGATGTGCGCGGGACGCTGCGCGAGGCGCGCCTGTCGCTCGGCTTTCCGCTGATCGCCGAACTGCCGATCGAGGCCATGCGCATCAACGCCACGGGCCGCGTCGTCGACGTCCGCGTGCCGCGCATCGTGCTCGGCAAGGATCTGGAACGCGGCAATTTCGACTTCACCGTGGATCTGGCGGGCATGCGCGCGACGGGCACCGCGACGGTGCAGGGCATCCCGCTGCGCGTCCAGCAGGAGCTGGACTTCCGGACGGGCCCGCCCGGCCAGGTGGTGTCGCGCGAGATCGTCTCGGGCCGCGCCGATGTGCGGCAGATCGCGACCTTCGGGCTGGATCCGCGGCCCTTCGTCGAAGGCATGGTCGGCCTCGACATCCGCAACGAGACGCGGCGCAACGGGCAGGGCCGCGTGCAGCTCCGCACTGACCTGACGCCGGCGCGGCTCGAGATCGATCCACTCGCCTGGTCGAAGCCGCCCGGCACCGCCAGCCGCGGCGAAGCGACCATCGTGCTTCAGAACGGGCAGATCACCGCGATCGACGGCATCCGCATCGAGGCGCCGGATGCACTTCTGCGCGGCCGCGGCACGCAGCTTCGCGACAATGTTCCGCAGCGCATCGAGATCCAGCAGGGCCACATCGGCCGCAGTCGGTTCAGCGGGGAGATCAACCCGCCGGCTGGGCCGCGGGGTGATTGGGTGATCGCGATGCGTGGTCCGGCGCTCGACGTCGCGCCGATGATGTCGCGGCCGTCCTCGGCCGAGGCGACGCCGGCCGCGGGCGCTGCCGCGGCCACGGGGCCGGGCGTCTCCGTCGATGTGCGCTTCGACCGCGTGCTGCTGCCGCGCGACCGTGCGCTGGCCGGCATCGTCGCCACCCTCGCGACGAATGCACAGGGCACGATGCAGAACGCCCGCGTGCAGGGCCGCGTCGAGGGCGGCGGCGGCATCGACCTGACGCTCGCACCGGAGGCCGGGCGGCGGCGTCTGCGGCTGACCAGCGACAATGGCGGCGCGCTCCTGCGCGCCTTCGGCGTGCTGAGCACCATCCGCGGCGGCCGGTTGCAGGTGGATGCGGCCTACGCCGATGGCCAGCGCGGCGCGCCGCTGACCGGCACGGCCGAGCTCGACGACTTCGCGGTGCAGGACGCGCCCGCACTGGGCAAGCTGCTACAGGCGATGTCGGTGTTCGGCGTGTTCGAGGCGCTGTCGGGGGAGGGGCTGACCTTCGCCTCCCTGACCGCGCCGTTCACCCTGACACGGGAGGCGCTGGTGCTGACCGAGGCGCGCGCCTTCTCCGTCTCGCTGGGCCTGACTGCCAAAGGGCGCATCGACCGGCTGCGCGACACGATCGACATGGAGGGGACGATCGTGCCGGCCTACGTGTTCAACTCGCTGCTCGGGCGCATCCCGGGGCTCGGTCGAGTGTTCAGCCCCGAACGCGGCGGCGGGCTTTTCGCGGTGACCTACAGCATGCGCGGGCCGCTCGCCGATCCGTCCGTCAGCGTCAATCCGCTGTCGGCTCTGACGCCCGGCTTTCTGCGGGGGATCTTCGGCGGGAACTGACGGCGGGCGTTTCGCGCCGCGGCGAATGTGCTCTAGCCTCCCCGGCGCACGACCCATGGAGCGGCACATGACCGGCATCGCGAAAGGCCCCGAGGAACTGGCGCTGATGGAGGCCGCGAAGCGCGTGCTGCCCGCCGGCGGCTTCGGCAACTTCCCCGCCGACATCATCATCCGCTCCGGCAAGGGCGGGCATGTGCAGGACGTGTCGGGCAACGACTACATCGACTACCTGCTCGGCTCGGGCCCGATGTTCATCGGCCACGACCACCCGGCGGTGACCGAGGCGGTGCTGCGCCAGATCCCGCTCGGCACCACCTTCTTCGCGAACAACGAGCCGGGCATCCGGCTTGCCGAAGCGATCGTCGAGGCGGTGCCCTGCGCCGAGCAGGTGCGGTTCCTGACCTCCGGCACCGAGGCCGATTTCTATGCGATGCGGCTGGCGCGGGCGTATCGCGGCCGGCCGAAGATCGTGAAGTTCGAGGGCGGCTACCACGGCATGTCGGATTGGGCGCTGATGTCCCTCGCGCCGCGCCGCCTCGCGAATTTCCCCGAGGCCGTGCCCGACAGCCCCGGGATTCCGGACGCCGTCCGCAGTGAGGTTCTCGTCGCCCCGTTCAACGACATCGAGGCCGCGGTGCGGCTGATCGAGGCGCATCAGGACGAGATCGGCGGCGTCATCATGGAGCCGCTGCAGCGGCTGATCCCACCCAAGCCCGGCTTCTTGCAGGCGGTCCGCGACGTGACCGCGCGGCTCGGCATCCCGCTGATCTTCGACGAGGTCGTGACGGGGTTCCGCTTCGCCTATGGCGGCGCGCAGGAACTGTACGGCGTCACGCCCGACATCTGCACCATGGGCAAGATCGTCGGCGGCGGCTTCGCGCTGTCGGCGATCGGCGGCAAGGCCGAGATCATGGCGCTGTTCGACAAGGCGGTCGGAGAGGAACGCTTCCTGACGCAGGTCGGCACGCTGTCCGGCAATCCGGTCGCGGCGGTGGCCGGCCTCGCGACGCTCGGCGTGCTGCGTGAGCCCGGCACCTACGACAAGGTCTTCGCCATGGGGCGGTCGCTGATGGATGGGCTCGCGATGCTGATCGCTGAGGCCGGCATCCCGGCGCAATGCCTCGGCGAGCCGGTGCTGTTCGACGTCGTCTACGCTGCGGGCGACCTGCGCGACTACCGCGCCGTGCTGCGCCAGGACACGGCGATGCAGAAGCACGTGAACACCGTGCTGCGCGCCCGCGGCATCCTGAAGGGGGACAGCAAGTTCTACCTGTCCACCGCGCATACCGCTGAGGATGTGGCGCAGACGCTCGATGCGTTCCGCTCCGCGATGCAGACGCTGCCGGCGGGCCGCAAGGTGGCGTGACCGGGGACCGGCGGCCGGTTCAGCCGGCCGCCGCCTTCTCCAGCGCCGCGAGGTCGAGCTTCACCATGGTGAGCATGGCTTCGGCGACGCGCTTCGCGCGGGCGCGGTCGGGATCGTTCATCAATTCGCCGAGCCGCTTCGGCGCGATCTGCCAGGACAGGCCCCAGCGGTCCTTGAGCCAGCCGCATTGCTCCACCTGGCCGCCATCGCGCAGGGCGTCCCACAGCCGGTCGATCTCGGCCTGGGTGTCGCATTCCACCATGATCGAGAAGCTATGGTTGAAGGCGTCGAGCGGGCCGGCCTCGATCGCCATGTAGCGCTGGTCGCCGAGGGTGAAGGTCGCGACCTTCACACTGCCCGCCGGGCCGCTGGGGCTGTCGGTCGGCATCGATGAGACGCTGTCGATGGAGGAGCCGGGGATCAGCGAGGTGTAGAAGCCGATCGCCGCTTCCATGTCCTTCTCGTACCACAGGTTCTGCGTGACCCTCATGCCCGTGCTCCCTTCGTTGGCGATGGTGCCAAGGTCGGACCGAGGGCGCAGGCCTTGCAAGCATGCGCGCGGCATGGTGATCGCCGGCTCGTCACGCCGTGCCGAAGATCCGGTCCCCCGCATCCCCGAGGCCGGGGCGGATGTAGCCGTGGTCGTCCAGCGCCCGGTCGATCGCCGCGGTCCAGATCGGGACATCGGGATGGGCTTCCTGGAGGTGCCGGATTCCCTCCGGTGCAGCGAGCAGGCAGACGAAGCGAATGGAACGGCAGCCCCGCGCCTTGAAGCGCTCGATCGCCGCGACAGCCGAGTTCGCCGTCGCGAGCATCGGGTCGAGCACCAGTACCAGGCGCTCCGCCACGTCGCCTGGCGCCTTGAAGTAGTACTCCACGGCCTGCAGGGTGACGGGGTCGCGGTAGAGCCCGACATGCGCGACGCGCGCGGAGGGCACCAGCGTCAGCATGCCGTCCAGCATGCCAAGCCCGGCGCGCAGCACGGGCGCGAGCACCAGCTTCCGGCCCGCGATGCGCGGCGCCATCATCGGTTCAAGCGGCGTTTCGATCGGCACCTGCTCCAGCGGCAGTTCGCGCGTCACCTCGTAGCAGAGCAGCATGGCGACTTCGCCGAGCAGCCGTCGGAACTCCGAGGACGGGCAGCCGGCCTGTCGCATCAGCCCAAGCTTGTGCTGGATCAGCGGATGCGTCGCGACATGTACCGGCGCTGTCATATCCGCATCGCCCTTCCAACCATCACGCGCTGATCCTCCGTTGTTGCGCCAGCTAGGCCGAAAGCCGAGCGTGGCGCCAGGGCCGCGTGCATATCCACCAATGGTTGATTTTAAGGCAATAATTAGCAACTATTTGGGATGCCCGATATTGGCCTGCTGCCCGACCCAGCCAGCGCCGCCGCCATGGCGGCGAGGGAGGTGGTGGTCATCGGCCTTGGCTACGTCGGCCTGCCGATCGCGCTGGAGGCCGCCGCGGCGGGCTTCGCCGTGACAGGCTACGACCTCGACCCGACAGCGGCGCGCGCGGCTGAAGCGGCTGCACGCGGCACCGTCCCGGCCGGCCGATTGCTGGCCACCGCGGATCCGCTCGCATTGCCGCGGGCCGGGACCTGGCTGATCTGCGTGCCGACGCCGCTCGATGCGACGGGCACGCCGGACCTCTCGTTGGTCGCCGCAGCGCTCGAGACCTGCCGGATCGGCTTGGCGCCCGGGGCGCTGGTCTGCCTGGTCTCCACCTGCCATCCGGGTGCAACGAACGGGCTGTGCCGGCAGGTGCTGGAACGGGACGGGCTGCGCGTCGGTCGCGACGTGTACCTCGCTGTCTCGCCGGAACGCGAGAACCCGGGCGGCGAGGCCGGGCCGCGCCGAACACCACGGCTGCTGGGCGCACCGGACCCCGTCTCGCTCGCCCGTGCCCGTGGCTTCTGGGACCGTATCACCGACCAGGTGATCCCCGTCGCGACCCCCGAGATCGCCGAATGCGCGAAGCTGCTGGAGAATACCTATCGCCTGGTCAACATCGCTCTGATCGATGAACTGCATCGCGGTTTCGCCGCGCTCGGCGTGCCGACGCGGGCCGTGGTGGAGGCGGCCGCGACCAAGCCCTTCGGCTTCGCCCCCTTCTGGCCGGGCGCGGGGGCCGGCGGGCACTGCATCCCGGTCGACCCCGCCTTCCTGCAGATGGAACTGGCCCGCGCCGGCGCGACCTCCACGCTGCTGGCCGCCGCGGCGGCGGCGAATGGGGCACGGCCCGGGCGCATCCTGGCGGCGCTGGAAGGCGCGCTGGGCGGCAGCGTCGCCGGCCGGCGCGTGCTGGTGCTGGGCGTAACATACAAGCCGGACGTGCCCGATCTGCGCGGTGCGGCGCCGGTCGAGCTGGTGCGGATGCTGCTCGCATGTGGCGCGGAGGTGCTGTGGCACGACCCGGTGCTCGGCCCCGAAGCCGACGCGCTGCGCGAGGCGCGCCGCGTGCCAGGTATCGCCGTGCCGGGGCTCGATGCGGCGATCCTCGGGACGCCGCATCGGGCCTATGACCTCGCGCGGATCGCCGCGACGGCGCCGCTGGTGCTCGACCCGTTCGGCGTGCTGCCGGCAGGGCAGGCGAGGGTGGTGTAGCGCCGGCGCGGCCTCCGCTCGGGAAGGTCGCTCCGTGTCATCGGGCATCGCGCCGATCAGGCGGTTCCGCCTGATCGGGAACGACACTATGCGCGCCCGTAGGTGTCCTCGAAGCGGACGATGTCGTCCTCGCCGAGATAGGACCCGACCTGCACCTCGATCAGCACCAGCGGGATCATCCCGGGATTCTCCATGCGGTGCACGCAGCCGAGCGGCAGGTACACGCTCTCATTCTCGCGCAGCATGATCTCCTCGGCATCGCGGCGCACGATGGCGGTGCCGGAGACGACGACCCAGTGCTCCGCGCGATGGAAATGCTTCTGCAGCGACAGCTTCGCGCCGGGCCGTACCTGGATCTTCTTCACCTGGAAGCGCTGGCCGAGGATCAGCCCCTCATAGTGTCCCCAGGGGCGATAGGCGCGGCGATGCTCGGTCGCTTCCTTGCGGCCATGCGCCTTCAACTGCTCGACCAGCTTCTTCACGTCCTGCGCGCGGTCTCGGTGCATCGCGAGTACCGCATCGTCGGTGACGACGACGACAGCGTCCTCGAGCCCGACGACGCCCGTCACGATCCCCTCGCTGCGCACGAAGCAGTTCTTCGCCTCGACAAGCTCGACCGGCCCGACCGAGACGTTGCCGCCGGCATCCTTGCCGCTGATCTCCCACAGCGCCGCCCAGGACCCGATGTCGGACCAGCCGATCGAGGCCGGCACCACGGCGGCGTGCTGCGTCCGCTCCATCACCGCATAATCGATGCTGATGGACGGTGCGGCGACGAAGGGCTCGGCGGCAAGGCGCACGAAATCCATGTCGCGCTGCGCGCCCTCGACCGCGCCGCGGACCGAGGCGAGCATGGCAGGTTCGTAACGCTCCAACTCGGCGAGCAGCACCGAGGCGGTTGCGACGAACATGCCCGAATTCCACAGATGCCTACCGCCTGCGACGAACTCCGCCGCCCGCGCCGCATCGGGCTTCTCGACGAAGCGGGCGATGGCCTGCACCCCGGGCAGGCCTGACAGCGCGTCCCCGGCCTCGATGTAGCCGTATCCCGTTTCGGGCGCCGTCGGCTTCATGCCGAAGGTGACGATCCGGCCCGCGCGGGCTGCCGCCGCCGCCTGGTCCAGCGCCGCATGCAGCGCCGGCAGGTCCGTCACCGCCGAATCCGCCGCCATGATCCACATGACGGTGCCGGGGCCGGCTTCCTCCGCGAGCAGCGCCGCCGCGGCGATCGCGGGGGCGGAGTTCCGCCCGGCCGGTTCCAGCACGATCCGCGCGCCACGGCCGCGCAGCTGCTCAGCCACCAGGAAGCGGTGCGCCTCGTTGCACACCACCATCGGCGGGAGGAAGCCGGGGCCCTCGGCGCGCGCCGCGGTCTCGGCCAGCATCGGCTGGTCGGAGGCGAGCGGCCAGAACTGCTTCGGATAACCCTCGCGCGACAGCGGCCAGAGGCGAGTGCCGGTTCCGCCCGAAAGGATGACGGGAAGGATCTGGGGGGTCTTCTGGGTCATGTCGTCCGGGATGTGATGGAGCGCTGCGGCTGATATGCGACGCAATCAGGGCGAAGGAAAGGTAGAGGGCCCGCTCCCGCCCGCCGCGGACCCGGCGTAGTATCGCAGCGCAGCAAAGGGGGCAGGCATGGCGGATGGCCAGGTCGCGGACGATCTCATGGAACAGGCAGTACTGGACATTCCGGCGGGCTTCCTGCCGCGCCGGGCGGGCGGGCCGTTTCTGGAACCGATCGGGCCAATCTACCTCCGCGCCGGCGATGGCGGGTCGACCTTCGGCATCCGCATCGAGCGGCGGCACTGCAACAATGGCGGGGCGGCCCATGGCGGCATGCTCGCGACCTTTGCGGACCTCGTCCTCGGCATCGGTGGGCTGGAGCGGGCGGAAGTCGTCGGGAACTTCCTCACCGTGAGCCTGGTGACGGACTATTTGGCGCCGGCACCGCTCGGCACCTGGCTGGAGTGCCGGCCGGTGCTGCTGCGGCGAACGGCCCGCCTGATGTTCGTGGAAGGCCGCTTCGAGGCGGACGGCGCCCCGGTGCTGCGGTCGAGCGGCGTGTTCAGCGTGAAGCCGAAGGTGCAGCCGCCCCGTTGAGCGAGCGCTGATATCCGGCGGCTGACCACCTCCCCGCCGTTACCGTCACCAGCATCATCGCGACGCCGACCACGCCGTCTGGCGTCCGGCGGGAGGCTGCCCGTGCCGGCGGACGAGCGCGCGCCGCCCTTACCCTTGGTGAAGGCCGGCGCCCCGTCGAGACTGTCACACGCTTCCGGTGCCGCGCCGATGCCGGCCGGCGGCGCATCGCCCGCATGGAGACCACCGGTACCAAGCTGCCGGGCAGCGCCCGCCCTGCGTGTTGCCAGGCCGCAGCGCACGTCCTCAATTGCGGCTACGCCGGCCCGCCCGGGAGGCGCGGCATCACGATGACGGCGGAGGCCGCGGCGTCACCGCGCCGGCCCGGAGCCCCAGCGAGGCGCCCTGGATGTCGTCCTGTTCGCAGATACGGAAACCACGGCCTGCGAAGCCCCCTGACCAAAAGAAAAGGCGGGCCCCCGAGGGGACCCGCCTTCCGCAACCCGGCCGACGAACGCGGCCGCGTCGTTGTCAGCCGCCTTCCTGCAGCGCGCTGTCCTTGCCCTTGCGCAGGGCGGGCAAGAGCATCGCGATGAGGGCGATGGCCGCGATGCCGAGCATCGTCGCGCTGATCGGGCGCTCGAAGAACACCATCGCATCGCCGCGCGACAGCAGCATGGCGCGGCGCAGGTGTTCCTCCATCATCGGGCCAAGGACGAAGCCGATCAGCATCGGCGCCGCCTCGAGCCGCAGCTTGGAGGCCATGTAGCCGAACACGCCGAACAGCGCGGTCTGGTACACGTCGAACACGTTGTTCTGCAGCGAGTAGATACCGATCGCGCAGAAGATCATGATCGACGGGTACATGTAGCGGTACGGCACCGCGAGCAGCTTCACCCACATGCCGATCATCGGCAGGTTGATGACCAGCAGCATCAGGTTGCCGACCCACATGGACGCGATCAGGCCCCAGAACAGGTCCGGCTGCGCTTCCACCATGCGCGGGCCCGGCTGGATGCCCTGGATGATCAGCGCGCCGACCATCAGCGCCATCACGGCGTTGGCAGGGATACCGAGCGTGAGCAGCGGGATGAACGAGGTCTGGGAGGCGGCGTTGTTCGCCGATTCCGGACCCGCCACGCCTTCGATCGCGCCGGTGCCGAACTCATGCCGGCCCTTCGAAACCTTCCGCTCCATCATGTAGGAACCGAAGGAGGACAGCGCCGCGCCGCCGCCCGGCAGGATGCCGAGCATGGTGCCGACGAGGGTGCCGCGCAGCACCGCGGGGGTCGCCCGCTTGAACTCCTCGCGGGTCATCATCAGCTTGCCGATCTTGCCCGACATCACCGAGCGGGCCTCGGGCCGCTCGAGGTTCGAGATGATCTCGGCGATGCCGAACATACCCATGGCCATCGAGGCGAAGCCGACGCCGTCCGACAGTTCCGGGATGCCGAAGGTGAAGCGCTGCTGACCCGTCTGCACGTCCGTGCCGACCATGCCGAGCGAGACGCCGAGCGTCACCATGCCGATGGACTTCACCACCGAACCCTGGGCGAGAACGGCCGAAATCACGAGGCCCAGGAACATCAGGGAGAAGTAGTCGGCAGGGCCGAAGGACAATGCCACCGAGGTCAGCAGCGGGCCGGAGGCCGCCACCACCAGGGTCGAGACGGTACCCGCAAAGAACGACCCCAGCGCCGCGACGGTCAGGGCGGCGCCGGCGCGGCCGTTGCGCGCCATCTTGTAGCCTTCGAGCGTTGTTACGACCGAACTGACTTCACCTGGCAGGTTCAGCAGGATCGCGGTCGTCGAGCCGCCATACTGTGCGCCGTAATAGATGCCGGCGAGCATGATGATGGCGGTCGTAGCGGGCTGTCCGAAGGTGATCGGCAGCAGCAGGGAGATGGTCGCCACCGGGCCGATGCCCGGCAACACGCCGATCGCCGTGCCGATGAGGCAGCCGATCAGACAGAACATCAGGTTGTTCAGCGTCAGTGCGACGCTGAACCCGTGCGCAAGATTGGCGAAAAGATCCATTGTTCCGGTTTCCTTGCCTCAGAACACCGGCCAGACCGGCACGCGGATGTCGAGTTCCCAGATGAACACCGCCCAGCACAGCGCGCAAAGGAAGATGACGAGGCCGACCACGCCCTTGGGGTGGTGCGTCTCGTCCGCGAAGGCGGAGAGGACGACGGCAAGGGTGATGGAGGCCATCAGCCCCAACGTCTCGAGCACGAGGCCGAACAGGCAGAAGGCAGCGGTGATTAAGAATAGGGGGCGCCAGGATTTGACGACACTGGCAACCATGCAGCCCACGAAAAGGCCGATGCCGAGGGGATTCCACCCCTGGCCGATCCAGCCAGACATCCCCCCCGCCATCATGCCCGCAGTGGTGCCGATGACGGCACCTGCGAACAGGAAGCCCCATTCGGCCGGCGTCCACATCTTGATGGGGTCAGGACCGTTGAACAGCCCGAGCAGGAGGACCCCGATGCCCAGGAACAGCAGCAGCCCAAACGACAGGGCAGGCATGTAGCCCGGCCCCATCCGACGTGCCGTGCCCAACGTGTGGTCCATGTTGAGCCACAGCCCGGCGGCCGCCAAGCTGATCAGGAGCGCTGCCGACAGCAGGTCCTTCGTATTCAGTTTCATCCGCTTTCGCCCACCCACTGATTGATGAAGTTGATTTAATGCCGGCTCAGTCTGCCGTCGCACCGGAAGCCTGCACGAGCGGAGCCCACACGGCCACCTCCCGCTGCACGAATTCCGTGTAACCTTCCGCGGTCAGGTCGCCCGGCGTTCCGCCGAGTTCGGCGAAGCGGCCCCGGATGTCGGGGTTGGCCAGGAAGGCCCGCGTCTCGCGGTTCAGCCGCTCGACGATCCCTGCCGGCGTTCCGGCGGGGAAGGACAGGCCGAACCACGAATCGCTGGCAAGGTCGAAGCCCTGCTCGCGGAAGGTCGGAACGTCGGGGAAGGCGGGGTGGCGCGCGGCCGAGGCCATGCCCACCGCGACCACCGAACCCTGACGTATATGAGAAGCCGCCGAAGGCAGGCTGTCGGACATCATCGGCACCTGGCCCGCGATCACCGCCTGCATGGCAGGGCCTGCGCCGCGGAAGGGGATGTGGTTCATCTCCTTGCCGACCAGCTGGCTCATGCGGACGACCATCATGTGGTTCGAGGAACCGGCGCCCGAGGTCGCGACGTCGAGCCCCGCGGGGGACCGTGCCCTGGCGGCCGCGTCGGCCAGCGTGCGGATGCCGGAACTCGGGCTGGCGACCCAGACGGAGGGGTTGGTCACGACCAGGGCCGCGTGCGCGAAATCCTTGACCGGATCGTATCGAACGCGGTTGCCGTACAGCGTCGGCCCGATTGCGTGGCTCGCGATGTTCGACATCACCAGCGTGTAGCCGTCCGGGGCGGACCGCGCGACCTGCTCGCTGCCGAGCGTCGCACCCGCGCCTGGCCGGTTGTCCGCGACGACCGTGACGCCGAGCCGCTCCTGCAGGCCGGCGGCGACGAGCCGCGCGACGAGGTCGGTGGTTCCGCCCGGGGCAAACGGCACCACGATGCGGACGGTCTGCGACGGCCACGACTGGGCAGCGGCGCGACGTCCGGCAAACGGTGCAGCAACGGTCGAAGCCAGCATAGCGCGCCGGCTTAGCGCCCAGGACATTGAACCCCCCACGTACTCCCGGGTCGCCCTATGGCATGCGCGTTCCTGCCGGGCAAGCGTTAGCAATTGTAAGAATGCTGCGCCAACCTATGCTGAATGTAACCTGACGTTTCACTGGAACCTCCATGCTCGCCAACGACCCGCAGCGCCTGATCCGCGACGCCGCCGAGGCTGCGGCGCCGGCGCTGATCGCCCTCCGCCGCGACATCCATCGCGTGCCGGAACTTGGCTTCCAGGAAACGCGCACCGCCGGGATCGTGGCAGCGGAACTGGCGCGTCTCGGCATCGCGCATCGCACCGGCGTCGGCGTCACCGGCGTGGTGGGGGAGATCCGCGGCGGCCGCCCCGGTCCGACGCTGGCGATCCGCGCCGACATGGACGCGCTGCCGATCCATGAGGAGACCGGGCTCGACTTCGCGTCTTCCGTCGAGGGTAAGATGCATGCCTGCGGCCACGACATCCACACCGTGACGCTGCTGGGCGTCGCGGCGCTGCTGAAGGATCTCGCGCCGCAGCTTGCCGGCACGGTGCGGCTGATCTTCCAGCCGGCGGAGGAGATCCTAGAAGGCGCCGCCGCGATGATCGCGGATGGCGCCGCGGACGGCATCGACCTGGCGCTCGGCTTCCACAACCACCCGGACATGCCCGTCGGGTCCTTCGGCTTCGTGCGCGGGCCGTGCCTCGCCGCTTCCGACCGGTTCGACCTGATCGTGCAGGGCAAGTCGGGCCACGCCGCGCACCCCTACGCCGCGGTCGATCCCATCGTGGCCGCCGCGCAGTTCATCACCCAGGCGCAGACCGTGGTTAGCCGGGAGATCAGGCCGCTGCATCCGGCGGTCGTCACCGTCGGCATGGTCCAGGGCGGCGCGACCTACAACATCATCCCCGAGCGGGTGGCGCTGAAGGGTACCGTCCGCACGCTCCATGCCGCGGCGCGCGATACGGCCGAAGCGGCGCTCCGCCGCCTCGCCGCCGGCCTCGAACCCGCGATGCGCGTGCGCTGCGAGATGCGCTACCAGCGCCTGGTGCCGCCGCTGGTGAACGACGACCGGATGCTCGAACCGGTGCTCGCCTCCGTCGCCCGTCAGATGGGTGTGACGCCGGAGGAAGGGGAGGCATCCATGGGCTCCGAGGATTTCGCCGAGTTCGCCGCCCGCGCGCCCGCCTTCCATCTGCGCATTGGCTCCGGCACTCCAGGCCGCGACGACCGCCTGCACAATGCGATGTACCAGCCCGATGAGGCCTGCATCGCTCTCGGCGTGCAGGCGCTGAGCCGCGCGGCGCTCGACCTCCTGCGCTGACCGCCGCCACGCTGGCGGAAGTTGCTCCCCGCTGGCACAACCCAGCGGCCGGGTCGCACCCAGGAGACGTCACCATGCTCGGGATGGAATTGCTGCACGATCGCGGCATCGTCGTTCTCGAACCGGCCGGGCCCCTCGCGGCGGAGGATTTCGACCGCCTCGCCGCAATGGTCGATCCCTACCTCGCGGAGGCCGGCGCATTGCGCGGCGTCCTCGTCGACACCCACCGATTCCCGGGATGGGACGGGCTCGACGCGCTGCTCGCCCATGGCCGCTTCGTGCGCGGCCACGTCGCGCATGTGAAGCGCATCGCCATCGTCACCGCCAGCGACTTTGCGGGCATGATCGCGCGTGTCGCCGGCGCCGTGCTGCCGCCGGAGGTCCGCCGCTTCGAACCCGGTGAGCGGCCGCAGGCGCTGGCCTGGCTCGAGGAGGAACCCCCGGCGTGACGCTGCCATACTATCGTAAGGTATCCGGATGACCCATCGCATCGCCGAACTGGCAGCCCCCGAGGTCGCGTCGCGCCTCGCCGCCGGCGCCGTTGCCCTGCTGCCGATGGGCAGCCTCGAAACGCACGGCCCGGCACTGCCGATGGGCGACTATCTGGTCGCCGAGGACATCGCCGCGCGCATCGCCGCCGCCGCGATGGCCGCCGGGGCCGATGCGCTGGTCGCCCCGGCGATTCCCTTCGGCGGGGAGGACTTCTTCGCCGGCGTCGCCGGTGGCATCACCCTGTCCGTCCCGACCCTGACCGCGGTCATCGAGGAAATGGCCGAGGCTTTCATCCGCATCGGTACGCGCCGGATCATGATCGTGAACGGCCACGCCGGGACGATCGGCCCGGCCGAGGCCGCCGCCCGCGCCATGCGCCACCGCCATGGCGTCATCATCCCCGCACTGCATCTGTGGCGGGAGGCGGGGAAGCTGCATGCGGAACTCGGCGGGCCGGTGGTGTCCTTCGGCCATGGCGGCGATCCGGTCGCCTCGGTGACGATGCATCTGCGCCCGGAACTTTGCCGCCCGCAGGATGCACGGGAGAAGGGCGCAACCGGCCCTTATCTTGGCCTGCCGCCGACGGGATTCGGCGCGGTGCGGACGCTCGGCGTCGACTTCGCCGTGCCGATGTGGGTGGAGGAAGTCGCGCCCGGCGGCGTCGCCGCCCCCGACCCGCGCGGGGCCAATGCCGCCCATGGCGCGGCGATCACCGACCGGCTGGTGGCGGCCGGGGCGGCCATGTGCACGCAACTGCGGGAACACGCGGCATAGATCCTGCTTCCTTCCGCATTCTTCTGATAGTCCGGCACCGGCCCGCACCCCCACCCGGCCACTCAATTCAGCATGCTGTCGTTGGGTGGCCGGATGGGGGTGCGGGCCGGTGCCGGGCTTTTCAAACAGCCTCTGAGGACCGTTTCCATGACCCGTATCTGCGTCTTCGGCGCCGGCGCCATCGGCAGCCATCTCGCCACCCGCGCCGCGCTGGGCGGTGCGGACGTCTCCGTCATCGCCCGCGGCCCGCACCTTGCCGCCATGAAGGAGAACGGCATCACCCTGCACGCCCATGACGGTGTGAAGACCGTGACGGTGCAGGCCGCGGCCACCGCCGCCGAGATCGGTCCGGTCGACGCCGTGCTGATCACCACCAAGGTCCCGGCTTTGCCGGTGGCGGCGGAGGCGATCGGCCCGCTGCTCGGCCCCGAGACGCCCGTCGCCTTCGTCACCAACGGCATCCCCTGGTGGTACTTCCTGCGCCACGGCGGCGCGATGGACGGCCGTCGCCTTCCGCTGCTCGATCCGGGCGGGGTGATCGAGCGTCTGGTCGGCATCGAGCGCACGCTCGGCGGCGTCGTCTATTCGGCCAGCGAGGTCATCGCGCCCGGCGTGGTGAAGTCCGCCCATGGCGACATCCGGCTGTTTCTGGGCGAGCCGGACGGCAGTCTTTCCGACAGGGCGAAGACGATCGCGGGCTTCATCGACGCCGGCGGCATGCCCTGCCCGGTGGTGGGCGACATTCGCCACCGCATCTGGGGCAAGCTGATGGGCAATATCACCTCCGGCCCGCTATGCATCCTGTCGCGCTCGCACATGAAGGCGACGCTCGCGCCTCCGGCCGTTTTCGACGCCGCGGTGCGCATCGCCGAGGAGGGGGCGGCGCTCGCCGAGGCTTATGGCTTCGACCTCGCCACCGCTGCCGAGTCCCGCATGCGGCGCTCGGCCGACATCGCGCACAAGCCATCCATCCTGCAGGACCTGGAACTCGGCCGGGCGATGGAGATCGACGCGCTGATGACCGTCCCGCTCGACATGGCGAAGCAGGCCGGCGTCCCTATGCCGACCTTCGAGCTGGCGGCGCGGCTGGCGACGCAGGCGGCGACCGCCGCGGGCCTCTATACGCCGCCAGATGCCTGAGTCTCGGACAAACAAATACTTGGACCGCCTTGCGGAGAAGGCGTGTGAGCCGCAGGCATCGCGCCCGGTGAACTTTGCGGCAACAACACGGCGAATCCATGAAACCGTCGTGCGTCGGCCGCGTCATCAGGCTACAAACGCGGCGGAAGGACGAGCCCCCCATGATCAAAGGCGACGCCCTGTATTTCATGCTCAGCGCGGTGTTGGCCGGCGTGATCGGCGCTGGCATCTGGTCGTACAACGACACCTACAGTCCTGAGCTCAAAATGACGCTCGCCGTGAACGGCGTGGTCAGCCAGGACCGCTGACGTCAGGCACTTTCGGGCAGGAGCCCGGTGCGGAGAACATGCGGCCAGGCGGCGTTGAAGCCGACATCTTCAGCGCGCTTCGCCGCAGCCTCCCAGTCATAGGCGATCGCCAGCATCTCGACCTGGGGCGGCGCCGTTCCATCCAGATGCAGGACGGCATAGCGCGCATGGGGTGATCCGGCTTCCTGCCGATGCGCCGGTTCGCGGCTGATGCGGAAGCCGGGCAAGCCGAGGCTGCCCGGATTGAGCACCAGCGGCCCACCGGGCACCTGCACCAAGCCGGTGCGATGGCTATGGCCGCACAGCACGACGCGCGCCGCCATGCCCGCCTCGCCCAGCCTTTCCCGCAGTACCGCCATGGGCGCGCGCCGCAGCCGCTCGGCGACGATTTCCTCGATCAGGTTCTGTACGTCCTGGCCCGGCGAACCATGAACCGCGAGCACGCCCGGCGCGGGTTCCAGCGCCTGCGGCAGGTCCAGCAGCCAGCGTCGCTGGTCGGCGGACAACTCGTCATAGGCAAGCCGGTCCTGCTTCCCCATCGTCTCGGGGTCGTGCTCGCTGATCCAGCGGTCGTGATTGCCGCGCACGCACGGGATGCCCGTCGCCTGCAGCATCTCCACGGTTTCGCGCGGCCAGCCGGCGCCGGAGGCGATGTCGCCGAGGCAGATGATGTCGCGCAGGCCGCGCGACGCCGCATCCTCCAGCATGGCATCGAGCGCCGCCGCATTGCCGTGGATGTCCGTAATCACCGCCAGTCGCATGCAGGCCCCCTTGATGCGGCGCGCAGTCTCGCCGCTCGGCGCCGCTCCGTCACCCCCGCGGAAGCGCGGTCTGGCCGAGCACCCAACCCTCCCAGGCGTGGATAGCCGGGTCGTCCGGGACGAAGTCCGGACGCGCGCCGTCCAGCACGCCGATCAGCCCGAGCAGCCCGATCACCGAATCGAAACGGTCCTCGCCCGCCGCATCCGCGCCGAAGCCGTCCCGTGCCGCATCGCGCAGCGCGGGGGCGGGCGTGACGCCCCGCAGCGCCATCGCGGCCAGGAGCGCCTCTCCGATGGCTGCCCGATCCGCCCGGACGCGCTTCGACCCGCGCAGCACCAGCCCGCAATGCCGCAGCGCCTCGGCCGGATAGACCTCGGCCAGCACGGCGCGCCCCGGCGCCAGCAGCCCATGCAGCGCGCCGGCGAACGGCCAGACCGCATAGGGCGCACCGGCCGCTAGCCGCGGCGCCAGCCAATCGCGCCAGGCCGCGATCGCCGCCTTGCCGGACTGGTTCGCGCCGAGCGTCCAGAACACGGGCGCCCCGGCGGGGCGTTCGGCTGTCGCCCGGTCGCACCAGCGCGACAGTCCCCGCGCATCCCCCAGCCCCAGCGCTTCGGCATGCGCGGCGCGCGTCATCCCCTTCACGCCCCGGGCCGGATAGAAGGGCCGCCCGCGCGAGACCTCATCCAGCGTTGCCGCCACGGTGAAGAATCCGCCATCGCCCGCCCGCCCGCGCAGGAAGTCGATGAAACCCGCCTCGCGGCGGCCCTCGGCGAAGCCGCGCGGCACGCCGAGCGGCAGGTCGAGCCCCATCGCGACTGGCACGCCTTCCGCCAGCAGCGCGGCGACGAGGGCTGCCGGATCGCCGACCGGCACCGGTTCCTCCGCCCGCCAGCCGCGTGAACCCCGCCGTGCGATGCTCACCCAGCGCTTGCGTGGATCGGTGCTCCAATCCGCATGGGCCGCGATCATTCCCACCACGCCCTTGCCTGCGATACGCTGCGGTGCCGACCCCGACGGAGACGCAGGATGGACGCGACGCACACCACTGCGCTGCCTGGCCAGGACGCCGCGCATCCCGACGGGCAGTATGGCGCCATCGCCAAGTGGTTCCACTGGGTCACCGTCATCCTCATCGCCATCGCCCTGCCGACCGGGTTCGTCATCAAGTTCATCACCGGCGATGCCGACGGCGCCTACAAGATGGGCTTCTACGCCATCCACGAAAGCGCGGGTCTCACGATCCTCATCTGCGCCGTCCTCCGCCTGCTGTGGAAGGCGACGCACCGGCCACCGCCGCTGGCTGCCGAGTTGCCGCCCGCCCTGCGCATCGCCGCGACGGCGACACACCACATGCTTTATGCGCTGCTGATCATCCAGCCGCTGCTCGGCTTCTTCGCCACCAATGCCTGGGGCTTCCCGCTGCAGGGGCAGACAGCCTATCTGGGCTTCATCGACCTGCCGAAGTTCATGGATACCTGGGAAGGCATGGCGAAGGTGCTGCAATGGCTGCACACCATCGGCGGCTATCTGTTCCTGGTCCTTCTCGTCGCCCATATCGGCGCCGCGGTCTTCCACCACGCGATCCGCAAGGACGGGACGCTGATGCGGATGCTGTGACGGTCGCCTGCCGTAAGTGACCGTATCCGAGGCGTATGGTCAGCGGCGCGGCCGCCCAATGCCGCCCGGTGGGCGAAACCATCGAGCCCGTCCGCTTCTGGCGCCGGAGGGCCGCCCTGGGCTTCCCGTCACGCAGGCGGGGCGTCGAGAGGGGCTGCGGGCGGCGGCCGGCGCCAACCTGCTGACCGTCGAGACCGCAAGGCGGCGGGAATCGATCCGGCGCGCTGGGGCCGGGCCCGTCAGGGGCCTTCCCCACCCACCGGCACCACCCGCATCCGCCGCAGCGGTCCCGGCCCAGCCTCCGCCTCTGCGCGCAGGCCGCCGGCGCTCACCTCCATCCGCCGCGCTGCTCCCGGTTCCGCCGCGAGCGTCGCCAACACCCCGTCCGCCGGCAGGCCGAACAGATCCAGCACCGCCCCGGCCGCTGCCGAGGCGCGCCACCTTGCCTCGCCCTCGCCAATCCCGGCCGGCCATTCCAGCACCGCGGCGACACGTCGCGTCCCCGTCACCCGGAGCACCGTCAGCACCGGCACTGCATCGGGCGGCACCTCGGGCGGGCAGAGGAACGGCGGCGGTTCCAGCGCGGTCCGCGCGATCTCGGGCACCGAGCACCCCAGCGCGCGGGCGACGCGCGGCGCGAGCGCGGTCACGAAGGCGGGCAGCACGGCCGCATCCAGCGCCCGCGCCTCGGCCTCCGCCACGCCGGCCAGCCGCGGGCCGGGGCAGGGTGCCAACTCCACCCGGTCGTTCATGGGTTCCGCGCGGCCCGCCGGAGCAAGCCGCGCCGGCATGCGGTCCCCCGACGCCTCGATCGCCACATCGGCGGGGTCCACCCCCTGCCGCGCCATGACCGCCGCCACCGCGCGGACGCGGGCCAGCGCCAGCGCCTCAGCCCGAGGCCCGTGATCGGCATGGCCGCGCAGGCAATGGCCCCGGAATCCCGCGGGGCGCGGCGGCCGGAGGAAGCCGAGCACCACGTCCCGCGCCTCCGGCGTCACCACGGCACTGCCGGGCGCGAACAGCATCACCGCCCCGTCGGGCACGGCCTGCCCTTGCGCCGGCAGCGCCAGCGCGAGGACGCCCAGCAGCACTGCCGGCCCAATCCGCATGGGCCGACGATACATGATTCCCGGCCGCGCCGGAGAGAGGCGGAGGGCCCCTCTGTCGCGCTTCAGCTCCCGCGCTGCATCAGCGCGATCACCGCCCGCTGCCAGGCCTCCCAAGCCTGATCCGCGGCCGTGCCGGCCTGGTCCGCCTCGCGGCTTGCCGTGTTCAGCCGGCGCCGGGCTTCCTGCAACTCGGCGCCGGTGCGGTCCTCGGCGGCCTGGCGGGCGCGCTGGAGCGTCTGGTCGGCCGTGCGGTAGGCGCGCTGCTTCATCCGGGCATCGTCGAGCAAGCGGCGGAGTTCGCCCATCGTCTCGACGACCGCGGCGAGGTCGGCGCGGCCCGGCCCATCAGCCGGCGTGCGGGAGAGGATCTCCTGCAGCCGTTCCATCGTGCCGGGGCCGCCGGGCAGGCGGCGCAAATTCTGCTCGAGGTCGAAATTCTGCCAGCGCAGCAGGACCGGCTCGCCCAGCCCCGCGTCCCAGAACGGGATCGACTGGGTCATGGTGCGTTCATAGGCGAGGTTGATCGTCTGCGGCCCGCCTTCGAGCATCGCTTCGTGCCGCAGGCCGAAATCGCCCTGGGAGACGACGGTGAAGCGCGGCGTCGCACCTGGGCGCTGCGGCATGTCGATCACGACCGGACCGCGCGCGCCGCGCGGGTCGATGGCGATCGAGGTCTGCTCGGTGCGGATTGTCTCGACGCTGACGAAGCCGCGGCGCAGCGCGATGCGGGCGACGCGGTCGGCGGTGCTGCTCGTCTGGTTCACCTGGACGTCGCGGTCCCGGCCGAAGGCGAGGATGCGGCCGTCGCCGGCCGGCATGGCGCGGATCTCGGCGTCGCCGAGGAACACACCGGCTTCCGGACCCTCCGCGCCATACACGGTCGCGAGGCCGTCCGGCAGCGTGTGCTGGGAGGTGTTGCGGATCCGCACCGCCTGGAGCGGCGAGCGGGCGCTGAGGTCCTGGATCCACCAGACGCGCTCGGCCGGCAGGCGGACGTCGAGGAAGGGGACGTTCGCCGTCTCGCCGCTGCGGATGGTGACCGGTTCGGCCAGCACGAAGGCGACGCGGCCGGCGGAGGATTCGGCGCTGGCGCCGGCAGCGGACGTCGCGGCGTCGGCGATGCCGGCGCCGACCGGGGCATCGGGCGCGGCGGCGCGACGGGCCATCTGCGGCGCGGCCGCCTCGAACGCGCGGCCGCCCATGGCCGCGGCCGGCGCTGGTGCCGGTAGCGGGATCGGCCTGCCGCCCGTATCCGGCCGCACCTGGATGGCGCCCGGGACGCGAACCGGCAGTTCCGGCCGTGGCACGGTGATCGGGTCGTAGATGCGCTGGCGGAAGGCGGCGGCTTCACCCGAGACGAGCGCGAGGCGGATGCGGTCCCAGTCGCTGCCCGAGGCGTTCTCCACCACCGCCCAGCCCTGCAGGCGCGCCATCGGCCCGACCGCCGGCGTCGGCGGCGGGGCCGCGGGGGTCGGTGCCGTCGGAGCGGCGGGGCTCGGCGCGTTCGCACCCATCGGTGGCACCAGCAGGCGGTAGGACGGCTTCCACAGCGGCGCACCGGCGACATAGAGGACAGCCACCTGGCGCGCGCGGTCGGCGCGCAGGCGGATGTCGATGCGGCGTTCGTCGGCCGAACGGGCCGCGGCCAGCGATTCGGCGGCACGGGCGACGCGGGCGGCCAGGCCCTCATCGAGCAGGCGCACCTCGTCGCCCTCCCGCAGCATCACGGTGACGAGGCCGCGCTGGGTGATGAGCGTCAGGCGCAGGCCGCCCGGTGCGCCCTGCACCGGCTCGACCTCCGCCGCATCGGCGATGCGGCCACGCGCATCGCCGGCCTGGGCTTCCTGGCCTCGCAGCGCGGCGAGCAGCCGGGCGCGGCTGTCGAAATCCTCGGCGCGCAGCGGCAGACCGCGGAATGCCTCGTCGGTCAGGTCGCGCGCGGGCAGGCGCAGGCCCTCCACCGTGCCGGCCGTGTCCACCACGATCAGGCTGCGCAGCAGGTCGTCCACATCGTCGGTGCGGGCGCGGAAGGTGACGTCGCCATCGGCCGGGACTTCCCCCGCGCGCTCGATCTGCGCCAGGCCGGCGGAAGACAGCGTGACGCTGCGTACCGGCAATTCCGTCGCCAAGGCGGTCGAGGCGGTGAGCAGGAAGGCAAGGGTCAGGCGGCGCACGGCGGTCTCCTCTCCTCGGGGCGGCGGTCGAATCCTTCGACCGCCGGTAGCGTCAGTGGCGCCTCAGGCGCCGGTGCCCGCTTCGGCAGGCTTGGCCTCGTGCCGCGCGCTGGCGGCGGCCGACGGTCCGGGCGGGGTCGCGTCGCACGCTCCCGGCCGGAGGCGGCGCCTCGGGCCGAAGGGCACGCGACGGGGCCGTCGGTGTCAGGCGCCGGAGGGTAGGGAGGCAGGCCAGCGGGGTCCAGCGACGGACTGTGACAAGGGATGAAACCGTTCAGCGTGCCGTGCCGTGCGTCACAGGAAAGCCGGAACGAGCGAGCCCACCATCAGCAGCGCCATGGCGACGTTGAAGGCGCGCAGGGCGCGGGGGGTGCGCAGGATGCGCGAAGCACCGGCGCCGAGGCCCGCCCAGGCCAGCGTGCAGGGCAGGCAGACCGCGGCGAAGACGACGGCGATGCGGAGCGATTCCGCGAAAGTGTCGCCGGCCGGCGTCGTGAAGGCCGGGATGGCGGCGAGGGCGATGAACCACGCCTTGGGGTTCACCCATTGGAACAGCGCCGCGCCGACGAAGCTGAGCGGCGGGCGGGGTGGCCCGTCGCCCGGCGCCCCGGAACGCGCGATTTTCCAGGCCAGGACCAGTAGCCAGGTACCGCCGGCCCACTTCATCACCGCATGCAGCAGAGGCCAGCTGGCGAAGGGGCCGGCGAGTCCCAACCCGACCACGATCAGCATCGCCGCGAAGCCGATGGCGATGCCGAACTGGTGCGGCAGTGTTGCCCGGATGCCGTGATTGGCCGCCGCCGCCGCGACCATCAGCACGTTCGGCCCGGGCGTGACGGAGGCGGCCACGGCGAAGCCGAACAGCGGAAGGAGCGTTTACATGTCATGATATTATGTCAGTATTGCTGACATACATCCGCTCTCTTGCCGGGGCGTCCATGCCCGCGTCGCATGGCACCGCGTCCAGAGCGCAGCGCCACCGCCGTCGCACGGTGGCACCAGACAGCGACCCCTAACGCGCTCCGGCGGCGCCGCTCAGTCGAGAATGCGGAAGATCGCTTCGATCTCGACGGGGATGCGGCTCGGCAGGGACGCGAAGCCGACCGCCGAGCGCGCATGCTTGCCGTTCTCGCCAAGCACCGCGACGAACAGGTCGGAGCAGCCGTTGATCACACTCGGATGCTCCTCGAAATCCGGGTCGGCATTCACCATGCCGAGCACCTTGATCGCCTTCAGCTTCGACAGGCCGCCGGCTCCTTCGGCCGCGGCCGCCAGCAGGCCGAGGCCGACCAGCCGGGCGCTGGCATAGGCGTCCTCGACGCTTAGTTCGCTCGGCACCTTGCCGCGCGGGCGCGGGCCGCTGGTCACGCGCGGTCCCTGTCCGGAGGTCCAGAGGATGTTGCCCTCGACGCGATAGGGCACGTAGGTGCCGGCCGGCTTGGGCACCGGCGGCAGGGTCAGCCCGAGCGCGGCGAGGCGCTGTTCGGGGGTCTGGTCGGACATGGCGTGGGTTCCTTGATCAACTCACACCATGCGACACGAGCCCGGCGATCCGGGCAAGTGTGGGACGGCGGTTCAGCCGCGCTCGACCTGGAACTGGTCGAAATCGTTCAGGCCAAGGAACTCATCTTCGTACGACCTCCTGAACGCCCGCAGGAAGGGGACGACGTCGTCGGTACCGATGCGGTACTCGCCCATGTTCGGGTCGTAGAAATAGACACTCCGGTTGAATCCAAGTCCGAAAGTGCCGTGCGAGCAGTACGAGGCGATCATGTGGGCGGCGTTGCCCTTGGACGTCTTTATGCCGATGTTGTAGAGGCAGTATGCGCCTGTCGTGGTGGCTCCACTGACTAGGACATCGAGCGAGGCAGGCCGCGGGTTGTCGATCACCGTGCCGCCGATGATCCGCAATACATAGGTTTCGAGCGCAGGCCCGAACCAACCCTTGTAGGTTTCCTCGGTAGTGCCGTCGCCGTCGCTCGCCATCATGATGTCCTGGCTGCGGCCCCCGAAGCGGAAGCCGCCCTGGCTCACCAGCGCCGCCTTGCGCTGATCGGGCGTCTCGTCGTGGAACATGATGCGCCGCGCCACCCAGACCATCGACAGGCCGCAGCAGATGCCCTGCCGCTTGCCGTCTGTGAGGGGCGCGTTGAACAGGGCATGGAACTCCTGGTCGTTCCCCAGTGTCGCGCCCTGGTCCATCGCGAAGGTCTTCTCGTAGCCCTGAACTCTCACACTGCATCTCCCGCTCGATCGAACTCGAGCCCCCCGACGGGCATGCTATGAATTTCCTGTCATTAGTGCAACGAGGCGCGGTGCGGCGTCGCCTCAACCCCGCTTTACGTTGATCGGCAGTGCCATCCCCTTCTGCACGCCGCTGATGTCCCGCCGCCACGCGCTGTCGATGAAGTATTGGCCGAGCGGGATGAAGGGCAGGTCCTGCCAGAACTGCGCCTGGATGCTGCGGGCGATCCCTTGCTGCATCTCGACGGGCCCGGCGGAGAACCAGGCGTCGCGCATCGCCTCGAGGGCCGGGCTTGTCGGCCAGCCGAACCACGCATTCGCGCCATTCGCGCGCAGCAGCGGATGCTGGCCCGGATTGGCGAGATCAATGCCGCCGAACAGCACGACCAGCGCATTCCACCCGCCCTGGTCGGGCGGATTGCGATTGGCGCGGCGCTGCAGCACCGTGCCCCAGTCCGATGTCGCGCTTTCCGCGTTCAGGCCCGACCGCTTCAGCGTGTCGGTCAGCACTGTCGTCAGCGTGTTGTTGTTCACGACGTCGGTCGGGTGCAGCACCGTCACCTTCTGGTTGGCGTAGCCGGCGGCGCGCAGCGCGGCGCGCGCGGCATCCGTGCTGCGCGGGCTGGTCATCGCCGTCAGCCCCTCATCATTCGCCAGCGGCGAGGAATGCGGAAAGACGCCGATGCCGTCGCGCCACAGGCTGCGGTCGTCGCCCATGATCGCCGTCATGAAATCGGCCTGGTTCACGCTGTGAAGCAGCGCACGACGGATGGCGGGGTCGTTGAAGGGCGGATGCAGGTGGTTGAAACGCAGCATCGCCATGTTGCCGCCGAAGTCGACGCGCTCGAGGACGATGTCGCGATGCCGGCGCATCACCGGGCGCAAATCGGGTGCCACCTGTTCCCACCAGTCGATCTCGCCCGACTGGATCGCCGCGGCCGCCGTGCCGGAATCGCTGATGACGTTGAATTCGACGCGCTCGAAATGCGCGAGCTTCGCGCCGCCCAGCAGGTTCGGCGGCGCCGGGGCAGGGCGGTAGCCGTCGAAGCGGCGATAGACGGCACGCGCGCCGGACAGCCGTTCCTCTGCGACGAAGCGATAGGGGCCGGAGCCGACCACTTCGGTGAAGGGGCGCGCCGGGTCCATCTCGGCGAAGCGCTGCGGGTAGATGAAGCAGGGGTAGGAGGACGGCTTGCCGAGCGCCCCGAGCATGACCCCGAAGGGCGCGTTCAACCGGATCTCGAAGCGGCGGTCGTCGAGGGCGCGCAGCTCCGCCGTCCGTTCCATCAGCGACTGGCCGAGCGAATCGCGCGACGCCCAGCGGCGGATCGACGCCACGGCGTCGGCGGCGCGGATCGGCTCGTTGTCGTGGAAGCGGATGCCTTCGCGCAGGGTGAAGACCCAGCGCAACCCGTCCTGCTCGACGACGTGTCCCTCGGCGAGCTGGGGCTTCGGAACGAAGTCCGTGTCGACGCCGTACAGCGTGTCCCAGCACATGTGGCCGTGATTGCGCACGCCGTAGGAAGTGGTGGACATCGGGTCCACCGCGGTGACGTCGGCCTGCGGAATGAATCGCAGCGTGTGCGCGGCGGCGCCTTGTGCAACCGCGGCGCGCGTCAGCGATGCGGCGGTGAGGCCCGCGCCGGCGAGCAGCATGGATCGGCGGTGCATGACGGTCTCCTGCTCCGGAAGCCCGCAGTTTCGGCAGGCCGTGCGCCGGCTGCAAGCATCACGCGCAGCAACGGTGATTCCGAGCCGGCACGGCCGCTTGCGCGCCGCCGGGGCCACGTGTCACCGTTCCGAAGGCACCGATGGCGTGCCGCGGTGCCGCTGATGGACGAGCCGCGGGCGCCGACAGGGAACGACCCCGGATGCGGGGCGCAGGGAGACAGGATGATGGCTTTCACCACCTCACGCCGGCTGGCACTCGGCGGCGCGCTCGCGCTGCCCTTCATCCGCACCGCCTCGGCGCAGACCACGCTCGAATGGGTGGCCGGTTCGGTCGGCGGCGGCTGGTACACGATGGCTGCTGGCCTCTCCTCCCTGATCCGCGAGGAGAACCCGGATATCCAGATCCGCGTGGTGCCCGGCGGTGGCCTCGCGAACCCGACGCGCATCAACAACGGCCAGTCGCAGATGGGCTGGGGCATCGATGCCTTCTCGGCATCCGCCGTGCAGGGCGTCGAACCGTATTCCGCGAAGCACGACAAGATCCGCTGCCTCGGCACCGGCTACTCGCCGACCGAGCATCTGTTCCTGCGCCACACCGGCGCGGGGCCGGACGATATGCGCTCGATCCTGACGCAGCGCGGGCTCAAGATCGGCACGCCGCAGCGTTCCTCGACCGACGAGATGTCGCTGCAGCGCATCCTGCGCTTCCTCGGCACCAGCCCGGACAAGATCCGCTCGGAAGGCGGGCGCTACCTCAACGGCTCCTATTCTGACATCGGCGCCGCCTACAATGACGGGCAGGTGGACTACCTGTATGTCTGCCTCGCGAAGCCCGCCTCGCTGATGACCGAGATCGCGCAGGGCCGCCGCAGCGGCCGCCTCACTGCCTTCCCGGACGATGTGCGCCAGCACATGATCCAGCAATACGCTTATGCGCAGGGCACGCTCGAGAAGGCCGACTATCCGGCGCTGCTCGAGGGCACCATCCCGGTGACGCTGATGGACAGCATCATCGTCGTGAACGAATCGGTGCCGGCCGAGATCGTGCAGAAGATCACCGCCACGCTGATCAAGAACCAGGGCCAGCGCCTCGCGACCATCCATCCGTCCATGGCGGGATGGACGCCGGCGAAGGCGGTGGATTATCGCGGCGTGCCGTTCCACCCCGGCGCCGCGGCCGCCTTCCGCGCGGCCGGATTCAACCCGCCGGCCGCCTGAGACCAGCGCACCGCGACCACAACTGAGGAGAGCGCGGTGCGCGACCTTCCTTCCTGGTTGAAGCACACGATTTTCGGCTGGCTCGCCTTCTGGGCCGCCGTGCATCTGTATTGGGGTGGCTTCGGCTTTCCCGAGCCGATCACCATCCGCAGCCTGCACCTGCTGGTCTTCACGCCGCCGCTATTCCTGCTTTACCCGGCCTTTCCCGGGCGCTCGCCCGCCAACAGGCCGAGCGTGATCGACTGGATCTGGGCGGCGGCGTCCGCGGCGCCGCATCTCTGGGCCTTCGTCAATGCGGGCGCGATCAACGACCGCATGGAGTATGTCGATCCCTTCACGCCGCTGATGATGACGCTCGCGATCGTCTGCATGGTGACGATGCTGGAGGCGATCCGCCGCGCGGTGGAGCCGGGCCTCGCCTGGATGACGGTCGGCTGCCTGGCCTACATGCAGTTCGGCCATCTGCTGCCGGGCGTGCTGAACACGCGCGTCTTCACGCCCGCCGAGATCATGGAGGCCGCCTGGCTGGTGCCGACGGCGGGCGGCGTCTACGGGCCGCTGACCGGCATCGTCGCGACCACCATCGCGGTGTTCATCCTGTTCGGCGCCTTCATGCAGGGCAGCGGCACGGGACGGCTGTTTGCGAATTTCGGCGGTGCCGTCGCGGGCCGCTATACGGGCGGGCCGGCGAAGGTCGCCGTCGTCTCCTCGGGCCTGTTCGGTACGATGAGCGGGTCCTCCGTCGCCAACGTCATCACCACCGGGGCGATGACCATCCCCGTGATGATGCGCATCGGCTACAAGCCGGCCGTCGCGGCGGGGATCGAGAGCGCGTCTTCGGTCGGTGGCGCGCTGATGCCGCCGGTGATGGGCGCTGCCGCCTTCGTGATGGCCGAGATCACGAACATCCCCTATGGCGACATCATCGTCGCCGCCGCGCTGGGGGCGGTGCTCTACTACTTCGCCATCCTCGCCGCCGTGCATTTCGAGGCGAAGAAGATCGGCATCAAGCCGATGGCGCTGAAGGATGTGCCGGCCTGGCGCGAGGTGCTGCAGGACGTGCACCTGATCATCCCGATCGGCGTCCTCGTCTACCTGATGATGGAACGCTGGAGCGGCAACTTCGCCGCCTTCTGCTCGACGCTCGCCATGATCGCCGTGTCGATGCTCCGGGCGCGGACACGGATGGGCTGGCGCGCCATCGTCGAGAGCCTGGTCAATGCCGGCCTGACCATGGCGCCGCTCGCCGTCGCCATCGCGGCTTCCGGCGTCATCGTCTCGGTGCTGACGGCGACCGGCATGGTCGTCGCCTTCGGCGGCATCATCAAGGAGATGTCGGGCGGCAACCTGGGCCTGCTGCTGGTGCTGCTGTGCATCACCGTGCTGGTGCTCGGGCTCGGCATCCCGACGACGCCGTCCTACATCATCGCGGCGGCAATCGGCGTGCCGCAGCTGCTGGAACTCGGCCGGCCGCTCGGCGTCGATATGCTCCAGGCGCATATGTTCATCTTCTACTTCGCGGTCATCGCCGATGCGACGCCGCCTGTCGCCGCTGCCGCCTTCGCCGCGGCAGCCATCGCCAAAGCGAGCCCGACCATCGCGTCCATCCACGCATCGCGCTTCGGCATTGCCGGCTTCACCGTGGGCTTCGCCTTCATCTACGACCCGGGGATCATGCTGCGCGGCAGCCTGCTCGACATCCTGAGCGCGACCGCGATCCAGGTCTTTGCGCTGACGATGATCACCGCGGCCTATGCCGGATACCTGCTGCGGCCGATGGGCGTGGTGCTGCGCGTGATACTCGGCCTGGGTGGGCTGTTCGCCGCCTTCGGCCATGTCGCGACCGGGCCGGTGCGTCTGGGGATTGCGGTCGCGGTGCTCGGCGCGATCGCGCTGCTGCAACTCCTGGCCAGCCGGAAGGATACGATGATCCGCACCACCGCCCTGCTGCTGGGCCTTGTCCTCGCTTCCCCCGTCCTTGCGCAGACCGTCGCGCCGCAGCAGGCGGGGCCGACATTATCGGCCGTGCGCGCGCGCGGGGTGCTGAACTGCGGCGTTTCCACCGGAGACCCGGCCTGGAGCCAGCCCGACAGCCAGGGCGTGTGGCAGGGCCTCGATGCCGATCTCTGCCGCGCCATCGCGGCAGCAGTGCTGGGCGACCCGAGCAAGGTCGCCTGGCATCCGCTGACCGGGCAGACGCGCTTCGCCGCGCTGTCGGGTGGGCAGATCGACGCCCTGGCGCGCACCACGACCTGGACCTTCCTGCGCGATGCGGTGAATGGGCTGAACTTCACCGCGCCCTACTTCATGGACGGGCAGGGCTTCCTGGTGAAGGTCGCGAGTGGCGTCGAACACGCCCGCCAGCTCGATGGCGCGGCGATCTGCATTGTCTCCGCCAGCACGCATGAGCTGAACCTGCAGGACTGGGCGCGCGCGAACAACATCCGCTTCCAGCCCGTCGTCTTCGCCGACAAGAACGAGGCGCGCATCGCTTACGAAAGCGGGCGGTGCGATGCCTATACGGCGGATTCCAGCCAGATCGCCGCGCTGCGTGCCGCCTTCCCCGATCCGTCCGCGCATCGCGTGCTGGCCGACCGCATCAGCAAGGAACCCTACGCCGTCGCCGTTCGGCAGGGCGACGACCAGTGGTTCGACATCGTCCGCTTCGTCGTCTTCGGGCTGATGGAGGCAGAGGAACTCGGCGTGACGCGGGAGAACGCGGCGCAACTCGCCGCCACCAGCGACCGGCCCGCCGTGCAGCGCCTGCTGGGACGCACGGGCGACCTCGGGCCGGCCGTCGGGCTCGACCGTGCCTGGCTGCTCAACGCGATCCGGGCGGTGGGGAACTACGGCGAGGTGTATGACCGCCATCTCGGTGCCAACAGTCCGGTCGGGCTGCCGCGCGGGCCGAATGCGCTGTGGAATGCCGGCGGCGTGCTCTGGAGCCCACCGATCCGCTGACGATATCCCGGGGTGGTTCAGACCCCGGACCATGGGACCGCCTTGGCGGGCCCGTGAAAGACTGACCTTTCTGGGAGAGAAAAACGCCATGAAACGTACCGTCCTGACCCTGCTCGCCGTGATGGCGACAGGTCCCGCCCTTGCGCAGACCGCGTCGCCGGGGCCGACCCTGTCGACCGTCCGTGCCCGCGATGCGCTGATCTGCGGGTCCCACCCGGGCGCGCCGGGCTTCAATGTGCTGGATAGCCAGGGCGTGAACCGCGGGCTTGATGCCGACACTTGCCGCGCCATCGCCGCGGCGGTGCTGGGCGATGCGGCGAAGGCGCGCTGGATCGTGCTGTCGTCCCAGGCGCGGCTGCCCGCGCTGCAATCGGGCCAGGTCGATGTGCTGCCGCGCACCACCACCTGGTCCCAGGTGCGAGACACCGCCAACGGGCTGAACTTCACCGCCGTGAACTTCTATGACGGGCAGGGCTTCATGGTGCGGCGCTCGGCCAACGTGCAGCGCGCGCGCCACCTGGCCGGTGCGACGATCTGCGTCACCTCCGGCACGACCAATGAGCTGAACCTCGCCGACTGGGCGCGCGCCAACAACATCCAGGTGCAGCCACTGGTGTTCGACCAGAATGAGGAGACGCGCAACGCCTACAATTCCGGTCGCTGCGATGCCTTCACCACCGATGCCTCGCAGCTCGCCGGCATCCGCACGGCGCTGCGCGACCCGAACGAGCACGTCATCCTCGCCGACATCATCTCAAAGGAGCCGCTGGCGGTTGCCGTGCGCCACGGCGACGATCAGTGGTTCGACATCGTGCGCTGGACCATCTTCGCGCTGATCGAGGCGGAGGAACTTGGCGTCACCCGCGCGAATGTCGATGAGATGCTGAACAGCCAGAACCCGGCCATCCGCCGGCTGCTCGGCCAAGCCGGCGATCATGGGCCGCTGATGGGGCTCGATCGCCGCTGGGCCTACAACGCGATCAAGGCTGTCGGGAACTATGGGGAGATATTCGACCGCAACCTCGGCGCCGGTTCGCCGATCGGTCTGCCGCGCGGGGTCAACGACCTGTGGACCCGGGGCGGGCTGATGTACGCGATGCCGATCCGCTGAACGAAAGACGGAGGGGCTTCCACCCCTCCGTTCCGGCTCAGCCCAGCAGGCCGAACACGTTCAGCAGGATGATGACCACGACCGGCACGCCAAGCAGCCACAGGACGATCGAACGCATCTTCGCTTTCCTCCGCAAGACAAACACATCCGTGCAGAGGAACGCGGCGATCGCGCGAGGGGTTGCCTTGCGAGCCGGCCGCGCGGATTGAAGCGCCACCGCGGGCGGGAGCCGAGCCGCCGGCGTCAGTGTCGCTCGTAGATCAGGCGCGCGCGGATCGTGCCGGGCAAGGCGCGGAACTCCTCGAGGATCGCCTCGGCATCCTTCCGCGCCTCCTCGCTGTCCACCACAACGTAACCGACCGATCCGGCAGTCTGGTAGTACTGGCCGGATATGTTCAGCCCGCGCCGCGCGAAGCTGTCATTGATGCGGGACAGGATGCCCGGCGCGTCGCGATGCACATGCACCCAGCGGGCGCCCGTCGGCCGGGCGGGCAGTTCGACCTGCGGGAAGTTCACCGCGCCCATCGTCGCGCCGGTGTCGGAGAACTCGATCAGCTTGCGGCTGACCTCCTCGCCGATGCGCCACTGCGCCTCGCCGGTCGAACCGCCGATATGCGGCGTCAGGATCACGTTGGGCAGACCCTGGAGCGGGGAGACGAAGGCCTCCCCGTTGCGCGACGGCTCGACCGGGAAGACGTCGATCGCAGCACCCAGCAGGTGGCCGTCCTTCAGCGCGGCGGCCAGCGCGTCCAGGTCGACCACCGTCCCGCGCGCATTGTTCACGAGGACCGCGCCCTTCTTCATGACGGCGATCTCGGCGGCGCCGATCATGTTCACGGTGTCGGGCGTCTCGGGCACATGCAGCGTCACCGCATCGGCCTCGGCGAGCAGCGCGTGCAGGGAGGCCATGGGCTGCGCATTGCCATGCGGCAGCTTGCCGGTGCGGTCCCAGTAGATCACGCGCATGCCGAAGGCCTCGGCCAGCACCGAGAGCTGCGAGCCGATATTGCCGTAGCCGACGATGCCCAGCGTCTTGCCGCGCACCTCCCACGAATTCGCGGCCGACTTGTCCCAGTCGCCGCGATGCGCGGCGCTCGACTTCGGGAAGATGCCGCGCATCAGCATGACGATCTCGCCGAGCGTCAGCTCCGCGACCGACCGCGTGTTCGAGAAGGGCGCGTTGAATACCGGGATGCCGCGTTCGGCGGCCGCCTTCAGCGCCACCTGGTTGGTGCCGATGCAGAAGCAACCGACGGCGATGAGGCGATCCGAGGCTTCGAGCACCTCCGCCGTCACCTGGGTGCGCGACCGGATGCCGAGGATGTGGACGCCCTTCATGGCCTTGATCAGCGCTGGACCGTCGAGCGCCTTCGCCTCCCGCCGGACCGTCGCGTAGCCGGCGTCGGCGAGGCGGTCGATCGCGCTGTCGGCGATGCCTTCCAGCAGCAGGATGCGGATCTTGTCCTTGGGAAGGGAGAGGCGAGTGGGGGACATACGGTGCGCCGGAACGGAAAGGGGGCGCGCTTCGTGCCCCGTGCCGGCCGGTCATACAAGGGGTGAACCGCTGCAGCGCATATTGTTCACACCCGATATGAAACCGATTAGCCTACCGCCATCGCGAGCAGGGCACGCTGTCCCGCCCCCTGACAGGAGGCTCCGATGGGCAATGCGCGCTGGATTCTCGAGAAATACCTCCACCATATCGCGAACGACATCAACAACACGTCGAGCAGGTGAGCTGGAACGCTTCGCCGAGCACCAGTGGGAACTGGTACTGACGTTAGGCGGGCTACCGACTGATGCTTGTCCGAAACGCCATTCGCGGCTATCGGCGATGATGGTCCGGCGACGGGGAATCCGGCGGGTGTTTCGCAAGTTCCTGGCTGCCTTTGTCCTGGCCCTGCTGGTCGGCTGCGCGCTGCCCCCCAACACCGCGCTGCGGGACTGGGCGCAACTTGCCAGCGTGGCCGCGGACCAGCCCGAGGCCGTCCCGCCGGGCGACGCGCGGGACGGGCTGCGCGCGCAGCAGGCGGCGCTCTCCATCTACCTCTACGCTTTGTCCGTGCTGGCGCAGGAGGAGAGCATGCTGACCTTCCGCGCCGAGGCCTATGCGCCCCTGGTGCGCCGGGCCGCAGCGGGCGATGCCGCGGCGGGCGCGGCGGTCGCGCAACTCGGCCGCCTGCTGGAAGCGGCCTATGCGGCCAATCCCGTCCCGGGCGCCCGAGCCCGCAGCGCCGGCTCGCCGACCGTCATCGAGGATCTGCGCCTCCGGCCGCTCATTCGCGGCGCAGACGCGCCCGTGCAGGGCCTTGCCGCCACGCTGGCGCAGGGGACCGGCGACGATGCCTATCGGGCGGTGCTCCTCGCGATCGCCGAGGGCCACGCTCTGCTGGCCACTCGCGCCGCCGACATCCGGCAACGAGCGATGGCACGCGACATCCAGGCCCAGGAGGACCGCTTGCGCCGGCTCATGCTTTTCCTCGCACCCGACCCTGCCGTGGGGCTGCGCCGCGATCTGGCCGGGCCGGTCGGCGCCGTGGTGCAGCCGTGATGCGGCGCCCGGCTCTCCTCGCCGTGGTGCTGCTCTCGGCCTGCAACGCGCCCGACTACACGCCGGTGCGCGACTGGGCGCGCAATGCGAGCCTCGCCGCCGATTTCCCCGCCGCCCAACTGCCGCAACCGACATCCGACGATGCGCGGGCCGGCGCGATGGCGATGCGGGAGGCGCTCGCCATCTATCTGATGGCGATTGCGCGCCTGGCCGATGATGGCGTGCTGCCGTATCCGGAAGACCCGTTCGTCGCCCTCGCCGTGCAGGCCGGGCGTGCCGGCACGGGCGGGGAGCAACCGGTCGCATCGCTCGGCGCCTTCCTTCGGCGCGCCACGCGGCAGAACTGGCAGGCCCCGCGGCTGCGCGAGGCCATCACCATCAACGACCCCGCCGTGCAGGCGCTGGCGCGCGCGC
Organism: Neoroseomonas terrae; assembly: GCF_018129025.1. Classification (GTDB taxonomy): domain Bacteria; phylum Pseudomonadota; class Alphaproteobacteria; order Acetobacterales; family Acetobacteraceae; genus Neoroseomonas; species Neoroseomonas terrae. Next base: position 77,544 of record NZ_JAAEDI010000018.1, on the reverse strand, counting down.
TGGTGGCGACGACCGGCCCCAACGCGGCCCCCGACGACCCGCCCGCCGTCGCCGCGGCGCGCGCGCAATATGTTGCAGTCATCCAGCGCATCGGCGAGGACCACGCGCTGATGGCCGCACGTGCCGACGACATCACCGACGACGCGGTGGTGGAGCAGATCCGCGCCGCCGAGGACCGGCTGCGACGGGCCCTCTTCGCCTTACCGCGACCGACGCTGCCCGAGCGCGGGCCGCCGCTGTGAGGGTGCTGCGCCGTCTCCTCGCCGCGGCGCTCGCCTGCCTGCTGCCGTCCGTCGCCATGGCGCAGGCGGATGGCGAGCGGATCGACGCGATCCTCGGCCGGCTCGATGACATCCAGGCGCAGCTGGGCTCGCGCGGCGCCGGCGTGCTGGGCATCATGGGCTACAATGTGACGCCGGACGGCTCGGCGAACTCGTTGCAGGTCAGTCGCGGGAATGCGCGGACCGAGCTTGGATCGCAGGTGCTGACGCTCTCCCAACTCGGTGCCGGCTTCACCGTCTCGGAGAGCTTCCCGCTCTGGCTCGAGGGGTACCTTGGCTACGCGCGCTACGATCCGCGCGCGGTGTTCACCAACCTCGGGCCGCGGCGCACGCCGCTGCGGTGGAACAACCTCGCGGCGACAATCGGCGTCGGCTACGACATCCAACTCGGCGATTACCTGTGGCTTCGGCCGATCTTCAACCTGTCGGGCGGCTATGCGGCGGGCGACAGCTCGTTGTTCGGCAGCCTGGTCAACTACGCGACCGGTCGGGACATCGCGGCGCTGACCGACCGGCACGTGAATGTCTGGGGCATCGGCGGGTCGTTGATGCTGGCCTATTACGATCACCGGCCGGCGCGCGATATCGATGTCGAGCTGCGCTACACGCAGATCTACCTGCAGACCTTCGGCGACACTTTCCGGCCGGCGCGCGGCACCTCGATGGCGAAGACGCTCGGCCTGTGGGCGCGCTATCGCTGGCCGACTGGCTGGGAAGCCTTCGGCCGGCCGGTGCGCTGGGTGCTGGACGGATCCTTCACCAGCTATCTGGGTGACCAGGAGCAGGTGCTCGGCTTCAGCTGGTCGGCCAAGGTCGGTGGTGGCATCGAGATCGACGTCGGCCGCTACGAGTTCGGCGCGATGGGGCTGAACGTGTCGCGCATCCGCTTCATCGGGCGGTACTTCATCGGCGACAACGAGGTGACCGGCGCGTCCTTCGGTATCGGCGTCAGCTTCTGAGGGTTGCTGGCCTGCGAAGGGACGGTGCTGATGGAGAGGGGCTCTGCCCCTCTCCATACCTCACCCCGCCAAAGGCCGAAGGGCCTTTGGAAACCTCGATCTGGTGTCGGGCAGGGAAGAAGTTCGCAATGGCCGATCATGCTCCGTGCGCATCACCGCGGGGAGATCCGGGACGCGGCGCGACGGCATCCCACCGAACCGAATGGCCCAGCGCCAGGTGACGGTTTGCAAAGGCCTTTCGGCCTTTGCTGGGGTGAGGTCCGGAGAGGGGCAAAGCCCCTCTCTGGTCCATCGCCGCGGGCAATTTTGCCTGCGCTGCTCACACCACCCCCGCCACCCGCGCTTCGCTGATCTCCTGCGCCGTCATCCCTGCGAATTCCGCAAGGATCGCATCCGTATCCCCGCCCGGCGCCGGGATGCCGTGGCGGTATGCGGGTGGCGTCTCGGAGAGATTCAGCGGTGAGGCGAGAACGCGCACCGTCCGCCCCGCATGGTGTGGGATTTCCACGATGGTGCCGCGCGCCGCGACATGCGGGTCGGTTTCGAAATCCTGCGCCGTGTTGATGGGGCCGGAGGTGATCTTCGCGTCTTCCAGCTTCGCCAGCCATTCCGCGCGGGGCCGCGTTCTGAGCAGCGTGCGCATGCGGTCCAGAAGGGCGGCGCGGTGTTCCGCCCGGTCTCTCGCGCGCTTGAACCTCGGGTCCTCCGACCATTCGGGGTGGCCGAGTGCCGCGGCCAGGCGCACGAACTCGCGGTCGTTCAGCACGCCGATGACGAACTTCGCGTCTGATCCTTCGAACACGCCGTAGGGAACGGCGACGGGGCTGTCGTTGCCGCTGCGCGGGAAAAGCTTGCCGGCGTTCAGCCAGGACGACATGGGTGCCTGCATCAGCGACGCCATGGTCTCGAACAGGTTCACGTCGATGGACTGGCCGTCGCCTGTCGCATCGCGATGGCGGAGCGCCGCGAGGATCGAAACCGTCGCGGCGAAGCCCGTGAACATGTCCGCGACCGGCACGCCGACGCGCTGCGGTCCGCCGCCGGGTGAGCCATCGGCTTCCCCCGTCACCTCCATCAGGCCCGTCATGGCCTGGGCGACGAAGTCGTAGCCCGACCGGCCGGCATAGGGTCCGGTCTGCCCGAAGCCCGTCACCGAGCAGTAGATCAGTCGCGGATTGATGGCGCGCAGATCCTCGTAGCCGAGGCCGTAGCGCGTGAGCGTGCCGGGGCGGAAATTCTCGAGCAGGATGTCGGCGTTCGCGACCATGCGCTTCAGGATCGCCGCGCCCTCGGGCTTCGCGAAATCGACGGAGACGGATCGCTTGTTGCGGTTCAGCGTGACGAAATACGCGCTGTCATCGGTGCCCGGCACGAAGGGCGGGCCGAGCGCGCGCAGGTCGTCGCCGTCGCCGCGGCGTTCCACCTTGGCCACCTCGGCGCCGAGATCGCCCAACATCTGCCCGCAAAGCGGCCCTGCCACCACCCGGGTCAGGTCGATCACACGTAGGCCATCAAGGGCGCCGGCCATGTTTCCTCCGCTTCGAATCCGGCCGCAGGGTGGCGCAGGACGCCGGTCACGCAAAGCCTGCTGGCGCTGAGGGGCGCAGCGCGGCACGATCCGCGCAACGATATCGGGAGGAAGAACCATGTACCGCCGGACCGCCCTTGGCGCAGCCGTCGCATCGCTGCTCGCCGCGCCATCGCTGCGCGCGCAGGATCGTTTCCCGTCGCGCGCCGTGCGCGTCGTCGTTCCTTTCGCGCCGGGCGGCCCGACGGACGTCTTCGCCCGGCGCTTCGTCGACCGCTTCCAGCGTGCCCTCGGCCAGACCGTGGTGATCGAGAACAAGGCCGGCGCCGGCGGCATGCTCGGCGCGCAGGATGTCGCGCGCTCGCGCCCCGATGGCTACTCGCTGATCTTTCACGCCTCGTCGTCAGCGCTGACAAGTCCGCTCGTCTATCGTCGGCCGCTCTACGATCCCGTGAAGGATTTCGAGCAGGTCTCGCTGCTCGGAGTGGTGCCCTTCGTGCTCGCCGTCGGGCCGCAGACGGGGGCGACCAACACGGCGGAGCTGGTCGCGGCGCTGCGGGCACGGCCGGGCGCGCTGTCCTACGGGTCCTCGGGCGTCGGCACGTCGAACCATCTGTCCGCCGCGCTGTTCCTCGCGCGCGCCGGGGACCTGCGGGCCGAGCATATCCCCTATCGCGGCTCCGGCCCGGCGATCCAGGACTTGGTCGCCGGCACCACGGCGTTCCAGGTGGACACCTTCGGCACGCTGTACGAGTTGCATCGCGACCGCCGCCTCCGCATCATCGCCGTGATGCATCCCACGCGCAGTGTCGTGGACCGCGGCATCCCGACGCTCGCCGAGCAGGGCATCACCGGCGCCGAGGCGAGCACCTTCAACATCCTTGCCGCCCCCGCCGGCACGCCGCCCGAGGCCATGGCCGCGCTGTCCGACGCCACCCGCCGCGTCATGGCGGACAGCGCCTTCCAGGAGGAACTGCTGTCGATCGGCATCGAGCCCGAACCCGACACCAGCCCTCGCCGCGCCCTGACCTTCCTGGCCGGTGAATTGGAGAAGTGGCGCGTCGTCGTCCAGGCCGCGGGTGTCTCCATCGAGTGATGGACGGCCCTGCCGGGGCCGTGCTGGTCTGCCGGCCATGATCCGTGCCCTGATCCTCGCCGCCCTTGCCCTGCTGCCGCTGCGCGCCACGGCGCAGCAGGCCGGCCCGTCCTTCGACTGCCGCCAGGCCCGCGCCTGGGACGAGCGGCAGATCTGCGCGCAGGCGGACCTCGCGGAGCTTGACCGTCGCATCGCCGCGGCCTGGCGCGCGGTGACCGACCGAACCCCAACCGATCAGCGCGCCGCGCTTCAGGCCGCGCAGCGTGCCTGGCTGGGCGAGCGCCGCGGCTGCGAAGGCCCGCAAGCGCGTGAGGCGCAATCCTGCCTGCGCCGCGCCATGCGCGCCCGTGCGCGTGACCTGGAGGTGATGGCGCAGGGCGGTGCTTCGTCGACGGCGATCGCTTCGGCCCCGGACACGAAGCCCAACCTGGTCGCGCCACCGCCCCCCGCCGCGCTGCGCGCCGTTTCCTGCCCCGGCACGGCCGGCTGGGTCGCGACGCAGATCTGCGCGACGCCGGGCATGGCCGCCACGGACGCCGCCGTGGTGCGGGATGCCGAGGCCGCTCGCGCACGGCTCGCGCGGAACCCGGCGGCGCTGGCGTCCCTGGAGGCGCTGCTGACGCGCTACGTCTCGGCGCGGGAGGCCTGCGCGCGGGCGACAGGACGGCTGCCGCTCGATTGTCTTCAGGAAACGATGGAGGACGCGCAGGCGCAGATCAGGCGGGCGGGGGTGGGCTGAAAGGGACAAAGCCCCTCTCCGAACCTTTCCCACAAAGGCCGAAGGCCCTTTGGAAACCTTGATTCGTGTTGGGCAGCGCAGGGGCGGTGCCCCCCTCCGCCGACGCCATCTATCCCTTGATGCGCGCGACAGTCGCCGTCGTCGAGTTCCCGGGCAGCAATTCGGCCAGCCGCACCTCGCCGCCATATCGTTGCACGACGTCGCCGCCGACCACCTGTTCCACCGTGTAGTCCGCGCCCTTCACCAGCACGTCCGGCTTCAGCAGGCTGATCAGCTCGACCGGCGTGTCCTCGTCGAACACCGTCACGCAATCGGCCGTGGCGAGGGAGGCAAGAACGGCCGCGCGTGCCGCCTCAGACTGGATTGGCCGGGCGGCGCCCTTCAGGCGCTTCACCGAGGCATCCGAATTCAGCCCGACCACCAGCCGGTCGCACCAGGACCGCGCCTGTTCCAGCAGATGGACATGGCCGGGGTGCAGCAGGTCGAAGCAGCCATTGGTGAAGCCGACGCGCCACCCGCGGCGGCGCCAGCGTTCCACCTGCTCCAGGGCGGCGACGCGGGACATCACCTTGCGCAGGGCACCGCGCTCGGGTGTCAGGGCCTCGATCACCTCTTCCTCACGCACCACGGCGGTGCCGATCTTGCCGACCACGATGCCGGCCGCGATGTTCGCAAGCCGCGCGGCGACGGGCAGGGAAAGCCCCGCCGCCATCGACGCCGAAAGCGTCGCGACCACCGTATCCCCGGCGCCGGACACGTCATGGACCTCCGCCGCCTCGGCGGGGAAGTGGTGAACCTGCTCGCCTTCCAGCAGCGTCATCCCGTCCTCGCTGCGCGTCACCAGCACGGCCTTGAAGCCGTGAGCGGATTGAAGCGCACGCATCGCGTCAAGGATGCGCTCCTCGCTGTCCACCGGCATGCCGGTCGCGACGGAGAGCTCGGCACGGTTCGGCGTGATCACGTCGGCGCCGGCATAGCGGGCGTAGTCCCGTCCCTTCGGGTCCACGACCACAGGACGGCCTGCGGCCTGCGCGGCGTCGATCAGCTGGCGTGCCGTGTCGCCGCCCAGCACGCCCTTCCCGTAGTCGGAGAGCACGAGGACGGTCGTCGCCGCCACGGCATCGCCGGCGATCTTGATCATGCGGTCGGCGAGGCGCGGATGAATCGCCTGGATCACTTCCTGATCCGCACGCAGCATGTGCTGGCCGTTCGCGATGAAGCGGGTCTTGGTCGTCGTGTGACGGCCGCCCTGCACGAGAAGCCAGGGTTCGACCCCCGGCTGGCCGCCGATCAGACCGGTCAGGTCGCTGCCCGCCTGGTCGTCCCCCACCACTGAGACGAAGGCGACGGCCGCCCCCAGCGCGGTAAGGTTGCGCACGACGTTGCCGGCGCCGCCGGGCATCGCGACCTCCCGCTCGACCGCGAGCACCGGTACCGGCGCCTCGGGGCTGATGCGGTTGACCGCCCCGTAGACGTAACGATCCAGCATGGCATCGCCGACGACGAGGACCGAGGCACGGCGCAAGCCGCGGATGGCCTCCGCAAGCTCGGCCGCGGGGACCTCCGGCACGGGTCGGTCGGCTTGGGGCGCGGGGCCTGTCATCCGTCAGCCCCTACCCCAGGGTTGTGTTGCAACGCAAGATAACGGTCATGATCCGGCCATGGTCAGGCCCTCGATCCGTGCCGTGGGGCTGTCCGTGCCACGGCGGAACTCCAGGTCGTTGGCGGGTGTCATGTTCAGGAAGATGTCGCGCAGATTGCCCGCGATCGTGATCTCGCTGACCGGCTCGGCGAGCTGTCCGTGCCGGATCATGAAGCCCGCAGCGCCCCGACTGTAATCCCCGGTGATGCCGTTCACGCCCATCCCGATCAGGTCGGTGACGTAAAGGCCCTCAGCGATGTCCGCCATCAGCGCGGCTGGCGTCAGGTCGCCTGGTTCGAGCCAGAGGTTGGTGGCTCCCGGCGACGGCGGCCCGCCGGTGCCGCGGCTGGCATGGCCGGTCGAGGCGAGCCCGAGTTGCCGCGCGGACCGCCAGTCCAGCAGCCAGGTCTGGAGCATGCCGTCGCCTACGATGACCCGGCTTTCGCCCGGCATGCCTTCGCCGTCGAAGGGCCGGGATCGCAGGCCGCGCCGGCGGAACGGATCGTCGCGCACCACCAGGCCCCGGGCGAGCACCTGTTCCCCCATCCTGTCCTTCAGGAAGGACGTCCCGCGCGCGACGGCGGCACCGTTGATCGCACCGCTCAGATGGCCAAGCAGGCTGCCGGCGACGCGCGGATCGAACACGACCGGGATACGCGCGGTCTTCGGCCGGGTCGGATTCAGCCGGCCCACGGCCAGTTCGCCCGCCTTGCGCCCGATCGCCACCGGGTCCCCGAGGTCAGCCAGATGCACGGTGGAGGACCAGTCGTAGTCGCGCTCCATCGCCGTGCCGGCCCCGGCCACTGCGGTTGTCGAGATGGAATGCGAGGTCCGCACGAAGGAGCCGGCAAAGCCGTTCGAGCCGACCATGGCCAGTTCGTAGCGGCCCCAGCCGGCATCCGCGCCATCGGAATTGGTCACGCCGGAGACGGCCAGCGCCGCTTCCTCCGCTGCGGCAGTACGGGCGAGCAGGCCCTCGGCGGAAGGTTCCTCGGCATCAGCGAGGTCGAGGTCACGTGTCTGGGTCGACATTGCGTCGGGTAGCCCGGCGAAGGGGTCCGCCGGCACCACGCGCGCCATCGCGACGGCACGTTCGGCCAAGGTCGCAAAGCCCTTGGGATTGGCGTCGGTCGAGGAGACGATCGCCGCGCGCTGCCCGACGAAGACGCGCAGGCCGAGGTCGAAGCCCTCCGAGCGTTCCAACTGCTCGATGGCGCCGAGGCGGCGGCGGACCGAAAGCGAGGTGGAGGCGACCAGCAGCGCGTCGGCGGCATCGGCGCCGGCACGCTTGGCGGCGGCGATCAGGTCGGCAAGCGTGGTGAGGCGGTCCATCTCGTTTCCTTCGTGGGCAGGAAAAGGTCGGGGGAGGAACACCTCCCCCGAATCCCCCACCGGTTTCTATCTTTTGGAGACGGACCGCGGTGGGCGGCGCCAGAGGATAAAAAAAGGGAGGGGGTTCGGGGGAGTTCATCTGCCCCCGACCTTTACGCCGCCAGCTTCTCCATGATCGCGCCGACCGCCGGCACATTCTCCGCAGGTCCCATCGCCGCCAGTGTCGGCGCCGCGCGGAACATCGCCGCCGCGGCCTGTTGCACCTGCTCCACCGTCACCGCCGCGATCTTCGCCTTCGTCTCCTCGACCGGGATCACCCGGCCGAACACCTGCAACTGCCGGGCAAGCTGCTCGCAGCGGCTGCCGGTGCTTTCCAGCGACATCAGCAGCGATGCGCGGAGTTGCGCCTTGCCGCGGGCGAGTTCGTCCTCCGTCACGTCGCGCTGCACGGCGCGCAGTGCTTCGATCGTCACCGGCATCAGCTCGGCCGCTTCCTTCTCGCCGGTGCCGGCGTAGATCTGGAACAACCCGCCGTCGCGGAAGGGCGAGGCGAAGGAATAGATCGAATAGACCAGGCCGCGCTTCTCACGGATCTCCTGAAACAGCCGCGAGGACATGCCGCCGCCGAGCAGCGTCGACAGAAGCTGCGTCGGATAGTGCAGCGGATCGCCATGCTTCACGGAAGGGAAGCCAAGGACGATGTGCACCTGGTCCAGCTCGCGCGCCTCGCGGAACTCCCCCCCGCCGTAGCGTGCCGCCTCGGCGACGGCACTGTCCGTCGTGGGAAGGTCGGCGAAATGGGTGCGGACCATCTCGAGCAGCGCATCGTGCTGGAGCGCGCCGGCCGCCGCGATGACCATCTGCTGCGGGCCGTAGTGGCTGCGCATGTAGCCGGTCAGCGCATCGCGGGACATCGCCTTGATCGTGTCCTCGGTGCCGAGAACGGGGCGGCCCATCGCCTGCGACGGGAAGGCCGTCTCCTGGAAATGGTCGAACACGATGTCGTCCGGCGTGTCGTTGGCCTGGCCGATTTCCTGGAGGATCACGCCGCGCTCGCGCTCGATCTCCTCGGGGATGAAGGTGGAATGCGTCAGGATGTCGCCGATGATGTCGACGGCGAGGGCCGTATCCTCCTTCAGCACCTTGGCGTAGAAGGCGGTCTGCTCGCGCGAGGTATAGGCGTTCAGATGGCCGCCGACATTCTCGATCTCGCGGGAGATGGCGGCCGCGTCGCGGCGCGCCGTGCCCTTGAAGGCCATGTGTTCGAGGAAGTGGGAGACGCCGTTCACCTCCGGCGCCTCGTGCCGCGTGCCGACGCCGATATAGGCGCCGACCGAGACGGTCTCGACGCGGGGCATGGTCTCGGAGACGACGGTCAGGCCGGAGGGCAGGCGGGTAACGCGGACGGCATCGGTCTGGGACAAGGGCGGGGTCCTGGCGGAATGGGCGATGTAAGCCGACTTATGTAGTCGTTCCTGCTCCATTGCACACCGCCCCCATCAACCGGGGCTGCGGCCGCCCGCGGCGGCCGGTGGCTGGCGCATTCCTGGTTGACGCCGGAACGGCACCGACCATAGCCCGGCCGGCGGAGGTGTGGGCCGGCGCCGTTCGACCGAGTGGTGCTTTAAGCGGCGTTGCGCCGGGCATGGGCGCGCACCGCCGTCTCGACCGCACGGAGGTCGTCCGGCAGCACGTCGAAGCGCTCCTCCCGGTTGTGGAGGTCGTGGAGGCGGGCGGGCAGGGGCGGCCTGATTCCCGTGGCGCGTTCCACGGCATCGGGGAACTTGGCCGGATGCGCAGTGGCGGCGACGATGACAGGCACGGCAGGGTCCGCCGGCGGCAGGGCGCGGGCGGCAGCGGTGCCGACGGCAGTGTGCGGGTCCGCCAGGTAGCCGGCCTTCGTCCACAGGTGACGGATCTCGGCCAGAGTTCCTTCGTCATCCAGCGTGAAGCCGCGGAACAGGGCAGTCGCCTGCTTCCAGGCCGCATGCGGGATGGGCATCCGGCCTTCGCTGCGGAAGCGCGTCATGGTCTGCGCCGTCGCGGCGGCATCGCGGTCGAGTAGCTCGAACAGCAGCCGCTCGAAATTCGACGACACCTGGATGTCCATGGACGGGGAGAGGGAGGGCTCCACCGGCTTCGCTGACATGTCGTTGGCGGCGAGGAAGCGCGCGAGGATGTCGTTGCGGTTCGACCCGATGACGAAGCCGCTGATCGGCAGCCCCATCCGCCGCGCCGCCCAGGCCGCCAGCACATTGCCGAAATTGCCGGTGGGGACGGAGACCGCAACCTCCCGGTCCGGCGCACCGAGCGCCAGCGCCGCGGCGACGTAATACGGGATTTGTGCCGCGATGCGGGCCCAGTTGATCGAGTTCACCGCGGACAGCCGCATCTCGGCGCGGAAGGGCGCGTCGTTGAACATCGCCTTCACGAGGTCCTGGCAGGCGTCGAAATCGCCCTGGATCGCGATGTTCTTCACGTTCGGCGCCAGCACCGTCGTCATCTGCCGCCGCTGCACATCGCTGGTGCGGTTTTCCGGATGCAGGATGACGATGTCGACCGCCGCGCGGTCGCGGCATGCCTCAATGGCGGCCGAGCCGGTGTCGCCCGAGGTTGCGCCGACGATCGTGACGCGTTCTCCGCGCTTCTCCAGCACATGGTCGAACATGCGCCCCAGGAGTTGCAGCGCCATGTCCTTGAAGGCGAGCGTCGGGCCGTGGAACAGCTCCAGCGCGAAGGTCCTGTGGTCGAGCTGGACCAGGGGCACGACGGCCGGGTGGCCGAAGCCGGCATAGGCATCGCGGGACATCGCCTCGATCGGCATGTCATCGGCGCCGAACAGCCCCAGGATCCGGGCGGCGAGATCCGGATAGGGCAGGCCGCGCAGAGCGCGCCATTCGGCCGTCGTGAGCTCCGGCCAGGATTCCGGGACGAAAAGGCCGCCATCCTCGGCGAGGCCCGCCAGCAGGACAGCTTCGAAGTCGCGAGGGGCAGCCTGCCCGCGGGTGGAGACGTAGCGCATGGGGCAGCAATACCGCCGGCGGGCGGGAACCGCGAGGGGGGGCAGCTTGGCGAGAGCGCGGCCTGCCGGCGCCGGGATCGGGGGCGTTCCGGCTGAGGCGAGCCATCCGGTTCCGACCGGCGGGGTGACGTCCTATCCTGGCCCCGAACCTCGCCTGGCCCGGAGTACTGAACTTTGCGCGTCGTCCTGCTTGGCAACTGCCAGGTCCCTATCCTCGCAGAGGCGCTGCGGCTGGCGACCCCCGGGATCGAGATCACGCGGGCGCTGGAGATCTACCGCCTGGCACCGGGGCAGGCGCCGGAGGCCGAGCGCGCCACCGAGGCGGCTGAGACCCAGCGGGCCATCGAGGCGGCGGACCTGATCCTGACCCAGCGCATCATGCCGGTGGCGGCGACGCGCTACGACCTGCCCCTCCTGGCGACGCAGACGCTCAGGGCGCTCCGGCCGGATCGCGTGGTCGTCTTCCCGACGCTGAACTTTACAGGCTTCACCCCGGATGTGCGCCATCTCCGACGGGACAACGGGCCGATCCTGGCCGGGCCGCTCGGGAATTATCACTATGACCGGGTCCTGTCGGCATACCGGCAAGGCGTGCCGGCCACGGAGGCGACGAGGCTGCTCGACGGCGAAACACTACTCGACGCGATGCCCGACCCCTTCGCCGTCGCGCTCGAACAGCTGCGGATGCGGGAGGTGGCGGTGGATGTCACCATCAGCGACCTTGTCGCGGACATCACCACCCGGCACCGGCATTTCCACACGCCCGGCCATCCTTCGAACCTGCTGCTGCTGCATATGGCGATGCGAATCGCGGCGCGCGCCGGGCTGCCCTTCGACGCGGGTGCGGCCGGTGGCGTGAAGACCGCGCTCCATGACATAGACCTGCCCGGCTATCCTGCGATCCTGCGGCACTATGGGCTGCCGCCGGAACCTCGCCCGACCTTCCGGGGCACCCAGGTGGTCGATGCCAGCCCGCGGGGCGTGAAGCATCAGGGCGTAGTGCTCTACGAACCCTTGCCGTTGGTCGAGGCCTTCTACCGCGTATACGACGCCGTCGGTCCGCTGCCCGGACCGAGCTGGCCGCCGGTACCGCCCCGCCGTCAGCCGCCGAGGTAGCGCCGCGCCAGGTGCTCGGTGAAATCCGCCGGGTCGAGCGGTTTGCCCGTCGCCGCCCGCAGCAGGTCCTGGAAGCCGAGCAGCGAGCCCTTGCCGTGCACATTCGTGCGCAGCCAGCCGAGCAGCGGCGCCATGTCGCCTTGGCCGAGCGCCTCGTCGAGCCCCGGCACCGCCGCCCGCGCCGCCTTCATGAGCTGCGCCGCCGCCATGGCGCCGAGCGTGTAGGAGGGGAAGTAGCCGAAGGCGCCGTCATGCCAGTGGATGTCCTGGAGGCAGCCGCGCGCATCATCCGGCGGGGTGATGCCGAGCATCCGCTGCATGCCCTCGTTCCAGGCGCCCGGGAGGTCGGCGACGTCGAGAGCGCCGCCGATCAGCGCGCGTTCCAGCCGGAAGCGGAGGATGACGTGGGCGGGGTAGGTGATCTCATCGGCATCGACGCGGATGAAGCCCCGCGAGACATGCCGCCACAGCCCTGCGAGGTTCGCCGCCCCGTAGGGCGCGGCCGGCCCGCCGAAGGCGGCGCGCAACTCGCCGCCGAGAAAGCCGAGGAAGGCGTCTGACCGGCAAGCCTGCATCTCGACGATCAGGGATTGCGATTCATGCGCCGCCATGCCGGCCGCATCGCCCACCGGCTGCCGCGCCCAGGCCTCGGGCAGGCCGCGCTCGTACAGCCCGTGGCCGGTCTCATGCAGCACGCCGAGCAGCGCCTTGGACACGTCGCGCTCGTCATAGAAGGTGGTCAGCCGCACATCCTGCGGCGTGCCGCCGCAGAAGGGGTGCAGGGACTCGTCGAGCCGCGCATGCTCGTAGTCGAGCCCGATGCGTTCCGACAGTGAGCGGCAGAGCCGGCGCTGAATCTCGACCGGGAAGGGGCCGGGCAGCGGGATGGGGGCGGGCCGCGCCGCCTGGATCGCTTCAGCCCGTGGCAGGGCGTCGGCCAGGAAGGCTTCGTAGGCCGCGAAGACCGGCTCGACATCGGCGGCCGTGACGCCGCGCTGGTAGCCGTCCATCAGGGCGTCGTAAGGGTCCATGCCGAGGGCGCCGGCGAGCGCCTGCGCCGTTTCGCGCTGGAGGCGCACCACTTCGGTGAGCGCGGGGCGGACCATGGCGAAGTCGGCCCGCGCCTTGGCCTCCCGCCAGATCTTCTCGCAGGCGGAATTGGCGAGGGCGGTGGCCTCGACGAGGTCGGTCGGCAACGCGGTGGCGCGCGCATGGATGCGGGCCATCAGGGCGAGGTTGGCTTCCTGCCACGCGCCCTCGGCCCGTGCGATCTCGAGGTCTTCCTCGACAACCGGCGCCGTCAGCAATTCGTGTGACAGGCCGGCGAGGGCGGCGAGCTGCTCCCCGCGCGAGGCGCCGCCGCCCGGCGGCATCATGGCGCTGGCATCCCAATGCAGCATGCCCGCGGCCTCACCCAGCGCGGCGATGCGCGCGAAGCGGGCCTTCAGGCGGTCGAGCGCGGCATTGGGCATCAGTTCTTCTCCTTGAGGCGGCGGCGGGCCCAGACGGCGAATACGCCGACCAGCGCAACCGCCAAGCCGTACCAGGTGATGACATAGCCGAGGTGGTTGTTGGTCGGCCGCGGCAGGCGCTGCGTGGGTTCCGGCAGGCCGTCGACCGGCCCCATCGCGACCAGCCCCCAGGGCGCCACGCGCGGGAGGCCAAGCGCGGCGCCGATCACTGCCGGATCGAAGGTGTAGAAGCGCCGGCCGGGAACGTCGTCGTTGGCGGAGAAAAGCCCGGCCGTCTCGCCGGGGCGGACCCAGCCGGTGACGGTCACCTCGCCTTCCGGATGGCTGATCGGGCGGGTGGGCTCGTAGGGCACCCAGCCGCGATCGACCAGCACCGGCACGGCACCGTTGCGCAGCAGGGGCGTGACCAGCCGGCCACCGAGGGTGGTGCCACGCAGTTCGAGTTCCAGCAGGGCTTCCCGCCCATGGTCGAAGCGGCCGGTCAGGGAGACCTTGCTGTAGGCGGCGGGCGTGTCGCCGGCGGGCTGCGCGGGGGCGGCCTCCGTCTCGGCGAAGCGTTCCAGCAGCTCGGTCTTCCACAGCAGGCGCTGCACCTGCCAGGTGCCGAGGCCAAGCAGCGCCAGCAACGCCGGCAGCATCACCAGCACCGGCAGCACCAGCCGGCGCCAGGCGCCGGGACGGGGTGGGGGGGAGGCAGGGCTTGTGGGCATCTCGGGGCGCTATATGGCCTCCCCGGGCCGGCCGGAAGGGGTGGGGTTCAGTCCGCGTCGCGCCGGTGGCGCCATTGCAGGACAACCAGCGCCGCCTTGGCGAGCCGCATGGTGACCAACGAGAGCGGCAGCACGACCAGCGGCCAGATCAGGGCATGGACCCAGAGCGGCGGCCGGTAGCGCGCATCAACCCATAGCGCGAGCCCGACCGCGATGGCGCCGATGATGAAGATCCCCGCCACCGCCGGCCCATCCCCGGCATCATGGGCGGACAGGTCGAGGCCACAGGCCTCGCAGCGTGGGCGGATGTCGAGCACGCCGGCAAAGAGGTGTCCCTGCCCGCAGCGCGGGCAGCGGCCGAGCAGGGCGGCCGTCACGGGGGAGGGTGCATCAGCCAGGCCACACGATCCCCCAAACGGCATCCGGCCGGGCTTGAGGGCCCGGCCGGTGTTGGTTTCCCTTGCCTCGTCGTCCGCAGACGGCGTGGTTTCGAGGGACGGCATCAGTGCTGGGCGATCTCGCCGGCGCCGAGCCAGTAGATGCAGACAAAGAGGAACAGCCACACCACGTCGACGAAGTGCCAGTACCAGGCGGCCGCCTCGAAGCCGAAATGGCGTTCCGGCGTGAAGTGGCCCTTCGCGGCCCGGATCAGGCAGATCGCCAGGAAGGTCGTGCCGATGATGACGTGGAAACCGTGGAAGCCCGTGGCGAGGAAGAACACCGACGAATAGATGCCGCCCTCGTAGAACTTGAACGGGGCCAGCGAGTATTCCCAGGCCTGCAGCCCGGTGAAGATGGCGCCCAGGCACACGGTCAGCGCCAGCGCCTTCACCAGTGTCTTGCGGTCGTTCTGGATCAGCGCGGCATGCGCCCATGTCACCGTGCAGCCCGAGAGCAGCAGGATCATGGTGTTGAGGAAGGGCAGCCCCCAGGGGTCGAATGTCAGCGTGCCGCGGGGTGGCCAGATCGCCGGGGCGGCGGCGCCGGACACATGTTCCGGGTAGAGCGCGAAATGGAACCAGGACCAGAAGAAGGCGACGAAGAACATCACCTCGGAGGCGATGAACAGCGTCATGCCGTAGCGGAGACCGAGCTTCACGATCGGCGAATGCAAGCCGGGCGTGCCCGACTCGCGCACGATGTCGCGCCACCAGAAGAACATGGTGGCGAGCACGCCCATCAGGCCGAGGCCGAAGACCCAGTGGATGTTGCTGTGCGCCCACAGCACGATGCCAAGCACCAGCGCGCCGCCGCTGAACGACCCGAGCAGCGGCCACGGCGACGGGTCCACCAGATGGTACGGGTGCTTGTAGTGCGGCACGCCGGAGTCGGCTTGCGCGTGGCTGGTGCTGGCCATCGTAATCCCTGGACCTGAAACATGGCGCGCACGAACGGCCTGCGTCGGCCGCCCGCATCGCGGCGCATCAATCCCGAAAAGGCCCGCCGGATCAAGCCCGGAGCGTGGTGGTTCCGATATGTCCGCTGCCGTACCGAGAGGGGCTCTGCCCCTCTCGGGCTCACCCCGCCAAAGGCCGAAAGGCCTTTGGAAACCAATACCCGGCGTTCAGCAGGCGGAGGCCTCCCGGCCCGACAAAGCCGAACTTCGGTGCAGCGTGGGCGCCTGACTAGGGAACGCGACTGTCGCGGCCGCGCCAAGTGGCGGTTTCCAACGGCCTTTCGGCCTTTGGCGGGGCGGCTTGGAGGGGCAGCGCCCCTCCAATTCGTCGCCTCATGCCTCCGGCGCGCCGTCCGCCAGTGCGAACACCCGCAGCGTGCTCGCTAGCGGCGCGCCATCCGCCGCCCGCGCGGCGTCCAGCTCGGCTACCAGCGCCGCCAGGCTGACCGCCCGGCGCCGTGCCGCCGCTTCCAGCGCGGCCCAGAACGCGGGTTCCAGGGCAACCGACGTCCGATGGCCGGCCAGGGAGAAGGATCGTTTCGCCAGATGCGGCTTCACCCGCCGCCTTCCAGCGTGCCGCCGGGTGACAGCATGTCCTCGGGGCGTACCCAGCGGTCGAAGTCGGTAGGCGTTACGTGACCCAGCTTCGCGGCGGCGTCCTTCAGCGTCAGGTCCTCGACCAGCGCCAGCTTGGCGATCTGGACCGCCTTGTCGTAGCCGATGCGGGGGTTGAGCGCGGTCACCAGCATCAGCGACTTCGCCATCTGGTCCGCGATCCGGGCCCGGTTGGGTTCCAGCTTCGCGACCATGTGCGTGGCGAAGGACCGCGCGGCGTCACCGAGCAGCGTCGCACTTTCCAGCACCGCCTGGATGATCACGGGCTTGAACACGTTCAGTTCCAGGTGCCCCTGGGCGCCGGCGAAGGTGACGGTGGTCTGGTTGCCCATGACGCGGGCGGCCACCATGGTCAGGGCCTCGCTCTGCGTCGGGTTGGTCTTGCCGGGCATGATGCTGCTGGAAAGCCCGTCGGCCGGGATGACCAGCTCCGCGATGCCGGCGCGCGGGCCGGACCCCAGCAGGCGGATGTCGTTGGCGATCTTGTTCAGCGAAACGGCGACGGTGTTGAGCGCGCCATGAAGCTCCACGAACGCGTCATGCGCGGCCATGCCCTCCGACTTGTCGGGGTTGGGTGCAAAGGCCTCCCCGGTGCGTTCGGCAACGAGGGCGCAGAAGGTGGCGGCGAAGTCGGGATGGGTGTTGAGCCCCGTGCCCGCGGCGGTGCCGCCCTGGGGCAGCAGCAGCAGGCGCGCCAGCGTGTCCTTAACGCGGTCGATGCCGTTGCGCACCTGGCGCGCCCAGGTGTGGAACTCGCCGCCCAGCGTGACCGGCACGGCATCCATCAGGTGCGTTCGGCCGAGCTTCAGGACCTCGCGGTACTCCACCGCCTTGGCGTCGAGCGCGGCGTGCAGCTCCGCCAGGCCCGGCAGCAGGCGCTTCCGGACGGCGTCCACGGCGGCAAGGTGCATCACCGTCGGGAAGCTGTCGTTGGAGGATTGGCCGCGGTTGACGTGGTCGTTCGGATGCACCGGCTTCCGGCTGCCGAGCGGCTGGCCGAGCATCTCGTTGGCGCGGTTCGAGATGACCTCGTTCGCGTTCATGTTGGTCTGGGTGCCGGACCCGGTCTGCCAGACGGGCAGCGGGAAGTCGGCGTCGCGGGCGCCCGATTCGACCTCGGCGGCGGCGGCCTTGATCGGCTCGGCGACGGCATCCGGCAACTCGCCAAGTCGACGATTCGCCTCGGCCGAAGCCCATTTCTGCAGCCCAGTCGCACGGATCACGCCGGGGTCGAGCCGGGCGTCGCCGATGCGGAACAGCGCGCGGGCGCGTTCGGTCTGCGGGCCCCAGTAGCGGTCGGCAGGAATGTCGACGGTGCCGAGGCTGTCGGTCTCGGTGCGCGTCGCGGCGGCGGGCGCTAGGCTGGTGCGGGTCGCGGTCATACTGTCCTCCGACCCGCGATATAGGGCCTCAGTCCAGCGCACCGTAGGTCGAGATCTCGATCAGGTTGCCGTCAGGATCGCGGCAATAGACCGAGGTTATGGGTCCGAGCGCACCCGCCTTTCCCACCGGGCCGAGTTCCACCGCCACGCCGCAGCGCCGCAGATGGTCGATGATCTGTTCCCCATCGACCGTGACGATGAAGCACAGATCGGCGGTGCCCGGGACGCCGCCGGCGGCACCCGTCCACCATTCCTGCTGCGTCGCCTCGGCCGGGCGGAGGTTGATCTTCTGGCCACCGAACTTGAGCGCGGTGCGCTTCCGCTCGCCGAACTCCTCGACCTCCATGCCCAGGACGCGCTGGTACCAGGAGGCGGAGATGGTGACGTCCCGGCAGGTGATGACCAGGTGGTCGAGGCGATCGACGGCGAAGCGCATGTCGGGTCCTGGAACGGCGGCGGCTCGCGCCCTGTACACGAACGGTCGCCCTTGGGCGACCGTTCGTTGGCATTTTGATCGTCCCCTCAGACGGCGGGCGGGCCGCATCCGCGGCTCTTGCCTTCGCGCCGAGCACTGTCGCGCTTTGTGCTCGCGGATCGCGGCGGGTGCCGCGATCCGGGGGCGGTCCTGGCGCGGCCTCAGCGCTCCCAGCGGCCGGGGCGATAGCGCCAGCGGTCGCCATCCTGGTCCCAGCGGGGCTGGGCGTAGCGGCGGCCGCGTTGGTCGCGGACCCAGTAGCCCTCCCGCCAGACATAGCGGCGGCCATCCCAGCGATAGTGGCCGTCCACCCAGGTGCGGCCGCGGCGCGGCGGCGGCGGCCGGCGGGCATAGGGCGGCGGCGGAGGCGGGCCGAAGTTCAGCGTGACGCTCTGCGCCTCGGCCGGTGCGGGCAGGGCGAGGCCCGCTGCGGCCGCGGCGAGGGCGGGCAGGGCGACGAAAAGGCCTCGACGACTGGTCATGTACGCTACTCCTTCACAGGTGCGGGCGAAGTGGCCCGCGATCCGGAGCCTCCGCGACGCCTGCGGCGCGATGGGGGCAATGTTGCTGCGAAGGGTAACGGGGTGTTGCGGAACGGGTTTCCCGCGGTCAGCCGCGGCGGCGGGCGGTGACCTCGATCTCGATCTTCATCGCGTCGGTCTGCAGCCCGGCGTGGATCAGGGTCGAAGCCGGCCGCGCCTTGCCGAGATACTTCTTCACCACCGGCCAGCAGGGCTGCCAATCGGCGCGGTCCGGCACGATGAACATCACGCGCACGGCGTCGTCCAGCGTGGCCCTGGCTTCGGCGAGCGCTGCGGCGATGTTGCGGAAGGTCTGGTCGCATTGCCCGACGACGTCGTCCGCGATCGTCATCGTCGCGTAGTCGTAGCCGGTGGTGCCCGACACCCAGATGTCGTCGCCCACGACGACGGCGCGGGAGTAGCCGATTTCCTCCTCGAACTTCGAGCCGGAGGAGATGAGGCGACGATCGGTCATGGCCGGGATTCCTGTGGAGCGAGGTGGATGGCGGCGAGGCGCCGCTCGAGCTCCGCGCGCTGTGACGCCTGTGCTGCGATCACGACGGCGGCCTTGCGGATGACATGCCAGTTGAACGCCGCGACGGCGGCGATCAGGGCGAAGAAGGCGGCCATGCCGGTCAGCCCCTCAGCCAGCGTGAAGATGGCGAAGAAGCCGAAGATGACGCAGAGCGCGGCATTGGCGACGATGCCGAGGAGGCGGATGCGGTCCGGCACGCTCAGGCCGTTGCAGGGCCGCCGCAGCGCTCAGGGCGATGGACGCGCTCGACTGATGCGGGGAACTTCGCGAGCTTCTCCGCCGGGCGGATCGGCCGCGCGACGAGGTTGCCGCCGCAATTCGGGCACAGCCCGCCGGGCAGCTTCGTGCGCGCGCAATCCACGCACCAGGTGCATTCGAAGGAACAGATGAGCGCGTCGCGGCTCCCGGGCGGCAGGTTGCGGCCGCAGCATTCGCAGTTCGGGCGGAGTTGCAGCATGGGGCGTTCCTTCCTTGGCCCGCCCATACTGTCATTGCACGGGCGGCGCGACGAGGTGCGCGACGAGGTGCCGCACGATGGGCAGCACCACCAGCAGCGTCGGGAAGGCGACGAGCCAGGACAGGCCCCAGGCGACCGGCCACCGGGCGAGCGCCTCCCCCGTCAATCCCAGGGCGAGGAGGGTCGATACGCCCGAGATGATGCAGGTCATGATGACCGACAGCAGCAGCGGCATGACGATCCCGGCGTGGCGGGCCGGGATGCGGTGGCGGGGTATCACGGTGGCTGTCTACTCCAGGGCCGGCCGGGCGATAGCCGCGACGAGCGGCACCCCTATTCCAGCCCCTCGTAGAAATCGTTGCCCTTGTCGTCGACGACGATGAAGGCGGGGAAATCCTCGACCTCGATGCGCCAGACGGCTTCCATGCCGAGCTCGGGGTATTCGAGCTGCTCGACCTTCTTGATGCAGTCCTGCGCGAGCCGCGCCGCCGGGCCGCCGACCGAGCCGAGATAGAAGCCGCCATACTTCTTGCAGGCGTTCAGCACGGCCTTGGACCGGTTGCCCTTCGCCAGCATGACGAAGGACCCGCCGGCGGCCTGGAAGGCATCCACGTAGGAATCCATCCGTCCTGCCGTGGTCGGGCCGAAGGACCCCGTGGCGTAGCCCTGCGGCGTCTTGGCCGGGCCGGCGTAATAGACGGGGTGGTCCTTGATGTATTGCGGCAGGCCCTCGCCGCGGTCGATCCGTTCCTGCAGCTTGGCGTGGGCGATATCGCGCGCCACCACCATGGTGCCGGTCAGGGACACGCGCGTCTTCACCGGGTACTTCGACAGCGTCGCGCGGATCTGGTCCATCGGCTGGTTCAGGTCGATCTTCACGACCTCCCCGCCCAGGATGTCGTCCGTGTGTTCCGGCAAATAATGCGCGGGATCGGTCTCGAGCTGTTCGAGGAAGACGCCCTCGGCGGTGATCTTCGCCTTGATCTGGCGGTCGGCGCTGCACGACACGCCGATGCCGATGGGCAGCGACGCGCCGTGGCGCGCGAGGCGGATGACGCGCACGTCATGGCAGAAATACTTGCCGCCGAACTGCGCGCCGATGCCGAGATTCTGCGTCAGCTTGTGGATCTCGGCTTCCAGCTCCGGGTCGCGGAAGGCATGCGCCGACTTGTCGCCCTTGGTCGGCAGCGCATCGAGCCACTTGGTCGAACCGAGCTTCACCGTCTTCAGCGTCATTTCGGCCGAGGTGCCGCCGATGACGATCGACAGGTGATACGGCGGGCAGGCCGAGGTGCCGAGCGTCTTGATCTTCTCCTCGAGGAACGCCAGCAGCTTCGGCTTGTTCAGCACGGCGCGCGTCTGCTGGTACAGGAAGGTCTTGTTGGCCGACCCGCCGCCCTTGAGGATGTACATCAGGTGCAACTCATCGGCGTGGTGCTCGCCGGGCTGCGCCATGATGGAGAACTCCACCGGCATGTTGTTGCCGGTGTTCACCTCCTCGAACATCGTGATTGGCGCGTTCATCGAGTAGCGCAGGTTCGTCTCGGTGTAGGTCCGCGACACGCCATAGGCGATCGCTTCCTCCTCATCGCCCTCGACCCAGACGCGCTGGCCTTTCTTGCCGAAGACGATCGCGTTGCCGGTGTCCTGGCACATCGGCAGGATGCCGCCCGAAGCAATGTTCGCGTTCTTCAGCAGGTCGAGCGCGACGAAGCGGTCATTCGCGCTGGATTCCGGGTCCTTGAGGATCTTCGCGAGTTGCTGGAGATGCGCCGGGCGCAGCAGGTGCGACACGTCGTGGCAGGCCTGGAAGGTAAGCTCGGTCAGCGCCTCCGGCTTGATCTTCAGGACACGCTTGCCATCGACCTCGACGGTCGAGACGCCCTCGATGTCCAGCTTGCGATAGGGCGTGGTGTCCTCGCCCAGCGGGAACATGGGGGAATAGGCGAAACCGGCCGGCCGGGCGGGAGCGGCGGCATCGTCGAGCGGCGGGGTCATGCACAATCTCCGGGCGCGCGGGCATTGGGCGCGCGTAGGGCTGCTCTAGCGCAGGGGACGGGAGGGCGCCAACTGCGGTAGAGGGGGTAGGGGAAGGGCGCCTCTCCGACGCGACATCAACCGTCCTTTGCCGGCTTACGCCGGAATGCATCCAGGCTCACGACCTGCGCCGGTGCGGATGGCGGCGCCTCGGCGGGCGGGACTCCTTCCGCTGACGTTTCTTCCTCTGGCACGTCCTCCATCACCGGCGCGTCCATGCCGAGCGCAGGGAAGCGCAGGCCGAAGCGGACATGCGGGTCATGGAACATGGTCAGCGCGCCGAACGGCACCACCAGGCGGGACGGCACGCCGCCGAAGAACAGCGTCACCTCGAAACGGCCTGCGGCACGATCGACGTGCAGGCCCTCGAACTGGTGCTGCAGGACGATCGTGATCTCCTGCGGGTAGCGCGCCTTGAGATGCCCGGGCACGACGCTGCCGGGGTGGTCGGTGCGGAAGGTAAGGTAGAAATGGTGCTCGCCGGGCAGGCCTTCCGCTTCGACGCGTTCGATCGCCTGGATGGCGACCTCACGCAGGGCTTCCTCGGCCCACAGGTCGTAAGGCAGCAGGCTTTCGGGCGGGTTGGCGTCATCGCTCATGCGGCCATCTAGGCCCGGACGCAGCGGGATGCAAAGGGAAGTGGGGGGCTTCTGTTGCCCGGTGCCCCCCGAACCGCGCTTACCTATTTAGGCAGCGAGCGCCACAGCCTCGCGGCTGTTATCGTTGGCACTTATGATTTAGCCCGATAACGGCGGTACAATGCCGGGCAAAAGACGGATCTTTACCGCGCGCGTCGAGCCTGTTTCGCCCCCGTCCGCCGACCACGATACCGGTCGGGTGAGATGGTGGAGGCGCCGGGTACCGCCCCCGGGTCCGCAACGCTTATTCCATACGCCGTTTATCGCCATAGTCACCGAGGTGACGGAGCCCATGTAGCGCGGCAGAGCCCGGATTTCGAGGGGGAAAGGCCAAGCGACGCGCCGCTGATTTCGCGTTGACTGAAATTGCGAATCATTCGCAATTATGGCGCGGCCGCCGGCGGGTTCGCCTGCGGCGCGGAACGCCTACGGATCGTCACGGGAAACGCCATGTCTGATGCAGCGGTAGAGGAATTCGACGTCGTCGTGGTGGGCGGGGGCAATGCCGCCTTCTGCGCCGCGCTCTCGGCGCAGGAAAACGGCGCGCGCGTCGTGATGCTGGAACGCGCACCGGAGGACGAGGCCGGCGGCAACACCCGCTTCACGGCGGGCGCCATCCGGTTCGCCTATCGCGGTGTCGAGGATCTGCGCGAGATCATGCCGGACCTGACCGATGCCGAGGTCGCGCAGACCGATTTCGGCACCTACACCGAGGACCAGTTCTTCGACGACATGTTCCGCGTCACGCGGAACCGGACGTCACCCGAGCTGTGCGAGATCCTGGTCCGCGGCAGCTTCCCCGCCATGCGCTGGCTGCAGTCGAAGGGCGTGAAGTTCGCGCCGATCTGGGGCCGTCAGGCCTTCAAGGTGGATGGCAAATTCAAGTTCTGGGGCGGGCTGACCGTGGAATCCTATGGCGGCGGGCCGGGCCTGGTACAGGCCGAGACCGAAGCCGCGAAGAAGCGCGGCATCGAGATCCGCTACGGCGCTCGCGCCCGTCGCATCCTGACCGACGGCTTCGGCGTGAAGGGCGTCGAGGTGAAGACCGCCGACCGCATCTACGCGATCAGGGCGAAGTCGGTGGTGCTCGCCGCCGGCGGCTTCCAGGGTGATGCCGAATGGCGCACCCGCTATCTCGGCGCGGGGTGGGAACTGGCGAAGGTGCGCGGCACCCGTTTCAACACCGGCGACGGCATCAAGATGGCGCTCGAGATCGGCGCCTCGCCCTTCGGCAACTATTCCGGCTGCCATGCGGTGCAGTGGGATTTCAACGCGCCGGAATATGGCGACCTCGCGGTGGGCGATGCCTTCCAGAAGCACTCCTACCCCTGGTCCGTGCTGATCAACGCCAATGGACGGCGCTTCCTCGATGAGGGGGCGGATTTCCGCAACTATACCTATGCGAAGTACGGCCGCGTCGTGCTGGAGCAGCCGGGCAACTTCGCCTGGCAGGTCTTCGACAGGAAGGTGCTGCACGTCTTGCGCGACGAATACCGCATCAAGCAGGTGACGAAGGTGAAGGCTGACACGCTGGAGGAACTGGCGGGCAAGCTGGAAGGCGTCGACGGCAAGGCCTTCCTGGAAGAAATCCGCGCCTACAACGCGGCGGTGCGACAGGAAATCCCCTTCAACCCGAACGTCAAGGACGGGCGCTGCACGGAGGGTCTCGCGATCAACAAATCGAACTGGGCGAACACGATCGAGGAGGGGCCCTTCGAGGCCTACCAGGTCGGTTGCGGCATCACCTTCACCTTCGGCGGGCTGCGCATCGATGCCGAGGCGCGCGTGCTGGATGCCGACCAGGCCCCGATCCCGGGCCTGTATGCCGCCGGCGAACTGGTCGGCGGCATCTTCTACTTCAACTATCCGGGCGGGTCGGGGCTGATCAACGGCGCCGTGTTCGGCCGCTTGGCCGGCGCCACGGCCGTCGCGGACCTGCGCCGCTGAGGGGCGTCGCGCGCGGCCGTGCGCGACCAGGTCAGCCCTTGGCTAGTTCGCGCTCCACAAGACGCGCATAGAGCGCCGCACCATAGGGGATCGCCTCGTCATTGAACTGGTAGCGCGGGTTGTGCGGCATCGCGCCGGGGCCGTTGCCGACATGGATATAGGCGCCGGGGACCTTCTCCATCATGAAGGAGAAATCCTCGGAGCCCATGCCGGGCGGGTTGTTGCGGGCGACCTTCTCACTGCCGACCAAATCCGCCGCGGCGTCGGCGTAGGCCTCGGTCTGCGTCGCGTCGTTGATGGTGGGCGCGAAGATCAGCCGCCAGGACAGCGTTGCCGTGGCGCCGAAGCCGGCGGCAACGCCTTCCGCCACGCGACGCATCGCCTCCTCGATCTGCTCGCCGACCTCCCGCGTGAAGAAGCGGGCGGTGCCGGAGATGGTCGCGGTCTCGGGGATGACATTGTAGGCCTCCCCGCCCACGACCTTCGTCACGCTGACCACGGCCGGGTCGCGGGGGGAAAGCGTGCGGCTGACGATGGATTGCAGGGCGGTCGTGACGTGGCACGCGGTCAGCACCGGGTCGATGCTGGCCTCGGGCCGCGCGCCATGGGCGCCCTTGCCGGCGATGGCGATGTCGAAGAATGCGCCGCCGGCGGCCGTCGGCCCACTGCGGATGCCGTACTCGCCGAGCTTCATGCCGGGGCGGTTGTGCATGCCGAAGATGGCATCGCAGGGGAAGCGTTCGAACAGCCGGTCCTCGAGCATGGCCAGCGCCCCGCCGCAGCCTTCCTCGCCGGGCTGGAAGATGAAGTGGACGATGCCGTCGAAGTTGCGCGATTCCGCGAGGTACTTCGCCGCGCCGAGCAGCATCGTGGTGTGACCGTCATGGCCGCAGGCGTGCATCACGCCCTTGGCGGTTGAGCGGTAGGAGACGTCGTTCAGTTCCTCGATCGGCAGGGCGTCCATGTCCGCGCGGAGGCCGACGGCGCGGTTGCCGGTGCCGCTGCGGAGCACGCCGACCACCCCCGTCACGCCGATGCCGCGATGGACCTCGACACCCCAGGATTCCAGCAGCTCGGCCACGCGGGCGGCGGTGCGGTGCTCCTGCATGCCGAGCTCGGGATGCGCGTGGAGGTCCTGCCGGATGGCAGTCAGTTCGGCATGGTCGCGGCGGATGGCGTCGAGGGCGGACATGGCGGCTCCCTATGGCTGTTTGATGCCATGCTGCACCCGCCTGGCGCGGTCGGATAGACCGCGCCAGGCACGGGGTTGATCGGAGAGGGTCGGTCGGTCTGCGAACCGGGCCCCCCTTCGATGGCAAGGCTGTTCCGCCCCGGGGTAGTCACCTATGAAGCGGGGTTCGTTGCCCAGGGGATTGCCATGGCGCTCACCGCCGACCAGCAGCAGGAGATCGACGCCGCCCGCGCCGCGGAGGGCCGCACGCGGCGTCCGACCGTGTCAGCGCTGGAATCGATGCTTTTCCAGGCGATCCCCGTACTCGATCACGGTTTCGTTCGCGTCATCGACTACATGGGCGATGATGCGGCGATCGTGCAGGCCGCCCGCGTGTCCTATGGCCGCGGCACCCGTGCAGCGAATGAGGATCGCGGGCTGATCCGCTACCTGATGCGGCATCGGCACTCGACCCCCTTCGAGATGTGCGAGATCAAGTACCACGTGAAGTTGCCGATCTTCATCGCGCGGCAGTGGATTCGCCACCGCACGGCGAACGTGAACGAGTACTCCGCGCGCTATTCGATTCTCGACCGGGAATTCTACATTCCGGCGCCGGACCAGCTCGCCGCGCAATCCGCGGTGAACCGCCAGGGGCGGGGCGATGTGCTGGAGGGCGACGAGGCTGCCCGCGTCCTCGATCTCCTGCGCGAGGATGCGACGCGCAACTACGACCACTACCTCGATATGCTGAACGAGGCGGAGGACGGTTCGCCGCGCGATCCCGGCCGCCAGGGGCTGGCGCGCGAACTGGCCCGGATGAACCTGACGCTCAACGCCTATACGCAGTGGTACTGGAAGACGGACCTTCACAACCTGCTGAATTTTTTGTCGCTGCGCGCCGACGCCCATGCGCAGTACGAGATCCGCGCCTATGCCGGGGCCATGCTCGACACCGTGAAAGCCTGGGTGCCGATGGCCTTCGATGCCTTCCGCGACTACCGGCTGGGGGCAGTGACGTTGTCCGCGCAGATGCTGGCCATCGTGAAGTGCCTGCTGGCGGGGGAGGCAGTGACGCAGGACGCTTCGGGCCTGTCGAAGCGGGAGTGGCGCGAACTGATGGAGATGATCGGCCGCGATGCCGGCTGAACGTCCAGCATGAGCGGCAGCGCGAAGGGCCGCTCGGCGCCGAAGCGCGCCACGCCGCGGGCGCGGACCAAGAAGGCGGCCAGCCGCTGGTCCGCGATCGGGCCAGCGGCGCAGCGCTGGATCTTCATCGGGAGCTTCAGCCTTGCCCTGCTGGTGGGGCTACCGCTGGTGCACGCGCTGATGGGCGAGGTGGCGGCGATCCTGATCGGCACCTTCGTCTTCGGCTTCGTGGTAGGGCGGATGACGCAGCGGCGGTAGGGGTCTGATTGGAGAGAGGCGCTGCCTCTCTCCAGTCCGTCTTCACCGGCGCCGCACGCCGCTCACATCGCGCACCGCGCCGCGCGAGGCGCTGGTCGTCAGCGCAGCATAAGCCTTCAACGCCGCCGTCACGTTGCGCTTGCGCGGCGCGGCCGGCTGCCAGGCGTCAGCACCCTTCGCTTCCATCGCGGCGCGGCGCTGCGCCAGCACTTCATCTGACACGGCGAGGTGCAGGCGGCGGTTCGGGATGTCGATCTCGATGGTGTCGCCATCCTCGACCAGGCCGATCAGCCCGCCCTCGGCGGCTTCGGGGGAGCAATGGCCGATCGACAGGCCCGAGGAGCCACCCGAGAAGCGCCCATCCGTCACCAGCGCGCAGGCCTTCCCGAGGCCGACCGACTTCAGGTAGCTGGTCGGATACAGCATCTCCTGCATGCCGGGGCCGCCGCGCGGGCCCTCGTAGCGGACCAGGACCACGTCGCCGGCCTGCACCTTCTTGCCAAGGATGGCCTCGACCGACGCATCCTGACTCTCGAACACCCGCGCCGGGCCGGTGAACTTCAGGATCGAGGCATCGACGCCCGCCGTCTTCACGATGCAGCCTTCCTCGGCGATGTTGCCGAACAACACGGCGAGACCGCCATCCTTCGAGAAGGCGTGCTCGACATCGCGGATCACGCCCGTCGAGCGGTCATCGTCCACATCGTCCCAGCGCGCCGACTGGCTGAAGGCGACGGTGGTCGGGATGCCGCCGGGGGCGGCCTTGAAGAAGGTCTGCACCGCCTCGGTCGGGCTGCGCTTCACGTCCCATTCGGCCAGAGCCTCGGCCAGCGTCGGCGCATCGACGCGGGAGACGGAGGTGTCGATCAGCCCGCCGCGATCGAGCTCGCCCAGGATGCCCATGATGCCGCCGGCGTGGTGGACGTCCTCGACATGCACATTGATGACCGAAGGCGCGACCTTGCACAGCACGGGCACGCGGCGCGAAAGGCGGTCGATGTCGGCCATGGAGAACGGCACCTCGCCTTCCTGCGCCGCCGCCAGCAGGTGCAGGACGGTATTGGTGGACCCGCCCATGGCGATATCGAGTGTCATCGCATTCTCGAAAGCCGTGAACGTCGCAATGGACCGCGGGAGGACGGAGAAATCGTCCGTCTCGTAGTGCCGGCGGGTGATCTCGACGATGCGGCGGCCGGCTTCGAGGAACAGCTCCTTCCGGTCCGCATGCGTCGCGACGACGGTGCCGTTGCCGGGCAGCGCGAGGCCGAGCGCCTCCGTCAGGCAGTTCATCGAATTGGCGGTGAACATGCCCGAGCACGACCCGCAGGTCGGGCAGGCCGAACGTTCGATGACGGCCACTTCCTCATCCGTCACGGTGCTGTCGGCGGCGACGATCATGGCGTCGATCAGGTCGACGCTCCGCTTCACGCCGCGATGGACGACCTTGCCGGCTTCCATCGGGCCGCCCGAGACGAAGATCGTCGGGATGTTCAGCCGCATCGCGGCCATCAGCATGCCCGGCGTGATCTTGTCGCAGTTGGAGATGCAGACGATCGCATCCGCGCAATGCGCGTTGACCATGTATTCCACGGCGTCCGCGATCAGCTCACGCGAGGGCAGGGAATACAGCATCCCGTCATGCCCCATGGCGATGCCGTCATCGACCGCGATGGTGTTGAATTCCTTGGCGACGCCGCCGGCCTTCTCGATCTCCCGCGCGACCAGTTGGCCGAGGTCCTTCAGGTGGACATGGCCGGGCACGAACTGGGTGAAGGAATTGGCGATGGCGATGATCGGCTTGCCGAAATCCCCGTCCTTCATCCCCGTGGCGCGCCAGAGGCCGCGCGCGCCGGCCATGTTGCGGCCATGGGTGGTGGTGCGGGAACGGTACTGCGGCATGGGCCGGGTTTCCTCGGGGGTTTGGCGGCTGCTGAGGGCGGGGGTGTAGCGCGGTTGGGCCGCCGCGCCAAAACCGCGTGACTAGTCGATGACGATGGCCGGCCCGGCCCCGGCCTTGGCCTGGACCTTCTCCCACAGGCGGGCGGCGATGCGGCGATAGGTGGCGGCTTCCTCGCTGTCCGGCTTTGCCGTGACGATCGGCGTGCCGGCATCGGCCAGTTCCCGGATGGCGAGCTTCAGCGGCAATTCGCCCAGGAACTCGACGCCGAGCCGGTCGGCCTCGCGCTTCGCCCCGCCATGGCCGAACAGCTCAGCCCGGTGGTTGCAGTTCGGGCAGCAGTAGTAGGACATGTTCTCGATCAGCCCGAGAACGGGAACGTTGACCTTCTCGAACATCCGCACACCGCGGCGGGCATCGAGAAGTGCGACGTCCTGCGGCGTGGACACGATCACCGCGCCTGCCAGCGGCACGCGCTGGGACATGGTGAGCTGCGCGTCGCCGGTGCCCGGCGGCATGTCGACCACCATGATGTCGAGCGCACCCCACGCCACCTGGCCCATCATCTGTTCCAGCGCGCCCATCACCATCGGGCCGCGCCAGATCATCGGCGTCTCCTCATCCACCAGGAAGCCGATCGACATCGCCTTCAGCCCCCAGCGGGACAGCGGCTGGATGGTCTGGCCGCTGCTGCGCGGCTTCTCCCGCGTGCCGAGCATCTGCGGCAGGGACGGGCCATAGATGTCGGCATCCAGCAGCCCGACGCGCAGCCCCTGCGCGGCCAGCGCGACGGCGAGGTTGACGGCCGTGGTCGACTTGCCGACGCCGCCCTTGCCGGAGGCGACGGCGACGATGGCCCCGACCTCCGGCAACAGCATCGCACCCTGGCCGGTCGGCGCCCGGGCCGCCTGGCGCGGCGTGGCGGGTTGCGGCGCGGCCGGCCGGTGCGCCGTCAGTACGACGGTTACGTTCAGCACGCCCGGCACCGCGGCGGCAACCTTCTGCGCCTCGGCGCGCAGGGGTTCCATCTGCGCGGCCCGTTCGCGCGGTACTTCCAGGGAGAATTGCACCAGCCCGTCCCGCGCGGCGAGGCCCTGCACCATGCCTGCCGAGACCACGTCACGACCGGTCAGCGGATCCTTCACGGCCCGCAGCGCCACTACCACCGCCGCCGCCAGAGTCTCAGACATCGCTTGAAAAGCCCCCGTTACTGGACAATATCGCCTCCGCCGGGCGAGGTTGACGCTTCTAACGGGTCGCCCCCCGGCGACCCGGCCGGCATGCATATTGGTCGGTCACGGCGTCCCATGCATCCCCACATGGCAGGCGCCGGGTTCGACGTCACCATCTGGATGAGTTCGGAGGCGCAACGTCGAATGCCCTGGAACAACAGCGGCGGTCAGAGTCCCTGGGGGAACCCGAAGCCCGGTGGCCCGTGGGGCTCGCCGCCCCCGCCCGGTGGCGGCGGTTCCGGCGGCCCGGGCGGCGGGCGCGGGCCTGACCTCGATGACATGATCCGCCAGGCGCAGGATGCGGTGCGCCGCTATCTGCCGCGCGGTGGCGGGAAGGGGGCGGCGCTGCTTGGCCTCGTTCTCGTGGCGGTGTGGGGCGCCTCGGGCTTCTATCGCGTGCAGCCGGACGAGCAGGGCGTGGTCATGCGCTTCGGCGCCTTCGAGCGCACCGCGCCGCCGGGCCTCAACTACCACATCCCCTGGCCGGTCGAGACGGTGACGACGCCTCGCGTGACGCGCATCAACCGTGTCGATATCGGCTTCATCGGCACGCCCGAACAGGGCATCGTCAGTGGCCGCCCGGGATCCCGAGACGTGCTGGCCGAAAGCATGATGCTGACCGGCGACGAGAACATCATCGACATCGACGTCGCCGTCTTCTGGCGCATCCGCGATGCGGGCGAATTCCTGTTCAATACGCGCAACCCGGAAAGCACGGTGAAGTTCGCCGCCGAATCCGTGATGCGCGAGGTGATCGGCCGCACTCCGATCCAGCCCGCGCTGACCGAGGCGCGCGCGCAGATCGAGCAGGAAGTCCGTCGCGGCACCCAGGCGATCATGGACCAGTACGGCGCCGGCATTGAGATCACCCAGGTGCAGCTGCAGAAGGTCGATCCGCCGGCGCAGGTGGTCGATGCCTTCCGCGACGTGCAGCGCGCCAACGCGGACCGCGAGCGCGCCCGCAACGAGGCGGAATCCTTCCGGAACGACATCATCCCCCGCGCCCGCGGCGAGGCCGAGCGCATCGTCCAGGAGGCGCAGGGCGCGCGCGAAAGCCAGATCGCCCGCGCCCGCGGTGAGGCGGCGCGCTTCATCTCGGTGCTGACGGCCTACCGCACTGCGCCGGATGTCGCGGCGCGGCGTCTGTATCTCGAAACGATGGAGGAGATCCTGCGGCGCAACCCGATGGTGCTCGTCGATGACCGGCTGCAGGGCATCGTGCCCTTCCTGCCGCTGGGCGAGGGCGGGCCGCTGCAACAGCAGCGCCCGCAGGGTAACCTGCCGGCGACGCGGCCGGCGCCGCTGCCGCAGGCACCGGCCGCCACCGTCCAGCCCCGCCTGCCGCAGGGAGCGCCGCGATGAACCGCTCCGTCATCGCGCTCGGCGCGGTCGTCGTCATCGGAATCACGGCGATCTCCTCGCTGTTCACCGTGCAGCAGACGCAGCAGGTGCTGATCACCCAGCTCGGCGACCCGATCCGCGTCATCGAGACGCCGGGTCTGCATGTGAAGCTGCCCTTCATCCAGTCGGTCATCACCTTCGACCGCCGGCTGCTCGATTTCGACGCGCCGGGCGAGGAAGTCATCCTGGGCGACCAGCGCCGGCTGATCATCGACAGCTTCACGCGCTACCGCATCACCGACCCGCTGCGATTCTACCAGACGGTCGGTGCGACCGAGCAGGGCATCCGCGCCCGGCTGAACTCGATCGTCTCCTCGTCCCTGCGCCGCGTGCTGGGCAACGAGCCGCTGCTGTCGGTGCTTTCCACCGACCGCGCGCGCATCATGGGCGAGATCCGCAACCAGGTGAACGCGGAGTCGCAGCAATTCGGCATCGAGGTGGTGGATGTCCGCATCCGCCGCGCCGACCTGCCGGAGGAGAACACCAACGCCATCCTCCAGCGCATGCAGTCCGAGCGCGAGCGTGTCGCCCGGGAGGCGCGCGCCGAGGGTGCCGAGGTGGCGCAGCGCGTCCGTGCGGGCGCGGAGCGCGAGCGTACCGTGCTGCTGGCGGAAGCCCAGGCGCAGGCCGACGTGCTGCGCGGCCAGGGCGAGGAGGAAGCGATCCGCCTCGTTGCGGAAGCGTTCAGCCGTGACGTGGACTTCTTCCAGTTCTGGCGCTCCATGCAGGCCTATCGGGAGGCGTTCTCGGAGGGCAACAGCCGCATGGTGATGACGCCCGATTCCGAGTTCTTCCGCTACTTCCGCGGTCTCGGCGGCGAGCGTCAGTCGGCTGCGCCGGTCACGCCGACCGCGCCGAGTGAGACGGCGGCGAGCCCGTCGCCGGCACCGGCCGCGTCGCCGGCGCCACCCCCGGCCCAGGGTGCACCGGCGCAGCAGTGACGCTGGTCGGACTCCTCCAGGGCGTGGCCGTCGTGCTGGCCCTGGAGGGCATCGCCTATGCCCTTGCGCCCGGCGCGATGCGTCGGGCCCTGAGGGCATTGGCGGAAGCGCCGGAGCAGCGGCTGCGGCTCGGCGGGCTGGTGGCGGCGGTTGCCGGCGTCGGCCTCGCCTGGGCCCTGCAGCCCTGAAGAAGGCTTGAACGGCCATTCATGGCATCCCCCCGGCATTTCGGTGCATGATGACCGCTTCCGGATCGGGGCCGGATCGCCACATCCCTTCCTGTCCACCATCCGACCGGGACCATTCCGCATGAGGTTGCCCACCGTGCGTTTCGCCGTCCTCCTCCTGTCCGCCGTCCTGGCGGCCACCTCCGTCACCCTGCCCGCCGAGGCGCAGCGCGCGCCGGAGACCTTCGCGCCGCTCGCCCGGCAGCTTCTGCCGGCGGTGGTGAACATCTCGACCACCCAGGCGGTGCAGGCGCGCCCCGGCCGTCCCGATGCCCCGGAGATGCCGCAGGCTCCGCCAGGCAGCCCGTTCGAGGAATTCTTCCGGGACTTCTTCAACCGGAACCGTCCCGGCCAGGAGGGCGCGCCGCAGCAGCCGCAGCGCCCGCAGCGCCGCGGCCAGTCGCTGGGGTCGGGCTTCATCGTGGACGCCCAGGCCGGCATCGTGGTGACGAACAACCACGTCATCGACGGCGCCGACGAGATCAACGTGATCCTGCAGGATAACACGACGATCAAGGCGGAGCTGCTGGGCACCGACCCGCGGACCGACATCGCCGTGCTGCGCATCCGCACCGAGCACCCGCTGACCGCCGTGACCTTCGGCAATTCGGACGAGGCGCAGGTCGGTGACTGGGTGCTCGCGATCGGCAACCCCTTCGGGCTCGGCGGCTCGGTGACGGCGGGCATCGTCTCGGCGCGCGGTCGCGACATCCGCCAGGGCCTGTATGACGACTTCATCCAGACCGATGCCGCCATCAACCGCGGCAATTCGGGCGGCCCGCTGTTCAACATGGCCGGCCAGGTGGTCGGCATCAACACGGCGATCTATTCGCCGTCGGGCGGGTCGATCGGCATCGGCTTCGCCATTCCGGCGAACCTCGCCCAGCGCATCGTCGCGCAGCTGCGCGACGGCGGGCGCGTCCGTCGCGGCTGGCTCGGCGTGAACATCCAGCAGGTGACGGACGAGATCGCCGAGGCGCTGCGCCTGCCCGGCGGCGCGCGCGGCGCGCTGGTCGCGCGCGCGCAGGATGGTGGGCCCGCGGCGGGTGGCGGCATCCGCTCCGGCGACGTAATCCTGCGGTTCAACAACATCGATGTGCGTGAGATGCGCACCCTGCCGCGCATCGTCGCCGACACCACGGTTGGCGAGCAGGTTCCCGTCGTGATCTGGCGCGACGGCAAGGAGGAGACGGTCACCATTACCCTTGGCGAACTGCCGGCGGACCAGGCGCAGGCTGGCGGCGGCGCCCCGCCGGCGCCGCCCCAGCCGGACCGGCCGGTGGAGCTGAGCGGCCTCGGCATGCTGGTCGCCCCGATCACCGACGAGCTGCGGCAGCGCTTCAATCTGCGGGCTGAGCAGCGTGGTGTCGTCATCGTCGAGGTGGCGCCCGGCAGCCCGGCTGCCGAGCGCGAGCTGCGCCCGGGCGACGTGATCGTCGAGGTGCAGCAGGAACGGGTAACGACGCCCGCCGAGGTGCAGGAACGCATCGGCCGCCTGCGCCAGCAGAACCGTGGCGTCGCGCTGCTTGGCGTGGAGGGTGCGGGGGGTCAGCGCTTCGTGCCGCTGCGGCTGCGTGGGGAGCGCGGCTCGCCGGGCTGAGGTGGGCGCTGGAGCCGATCACATTCCGCTCCAGCTTTCACGCTGCCAGGGTGCCCCGCGATGCGGGGCACCGATGGGCGAGTGACCTGCCAATGGTGCGGGGCAGGTCTCGCCACCGCTACCTTACAGACCTCGCCGGTATCGCGACGCGGTTTCCAAAGGCCCTTCGGCCTTTGGCGAAGTGCGGTAACCGGGCGGGACGTCCCCGCCGGTCAAACCGCCGCAGCCGCGCTATCTCCGCATCTGACGCTGCCGTTGTTTCGCCACCTGCCGCGATGATACAGGCAAGGTGATGCGTCCGACCGAACCCGATCCGACGCCCGTCGGCCTTGCCGCATGGATCGGGGGAACGGCGGCGGCCGCCCTCGGCGCGTTCGTCATCTATGTCACCTTCGGCGGCCATATCCTGCCGCCATCCGATACCGGCTGGATGCTGTCGGGTCGCATCGGCCCTGACCCCGTGCAGTATTGGCTCGGCTGGACCACCTTCGCGCGGGATGCTTGGCACTGGCCGCCAGGGAGCAATCCGGGCTGGGGAATGGAGCTCGCTTCTTCGATCTTCTATTCCGATTCGATCCCGCTGCTGGCCTTCGCCTTCAAGGCGCTGCAGCCCGTCGTCCAGGTCGATCAGTATTGGGGCCTCTGGATCTACGCCTGCGGGGCGTTGCAGGCGCTGATCGCCTGGGCGCTGATCGGGCGGGCGACGGCCGACTCGCTGGCGCGGCTGGCGGGGGCGGGTCTGTTCGTGCTTCAGCCGCTGCTGCTGGCGCGCCTGGGCGGGCATTTCGCCTTGGGTGGGCAGTTCCTGCTGCTGGCGGGACTCTGGCTTTGCGTCGTCCCTGGGGCGGGGCTGCGGCGCCTGCTAGCCTGGGCAGCGCTGATGGCCGTCTCGGCGATGATCCACGCCTACATCCTGCCGATGGTCGGCGCCTTGTGGGCGGCCGACTGGCTGGCGCGGGCGGTTGATCGTGAGCGACGCGGCTGGTCTCTCGTGGCGGAAGTGCTGCTCGCGCCCGTTGCCGGCATTGCCGGGCTGTGGGCAAGCGGCTTCTTCGCGCTCAGCGACGGCCTCGGCGGCACTTGGGGCGGCTTCGGGCAGATGCAGCTCGACCTGCTCGCGCCCTTCGATGGCGGATACTGGAGCGGCCTATGGCCCGACATCGAGACGGCGGATCATCTGGAGGCCGGGAACTCCTACCCAGGCCTCGGCGTGCTGCTGGTGCTCGCGCTGGGGCTGGTCGCTTGGGTGGCGCGGCCTTGCCTGCCGTCGCGCCGCTACTGGCCTCTCCTGGGGGTCCTGGCCGGGCTGCTGGCGATCGCCATCACGCACCGCGTCGCGATCGGCGGGCAGGTATTCGAGGTGCTGTCGCTGCCGGCGTGGGTCGTCTCCCACGCCGATGCGCTGCGCGCGTCGGAACGCTTCTTCTGGCCGGTGCTGTATGCCGCGTTGCTCGGTGCCTGCGTGGCGCTGGTGGGATGGCTGGGCGGGCGACGGGTGGGCATCGTGCTGGTCGTCGCGCTGCTGCTGCAGGCGGCGGATCTGCGACCGGGACTGGCGCGATTGAACGACTACTTCGCACCGCAGCCACCGGAGGTGCCGCTACGCCTCGCCGACCCCTTCTGGCGGGAAGCGGCCCGGCACTACACCGTCGTTCGCGTCGTGCCGACAGGCATGCAGGCGCCGAACTGGGAGGAAGTCGCTGTCTATGCCGCGACCCTCGGGCTGCAGACCGATGCCGTGTACCTCGCGCGCCTCGATCCGCGGGCGGTGGAGGCGCTGAACGCCGTGGTCGCGCAGCGACTCGACAACGGCTTTTATGAGCCCCGAACCTTCTACGTGCTGGGCGATGAGCGATCTCTCGCCCTGGCGCGCGACAGCATGGACCCCGAGCGGGACATGCTCGGGCAGTTTGACGGGCGCTGGGTGCTCGCGCCCGGCTGGCATGGTCAGACGCCGGCGAACGCCGCGCCGCGATAGCCCTGGGCGAACAGCAGCGCGCGGAGATCGGTGTGCTCCACCCGCGCCCGCGCCGCCGCGGCCACGACGGGCTTCGCATGATATGCGACGCCAAGGCCCGCCGCCTGGATCATGTCGAGGTCGTTGGCGCCGTCGCCCACGGCCAGCGTCGCGTCGAGGCCGATGCCTTCTTCAGCCGCCAATCGCTTGAGCGTCGCGAGTTTGGCATTGCGCCCGAGGATCGGCTCGGCGACATGGCCGGTGAGACGTCCGTCTTCCTCGAGGAGCGTGTTCGAGTGGTGTTCGTGGAACCCGACCAGCGCGGCGACGCGGCCGGTGAAGAAGGTGAAGCCGCCGGAGACCAGCGCGCAGCGGGCGCCGTTGGCGCGCATCGTCGCGACCAGTTCGCGCGCGCCGGGCATCAGCACGGTCTCGGCCCAGGTGCGGTCCAGGGCATCGACGCCGAGGCCCTTCAGCCTGCCGACGCGCTCGCGCAGCGCGTCCTCGAAGTTCAGCTCGCCATTCATGGCGCGCTTCGTGATGGCGGCGATCTGGTCCTTGATGCCGGCTTGGCCGGCGAGTTCGTCCAGCGTCTCGGACGTGACGATGGTGCTGTCCATGTCGGCGATCAGCAGGCGCTTGCGCCGGCCGGTCGTGGCCTGGGCGATGAGGTCGATGGGCTGGCCGTCCAGCGCGGCGCGCGCCGCGGCCTCAGCCTGGTCGGCGGCGAGGCCGGCGAAGGGCAGGTCGGCCGCTTCATCCGCGGAAAGCCAGTCGGGCGTGCCCGCCGTGGCGCCGATGGTGGCGAGCGCATCGCGCGCTGCCTGCAGCGCGGTGGTGGCAAGGCCGCCGCGCGGGGCGACCAGGGTCAGAACATGGTCCATGCGCGGCGCGGTATGCCCGTGCGATGACCGGGGATCAACCGCCCGCGCTGCTGGTGGCCGGACCGACGACGAGCGGCAAGTCGGCACTGGCGCTGGCGCTGGCCGAACGCGTCGGCGGGGTGGTGATCAACGCCGACAGCATGCAGCTCTATCGCGAGCTGCGCGTCATCACCGCCCGCCCGACACCCGAGGAGGAGGCGCGGGCGCCGCATGCGCTGTACGGCGTGCGGCCGGCGGCTGAAGCGGCCAGCGTGGCGTGGTGGCGCGGCGAGGCGCTGGCCGCCATGGCGGCGGCGCGTGCGGCGGGGCGGCTGCCGATCCTGTGCGGCGGTACGGGCATGTATTTCTCGTCCCTGACGCAGGGCCTGTCTGACATCCCGGCCATCCCGGAGGCGGCGCGGGAGGAAGCGCGACGGCTTCTGGCCGAGGGCGGGCCGGCGGTGTTGCACGCCCGGCTGCTCGCGGAGGATCCCGGGACGGCGGCGCGACTGCGGCCTTCCGACAGCCAACGCCTCGCTCGCGCCTGGGAGGTCTGGCGCGGGACGGGCAGGGGGCTGGCGTCCTGGCAGGCGGGTGGCGGCACCGGGCCGGCACCGTGGTGCTTCGCCGCCATCCTGATCGACCCGCCCCGGGAGGCGCTGCGCTCGGCGATCGCGGCGCGCTGGGCGACGATGCTGGGCGGCGGGGCGGTGGATGAGGTGCGCGCCCTGGTCGCGCAGGGCCTGAACCCCGCACTGCCGGCCATGCGCGCCCATGGCGTGCCGGAACTGGCCGCCATGCTGGCGGGGCGGATGACGGCGGCGGCGGCGTCGGAACGTGCGATCCTCAACACCGGGCAATATACCAAGCGACAGGCGACTTGGTTCCGGCATCATGCACTCGCCGATGTGTCGCGAACGCATACGATCCATGCGCGTATCGCGGGTGATACGCAATTTTCGGAAAGTTTGGCGGCCGATATTTTCGCGTTTGTTGATCGGATGCGTTGACGCGCCGCAGCGAGGGGTCTAAGAGCCCCGCCTCGCCCCCGGGATCGTCCCGCCGGGCGATGCTACGCCACGAGGAAAGATCACACCCGATGTCCGCCGCCACGAAGCCCGCCAGCACCGAAGCCGCCCTGACGATGTCAGGCGCCGAGGTCGTCCTGCGCGCGCTGAAGGACAACGGCGTCGAGGTCATCTTCGGCTATCCGGGCGGCGCGGTCCTGCCGATCTACGACGCCATCTTCAACCAGAACGCGATCCGCCACATCCTGGTGCGGCACGAGCAGGCCGCGGTGCATGCGGCCGAGGGCTATGCGCGCTCGACCGGCAAGGTGGGCTGCGTGCTGGTGACGTCCGGCCCCGGTGCCACGAACGCCGTGACGGGGCTGGTGGATGCGCTGCTGGACAGCATCCCGATCGTCTGCCTGACCGGTCAGGTGCCGACGCATCTGATCGGCAACGACGCGTTCCAGGAAGCCGACACCACCGGCATCACGCGCCCGGCGACCAAGCATAACTACCTGGTCAAGAAGTCGGCCGACCTCGCCCGCGTGGTGCATGAGGCCTTCTACGTCGCGAAGTCCGGCCGTCCCGGCCCGGTGGTGATCGACCTGCCGAAGGACATCCTGATCAACAAGGCGCCCTATACTGAGGCGCCGAAGACCGAGCACCGTTCCTACCGCCCGCAGACCGAGCCGGATGCCGAGCAGATCCGCAAGGCGATCGCGCTGCTGAAGCATGCGAAGAAGCCAATCGTCTATGCCGGCGGCGGCGTGATCAACGCCGGGCCCGAGGCATCGCGGCTGCTCGCCGATTTCGTGCACATGACGGGCTTTCCCTGCACGAACACGCTGATGGGGCTTGGCGCCTTCCCGGCCGACGACAAGCAGTTCGTTGGCATGCTGGGGATGCACGGGACCTACGAGGCGAACCTCGCCATGCATGATTGCGACGTCATGCTGAACATCGGCGCACGCTTCGATGATCGTGTGACGGGGCGGCTGAACGCCTTCTCGCCGAATTCGAAGAAGATCCACGCGGATATCGACCCGTCCTCGATCAACAAGAACGTGCCGGTCGAGGTGCCGATCGTGGGCGATGCCGGCCGCGTGTTGGCTGCGCTGATCGCGGCGTGGAAGGAAGACGGCGCGGCGCAGGACAAGGCGGCGCTGACCACCTGGTGGCGCCGGATCGACGAATGGCGCGGCATCGACTGCCTGCGCTATCGCCAGGAAGGCAAGATCATCAAGCCGCAGCACGCGGTGAAGCGGCTGTACGAGATTACCCGCGAGCTTGGCCGCGAGACCTTCATCAGCACCGAGGTCGGCCAGCACCAGATGTGGGCCGCGCAGTATTTCGGCTTCCAGAAGCCGAACCGCTGGATGACGTCGGGCGGCCTCGGCACGATGGGCTACGGCCTGCCGGCAGCGATGGGCGTGCAGATCGCGCATCCCGATGCGCTCTGCATCGACATCGCTGGCGAGGCCTCGATCCTGATGAACATCCAGGA
Organism: Neoroseomonas terrae; assembly: GCF_018129025.1. Taxonomy (GTDB): domain Bacteria; phylum Pseudomonadota; class Alphaproteobacteria; order Acetobacterales; family Acetobacteraceae; genus Neoroseomonas; species Neoroseomonas terrae. Next base: position 38,434 of record NZ_JAAEDI010000018.1, on the reverse strand, counting down.
GATGGGCACGCTGGCGCAGTATCGCCTGCCGGTGAAGGTGTTCATCCTGAACAACGAATACATGGGCATGGTGCGCCAGTGGCAGGAATTGCTGCATGGCGGGCGGTATTCCGAGAGCTACTCCGCCGCGCTGCCCGACTTCGTGAAGCTCGCGGAGAGCTTCCATGCAAAAGGCATCCGCGTGACCGACCCGGCCGACCTCGATGCCGGCATCCGCGAGATGATCGCCCACCCCGGACCCGTCATCGCGGATATCGCGGTGGCCAAGGATGAGAACTGCTTTCCGATGATCCCCTCCGGCGCCGCCCATAACGAGATGATCCTGGGTCCGGATCAGGAGGGCGGCGTTGCCGGCGTCACGGACGAAGGCAAGGTCCTGGTCTGAGGGGCGCGTATCATGTCTGAATTCGATAGCGCGCCGCGCGCGGCGACGATCGCCGTGCTGGTGGAGAATGAGCCGGGCATCCTGGCCCGCGTGGTGGGGCTGTTCAGCGGCCGCGGCTACAACATCGACAGCCTGACCGTGGCGCCGGTGGACGAAACCGGGCGCATCAGCCGCATCACGATCGTGACCTCTGGCACCGAGATGGTGATCGAGCAGATCAAGGCCCAGCTCGACCGGCTGGTGCCGGTGCACAAGGTGTCCGACCTGACGCTGGAAGGACCGCACCTGACGCGCGAGCTGGCGCTGATCAAGGTGGTGGGCACCGGCGATGATCGCGTCGAGGCGCTGCGCCTCGCCGATGCCTTCCGTGCCCGCGTGGTGGATGCGACGACGACGAGCTTCGTCTTCGAGATGACGGGCGCGGGCGACAAGATCGACGCCTTTTGCGCGCTGATGCGGCCGATCGGGCTGGCGGAAGTCTCGCGCACCGGCGCCGTGGCGATCGCGCGTGGCCCGCGCGGACTGATCTGATTTCCTGAAGAGAGGGGAGTGCGCAATCATGCGCGTGTACTACGACCGCGATGCGGATGTGAACCTGATCAAGGCCAAGAAGGTCGCGGTCATCGGCTTCGGTTCCCAGGGCCACGCCCATGCGATGAACATGCGCGATTCCGGCGTGAAGGACGTCGTGATCGGCCTTCGCCCCGGCGGATCCTGGAAGAAGGCCGAGGCCGCCGGCTTCAAGGTGATGACCCCGGCCGAGGCCGCCAAGTGGGCCGATGTCGTCATGGTGCTGACGCCTGACGAACTGCAGGGCGATCTGTATCGCGACCACCTGAACGACAACCTGAAGCCGGGTGCGGCCATCGCCTTCGCGCATGGCCTGAACGTGCACTTCAACCTGCTCGATCCGCGCGACGACATCGACGTGTTCATGATCGCGCCGAAGGGCCCCGGCCATACGGTGCGCGGCGAATACCAGAAGGGCGGTGGCGTGCCGTGCCTCGTTGCCGTTCATCAGAACCCGTCGGGCAATGCGCTGGAGATCGCGCTGTCCTATGCGTCGGCCATCGGTGGCGGCCGCTCGGGCGTGATCGAGACGACCTTCAAGGAAGAGTGCGAGACCGACCTGTTCGGCGAGCAGGCCGTGCTCTGCGGCGGCCTCGTCGAGCTGATCAAGGCTGGCTACGAGACGCTGGTCGAGGCCGGCTACGCCCCCGAGATGGCGTATTTCGAGTGCCTGCACGAAGTGAAGCTGATCGTCGACCTGATCTATGAGGGCGGCATCGCCAACATGAACTACTCGGTGTCCAACACCGCCGAGTATGGCGAATACGTCACCGGCCCGCGCATCATCACGTCCGAGACCAAGGCCGAGATGAAGCGCGTTCTGGAGGACATCCAGTCGGGCAAGTTCGCCCGCGACTGGATGCTCGAGAACAAGGTGAACCAGGCGTCCTTCAAGGCGACCCGTCGCCGCAACGCCGAGCACCCGATCGAGGAGATCGGCGCGAAGCTGCGTGGCATGATGCCGTGGATCAGCAAGAACGCGCTGGTCGACAAGGCCAAGAACTGAGCCGCGCCGCAGCGCGGATGCATTAGGGGCGCCGGGGGGAAACCCTCGGCGCCCTTCGCTTATGTGCCGAGGAAGATCGCGCGGATGAAGGCGCGATACAGCGCCACCTGCTGCGCCAGGATTGAGGCGTCCCGCGTCACCTTGGACATGGTGATCCCGCCATCGATAACGACCGAGAGCATGTCCGCCAGGCCGTCGAGGTCTGCGGCAATCCGCGGCGGGTAGCGCGCCGCGATGACATCCAGCCGCGCCCGGAAATACTGGCGCCACTCCAGGACCGACGCGCGGTTCATGGCGACGATCTCGCGGTCGAACAACTGTTCCTGGTAGCAGATCGAGGCGACCATGCAGCCGGGATGGACCTCGGCCATTTCGGCCATCTGCTCGGCCAGCATCTTGAGCCCGACCAGGAAGCCATGCAGCGGATCGTCGGCGAGGTCGTCAGCGCGCGCGAAGACATCGCCGAGAAGCTCGCGGTCGCGCTCCATCGAGCGTTCCAGCAACGCCTTGGCCAGCGCGTTCTTGTCGGAGAAATGATAGAAGAAACCGCTCTTGGAGATGCCGGCGCCGGCGATCAGTTCCTCGATCGATGTCGCGCCAAATCCCTTCTGCAGGACCGCCGCAGCCGCCAGGTCGAGGATGCGTTCGCGGGCGCTCTCCCGCTTGAGGGTGGTCGCGCTCATGAAATGACTATACCGCAAGTGCAGTCTGCTTGTGCGTTGAATCGCCGGTGCCGGCTTCGGTCTCAGCCAAAGACTTCGCAAGCCGTTGAAATCGCGGATTTCGCAAAACCCGCGCCCGCTGCACCATGGGACGGGTAGAGAACCTGCCCCTTTCGGCGCGACATCCTCCCGTCACGCTGAACGGAAAGGACCCGCCATGACCACCGACATCCGGGGCAATGCCCTCTCATGCAGCGACGATGCGGCCCGCCGCCTCGATGCCGCGATGGCCAAGTTCCATATCTACCAGGCCGATCCGGTCGCCGAGATCGACGCCCTGCTGGCCGAGCAGCCTGACTGCGTGATGGCGCATGCGTTCCGCGCGGGCATCTTCGCCACCACCACGGACAAGACCTTCGATGCAGAGTTGCAATCGAGCCTCGCGGCGGCGGAGGCGTTGGCACCGCGCGCCAACGCACGGGAAGGCGCCTACATCGCCGCGGCGCGGCGCTGGGCGGATGGGGATCTGCAGGCGGCGACCGAGACCTGGGCCGGCATCGCCATCGCGCATCCCACCGACCTGCTGGCCGTGCAGTTCGCGCAACTCGGCGATTTCTTCCTCGGCCAGTCGCAGATGCTGCGCGACCGCGTCGCGCGCGTGATGCCGCACTGGCAGCGCGGCATGCCGGGGCATGGCTACCTGCTCGGCATGCACGCCTTCGGGCTGGAGGAGTGTGCCGATTTTGCAGGGGCGGAGGCCGCAGGGCGCGAGGCGGTGGCGATCGACCCGCGCGACGGCTGGGCCGCGCATGCCGTGGCGCATGTGATGGAGATGCAGGGACGTGCGGCGGAAGGCGCGGCCTTCATGCAGGCGACGGCACCCGGTTGGTCGCCGGACAGCCTGTTCGCTTTCCACAACTGGTGGCACGTCGCGCTGTTCTGCATCGACCAGGGCGACATTGCCGGTGCGTTGCGGCTGTTTGACGAGCGCGTCTCCGCCGGCGGCTTCGGCCAGGCGCTGGAGGCCATCGACGGCTCGGCGCTGCTCTGGAGGCTGTGGGTACTGGGGCACGACGTGGGCGAGCGTTGGTCGCAGGTGTCGCCTCGCTGGACCGACCGGATCGGCCACGGCGTCTACGCCTTCAACGACGTGCACGCGATGATGGCCTTCGTCGGAACCGGCGATCGCACGGCGCAGCTGGCGGTCGTCGAGACGCTGGAACGCGCCGCCGTCGGCACCGGCACCAATGCGATGATGTCGCGTGATGTCGGGCTGCCGCTGGCGCGCGGCCTGATGGCGTTCGGCCAGGGCGACTACGCCGGGGCGGTGCGCCACATCCTGCCGGCGCGCGGCATCGCCAACCGCTTTGGCGGCAGCCATGCCCAGCGCGACGTCCTCTCCTGGACGCTGTGCGAGGCGGCGATCCGCGCGGGCGACGCCCGCATGGCCGATGCGATGGTCGCCGAGCGTCTGGCGGCGAAGGAGGGCAGCCCCGTGGCGCAGGGCTGGGCGGTGCGGGCGCGGTCGCTCCGGCGGCCCCTGGCGGCCTGAGCCCACGCCGGGCGGCGCGAGACTTCGCACCGCCCGGCCACCCTGGCATCCTGGCCCGACCCAGACGCGAAGGCCGAGCATGCCGGACCATCCCCACCTCCTCGCCGCCGAAACCGACTATCCGCGCGACTTTTTGGGATACGGCCCGACGCCGCCCGACCCGAAGTGGCCGAACGGCGCGAAGCTCGCCCTATCCTTCGTGCTGAACTACGAGGAAGGCGGAGAGAACACGGTTCTCAACGACGATCCCGGCAGCGAGCTGTACCTGCATGAGGTGCCGGGTGGCTCGCCCATCCTCGGCGAGCGCAACCGGACCGTGGAATCCCAGTTCGACTACGGCGCGCGAGCCGGCGTGTGGCGCGTACTGCGCGCGTTCGCCGCGCATAGCTTCCCGCTGACCGTCTATGGCGTCGGCCGGGCGCTGGAACTGAACCCAGATGCCGCGCGCGCCTTTGCCGCGGCGGGTCATGAGGTCGCTTCCCACGCTTGGCGGTGGATCGACTACCACACGATGGACGAGGCGACGGAGCGCGCCGAGATCGCCCGCTGCGTCGAGACGATCGAGCGTCTGACCGGCACGCGCCCCGTCGGCTGGTACACCGGCCGCATCAGCCCCAACACGCGGCGGCTGGTCGCCGAGCATGGCGGCTTCCTCTACGATTCCGATGCCTATGATGACGATCTGCCGCATTACGTGACGGCGGCTGGCAAGCCGCATCTCGTCATTCCCTACACGCTTGACAACAACGACATGAAGTATGCGGTGCCGCCCGGCTTCGGCGAGCCGGCCGGCTGGGAACGCCATCTGACGGATGCCTTCGAGGTGCTGCTGGCCGAAGGCCGCGCCGGCCAGCCGAAGATGATGTCGGTCGGGCTGCATTGCCGCCTCGTCGGCCGCCCGGGCCGTGCGGCGGCGCTGCAACGCTTCCTGGCGCGGGTGGCGCGCGAGAAGGATGTCTGGATTTGTCGCCGCGCCGACATCGCGCGGCATTGGTGGTCGACGCATCCGCCGCTAGCATAACCACGGCGCCGCCCGGCAGAAGGCGGCGGCAGCGCCGGGCATGGCCATTCGCCAGACTGCGAAAGGGCCGGAATGATGGGTTCGAAGGTGAGCGCCCTGCGGCGCCGGACGGTGTTGGCCCTCGCGGCGGCTGCGGCAGTCGTGACGCGGCCTGCCTTGGCGCAGGGCCGGACGCTTGAATTGATCGTCCCGTACCCGCCGGGCGGCGGGAACGACATCGGCGCGCGCGCCCTGGCGCCGCTGCTGGAACGCGAACTCGGCACCCCCGTGGTCGTGCAGAACCGGCCCGGCGCTGGCAGCCAGATCGGCATGGGGCAGGCCGCCCGCGCGCGGCCGGATGGGCTGACCATCGCCTACGGCCTCTGGCCGCAGACGACGACGCTCTACCTCGACCCGTCCCGCCAGCCCGGTTTTACGCGGGAGAGCTTCACCTCGCTCGCGCTGCATGCGACCGACCCGGGTGCGATCGTGGTGCGCACGGACAGCCCGCTGCGCAGCCTGCCGGACATGATCGCCGCGGCGAAGGCGCGGCCCGATGATTTCCGCATGTCCGACAACGGCATATTGGGGCATGAGCATCTCGCCTCGATCCAATTGCAGCGCCTGGCGGGCGTCGGCTTCAACCAGGTGCATTTCAACGGCGCCGGGCCTGCGCTGACGGCGCTTCTGGGCGGGCAGACGGAGGCCGCGATCTTCGCCGTTGGCACCAGCGCGGCGCAGCTTCGCCAGGGTGCCATGCGACCGCTCGCGGTGCTGGCGCCCGAACCGAGCGCCTTCCTGCCCGGCGTGCCGACCGCGCGATCGCAGGGCTATGATGTCGTGGCAGGCTCCACCCGCGCCTTCGTCGGCCCGGCGGGGCTGCCGCCCGAAGTGCTCGACCGGCTCGCCGGCGCCCTGGAACGGGCCATCAAGTCGCCTGAGCACGTCGAACGAATGAGCCAGCTCAACATCCCAATCACCTTCCAGGGCCCCGCCGGCTTCGCCGCCTATTGGGAGGAGGAGGAACGCACGCTGCGCCCCCTGATCGCCGAACTCACCCGCGACGGACGGACGCAATGACGCGCGGCGCACTCATGGCCGCCCTGCTGGTCGGCGCCGTCGCGGCCTGCGCGCAACCGGCAGCGGCCGCCGGCTGCGCGGCGCATGAAGCGTCATTCCCTGCGCTGATCGGGCGCAGCGAGGCCGATGTGCGCACCGCACTGGCCGCGATGCCCGGCATCCGCGCGGTGCGGGTCGGCGGTCCGGACACGATGATGACGCAGGATTTCCGCGAGGATCGCGCGACCGTGCTGGTCGTGGACGGCGCGGTGCGGCGCATCACCTGCGGCTGAACTGAACCCGCGCTGCACCACGCGAACCGGTCCCTCGGTTGACCACTGTCCCGCCGAGGGTCCGAATGACTTGTCTCACCATGTCGAGGGATCTTCCATGACCGAGCTGACGGCGCTGAGCGCCACCGAACTGCGGCGCCGCCTGGGGCGCGGCGACGTCTCCGCCGCCGAGGTGCTGCGCGCCTACCGCCGGCGGATTGAGCGGCTGAACCCGGATCTCAACGCCTTCGTCGAGATGTGCTGGGACCGTGCGGAGGCCGAGGCAGCCAGCGCCGATGCCGGCGTCGGCGACCTGCCGCCGCTCTTCGGGCTTCCGGTTGCCGTCAAGGAATCGACCGATGTGGAAGGACTGCACACCACGCTCGGCAGCCTGCTCTACAAGGACCGCGTCGCCGCGGCCGATGCCCCCACCGTCGCCGCGATCCGGCGTGCCGGCGGCATCATCATCGGCAAGACCAACGTGCCGGAGCTGCTGCAGGGCGGCACCTCGCAGAACAGCATCTACGGGCTGACGCGCAATGCCCATGACGGCCGGTATTCCAGCTCCGGCTCCTCGGGCGGCACAGGCACCGCGCTGGCGAGCGACATGGTGCCCCTCGCCACCGGATCGGACATGGGCGGCAGCATCCGCGGCCCGTCGGCGGCGCATGGCATCGCGGGGCTGCGGCCCAGCCCTGGCCTGATCTCCTATCCGAGCATCCCGCTCGCCTTCGACGTCTCCTCGGTGGTCGGGCCGATGGCGCGCAGCGCGGAGGATGTGATGCTGCTGCTCGCGGGCATGATCTGCTCCAGCCATCTCGATCCTTTCGACTGGAACCCCGACCCTTCGCCGCTGCTGTCCCCGCAGATGGTGGATCCGAAGACGCTGCGCGTGGCGGTGTCGCCCGATCTCGGCTGCATCGAGGTGACCCCGGCGATCCGCGCGCGGTTCGAGGAAGCGATCGGCGCCATCGCGCCGCATGTCGGGCGGGTGGAATGGGCGACGCCCGATCTCGGCGACATGACCCGCGCCTTCTACATGCTGCGCACCCTGGCCTATCTCGTCTCCTACGGCGCGGTGCATGAGAGCGAGGCGGGCAAGCTCACCCCGCAGAAGAATGTCGACCTGCGGCGCGGCTTCGCGGCCTCCGCGCGCATGATCGCCGACGCGCAGCGCACGCAGTCGCTCGCTTTCCGTTCGCTCGCCACCTTCCTGCTCGGCTACGACGTGCTGATCACGCCAGGCGCCTCGGAACCGCTCTCGACGGTCGAGGACATCAACCGGCGCGAAGCCGCGCTCGCCGCCGACAATGCCCGTTTCGCGCTGGACGAGTACGATTTCGACCGCATGCCCAAGGCGAACATCAACACGCCGATCACCTGGACGGCGCATCCCGTGGCGACCATCCCCGCAGGACGCGGGCCGGACGGGCTGCCCTTCGGCCTTCAACTGATCGGCCGGTATCGCGACGACATCCGCCTGCTGCGCATCGCCATGACGCTGGAGGCGGTCCTCGGCGGGCAGCCCGGCTTCGGCCGCGTGCTGCCGGCGCTGGAGGTGGCGGCATGATCGGGCGTCGGACCCTCCTCGCCGCGGGTGCCGCACTCTCGGCCTCCCAGGTACGGGCGCAGCAGGCCAAGGTGCTGCGCTTCGTGCCGCGCAACGACCTCGACATCACGGACCCTGTCTGGACCTCCACCTACGTCACGCGGAACCACGGCTACCTTGTCTATGACACGCTGTACGGCCTCGACGAGAACTACCGCCCGCATCCGCAGATGGTGGCCGGTCATGTCGTGGAGGATGACGGCCGCCGCTGGACGCTGACCCTGCGCGAGGGCCTGCGATTCCACGATGGCGAGCCCGTGCGGGGGCGCGACTGCGTCGCCTCCATCCGCCGCTGGGGCGCGCGCGACCCGCTCGGCCAGACGCTGCTGGCGATCACCGATGAGATCAGCGCGCCGACGGACAACACCATCGTCTTCCGCCTGAAGCGGCCCTTCCCGATGCTGCCGGAAGCGCTGGGCAAGGCGGCATCGAACATGCCCTGCATCATGCCGGAGCGGCACGCGATGACCTCGCCGCTCCAGCCGGTGCGGGAGGTGATCGGCAGCGGTCCCTTCGTCTTCGACACCGCCGAGCGGGTGCCCGGCGCGCGCAACATCTACCGCAAGTTTGCCGGCTACGTGCCGCGCGCCGACGGCCCGGTCAGCTTCACCGCCGGCCCGAAGGTCGTGAAGCTGGACCGCGTGGAATGGGTCACCATGCCGGATCCCGGCACGGCGGCCAGCGCGATCGTCGCCGGTGAGGTCGACTGGTTCGAGCGGCCGCCGGGCGACCTGCTGCCGCTGATGCGGCGCAGCCGCGACGTGCGCATCGAGATCACCGATCCGGGCGGCCAGATCGCCATCATGCGGCTCAACCATCTGCATCCACCCTTCGATCGGCCGGAGATCCGTCGCATCGTGCTGCGCTCCGTGGTGCAGTCCGACTTCATGCAGACGATGATGGGGGAGGAGCGCGACCTCTGGCGCGACCGCATCGGCTTTTTCGCGCCCGGGCCGATGGCGACCGAGGTCGGCATCGAGCCGCCGATGAGCATCGAGGAGGCGCGCCGAGCCCTGGCGGCGGCCAATTACGGCGGCGAGACGGTGGTGATGCTGCAAAGCTCCGCCTCGGCGATCGGCGGCGTGGCGGAGGTCGGCGTCGACCTGATGAAGCGCATCGGCTTCCGCGTGGAGCCGATGCCGATGGACAATGCCGCGATGAACCAGCGGCGGGTGAAGCGGGAGCCACCGACGCAGGGCGGCTGGAGCGCCTTCTTCACCACCTTCGCCGGGCTCGACCAACTGACGCCGGCGGCGCATCTGACGCTTCGCGGCAATGGCGCGCAGGCCTTCGCCGGCTGGCCCGACAGCCCGCGCATCGAGGCCCTGCGCGATCAGTGGTTCGATGCGCCGAACGAGGCGGCGCAGAAGGCGCTGTGCGAGCAGATCCAGCGCCAGGCGATGCTGGACGTGCCCTATGTCCCGCTCGGGCAGTCGCTGGACCCGACGGCCTACCGCCGGAACATCACGGGGATCCCCCGCGGCTTCTGCCTGTTCTGGCAGGTCGACAAGGCCTGACGGTCGCGGGAGTGGGCGGTGGCCTGCTCCCGCGACCCTTGCGGCGGGTCCCCGGCCGTGGCTATTGTCCGCCCGCGATGATCCTGCGCGCCATCCCGGCCGGCCTGACCCTGGGGCTTCCCGCCCCGGCCGTGCTGCGCGCGCCTCTTGGGCTCCTTCTCCTTCGACTTACCCGCCCCTGGGCGTGACGCCCGGCTGAACTCGGCCGGACATCGCTCAGGGGAAGCTGAGCCCAACCGCGCGCATCACCCTCATCGCCAAACAGGAAACGCCTGACATGGCCATCAACCATCCTTCGTTCGGCACCCTGGCCGACGGCCGCATCATCATCTTCGACACCACCCTGCGGGACGGCGAGCAATCGCCCGGCTTCTCGATGAACCTCGAGGAGAAGCTGCGCATGGCGGAGGCGCTGCACGAGCTCGGCGCCGACGTGCTCGAAGCCGGCTTCGCCATCGCCAGCCCCGGCGACTTCGATTCCGTGCAGTCGATTGCGAAGCGCTTCGCGAAGGACGGGCCGGTGGTCGCCAGCCTGTCGCGTGCCAACACCGCCGACATCATGGCGTCCGCCGAGGCCACCAAGCTCGCCGCGCGGCCGCGCATCCACATCGTGCTCGCGACCTCCGACCTGCACATGCGCGTGAAGCTGCGCATGACGCGGGAGGAAGTGCTGGAGCGCATCACCCAGTCCGTGACGCTCGCCCGCAACCACGCGGCCGACGTCGAGTGGTCGGCCGAGGACGGATCGCGCTCCGACCTCGAATTCCTCTGCCGCTGCGTCGAGACTGCGATCAAGGCGGGTGCGACGACCATCAACATCCCCGACACGGTCGGCTACTCGCTGCCGGCGGATATGGGGCTGATCTTCTCGACGCTGATGAACAAGGTGCCGGGCGCGGAGAAGGTCATCTTCTCCACGCACAACCACAATGATCTTGGCCTTGCCGTGGCCAACACGCTGGCCGCGATCCAGGCGGGCGCGCGACAAGTTGAATGCACGATCAACGGCATCGGCGAGCGCGCGGGCAATGCGAGCCTCGAGGAAGTCGCGATGGCGCTGCGCACGCGCCAGGACGCGCTGGGCGTCGCGACGGGCGTCACGTCCCAGCGCATCCTGAAGACGTCGAAGCTGCTGGCGACCATCACCGGCTTCGACGTGCAGCCCAACAAGGCGATCGTCGGCCGCAACGCCTTCGCGCATGAATCGGGCATCCACCAGGATGGCGTGCTGAAGGACGCCTCCACCTACGAGATCATGACGCCGGAGAGCGTGGGCTGGACGACGAACAGCATCATCCTCGGCAAGCATTCGGGCCGTGCCGCCTTCCGCGACCGGCTCAAGACGCTCGGCTACGAGGTCGGCGACAACCAGCTCAACGACGCCTTCCGCCGGTTCAAGGAAGTCGCGGACCGCAAGAAGGTGGTCTATGACGAGGACATCGCCGCGCTGGTGGATGACGAGGTCGGCCGTGCGAATGAGCGCATTCGCCTGACCGGTCTGAACGTCTCGACCGGCATGGGCACGAAGCCGATGGCGACCGTGGCGCTTGAGATCGACGGCGACCGGGCCGACGGCATGGCGACCGGCGATGGTGGCGTGGACGCCACCTTCGCAGCGATCCGCCAGGCGTTCCCGCATGAGGTGACGCTGAAGCTCTATGCCGTGCAGGCGGTCACGAGCGGCACGGATGCGCAGGCCCGCGTCACCGTTCGGCTCGAGGAAGACGGTAAGCTGGTGGACGGGCAGGGGGCGGATACCGACACCATCGTGGCGTCGGCCCGCGCCTATGTTCACGCGCTCAACAAGTTGCTGGTGAAGCGCCAGCGCACCGAGCCGCCGGTCGTGCTGCGCGCATGAACCGGCGGTCGCTGTTTGGTGCGCCTCTCGCGCTGGTTTCCGCTGGAGCGGTGGCGCAGCAGACGGCCATGTGGACCATTGGCATCGCGCGGATGGAGGCCGATGGCACGCTCATCCTCGACCTCAACCCGCGGCCGGACTCATCCTCCGGCCAGACCCGCTTCGTCTATCCGCCGGATCACCGCGACTATGCGATGATCCTGCGGCATCTGGGTGGAATGCGGCCCGGCGAAACGAAGGCCGTGCCGCCTTTCTGACCCGCTGCAATCAGCGGTAGTAGTAATCCCGCTGCGGCGGAGCGGTGACCGCGCCACCGATGGCGCCCGCCGCGCCGCCGATCAGCGCACCGGCCCCCGCATTGCCCGACAGGGACCCGATCGCGGCACCACCACCCGCGCCCAGCAGGCCGCCGGTGACCGCGCGCTCGCCGGGCGTCTGCCCGCAGGCGCCGAGGGTGAGTCCGGCAACGGCGAGGATAGCGAAAGCGGTGGTTCTCATTGTCTCCGTCTCCTGGTGAGTGCTGGGCGGAAAACGCCCTTCGGCCGGGACGGTTGCGCGCCCGTCGTGGATGGGCTGGGAATCCGGCTTGAGAGTCCGCGCCGGCGGGGGTAAAGGCCCCCGTCCTCTTCAAGCCCCATTAGACGCGGCGGGCGACTGCCCCGCGGCGCGGCTGTGCGGCTCCCTCGGAAGGTCGTTACGCATGTTCTCTCGCCTGTTCGGCTTCCTGTCCGCCGACATGGCCATCGATCTCGGCACGGCCAACACGCTCGTCTACGTGAAGGGCCGCGGGATCGTGCTGAATGAGCCGAGCGTGGTCGCGATCTCCGACCTGCGCGGCCGCAAGCAGGTGCTTGCCGTCGGTGAGGAAGCCAAGCTCATGCTCGGCCGCACTCCGGGCAACATCGCCGCCATCCGGCCACTCCGCGACGGCGTGATCGCCGATTTCGAGGTGGCGGAGGAGATGATCAAGCACTTCATTCGCAAGGTGCACAATCGACGGTCCTTCGCCTCACCGATGATCATCGTCTGCGTGCCGTCGGGCTCCACCGCCGTCGAGCGCCGCGCGATCCAGGAGAGCGCGGAATCGGCCGGCGCGCGGAAGGTGCTGCTGATCGAGGAGCCGATGGCCGCCGCGATCGGCGCCGGCCTGCCGGTGACGGAACCCTCGGGTTCGATGATCGTCGATATCGGGGGCGGCACCACCGAGGTCGCGGTCATTTCGCTCGGCGGCATCGTCTATGCGCGGTCGGTGCGCGTCGGCGGCGACAAGCTCGACGAAGCGATCATCTCCTACATTCGCCGCCAGTTTAACCTGCTGATCGGTGAATCGACGGCCGAGCGCATCAAGCTCGAGATCGGCGCCGCGGCCCCGCCCGAGGAGGGCGACGACGGGCCGCTCGCGGAAGTGAAGGGCCGCGACCTGATGAACGGCGTGCCGCGGGAGGTCGTTGTGGGCCAGCGCCAGGTCGCCGAATCCCTCTACGAACCCGTCGCACAGATTGTCGAGGCGGTGAAGGTCGCGCTGGAGAACACCCCGCCGGAACTGGCCGCGGACATCGTGGACAAGGGCATCGTGCTGACCGGCGGGGGCGCGCTGCTCAACCGGCTGGACCAGGTGCTGCGAGACGCGACGGGGCTGCCTGTCGTGGTGGCGGAGGAGGCCCTTTCCTGCGTCGCGCTCGGCACCGGTCGGGCGCTCGAGGACATGAAGCGGCTTCGCCACGTCCTGAGTTCGATGTATTGATATGGACGTCGGCCCCGCCGTCCTGGCGGGGTCGGGGGCTTTCGCAATCCTGAACGGGGAATTGGCGGCGCGTGATCCGGCTGAGCATTCCGCTCCGTCAGGCCCTGGCGCGGCTGTCGCTGCCGCTGATGATTGCGGCTGCCTTCGGGGTCATGTTGCTTGGGAAGGCCGATACGCTGCTTGCCGAACGGCTGCGCACGCATCTCTCCGACGCCCTCTCCCCGATCTACGCCGCGCTCGCCGAGCCCATGGCAGCGGTGCGTTCCGCGGTGGAGGAGGTCCAGGAGCTCGGGCGCCTGCGCGCGGACAACGCCCAGCTTCGCGAGGACAATGAGCGCCTGCGCCGCTGGCATGCGTCCGCCCTCGCTCTCGAGACCGAGAACGACATGCTGCGGCGGCAGCTCAATTTTCTCCCCGAGGCCGCGCCGGCCTTCGTCACGGCGCGGGTCGTCGCGGATGGTGGCGGCACCTATGCGCGTGCTGTACTTCTGGCGACCGGGCCACAGCATTCGATCCGCAAGGGCCAGGTGGCGCTCGACGAGCGCGGCTTCGTCGGCCGGGTGACCGAGGTCGGAACGCGGTCGGCCCGCGTCCTGCTCGCCACCGACATGAACAGCCGCGTGCCCGTGACCCTCGAAGCGAGCCGTGCGCGAGCCATCATGGCCGGCAACAACGGCGCGCGGCCGCGCCTCGCCCACTGGCCGGAAGGCGTGATCCCGGTGGATGGCGAGCGGATCGTCACCAGTGCCGAGGCGGGCGCTTTCCCCGCCGGACTCCCGGTCGGCATCGTGCGGATGTCACCCCAGGGATCACCGGAGGTCGAACTTTTCGCTCGCCTTGACCGGCTGGATTCGGTGCGGCTGTTCGACTACGGCCTGCGCGGCATCATCCCGCCGGAAGCGGTCGCGCGACCGGAGCCGCGGCAGAGCCGCCGCTGAGGGGATCGCCATGGCCATGCCCCCCGCCCGCCGGCCACATGGACGCCCAGCCCCCGCCCCGGGACTGCTCCGGCGCATCGACGATGCGGCGCGCACGGCGTTTCCGGGCTTTTCCACAGCGTTCCTGATGGTGCTGGCGGCTGCGCCCATCAACCTGCCATCCCCGGTCTTTGCCGTGACGTTGCCCTGCGTCGCCTTCTGGTCGGTTTTCCGGCCTGCGGCGATGATGCCGCCGGTCGTCTTCCTACTCGGCCTTCTGCTGGACCTGCTGACCTATGCGCCCCTGGGCGCCGGGGTATTGGTCCTGCTGGCGCTGCACGCAGTGGCCGTGCGCCTGCGCTTCGCCCTGGTGCGGCAATCCTTCCTGGCGGTCTGGCTGGGCTTCTGCGTCGCGGCACTGGTCAGCGTGGTCTTCTACTGGGGGTTGCAGTCGCTGCTGGCGCTGCGGCTGTCGCCGATCGCGCCGGCGCTTTATGCGGCGCTCCTGGCCTGCGGGCTTTATCCCATCCTCGCTTACCTCCTGACCCGGGTGCATGAGGCGATGCGGCACGCGGAGTCCGAACCATGAAGTGGCGGCCCTGGGGCGGCGGCGGGATGCTCGGTCGTGAGCGGACGGTGCGTAAGGAGGAGGAACGCCGGCGCGGCATCTTCACCCGCCGCGCGGCGGTGCTGGGCGCCATTCAGCTCGGCGCCTTCGGCTTCCTGGGCTCGCGGCTCTATCGCCTGCAGGTGGAGGAGGGCGCGCGCTATGCGACGCTCGCCGAGGAGAACCGCGTCAGCGCCCGTCTTTTTGCCCCGCCGCGCGGCCGCATCCTGGACCGCAACGGCAAGGTGGTGGCGGGCAACCGGCTGAACTGGCGTGCCCTGCTGGTGGCCGAGCAGACCGTCGATGTCGGCGCCACGCTCGAGACCTTCTCGAAGATCGTGCCGCTCGCCGATCATGAGAAGGCGCGCATCGAGCGCGAGATACGCCGCAACCGCCGCTTCGTCCCGGTCGTCCTGCGCGAGTTCCTGGCCTGGGACGAGATGGCACGGATCGAGGTGAACGCGCCCGACCTGCCGGGCATCTCGGTCGATATGGGTACCACCCGCATGTACCCGGAGACCGAGCACCTGGCCCATGTCGTCGGCTATGTTGCAGCGCCGGCGGAAAGCGATGTCGGCGACGACCCGCTGATGCAGCTGCCCGGCATCCGCGTCGGCCGCGCGGGGGTGGAGCGACACCACGACCGCATCCTGCGCGGCCGCGCCGGCGCCGTGGAGGTGGAGGTCAACGCCGTCGGCCGCGTCATTCGCGAACTCGACCGCCGCGAGGGCATTCCCGGCCAGGACGTGCAGCTCAGCGTCGATGCGGAGCTTCAGAAGGCGATCCGCGGCCGGATCGAGGAAGGCACCACGGCCGTCCTGCTGGATGCGAGGAACGGCGAGGTCCTGGCGATGGCCACCAAGCCGTCCTTCGACCCGAACATCTTCAATTCCGGCGTCTCCGCCGCCCAGTGGCGGCAATGGACCGCGGCGCGCACCACGCCGCTGATCAACAAGGCGACCAACGGGCTCTACGCGCCAGGATCGACCTTCAAGATGATCGTGGCGCTGGCGGCGCTGGAGGCACGGGTGTGCCGGCCAGGCGATATCGTAAGCTGCCCCGGCCACCTCGATTTCGGCGATACGCGCTTCCACTGCCACAACCGCAACGGCCATGGCGGGATGAACATGCGCACCGCCATCATGGCGTCCTGCGACGTGTACTTCTACGAGATGGCGCGGCGCGTCGGCATGGACCGCATCGCCGCGATGGGGAATAGGTTCGGCCTCGGCGTGGATCTCGATATCGAGCTGCCGGGCACGCGGCGCGGCCTGATGCCGACGCGGGGCTGGCGCCTCGCCCAGGGGAAATCCTGGTCCATCGGCGACACCATCGTGCATGGGATCGGGCAGGGGTTCTACCAGCTGACGCCGCTGTCGCTCGCGGTGATGACGGCGCGGCTCGCGTCCGGTCGCGCCGTGCAGCCGCATCTGACGCGCAGCATCGGCGGCAGGCCGGTACGCGGCAGCAGGGCAGAGGACTGGCCTAGCCTCGGCGTGTCCGACAACGACCTCCGGCTGATCCGTGAGGCGATGTGGGCCGTGGTCAACGGTGGCGGTACGGCGGGGATCGCGCGCCTGCCGGGGCAGTACGGCCAGATGGCCGGCAAGACCGGTACCACCCAGGTTCGCCGCGTGACGCGCGAACAGCGCGAGCGTGGCTTCAATGTGAATGCGGTGCCGCGCGAATGGCGGCCCCATGCGCTGTTCGTCTGCTACGCGCCGCACGACAATCCGCTTTATGCGCTGTCGGTCATCGTCGAGCACGGCACCAGCGGATCGGGTGCCGCCGCGCCGATCGCGCGGGACATCATGATCGAGGCATTCCAGCGGCTCGGCCCTCAGCGGCCTGGCCAGCGCGTGGCGGAGGGGCCGCGATGATCTTCGAGCGCCGGCTACTGACCCGCGACCGCGGTGCGGGGATCCTCGAGAAGTTCTGGCAGGTGCCCTGGTCCTTCGTGCTGCTGCTCTGCGGCGTGGCGGCGGTGGGCTATGTGGCGCTGCTGTCGGCTGGCAGCGGCAATCCCGACACCTACGCGCAGAAGCACGCGCTGCGCTTCGGCTTCGGCGTTGTGCTGATGCTCGGCATTGCGATGGTGGATATCCGGGTGATCGCCCGCTTCGCCTGGGTCGGATATCTCGGCGGTATCGCGCTGCTCGTTCTGGTGCTGCTGCACGGCAACATCGGCAAGGGGGCGCAGCGCTGGATCGACATCGGCCCGATCCAGCTCCAGCCGTCCGAGTTGATGAAGATCATGCTCGTCCTCGCCCTCGCATCCTGGTTCCATCGGGCGTCGTGGGAGAAGGTGGGCAATCCGCTGTTCCTCATCCCGCCGGCGATCGCGGTGCTGGTGCCGGTCGGGCTGATCCTCAAGCAGCCGAACCTTGGCACGGCGCTGATCACCTGCATGGTGGGCGCGGCAGTGTTCTGGGCCGCGGGCATGCGGTGGTGGAAGTTCGCGATCGGCTTCGGGGCTGCGGCGATCGCCGCGCCCATCGCCTACGAGCGACTGCACGACTACCAGCGGGCGCGCATCACGACCTTCCTGGACCCGGAAAGCGATCCGCTCGGCGCGGGCTACAACATCATCCAATCGAAGATCGCGCTCGGGTCCGGCGGGCTTTGGGGGAAGGGGTTCCTGCAGGGTACGCAAGGCCACCTGAACTTCCTGCCTGAAAAGCAGACCGACTTCATTTTCACCATGATCGCCGAGGAGTTCGGCCTGGTCGGGGCCCTGACGACCCTGACCATGCTCCTGCTGGTCGTGGTTTTCTGCTATCTGGTGGCCTTCCGCTGTCGGCATCAGTTCGGGCGCCTGCTGGCGATCGGGCTTGGCACCAACTTCTTTCTCTACGTCTTCGTAAACGTGGCGATGGTGACGGGGTCGATCCCCGTGGGCGGTGTGCCGTTGCCGCTGATCAGCCATGGCGGGTCGGCGATGCTGACGGTGATGGTCGGCTTTGGTCTGCTGCTGTCGGCCTATGTGCATCGGGACGCCGAGATGGGACCCATGCGCGAATAGCGCCTGCCGTCGCGCAAAGGGGCTGGACAAAGTCGCCGTGCAGGGTATGAAGCGCCTCCCCGGCGCCGGCGGTCACGACGGCGCCCGGCGGGCGCATAGCTCAGTTGGTAGAGCAGCTGACTCTTAATCAGCGGGTCCAAGGTTCGAGTCCTTGTGCGCCCACCAAAGAATTCCTGGGTTGTTACAGAACAGCCCTAGAACACAGAGTTGGAATTCCAACTGCCCCTGAGTTGGAAGTTTTCGACCTCCCCTAACGCTATCTCTGAGACCTCGGCTGCGGCGGCCGATAGGCCTCCGGCGCGTTCGGCGCGTAAGGGCCGGCCGATCCCCGACCAGCACTCCTTGTCGGCGCCATAATGACGAAGCCGCGGGCTCGCATGTGATGCACCAGCTGCCAAGCCGCAGCGGGCGTCGCATCGCCATTCACCCCGATGTGCCGAGCACTCAGCGGGCGCCCTGTCTCACTGAACCGCAGCATGTACGACAGGTGTCGGGTGAGCGTGATGTCATCCATCTCGCGCAACTCCTGCCCGTCCCGATCAATCGTCAGGGGCGCAGCGCGCATGATCTGCAGCGTCATCAGCACGTGGTCCACGGCGTCGCGCAGCGTCGTCGCGGGCAGGGCAGGATAGCGAGCGAAGCAGTAGCCTTCAGCGAGGGCGGCAGCTTCGTCGACCGATGCTGCGCGCTGATTGATGGCGTTCCGGACAAGGTCTTCCATCGCGGTGATAACTGCGCGATCGATGGCCGCTGGCGCCTGTGGGTCCTGATCCATTGGCTAAGAATGTTCACAGTTCGTTCTTGGCGTCGAGTCCGGCGTGGGCGACGGGGCGTCGTCCAAAAAGACTCCCCCGACTCGGGCCAAGGCGCGTAAATTGGAATGGTTAGGCAACAGCCCCCTCTGAGGACACCGGTGTTGACGCACCGTGTCCTGAGAGGGGGTGATGAAGCATGGCTACTACGACCACGATCGGCAGAAATGCCGGAAACGGTCAGTTCACGACGGTGAAGACGGCGACCAATAAGCCGTCGACGCACATCGTCGAGACGATCAAGAAGGGGAAGTAAGGCTTCCAGGCCACCCTTCAGATCGACCGGAGGCGGCAGGCGCGAGCTTGCCGCTTCCACCCTAGTCTTGCCGCGCCTCCGGACCCTGATCAAGCGACATTCGCACTCATGAGGCGTCGTTACCTTCCGCCGCCAGACGCTTCCTGAACGCCCCCTCCGCCGCCTTCGCGGTGCGGATGATGTAGTGCCGCGCCAGGATAGCCTTCACGCTGCCTGGCGTGTGTCCGGTGATGCCGGCGATGCCAAGGTCATCCACCCCGGCTTCGTGCAGCCGCGTCACCGCGGTGTGCCGCAGCTCCATGAAGCGAAGATCGGCGCAGCTCGGCATCGGCTCGATCGCCGGCGCCTCGCCCTCGGCCGGCATCCCGGCGACGGCGGCGGCGCGGACCTCGGCGAAGACGTGCCGGAAGGTGTGCTCGTTCCACTCCTGCCCGGTGCCCTCATGGACGAGCAGATGCGTCAGGGACTGCACCGCACCTGGCCGCTCCGTCTCGCCCTTCACCCGCTCGACCAGCTGCGGCACCAGGTGGATCGGCAGTGACACCCAGCGCCGCGTCTTGCCCTGCTGGATCAGCAGCGCCTCGGCCGAAACCTTCCATGGCGGCAGCTTCAGCACGTCCGCCTCGCGCTGCCCGATCCATTCATTCAGCAGGATGGCGGTGCCGACGCTGCGCCAGCTCAGCCGATCGGCGACGGCCGCCATCTGCCGCACGTGCTCCGGCTTCCACAGCACCGGCTCCCGCGCGCGGCGCAGGCTGATGCCAGGCTGCGCAGCAGGATTGCTGTCAGGCGGCAGGTAGCCGAGGCGCGATCCGGCTGCGAGGAACAGGCGCAGCACACGCACCGCGGCCGCAGCCTTCGCCGGCGTCTCGATGACGACGCGCTTGCGGCCTTGCGTCTCCACCCGGCGCAGCATCATTTCGTAGAAGGCTTGCACCGCCGGCGGCGTGATGCCGCGCGCTGGCTGGTCGCCGGCCCAATCCTCGATCGCGTCGAGCGCCCATTCGTATTGCTTGCGCGTCTTCGGGGCGAGCTTCGTCCACCAACGGCTGGCTTCGTAGTCGATGCGCAGCGCGGCGACAGTGCCGGGTGCGGCCTTCTTCGTGCGGGCCTTCGCGGTCGACGGCGCCAACAGCGCGACCTCGCCCTTGCGCCAGGCATCAAGATCCGCGTTCAGCACCTCGGCGCGCGCGATCGCAGCTAGCCGATCGTCCGGCAGGCGCTCCGCCTTCCAGCCCTCCGCGCGCAGCGCAGCAGGGGGCTGCCAGTAATAGAGCTTGTTGCCGCCCTTGAGCGCCTTCGCCACCAGGTGGCGGATCTTCAGCTTCGCCATGACAGCCTTGATCTCCCTGAGATACCGTGCCTCACGTAGTCGGGAGGTCGCAATGGATCGTGCTCAACCGGTGGCGCTGCTGTACTTCGCAGCCTCCTGCGCCACTTTCCTCTATCTGACGTTCTTCGATGATTACCCATACAACGCGTGGAACTGGCTCATCGCGGTGCCAGTCAACGGCTTCCTGTCGACGATTTGGCCCATTTACTGGGCCCTTCTTCACTGGATCAGCTAACCGCCATCGCCCGCGCGCGGCTGATCAGGATGTCTTCCGGTGTCTCCGGCTGTGAATCCGGAATTCCTCCGGCCTGCCGCGCTAGCCACGCTTCGACCGCCGCCGGGTTCCAGCGGCGGCCCAGCCCCGGCACGGGCCCCGGAAAGCCGTGCTCATCCTCGAGGCGCCGGCGCCGCGCGGCGAAGGCGGCCGGCGACAGCGCCAGCCGATCCGCCACCTGCTCCGGCTGCCAGAGGCGCGCCTTCTCGGCGAAGGCGTTCACAGCTGCACCATGTCGAGCAGCAGGCCGCCGAGCATGTAGGCGCCGACCCACAGCAGCGCAGAGCTGCCAAGGATCAGCACCCCGCAGGGCAAGACGCGGCCGAGCCACATCACGCAGCCCTCGCGAGCGGGGCGGCGGCATTGGACAGCTGCCGCGCCTGCTCGCGCCCCTTCTCGGTGGGCTGCAGCAGCCTGTCCCGCTGATCCGCCGGGTTCACGGGGCGGATCGCGAGGCCAAGCGTCTCAAGGCGATCGATGGCGCGGGTGATGGCAGGCTTCGACACCTGCAGGTGATGCGCCAGCCCGCGGACGGACAGCGGGCCCTTGGCCGCGGCCAGTTCCAGCAGCACGACGATCTGCCGGACATTCAGGTCCATACCCTCGCGGACAGCCTGCAGCAGGCTTTCATGCACCTGGTTCATGCCGCTGCCGCCTCCTCTTCGGCCGTGGCCTCGTCCTCATCTGCGCCCTCAGGATCGCCTGACAGATCCCATGGCAGGGTGATCAACAAGCAGCACACCTCGCCCCGAACGCGCACCACCTGGTGGCTGGCCGCCTTCTTGGGCGCTTCCCAGCGGGCCATATCGTCGGGCACGCGGAGCGCGACGGTGCGGTAGGTGCTGCGACCGATGGGCCGGAGGCGAACCCCCATTTCCCGGACCCGCAGCTGGACGAAGCCGGCTTCATCGCCACGGCCGACCGCGAGCGTGACGCTCTGGTCGGAGGCCCATCCCAGCTCCGCCAGCACCTCGGCGGCGAGCGTGACGACGAGCTTCTGCATGCCGCCACGTGCTGCCTTGAGGCTGACGCTGCATAGCGAAGCCGGCCCGGTCGTGGGTTTGGACGCGGCCTGTTCGATCTCGTCCCAGCTCATGCCGCGGTCACCGCTTCCGCGTCCGTGATCGCGCGGCGCAGATCCTCCACTCCGTCGCAGACCAGCGCCAGGCGGTCGATCTCCGCGACAACCTTGGTGGCGGTGGCGATCAGCTGGCGGTGCGCCTGCATCTGCGCAGTCGCCTGCGCCTTCGTGGGCTTCTTCATCCAAGGACACTCCTGCTTTCGGGCAGGGCCTCGCGCACGGCAATGATCTCCTGCCGCAGCGCGGTGGCTTCCTGGCCGATCGATGTGGCGATGGTGGTGTCGACGCCGAGGGTCAGCAGCGCCTGCTGGGCCATCGGCAGCAGCTCGCTGAGGCGAGCCAGGGTGTAGCGGGCATCCGCGTCGCTGCGCGGATAGGTGCTCATGCCGTCCATCAGGCGGCACGGCCCCCATCACCGCCGACCGCGACGGTCGGCCGGAAGTCGGCCAGGCGCACCACGCCGGGCGGCAGCGGGCGCTGGGCGTCGGGCACGGGCTGCCCTTCCAGGCGACGCGCCTGGTCGGCCATCTCCCGGAAGTTGCTGGTCAGGACCGAGCAGAGGCGCGCGTCCATCTGGATGCCGCCCTGCTTGGCCCAATCGTTGAAATGCCCGGCGTAACTGTCGAGCTGGTTGGAGAGCATCGTTCGTCCCCCCTCCTTGAGGGCGGAACGACGCTAATTCAGGTCACCTGTATCACGCAAGCGAGAAAATTCAGGTCACCTGTATTGATGCTTCAGGGCTTGTAGTCCGGCGAGGCCGTCAGGAAGCTGGCATGCTGGCTTGCAAGAAATGCTCGCGATAGGGTGAGCAAATGTTGCGAACACTCGTTGTATCTGGCGGATTGCTGGCAAGTTGCGCGTGTATGGCGCAGGGCAGCGCGTCAAATGCGACGGGCGTCTACGATATTGATGCCGCACCGTTCCTCAGGACGCTGGTCGTTCCGCGATCTCTCGCAAGTATCGTGTTTTGCGGTATCCGCGACGGCAACTGGCGCGCCGTAGTGGAGGCGGCCTATCGCCGACAATTAACGGCAGAGATCGAGGCAACGCCCCACGACAATGGGGTGAAGAACGTCATGCACGCCTATTATGTCGGCGTTTATAATCTGTTCGCGGCATCGCATTACTGGCCGATGCCGACCACTGCTCAATGCGGGGACTGGTCTAACTCACCGCAGTTGGAAGAATTCGACCGGGTCTTCGAGCGTGACCGTCCGACGCCCAGTCGCCGGCGCACCCTTCGAGGCTAAGCGGCGTCCGAGCTTCGACGGTCGCGCTCCAAGGGTGGCAGGCCGAGAAGCTCGGGAAATCGGGCGCGTAGCCCATCGAGCAGGCGGCCCGGCAGGTTCTTAGGGTCCGCTGCATACACCCAGTCGAGCGAGATGCCGTAGAGCTGGTGCGCGCGCACCATCACCAGGGCGTCGGGCAGATGCCGCGCGCTCTCCCAGTTGCTCCAGCGCTGGGGCTCGGCGCCGCAGGCGCGAGCCATGTCCTGTTGCTGAACACCTAGCACCTCACGGGCTGCGCGCAGCCTGGTCGCGGCACCATCCACGGCATCGCTGGGGCGTTCTGGGATCGACATCACGCGAATGATCGCGCCGGTCACCTGTAGGGTCATCACAGTCCTCCGCTTGACACGCTACAGGTCACCTGGATTAGCGTCGAGCCCATGGTTACGAACCCGTCCGCGTCGCGTAACGAGCAGGTTGCAGAGGCGTGCAGCGCCGATGCGATGAGCGTGCAGGATTTGATGAAGGCCCTCGGCGGCGGCGTGGCCGTCAGTGAGGCCTGCGCTGTCTCGCCCCAGGCGGTCAGCAACTGGATTGCCGAGGGACGCATCCCTGCACGTCATCACCCAGCGGTTTGGCGGCTGGCGCAGGCACACGGCGTCAATTGGCGGCCCCCGGGGTACGAGGGTCTGCGCCTGGTCCCCATGGACGGTCCTCATTCAGTTGACGGTACGGTGAAGGTTTCACCCGCCGCGCGCGAAAAGGTCGTCAAATCGGATCACGCGGCGTGAGCGCGGCCAGCAACACGCCCCGCCGCTGGACCGACGCTGAGCGGCAGCAGCTGCTCGACCTGCTGCGCGAAGGCGTCGGCGGTTACCAGCACGTGGCCTATCGGCTCGGCCGCAACGTCGAGGACTGCCAGGCGGAGGCGGCGGTGCTGAGGCAGCGGGGCTGGACGGCCAGCGGCGCCAGCAAGCGGCGCGGCACCCCGCCCCCGTCGCGCGAGTGCCTGACGTGCCGCGATCCCTTCGCCCCCGAGGGGCGGTTCTACTTCCTGTGCCAGCGATGCCGGCGGGCCGCGTCGTCCGGGTGGCGACGCGACCCCGATGAGCAGGCGAAGGCCGCATGACCCGCGACGGTGCCTTGGCCCGCCAGGTGGTGCGGCTGCCCGTTCGGCTCGGCGTGGACGATCGCGTGGATCTGACCGTCGCGCTGCGGTTCAACGCCGCCGGCGCGCTGGTCGGGATCAGCGCCAACCTGCCCCCGGCCCCGCGATCGAGCGAGGCAGAGCGCCAGGCCGCCATGCTGGTTGAGGCCATCAGCGCCAAGCTGCAGCGCCGCCGCGACATCGGCGTCACCGAGCTGCGCCGCCGTGCCGAGCTGGCGTTCGCGCTGCTCGAAGACCTTGAGGCGCTGGAGGACACCCACGGCCCCGATGCGCGGCGGCTGCTCGCCCCGCCCCCCGAGGCCGCGGCATGAGCGCCGGCGCTGTTCGCCCCGACCCCGGCCGGCGGGCGCGGGTTCGCCGGGTCCTCGCCCTCGCCCCCGCCCCCAAGGCAGAGAGGCAGACAGACCGCCGACCTGGCCGGATTGCCTGCCCGCCGCCGGGGAGGGAGGGAGAATATCCAGCGTTTTCAACGCTGTCGCAGCCGTCATGCGCCGTCACAGTGAGCGTGACGGCTGTGTCTGGCCTTTCTCTAGGGGTTGCGGGCGGTGTCATGCCCGTCATGCCCTTAAGGGGGTCACACGTGCGCGCGCGGATGTGCGCGAACTCCTCTCTCCATGACACCATGACAGAGAGGGAAATAAGGAAGGGGATCAGGAACTTAGTCCGTCATGAGGGGCATGACGGCGGCATGACGGGCATGACGCCTGTTTGCCCGTTGCGGGGAGCGTTGCGGCCGTGGCGCTGACCGCTGCGGAGCGCATGCGCGCGTCACGCGCCCGGAAGCGGGCGGTGAAGGAGGCCGAGGCCCGGGCCGCCGGCGTGAAGGCCGAGCAGGACCAGGCCGCGCTGCTGCCGCTGGCGGATCTGGTCGAGAAGCACGTCGAGCTGCCGAGCGCGGCGGCGCGTGGCCGGCATCGCGCCTACCTCCAGGTGTTGGAAAGCCGGTTCCCGGCACCGCTGGGCCGGCTGGCGGCGATCTTCGCGCAGGAGCCGGAGGCGCTGTCGAAGCGACTGGTCTGCACGAAGCTGGAGGCGCAGCGGATCATCCTCGATGCCGCGACGCGGTCGCTGCCCTACTGGCACCAGGCGCAGCCGACGGCGATCCAGATGTCGGGCGCACCCGTGGCGCCGGTCCAGGTGGTGATTTCGGGGGCCGTCGCCGAGCAGCTGGGGCTTACGGACGAAAGCGAGGAAGATCAACGGGTTATCGAGGGCGAGGCGGCATGAGTTGGAAGCCTCGCAGTTGGAAGGATCGGCGCAACGCGGCCTCTGCCCTGGCCTTCGGCCATGTTTGGCCGCTGATCGCGGATCAGTCGGGCGGGCAGGCGGCGAGGCCCCCCCGGGTCGGTCTTCGACCGACCCCCCGGCACCCTTACCCCCCCGGCACCCCCGCGCGCGAGCGCGCCCGTCTGTCCGCCCCTCCGCACGGGACCCGTCGGACCTTTGGACGATCGGGCGCCGGCCGGAAATCAAGTTCGGGCCGTCCCGGGGACGGGGGAAGGCAGCAGCCATGATGGAGATTGGCGAGATCGTCCGGCTGCTGGCGCAGGGCGCGGAGAGCCTCGCGCGCGAGCTGCTGCCAGGTGGCCGGCGCGAAGGGCGGGAATGGGTGGCCGGCGACCTTGCCGGCAGCCCGGGGCGTGGCGTCTCGGTGTGCATCGCCGGGCCCAAGGCGGGGATCTGGGGGGATTTCTCGGCTGGGCTGCATGGCGATGCGCTCGACCTGGTCGCGGTGTGCCGCTTTGGGGGCAACAAGACCGAGGCGCTGAAGTGGGCGCGGGGGTGGCTGGGGCTGGGTGAGGCGCGGTCGGGGGGCCGTGCTCCGGCGCCGCCGCCTCCGCGCCCGCGCGATGTGGAAGGGGAGCGGCGCGAGGCCGAGCAGCGGCGCCAGAAGGGCAGGGGGCTGTGGGCGGCTGGCGTGCCGATCCCAGGCACGCCGGCGGAGGTGTACCTAGCCGGCCGCGGCATCAGCCTCGAGGCGCTGGGGCGGGCGCCGAACGTGCTGCGGTTCAACGCGCGCACCTGGTGCACGGAGCGCGGCGCCGCGCACCCCGCCATGGTGGCGCTGATCCAGGACCAGGGGTTCACCATCGGGGCGCATCGCACCTTCCTCGCACCCGACGGGCGCGGGAAAGCGCGGATCAAGGCGGCGAAGAAGGTGCTGGGGGCGACCGATGGCGGGCTGATCCCGTTGTGGCGCGGGGCCTCGGACAAGCCGCTGAAGGACGCGCCCGAGGGCGACACCATCGCGATCGCCGAGGGCATCGAGGATGCGCTGACGATCGCGCTGCACTGCCCGGAATGGCGCGTCGTCGCCTGCGTCAGCATCGGGAACATGGCGAAGCTGACGCTGCCGCCGACGATCATGGACGTGCGGCTGTGCTTCGACCGCGACGGCGAGAACCCCGCCGTGCGCACGGCGCGCGAGCGCGCGATCGACCGGTACATGCGCGAGGGCCGCAGCGTCTTCGCGATGCAGCCGGCCGAGGGCTTCAAGGACTTCAACGAGGAACACCAGGCCGCGCTGCGCGGCCGGAGGGGGGCCGCCTAAATGGACATGGACGATTTCTCCGCCGCCAACCGCAGGCGCTGCGAGGCCCCCGACGGCTTCAACCATGCGCTGAACAGCTGGTCGCTCAGCGACTGGATGACGGCAACCCTCGGCGAGCTGGGGGAGGCTGCCAACGTCGCGAAGAAGTTGAACCGCGTGAGGGATGGTATCCCCGGCAATAGGGAGACGCCTCAGGAGCTACGCGCGCAGCTCGCCGACGAGTTGGCCGACGCTTTCATCTACCTCGATCTCTTGGCGCAATCTCAGGGCATCAACCTTGCCGACGCGGTGCTGCGGAAGTTCACCCGAACCTCCGAGAAGATCGGCTATCTGCGGCCGCTCCGCGCATGAAGGTCGCGCTGTTCAATGCGGCGATGCGGCTGCTGGCGGCGGGCGTGGTGTTCTACGCGCTGACGGAGGTCGTGCAGCCCTTTCTCGCGCGGCATGACGTGACGATCGTCATCCGTCCCTGGCCGCCGATGGTGCCGCAGGCGCCGCTGGAGCGGCGGACGTGATCGCATCAGCAGGCAATAGCGTCGGCGCACGCAAGTTCTCGGATGCTGCGGCTGGGGAAAGCTGGCGCGCTTTCGATCGCCTCCCGCCGATCCTGCGCGCCGCGATGTGCCAGCTCGCCAGCGACTTCTGCGCCACCGACATCCTGCGATCGTTCGACAAGATCCGCTTGAAGCATGGCGAGACGATCGCGACCCGCGCGGTCCTGGATGCGCTGCTGCGGAACGAGCGGGAAGAAATCGAGGAGTTCGCGGCCGAGCAGGGATACCTGCCGCACGTCGCCGCCGGCGTCTCCATCCTCCGCTACGGCCGCGCCGCATGAGCGACGACAAGCCCCGCAAGGACAATGTTACCTCGATCCGGTCTCGCCTGCGCGAGGCGCCGGAGGCGCGGCGGCGGGATGACTATCTGCCGGAGGATTGCCCCGTCGTGCCCCTCGGCGTCGAGGGCGACCTGTGCTGGTACATCGACGGCGTCGGGCAGATGGTCGCGATCCCGCGCAAGGGGCACTCGAAGCTGGCCATCCATGGGCTGTTCAGCCCGCACACGCACTACTGCCAGAACGCGAAGCCCGATTGGGCGAAGACCATCAAGATGCAGCCCGACGAGGACGGCAACGAGCGGCTGAAGGTGGTCGACTTCCGCCCCGACACCGTCGCGCGCGACCTGATGGCCGCCTGCGCCTCCATGGGGCCGTTCAACCCCGTGGGGCGCGTGCGCGGCCGGGGCATCTGGCGCGGCCGCGATGATGACCTGGTGCTGCACCATGGCAGCGCCATCCATGTGCGGAAGCAGGCGCTGAAGCCCGGCCGGCATGATGACTTCGTGTATCCGCGCGGGCCGGAGCGGCCGCTGCCGGCGAAGGATGAGCAGCCGGGCGGCGCCGAAGGGCCGGCCGCGCGCGTGCTGGCGGACCTGGGCAGCTGGAATTGGGCGCGGCCGGGGATCGACCAGCAGCTGCTGCTCGGCTGGGTGTGCGCGACCTTCTATGCCGGCGCGCTCGACTGGCGCCCGCATGGGTGGGTGAACGGCGAGCGGGCCGCGGGCAAGTCCACGCTGTTCCGGTACCTCTCGCGGCTGCTGCATGCGCCGCGCGGCAGCATCATGACCGGCAACACCACGGCCGCCGGCGTCCGGTCGGTGCTGAAGGATGACGCGCTGGCGGTGCTGTTCGACGATGCCGAGGCCGGCGAGACGCCCGATCGCATCCGCAACCTGGTCGAGCTGATGCGCGCGGCGTCTTCCGGCAGCACGGTGCTGCGCGGCACGGCGGACCATGGCAGCGCCAGCTTCACGGTGCGCTTCACCGGCCTGGTCAATTCCATCCTGCGGCCGCCTCTGACCGCGCAGGATCTGTCGCGCATGATGCTGCTGGCGCTGCTGCCGCTGAAGGCGGACGCCAAAGAGCCCGAGATGGGCGACAGCCATCTGGAGCTGCTGGGGCAGCAGCTGTTCCGCCGGATGGTCGATGCCTGGCCGCGCTTCCTGCAGGAGTTCCCGCGCTGGAAGCATGCGCTGAAGGAGGCGGGCCTGCCGGGGCGCGGGCCGGAGCAGTTCGGCGTGCTGCTGGCGGCGCAGGACGTGGCGCTGAACGACCACCCGGCCGAAAGCGACGAGCTGACGGACACGGCGGTGAAGGTCGCGGACGGCACCGCCAGCGACCGCGCCGAGGAACTGCCGGAATGGGCGCGCTGCATCGAGCGCATCACCAGCACCATCGTGCCGGCGTTCAGCGGCGGGCAGCAGCGCACGCTGGGGACGCTGATCGGCATGGTGGCGTGGCAGGCCACCTGGATCAATGGCGAGACTGGCGACAAGGACGTGTGGCCGGCGAAGGACCGCGACGACGCGGCGCGGGCACTGGCGTCCTACGGGCTGCGCGTGGTGCTGAAGACGCGCGAAGGCTCCCCGCATCCGATGCGCCGCTGGAAGCATGATCCGATCCGCGAGCCGTCGCCCAATGGCGATGGCCGCGCCGTCGGCATGCTGGCGGTCGCGAACGGGCACACCGCGCTGAACAACGCGGTGTTCCGGGGCAGCCACTACGCCGCCGCGAGCGGCACCAGCGGCGGCTGGAAGGCGGCGCTGGAGACGGCGCCGGACGCCGAGCGAGGGAAAGAGATGCGCTTCGGCGGGCCGGCGAGCCGGTGCGTGATGGTGCCGCTTGATCTGGTGCTGGATGGCGGGGCGCAGCATGGGGAGGCGATGGAGTGATCGGTGATCTGACCGCCGCCGATGTCTATGGCCGGCTGCGCGCCGCGTGCCGCGAGGCGGGGTCGCAGCAGGCGTGGGCCGAGAAGCACGGCATGTCGCCGCAGTACGTGTCCGACGTGCTGAATGCGAAGCGGCCGATCCCCGACAGCATCCTCTCCGCCCTCGGGCTGATCCGGGTCACGGTGTATCGGGCGAAATCCGGCAATCGACGGATAGCGGCGTGATGGCCGAGCACGAGCCGAGCCGCGGGCGCTCCGACGAATGGTACACGCCGCCGCACATCTTCGAGGCGCTGCGGCTGACCTTCGACCTCGATCCGTGCAGCCCTGGTCCAACGCATTGGGTGCCGGCGGCGCGGGTGTTCACCAAGGACGATGATGGGCTAGCGCAGCCGTGGCGCGGGCGGGTGTGGATGAACCCGCCGTTCGGCGGCCGCCACGGGCATCTGCCCTGGCTGAAGAAGTTCCTGCTGCACGGCAACGGCATCGCTCTGGTGCGGGCCTACACATCGTCGGCGTGGTTCCATGCCTACGCGACCTGCGCGGAGGCGATGCTTTTCCCGAAGGGGAAGACGAAGTTCATCCGGCCTGACGGCACGATCGGCAGATCCCCAGGCCATGGGATCGTTTTGCTGAGCATGGGTGCGGTCTGCAACCACGCGCTTTGGCAATCCGGCCTCGGCCTATGGGTGCCGCTTGGTGGCAGGCCGCTGCGGCTGGTGGCGGCATGAGCGACGCCGCCCCCATTTTGGTCTCGCCCGGGCCGATCGCGCAGGCCTTCGTCGATGCCGACGAGCCTATCACCGTGCTGATGGGGCCGGAAGGATCGGGCAAGACGACGACCGGAATCCTGAAGGGGATCACGAAGTCCTATCTCTGGCCGCGCACCCGGCCGGGCGTCACCTCGGTGCGGTTCGTCATGATCCGCCGGCTGCTGAAGGACCTGGAGGCCACGACGATGAAGTCGTGGTTGCAGTGGTTCCCGCGCACGCAAGGCACCTGGCGCGGCGGCAAGGGCGAGCCGGCGACGCATGAGATCATCCTGCCGCACCCGCGCGGCGGCGTGGTGGAGATGACGGCGGAGTTCGTGGCGACCGGCGACCTGCGCGTCGAGGAAGCGATGCGCGGCAAGGAATTCTCCTTCGCCTATGTCGATGAAGTCGATCTGGCGCCGGATGACATCCTGACCTGGACCTTCGGCCGCGCCGGTCGCTTCCCGATGGAGACGCTGTCCCGCAATCCGAAATGGGTTTGGGGGACCTGTAACGCCCCGCAGGACGGCAATTGGGTGATCGAGGACTTCATCAACCAGGTGAAGCCCGGGCACCGCATGTTCCGCCAGCCCTCCGGCCTCTCGCCGCAGGCGGAGAACGTGCAGAACCTTGGCCGCAACTGGTATCCGCAGCTGGCGCAGAACCTGCCGGCCTTCGAGCGGAAGCGCCGCATCGAGAATATCCCCGGCCTCTCGCGCAACAAGGAAGCGATCTATCAGGAGTTCAACCCTGATGTGCATATCGCCGCGGGGCCGCTGAAGCCGCTGCAGGGGCGCAAGATCATCGTCGGCGCCGACGCCGGCGGCACGCCGGGCGCGGGCTTCTGGCAGCTGATGCCGGACGGGCAGTGGCGGCTGTATGCCGAGATCAGCACGCACGCGAAGGAACATGGGTCGGTCACCGGCCCCACGCGCTTCGGAGACGCCATCGCGGCGCTCGCCGCCGAGCGGTTCCCGAACTTCCAGCTGGTGGGCATCGCCGATCCGTCGGCTGCCTATGGCGCCGACACCGCGGCCGGCGAGGAAGACTGGATACAGATCGTCAGTCGCGTGTCGGGCATCCACTTCCGGCCGGCGCCGACGAACAAGCCGCCGGTACGGATGGAGGCGCTGCGCCTGCCGATGACGCGGCTGATCGACGGCCGCACGCCCGGCCTGCTGATCGACCCCAGCTGCACGCTGACGGCGCGCGCGCTGACCAGCGAATACCAGTGGGTGGTGACGGCCGGGCGCCGGAGCACCGAGCCGCTGAAGAATTGGGCGTCCCACCTGGTCGAAGCGCACCAGTACGCGCTGCTCGACGGGGGACACTACCACCAGGTGATGGCGCGCCAGCAGCAGCTGAGCGGCCGCACGGGGCCGATCCTGGCCGGAACCGACTTCAACGTCTTTGCGAGGTAGGACCATGGAAACGAAGCTGACGGCGCAGCAGCCGCCGGAGGAGCCGAGGCGCGCCGACGAGTTGGTGCAGCAGACGGCGGCGCCGCCGGCGGCGCATGCCCATCCAACGGACACCTGGCGCGAGCCTGAGCCGCTGATGACGGCGCGAGACGTCGCGATGGCGACGGTCGGAGAGCTGGCGGCCGATTCCGCGATGCAGGCTTTCGAGGCGCACGAGAAGAAGTTTCTCGCCGGCGGCGCCTCGGCGGACGACGCGGCCACGGCGGCCGGACAGCTGACGCCTGTCTGCGTCCTGCTGACCGGCCGGCATGTGGCCTACCTCCAGCAGCGCGCAGCGATGCACGGCGAGACGCCGGAACAGCACCTGGAGGCCATCCTTCGGCAGTTCCAGGCCTACTACGACGACAAGAAGCCGGAGCTGACCGCGATGGAAGCGCAGCGCAACGGCGGCGCCGTCACCCGGCGCGTCGCCTGATGGGCAGCCGGGTGCCAAGCATCGGGGCTACGCAGCGGCGGCGCGCAATCGAGCAGCCCGCCATGCAGGAATGGTTCGTGCTGTTCGGCGACGGCTTCAGCATGCCGCGCCCCTGGTGGTACCGGTTCCTGGCACCCGGCTATCGCCACGTCATCGCCATGCGCGGCAATGGCGTCGGCTGGTCCACCATCATCATCGAGCATGTCGGCAGCCGGATGATCGTCGATGTCCGGCCCGATCCGGTCGATGAGGTCGTGCTTTGGTACATGCAGCACAACCGCATCACCCACGCGCTGAAAGTGCGCGTGCCGAACCCGGATGACGCGCCCCCCGTCGCCCTGCTTCGCCCGCCGATGACCTGCGTCGAGGCCGTGAAGGCGGTGCTTGGCCTGTCCGCCCCCCGGATCATCTTCCCCCGCCAGCTCGCGCATCGCCTGCGGGCCATGGGCGCCTGGGAAGTGCCGACCCTCTCCCTTTCCGACGCAGCATAGGAGGCCGCCATGGGTGGCGTGTTCAGTTCCCCGAAGACGCCGCAGCCGTCACCGGCGGCGGTCGCGGCGCAGGAGAGCCAGGCGAAGCTGGCCGATGCCGAGGCGGCACGCCTGGCCGCCCAGCAGGCCGAGACGGACGCGGCCCGCCGCGCCCGTGCCGCGCGCGCCGGCGGCCGCAGCCTGCTGCTGAACAGTGAGGTGGGCGTGACGGACGACAGCCGCGCCCCCAAGACGACGCTGGGGGGCTGAGATGTCCGGTATGTTCCGCAGCCCGCCGAGGGCTGACAACGACAAGCCCGGCGTGCGGGAGATGGCCGCCTTCGGCATGGCGGTGAATGACGCCGATGCGTCCCGCGCGGTCGAGACCACGGGAGCCAATCCCGCCATCGTGGCGCGGCTGCGCAGCGGCCGGCCGACCCTGCTGGGGGGTGACACCGCCGGCGACACCAAGTCGAAGCTGGGGGGCTGACCATGGCCGCGATGGATGTCGAGGCGCTGATCAAGCGGTACGAGCGCGCCGACCAGAAGCGCCAGGCCTTCGCCGCGCTGATGCGCGATTGCTACGCCTACGCGATGCCGGAGCGCGACGCCTGGTCTTCCTATGGCTACGGCCAGGACCGCAACAGCGTCATGATCTTCGACAGCACCGCCGTCGTGGCGGTGCCGCGCTTCGCGAACCGGCTGCAGCAGGCGCTGTTTCCGCCGCAGCAGCGATGGGCGCAGCTGGCCCTGCCGCCCGAGATCGCCGAGGAAGAAGGCGCCGAGGCCGAGAAGGCGAACCTCGAAGCCGCGACGGACCTGATGTTCCGCCACATCCACCAGTCGAATTTCGACGCGGCGATATCGGAATGGGGGCAGGACCTGGCGGCGGGCGTCGGCGCGCTGCTGGTGGAGAACGGCCGCTTCGGGCAGCGCCGCACGCGCGGGCCGCTGCTGCGCTTCGAGGCTGTCCCGTCTGCCCTGGTCGCCTTCGATGAGGGGCCCTTCGGCGGTGTGGAAGGCGTGTTCTTCACGCAGCGGATGCCGGCGCGCTTGGTGCAGCGGAAGTATGCCGATGCGAAGCGCCTGCCGCCCGAGTTCCAGCGGTTGCTGCACGACAAGCCCGACGACGAGGTCGAGCTGCTGCAGTGCACCTACTACGACGCGAAGGCCGACATCTATCGCTTCGAGGTGCTGCTGAAGGCGGAAAAGGCGCGCATCGTCGACCGGAAGTACCGCACCAACCCCTGGATCATCACGCGCTGGACGAAGGCGCCGGGCGAGATCCACGGGCGCGGGCCGCTGATGCAGGCGCTGCCGGACATCCGCACCGTCAACAAGCTGATGGAGCTGGCGCTGAAGTCGGGGGCGCTCGGCGTCGGCGGCGTCTGGACGGCGGTCGACGACGGGGTGCTGAACCCCGACACCATCCGCATCGCGCCGGGCGTCGTGATCCCTGTCGGCAGCAATGCCACGGGCGGGCGCGGCCCCAGCCTGCGGGCGCTGGAGATGCCGGGCAACTTCACGCTCAACGAGGCGATGCAGGACAAGATGAAGACCAGCATCCGGCAGATGCTGTTCGACGATCCCCTGCCGCCGGAGGTGCAGGCCGGGCTGACGGCGACGGAGGTTGTCGAGCGGGTGCGGCGTTTCCAGGCAGACACCGGCGCTTTCGGGCGGCTGCAGGCGGATGCGGTGACGCCGCTGATCGCCCGCATCATCGACATCCTGGACGAAGCCGGCACCTTCGCCGCGCCACGCTATGCCGGGCTGATGAAAAGCCTGCAGGACGAGGCGGTGCGCATCCAGGCGACCAGCCCGCTGAGCCAGGCGCAGGACCGCGCCGACGTGCAGTCGGTGATGATGCTGATCCAGGGGATGGCGAGCATGGGCGAGCTGGGGGCGCAGCTGCTGCAGCGCGCGATCAAGCTGGACGACGCGGGCCGGTACATCGCGATCCGCGCCGGCGTGCCGCAGGTGCTGATCCCGAGCGAGAAGGACGTCGCGGCGCAGAACCAGGCGCAGGGCGAGGCGGCGCAGACGGAGCAGGCGCTGACCAGCCCCGTGGTGGCGCAGCTGGCCGGTGCGCTGGGGAATGCGGCGTCGCGGGCTGTTGGGGGGGAGAAGGCAGCATGATCCGGTACTTCCTCCGTGAGAACGACCCGCTGTGCCCGGTGTATGCTGTCGATTTCGAGGCAAAGACGTGGGAGCTGGCCGCTTCGCGGCTCGGTCGCATAGAGGGCTCCGGCGGCAGCCTCGCCGACCGTGATGATGTCTTTCTCAGCGAACGCTTCGCTGAGGTCTGGCCCAAGCCGCATGACAAAGCCGGCATCGTCGCCTTCACGCGCGATCGACCCGCAGAAGCGCCGGAGGCCAAATGAGCGATCCCGTCACCCTGACCCGCGCGCGCATCGATGCCGGCCTTGCCATCTGCGAGCACATTGCCGAGGGTGATGCGCCGGCCTGCGAGGCCTGCCAGGGCAAGGCCGACAAGGCCGTCGCGGGCTTCCTCCGCGCCTTCGGCCACGGCAACCCCCGGTATCTGCCGTGCCGCAGTCCCGATGGCGCGAGCAGCCATATCTGGATCGTCCCCCACGATCTCAACAAGCTGGCCAATGCGGTGAAGCCATGAACGCCGACTTCAACGTCTTCGACCCGTCCGCGCCGGGCGGCGCGGAACAGGCGCAGCGCGCGCAGCAGGCGCGCCAGCAGCGCCACGCCGCCGTGCATGCCGCACTGAGCCATCCCGCCGGCCGCGCCTGGCTCAACGCCATGCTGGCCGAGGCCTATGCCCGCCCGTCCTATGCGCCGGGCGACACCTTCGACGCCGTCGCGTACCGCGAGGGCCGCACCGCCGTGCTGCGCGAGATCGCGCAGGACCTGCACGCCGCCGACCAGCCCACCCACACCGGAGAGTGACCATGCACCCGTTCCGCTATGCGCTGATGCGCCGCGCTGTCATGGCCGCCGAGGATGGCGGCGCCGGCGGCGGCGGCAGTGCCGACCCGAACGCCGGCGGCGGCGCAGCCGCGACGACCGGCGGTGATCCGCCCAGCATCTTCGATGCCGCCGGCACCGGCGCCCCGCCCACGGGGACCGACGGGAAGCCGGTGCGACCTGACTACGTCGCCGAGCAGTTCTGGGACGCCGAAAAGGGCGAGGTGCGCACCGAGCAGATGGCGCGCAGCTGGAAGGACCTGCGCGGCCAGGTGAGCCGCGGCGAAGGCAAGATGCCCGAGACGGCCGAGGGCTACACGCTGCCCACCATCGAGGGCATGCCGGCGGATCTGATCAAGGCCGACGATCCGCTGTGGGTCGCGGTGCGCACGGCCGCGCATGCCCACAACGTCACCGAGGCGCAGCTGCAGGCGCTGGTGAAGCCGTACCTCGCCGCCATGACGAAGGCACAGGGCGCGGCGCCCGACCCGGAGGCAGAGCGTGCCGCCATCATGGCGGAGCGCCGCGCCGAGCTGGCGCTGCTGGGTCCGGGCGGCGAGCAGCTGGTGCGCGACGTCGGCGGATGGATCGGCGGCATGGAGGCGAGCGGCGCGCTGACGAAGGACGAAGCGCAGGCGCTGAAGGCGCTGGGCACCGCCGCCGGCGTGCGCGCCCTGGCGAAGATGCGCGAGGCGCAGGGACACCCCGCCATCCCGACCGATGCCTATGCGGCCGATGCGATGAGCCAGGCCGATGCGCAGAAGATGCTGCAGGACGGCTACGCCACGAAGGATCAGGCGAAGATCGACAAGGCCACGAACGCGCTGAACGAATTGCAGCGTCGCGGCATGCTGAAGCCCGCCGCCTGAAAATAACGCTTGGGACCGTAGCAGGGGCTGCCATTCTGCCCCTGCCGCAGTGACGCGGTTCTTGGACGTTTCCTCCCTTGACTGGCGGGCCTTCGGGCCCGCCGCTCTTTTCGGAAGAACCGCCGGAACGGCCGCCAGCTCCGGCTACGCGGGGAGAAGCCCCCGGGAGAGGCGCCCGCCGAAGGGCGAAGCGGATACGACCCGCGCCAGGGCCTATCCCCGCCAGGGGACCCCGGAAAGCGTGGCCTATCGGACTGCGAACCGTCGCTAACGCGCTGTTCGGAGAGATGGGCCACCATGAGCACCGGCCTCTCGCAGATTGTCCAAATCGACTACGACGCCCGGGTGAAGGCGGCGTATCAGTCGATGGGCATCCTTCGCCCGCATGTCCGTGTGAGGACGGGCGTGATCGGGTCCACCCACAAGTTCCGCCGTGCGCAGCGCGCCATGGCGAAGCCGCGCATCCCGCAGACGCCGCTGATCCCGATGGGGCAGCAGTATGCGGAGGCGACGGCCACCCTCTCGCCCTGGCAGGCGTCCGACTACACCGACAAGCTCGACCAGGTGCTGAACAACATCGACGAGCGCCAGGTGCTAGCCGAGAACATCGGCGGCGCCATCGCGCGGCGCGCGGACCAGATGGTCATCGACGCGCTGGACGCGGCAAACGGCTCGGCGAACATCGTGCACGGCAGCACCGGCATGACCTTCGCGAAGGTCGAAGCCGCGGCCGGCCTGATGAACGCGCGCAGCGTGCCGTGGGGCAAGCGCAAGCTGGTCATCTCCGCCAAGGCTTACGGCAACCTGCTGAACGAGGCGAAGTTCACCAGCGCCGACTATGTCGAGAAGAAGGCGATCACCGACGGCAAGCTGCCGGCGATCCTCGGCTTCGACATCATCATGGTGCCCGACATGGACGAAGGCGGCCTGCCGCTGAACTCCACCACGCGCACCAACTTCGCCTTCGACGCGGACGCGATCGGCCTCGCGATCTCCGTCGAGACGGGGCTCGAGGTCAATTACATCCCGCAGATGATGTCCTGGCTGTCCGCCCAGGCCTTCAGCGGCGGGGCGGTGACCATCGACGCGCTCGGCGTGATCGAGGTCGAGAGCACGGAGAGCTGAGCCATGGCATTCGACATCAAGGGGTTCCAGCCGGCCGGCGGTGAGAGCAAGTCCGGCGCCGCGCCGAAGATGCACACCTACAAGTCCGAGGATGCGATCACCGTCGTGCGCGTCGCCGGGTACTTCAACCCGGTCCGGCACATGCTGGAGATCGGCGACCTGATTTATGTCGTCGCCACCAGCGCCGGCGCGCTGTCCACGGCATCGTGGGTGGTGGTGAAGGACAAGTCGGCGTCGGCGGTCGATGTGACCGACCAGACGGCGATCACCGTCACCGACACCGACTGAGGCGCAGGCGGCGGGCTTCGGCCCGCCGCCCCCAGGGAGGTGCCGCCGATGTCCCATCCTTCGCAGGTGTCTGTCCGCCCCATGAACGATCTGCTCGGGCCGGACACCGCGCCCATCATCAAGTCCCTCGGCGCGGCCTTCGCAGGCCGCGCTTTGCTCATCCTGGAAGCGCGGCGGGACATGCCCATCACGACGCGCAGCGTGCTGACGCTGATCATCTGGGAAGTCCCGCTGATCGTCGCCTTCGCGCTGATCGGATGGCACGCCGCCAGCCTGCTGGGCTTCGACAGCGAGAACGGCCGCGTGGTGCTGACCGCGCTGCTGGCGAACATCGGCCCGCGCGGGATCGACCGGCTGGTCGATCGCCTGCTGCCGCCGCCGCCCACGGGAGAGAAGAAGTGACGTCCGACCCCAAGCAGAGCCGCGGCTATCGCAACTGCAACCCCGGCAACATCGAGCACAACCCGGCGAACAAATGGCAGGGCCTGGCCGATCCGCCGCTGGAACCGGCACCGCTGAACGGCAGCCGGCGGCGCTTCGCGCGCTTCGTGTCCCACGAGTACGGCATCCGCGCCCTGGCGGTGCTGCTGACCACGTACCAGGACCGGCACGGGCTGCGGACCATCCGCGGCATCGTCTCGCGCTGGGCGCCGGGCAACGAGAACGACACCGATGCCTATATCGCCGCCGTCGCGCGGCGCATCGACCGCAATCAGCGAGCCGAGCTGAACCTGCACCGCTTCGAGGATCTGCGGCCGCTGGTGGAAGCGATCATCGTGCATGAGCTGGGGGGCAACCCCTATCGCGCCGCGACGATCGATGCGGGGCTGCGCCTGGCCGGCGTGGTGCCGAGCGGGCGGGAGGCCGTGGCGCGCAACGACACGGCG